>NZ_WMBX01000005.1:0-502769 GCF_010994165.1 Pseudomonas nitroreducens | reverse complement strand
AACGCCCTGCTGAACACCGCCAGCGGCGCCACCTGGGTCTCGTTGCACCATGGCGGCGGGGTGGGCATGGGCTTCTCCCAGCACTCGGGGATGGTGATCGTCTGCGACGGCACCGACGAGGCTGCCGAGCGCATCGCCCGCGTGCTGACCAACGACCCAGGCACCGGCGTGATGCGCCATGCCGACGCGGGTTATCAGATCGCGATCGATTGCGCCAAGGAACAGGGCCTGAACCTGCCGATGATCACCGGCAAGTAATTCGGCGATAGCAAGCCAGGACCAGGGAGAGGGCCGCCGCACGGCGTGGTGCGGCGGCCCGGTCCGTAAAGCAGCAGTACATCGACAGACAAGAATTCCCTTCGGGAGAACAATAACGATGTCCCAGGCCAGTGATAGCTCCAAACCCCTGATCGAGGTGCGCTCGATCGACTACATCCCCGAGGCCGAGCGCCACGGCAAGCTCTACAGCCAGTTCACCCTATGGCTGGGCGCCAATCTGCAGATCACCGCCATCGTCACCGGCGCCCTGGCCGTGGTGCTGGGCGGCGACGTGTTCTGGTCGCTGATCGGCCTGCTCATCGGCCAACTGCTGGGCGGCGGCGTGATGGCGCTGCACGCCGCCCAAGGGCCCAAGCTCGGCCTGCCGCAGATGATCTCCAGCCGCGTGCAGTTCGGCGTCTACGGCGCGGCCATCCCGATCGTGCTGGTGTGCCTGATGTACCTGGGCTTCACCGCCACCGGCACGGTGCTTTCCGGCCAGGCGCTGGGCCAGCTGTTCGGCGTCAGCGACAGCGTCGGCATCCTGATGTTCGCCAGCGTCATCGTGCTGGTGACCGTGCTCGGCTACCGCGTCATCCACGTCATCGGCCGCATCGCCAGCGTCATCGGGGTGATCGCCTTCGTCTACCTGTTCAGCCGCCTGATGAGCCAGACCGACGTCAGCGCGTTGCTGCAGATCCGCCACTTCAGCTGGAGCAGCTTCCTGCTCGCGGTGTCCCTGGCCGCCTCCTGGCAGATTGCGTTCGGGCCGTATGTCGCGGACTACTCGCGCTACCTGCCGAGCAAGACGTCCTCGGTGAAAACCTTCCTCGCCGTGGGCGCGGGCTCGGTGATCGGTGCCCAGGTGGCGATGATCTTCGGCGTGTTCGCCGCGGCCGGGGCCAACGGGCAGTTCGCCGGCCATGAGGTGGCCTATATCGTCGGCCTGAGCGGCAGTGGCGCCGTTGCTGCGCTGCTGTACTTCAGCATCGCCTTCGGCAAGATCACCATCTCGACGCTGAACTCCTACGGCAGCTTCATGTGCATCGCCACCGTGATCAGCGGCTTCCGTGGCCACCTGGAAGTGAGCCGTGTGCAGCGCCTGGTGTTCGTCCTGCTGATCGTCGGCGCCGCGACCCTGATCGCGCTGCTCGGCCAGCATTCGTTCCTTGGCGCGTTCAAGTCCTTCATCCTCTTCCTGCTGGCCTTCTTCACCCCGTGGAGCGCGGTCAACCTGGTGGACTACTACTGCATCACCCGCGAGCACTACGACGTGCCGGCGCTGGCCGACCCCGATGGCCGCTATGGCCGCTGGAACATCCCCGGCATCAGCGTCTATGTGATCGGCGTGCTGGTGCAGTTGCCGTTCATTTCCACCAAGTTCTACACCGGCCCGCTGGTGGACGCCCTGGGTGGCGTGGATATCTCCTGGATCATCGGCCTCGTGGTTCCGGCCGTTCTCTATTACCTGGTCGCCCGCCGCGTCACGCGGGCAGTACCGGACCGGCTGATCCTGCCGGCCCGCACCTGAACAGACCGGCCCGGCCGCGTGGCCACAAGCCTGCGCGGCCCTTGCACTGCCCAACCTCATTCACGTTTAGGAGCATCAGATGAACAACACCAAGAAGACGCTGCTGGGCCTGTTCCTGTCCGCCGGTCTGCTGGGCGGCACCATGACTTCGGCCCAGGCCGCCGGCTGGTGCGAGAGTGGCAAGCCGGTGAAATTCGCCGGGCTGAACTGGGAGAGCGGCATGCTGCTCACCGACCTCATGCAGATCATCCTGAAAAACGGCTACGGCTGCGAAACCGACAGCCTGCCGGGCAACTCCATCACCATGGAGCAGGCGCTGGCGAACAACGACATCCAGGTTTTCAGCGAGGAATGGATTGGCCGCAGCGACGCCTGGAACAAGGCCGCCGCCGCGAACAAGGTGGTCGGCGTGGGCGCGCCCATCGTCGGCGCCACCGAGGGCTGGTACGTACCGCGCTTCGTGATCGAGGGCGACAAGGCGCGCAACATCGAAGCCAAGGCGCCGAATCTGAAGGCCGTCACTGACCTGGCGCAGTACGCCGAGGTCTTCCGCGACCCGGAAGAGCCGGGCAAGGGCCGCTTCTACAACTGCCCGGCCGGCTGGACCTGCGAGCTGGAAAACTCCGAGATGCTGAAGAAGTACGGCCTCGAGGACAAGTTCACCAACTTCCGCCCCGGCACCGGCCCGGCCCTGGATGCCGCCGTATTGTCGAGCTACAAGCGCAAGGAGCCTATTCTCTTCTACTACTGGTCGCCGACGCCGCTGATGGGCCAGGCCGACCTGGTGAAGCTGGATGAGCCGGGCGTAAACAAGGACGTGAAGATCCAGGTCGGCCTGTCCAGGGCCTTCCACGACCAGGCCCCGGAACTGGTCGCCGTGCTGGAAAAGGTCAACCTGCCCATCGACCTGCTGAACCAGAACCTGGCGAAGATGGCCAAGGAGAAACTCACCTCCGAGCAACTGGCCAAGGCCTTCCTCAAGGAACACCCGGAAGTGTGGACCACCTGGGTCAGCGAGGACGCTGCGAAGAAGGTCCAGGCCGCGCTCTGACGCCGCCGAATCCGGGGAGGCGCTGCTTCCCCGGTGATGCCCACTCCTGACGAGTACGTGCCATGTTTCCCGAACGCTTCACCTTCTCCATCGCCGACTGGGTCAACGGTTGGGTCGATGCCCTGGTTACCAATTACGGCGACGTGTTCCGCCACATCTCCGACACCCTGCTGTGGGCCATCGTCAACCTGGAGAGCGTGCTGCGCGCGACGCCCTGGTGGCTGATGCTGGCCATCGTCGCCGGCATCGCCTGGCACGCCACCCGGCGCATCCTGCCGACCGTGGTGATCGTCGGGCTGCTGTTCCTGGTGGGCGCCGTGGGCCTGTGGGACAAGCTGATGCAGACCCTGGCGCTGATGATGGTCGCCACGATCATCTCGGTGCTGATCGGCATCCCGCTGGGTATCCTCGCCGCACGCAGCGACCGCTTCCGGGCGATCCTGCTGCCGCTGCTGGACATCATGCAGACCATGCCCAGCTTCGTGTACCTGATCCCGGTGCTGATGCTGTTCGGCCTGGGCAAGGTGCCGGCGATCTTCGCCACGGTGATCTACGCCGCGCCGCCGCTGATCCGCCTCACCGACCTGGGCATCCGCCAGGTCGACCGCGAAGTGATGGAGGCCATCACCGCCTTCGGCGCCAACCGCCGCCAGCAACTGTTCGGCGTGCAGCTGCCGCTGGCGCTGCCGAGCATCATGGCCGGCATCAACCAGACCACCATGATGGCCCTGTCGATGGTGGTCATCGCCTCGATGATCGGCGCCCGTGGTCTGGGCGAGGACGTGCTGGTGGGCATCCAGACCCTCAACGTCGGCAAGGGCCTGGAGGCGGGTCTCGCCATCGTCATCCTTGCCGTGGTCATCGACCGCATCACCCAGGCTTACGGCCGCTCGCGCCACCATGAGGCCAGCAAATGAGCAAGATCCAGGTCAAGAACGTCTACAAGATCTTCGGCGCCAAGGCCGATGCGGCCCTGGCGATGATCCGCCAGGGCAAGAGCAAGGCCGAAGTCCTCGCCGCCACCGACTGCGTGGTCGGGGTGAACGACCTGTCGCTGTCCATCGAGGCCGGGGAAATCTTCGTCATCATGGGCCTCTCCGGTTCCGGCAAGTCGACCCTGGTGCGCCACTTCAACCGCCTGATCGACCCCACCAGCGGGCAGATCCTGGTCGACGGTGAGGACGTGCTCGGCTACGACGCGGCCGCGCTGGAAAATTTCCGTCGGCGCAAGATCAGCATGGTGTTCCAGAGCTTCGGTCTGCTGCCGCACAAGAGCGTGCTCGACAACGTCGCCTACGGCCTGAAGATTCGTGGCGAGAGCAAGGCGCTCTGCCAGGAGCGCGCGCTGCACTGGATCAACACCGTGGGCCTGAAGGGCTACGAGAAGTCCTACCCACACCAGCTCTCCGGCGGCATGCGCCAGCGCGTCGGCCTGGCCCGCGCCCTGGCGGCGGACACCGACATCATCCTCATGGACGAAGCCTTCAGCGCCCTCGACCCGCTGATCCGCGCGGACATGCAGGACCAGTTGCTGGAGCTGCAGAAAACCCTGCACAAGACCATCGTCTTCATCACCCACGACCTCGACGAAGCGGTGCGCATCGGCAACCGCATCGCCATCCTCAAGGACGGCCAGCTGATCCAGGTCGGTGCGCCCAGCGACATCCTGCACAAGCCTGCCGACGAATACGTCGACCGCTTCGTCCAGCGCCGTGTCGCTGCTATCTAACGTCATTCACCGGCGGGGAAGGGGGCTTCCCCGCCTACAGGAGTTCCGCATGTCGTCCGCTTCCCCCATCACCATCGGCAACGGCCCAGTGCGCTGGCAGGATCTGGTCGCGGTGGCGCGCCACGGCGCGCGGCTGCAACTGTCGGCGGCCGCCTGGGCGCGCATCGACAACGCCCACGGCATCGTCGAGCGCATCGTCAGCCGGGGGGAACGGGCCTATGGCATCAGTACCGGGCTGGGCGCGCTGTGCAACGTGGTGCTGCAGGGCGAGCAACTGGCGCAGCTGTCGCGTAACACATTGCTCAGCCATGCCTGCGGTGTCGGCGAACCGCTGAAGGATGAGCAGACCCGCGCGATTATTTGCGCGGCCATCACCAACTACAGCCACGGCAAATCCGGCCTGCACCGCCGCGTGGTGGAAGCGCTGCTGGCGCTGCTCAACCATGGCATCACCCCGCGCGTGCCGTCGCAGGGGTCGGTCGGTTACCTGACCCACATGGCCCACGTCGGCGTGGCGCTGCTGGGCATTGGTGACGTGAGCTATCGCGGTGAAGTCGTCCCGGCCTTCCAGGCCCTGGCCGCCGAAGGTCTGGAGCCGGTGCAGCTGGGCGCCAAGGACGGGCTCTGCCTGGTCAACGGCACGCCCTGCATGACCGGCCTGAGCTGCCTCGCCCTCGACGACGCAACGCGCCTGATGCAATGGGCCGACGTGATCGGCGCCATGAGCTTCGAAGCCCTGCGCGGGCAGATCGACGCCTTCGACGCCGAGATCATCGCACTCAAGCCGCACCCGGGCATGCAGAAGGTCGGTGCCAACCTGCGCGCGCTGCTCGAAGGCAGCGAAGTGATCGCCAGCAGCAAGGGTGTCCGCACCCAGGACGCGCTGAGCATCCGTTCCATGCCGCAGATCCACGGCGCCTGCCGCGATCAGCTGGAACACGCGGCGAAGCAGATCGAGACCGAACTCAACTCCGCCACCGACAACCCGCTGGTGCTGGGTACGCCGGACGATTACCGCGTGGTGTCCCAGGCCAACCCCCACGGCGAATCCGTGGCCATGGCCGCCGACCTGCTGGCGATTGCCGTGGCTGAATTGGGTGGGGTATCCGAACGCCGCCTGGACCGTCTGATCAACCCGCTGGTCAGCGGCCTGCCGGCTTTCCTGGTCAGCCAGCCGGGCGTCAACTCGGGGATGATGATCGTGCAATACGTCGCCGCCTCCCTGGCCGGCGAGAACCGCCAGCTGGCGCAGCCGGCGGTGGTGGACAACTTCGTCACCTCCGGCCTGCAGGAAGACCACCTGAGCCTGGGCACCAGCGCCGCGCTCAAGCTCGGCCGCGCCATCGACAATACCCGGCGCATCTTCGCCATCGAATACCTGCTGGCTGCCCAGGCCTTTGAATTCCTCAAGCCGCAGCGTTTCGGCGCCGGCACCGACTGTGCCTGGAGCCTGCTGCGCGAACAGGTGCCGGCCTATGACAGCGACCGCTGGCTGGCGCCGGACATCGACCGTGCCACCGCACTGCTGGCCGACCCGGCAGCACTGGAAAGCGTCGGCGCGAGCATCGGGAGACTGCAATGAAACACCTCTGGCACCACTGCCACGCGGCAACCATGAAAGATGGCCGCTACGCCATCATCGAAGACGCCGCGATCATCACCGAGGGTGAACGCATCAGCTGGATCGGTCCGCGTGCCGAGCTGCCCGAGCGCCCGGTACAGAGCACCGACCTGGGCGGCGCCTGGGTCACGCCCGGCTTCATCGACTGCCACACCCACCTGGTGTTCGGCGGCGATCGCAGCGGCGAGTTCGAGCAGCGCCTGAACGGCGTCAGCTACGCGGACATCGCGGCGGCCGGCGGCGGCATCGCCAGCACCGTGCGCGCCACCCGCGAGGCCAGCGAGGACGAACTGCTGGCCAGCGCCATCAAGCGTGCCCGCCCACTGTTGGCCGACGGGGTGACCGTGCTGGAAGTGAAGTCCGGCTACGGCCTGGATCTGGACAGCGAACGGCGCATGCTGCGCGTGGCCCGCCGTCTGGAGCAGGAGTTGCCGGTGACGGTACGCACCACTTGCCTGTCCGCCCATGCGCTGCCGCCGGAATACGCTGGGCGCGCCGACGAGTACATCGATCAGGTCTGCACCCACATTCTCCCGGCGCTGGCCGAGGAAGGGCTGGTGGACGCGGTGGACGCGTTCTGCGAACACCTGGCGTTCTCCCCCGCGCAGGTCGAACGGGTGTTCCAGGCTGCGAAGCGACTAGGTCTGCCGGTAAAACTGCATGCCGAGCAGCTGTCCTCGCTGCATGGTTCCAGTCTTGCGGCGCGTTACGGCGCGCTATCCGCCGACCACCTGGAATTCATGGACGAGAGCGACGCCATGGCCATGGCTGAGGCGGGCACCGTTGCCGTGCTGCTGCCGGGCGCTTTCTTCGTCCTGCGCGAAACCCAGCTGCCGCCGATGGACGCCCTGCGCAAGCACGGCGTGAACATCGCCATCGCCAGCGACCTCAACCCCGGCACCTCGCCAGCGCTGTCGCTGCGCCTGATGCTGAACATGGCCTG
The DNA here is from genome assembly GCF_010994165.1 of Pseudomonas nitroreducens. Classification (NCBI taxonomy): domain Bacteria; kingdom Pseudomonadati; phylum Pseudomonadota; class Gammaproteobacteria; order Pseudomonadales; family Pseudomonadaceae; genus Pseudomonas; species Pseudomonas nitroreducens. The sequence continues at coordinate 495,636 of NZ_WMBX01000005.1, read as the reverse complement.
CACCGCTTTCCGCCTGACCCCGGAGGAAGCGCTGGCCGGCGTCACCCTCAACGCCGCGCGGGCGTTGGGCATGGCCGACAGCCACGGCAGCCTGGAAGCGGGCAAGGTTGCCGATTTCATCGCCTGGGACATCCAGCGCCCCGCCGAACTGGCCTATTGGCTCGGCGGCGACCTGCCCAAGCGCGTCATTCGTCACGGCGAAGAGTTGTGAAACCGCAAGTTCAAAAGCCCCTCACCCTAACCCTGGCTGCGCGCCCCGCTCCTCAAGCGGGAGAGGGGACTGTTCGGTGCAGGATGACGCTTTGCTGTAGGCCGGTACGGACGGCCCCCTCTCCCCCTGGGAGAGGGCTGGGGTGAGGGGGAAGCATTGGCACAGACTTTCAGCACGAAAATGAACTCATCTCGCTGGGTGTGGAGATAACTACCCATGAATAACGTTCTCGAATTCAAACGTGGCCGCGTGCCACTGCTCATCAGCATGCCGCACCCCGGCCTGCGCCTGACCCCGGCCGTGGAAGCCGGTCTGGTCGACGAGGCCCGTGAGCTGGCCGACACCGACTGGCACATCCCGCAGCTTTACGCCTTCGCCGAAGAACTGGGTGCCAGCACCCTGGCCGCCGGCTACTCGCGTTATGTCATCGACCTCAATCGCCCGGCCGACGACAAGCCGCTGTACAGCACGGCCACCACCGGCCTCTACCCGGACACCCTGTTCGACGGCCGCCCGCTGTTCAAGGAAGGGCAGGCGCCTTCCGCGGAAGAGCGTGCGCGTTACCTCAAGGAAGTCTGGACGCCGTATCACCAGACCCTGGCCGGCGAACTCGCACGGCTGAAGGCAGAATTCGGCTACGCGCTGCTGTGGGATGCCCACTCGATCGCCTCGGTCATCCCGCACCTGTTCGACGGCAAGTTGCCGGACTTCAACATCGGCACCAACAGCGGCGCCAGCTGCGACGCGCAACTGGCCGAGCGACTGGTGGCGGTGTGCGCCGACGCGCCGGCCTATCGCCACATCCTCAACGGCCGCTTCAAGGGCGGCCACATCACCCGCCACTACGGCCAGCCGCAGGACAACGTGCATGCGGTGCAGCTGGAACTCGCGCAGTGCAACTACATGGATGAGCACGCACCCTTCGGCTACCGCGAAGACCTCGCCGCACCGACCGCCCAGGTACTCCGGCGCATGCTGGAAACCTTCATCGCCTGGGGCCGCGAGCACTACGGCCGGTAAGTTTTTACACAGCCTCCTGCCGCGCCGGGGCTTGTCGGCGCGGCGCCGCTGGACCACGCATCCCGGCGGCGCTTCCCCGGTGTGACAGGGGGCTGTCTTTTCTTCCCGAACCTGCTTCAGCGAAAGCGAACGATGCGCGAATCGGAGTAATAGAATTCATTTCGGCTATCGCCCTGGCGGAATACCAGGCCGTAGTCTTCCAGGAAGTATCGGGTATCGATGCGCTTGTATTTGTCGTCGACTACCGAGCAATGAATCTCTTTGGCGCTGCCGGATAGTTGGGGATTCAGCTCGGCTGCGGACAACTCGCGGATCACCTCGCAGCGCGTTTCCTGGGTGTCTCGGGTCTGGCCGATGATGCTGAAGTTCTCTTTTCGAGTGAGCCGGTAGCTGAGCTTTTCACCCACAGGCATCTGTTTCCAGTTGCCTTCCAATTCCAGCTTTTCTACCTCACGGGTGCCCTGCGCCTTGCTGTAGTGGGTCACGCTGCTGAGCTCCAGCATGCCCATGAAACTGGTGTCCTGCGAGACGTAGCCCGTGCCCTGCCGCTTGATGTGCAGCAGGCCGGGAGTATCGCCCGGCTGGAACCAGAACTCCTCAATCAATGGCTTGGTTTCTCCCTTGAAGGTCGAGGTGCCTTCGGTGCGTAGGTAGGACAGAGATTTTCGAGGCGCATCGAAGCCCAGGGAGGTCACGTAGCGAGCGACTCCGGCATCCAGCGCAGGTTGGTTTTCCAGATCAGGGGCGGGCTTGTCGCGATTCTCCGCCCGCGCCAGCGCGGACAGTTGTTCGTGCGGCTTGCAGGCAGCTTGCAGGATGGCGAGGTAGTCGGCTGAGGCGGAGCTGAAGGTGCGCGCGCTGGGGGAGGCCTCGATGCGGCCATCCGTGACTCGCTGGCGCGGATCCAGGTCGTAGCCAGTCAGCCAGGTGTAAGTGTTACGGCCGCAATTGACTTGCAGTTGCTCGACCTTGCTGCCGTAAGGCGCTTGGTAGGGCGCATCGTAGGCCAGCGACGGGTAGTCGAATGCAGCCCAGAGCTTCAGGCTCCCGTCGGGCTGTGGTTCCAGGCTGGCGATGTCCAGCAGGACATGTCCGTCGTTGCCGCTTTCGAAGTTCGCCAGTTTGCGCCAGTCCGGGTTCTGAGCGCAGGCCTGAACCACCTGCGGCAAGCTACGCAGTGTTCTGGCGGTGTCACTCGTCAGCGGGATGGGTTCGCGATATTGCGACTGGCCCACAGCGTACATGCGACCGGGAGTGTCGACATATAACCAGTTGGCGCTCTCAGCCGAGCAACTTACCTGAAGCTGCAGCAGGCCGCGTGGAAGGCGCAGGGCGAGGGCGGCTTCGTTGCCGGCGCGAAGGACGCTGTTTTCCACAACGTTGCCGGCGCTGGCGGTATTGGTCACCAGCTTGTCGAGGGCTTGCGTGGGATTCTTTCCGGTGGCGGTTTGCGTGGCGCAGGCGCCAAGCGAGAGCAGAAACGGAGCAAGGAGAAGTGGGCGAAGCAATGTCATGACGAGTCCTTTCAGATCAAAACCAATCCCTTCGGGGCGCAGAAGATTCGGGTATTTCCCCTCGTTTGACAATGACGCGCAGCAATCAGGCGCAGCAGACTACGCGGACCTTGCTTCAATCCTCGGTCTGGAGATCGGCCAACTGCATCTCGGCATGTCGCACCAGCATCTCCAGCAGCAGAGCCTGGGTGTGAGGAGGCGTCTCGTCGGCTCGGGTCAGGGCGTAGAGCGTGACCTTCACCGGAGGTGACAGCGGGCGCAGTGCGGTGAGTCTTTCGTCCGCGCCCAGTGCCGTGAAGGGGTCGACCAGCGCCAATCCTGTTCCTGCCTCCACCAGCGTGCGCGCCAGTGCATAGGTCTGTACTGAAATGCGAACGCGCGGTGGTGGTTCGACGTTCGCCAGATGACTTTCCAGGCGCGCCGACAGCGGGTCGGAGGTGGACAGCCCGATCATCGGCTCGCCGGCCAGTTCGTCCAGCGTCAGCGCCTTGCCCAAACGGTCTTCCGGCCAGTGCGCGCGTGGTGCCAGGGCTACCAGCGGGCCGCTGGCGATGACCTGCGAGCGCAGGCCGGGATGGTCGGTCTGCTGCAGGGTGAGGGCGAGGTCGAGCTCGCGCATCAGCAGGTTCTGGATCAGTTCGCGGGAATGCTGGGTAGCCAGTTCGCAACTGCTTTGCGGATAGCGGTCGGTCCATTCGCGGATCACCGGCGGCAGCAGCGACAGCGCCAGGGCCGGCGTGGCGCCCACGCGCAGGCGGTTCTCCGGCTGGCCGCGCAGGCTCTGCGCCAGGCGGCGAACGCCCTGCAGGCTTTCCGTGACCTTGGCGACTTCGCGCTCCAGCTCCAGCGCCTCGGGGGTCGCCTGCAGTTTGCCGCGCACGCGCAGGAATAGCGGGAAGCCCAACTGCTGCTCGGCGTGCTGCAGCACCTTGGTCACTGCCGGCTGGGAGACGTGCAGCAATTGCGCGGCGCCGCTGACCGAGCCGGTTTCGCGGATGGCCTGGAACACTTCGATATGGCGCAGGCGCATGGCTTGCCTCCGTCAGCGGATTCGCCAAGGTATAACCCTGGTTTATGGGTTGCCCATGTTTATTCATTGTTCGCCGCCTGTCATCCGGTCCTAAGGTCGGAGCCTGGAATGGATGGACAGTGAGACGGCAATGGCACAGCGGATTTGCATCATCGGCGCGGGCGTGGTCGGGCTGGCCACGGCGCAGGCGCTGGTCCAGGAGGGCTTCGACGTCACTGTGCTGGAAGCGCGGGATGCGGCCGGGCTGGAAACCAGTTTCGCCAACGGCGGCCAGCTGTCCTACCGCTACGTGGCGCCCCTGGCCGATGCCGGCGTACCGCAGCAGGCACTGGGCTGGCTGCTGCGCGGCGACTCGCCGCTGCGCCTGCGCCCGCGTCTGGATCCGGCGCAGTGGCGCTGGCTGATGGAATTCACGGCGGCCTGTCGGCGCTCGGTGAACCAGGCCAATGCGAAACATTTACTGCGCCTCGCGCTGTTCAGCCAGAGCACGCTGGCGCAGTGGCGGGAGGATGGGCTGGACGGCTTCGACTGGCGGCGCAACGGCAAGCTGGTGGCCTTCCGCGATGAAGGCAGCTTCCGCAGTGCGCGGCAGACCCTATCCGATCCTTCAGCGCAATTCGTGCTCTCGGCGCAGCAGTGCCGCGGGCTGGACCCGGCGCTGGCGAGTGCGCCCTTCGTCGGTGGCATCCATACGCCGGACGAGGAGGTCGCCGACTGCTTCCTGTTCTGCCAGCGGCTCGCCGAGCGACTTCAGGCATCGGGACGTTGCCGGCTGGTGTATGCCCGCCCGGCTTCCCGGCTGATGATTCGCAATGGCGTCGTGATCGGTGTGGAGGCGGGCGGCGAGACCTTCGAGGCCGATCACGTGGTCCTCGCCGCCGGCTACCGCAGCGCGGCGCTGCTGCCGGGTAGACCGCGCCTGCCGCTCTATCCGCTGAAGGGCTACAGCCTGACCGCGCCAATCCGCGCCGAGGACCACGCGCTCGAGGTGAGCCTCACCGACTACGACCGCAAGGTGGTCTACGCGCGCATCGGCGAGCGTCTGCGCATCGCTGCCATGGTCGACATCGTTGGCTTTGACCCGCGCCTGGAGCCCAGGCGGCTGGCGCTGATCCGGCAGCAGGCGGCGGATACGCTGCCGGACGCCTGTGACTACAGCGCCGCCATCGAATGGGCCGGCATGCGTCCGGCCACGCCCACCGGCGTGCCGCTGGTGGGGGCCTGCGGGCCGCGTGGCCTCTGGCTGAATCTCGGCCACGGCGCGCTGGGCTTCACCCTCGCCTGTGGCAGTGCGCAACTGATCGCCGCACAGATCGCCGGGCGTCACCCGGATATCGACACGACCGGCCTGACGCCCGCGCGGCTGGCCGGCTGATTTCTTCGAATGGGGAGACACACCATGCAACTCACACGCATCGCCACCAACGATCGCCTTTCCGGCGCTATGGTCTTCGGCTCGCTGGTGTTCCTGTCCGGGCAGGTACCTGGGCAGGCCACCGACATCCAGGGCCAGACCCGCGAAGTGCTGGCGAAGATCGACGCGCTGCTGGCCGAAGCCGGCACCGGGAAGGCGGACATCCTCAGCGCGACCATCTACCTCAAGGACATCGCCGCCGATTTCGAGGCCATGAACGGCATCTGGTCCGGCTGGCTGCCGGAAGGCTGCGCACCGACCCGCACCACGGTGCAGGCGCTGCTGGCGCGGCCGCAGGTGCTGGTGGAAATCACCGTGATTGCCGCGCGGCCCTGACCCCTAACCCGACTCACAACAACAAGAAGGATCGCACCCATGAAACGACTTGCTCTGGGAATGCTGGCGGCGTCCAGCCTGGTCTGCGCGCTGGCACAGGCCAACGAGGCACTGGACGGCACGCTGAAGAAAGTCGCCGAGCACGGCACGATAACCCTGGGTTATCGCGACGCCTCGGTACCGTTCTCCTACCTGGGCGATAACAGCGGGCAGCCCATGGGTTACTCGGTGGACCTGGCCGGCAAGGTGGTCGAGCGCATCCGGCAGAAGCTCGGCAAGCCCGATCTCAAGGTGAAGTACAACCTGGTGACTTCGCAGACGCGCATTCCGCTGGTGCAGAACGGCACGGTGGACCTGGAGTGTGGCTCTACCGGCGTCACCGCCGAGCGCATGAAGCAGGTCGCCTTCTCCTACGGCTTCATCTACGTGAAAGGCCAGTTGCTGACCGCCAAGGACAGCGGTATCCAGGGCTTCGCCGACCTCAAGGGCAAGAACGTGGTGACCACCGCCGGCACCACCAACGAGCGCTACCTGAAGGCCTACAACGCCGAGCACAAACTGGGCATGAACGTGGTCAGCGCCAAGGATCATGGCGAAGCCTTCCTCATGCTGCAGTCGGGCCGTGCGGTAGCCTTCTACATGGATGACGCGCTGCTCTACGGCGAGAAGGCCAAGGCCCGCGACCCGCACCAGTGGGTGGTGGTGGGCGAGCCGCAATCGCGAGAAATCTACGCCTGCATGGTGCGCCGCGACGATCCGCAGTTCCTCGCCCTGGTCAACCAGACGCTGGCCGAGCTGTATTCCTCCGGCGAGATCAAGGGCATCTACCAGCGCTGGTTCGAGCAGCCGATCCCGCCGAAGAACCTCAACCTGGAATTCCCCATGACCGCCGAGCTGCAGGCGATCATTGCCAAGCCCACCAGCGAACCGGTGCAGTAATCCTAGCGCTGCAGGCCGAGGTGGCGGATCAGCGGTTGCGCCTCGGCCAGGCGCTCCCAGACATCGTCGAGCAATTCGGCGGGGTAGTAGGAGGGCAGGCGCGGCAGCTCGCGGCGCGGCACCCAGGCGACTTCGCGGATATCGAACTCGTCGCCACCCAGGCCGCGCAGGTTGTCCAGGTTGACCCGGCCGTCCCAGGCATCCACGCGGTAGAACAGCTCCATGTGGAAGCGCGCGGCCAGCGGCTCGGCGAACTCGCGCACGTAGACCAGCGGGCCGACCTCCACCGCCAGCCCGGTTTCCTCCCGGCACTCGCGGCGCACGGTGTCGCGGGTGGACTCGTCCTTGTCCGACTCGAAGCCACCGCCCGGTGGAATCCAGTATTCGTCGCCGGCGACTGCATGACGCACCAGCAGGATTTCGTCGTTGCTGACCAGCAGCCCGGCGGCGCGAATGCGGTGTTGCAAGGGGGAAGTCATTGCCAGTCGAGCCTCGCCAGTTTCCATTCCGATCCTTCGCGCCACCACTCCAGCCTGACCGAGTAATGCCCGGCGCTATCAGGGAGGAGGTTCTCGGCGCCGGTGAGGGCGACCTGCGCGTCGGTATGGCCGCGGTTGGCGTAGGTCGGGTCGATCCTGCTCTCGCTGCTGAGCAGGATTACCTTGACCTGCTGGTGCCGCAGGAACATCAGCGTCATGGTGCGCCTGGCCCAGTCGCGATCGAACTCGCCATTGGCGCGGAAGTCGCCAGCCAGCTGATCGATCACGGCCCCGCTATTCTTGGCTTCGAGGTTGTCCTGCAACTGCTTCACGGCGGCGTCCAGCTGTGCGCGCGGGTCGTCGCGATCACAGCCGGCCAAGGCGAGCATCAGCAGGAAAAGAGAAAGAAACAACTTCCGTGGCATGGCTCACTAACTCCCTTATGGGTTTTTCGCTGGCCCGAGTATCATGCCCGACACCGTGGGGGCCGAAGACTTTCGATGGAAGTCGCGCTGCGGCAACGCGACTTTCTATAGGGTGGCGACAGGCCCTAGGATGGTTACTGGTCCGGGAGCGACCGTACGCACTGATCCAGGAGCGAGCCATGCAAACTTTGTATCCGGAAATCAAGCCTTACGCCCGCCATGAACTGGCCGTCGATGACCCGCACGTCCTCTATGTGGACGAGAGCGGTACGCCCGACGGACTGCCGGTTCTGTTCATCCATGGCGGCCCGGGCTCCGGTTGCGATGCCATGTCGCGGCGCTTCTTCGACCCCAATATCTACCGCATCGTCACCTTCGACCAGCGCGGCTGCGGCCGCTCCACGCCTTACGCCAGCCTGGAGAACAACACCACCTGGCATCTGGTGCAGGACATCGAGCGCATCCGCGAGCACCTGGGCATCGACAAGTGGGTGCTGTTCGGCGGTTCCTGGGGCTCCACCCTTTCGCTGGCCTACGCCCAGACCCATCCCGAGCGCGTGCTGGCGCTGATCGTACGCGGCATCTTCCTCTGCCGCCCGCAGGAAATCCGCTGGTTCTACCAGGAGGGCGCAAGCCGCCTGTTCCCGGATTACTGGGAAGACTACCTGGCGCCGATTCCCGCCGACGAGCACGACGACCTGCTGCACGCCTTCCATCGCCGCCTGACCGGCCCCGACCAGATCGCCCAGATGCACGCCGCGCGCGCCTGGTCCACCTGGGAAGGCCGGACCGCCACGCTGCGGCCGAACCCGGCGGTGGTGGATCGCTTCGCTGACCCGCACCGCTCGCTGTCCATCGCCCGCATCGAGAACCACTATTTCGTCAACGACGGCTTCCTCGAGCCGGACCAGCTGCTGCGCGACATGCACAAGATCGCCCACCTGCCGGGGGTGATCGTTCACGGCCGCTACGACGTGGTCTGCCCGCTCGACAATGCCTGGGCGCTGCACAAGGCCTGGCCCAACAGCGAGTTGCAGATCGTCCGCGACGCCGGCCACGTGGCCGGCGAGCCGGGCATCACCGATGCGCTGATCCGCGCCACCAATGAAATTGGCCGCCGCCTGCTGAACCTGCCGCCGGAGGCTGAATGAAGGGTTTGATCCAGCGGGTGCGCGGCGCCCGCGTCGAGGTTGACGGCGAAATCGTCGGCGCTATCGACCATGGGCTGCTGGCTCTGGTAGGGGTGGAGCCCCAGGACGACGAAGACTCGGTCAACCGTTTGCTGCACAAGCTGCTTAACTATCGAGTGTTTGGCGACGATGAAGGTAAAATGAACCTTTCATTGAGCGATGTCGGCGGCGGCCTGCTGCTGGTTTCGCAGTTCACCCTGGCCGCAGACACCCGTAAGGGCCTGCGACCGAGCTTTTCCAGCGCGGCGCCTCCTGCAAGGGGCGCCGCGTTGTTCGATCTACTCGTGGAACAGGCGCGAGAGCGTCATCCGCTGGTCGCCACTGGCCGTTTTGGCGCCAACATGCAGGTCCACCTGGTCAATGACGGGCCGGTGACCTTTCTACTGGAGGCTTGAACGCGCGGCAGCTTGTCATATCGCCGTGGGATGATGGTTAGGGCTTATGCATCTAGAACAATGCGCCTCCGGGAGCCGGAAGTACCCGTGGAAAAAAGCGGGGAATCATTCAGGCTCACCGGGGTCGGAATTCAATCGCCGGCAATTTGGCATCGCCTTTGCTGGCTTTAATCGTTTTGTGTTCACGGACGAGGGGGACTCGTGATTTTCCGTTCCGTTCAACAACCGCTTTCGCGCCACATCCTTCGCGGACTGGTCGGCTCCGCCCTGTTGGCGTTGAGCGCTACCCATGCCTGGGCCTTCAATCTCGACGACGTTGGCGAACAGGCCAAGGCGCTGGCTGCTGAGAAGTACAGCGCACCGACGAGCAACCTGCCATCGGAATTCAGCGAAATGAAGTTCGCCGATTACCAGCAGATTCGCTTCCGTAACGAGAAGGCCTACTGGGCCGACGAGAAGACCCCCTTCAAGATCAGCTTCTATCACCAGGGCATGCACTTCGACACCCCGGTGAAGATCAACGAAGTCACGGCGACCGACGTCAAGGAGATCAAGTACGATCCCTCCCGTTTCGACTTCGGTTCGCTGAAGTTCGACGCCAATGCGACCAAGGATCTGGGTTACGCCGGCTTCCGCCTGCTGTACCCGATCAACTCGCCGGACAAGCAGGACGAGATCGCCACCTTCCTGGGGGCGAGCTACTTCCGCATCATCGGCAAGGACCAGTGGTGGGGCCTCTCCGCCCGTGGCCTGGCGCTGGATACCGCGCTGCCATCGGGTGAGGAATTCCCGCGCTTCCGCGAGTTCTGGATCGAGAAGCCCAAGCCCAAGGACAAGCATCTGGTGATCTTCGCGCTGCTGGATTCGCCCCGCGCGACCGGCGCTTACCGCTTCACCATTCGTCCGGGCAACGACACCGTGGTCGATGTGAAGGCCCGCGTGTATTTGCGCGACAAGGTGAGCAAGCTGGGCCTGGCGCCTCTGACCAGCATGTTCCTGTTCGGCTCCAACCAGCCGTCCGCCGAGCACAACTTCCGCCCGGAACTGCATGACTCCACCGGTCTGCAGATCCACGCCGGCAACGACGAGTGGATCTGGCGTCCGCTGAACAACCCCAAACACCTGTCCGTCAGCGCCTACAGCGTCGAGAACCCGAAAGGATTCGGCCTGCTGCAGCGCGGCCGCGAGTTCTCCCGCTACGAAGACCTCGACGACCGCTACGACCTGCGTCCGTCCGCCTGGGTCGAGCCGCAAGGCGACTGGGGCAAGGGCACCATCGAGCTGGTGGAAATCCCGACCCCGGATGAGACCAACGACAACATCGTCGCCTTCTGGAATCCGGAGAAGCGCCCGGAAGCCGGCGAGCCGCTGGACTTCGCCTACCGCATGCGCTGGACCAAGGATGAGGACGCGCTGCACGACGCGAAGAACGCCTGGGTCATGCAGACCCTGCGCTCGGTCGGCGACGTGAAGCAGAAGAACCTGATTCGCCAGCCTGATGGCAGCGTCGCCCTGGTCGTCGACTTCGTCGGCCCGACCCTGAAGGCGCTGGCCGGCGATGCTCCGGTGAGCACCCAGGTGAGCACCGACGACAATGCCGAGGTGAAGGAAAACGCCCTGCGCTACAACGCGGTGACCAAAGGCTGGCGTCTGACCCTGCGGATCAAGGTCAAGGACCCGAAAAAGCCGACGGAAATGCGTGCGGCGCTGGTAAACGGCGGCCAGACCATTTCCGAAACCTGGAGCTACCAGCTGCCTGCCGATGAATAACTCCACCGCTACCACCGCGCCGGTGGCCGACTACCTCGCGCACCTGCCCCTTTCGGCGCAGGAGCGTGAGCAGCTGGCCCAGGCCGGTTCCTTCAGCGAGCTGCATCAGCAGCTCGCTGGCGATATCCAGGGCGAGGACGCTGCGCTGGCTTCGGTCGGCGCGCGTCTGCGCCACGGCTATGGGCAGGACCTGGACGATGCCCAGATGCTGGGCATGGACGACAACGGCCGCACCTACCTCAAGGCCGCGCCGCCGATCCAGCGCACCAAGGTGATTCCCGAACCCTGGCGCACCAACCCGATCATGCGCGGCTGGCGTCGCCTGACCGGGCGCAGCAATCCAGCCAAGCCCGCCCGCGACCTGCCCAAGGCGCGCTGGCAACGAGTCGGTTCGCTGCGCCGGTTCATCCTGGTCCTGCTCATGCTCGGCCAGACCACCGTCGCCACCTACTACATGAAAGGCATCCTGCCCTACCAGGGCTGGGCCTTCGTCGACCTGGAAGAGATCAACCGCCAGACCTGGCTGCAGACCCTGGAGCAGGTGCTGCCCTACGCCATCCAGTTCGGCGTGCTGACCCTCTTCGCCATCCTCTTCTGCTGGGTTTCTGCCGGGTTCTGGACCGCCCTGATGGGCTTCTGGGAACTGCTCACCGGCCGTGACCGCTACCGCATCTCCGGCAGCAGCGCGGGTAGCGAGCCGATTGCCGCCGACGCCCGCACCGCCATCGTCATGCCGATCTGCAACGAGGACGTCCCGCGCGTCTTCGCCGGCTTGCGGGCGACCTACGAATCGGTGGCGGCCAGCGGCGAGCTGGATCGCTTCGACTTCTTCGTGCTCAGCGACACCAATCAGCCCGACATCGCCATGGCGGAAGAAAAGGCCTGGATCGAGCTGTGCAAGGAAGCCCTGGGCTTCGGTCGTATCTTCTACCGTCGCCGCCGGCGCCGGGTGAAGCGCAAGAGCGGCAACATCGACGACTTCTGCCGTCGCTGGGGCGGCCAGTACAAGTACATGGTCGTCATGGACGCCGACAGCGTGATGAGCGGCGACTGCCTGACCAAGCTGGTGCGGCTGATGGAGGCCAACCCCGAGGCCGGCATTATCCAGACCGCGCCCAAGGCGTCGGGCATGGACACCCTCTATGCGCGCATGCAGCAGTTCGCCACCCGCGTGTACGGCCCGCTGTTCACCGCCGGCCTGCACTTCTGGCAGCTGGGCGAATCCCACTACTGGGGCCACAACGCGATCATCCGGGTGAAACCCTTCATCGAGCACTGCGCCCTGGCGCCGCTGCCGGGCAAGGGCTCCTTCGCCGGCGCGATCCTCTCCCACGACTTCGTCGAAGCCGCGCTGATGCGCCGCGCCGGCTGGGGAGTGTGGATCGCCTACGATCTGGAAGGCAGCTACGAGGAGTTGCCGCCCAACCTGCTGGATGAGCTCAAGCGCGACCGCCGCTGGTGCCACGGCAACCTGATGAACTTCCGCCTGTTCCTGGTCAAGGGCATGCACCCGGTGCATCGCGCGGTGTTCCTCACCGGCGTGATGTCCTACCTGTCGGCGCCCCTGTGGTTCTTCTTCCTGGTACTGTCCACCGCGCTGCTGGCGGTGCACCAGTTGATGGAGCCGCAGTACTTCCTCGAGCCGCGCCAGCTGTTCCCGATCTGGCCGCAGTGGCACCCGGAGAAGGCCATCGCCCTGTTCTCCACCACCCTGACCCTGCTGTTCCTGCCCAAGCTGCTCAGCGTCATGCTGATCTGGGCCAAGGGCGCCAAGGGCTACGGCGGCGTAATCAAGGTGACCCTGAGCATGCTGCTGGAAATGCTCTTCTCCGTGCTGCTCGCGCCGGTGCGCATGCTCTTCCACACCCGCTTCGTGCTGGCCGCCTTCCTCGGCTGGGAAGCCCAGTGGAAGTCGCCGCAGCGTGACGACGACGACACCCCGTGGAGCGAGGCGATTCGTCGCCATGGCCTGCAGACCCTGCTGGGCCTGTGCTGGGCGCTGCTGGTGGCGTGGCTGAACCCGCGGTTCCTGTGGTGGCTGTCGCCCATCGTCGGCGCGCTGATGCTGTCGATCCCGGTCTCGGTGATCAGCAGCCGGGTCAAGCTGGGCCTGGCCTCGCGCGATGAGAAGCTGTTCCTCATCCCCGAGGAATACGACACCCCGCGCGAGCTGCGCGCTACCGACGAGTATACCTACCAGAACCGCTGGCAGGCGCTGAAGGACGGCTTCGTCCGCTCTGCCGTGGACCCGGTGCTGAACGCCCTGGCCTGTGCCATGGGTACTGCCCGCCACGGCCAGTCCGCCGCCATCGAATCGACCCGCGCCGCGCTGGTCGAGAAGGCGCTGGAAGCCGGTCCCGAGCAGCTCGACGGCAACCGCCGGCTGGCGCTGCTGAGCGATCCGGTGGCGCTGTCGCGCCTGCACCTGGCGCTCTGGCAGGGGGACAGGGAACAGTGGATCGGTCCCTGGCGGCAATCGCTGAAGGCCGATGCCCATGCTCCCGCCGTCCCCTTGGCCCCGGTTGCGGAACAGGGCGTCTTGGCGCTGCCCGCCGCGCAATCCTGACCGCAGGTCGCCCCGTCTCGTTCGGGACGGGGCGACCTGCCGGTTTCCGCTGTTTTCCCCGCGCACCGCTGCTGGTAACCTTCGCCAGCTATCCAGAAAAGATTGAGATATCCGGCGCATGGGGTACGCTTCGCACCCTTCCGCGCAAGGCTTGCTCTTGCGCGCCCGGTTCGATCGCTGGGAAAAACAACAAGTTCTTTCACTTGCTTGGGAGTATGGGGATGAAAAAGTACCTGGCATCGCTGGTGATGGGCGTCTGCGCCCTGGTCAGCGTGAGCGCGGCTCAGGCCGGCGCCATCGATGAAGCGGCCAAGCGCGGCACCCTGCGCGTGGGCATGGACCCGACCTACATGCCGTTCGAGATGACCAACAAGCGCGGTCAGATCGTCGGCTTCGAAGTAGACCTGCTCAAGGCCATGGCCAAGTCCATGAACGTCAAGCTGGAACTGGTTTCCACCGCCTACGACGGCATCATCCCGGCCCTGCTCACCGACAAGTTCGACATGATCGGCTCGGGCATGACCCTGACCCAGGAACGCAACCTGCGCCTGAACTTCACCGATCCCTTCATCGTGGTCGGCCAGACCCTGCTGATTCGCAAGGAACTGCAAGGCGAGATCAAGTCCTACAAGGACCTGAACGACGCCAAGTACCGCATCACCTCGAAGATCGGCACCACCGGCGAATTTGTCGCCAAGAAGCAGCTCTCCAAGGCCCAGTACCACGGCTTCGACAACGAGCCCGAAGCGGTCATGGATGTGGTCAACGGCAAGGCCGACGCCTTTATCTACGACTCGCCGTACAACGTCGTTGCCGTCGGCAAGTTCGGCGCCGGCAAGCTGGTGCACCTGGATCAGCCGTTCACCTACGAGCCGCTGGCCTTCGGTCTCAAGAAGGGCGACTACGACTCGATCAACTTCATCAACAACTTCCTCAAGCAGATTCGTGAAGACGGCACCTACGATCGCATTCACGACAAGTGGTTCAAGAACACCGACTGGCTCAAGGACATGGAATAATCCACGTCTGACACTGGTCGACCCGACGCGCAGGCCCTGAGCCTGCGCGTTCGCATTTTCACGGTAGAGATTCGTGGCTAGAACGAAACGCGCAACCTGGCCCTGGCACGGGCTGACCGGACTGATCCTGCTGTTGATCGGCCTGGCCATCTGGTACTCCACTTCGCTGATCTCCTACGAGTGGCGCTGGAACCGCGTCCCGCAGTACTTCGCCTACCAGGCCGAAGAACCGCTGCGTGCGGACAGCATCTCGCGGGTGGAGAAGATCGAGCCGCACGGCAGCGATGCCCGCGTCACGCTGGTGGACGAGGATGGCAAGCAGCAGGTGCTGACCGTTGCGTCGGACAGCCTGCAGTTCTCCGAGAACGACGACGTCGCCGAAGGCGATGTGGTCGGCGCAACCCGCCACTGGGCGGCCGGCCCGCTCGCCTGGGGCCTGTGGACTACGCTGTGGATCTCTTTCGTTTCCGGCGCGTTCGGCCTGTTCATCGGCCTGTTCACCGGTCTCTGCCGCCTGTCGAAGAACCCGACCCTGCACGACCTCTCGACCCTCTACGTCGAGCTGGTGCGCGGTACGCCGCTGCTGGTGCAGATCTTCATCTTCTACTTCTTCATCGGCACCGTGCTCAACCTCTCCCGCGAGTTCGCCGGCGTGGCGGCGCTGGCGCTGTTCACCGGCGCCTACGTGGCGGAAATCGTCCGTGCCGGCGTGCAGTCCATCGCCCGCGGTCAGGACGAGGCGGCGCGCTCCCTGGGCCTGAATGCCGCGCAGTCGATGCGCCACGTGATCCTGCCGCAGGCCTTCAAGCGCGTGCTGCCGCCGTTGGCCGGGCAGTTCATCAGCCTGGTGAAAGACACTTCCCTGGTCTCGGTGATCGCCATCACCGAACTGACCAAGAGCGGCCGCGAGGCGATCACCACCTCGTTCTCCACCTTCGAGATCTGGTTCTGCGTCGCCGCCCTCTACCTCGTGATCAACCTGCCGCTGTCGCATCTGGCGGGGCGCCTGGAGCGGAGGCTCGGCCAAAGTGATTGAAGTCCGTAACCTGACCAAGGTCTTCGATACCCGCGGGCAAGTCGTGCGCGCGGTGGATGACGTCACCACCGGTGTGGCCAAGGGTGAGGTCGTGGTGGTGATCGGCCCGTCCGGCTCGGGCAAGTCCACCTTCCTGCGTTGCCTGAATGGCCTGGAGGAGTTCGACTCCGGCTCGGTGAGCATCGACGGCCTCGACCTCGCCAACCCGAAGACCGACGTCAACGCCTACCGTCGCGAAGTCGGCATGGTGTTCCAGCACTTCAACCTGTTCCCGCACATGACCGTGCTGGAAAACCTGTGCCTGGCGCAGAAAGTCGTGCGCAAGCGCGGCAAGGCGGAGCGCGAGGCCAAGGCCAGGGCGCTGCTGGATAAGGTCGGCATCGGCCAGAAGGCCAACGAATACCCGTCGCGCCTCTCCGGCGGCCAGCAGCAGCGCGTGGCCATTGCCCGCGCGCTGTGCATGGACCCGAAGGTGATGCTGTTCGACGAACCCACCTCGGCGCTCGACCCGGAAATGGTCGGCGAGGTGCTGGACGTGATGAAGACCCTGGCCGTGGAAGGCATGACCATGGTCTGCGTGACCCACGAGATGGGCTTCGCCCGCGAAGTGGCGGATCGCGTGCTGTTCTTCGATCACGGCAAGCTGCTGGAGGACGCCGCCCCGGCGGAGTTCTTCGCTCAGCCCAGGGATGCCCGCGCGCAGAGCTTCCTGCGGCAGGTGCTGTGAGGTATTCGCCGCTGTGAAAGAGCCGCCTTCGGGCGGCTTTTTGGTGTTTGTTCGGGGGTGAGGGATGGCTTTGGTAGGAGCAACTGTCTTCTTCAGGTAAGTCCGTGCCGGTGCCTTCCCTCACCCCAGCCCTCTCCCAGAGGGAGAGGGAGCCGCCCGTGCCGGCGGGCACCAAGGTTTCATCCTGCACCGAACGGTCCCCTCTCCCTCTGGGAGAGGGTTAGGGTGAGGGCTGATCCGAGTACAGGACTGTCGGGTAGGAGCAACTCCGTCCGTGATAGCTCACAGCGAGCTCGGAACATCGCGGACAAAGTCCGCTCCTACGATCACAGGGAACACCGGCGACAAATCCCGGACAAAAAGAAACCGCCCCGGAGGGCGGTTTCTTCTGCAGCGTCAGTCGCGGTTGCGGGTCAGCAGGGCGGGACGCTCGGTCTTGCGGCGCGGTTCCAGCTCTTCCAGCTGCTCCGGTGTCGGGAAGCGGTCGGTGCGGACCAGGTCGCGCTTGTTGATCACTACCGGTTGGCGGGTCGGCTTGGCGGCGCCGTACTCGCTCGGCTCGCGCAGCGGGGCGTCGTTCATGCGCGAAGCCGGAGCCTTGCCGCCGCGCTTGCGCTGGCCGGCCTTGCCCTGAGCGTTGCCGCCCTGGCCCTGGGTGCGACCGCCGCCGTTAGGCTTCTTGGCGGCGCGGCCCTGGCCTTGCCCCTGGCCACGGTTCTGACCGCTTCCGCCCTGGCCGGCACCTTGGCCACCCTGGCCGCGCGGGCGCTGCTGGCCCTGCCCCTGGTTCTGGCCTTGCCCCTGGCCGCCACGGCGGCGCTGGCCGCGCTGCTGGTCCTTGTCCGGGAACGGGCTGACGTAGTCGGCACGGTTGCCAAAGTTGTCGAAGTCGTCGTCGAGGAACTCTTCAGGATCGCGGTTACCGTCGACCTTCGGTGCTCGGACCTGCTTGGGCTGCTGCTGGCGGCCCTGACCCTGCTGGTCCTGCTGCCGGGGCTGGCGAGGCTCACGAGCCTGGGTGTGGGCGTTCGGCTGAGCGTCGCTGCCCTGGCCGTCACCCTTCTTCTTGCCACGGCCGCCACGACGACGGCGCTTGCCGGCTGGCTTGTCGCTGTCGGCGAATTCGCCTTCAGCTGCGGGGGCGGCGTTCTGCTGGTCCTCACCCTGGGGCTGCTGAGGCTTGTCCTTGCTGCTGTCCTTGCGTTCGCCACGCTTGGCCTTGTCCTTGCGCGGCTGGCGCTGAGGTACTTCGCGGGCCTCGGGCTGCTGGACCTCGGGCAGCACGGTATCGGGGTCGAAGCCCTGCATGTCGCCATCGGGGATGCGCTGCTTGGTCAGGCGTTCGATGGCCTTGAGCAGTTTCTCTTCGTCCGGCGCCACCAGCGAGATGGCTTCACCGGTGCGACCGGCACGGCCGGTACGGCCGATGCGGTGAACGTAGTCTTCCTCGACGTTGGGCAGCTCGTAGTTGACCACGTGAGGCAGTTGGTCGATGTCCAGGCCGCGGGCGGCGATGTCGGTGGCGACCAGGATGCGCACGTCGTTGGCCTTGAAATCAGCCAGGGCCTTGGTGCGTGCGTTCTGGCTCTTGTTGCCGTGGATCGCGGCGGCCGGCAGGCCATGCTTGCTCAGGTATTCGGCGAGGCGGTTGGCGCCGTGCTTGGTGCGGGTGAACACCAGTACCTGTTCCCAGGCACCCACGGTCACCAGGTGCGCCAGCAGGGCGCGCTTCTGCACCGACGGGATGCGGAACACGCGTTGTTCGATGCGCTCGACGGTGGTGTTCGGCGGGGTGACCTCGATGCGCTCCGGGTTGTGCAGGAGCTTGTTGGTGAGGTCGATGATGTCTTTGGAGAAGGTCGCCGAGAACAGCAGGTTCTGGCGCTTGGCCGGCAGCTTGGCGAGGACCTTTTTCACGTCATGGATGAAGCCCATGTCGAGCATGCGGTCGGCTTCGTCGAGGACGAGGATTTCCACATGGGACAGGTCGACGCTGCCCTGACCGATCAGGTCGAGCAGGCGGCCGGGGCAGGCGACCAGGACGTCGACGCCCTTGGACATCGCCTGCACCTGGGGATTCATGCCGACGCCGCCGAAGATGCAGGCGCTTTTCAGCGGCAGGTCGCGGGCGTAGACCTTGAAGCTGTCGTGCACCTGGGCTGCCAGCTCGCGGGTCGGAGTCAGTACCAGGACGCGGGCCTGGCGTGGGCCATGGCGGTGTTCGCGGTCCGGGTGACCTTCGGGGAACAGGCGTTCGAGCACCGGGAGGGCGAAGCCGCCGGTCTTGCCGGTGCCGGTCTGTGCGGCAACCATGAGGTCGCGGCCTTGCAGTACGGCGGGGATGGCGCGTTCCTGAACGGGAGTGGGGCGCGCGTAGCCGGCGGTTTCAACGGCGCCAGCCAGGGCCTCGGAGAGACCGAGGGAAGTAAAGGACATGCGGGGTTCCTGTAGGCCGGCAACCTGCCGGCTCGAGGGCGCGTGATTTCAAGCTCGGGGCGAGCGCTCAGCCTTGGGCTGGAAGCACTCCGCCCACGATACGCCGGCGTTGCGCTGGCCGGGATCGTGGACGGTAAGCCCGGAGCAATGATCCTCAGCGGGGGAGCTTGAGGTTGTTCCAGAGCGCCAGGCTGGGTTCAGCCTGGTTCAGGGTGTAGAAATGCAGACCCGGTGCGCCGCCTTCCAGGAGACGTTCGCACATGTCGGTGATGACCTGCTCACCAAAGGCCTGGATGCTGGCGATGTCGTCGCCGTAGGCTTCCAGTTGCTTGCGAATCCAGCGGGGGATTTCCGCGCCACAGGCGTCGGAGAAGCGGGCCAGTTTGGTGTAGTTGGTGATCGGCATGATACCCGGTACGACCGGAATGCTGACACCGAGTTTCTCCGCACGCTCGACAAAATGGAAGTAGCTGTCGGCGTTGAAGAAGTATTGTGTGATGGCAGAGTCGGCGCCGGCTTTGACCTTGCGCACGAAATTCGCCAGATCATCCTCGAAATTGCGCGCTTGCGGGTGAACTTCCGGATAGGCGGCAACTTCGATGTGGAAGTGGTCGCCGGTTTCGGCGCGGATGAATTCCACCAGTTCGTTGGCGAAACGCAGTTCGCCGCTGGCCATGCCCATGCCCGAGGGCAGGTCGCCGCGCAGGGCGACGATGCGACGGATGCCGGCGTCCTTGTAATGGGCCAGCAGGGCGGAGAGCTCGGCCTTGGTGTCGCCGACGCACGACAGGTGCGGGGCCGTCGGCACCTGCACGTCGCCGTCCAGCTGCAGCACGGTGGTCAGGGTGCGGTCGCGGGTGGAGCCGCCGGCACCGTAGGTGCAGGAGAAGAAGTCGGGCTTCTTCGCTGCCAGCTGGCGCGCGGTGGCCAGCAGTTTTTCATGGCCGGCTTCGGTCTTGGCGGGGAAGAACTCGAAGCTGAAACGGCGATCTTTCTGACTCATGGTCGTTCCTTCGGCGCCACATCATTGCGCGGCTGCCGGCATGTGCCGTCGACTTCAGAAGTAACGGCGATAATGGTCTATCTTCGTGCGCAGTCGCTCGGCGCTGGGCTCGTGCACATGGCCGAGGACGGCCAGGATACGCTGCGACTCCCCATGGTATTCGGCGATCTTGCTCCGCGCCCAGGTCGAGGGTGGCGGCTGCAGGTTGGTGATCCGGTCACACAGCTTGACGATCGCATATTGCTGCGCGCCGGTTGCCAGCCTTTCGAGGTAGGTATCGAATGACAGCTTTTCGCCATTCACCACCTTGCTCAGGCGTTGGGCGCCCTCGGCGACGAACTCGCCGAAATCCGTCTGCAGTTCCTCGAAGGGCACCGGGGTGTCTTCGAGTACGTCGTGCAGCAGTGCAATCTGGACGGTCTCCGCCAGGCGCTCGATGGGCGCTTCGCGGTCGGCCGCCATCACTTCGTTGGCCACCATCGCCAGGTGGACCGCGTAGGGCAGCGTCGAGGCGGTCAGCGTCTGCCCGGCGTGCGCGCCGGCGGCGAAGATCCAGGCCTGGTTGTAGCTGTCCTGCAGGTCCATGCAAGGTTTCCAATGGCAAAGAGGGCAGACGATTGCTCGTCTGCCCTCTGGTACATCAGTAGCGGTAGGTGTCCGGCTTGAACGGGCCTTCCACGGTCACGCCGATGTACTCGGCCTGTTTCGGGGTCAGCTGGGTGACGACGCCACCGAAGCCTTTCACCATCTCCAGGGCCACTTCTTCGTCCAGCTTCTTCGGCAGTACTTCGACGGTCAGGCGCTGGGCCTTCTTCTCGGCGGAGAGGTCGGCGTACTTCTGCTCGAACAGGAAGATCTGCGCCAGTACCTGGTTGGCGAAGGAGCCGTCCATGATGCGGCTCGGGTGGCCGGTGGCGTTGCCCAGGTTCACCAGACGGCCTTCGGCCAGCAGGATCAGGTAGTCGTCGTTGGCCGGATCGAAGTCGCCGGCGCCGGTGCGGTGGATCTTGTGCACCTGCGGCTTGACCTCTTCCCAGGCCCAGGTCTTGCGCATGAAGGCGGTGTCGATTTCGTTGTCGAAGTGGCCGATGTTGCACACCACGGCGCGCTTCTTCAGCGCTTTCAGCATGCCGGCGTCACAGACGTTGACGTTGCCGGTGGTGGTGACGATCAGGTCGATCTTGCCCAGCAGGGCGGCGTCAACGCTGGCTTCGCTGCCGTCGTTCAGGCCGTTCTTGTACGGGGAGACCAGCTCGAAGCCGTCCATGCAGGCCTGCATGGCGCAGATCGGGTCGATTTCGGAAACCTTCACGATCATGCCTTCCTGACGCAGCGACTGGGCGGAGCCCTTGCCCACGTCGCCGTAGCCGATCACCAGGGCCTGCTTGCCCGACAGCAGGTGGTCGGTGCCGCGCTTGATGGCATCGTTCAGGCTGTGACGGCAGCCGTACTTGTTGTCGTTCTTGCTCTTGGTCACAGCGTCGTTGACGTTGATCGCCGGGACTTTCAGGGTGCCGGCCTTGAGCATGTCGAGCAGGCGGTGCACACCGGTGGTGGTTTCTTCGGTGACACCGTGGATGCGCTCGAGCATCTGCGGGTATTTCTTGTGCAGGATCTCGGTCAGGTCACCGCCGTCGTCCAGCACCATGTTGGCGTCCCACGGCTGGCCATCCTTGAGGATGGTCTGCTCGATGCACCACTCGTATTCCTGCTCGGTCTCGCCTTTCCAGGCGAACACCGGGATGCCGGCGGCGGCGATGGCGGCGGCGGCCTGATCCTGGGTGGAGAAGATGTTGCAGGACGACCAGCGCACTTCGGCGCCCAGCGCAGTCAGGGTCTCGATGAGGACGCCGGTCTGGATGGTCATGTGGATGCAGCCGAGGATTTTCGCGCCCTTGAGCGGCTGGCTGGCGGCGTACTTGCGGCGCAGGCCCATCAGAGCCGGCATTTCGGACTCGGCGATGATCAGCTCGCGGCGGCCCCAGGCGGCCAGGGAAATGTCGGCGACTTTGAAGTCGGTGAAACCGGCAGGCGTGACAGCGCTCATGCGTAACTCTCCATTCGTTGTCTGCGAATGGGCGCCGTTGATGCGTTTGGCGATCGGCGGATACCGACCGTGACGCGCCCCATCCGAGCCTGACAAGCCGAAGCGAATCGACCTGCTGCAGCGCCCCTCGGACAGGTGGCGGGAACGACCGGACAGTGCCGGCCGTTATTGAAGCCTGCGGATTATAGCCATGGCGCATGACAAGCCAAAGGCTTTTGGTCGCGATCACGCAGTGGATCGCGACCGGGTTCCCCGCCGCGCCCGCGCCAGGGGCCGTGAAAACCCTGGCGCGGGCGTCGTTTCGGGGATCGGTGGCGTCCGCTGGAGCGGGCGCCGATGGTCAGTTGTAGGGCGTATAAAGCGGTACGCTTTATCCGCCGCTTCTGGCTTCAGAGCCGACGGACGGCGGATAACGCTCGAGGCGTTATTCGCCCTACGGGGACGTCAGATCACGCCGTCCTCGCGCAGCTTGCCGATGGCTGCCTGGTCCAGGCCGAGCACGCCTTCGAGGATTTCCTGTGTGTGCTGGCCGAGGGTCGGCGGGGCGTTGCGGTATTCGACCGGGGTCTCGGACAGGCGGATCGGGCTGGCGACCTGCGGCACCGTGCCGGCCAGCGGGTGCGGCAGGTCCACGCGCAGCCCACGGGCGATGACCTGCGGATCGGCGAACACCTGGGCCAGATCGTTGATCGGCCCGCACGGCACGCTGGCCTGTTCCAGCACGGCGATCCACTCGGCGGTGGTGCGCATCACGGTGGCCTGGCGGATCAGCGGGATCAGCACCTCGCGGTGCGCCACGCGCGCCTGGTTGGTGGCGAAGCGCTCGTCGGTGGCCCACTCCGGGTGGCCCGCCAGCTCGGCGAACTTGCGGAACTGGCCGTCGTTGCCGACGGTGAGGATCAGGTCGCCGTCGGCGGTGGGGAAGTCCTGGTACGGCACGATGTTCGGGTGCGCGTTGCCCAGGCGCCGCGGCGGGTTGCCGGTGGTCAGGTAGTTCAGGGTCTGGTTGGCCAGGCAGGCGACCTGCACGTCCAGCAGCGCCATGTCGATGTGCTGGCCGATGCCGCTGACATCGCGGTGGGCGAGCGCGGCGAGGATCGCGGTGGACGAGTAGAGGCCAGTGAGGATGTCAGTCAGTGCTACACCCACTTTCACCGGGCCGGCGCCTTCCTCGGCGTCGGAGCGCCCGGTCAGGCTCATCAGGCCGCCCAGGCCCTGGATCATGAAGTCGTAGCCGGCGCGCTTGGCGTAGGGGCCGAACTGGCCGAAGCCGGTGATCGAGCAGTAGATCAGCTTCGGGTTGAGCGCTTTCAGCGACGCGTAGTCCAGGCCATAGGCTTTCAGGCCACCGACCTTGAAGTTCTCCAGCACGATGTCGGCCTTGGCGGCGAGTTCGCGCACCAGGCGCTGGCCTTCGGGCTGGGTGAAGTCGATGGTCAGGGACTTCTTGTTGCGGTTCGCCGACAGGTAATACGCCGCTTCGCTGGTGTCGCGGCCGTCGGCGTCCTTGAGGAACGGCGGGCCCCAGGCGCGAGTGTCGTCGCCGCTGCCGGGACGCTCGATCTTGATCACTTCCGCGCCGAGGTCGGCGAGGATCTGCCCGGCCCAGGGGCCGGCGAGAACGCGGGAGAGGTCGAGGACACGAATGTGCGAAAGGGCGCCGGACATGCAATCACCTGCAGCTTGGATAGGGGCGGGGAGGACGCGGTGCGGGGACTCCACGGTCCTCCCCGGGGCCTCTCGGGCGAGAGGTAAAGCGTGCGCTGGCCCAGGCGGGCCAGCGCGGGGCATTGCTTAGAAGAACGCCTGGATGCCAGTCTGGGCGCGGCCGAGTATCAGCGCGTGGACGTCGTGGGTACCTTCGTAGGTGTTCACCACTTCCAGGTTGACCAGGTGGCGGGCGACGCCGAACTCGTCGGAGATGCCGTTGCCGCCAAGCATGTCGCGGGCCAGGCGGGCGATGTCCAGGGCCTTGCCGCAGCTGTTGCGCTTCATGATCGAGGTGATTTCGACGGCGGCGGTGCCTTCGTCCTTCATCCGGCCCAGGCGCAGGCAGCCTTGCAGGGCGAGGGTGATGTCGGTCTGCATGTCGGCCAGTTTCTTCTGGATCAGCTGGTTGGCGGCCAGCGGGCGGCCAAACTGCTTGCGGTCCAGGGTGTACTGGCGAGCGGTGTGCCAGCAGGCTTCGGCGGCACCCAGGGCGCCCCAGGAGATACCGTAGCGGGCGGAGTTCAGGCAGGTGAACGGACCACGCAGGCCGCGCACGTCCGGGAAGGCGTTTTCTTCCGGGCAGAACACGTTGTTCATCACGATCTCGCCGGTGATCGAGGCGCGCAGGCCGACCTTGCCGTGGATCGCCGGGGCGGACAGGCCTTCCCAGCCTTTTTCCAGGACGAAGCCGCGGATCTGGCCTTCGTCATCCTTGGCCCAGACCACGAAGACGTCGGCGATCGGGCTGTTGGTGATCCACATCTTGGCGCCGGTCAGGCGGTAGCCGCCGTCGACTTTCTTGGCGCGGGTGATCATCGAGCCCGGGTCGGAGCCGTGGTCCGGCTCGGTCAGGCCGAAGCAGCCGATGTATTCGCCGCTGGCCAGTTTCGGCAGGTATTTCTGCTTGGTGGCTTCGTTGCCGAATTCGTTGATCGGCACCATCACCAGGGAGGACTGCACGCTCATCATCGAGCGGTAGCCGGAGTCGATGCGCTCTACTTCGCGTGCGATCAGGCCGTAGCACACGTAGTTCAGGCCGCTGCCGCCGTATTGCTCGGGGATGGTCGCGCCGAGCAGGCCGGTTTCGCCCATCTCGCGGAAGATCGCCGGGTCGGTCTGTTCGTGGCGGAAGGCTTCCAGTACGCGCGGGGCCAGCTTGTCCTGGGCGAACTGCTGGGCGCTGTCGCGCACCATGCGCTCTTCTTCGGTGAGTTGCTGATCCAGCAGCAGCGGATCTTCCCAGTTGAAGCTTGCTTTGGTCGCCATGGAGAACCTCGAACGCAGACAGTGAAAGACCCGCACAAGTCTAGGCGGGCTCGGTGTGGGCCATCCTAGTCAGCCGTCGGGAAGCGGGGCAACCGACTAATTCGCACGCTGTTGTGCTATTTTATCACTCCGTAATTGCTGGGCTGCTGCTGGATTTTGCCTGCTCGCCTCTATTTCAGGCGTTCATGGCGATTCCTGTGCATCACGATATTCCGAAGAGGCATTCGATGCGACGCAAGATCCCGACCACCGCGGCGCTGGTCGCCTTCGAGTCCGCCGCCCGCCATGAGAGCTTTACCAAGGCCGCCGACGAGCTGTCGCTGACCCAGAGCGCCATCTGCCGACAGATCGCCACGCTGGAGGAGTTCCTCGGCGTCGAGCTGTTCCGCCGTTCGCGGCGCGGGGTGAAGCTGACCGAAGCGGGGCTCAACTACAGCCGCCGTGTTGCCCAGCGCCTGGACGCCGTGGAGCGCGACACGCTGGCAGTGATGGGGCAGCAGGGCGGCGGTACGCTGGAGCTGGCGGTGGTGCCGACCTTTGCGACGCAATGGCTGCTGCCACGGCTGAAGGACTTCAAGCGCCTGCACCCGGAAGTCACGGTGAACATGACCAACCGCACCCGGCCCTTCCTCTTCGCCGACACCGAGTTCGACGCGGCGCTGTATTTCGGCGACGGCGTGTGGTCCGGCACGGTGGCCAACTTCCTCATGCACGAGAACCCGGTGCCGGTGTGCAGTCCCGAGCTGCTGGGTGGGTGTCGTGAACTGTCCGCCGCGCAGATCGCCGAATTGCCCTTGATGCAGCAGACCACCCGGCCCTACGCCTGGCGCCAGTGGTTCGGTTCGCTGGGCATGAGCGTGGCGCACGACATGAGCGGCACCCGCTACGAGCTGTTCTCCATGCTCGCCCAGGCGGCGATGCACGGCATGGGCGTGGCGCTGATCCCGCCGATGCTGATCCAGCACGAGCTGGCCGACGGGCGGCTTATCGTGCCGATGCAACATGCCTATTTGAGCGAAAATGCCTATTACCTGATGATTCCCGAACGCAAGGTGGAGTCGGCGACCCTGGGCGCTTTTCGCGATTGGCTGGTCGACGAGGCGGCGCAGTACCGCGCCGAAGCCGGGCTCGGCTGAGCCATGGCAAGGTGCCTGGCACCGGCCGGGTCCAGACTTGCATAGCCGGCGGGGCTTTCCCCGTCATCGCGCTCACGAGGCGCAACCTCCCAAGAAGGAGCTTCCATGAATTTCCACACCCGCAAATGGGTCAAGCCTGAAGACCTCAACCCGAACGGTACCCTGTTCGGCGGCAGCCTTCTGAAATGGATCGACGAAGAAGCGGCGATCTACGCCATCGTCCAGCTGGGCAACCAGCGCGTGGTCACCAAGTTCATCTCGGAGATCAACTTCGTCAGTTCCGCGCGCCAGGGCGACATCATCGAGCTGGGCATCACCGCCACCGAGTTCGGCCGCACCTCGATCACCCTGACCTGCGAAGTGCGCAACAAGATCACCCGCAAGAGCATCCTCACGGTGGACAAGATGGTCTTCGTCAACATCGGCCCCGATGGCCAGCCGGCGCCGCACGGCCGCACCGAGATCAAGTACATCAAGGACCAGTTCAAGGACGATGCCATTCCCCAGCCCTGATGGCTGGCTCGCCAAGGTGATTGCCTGCGTGCCCGGAGCCAAGCCGAACCGCGGCGAAAACCTTTGCATTTGCGTCGATTGAATGTGAGCCTGTGCCCGCCCACGGCGGGCATGGGCCGACGCTGCTCCCCGCCGATCCAGCAGTACTGCATTCAGCAGAATGTTCCTGCAGAACAATGACCGGGGAGAGACCATGCACACCACTTTCGCATCCGCGCTGCGCCAACTGGCCGTGGCCACCTGCGCCAGCCTGCTGCTGGCCGGCGCCGCGCACGCCGCCGCGATCAAGGCCGACACCAAGCCCGAGGCCGGCACCTTCAAGATGGGCATGCAGCCCTGGCTGGGCTATGGCCAGTGGTACGTCGCCGAACAGGCCGGCGCCTTCAAGGCCAACGGCCTGGAGCAGGTCGAGCTGGTCAACTTCACCGAAGACAAGGACATGAACGCCGCCTTGGCCAGCGGCCAGATCGACGGCGGCAACCTCGCCACCCACACCGCCATGGCCATGGTCGCCGCCGGGCTGCCGGTGAAGATCGTCCTGTTGCTGGACCAGAGCACCAGCGCCGACGCGCTGATCGTCGACCCGTCGATCAAGACCCTGACTGACCTCAAGGGCAAGCAGGTCGCCTATGAAGAAGGCACCACCAGCGACATCCTCCTGCACAGCGCCCTGCGCAAGGCCGGCCTGACCCTCGCCGATGTGCAGCCGGTGCCGATGCCCGCCGCCAATGCCGGTAGCGCGCTGATCGCCGGCCAGGTCCCGGCCGCCGTCACCTATGAGCCGTACCTGTCCGCCGCCAAGCAGCAGAACCCCAAGGTCAACCTGCTGTACAAGGGCTCGGATGACCCGGGCATCATCAGCGACGTGTTCGTGGTGCGCGACGAAGTGCTGAAGGAGCGTCCCGGCCAGGTGCTGGCGCTGATCAAGAGTTGGGAAGCGGGCCTCAAGCACTACAACGAGAAGAGCGCCGAAGGCCGCGCCGCCATCGCCAAGGGCGTGGGCGCCGACGAGTCCGAGCTGAGCAGCGCCTTTGACGGCGTGCACTTCTACTCGGTGAAGGAGAACCAGGCCGAGCTGAAGGGCTCCTTCCAGAAAGGCTCGTTCGAGCACATCCAGAAGGCCGCCAGCGAAGCCGGCATCCTGCAGCAGCCGGTCACCCCGGCACAGGCCATCGACGCGCGCTTCGTCGAGGCCCTCTGACTCTCTGAAACACCACGCGCGCCGGCCCCGAGCCGGCGCGCGTCTTTCTCCGTTCGACGAGCCCGACATGAAAGCCCGCAAATCCAACCCGCTGTTCACCATCGGCAAGCCGATCGCGCAGCGCCATTTCCTGCTCATCGGCGGCGCCGTGTTCGTCCTGCTGGCGCTGCTCTGGTGGCTGGCCGGCGCCAGCGGCGCGGTGCCGAAGATATTCCTGCCGGCGCCCGGTGACGTCTGGGCGCGCATGCTCAAGCTGGCCGCCGATGGCACGCTGTGGTCGGACCTGAAGGTCAGCGTGTACCGCATCGCCGTTGCCTTCCTGGTGTCCTCGGTGATGTCCATCGTGATCGGCGTCTTCGCCGGCTGCTACGGCTTCTGGAAAGCCGCCACCGAGCCGCTGGTGGACTTCGTGCGCTACATGCCGGTGGTCGCCTTCGTCCCGCTGACCATCCTCTGGGCCGGCACCAGCGACTTCCAGAAATTCCTCATCATCTGGATCGGTACCTTCTTCCAGCAGGTGCTGATGGTGATGGACGCGATCAAGCGCGTGCCGGCTGACTTCGTCGGCCTCGGTCGCACGCTGGGAATGCCGGATCGCCGCATCCTCCTGAAGATCGTCCTGCCCAGCGCATTGCCGGGTATCTGGGACGCCCTGCGGATCAGCCTCGGCTGGGCCTGGACCTGGCTGGTGCTGGCTGAACTGGTGGCGGCGACTTCGGGCCTGGGCTATCGCATCACCGTGTCCCAGCGCTTCTTCCAGACCGACACCATCATCGGCTACATCCTGCTGCTCGGCTTCCTCGGCCTGATCACCGACCAGGCCATGCGCGCCAGCGAGAAGGTCCTGTTCCGCTACAACCGGAGGCGCAACTGATGGCGACTTTGGAAATCTCCGGCCTGAACAAGAGTTTCGCGGTCGGCCAGTCGCGCCGCGAGGTGCTGCGCAACATCGACCTGACGCTGGCGGACAACGAGTTCGTGTCCATCGTCGGCACCTCCGGCTGTGGCAAGAGCACGCTGCTGTCCATCGCCGCCGGCCTGGAAGAGTTCGACAGCGGCAGTGTGAAGGTCGACGGCGTGCCGATCACAGGGCCGGGCCTGGACCGTGGCGTGGTGTTCCAGTCCTACACCCTGCTGCCCTGGCTCACCGCGCGGCAGAATGTCGAGTTCGCCCTCAAGGCGGCCGGCATGTCCCGCGCGCAATGCCGTGAGATCGCCGACGAGCACCTGGAGCTGGTGAAGCTGACGAAGTTCGCCGAGGCCTACCCGAACGAGTTGTCCGGCGGGATGAAGCAGCGCGTGGCGATCGCGCGCGCGCTGTCCTACCGGCCAAAGATCCTGCTGATGGACGAGCCCTTCGGCGCGCTGGATGCCATGACCCGCCACCAGATGCAGGAACTGCTCACGAGTATCTGGGAAACCCACCGGCTGACGGTGATGTTCGTCACCCACGACGTGGAAGAGGCGGTGTACCTGTCCGACCGCATCGTGGTGATGGGACTCGGGCCGGGGCGGATCAAGGCCACCTTCGACGTGAAGCTGGGGCGTCCGCGCTACGAGGACATGGCTGCCAGTGCCGAGTTCATCGACCTGCAGCGCCAGGTACTGCGCTCGATCCGCGAGGAAGAGCAGGGCGTCGCCGCCCTCTGAGGGCCCAGGATTACCAGCGGCCGGAGGCTCCGCCACCGCCGCTGGAACCACCGCCGCCACGGAAGCCTCCACCGCCGCCGCCACCTCCACGCCCGCCGCGGCCGATCGAGCTGATGATCGTCATGAGCAGTTGCAGCACGCCCATGGTCAGCCACATCGGCGGCAGGAAGAAGATGTACAGCACCAGCGGGATCGAGAAGGCGCCGATCAACTGCTGTTGCAGCGCGGCGGGATTGGCTTCGCTGACCAGCAGCACGCCAGCGGCGATGCCGCCCACCAGCACGCTGCACAGCAGGTAGCGGCCCATGCTGCGCTGGCGCATCCAGGACACCGGCAGCAGCATGCCCAGCAGCGGCACGCCGACCAGCAGGCCGAGTAGCGCTGCCAGGCGGGTGGGCGGGATTTCCTCGGCGGCCGTCGCGTTGCGGTTCGAGTAAGCGTCGCTGTAGTTTTCCGCCGGGCCGGTATGCGGCAATTCGTCTTCGCTGCCGTCCGGCGTGGTTGCGGCGGAGGGCGGCTCGATCAGCGCGATCAGACTGTCGACGCCGGCCTGGATGCCGCCAGCGAAGTCACCTTTCTGAAAGAAGGGGACGATCTGTTCGCGGATGATCCGGCCGGCCTGCACGTCGGTGATGGTGCCTTCCAGCCCGTAGCCGACTTCGATGCGCAGCGTACGGTCATTCTTCGCAACCACCAGCAGCACGCCGTCATCGACACCCTTGCGACCCAGCTTCCATTGCTCGAAAGCACGCACCGTGTAGTCCTCGATGCTGTCCTCGCCAGTGGTGGGAACCAGCAGTACGGCGATTTGCGCGCCCTTGCGTTGCTCCAGGCCGGCGAGTTGGCTTTCCAGCTGCGCGCGCTGCCCGGCATCGAGGGTCTGGGTGAGGTCGGTGACGCGGGCGCTGAGCGGCGGAATGGCGACCGGCGCCGCCTGCAGCACGACCGCCCAGCACAGCAGCAGGGCGGCCAGCAGCCAGCGCGGCAAGGTCATTGTGCGGGCTGCGCCGGCGCGTTGCCGAAGTCCACTTTAGGCGCGGTGGAAATGGCGGCTTCGTTCTCGACGCTGAAGTTGGCCTTGGGCTTGTAGCCGAAGATCTTCGCGGTGATCACCTGCGGGAACTGGCGAATCATCACGTTGTATTCCTGCACGGCCTTCACATAGCGGCCACGGGCGACAGTGATGCGGTTCTCGGTGCCCTCGAGCTGGGTCAGCAGGTCCTTGAACAGGCCGTCAGCCTTGAGCTGCGGGTAGTTTTCCGAGACCACCAGCAAGCGTGACAGCGCCGAGCTGAGCTGCCCCTGGGCCTGCTGGAAGCGCTTGACCGCTTCCGGGTCGTCGAGCTGGTCGGCATTCAGGGTGGTGCTGCCGACCTTGGCGCGGGCCTCCGTCACCTGGGTCAGCACGCTGGCTTCATGGGCGGCGTAGCCCTTCACGGTGCTGACCAGGTTGGGGATCAGGTCGGCGCGGCGCTGGTACTGGTTGAGCACTTCCGACCAGGCGGCCTTCACGCCTTCGTCGCCGGATTGCATGGCGTTGTAGCCGCAGCCGGAGAGCAGGGTGACGAGGATGTAAGCGGTCAGGAACTTGATCAGGCGTGGCATGGCAGAGGCTCGTGCTGGCGAAAAGGCCCAGTCTAGGCCAGTTATGGCTGAGGAGGCAGGTGGAAATGTCCGAAACAGCCCGCGCTTGCCCGGCATGGGGTGGCTCAGGGTAGAATTGATCTGGTCTATACCAGGAGTTCGTTTTCGTGCTTGCCACTACCCTGGTGCTGCTGGCCGCCCTGCTGCACGCTACCTGGAACACCCTCGTCAAGTTCAGCAACGACCGCCTGCTGGTGGTTGCCTGCATGGACATGGTCGGCCTCGCCGCCGCGCTGCTCCTGCTGCCCTGGCTCGAGATTCCTCCTGCCGAAGTCTGGCCCTGGCTGCTGGCCGCCGTGTCGTTGCAACTGGTCTATCGCGTGCTGCTGATCCAGGCCTACAAGGTCGGCGACCTGGGTTTGGTCTACCCGCTGATGCGCGGGCTGTCGCCGCTGGTGGTGCTGGCGCTGACCCTCTACTTCGGCGGCGAGCACCTGACCGGCAAGCAGATCCTCGGCATCCTGCTGATCCCGGTCGGCATGCTGTTCCTGCTCAAGGGCGGCGGCGGCTCGAAGCTGCCGTGGATCGCCTATCCCACCGTGCTGCTGATGGGCCTGTGCATCGGCAGTTACACCTGGACCGACGGCAACGCGCTCAAGCTCTGGCCCAAGCCGCTGGACTACCTGGTTTGGCTGTCGCTGCTGTCGGGCCTCCCATTTCCGCTGGTGGCGCTGTGCGGGCGCACCCGAGCCTTCGCCAAGTTCTGGATCAACGACTGGAAGCTCGGCCTGAGCGTCGGTTTCTGCGTGCTGCTCAGCTACGGGCTGGTGCTCTGGGCCATGCAGCTGGGCTCCATCGCCGAGGCCGCCGCGCTGCGCGAGACCAGTGTGCTGCTGGTGGTGCTGTTCGGCATGCGCTTCCTCAAGGAACCCTTCGGCCTGCCGCGTCTGGCGGCGTGCAGCCTGGTGCTGGCGGGCATGCTGGTGATGAAACTCTGAGGATTGGCTCGTGCTACGGACAAGGTCGCCAAGCCGGTCAAGGACGCGGCGTGCGGCGATGACCTAAGCTGCGCGCTTTCCCCTCGACGAGAGTCCCGCCATGCCCATTGCCTTCTGGTGCGTCCTGATCGCGATCTTCCTGCCTTACGTCGGCACCAGCATCGCCAAGTTCACTGGCGGCGGCTTCGGCCCCCGGCAGAACCACGACCCGCGCACCTTCCTCGCCAGCCTGGAGGGCTATCGCAAGCGCGCCAACGCCTTCCAGATGAACAGCTTCGAGGTGACCCCGGCCTTCGCCGCGGCAGTAATCATCGCTTACGTGGTGAACAATGCCGAACCCGCCACCATCGACCGCCTGGCCATCGCCTGGGTCACCAGCCGCCTGCTCTACCTGATCTTCTACATCGCCGACCTGGCGATGCTGCGCTCGCTGGCATGGTTCCTCGGCATGGCGTTGATCATCGCGAACTTCGTCGTTTCCGCCTGACCCGAGGCTGCCTGAACGGCAGCTGAACGAATGGCACGGCGCTGCGGCGGATGGCCGCAGCGACCGGCACGCGGTCTGGATCATTCGGGGAACGGGGCGGATAATCCAGCGCTTCCGTGTCTGGCCGTCCTACAAGAGTCCCCCATGAAGTTGAAGACCCTGCTCGTTCTGCTGCTGGCCGGTACCGCGCTTGCCGGCTGCCATCGCCTGGACCCCAACTCGCCGGAGTACAAGCGCCAGGCGGTGTTCAAGGAGATGCTCAAGACCAGCGAGGACATGGGCGGCATGTTGCGCGGGCGAATTCCCTTCGACGCGGACAAGTTCCGGAGCAATTCGACCAAGCTGGGCGAACTGGCCGACAAGCCCTGGCAGTACTTCCCCACGACCCAGCCGCCAGCTGACAAGGTGGAAAGCGACGACACCCGCGCCAAGGCGGAAATCTGGCAGCGCCAACTGGAGTTCCAGGCCGACGCCAAGACCTTCGAACAGGCCGTCCGCGCCCTGGGCGAAAACACCCGCAATGCCGCGCCGACGCCTGAAGGCGTGCGCAAGGACTTCGCCGCGGTGGAAGACGCCTGCGAGGCCTGCCACAAGAAATTCCGCGCGCTCTGACGGGCGCTTCCTTGTAGGGGCGAGCTGACTCGCGAACGAGCCAGTTCGATCCTACAGGTTCACTCCTCCAGTTCGCGCTTGGCCTGCTCCAGTTCGGCGCGGGCTTCGGCCAGCTTGTCCTTGCGCTTCTCGATCTTCTCGGCGTCACCCTTGTTCATCGCCTTGCGCAGGTCCTTCTCGCGCTGGGCGACTTCCTTCTCCGCGTCCAGCACATTCTGCTTGCGCTCCTGTGTGAGGCTGGCGTCGGTGCAATAGGTCTTCACCTTCTCCAGGGCGGTCTGCAGGCCGGCGATGCGGTTGCCGTTGCCTTGGGCCTTGGCCTGTTCGAGCTGGGTTTCGAGAGCGGCGCGCTTGGCGGCGCAGCCGGTCAGCGGTTGCCCGGACGTCTCGGCGGCGAGTAGCGGGCTGGCGCAGCCGAGGGCGAGAACGGCGGCCATCAGGGCAGAGCTTCGGAACATTTTCGGAGTCCTTGGTTACCAAACACTATGACGTTGGAGTCAACGGCTAGAGTTTGCCATGGACGGGAGCGCCAGGGGCTGCCCCAGGGCAATGCCTCCGAATCTGGCCCGGACTCGCAAGGCCCGCCGGGCGGGCAAGGAGAAGCGGTATGCGGGTGGCGATGCGGATCGTGCAGGGGCTCATCGCGCTGCTGGTACTGGCGCTGCTGGTGGGCGGTTGGTGGTACGTGCCCGGCGAGCTGATGCAGCGACCAACGCTGACCGGCAGCAGTGAGGATGCCTCGCTGCGCCAGGGGCAGCGACGCCGCAGCTACGTGCTCTACGTGCCGCAGAAGTTGGCCGAGCGCCCGGCGCTGCTGGTGGTGCTGCACAGCTCGCAGAGCAACGGCGAGCGCATGCGCCGCGACAGCGGCTACCGTTTCGACGCGTTGGCAGATCGCGACGGTTTTCTGGTGCTCTACCCCGATGGTTTCGAAGGCCATTGGAACGACTGCCGGCGGGTCGCCTCCTACAGCGCCCGGCAACTGAACATCGATGATGTCGGCTTTCTCTCGGACATGATCGCGCGCCTGCAGCGCGAGCGCGGCGTCGATCCCGCGAGGGTGTTCGTCACGGGCTATTCCAATGGCGGGCAGATGGCCTTGCGGATGGCGGCGGAAGCGCCGGACAAGGTCGCTGGCGTCGCCGCCGTGGCTGCCAGCCTGCCGAGCGCCGACAACGACGCCTGCCGTCCCGCCGAGCAGCCCAGGGCGGCGTTGTTGATGAATGGCACGCGGGACCCCATCAATCCCTACGCGGGCGGCCGGGTCACGCTGTTTGGCTTCGGTGATCGCGGCAACGTGCTCTCTGCCGAGGACTCTGCTCTTGCACTGGCGCGGCGCAACGGCCAGGGAGGCGAGCCGCAGGTGGATAAGCTGACCCTGCCGGGGCCGGTGTGGACGCAGCGCCAGCGCTGGGCTGCCGGCGACGGGCCGCCCGTGGAGCTGGTGACGGTGTTTGGTGGAGGGCACCTGATTTCGCAGCCGCTTTACCGGCCGCCGCGCATGCTTGGCCAGGTCGACCCGCAACTGGATGGGCCGGCTGAAATCTGGCGGTTCTTCAGCGAGCTATCACCTGGCGAGCAGCCACATAGCGGGCAGCCGTTCTAGAGTTCGATCACCCGACAGGGATCGAAACCGCTGTCCTCGCCGGGGTAGGCGCCGGGGTTGGTGACGATGCGACCCCGGCCGACGTGGTAGTCCAGGCATTCGTGAACGTGACCGTGGATCCACAGGTCACAGCGCTCGACCAGTGATTCCAGGTTGGAAGCGAAGGCCGGCGACAGCGCATCGCCCACGTAATGCGGAGGAATCGAGCGCGCGCTGGGTGCGTGGTGGGTGATCACCACCGTGGGCCCGGCAAAGGGCTGTGCCAGTTCCGCCTCCAGCCACCGACAGGTCGACGCGCAGATATCGGCGCTCATGCCTGGGGTGAAGGGTTGGGCGAAGTAGTCGATCGTACGGAAGTCCGGCATGAGTAACTGGGCCTGCTCGTAGGCCAGTTCCGACGCATGCGCGCCATAGAGCTGAAAGTCGGTCCACAGCGTGGCGCCAAGGAAGCGTACGCCGCCCAGGACCACGGCGTCCTTTTCCAGAAAGTGAATATTCAATGCCTGCGCCAGATTGCGCATGGCCTGGGTCAGTTCGGGCAAGTCTGAGTGATAGAACTCGTGATTGCCGGCGACGTAGATGATCTCGCTATCAGGAAATTCCTCGCGCGCCCAGTGCAGCCCCTGCAAGTGTTCGTGGATATCTCCGGCAAGTACGACGATGTCCGACACAGTCTGCGGCAATTGGCGATAACCGTTGGGAAAGTGCTCGTGATGGAGGTCGGAAAGAACGCGAAGGCGCATGGTTGTTTTTATATTTGCCGTAGGAAAGTGCCGAGCATAACGAAGGATGATGCGTTTGACATGGATCATGGCATCACCGGTACGACCCTAAAGGCCCTTCGAAATTAAGGGATAATTCAGAGGAACCCTTCAGCTTCCATGTGGGTGCACTAAGTCAGTGCTCCAAGGAGAAGTCATGAAACTCATCTGGATCGTACTGTTGGCCGTGGCGGCCACCTTTGGCCTCGCCCTGTTCGTCGACCCGCCGGCGACGCTGGATATCTGGGTCGTGCGCAAGCAGGCCATTCTCTTCACTGGCGTCGCGTCATTCGCGCTGATGTCGCTGATCATGCTGCTGGCGGTGCGCCCGGTGTGGCTGGAGAAGCCCCTCGACGGCCTCGACCGCATGTACCGCGCGCACAAGTGGGCGGGCATCCTGGCCATCGTGCTGGGCCTGCTGCACTACCTGATGGAGCTGGGTGGGCCGCTGCTCGCCGAGTTCATCGCCAAGCCGGCCAAGGGGCCGAGGGTGGAAACCTTCCTCGACGTATTCCGCGGCTCGGCCAAGGACCTGGGCGAGTGGTCGGCCTGGTTGCTGGCGGCGATGCTGGTCATCACGCTCTGGCAGCGCTTCCCCTATCACTTGTGGCGCTATGTCCACAAAACCCTCGCCGTGGTCTATCTGGTGCTCGCCTTCCATGGCGTGGTGCTGGCGCCGGCGGGCTACTGGGCGCAACCGGTCGGCTGGCTGGTCGCGCTCTGCGCCGCGGTGGGCAGCCTGTGTGCGCTCTGGTCGCTGACCGGGCAGATCGGCCGCCGGCGCACCCATGAGGGTGTCGTGGTGGCGGTCGACCGCCCAGGCGAGCGAATGCTGGAAGTGACCTGCAAGCTGCAGGGGCGTTGGCAGCACCGTGCCGGGCAATTTGCCTTCCTCACCTGCAATCGCCTGGAAGGCCAGCATCCCTTCACCATTTCCAGCGGCGACCTGGGCAACGGCGAAGTGCGTTTCAGCATCAAGGCATTGGGGGACTACACACAGCGCCTTCAGGATGGACTGAAGGTGGGAGACCCGGTGAAGGTGGAAGGGCCGTACGGCCGCTTCGACTTCCGCCGCGACAAGGGCGAGCGGCAGGTCTGGATCGCCGGTGGTATCGGCATTACACCCTTCCTGGCGTGGCTCGACTCACTGCAGGAGCGGCCGGATGACAGCCCGGAGGTGACGCTGCTGTACTGCGTGCGCTCGCCGTCCGATGCCATCTATGCCGGCCGCCTGCGTGAGTTGTGTGCGAAATTGCCGCGTATCGATCTGCGTGTGCATTACAGCGAGAGCGAAGGTTACCTGCAGGCAGCCGATCTGGGTCTGCAGCCCGGTGTAGGAGGGCGGTGGCCGAGCGTGTGGTTCTGCGGCCCGCAGGCGCTGGCCGAACTGCTGCGCCGTGACCTGCGCCGCCAGGGCATGCCGGGCAACCGCTTCCACCAGGAAGCCTTCCAGATGCGCTGAGGCGCTCAGAAACCGGCAACGCCGAGGTCGTGCAACTGCTCGCGCAATTGCACGACTGCCGGCGCTTTGAAGAAGGCTTCCAGTTGTGCCGCGCGCACCTTGCCTATGCCTGGTTGCATCTGCCACTGCACTGCGTCGCGAGCGGCCAGCGCGGGCCAGTCGTCTCCCTCGGGATGGGCGTTGGGGGACGGTGCACCCAGTGCACGCAGCCAGGTAGCGAACGATCGCCGGCGAGCGAGCTGGAACTGCTGGTGCAGACTCGCTGCACTTCGCTCACCGAGTCCGGGAACCTGGCTCAGTTGCTCTGGCGTCAGCGTCATCCAGGCGAGTATTCCCGTCAGCAGCCCGGCTTCGTGCAGCTTGCTCCAGGTGCCCGGTCCGACACCGGCTAGCCCCAGCCCGCTCTTTCCGCTGAGCCACTCCAGGCGGGCGAGGAACTGTTCCTCGCAGCCCTCGATGGGCTGCCAGCAGGAGAGGGCGTTGAACTGGCCGTCTTCTGGCGCGGCTATTTTGGGGCGATTCGGCGAGCGCCAGACCACGCCGTCCAGGCGAGGAATGGTCAGTCCGGCGAGGGCGATGGCGACCTGGTCGCCAGGGCGGATGTCCAGGCTGCGCCAGCGCTTGAGCGAGCCGACGCCGACGCGCTTGATGGTTCGTCCGTCCAGCTCTACCGGGGCCAGATGCAGCACAGGTGTCACCCGGCCACTGCGGCCGACCTTGAACGCCACGCGACGAACCTCCGCCAGTGCCTGTTGATGTGGATACTTCCACGCCACCGCCCAGCCCGGCGCCTGTGCACTCCAGGCCTTGCCCGGTGGCCGGCGGCCCTGGCGGATGACAATGCCATCGCTGGCGAAGGGCAGCGGCTGGCGATACCAGCGTTCGCGCCAGGACTCGATTTCAGATTGCCCAGCCACCGGTACGGTCAGGTCGGCGCTGTCATCGAATCCCAGCTGGCGCAGTCGTGCCAAACGATCCGGCATTTTCACCGGACCCTCCGGCAGCTCCCAGACGAACAGACCGATCTGTGTGCCTTGGTCGCCCAAATCCTTGCGGGCCATCAGGCCGGCGACCTTGCCGCGGGCACCCGAACCGCCCTGCAACGCTTGCACATGCTGTGGCAGTCGCCAGTACAGCTCGCCTTGCAGCACCAGATCGCCTGGTTCGCCGGGTAACTGCCTGGGGATAGCATCGATTCGTTGCGCGTTGGCGGTCCAGTCCTGCCCGGCGCTGCCGTCGCCGCGGCTGATTGCCTGGATGAAGCGACCGTCGCGGTAGATCAGCGTGACCGCTACGCCGTCGACCTTGGGTTGCGCCCAGAGATCGGAGCGGTTGGCCAGCCAACTGCGCACGGCCGAGGCATCGGGAAGCTTGTCGAGGCCGGTGTGGGGGAAGGGGTGGCGAATCGTCCCCGCGCTGTTGGCCAGCGGTGACTCGGGGGCAACACGGACTTGAGGGAAGCAGTCCCGCCACTGCGCCAGTCGTTCGCGTGCCTGGTCGTAAAGCTCATCGGCCACGGGGGACTTTCCGTCCCGGTGGTAGGCGTCATCCCACTGCGTCAGCTGTCCGCGGAGTGCCTCGATCTGTCGAGGCACCTGCTCGGCCGGCCAGTCGGGGCAGGCACGAACGGTAAGAGGAAGGCAAAGCAGCAAGGTGATGACGAGGCGGAGCATGGCGAGAGACCGTGCAGTGGAAACCCGCAAGGCTAGGAGCCGAAAGCGGCGATTGATGCCGGAATGAGCGTGGATTTTTCGCCAAGGCTTGTGGGCGATCAGAAACGAAAAAGCCCCGCCGAGGCGGGGCTTTTTCCTGCTACCGGGCCTTACAGG
The DNA here is from genome assembly GCF_010994165.1 of Pseudomonas nitroreducens. Lineage (NCBI taxonomy): Bacteria > Pseudomonadati > Pseudomonadota > Gammaproteobacteria > Pseudomonadales > Pseudomonadaceae > Pseudomonas > Pseudomonas nitroreducens. Next base: position 457,264 of record NZ_WMBX01000005.1, on the reverse strand, counting down.
CCGGCGGCATCACGCAGGGCGGCAGCCTTGTCGGTGCGCTCCCAGGTGAAGGCGGTGAAGGTGTCACCGTCGTAGGTCATTTCGAACGGGTTGCGACCGAAGTGGCCGTAGGCTGCGGTCGGCTGGTACATCGGGTGCAGCAGGTCGAGCATCTTGGTGATCGCGTACGGACGCAGGTCGAAGTGCTCGCGGACCAGTTGGATGATCTTGTCATCGCTGATCTTGCCGGTGCCGAAGGTGTTGATCGAGATGGAGGTCGGCTGGGCCACGCCGATGGCGTAGGACACCTGGATCTCGCAACGCTCGGCCAGGCCGGCGGCGACGATGTTCTTGGCCACGTAGCGGCCGGCGTAGGCGGCGGAACGGTCGACCTTGGACGGGTCCTTGCCGGAGAACGCGCCACCGCCGTGACGGGCCATGCCGCCGTAGGAGTCGACGATGATCTTGCGGCCGGTCAGGCCGCAGTCGCCCACCGGGCCACCGATGACGAAGTTACCGGTCGGGTTGATGTGGAACTGGGTGTCCTTGTGCAGCAGTTCGGCCGGCAGCACCTGCTTGATGATCAGCTCCATCACGCCTTCGCGCAGGTCCTTGTAGCTGACTTCCGGGTTGTGCTGGGTGGACAGCACGATGGCGTCGATACCGACGACCTTGCCGCCTTCGTAGCGGCAGGTGACCTGGGACTTGGCATCCGGGCGCAGCCACGGCAGCAGGCCGGATTTGCGGGCCTCGGCCTGGCGCTCCACCAGGCGGTGGGAGAAGCAGATCGGTGCGGGCATCAGCACGTCGGTTTCGTTGCTGGCATAGCCGAACATCAGGCCCTGGTCGCCAGCGCCCTGGTCTTCCGGCTTGGCGCGGTCGACGCCCTGGTTGATGTCCACCGACTGCTTGCCGATGATGTTCAGCACGCCGCAGGTGGCGCCGTCGAAGCCGACTTCGGAGCTGTTGTAACCGATGTCGATGATGACCTTGCGCACCAGCTCTTCCAGGTCGACCCAGGCGGAAGTGGTGACTTCACCGGCGATGATCGCGACACCGGTCTTCACCAGGGTTTCGCAGGCCACGCGGGCGTATTTGTCCTTGGCGATGATGGCGTCGAGCACCGCATCGGAAATCTGGTCCGCGATCTTGTCCGGATGGCCTTCGGAGACGGATTCGGAGGTGAAAACTGAGTATTCGCTCATCTAACGGTTCCTATCATTTACCGGTGGGTGAGGACGCTTCGCGAATCCGGTTTGGCGAAGTGCCGCACCTGGATCTGAAAGCCATTGCGTAAACCGATGTACACACTTTCGCCGGACGCGAGCCCGGCGGCGTCGGCCCAGCGGGCCAGGTCTTCCTGTTCGAACCCCAGCCAGAGATCGCCACAGGCCTCGCGGGCCCAGCTCTGGTCGTGGCTGCAGAGTTCGGTCACCAGCAGGCTGCCACCGGGTTTCACCAGGCGTGCCAGCTGCTTCATGGCCTCCGCCGGTGCGGCGAAGTGATGCAGCACCATGTTCAGCACCACACAGTCCGCCGCGTCATCGACGTCCTGCAGGGCGTCGCCCAGCCGCAGCCGGACGTTGTTCAATCCATCGCTGGCGCAACGTTGCCGCGCCATTGCAAGCATGGTCTCGCTGTTGTCCAGCGCCGTGACCTGATCGAAACGCCGGGCCAGCTCGGGGAGAAACCCGCCGTCGCCGGGGCCGACTTCCAGCGCCGTGGCGCCGGCGGCGAAGCTTAGTGCATCGAGCAGCGCCAGTACGCTTTCGCGGTATTGCGGCAGTCCTGCGATCAGGTCCTGGGTCGCCTGGAACTTCTCCGCACTACGGGCGAAATAGTCGCGGCTCACGGCGGCACGTTGGGCGTGTACGCCGTCGACCCGGGCGCTGACGTCATCGGCCAGCGCCAGTTCGTCCACTTCTTCGAGCAGCGCCCCGTGCAGCGTGCCGCCCAGGCTTTCACCCTGGGGCAGGGCGCGGCGATAGAAGATCGCGTTGCCTTCGCGACGGGTAGCGACCAGGCCGGCCTGGGCCAGCACCTTCAGGTGATGGCTCATGCCCGACTGACGCACGCCGAAGATATGCGCCAGTTCCAGTACGCCGAACGAATCATTGGCCAGCACCCGCAGCACGTTCAGCCGCAGCGGGTCGCCGCCGGCCTTGCACAGGGCAGCCAACTGGTCGCAATCGTCGTGGCGGATTTCGGGCAGGCGCAGACTCATGGGTTGCGCAGTCTAGTCATGGCCTTCGGGGTCGGCAAGGGCTGTATCAAAAAGTTTTGATATTGCCGGATGAGTGGTTTTTGATCAGCCCACGGCGATAAACCGGTGCCCTGTGTCAGGCATCTGCCGATCTGTCATTGCCCCACAGGGCCCGGCTGGGCGAAAATACCGGCCTTTTTTCATTCCCTTCGATCTTTCGAAGCAGCCCCCGCAGGAGATTCAGCGATGCCCAGCCGTCGTGAGCGAGCCAACGCCATCCGCGCACTCAGCATGGATGCCGTGCAGAAAGCCAACAGCGGCCATCCTGGCGCCCCCATGGGCATGGCGGATATCGCCGAAGTCCTCTGGCGCGACTACCTCAAGCACAACCCGAGCAACCCGCAGTGGGCCGACCGCGACCGCTTCGTGCTGTCCAACGGCCACGGCTCGATGCTGATCTACTCGCTGCTGCACCTCACCGGCTACGACGTCACCGTCGATGACCTGAAGAACTTCCGCCAGATGCACTCGCGTACCCCGGGCCACCCGGAGTACGGCTATACCGCTGGCGTCGAGACCACCACCGGCCCGCTGGGCCAGGGCATCGCCAATGCCGTGGGCATGGCGCTGGCCGAAAAAGTACTGGCTGCGCAGTTCAACCGCGACGGCCACAGCATCGTCGACCACTACACTTACGCCTTCCTGGGCGACGGCTGCATGATGGAGGGGATCTCCCATGAAGTCGCCTCGCTGGCCGGCACCCTGCGTCTGAACAAGCTGATCGCCTTCTACGACGACAACGGCATCTCCATCGATGGCGAAGTCCACGGCTGGTTCACCGACGACACCCCGAAACGCTTCGAAGCCTACGGCTGGCAGGTGATCCGCAACGTCGACGGGCATGACGCCGACGAGATCAAGACCGCCATCGACACCGCCCGCAAGAGCGACGCGCCGACCCTGATCTGCTGCAAGACCATCATCGGCTTCGGTTCGCCCAACAAGCAGGGCAAGGAAGAAAGCCATGGCGCCGCCCTGGGCGTTGACGAAGTGGCCGCCACCCGCGCCGCACTGGGCTGGAACCACGGCCCGTTCGAAATCCCGGCGGACATCTACGCCGAGTGGAGCGCCAAGGACAGGGGCGCCACCCGCGAAGCCGAGTGGAACAAGCGCTTCGCTGCCTACCAGGCCGCGCACCCGGAACTGGCCGCCGAGTTCGAGCGCCGTGTGGCCGGTGAGCTGCCCGCCGACTTCGCCGAGAAGGCTGCTGCCTACGTCGCCGACGTCGCCCTGAAGGGTGAGACCATCGCCAGCCGCAAGGCCAGCCAGAACGCCCTGAACGCCTTCGGCCCGCTGCTGCCGGAACTGCTGGGCGGCTCCGCCGACCTCGCCGGTTCCAACCTGACCCTGTGGAAGGGCTGCAAGGGTGTGAGCGCCGACGATGCCAACGGCAACTACCTGTTCTACGGCGTGCGCGAGTTCGGCATGAGCGCCATCATGAACGGCGTGGCCCTGCACGGCGGCTTCATCCCCTACGGCGCAACCTTCCTGATCTTCATGGAATACGCCCGCAACGCGGTGCGCATGTCCGCCCTGATGAAGCAGCGCGTGCTGTACGTGTTCACCCACGACTCCATCGGTCTGGGCGAAGACGGCCCGACCCACCAGCCGATCGAGCAACTGGCCAGCCTGCGCCTGACCCCGAACCTGGACACCTGGCGCCCGGCCGATGCCGTGGAATCCGCGGTGGCCTGGAAGTACGCCATCGAGCGCGCTGACGGCCCGTCCGCACTGATCTTCAGCCGCCAGAACCTGCCGCACCAGCCGCGCGACGCCGCCCAACTGGCCGATGTGGCCCGTGGCGCCTACGTGCTGAAAGACTGCGACGGCGAGCCGGAACTGATCCTGATCGCCACCGGCTCCGAAGTCGGCCTGGCCGTGCAGGCGTTCGACAAGCTCAGCGCCGAAGGCCGCAAGGTGCGCGTGGTCTCCATGCCGTCCACCAGCGTCTTCGACCAGCAGGACGCCGGCTACAAGCAGGCCGTGCTGCCGGTACAGGTCGGTGCGCGCATTGCCATCGAAGCGGCCCACGCCGACTATTGGTACAAGTATGTGGGCCTGGAAGGCCGCGTGATCGGCATGACCACCTTCGGTGAGTCGGCCCCGGCCCCGGCGCTGTTCGAACACTTCGGCTTCACCGTCGAGAACGTGCTGGAAGTCGCCGCCGAGCTGCTCGAAGCCTGACGAGCGCCTGAGCCTGCCGGGGTGCGTTACGCCCCGGCAGCGATCACCAAGGGATAACAATGTCCAAGCGCCCTTACCGAGTTGCCCTCAACGGCTACGGCCGTATTGGCCGCTGCGTGTTCCGTGCCCTGCACGAACGCGGCGCCAAGGCCGGTTTCTCCATCGTCGCGCTGAACGACCTGGCGGACCTGGCCAGCCTGGAATACCTGACCCGCTTCGACTCCACCCACGGCCGCTTCCCCGGCGAGGTGAGCGTGGCCGACGGCTGCCTGCATGTGGGCGGCGACTGCGTGAAGGTGTTCCGCGAAGCCGAACCCGAGGCGATCGACTGGCGCGCCCTGGACATCGACCTGGTGCTGGAATGCTCCGGCGTCTACAACACCCGCGCCGATGGTGAGCGCTTCCTCACCGCGGGTGCGCCGCGGGTGCTGTTCTCGCAGCCGATGGCCAGCGAGGCGGATATCGACGCCACCGTGGTCTTCGGTATCAACCAGCAAGAGCTCTCCGGCGCCGAGACGCTGGTGTCCAACGCCTCCTGCACCACCAACTGCAGCGTGCCGCTGCTCAAGCTGCTGAACGAGGCCGTGGGCATCGAGTACGTCTCGATCACCACCATCCACTCGGCGATGAACGACCAGCCGGTGATCGACGCCTACCACCACGAAGACCTGCGCCGCACGCGTTCGGCCTTCCAGTCGGTGATCCCGGTGTCCACGGGGCTGGCGCGCGGCATTGAGCGCCTGCTGCCGGAACTCGCCGGGCGAATCCAGGCCAAAGCCATTCGGGTGCCGACGGTGAACGTCTCGGCCCTGGACATCACCCTGCAGGTCTCCCGCGATACGTCCGCCGAGGAGATCAACCGCGTGCTGCGCCAGGCTGCCGCCGAAGGCCCGCTGAAAGGCCTGCTGGCGTACACCGAGCTGCCCCACGCCAGCTGCGATTTCAATCATGACCCGCACTCGGCCATCGTCGATGGCAGCCAGACTCGCGTTTCCGGCCCTCGCCTGGTGAACGTGCTGGCCTGGTTCGACAACGAGTGGGGGTTCGCCAACCGCATGCTCGACACCGCAGGGCACTTCCTGCACGTCGCCGCTACTGAACGTTAATCAAACAGCCCCTACAGGACTGACTGTCATGACCGTGTTGAAGATGACCGACCTCGACCTCCAAGGTAAGCGCGTACTGATCCGCGAAGACCTCAACGTTCCGGTGAAGGACGGTGTGGTCAAGAGCGACGCGCGTATCCTGGCCTCGCTGCCGACCATCAAGCTGGCCCTGGAGAAGGGCGCGGCGGTAATGGTCTGCTCGCACCTGGGCCGCCCGACCGAAGGTGAATTCTCCGAAGAGAACAGCCTGCAGCCGGTCGCCGACTACCTGTCCAAGGCCCTGGGCCGCACCGTGCCGCTGGTCAGGGATTACCTGGGCGGCGTCGAGGTGAAGCCGGGTGAAGTCGTGCTGTTCGAGAACGTGCGCTTCAACAAGGGCGAGAAGAAGAACGCCGACGAGCTGGCCCAGCAATACGCCGCCCTGTGCGACGTGTTCGTCATGGACGCCTTCGGCACCGCCCACCGCGCCGAGGGTTCCACCCACGGTGTAGCCAAGTTCGCCAAGGTCGCTGCCGCTGGCCCGCTGCTGGCCGCCGAACTGGAAGCCCTGGGCAAGGCGCTGGGTAATCCAGCGCGCCCGATGGCGGCCATCGTCGCCGGCTCCAAGGTGTCGACCAAGCTCGACGTGCTGAACAGCCTGGCGCAGATATGTGACCAACTGATCGTCGGTGGCGGTATCGCCAACACCTTCCTTGCCGCGGCAGGCCACAAGGTCGGCAAGTCCCTGTACGAGGCCGACCTGGTCGATACCGCCAAGGCCATTGCCGCCAAGGTCAGCGTACCGCTGCCGGTGGACGTGGTGGTTGCCAAGGAATTCGCCGAGACTGCCGTTGCTACCGTCAAGGACATTGCTGACGTGGCCGACGATGACATGATCCTGGATATCGGTCCGAAGACGGCGGCCCAGTTCGCCGAGTTGCTGAAGACTTCCAGGACCATCCTCTGGAACGGTCCGGTCGGCGTGTTCGAGTTCGACCAGTTCGGCGAAGGCACCAAGACCCTGGCCAAGGCCATCGCCGAAGGTTCCGCCTTCAGCATCGCCGGCGGTGGCGACACCCTGGCTGCCATCGACAAGTACGGCATCGGCGAGCAGATTTCCTACATTTCCACCGGTGGTGGCGCCTTCCTCGAGTTCGTCGAGGGCAAGGTCCTGCCGGCCGTCGAAGTGCTGGAACAGCGCGCCAAGGCCTGACCTGGGGCGTTGCCGGGCGACAGTAAAGCAAACCTCCGCGGCATCCTCGGGTCACAAGCCTTGTATGGATGCCAAGGAGAACGGTCATGCGAGCTGTCACCCCTTTGTTGTCGTTTTGCCTCGTGCTGGTGGGTTGCGCCGGAGGCGGCGGGACGCCCAGTACCTGTGAAGTGATGAGCCCGCCCTCGGTCATGGTGCCTTCGGACCAGAACCGCGAGCGGGTGGAAAGCCAGAGCAGCGGCGATCCGACCCCTGACCAGAAGCCGGTGAACTGCCCCTGAGGCCTCGTCCGGCGGTCGGGTTCACGAACTGGCAGTGCCGCCCGCGCCCTGGCGTAGGCGGCACTGGCGTTCCTGCGGCGGGACGGGCAATCTGGCGCATTGGATATCCGGCGGCGCGTCCGCCCGAAGGAGAGTCGCCCGATGCTGCGTTATATCGTCCCGGCCCTGGCCCTATTGCTGGTGGCGGGCTGCTCGAGCCATTCGTCCGGCGGCAAGGCGGCTTCGGGTAGTGGCTGGAACCACTGGGTCTGCGACAGCAAGGCCGAGGTGCAGTGGCGCTACGTCGATCCCAGCAAGTCGGTGGTCGACCTGAAGCTGGGTGAGGACGACGTGGTCCATCACCTGGAAGAGGAACCCGGCGGTTCCGGCGCTTTCTATAGCGACGGGCTGATCGGCTTGAGCATCAAAGGCGACCAGGGCCTGGTCTACTGGGTCGAGAGCAACGACCTGATCGGCCGTGGTTGCAAGGCGCCCTGAGCGCCGATTGTCCGGCGTGCGCCGGAAGGCTTGAACACGGCCTGTCCCTGCGGCAGGCTTCCAAACATGTAGTTAAGGGGCTCGTGTAACCGAGCCTGACTTCTGGGAGAAGCGAAGACCATGGCACTCATCAGCATGCGCCAAATGCTGGACCACGCCGCCGAGTTCGGCTACGGCGTTCCGGCTTTCAACGTCAACAACCTGGAGCAGATGCGCGCCATCATGGAAGCGGCCGACAAGACCGATTCCCCGGTGATCGTGCAGGCCTCCGCCGGTGCCCGCAAATACGCCGGTGCGCCTTTCCTGCGCCACCTGATTCTCGCGGCCATTGAAGAATTCCCGCACATCCCGGTGTGCATGCACCAGGACCACGGCACCAGCCCCGACGTCTGCCAGCGCTCCATCCAGCTGGGCTTCAGCTCGGTGATGATGGACGGCTCGCTGAAGGAAGACGGCAAGACCCCGGCCGACTACGAGTACAACGTCCGCGTGACCCAGCAGACCGTTGCCTTCGCCCATGCCTGCGGTGTGTCCGTGGAAGGTGAGCTGGGCTGCCTGGGCTCCCTGGAAACCGGCATGGCCGGCGAAGAAGACGGCGTTGGCGCCGAAGGCGTGCTGGATCACAGCCAGTTGCTGACCGACCCGGAAGAGGCTGCGGACTTCGTCAAGAAGACCCAGGTCGACGCCCTGGCCATCGCCATCGGCACCAGCCACGGCGCCTACAAGTTCACCAAGCCGCCGACCGGCGACGTGCTTTCCATCGAGCGCATCAAGGAAATCCACAAGCGCATCCCCAACACCCACCTGGTGATGCACGGCTCGTCCTCGGTGCCGCAAGAGTGGCTGAAGGTGATCAACGAGTTCGGCGGCGACATCAAGGAAACCTACGGGGTGCCGGTCGAGGAAATCGTCGAAGGTATCAAGCACGGTGTGCGCAAGGTCAACATCGACACCGACCTGCGCCTGGCTTCCACCGGCGCCATCCGCCGCATGATGGCCGAGCAGCCGAGCGAGTTCGACCCGCGCAAGTTCTTCGCCAAGACCATCGTCGCCATGCGTGATATCTGCATTGCTCGCTACGAAGCCTTCGGCACCGCCGGCCATGCCTCGAAGATCAAGCCGATCTCCCTGGAAGGCATGTTCCAGCGTTACGCCAAGGGTGAGCTGGTGTCGAAGGTCAACTGATCTCGAACCCGGTTCCCGCTCTCGCTCTGTTTCTGAAGAGTTGAAGAGTTGAAGAGCCCCGCCCTGCGGGGCTCTTTCGTATTCGCCAGAAGGAAATCGCCGATGTTGCGCGCCTTGTTTTCCGTCTTGCTGCTGGCGCTTCTCGCGGGTTGTTCGCTGTCCCCGGCACAGTCCCCCGCGCCAGCGCCCAAGCCGCCCGTGGATCTGCCCGTGGATGCGCAGAACTGCCTGACGCACCAGGAGTGCACGCTGAAGACCTCGCGCACCCTGCTGTTCGTCTTCGACTATGCCGAAGCGGGCGCCGCGCTGGTGGAAAATGAAAACCGCGTGCTCAGTACCCCGGAAAAGGCGCCGAAGAAGGGCTGGCCGGCGATCCGCATCCAGTTGGCCGATCCGGATGGCGGTCGCTTCGAGTTCTCCAGCGAATGCCGGCAGAAGCGCTGCCTTATCAAGGAATCGCGCCTGCTCAGCTGCTACCGTAGTTATCTGGACGGAAAAGCCTGCCGGTTCCGCTGAGCGCTGGTGCTCCGGCCGGACGGGCTCTGGAGGCACGATGACGGATGTACACGGCAGTGCGCGGGAGGGGTTCTCCCGCGAAGCTAAGACCTACGCCCACGGGCGTCCGGATTATCCCGACGAGCTGCTGGGCTGGCTCGGCGAAGAGCTGGAGATCGGCGCGGGCAGGAGCGTTGTCGATCTTGGTGCAGGCACCGGGAAGTTCACCACGCTACTGCTGCGCACGGGGGCGCAGGTCACTGCCATCGAGCCTGTGGCAGCGATGCGGGAGCAGCTCAGTGCGGCGCTGCCTGCCGTGAAGGCGCTGAATGGCACGGCACAGGCGATACCTCTGGCGGCAGAGAGCATCGATGCACTGACTTGCGCACAGGCCTTCCACTGGTTCGCCGACGCGCGGGCGCTGGAGGAAATCCATCGCGTCCTGCGGCCGGGCGGCCATCTTGGCCTGGTCTGGAACGTGCGCGACGAGCGGGTCGACTGGGTGGCCCAGGTGACGCGGATTCTCGAGCGCTACGAAGGCAGCACGCCGCGCTTCCACACCGGGCAATGGCGCCGCGCCTTTGCCGGGGCGCGTTTCGAGGAACTGCGGTTGCGCGAGTTCAGCTACCAGCACCTCGGCCCGCCGGAGCAGGTCATAGTCGCACGCACCCTCTCGGTGAGCTTCATCGCGGCGCTGCCTGACGAGCAGAAGCAGCGTGTCGCCGATCAGCTGCACGAGCTGATCGCCACGCACCCGGCGCTGAAAGGGCGCAGCGAAATTGCCTTCCCATACCGCACCGAGGCCTACAGCACCCGCGCGTTGGCCTGAACGGCGAATGCGGTAGACTGGCGGACGTTTTCTCCGCCAGTCGTTTCCCATGCAGCCGCTTCGCTATCTCCAGGCCTATCCGCCACAGCTCCAGGACCAGGTGCGCCAGCTCATCGAGCAGGACCGCCTCGGCGAGTATCTGGAGCGCCGCTACCCCGGTCGCCACGACGTGCAGAGCGACAAGGCGCTGTACAGCTATGCCATGGACCTCAAGCAGCAGTACATGCGCACTGCGCCCGCGGTGGACAAGGTGCTCTACGACAACAAGCTGGACGTGGTGCAGCGGGCGCTTGGCCTGAATACGGCGATCTCGCGTGTGCAGGGCGGCAAGCTCAAGGCGAAGAAGGAGATCCGTGTTGCCTCGTTGTTCAAGGAGGCAGCTCCCGAGTTCCTGCAGATGATCGTCGTCCACGAGTTGGCGCACCTGAAGGAGCGCGATCACAGCAAGTCCTTCTACCAGCTCTGCGAGCACATGCTGCCCGGTTATCACCAGCTGGAGTTCGACCTGCGCGTCTACCTGACCTGGCGCGACTTGCCTCAGTAGTAGAGGCGCCCGAGGTAGAACAGCCCCAGGCACCACGGCAGCAGCAGGGTGAGGCCCAGGTAACGCAGCGCTTTGCGCGGGCCGTGTTCGCCCTGGTTCAGCCAATGGATGCCCGCCAATATCAGTGCATAGACCGTCAGACCCGCGAGCAGCCACTCGTAGTGCTCCGTTGTGGGCGACACCGGGCCGAGATGGGTGTGGGTCAGGTGCCACGCGCAAAGGATGATGGCCGGCACGAGCAGTAGCAGTGCCACCAGAACTCGCCCTGCGAGGCGCAGCAGGAAGGCGATGAACAACCCGGCCAGGCCCGCGCTGGCAATCAGCACGGTAAACATTTGGTCCAGGTAGACGAGGTCAGGCGCCGGCTCGAGTGAGCGTGGCTGTGCGAGCAGGCGCAACAGGGGCGCGCCGAGCACAAGGACGATCAGGCAGAACAGCCAGCCAGTCAGAGGGCGCGGCATTCGAATCTCCTGATGAAGTTGCTGCGGGAAGCCCCTGACGTGCCGGATGGGGTCGGTCGCCTGGGGTTGTTCACCGCCGCAAAGCCCAGATTAATCAATGCTTTGGCTAAATGCCATGATTTTGTCGGGAATGATTCCCGAAAATGAGAAGGCCCCTCCTGGGAGGGGCCTTTCTGTCAGAACAGGTCTATCGGTGCTTCTTCATCCGCCGGCATACCGCTTTGGGGGGCGCTCCCTCCCGGAGCCAGCTCTCTCGTTGATGGCGGGGTATCCTCGTTCTTGAATAGCTCGAAGTACGCTCCTGGTGTGCCCGGTGGTGCCGCGCGTCCGGTGTAAGGGTCGATGCGCAGGCTGACCATGCCGGGCGGCTCGGGCAGCAGATGCGAAGGCTTGTCCTTGAGCGCCGCGCCCATGTAGCGCATCCAGATCGGCAGGGCCACGTTACCGCCGTACTCGGCGCGGCCAAGGCTTTCCGGCTGATCGAAGCCCACCCACACGGTGGTCATGAAATCGGCGTTGAAGCCGGAGAACCAGGCATCCTTCGACTCGTTGGTGGTGCCGGTCTTGCCTGCCAGATCGTCGCGCTTGAGCGCCAGCGCGCGGCGGCCGGTGCCGCGCTTGATCACGTCCTGCAGCATGCTGGTCATGATGTACGCGGTACGGGCGTCGAGGACGCGTTCGGCTGCCGCCGGTTCGATCGTGGTCCTGGCTTGGCTCGGGTCGTCATTGCCGAAGGCGTCGGTAGCGGCCGGTTGCGGCTGTGCCTGTACCTGCTCCCCGTCGTGGGGAATGCTGGGTGGGTTGGCCTGGTAAAGCACCTGGCCGTCGCGGCTTTCGATGCGCTGGACGATATAGGGTGAAACCTTGAACCCGCCATTGGCGAAGACGGTCCAGGCGCTGGCGATCTCCATCGGGGTCAGGGTCGCGGTTCCCAGGGCCATGGACAGGTTGGGCGGCAGGTCATCCTTGTTCAGGCCGAACTTGCTGATGCATTCGCGCGCGCGATTGACGCCCAGGGCTTGGAGAATGCGGATCGAGACCATGTTGCGCGACTTGTAGAGCGCTTCACGCATGGGAATCGGGCCGAGGAAGGTATTGGTGTCGTTCTTCGGGCGCCAGACCTTGTCCAGATACTCGTCGTAGAACACCACCGGTGCATCGTTGATCAGCGAGGCGGCAGTGAAGCCGTTGTCCAGTGCGCAGCTATAGATGAACGGCTTGAAGCTAGAGCCGGGCTGGCGACGGGCCTGGGTGGCGCGGTTGTAGTTGCTCTGTTCGAAGGAGAAGCCACCGACCAGCGCCATGATCGCGCCGTCCTGCGGGTTCAGCGACACCAGGGCGCTCTGAGCGGCAGGCACCTGGGTCAGGCGCAGCGAGCCGTCGTCCTTGCGTTGCACGCGAATCACATCGCCGGCTTGCACCACATCGCTGGGCTGGCTGGGGATGCGGCCCATGCTGTTGTTGCTCAGGTACGGGCGGGCCCACTTCATGCCGTCCCAGCTCAGGGCCTCTTCCTTGCCGTCGCGGGTCATGACCATGGCACCGCTTTTCTCGACCTGGACGACGATGGCTGGTTCCAGGCCGCCCAGCGGGCGCTGCTGTGCGATAGCCTGGCGCCAGGCGTCGCGGGTCTTGCCAGGCAGGCGGGTTTCGGGGCCGCGGTAGCCGTGGCGCTGGTCGTAATCCTGCAGGCCTTCGCGCAGGGCGGTATTGGCGTCTTCCTGCAGATCGCTGCGTACGGTGGTGTAGACGCGATAGCCTTCGGTGTAGGCGTCGCCGCCAAAGCGACCGACCAGCTCGGCGCGGGCCATCTCGGCGATGTAGGGGGCAGCCAGTTCCGGAGTCTGGACGTGGTAGGAAGCGCCGACCGGTTCCTGGATGGCTGCCTGGTAGCGTTGCTGGTCGATGAAGCCGAGCTTGAGCATGCGCTCGAGGATCCAATTTCGACGTTCCAGGCTGCGCGCGGCATTCGCCAGTGGGTTGTAGCGCGAAGGCGCCTTGGGCAGGCCGGCGATCATCGCCATCTGGGCCAGGCTCAAGTCCTTGATGGACTTGCCGTAGTAGACCTGTGCCGCGGCCTCGACGCCGTAGGCGCGGTTGCCCAGGTAGATCTTGTTCACGTAGAGCTCGAGGATCTCGTCCTTGGTGAGCGAACGTTCGATCTGCAGGGCGAGCAATATCTCGTTGATCTTGCGGGAGAAGCTGCGCTCGTTGGTGAGGAAGTAGTTCTTCGCGACCTGCATGGTGATGGTGCTGCCGCCGGTCTGGATGTGCCCAGTCTTCAATAATTGCGCGGCAGCACGCATCAGGCTTTTGACGTCCACGCCATAATGGTTGGCGAAATTGTCATCTTCAGCCGATAACAGTGCGTGGGTGAAATCCGGGGGGATTTCAGCAAATCGAATCGGCGTTCGGCGCATCTCGCCAAACTCTGCTATCAATTTGTTATCAGCACTGTACACCCGCAGCGGCATCTGCAATCGCACGTTGCGCAAGGCCTCCACGGAAGGGAGGTTCGGGCTGAGGTACAGATAGGCGCCGCTGAAACTGAGCAGCACTCCACAAATAATGGTGACGCAAGTCCACCACAGAAACTTCAGCAGGCGCATCGGAAGGTCTTGGATTTCCAGAGAAAAGAAAGAGTTAAGCGGATGGTGCGGTAAAAAGGGAAAAGCTGATCACATTATAAGCAGTTTTTTTGCTGGCGAGCCATTTGCGAAGCTGTCAAGTCTGGTATCTAATGTGGAAAAACATAAATCGTCCGTAAGTCTCGGATGCTGATAGGAAATCAGTCGTGCTAGGGCTCTTCAATAAGAAAGCGAACACGCTGCTGGGGATAGACATCAGTTCGACTTCGGTCAAACTTCTCGAATTGAGCCGCTCTGGAGGCCGCTACAAGGTAGAGGCCTACGCTGTCGAGCCGCTCCCGCCCAATGCAGTGGTAGAAAAGAACATCGCTGAGCTGGAGGGTGTCGGCCAGGCGTTGTCACGTGTGGTCGCCAAGGCGCGGACCGCTGTGAAAACGTCTGCGGTCGCGGTTGCCGGCTCGGCGGTCATCACCAAAACCATCGAGATGGACGGCGGACTCTCGGACGACGAGCTGGAAAATCAGCTGAAGATCGAGGCCGACCAGTACATCCCCTATCCCCTCGAAGAGGTTGCCATCGACTTCGAGGTGCAAGGCACGTCCGCGCGCAACGCAGAGCGCGTCGATGTTCTTCTTGCCGCTTGCCGCAAGGAAAACGTCGAGGTGCGCGAAGCTGCGCTGGCGCTCGCGGGTCTGACAGCCAAGGTCGTCGACGTCGAAGCCTATGCGCTGGAGCGAGCATTCAGTCTGCTGGGAGACCAGTTGGGCGGCAATGCCGACGAGCTCACAGTTGCGGTGGTCGATATCGGCGCCACCATGACCACGCTGAGCGTCCTGCACCACGGACGCACCATCTATACGCGCGAACAGCTCTTCGGTGGGCGTCAGTTGACCGAGGAAATCCAGCGTCGCTATGGCCTGTCGGTCGAAGAAGCTGGCCTTGCCAAGAAGCAGGGCGGTCTTCCGGATGACTACGACAGCGAAGTGCTGCAACCGTTCAAGGATGCCGTGGTCCAGCAGGTGTCCCGTTCCTTGCAGTTCTTTTTCGCCGCCGGTCAGTTCAACGATGTGGATTACATCCTGCTGGCGGGTGGCACTGCGTCCATCCCTGACCTGGATCGCCTGATCCAGCAGAAGATCGGTACTCCGACCCTGGTGGCCAACCCGTTCGCCGACATGGTGCTGAGCGGCAAGGTCAACGCCGGTGCGCTGGCCAGCGATGCGCCGGCGCTGATGATTGCCTGCGGTCTGGCGATGAGGAGTTTCGACTGATGGCACGCATCAACTTATTGCCCTGGCGAGAGCAACTGCGCGAGGAACGCAAGCAACGCTTCCTGGTGATCCTCGGTGCTGTGCTGCTGGCCTCCGGGGCCCTGATTTTCCTGGGGGACCAGTACTTCAATTCGGCCATCGAGAACCAGAGTGCGCGCAACGACTTCCTGCGCAAGGAAATCGCCGTGCTGGATGCCCGGATCAAGGAGATCAGCGAGCTGAAGACCCGTCGCCAGCAGTTGCTGGAAAGGATGAAGATCATCCAGGACCTGCAGGGCAACCGTCCGATCATCGGCCGGGTCTTCGATCAGCTGGTTCGCACCTTGCCCGATGGCGTGTTCTTCACCGAGCTGAAGATGTCCGGGAAGTCGATTTCCATTGCGGGGGCGGCCGAATCCAACAATCGCGTCTCCAACCTGATGCGCAACCTGGATGCGTCGGAGTGGCTGACGTCGCCGAACCTCACCGAGGTGAAGGCCGTTACCCAGGGCGCACTGGATCAGGCGAACGTCTTCCAGCTGACCGTGCAGCAGACGCAGCCCGGCGGCGAGGAACAGAACAAGACCAGCGCCGCGCAAGGAGCCAAGAAATGAGTCTGGCCAGTTCTCTGGAGAGCTTGCGCAAGATCGACTTCAACGATCTTGACCTGAACAACCTCGGCTCCTGGCCGGCAGCGGTCAAGTTCATCGCCTGCGTACTGGTGATGGCTGTGGTACTGGTGCTCGGGTACAACTTCCACCTGAAGGATCTGCAGGATCAGCTGGACCGCAATCGCGACGAGGAGCAGACCCTCAAGCAGCAGTTCTCGACCAAGGCCTTCCAGGCGGCAAACCTGGACGCCTACAAGGTACAGATGAAGGAAATGGAAGAGTCCTTCGGTGCCTTGCTGCGTCAACTGCCGAGCGATACCGAGGTGCCTGGGCTGCTGGAAGACATCACCCGCACCGGTCTGGGCAGTGGCCTGGAGTTCGAAGAGATCAAGCTGCTGCCGGAAGTTACCCAGCAATTCTACATCGAGCTGCCGATCCAGATCAGCGTTGTAGGGGGGTATCACGACCTGGCTACCTTCGTCAGCGGTGTGGCCAGCCTGCCACGCATCGTGACGCTGCATGATTTCGACATCAAGCCGGCCAGCCCGGACAGCACCTCGAAGCTGCGCATGAGCATTCTGGCGAAGACCTATCGGTACAACGACAAGGGCGTGAAAGCTACTGTCCCGGCTGCAGGAGCGAAGAAGAAATGAGGGGGCGCCTGATCATTTGCAGTTTCCTGCTCCTGACCCTTAACGGCTGCGGCTCGGGAAGCGACTTTGCCGACTTGCAGAGTTTCATGGATGAAGTGCGTGCTCGCCCGAAAGGTGCCATCGAGCCGCTGCCGAAGTTCCAGGCATACGAGGCCTTCACCTACAGTGCTGCGTCCTTGCGCAGTCCTTTCCAGCCACCAGTGAAGATCGATCTGGCGGTCAAGCAGAAGGGCAACAAGGTCATCAAGCCTGACGAGACCCGGGTCAAGCAGTTCCTCGAGGGTTTCAATATCGAGACCTTCGAAATGGTCGGTACGCTGGGCAAGGACAGTCAGGTGTTTGCGCTCGTCAAAGGTGCAGGAGGGGTGCATCGAGTGCGGGTGGGTGACTACCTTGGGCGTAACGACGGCAAGATCGTTGCGATCAGCGAAGCCAAGATCGACGTGATTGAAATCGTTCCTGATGGTGAGGGTGGCTGGCTAGAGCGTCCGCGCAGCCTGACTCTCAAGGAACGCTCCTAAGGGCGGGGATGAACATGGATAACAAACAGCAGTCTGCACGACGGATTCAGACGATGAATAAAACGCTTTCCCGCTTGGGCATTTCCGTGCTCGCGGCCGTATTCGCACCGACCCTGCTGGCTGCAAATCTGCAGAGTGTCGACGTGGCGGCCCTGCCGGGCGACCGCGTGGAGCTCAAGCTCGGCTTCGACGAGCCGGTGGCCGCACCGCGTGGCTATACCATCGAACAGCCCGCGCGTATCGCACTGGATCTGCCGGGCGTGCAGAACAAGCTGGGCAGCAAGAACCGTGAGCTGGGCGTGGGCAACGCTCGCAGCCTGACTGTGGTCGAGGCCAAGGACCGTACGCGCCTCATCGTCAACCTGGCTACCCTGGTGCCTTACTCCACTCGTGCGGAAGGTTCGAATCTGTACGTTGTGGTGGGTGCTGGCGCCGCGCCGTCGAGTTCCTATGCCTCTGCTGCGCCAACTGCAGCCGCCAAGCCCGCCCAGCCCAAGCCTTACATTCCGGCAGGCAAGGCGATCCGCAACATCGATTTCCAGCGTGGCGAACAGGGCGAAGGTAATGTCGTGATCGATCTGTCCGATCCGACTGTCAGCCCCGACATTCAGGAGCAGGGTGGCAAGATCCGTCTCGACTTCCCGCGCACTCAGCTGCCGGACAACCTGCGCGTCCGCCTGGATGTGAAGGACTTCGCCACGCCGGTGCAGCTCGTCAACGCTTCCGCTGTCGGCGACAAGGCCAGCATCACTATCGAGCCGACCGGGCTGTACGACTACCTCGTCTACCAGACCGACAATCGCATGACCGTCAGCATCAAGCCGCTGACCCAGGACGATGCCGAGAAGCGCAAGAAGGACGCCTTCGCCTACACCGGTGAAAAGCTTTCGCTGAACTTCCAGGACATTGATGTGCGCTCGGTGCTGCAGCTGATCGCCGACTTCACCGACCTGAACCTGGTGGCCTCGGACACCGTGCAGGGCAACATCACCCTGCGCCTGCAGAACGTACCGTGGGATCAGGCGCTGGACCTGGTGCTCAAGACCAAGGGCCTGGACAAGCGCAAAGTGGGCAACGTGCTGCTGGTTGCGCCGGCTGATGAAATCGCCGCTCGCGAGCGTCAGGAGTTGGAGGCGCAGAAGCAGATTGCCGAGCTCGCCCCCCTGCGTCGTGAACTGATCCAGGTGAACTACGCCAAGGCGGCGGATATCGCCAAGCTGTTCAGCTCCGTCACTGGCGGCGCTGCTGCCCCGGGTGTCGCTGCCGCGGCTCAAGGTGAAAATCGCGGCTCGATCACCGTCGACGACCGTACCAACAGCATCATTGCCTACCAGACCCAGGATCGCCTGGACGAGCTGCGCCGTATCGTCGCACAGCTGGACATCCCGGTTCGCCAGGTGATGATCGAGGCGCGGATTGTCGAGGCCAACGTCGATTACACCAAGGAGCTGGGTGTGAACTGGAGCGGTTCGTTGTCCGGTCACGGCAACTTCGATGTTTCGGGCGGCACCAACAGCACAGGCAATACCTTCGTCGATCTGGGAACCTCGAATGTCACGCCGACCTCGGGTATCAGCATCGGCTTCACCACCAACAACACCATCCTGGATCTCCAGTTGAACGCCATGGAGAAAACCGGCAACGGTGAAGTGGTCTCGCAGCCGAAGGTTGTCACCTCTGACAAGGAAACGGCGAAGATCCTCAAGGGCTCGGAGATTCCTTACCAGGAAGCCAGCTCCAGCGGCGCGACCTCGGTGTCCTTCAAGGAGGCTGCGCTGTCCCTGGAAGTAACCCCGCAGATCACGCCGGACAACCGCATCATCATGGAAGTGAAGGTCAACAAGGACGAGCCGGACTACGCCAACGCCCTGAACGGCGTACCGCCGATCAAGAAGAACGAGGTGAACGCGAAGGTGCTGGTCAACGATGGCGAAACCATCGTGATCGGTGGTGTGTTCTCCAACACCCAGACCAAATCGACGGCTAAGGTACCGTTCCTGGGCGACGTGCCGATGATTGGCCGCCTGTTCAAGAACGATTACGTAACCGACAGCAAGAACGAGCTACTGGTTTTCCTTACCCCGCGGATCATGAATAATCAGGCCATTGCAGTCGGCCGTTGATCAATGTCGTGTCCAATTTGATTCTGGTAGGCCCGATGGGGGCTGGTAAAAGCACCATCGGGCGTCTTCTCGCCAAAGAGCTTCACCTCGTCTTCAAAGATTCGGATAAAGAGATCGAGCAGCGCTGCGGAGCCAACATCCCCTGGATATTCGATGTCGAGGGCGAGGCGGGCTTCCGTGAGCGTGAGCAGGCGATGCTGGCCGAGTTGTGCGATGAAGGGGGCATGGTCATTGCCACCGGTGGCGGCGCGGTGATGCGCGACGCCAATCGGCTCATCCTCAAGGCCGGCGGCAAGGTGATCTACCTGCACGCCTCGGTCGAGCAGCAGATTTCCCGCACGGCGCGCGACAAGAATCGCCCGCTGCTGCAGAAGCCCAATCCGGACCAGATCCTTCGTGATCTCATGCAGATGCGCGACCCGCTCTATCGCGAAATCGCCGACGTGATCATCGAAACCGACGAGCGGCCTCCACGCCTGGTCGTACTGGAGATTCTGGAGCGGTTGCGTGAGCTTGAGCGCCATTAACGGCGCTGCAATCTGCGGTATCCTAGTCCCCTTTCTTGCCTGGGGGTTTCATGCGCACACTCAACGTCGATCTGGCCGATCGCAGCTACCCGATCTACATCGGTGAAGGGCTGCTGGACGATCCGCGCTACTTCGAGCCGCATATTCGCGGCCGCCAGGTAGCCATCGTCACCAACGAAACCATCGCGCCGCTGTACCTGGATCGACTGCAGAAGACCCTGGCCGGCTACAAGGTCACCACGGTCGTGCTCCCCGACGGAGAGGCCTACAAGCAGTGGGAAACCCTGCAACTGATCTTCGATGGCCTGCTGACCGCGCGCCATGACCGCAAGACCACCCTGATTGCACTGGGCGGTGGCGTCATCGGCGACATGACCGGTTTCGCGGCGGCCTGTTACCAGCGTGGTGTCGACTTTATCCAGGTGCCGACCACCCTGCTGTCCCAGGTGGACTCCTCGGTCGGCGGCAAGACCGGCATCAACCACCCGCTGGGCAAGAACATGGTCGGGGCCTTCTACCAGCCCCAGGCCGTGGTCATCGATACCGCGACCCTGAAGACCCTGCCGCCGCGCGAGCTGTCGGCGGGCTTGGCGGAAGTGGTCAAGTACGGCTTCATCTGCGACGAGCCCTTCCTCACCTGGCTGGAAGCGCACATGGATGACCTCCTGGCGTTGGAGCCCACCGCGCTGACCGAGGCCATCGAGCGCTCCTGCGCCGCCAAGGCGCGAGTGGTCGGCGCCGACGAGAAGGAAACCGGCGTCCGCGCCACGCTCAATCTGGGCCACACCTTCGGCCACGCCATCGAGACCCACATGGGGTATGGCGTCTGGTTGCACGGTGAGGCGGTGGGGGCGGGAACCGTGATGGCACTTGAGATGTCGCATCGGCTGGGATGGCTGACAAAGGCCGAACTCGACCGCGGTATCCGCCTGCTTGCTGCGGCGAAACTGCCGGTGGTCCCGCCGCAGGAAATGAACGCCGAGCATTTTCTCGAGCACATGGCTGTCGACAAGAAAGTGCTCGATGGCCGTTTGCGTCTGGTATTGCTCCAAGGGCTGGGGGGCGCGGTCGTGACCGCCGAATTCCCCCGTGAGATTCTGGAAGAAACACTGCGCGCTGACTACCAGGCACTGGTCGGTCAGGCAGGAGAACACTGAGGTCCCATGTCCAGCTTGCATGCCGATGAGGCCTTCCTGGCCCACTACCAGTTCAGCCACGATCCGTTCGCACCGCGGGTCCCGGGCTTCAAGTTCTTCCCGGCGCAGCGCAAGCCCGTACTGGGCCAGCTGCACCACCTGGCGCGCTACAGCCACCTGCTGCTGGCCGTCACCGGCCCGCTGGGCAGCGGCAAGACGCTGCTGCGCCAGGCGCTGGTGGCCAGCACCAACAAGGACGCCGTCTCCAGTGTGGTGATTTCCGGTCGCTCAGTGACCGACGAAGCCACCCTGCTGCGACAGCTCGCGCAAGGCCTGGGTATCACCCAGACCAGCATCGAGGCGATCCTCGCCAAGGTCGCCCAGTTGGCGATCACCGGGCAGGACGTTTATCTGCTGGTGGACGACGCCGAGCAACTGCGCGACGACGCCCTCGAAGTCCTGCTGCTGCTGGCTGCCGGCAACTCCGAAGCGCGCCTGCACGTCTTCCTGTTCGGCGAGCCCGAGTTGCTGTCGCGCCTGGAAGTGCTGTCCGAAGGCGAGGAGCGCTTCCATGCCATCGAACTGCAACCCTACAGCGAGGAAGAGACCCGCGAGTACCTCGCGCAGCGCCTGGAAGGCGCGGGGCAGGGCATCGAGCTGATCTCCGCCGACCTGCTGGCCGACATTCACGAACAATCCGGTGGTTGGCCGGGCACTATCAACCAGACCGCCCGCGACGCGATGATCGAGGCGATGCTGGCGGATCGGAGCGGCGAGCGCAAAGCGGCCGGTGCCGGCTTCAAGCTGCCGAAGAAACATCTGGCCATCCTGGGCGTGGTCGCGATTGGCGTCATCGCTGCCTGGTTCATGCAGGGCAAGACCACCAAGCCGGAGACAGCGAGCAGCACCGCTGCGCAGACTTCGTCGCAACTGCCGCTGAATGGCGCTGCACCGCAGCCGAACACTCAGCCGCAGCCTGATGCCCAGGGTAATGGCCCGTCGGTGGAGTTCGCCGGTTCCAACCAGCCGCTGCCGCTGCCGCTGGTAGGCGAAAGCCAGCCGGTGATCCGCGAGCCGATGGCCCAGGCCGGCGGCCAGGAGGATGCCGACGAAGGCGCCATGCCGTCCGCGGCCATTCCGCCGACCGTGACCACGACCGCGCCGCCGGTGACTCCGCTGGCCAACAACGGCCCTAAACCGCTGAACCCGGTTCCGCCGGCCCCCGCCCAACAGCAGGCCGCTATCCAGCCCACGCCGACTCCGGCGGCTACGCCGCGCCCGGAGCCGGTCAAGCCGGCCGCTACCGCACCGGCCAAGCCTGTCCAGACTGCCAAGCCGGCAGCGTCCAAACCTGCCACCACCGTTGCCAGCGCCAAGCCGGCGACCGCCGCCAGCAAGCCCGTCGCAGCCGTCGGCAGTGCCGGCGGCAGCAGCTGGTATCAGTCCCAGGCCGGGTCGCGCTACTCCGTGCAGGTGCTGGGCACCGGTTCCGAAGCCAGTGCCAAGGCCTTCATCAGCCAGCAGGGCGGCGGCGAGTACCGCTACTTCCGCAAGAACCTGCAGGGCAAGCCGTTCTATGTGGTGACCTACGGCAACTTCGCTGACCGTAATGCCGCCCAGGCTGCGATCAAGAAGCTGCCGGCGAAGATCCAGGCCTCCAAGCCCTGGGCCCGACCCTTCTCCAGCATCCAGCAGGACATCGCCGGGGCGCGCTGAAAGGTCGCACTGTCGCAATACTGAAAAAGCCGAGCCCCATACCCTGGGTCTCGGCTTTTTTATTGGCTTGTTTCTTTTGTCGCATTCTTATAAAAATGCGACATCGGGTGTCAGTAGTGCGTCAAAAAAATTAAGTGACGTCGCTTTCCCCGTGTGTACAATGACCTCCCTTTGCCTATCGGAAACTCGCCGCTTGAGCGGGTAGACAGGCGAAGTGCTTGAAGAGGGTCTGCTGACGTTTCGTCATGGCCAGGGCCGGAACCGCCGCCGCGTTGGGTAAGACGCGGCAACTCGCGCGGAACGGTCATTCCAGGTGAACCAGGGGCTACAACGGCGCTGCACGATAGAGGCGGCCCGAGCCTTTTAGGGTGCGCGGGAAACGAGCCTGCACGGCGAAACAGGGCGATGGCGAAACGTCAGCAGACCCTGGAATTTATAAAAGTTTTGCCGGTGAGAGTTCCCTATGAAAGCAGGTCTGTACCATCCTGAGACGTTCAAGGATAACTGCGGATTCGGTCTGATCGCCCATATGACGGGCGAGGCAAGCCACGAACTTCTGCAAACCGCCATCGAAGCACTGACCTGCATGACCCACCGAGGTGGGATCAACGCGGACGGAAAAACCGGGGACGGTTGTGGGCTGCTGATCCAGAAGCCCGACCAGTTCCTGCGCGCCGTGGCCAAGGAATCCTTCAACGCCGAGCTGCCCGCCCAGTACGCCGTGGGCATGGTCTTCTTCAACCAGGACCCGGTGAAAGCCGAAGCCGCCCGCGCGAACATGAATCGCGAGATCGAGCGTGCGGGCCTTACGCTGGTCGGCTGGCGCAAGGTGCCGATCGACACCCGCGTGCTGGGTCGCCTGGCGCTGGAGCGCCTGCCGCAGATCGAGCAGGTGTTCATCGGCGGCGAAGGCCTGTCCGACCAGGAATTCGCGGTCAAGCTGTTCAGCTCCCGTCGCCGTTCCTCCGTGGCCAACGCCGAGGACGCCGACCACTACGTCTGCAGCTTCTCGCACAAGACCATCATCTATAAGGGCCTGATGATGCCGGCGGACCTCGCCGCCTTCTATCCGGACCTCTCCGACGAGCGCCTGAAGACCGCCATCTGCGTCTTCCACCAGCGCTTCTCCACCAACACCCTGCCGAAATGGCCGCTGGCCCAGCCGTTCCGCCTGCTGGCGCACAACGGCGAGATCAACACCATCACCGGCAACCGCAACTGGGCCCAGGCCCGTCGTGCCAAGTTCGCCAACGAGTGGATGCCGGACCTGGACGAGCTCGGCCCGCTGGTCAACCGCGTGGGTTCGGACTCCTCCAGCATGGACAACATGCTCGAGCTGATGGTCACCGGGGGCATGGACATGTTCCGTGGCCTGCGCATGATCATTCCGCCGGCCTGGCAGAACGTCGAGACCATGGACGCCGACCTGCGCGCGTTCTACGAATTCAACTCGCTGCACATGGAGCCGTGGGACGGTCCCGCCGGCGTCGTGCTGACCGACGGCCGCTACGCCGTCTGCCTGCTCGACCGCAACGGCCTGCGCCCCTCGCGCTGGGTCACCACCAAGAACGGCTACATCACCCTCGCCTCGGAAATCGGCGTGTGGGACTACAAGCCCGAGGATGTCATCGCCAAGGGCCGTGTCGGCCCGGGGCAGATCCTCGCGGTGGACACCGAGACTGGCCAGCTGCTGCAGACCGAGGACATCGACAACCGCCTGAAGTCGCGCCACCCGTACAAGCAGTGGCTGCGCCAGAGCGCGCTACGCATCCAGGCCACCCTGGACGACGACCAGGGCGTGGCAAGCTACGACGGCGACCAGCTCAAGCAGTACATGAAAATGTTCCAGGTCACCTTCGAGGAGCGTGACCAGGTGCTGCGCCCGCTCGCCGAGCAGGGTCAGGAAGCGGTCGGCTCGATGGGCGATGACACGCCGATGGCGGTGCTGTCCAAGCGTATCCGTTCGCCCTACGACTACTTCCGCCAGGTCTTCGCGCAGGTCACCAACCCGCCGATCGACCCGCTGCGCGAAGCGATCGTGATGTCCCTGGAGACCTGTCTGGGCATCGAGCAGAACATCTTCGAAGAGTCCCCGCACCACGCCAACCAGGCGATCCTGACCACCCCGGTGATTTCCCCGGCCAAGTGGCGGACCCTGATGAATCTGGAGCGCCCGGGCTTCGACCTGCACCACATCGACCTGAACTACGACGAGTCCGTCGGCCTCGAAGCGGCCGTGCGCAACATCGCCGACCAGGCCGAGGAAGCCGTACGCGCCGGCAAGGTGCTGCTGGTGCTGTCCGACCGTCAGATCGCCCCCGGCAAGCTGCCGGTGCACGCGGCCCTGGCCGTCGGCGCCGTGCACCACCGTCTGGTGCAGACCGGCCTGCGCTGCGACTCCAACATCCTGGTGGAAACCGCCACCGCCCGTGACCCGCACCACTTCGCGGTGCTGGTGGGCTTCGGTGCGTCCGCGGTCTACCCGTACCTCGCCTACGAAGTGCTGGCCGACCTGATCCGCACCGGCGAAGTGCTGGGCGACCTCTACGAGGTGTTCAAGTACTACCGCAAGGGCATCTCCAAGGGGATGCTGAAGATCCTCTCGAAGATGGGCATCTCCACCATCGCCTCCTACCGTGGCGCCCAGCTGTTCGAAGCCATCGGCCTGGCCGACGAAGTCACCGGCCTGTGCTTCCCGGGTACCCCGAGCCGTATCCAGGGCGCGCGCTTCCTCGACATCGAGAACGAGCAGAAGCTGCTGGCCAATGAAGCCTGGAACAACCGCAAGGCGATCCAGCAGGGCGGCCTGCTGAAGTTCGTCTACGGCGGCGAGTACCACGCCTACAACCCGGACGTGGTGAACACCCTGCAGGCCGCCGTGCAGCAGGGCGACTACGCCAAATTCAAGGAATACACCGCGCTGGTGGACAGCCGCCCGGTGTCCATGCTGCGCGACCTGCTCAAGGTGAAACCTGCCGAGCAGCCGCTGAGCCTGGACGAGATCGAGCCGCTGGAAGCCATCTTCAAGCGCTTCGACGCCGCCGGCATTTCCCTCGGCGCGCTGTCGCCGGAGGCCCACGAGGCACTGGCCGAGGCGATGAACCGCCTGGGCGGCCGCTCCAACTCCGGTGAAGGCGGCGAGGACCCGGCGCGCTACGGCACGCTGAAGAGCTCGAAGATCAAGCAGGTGGCCACCGGCCGCTTTGGCGTGACCCCGGAATACCTGGTCAATGCTGAAGTCCTGCAGATCAAGGTGGCCCAGGGCGCCAAACCCGGCGAAGGCGGCCAACTGCCGGGCGGCAAGGTCAACGGTCTGATCGCCCGCCTGCGCTACGCAGTTCCCGGCGTGACCCTGATCTCGCCGCCGCCGCACCACGACATCTACTCCATCGAAGACCTCGCCCAACTGATCTTCGACCTCAAGCAGGTCAACCCGCAGGCGCTGGTGTCGGTGAAGCTGGTGTCCGAACCGGGCGTGGGCACCATTGCCGCCGGCGTGGCCAAGGCCTACGCCGACCTGATCACCATCTCCGGCTACGACGGCGGTACCGGCGCTTCGCCGATCACCTCCATCAAGTACGCCGGCTCGCCGTGGGAGCTGGGCCTCGCCGAGGCGCACCAGACTCTGCGCGGCAATGATCTGCGCGGCAAGGTCCGGGTGCAGACCGACGGCGGCCTGAAGACCGGCCTGGACGTCATCAAGGCGGCGATCCTCGGCGCCGAGAGCTTCGGCTTCGGTACCGCGCCGATGATCGCCCTGGGCTGCAAGTATCTGCGCATCTGCCACCTGAACAACTGCGCCACCGGCGTCGCCACCCAGAACGACAAGCTGCGCAAGGACCACTTCATCGGTACCGTGGACATGGTGGTGAACTTCTTCACCTTCATCGCCAGCGAGACCCGCGAGTGGCTGGCCAAGCTCGGCGTGCGCAGCCTGGAAGAGCTGATCGGCCGCACCGACCTGCTGGAAATCCTCCCGGGCGAGACGCCCAAGCAGGGCAACCTCGACCTCACGCCGCTGCTGGGCAGCGACCTGATCCCGGCCGAGAAGCCGCAGTTCTGCATCGTGGAGAAGAACCCGCCGTTCGACCAGGGCCTGCTGGCCGAGAAGATGGTCGACCTGGCCCGCGGCGCCATCGAAGGTGCCAAGGGCGGCGAGTACGAACTGGATATCTGCAACTGCGACCGTTCCATCGGCGCGCGGATTTCCGGCGAGATCGCCAAGGTCCATGGCAACCAGGGCATGGCCAAGGCGCCGATCACCTTCCGCTTCAAGGGCACCGCCGGCCAGAGCTTCGGCGTGTGGAACGCCGGCGGCCTGCACCTGTACCTGGAAGGTGACGCCAACGACTACGTGGGCAAGGGCATGACCGGCGGCAAGCTGGTCGTCACCCCGCCCAAGGGCAGCCCGTTCAAGTCGCAGGAGTCGGCCATCGTCGGCAACACCTGCCTGTACGGCGCCACTGGCGGCAAGCTGTTCGCCGCCGGTACCGCGGGCGAGCGTTTCGGCGTGCGTAACTCCGGCGCCCATGCCGTCGTGGAAGGCACCGGTGACCACTGCTGCGAGTACATGACCGGCGGTTTCATCTGTGTTCTGGGCAAGACCGGCTACAACTTCGGCTCCGGTATGACCGGTGGCTTTGCTTATGTCCTCGACCTGGACAACACCTTCGTTGACCGCGTGAACCATGAGCTGGTGGAAATCCAGCGGATCAGCGGCGAGGCGATGGAAGCCCAGCGCAGCCACCTGCGCAAGGTGCTGGTCGAGTACGTGGCGGAAACCGCGAGCGAGTGGGGCGCGCATCTGCTGGAGAACCTCGACGACTACCTGCGTCGGTTCTGGCTGGTGAAACCGAAGGCCGCCAGCCTCGGTTCCCTGCTGACCAGCACCCGTGCCAACCCGCAATAAGCGCCTGAAGTTTGATGAGGTCTCTAAATGTCTGAACGTCTGAGTTCTGATCGCCTGAATAACGACTTCCAGTTCATCGAAGTCGGGCGCAAGGATCCGAAGAAGAAGCTTCTTCGCCAGCGCAAGCGCGAGTTCGTGGAAATCTACGACCTGTTCAAGCCGCAACAGGCGGCTGACCAGGCCCACCGTTGCCTGGGCTGCGGCAACCCCTACTGCGAGTGGAAGTGCCCGGTGCACAACTTCATCCCCAACTGGTTGAAGCTGGTCTCCGAAGGCAACATCCTCGCCGCCGCCGAACTGTCCCATCAGACCAACACCCTGCCGGAAGTCTGCGGCCGGGTGTGCCCGCAGGATCGCCTGTGCGAAGGCGCCTGCACCCTGAACGACGGCTTCGGCGCGGTCACTATCGGCTCGGTGGAGAAGTACATCACCGACACCGCCTTCGCCATGGGCTGGCGCCCGGACATGTCCAAGGTCAAGCCCACCGGCAAGCGCGTCGCCGTGATCGGTGCGGGCCCGGCCGGCCTGGGCTGCGCCGACGTGTTGGTGCGTAACGGCGTGACTCCGGTGGTGTTCGACAAGAACCCGGAAATCGGCGGCCTGCTGACCTTCGGCATCCCCGAGTTCAAGCTGGAGAAGCAGGTGCTCTCGCGCCGTCGCGAAGTCTTTACCGGCATGGGCATCGAGTTCCGCCTGAACACCGAGATCGGCAAGGACATCACCCTGTCGCAACTGCTCGATGAGTACGATGCCGTGTTCATGGGCATGGGCACCTACACCTACATGAAAGGCGGCTTCCCCGGCGAGGACCTGCCCGGCGTGCACGACGCGCTGGACTTCCTGATCGCCAACGTGAACCGCAACCTGGGCTTCGAGAAGTCGCCGGAAGACTTCGTCGACATGAAGGGCAAGCGCGTCGTGGTACTGGGCGGTGGCGACACCGCGATGGACTGCAACCGCACCTCGATCCGCCAGGGCGCGAAGAGCGTGACCTGCGCCTACCGTCGTGACGAAGAGAACATGCCCGGCTCGCGCAAAGAGGTGAAGAACGCCAAGGAAGAAGGCGTGAAGTTCCTCTTCAACCGCCAGCCCATCGCCATCGTCGGCGAGGACAAGGTGGAAGGCGTGAAGGTGGTCGAGACCCGTCTCGGCGAACCGGACGCCCGTGGTCGTCGCAGCCCCGAGCCGATCCCGGGCTCCGAGGAAATCATCCCGGCCGAAGCCGTGCTGATCGCCTTCGGCTTCCGCCCGAGCCCGGCGCCGTGGTTCGACCAGCACCAGGTGGAAATCGACAGCCAGGGCCGTGTCATCGCCCCGGCCGCCGCGCAGTTCAAGCACCAGACCAGCAACCCGAAGATCTTCGCCGGTGGCGACATGGTCCGTGGTTCCGACCTGGTGGTGACGGCGATATTCGAAGGCCGCACGGCAGCCGAAGGTATCCTCGACTACCTGGGCGTCTGAGTGCGTTCCCTGTAGGGCGAATAAGGCAGAATGCCTTATCCGCCGCGGCGGATAACGCCTGTGGCGTTATGCGCCCTACG
The DNA here is from genome assembly GCF_010994165.1 of Pseudomonas nitroreducens. Lineage (NCBI taxonomy): Bacteria > Pseudomonadati > Pseudomonadota > Gammaproteobacteria > Pseudomonadales > Pseudomonadaceae > Pseudomonas > Pseudomonas nitroreducens. The sequence goes on along the minus strand of NZ_WMBX01000005.1, from coordinate 428,693 downwards.
AGAATGGCGCAGCGACAAACTGTCGCGATGGACGAAAGGCACGGCACCCGCCGTGCCTTTTCGTTTGGGCTTTGCGAAAATGCCCGCACTTTTTTTCCGGATGCCGTTATGACTGCCCTGAAGAACGATCGCTTCCTCCGCGCCCTGCTCAAGCAGCCCGTCGATGTCACTCCCGTCTGGATGATGCGCCAGGCCGGCCGCTACCTGCCGGAGTACCGCGCCACTCGCGCGAAGGCCGGTGACTTCATGAGCCTGTGCATGAACCCGCAGATGGCCTGCGAAGTGACCCTGCAGCCGCTGGATCGCTACCCGCAGCTGGACGCCGCGATCCTCTTCTCCGACATCCTCACCATTCCCGACGCCATGGGCCAGGGTTTGTACTTCGAGACCGGCGAAGGCCCGCGCTTCAAGAAAGTCGTCAGCACCCAGGCCGACATCGACGCCCTGCCGATCCCCGATCCGGAGAAGGACCTGGGCTACGTGATGGACGCCGTGCGCACCATCCGCCGCGAGCTGAATGGCCGCGTCCCGCTGATCGGCTTCTCCGGCAGCCCCTGGACCCTGGCCACCTACATGGTCGAAGGCGGCTCCAGTCGTGACTTCCGCAAGACCAAGGCGATGCTCTACGACAACCCGCAGGCCCTGCACGCGCTGTTGGACAAGCTGGCCCAGTCGGTCACCAGCTACCTCAACGGCCAGATCCTTGCCGGCGCACAGGCGGTGCAGATCTTCGATTCCTGGGGTGGTGCGCTGTCGGCGGCGGCCTATCAGGAGTTCTCCCTGGCCTACATGCAGAAGATCGTCGACGGTCTGATCCGCGAACACGAAGGGCGCCGTGTGCCGGTGATCCTCTTCACCAAGGGCGGCGGCCTCTGGCTGGAGTCCATGGCCAATACCGGCGCCGAAGCCCTGGGTCTGGACTGGACCTGCGATATCGGCAGCGCCCGCGCCCGCGTCGGCGACAAGGTTGCCCTGCAGGGCAACATGGACCCGGCAGTGCTTTACGCCAAGCCGGACGCCATTCGCACTGAAGTCGCACGCATCCTCGGTGCCTTTGGTAACGGCAATGGCCACGTGTTCAACCTCGGCCACGGCGTCACCCCGGAAGTCGACCCGGCCCATGCCGGTGCTTTCTTCGAGGCCGTGCACGAGCTGTCGGCACAGTACCACTGAGCCTGATGCCGAACTGAAAAGCCCCGCGGATGCGGGGCTTTTTCGTTTCTGGCTCCGGGGTTCGCGACCCGGCACCGGGCCTTCCGGCGTATCGCGAACCAACCTCGCACCGACAAAAGCCAATCCGCGCGTGGGAGCGGACTCCGTCCGTGATCGGCCCGAACAGCAGAGGCTTTCCCCGAAAACAAAAAAGCCCCGCTTCACAGCGGGGCTTTTCGTTCCCTCATGGAGCATCAGGCCCCATCAGAGCGCGTCACGCGGCATCGCCCACCAGGCCGGCGGCGCGCTGGGCCTTGCGGCGGTTGGACACCAGCAGGCCGGAGCAGACCACTACGACGGTCAGCAGGGTAGTGGCGACCACTTCCATGCGGTGATCCGGACGGATCAGCATGATCACCAGGGCGCCGACGATGAACAGAATCACCGCCCAGGTCAGCCAGGGGAACAGCCACATCTTCAGCTTCAGCTGGTGGCCCTGGGCGAGCAGCTTCTTGCGCATGCGCAGCTGCGACAGGGCGATCACCAGGTACACCAGCAGGGCGATGGCGCCGGAGCTGGCCAGCAGGAAGTTGAACACTTCGGCCGGGGCGAGGTAGTTGGCGAAGGTGCAGAGGAAGGCCATGGCGGTGGACAGCAGCACGGCATACACCGGAGTACGGCTGACGCTGGTTACCTGGGCGATCTTCGGTGCATCGCCGCGCTTGCTCAGCGAGTACATCATGCGCGAAGCGGTGTAGAGCGCCGAGTTCAGGCAGCTGGTTACCGAGACGAGGACGATGATGTCGACGATCAGCTTGGCGTACGGGATGTGCAGGTGTTCCAGCACGGTCTGGTAGGAACCCATGCTCACCAGGCGCGGGTCGTTCCACGGCACCAGGCAGACCACGATCAGGATCGACAGCAGGTAGAACAGCGCGATACGCCAGATTACCGAGTTGGTGGCACGGGTGATCTGCTGCTCCGGGTCCTTGGACTCGGTGGCGGCGATGGTGACGATTTCCGAGCCCATGAAGGAGAACATGGTGGTCAGCAGCGCCGCGAGCACGGCGCCCCAGCCCTTGGGCAGGAAGCCTTCGCTGGTCAGGTGGCCGATGCCGGAGACTTCGCTGTTGGGCGAGAAGCCGAAGATGGCCGCGCAGCCCAGCACCAGGAAGGCGATGATCGAGACGACCTTGATCAGCGCCAGCCAGAACTCGAACTCACCGTAGTTCTTCACGCTGAACAGGTTGGTCACGGTCAGCGCGGAGGTGATCAGGAAGGCCAGCACCCAGATCGGCGCGCCGGGGAACCAGGCGTGGATGATGGCCGCGGCGGCGTTGGCCTCCAGTGGGATCACCAGGACCCAGAACCACCAGTACAACCAGCCGATGGTGAAGCCGGCCCAGTGCCCGATGGCACGGTCGGCGTAGGTGGAGAAGGAGCCGCTGTCCGGCTGCGCGACGGCCATTTCGGCCAGCATGCGCATCACCAGGACCACCAGCAGGCCGGCGACCAGATAGGAAATCATGACGGCCGGGCCGGCTTCGGCGATGGCGTGGCCGGAGCCTACGAACAGGCCTGCGCCGATGGCGCCGGCGATCGAAAGCATCGTGACGTGACGATTTTGCAGGCCCTGGGAGAGCCCGGAGGTTGGGGTGCTGCTCATGCTTTACCTACAACTACGGAGGGAATTGCGTACTGCGGGAGTCGAGGTCCGTTTCAGGATTCCAACAAGTCGTTCGACATTGTGAACGCAAGGATCGCGCCACACTTTGTTACGACTTAAGTCGTAGGTTGGGAATTTATCCTACAACGCCCGCCTGGCAGGCGTTATCTGATCTGAGATTAATGTCTTTGTACGACCGTTCCATGTCGTTTTCAGGCATGCATGATGTGGTGTGTGTAGAAACTACCCAGCCTTGTTGAGTGCAGGAAGGTCGCGCGGTAACACTGGCAGGCGTGCCAGGTGCAGGGCCACCAGCAGGCCGATGCCCAGCAGGCTGGCGATGAACAGGCCCACGCCGTTCCAACCGTACTGGTGCCAGAACAGCCCGCCAGCGGTGCCGGCGACGCTGGAGCCGACGTAGTAGCTGAACAGGTACAGAGAGGAGGCCTGGCCTTTGGCCTTCAGAGCGCGGCGGCCGATCCAGCTGCTGGCCACCGAATGCGCGCCGAAGAAGCCGAAGGTGAAGATCAGCAGACCGACCAGGACCACGGCCAGCGGTTGCAGCAGGGTGATCAGCACGCCGCCGAGCATCAGCGCGATCATCGCCCAGAGCACCTTGCGCCGGCCCAGCTTGTCGGCCAGCGACCCGACCCACGCCGAGCTGTAGATGCCCGAGAGGTAGACCAGCGAGAGCACGCCGACGATGGCCTGGCTCAGGTGATAAGGCTCAGCCAGCAGGCGATAGCCGATGTAGTTGAACAGGGTGACGAAGGCACCCATCAGCAGGAAGGCTTCGAGAAACAGCCAGGGCAGGCCGGCATCGCGGAAATGTCCGGTGAATCCCTCGATGAGCCGGCGTGGCTTGAGCGGTGCCGGACGGAAGTTCTTCGATTCGGGAAGGATGCGCCAGAACAGCAGCGCCGCGGCCAGGGCGAGCACACCCGGGGTGGCTAGCGCCACGTGCCAGTTCACGTAGTCCACCAGCACGCCGCTGATCAAGCGGCCGCTCATGCCGCCGATGGCGTTGCCGCCGATGTACAGCCCCATGGACAGCCCGATGTGTTGCGGGTGGATTTCCTCGGAAAGGTAGGTCATGCCCACCGCCGCCAGGCCGCTGAGGGACAGGCCGAGCAGCGCGCGCATGGCCAGCACGCCGTGCCAGGTCGGCATCAGCGAGCTGCCAATGGTAAACAGGGCGGCGAGGACCAGCGAAGCAACCATGATCGGCTTGCGTCCGATGGCGTCGGAGATCGGCCCGGTGACGAGCAGGCCGAAGGCCATGGTGACGGTGGAGATCGACAGTACCAGGCTGCTCTGCGCGGCGGTCAGGCCAAAGGCCTTGGACAGCACCGGCATCATCGGCTGCACGCAGTAGAGCAGGGCGAAGGTGGCGAAGCCACCGGAGAACAGCGCCAGCGAAGTGCGCATGAAGGCCGGGGTGCCTTTCTCTATGTAGGTTTCGATTTCCTCGACGACGCGCGCCACGTCGCCGTTGGCTTCACGCGCGCTCTCGCGCAGATTCGCCAGCACCTCCGCCGGATCGTTGGCGGCTACCGGTTCTTGTACGACGGTCGGTTCGGCCGCCATGGGATGTTCTTCCCGCAAAGCCCGCAGGGCAGGTTGACTCACGACACACCTCAAGTAGATGACAGCAGAGGGCCTGGAATGGCGGCAGGGTTCCGCGCGGCCAGGCAGGGAGCAGGTTGGTAGTCGTTATTGGGCTTGTGTGGAAAGGATAAGGAGCGGGATTTATTATTTCCAATATATTAATCGACACGTTTGATTCGTTTTACGAATCACTTATGCGGAGGCGGAATGGAACTGCGACACCTGCGTTATTTCATCGCCGTGGCGGAAGAGCTGCACTTCGGCCGCGCGGCCGAGCAACTGGGGATTTCCCAGCCGCCGCTGAGTCAGCAGATCCAGGCGCTGGAGGAAGAGATCGGCGCGCGCCTGCTGGAGCGCACCAACCGCCGTGTGGCGCTCACCGAGGCCGGCAAGCTGTTTCTCGACGAGGCGCGGCAGGTACTGCAGCAGGTGGACCGCGCCGTGCTGCTGGCCCGGCGCGCGCATCAGGGCGAGATCGGTGAACTGAAGGTCGGCTTCACCGCGTCGGCGCCGTTCACCTCCAGCATCCCGCGCGCGATTCTGGCGTTCCGCCAGGCCTATCCGGACGTGCATCTGGACCTGCAGGAGCTGAGCAGCGGGCAGGCGGTGCAGGCATTGCTGGAGGAGCGCGTACAGGTGGGACTGATTCGTCCGATCCCGCTGCCGGAAACCCTGGAGGCCGTGGAGCTGTTCAGCGAACCGCTGGTGGCTGTGCTGCGCGCCGATCATCCGCTGGCGCAGGCCAGCCAGGAGGGCCTGGAGTTCGCCGAACTGGCAGACGAGCCTTTCGTATTCTTCCCGCGCAGCTATGGCACGGGGCTCTACAGCCAACTGATGGCGCTCTCACGACAGGCCGGCTTCAGCCCGCGCATCGCCCAGGAAGCGGGAGAGGCGATGACCATCATCGGTCTGGTGGCGGCGGGGCTGGGGGTGTCGATGTTGCCGGCGTCGTTCCGCCGTACGCGGGTGGACGGCGTGGTCTATCGCACCCTGAGCGATCCGGGCGCTACCAGCTCGGTATGGCTGGTGCGGCGGCGCAACGAGACGTCACGCCTGGCGCAGTCGTTCTTCGACCTGGTGACCGAGGAAGTGAAGGCTCAGCACGGCGCGCGCTGAGCAGGGGCAAATATACCGGGCTGCTGCGCTCGCCCTTGTCATGGGCTTTGCATAGAATCCACCGGCACTCGATTGGTTCCTGGAGGGACGGCTCATGCGGCGTGTGGTGTTCAATCAGAAGGGCGGGGTCGGCAAGTCCAGCATCGCCTGCAACCTGGCGGCAGTGAGCGCAGCGGAGGGCCACCGCACCTTGCTGGTGGACCTCGATGCCCAGGCCAACTCCACCCACTACCTCACCGGTCTGACCGGCGAAGATCTCCCGGTGGGCATCGCCGATTTCTTCAAGCAGACGCTTTCGTCCGGACCTTTCAGCCGCAAAGGCAAGGTCGACATCTATGAGACGCCGTTCGATAACCTGCATATCGTCACCGCCAGTCCCGAGCTGGCCGACCTGCAGCCCAAGCTCGAGCAGAAGCACAAGATCAACAAGCTGCGCAAACTGCTGGACGAGCTCGGCGAAGACTACGACAGGATCTACCTGGATACTCCGCCGGCGCTGAACTTCTACACGGTTTCTGCACTGATCGCCGCCGATCGCTGCCTGATTCCCTTCGATTGCGATAGCTTCTCCCGCCAGGCGCTGTATGGCCTGCTGCAGGAGATCGAAGAGCTGAAGGAGGACCACAACGAAGACCTGGAAGTCGAAGGCATCGTGGTCAACCAGTTCCAGCCGCGCGCCACGCTGCCGCAGCAACTGCTGGATGAGCTGGTGGAAGAGGAGCTGCCGGTGCTGCCGGTCTACCTGATGAGTTCGGTGAAAATGCGCGAGTCGCACCAGGCGTGCACCCCGCTGATCTTCCTCGAGCCCCGGCACAAGCTGACCCAGCAGTTCGTCGAACTGCACAACCTGCTGGAAGCCTGAGCGGTTACTGGCTGATCAGCACATCGCAGGGTGGCCGGCGCAGGAAGTAACGCGTCGAGCTGCCCAGCATGGCTTGCTCGATGGCGCCGCGGCTGCGGCTGCCGAGTATCAGCAGGTCGGGCGACCACTCCCGCAGCGCCGTTTCCAGCGCCTGCTGGGCTGTGCCCTGTTGCACCGCGCAGAGTAGCTGCGGCCCCATGCTCGGTACGTGCTTGCGCTCATCCTGCAGCGCCTGGCGCAGCAGTTCGCGCTGCGTCTCCAGGTGGCTGTCGGCGCGGCCGGCCTTCTTGCCCGGCTGGTAGGCGTTGAGCGCCAGCAGCTCGGCGGCGGGTTCCAGCAGGCGGTAGCCGGCGCGCCAGGCCTGGCAGGAGCAGTGCGACAGGTCCAGCCCAGCCAAGGCCTTGGTGTAAGGCGCGGCGGACTCTTCCACGGCGAGCAGGATCGGCGCGCGGCAATGCCGGGCGATGCGCTCCAGTGTGGTGCCGTCGAAACGCTCGAGCAGTTGCTGATGGTGCGCACCGATCACCAGCAGGTCGGCGCCCAGCTCCTGCACCGCCTGGGTGACGGTATTGGCGGCGCGTCCCTGGCGTATCACCAGTTGGTAGTCGGCGATGTCACTGGCGCGGGCTGCATCGCGCAATGCCACTTCAGCCGCTTCGCGGACGGTATCCATCATGCGGTCGGGGAAGAATTCCTCGATGACGTGCAGCAGCGTGACGCTGGCCCCGTGCTGGCGCGCCAGTTTTGCAGCGCGCCGCACCGCGATGTCCGCCTCGACACTGAGGTCATGGGCGACGAGCAGGTTCCTGTACATGGTGGGTTCCCTCTATGGCGCTTCCACTGTCGCGCCACATAGGAAATTTCACCTTGATGCAGGGCAATGGCTCGATTCAGCGACTGCGCAGCTGATAGATGGCATGGCTTTCGGCGACGACATTGCCTTCTTCGTCCTTCAACTGCAGGTCGAGGACGAACTCCGCCTTGCCTTGGTGCGTCGCCTCTTCGCCGATACGCTGGATTTCGGCTTCAGTGAGCTGCGCATCGACGGTCACGTCACTGGCGGCGGGGCGCAGGAAGCGCAGCCCGGCTTCCTTGACGATGGGGTAGAAGCGCCGCGCATCGAAGCTGGTGAGCATCAGCACGCCACCGGGCAATTCGGCCACGGTGAACAGCGCGCCGGCGTACATGTTCTGGATGTGGTTCTCGTTGCCCTTGAGCGGCATGCGCAGGCGCACGTGGCCCGGCTCCAGCACTTCGGCCTTGAGGCCGGTGCGCTTGACGAAGGCGATGTGCTCTTCGGTGAGCTGGCGGATGAAGTCTTCGGGGTAGGAAGGCATGGGCGTGCTCCGTTTTTTTGCCCAAGCCTAGCCCGCGTGTGCGGTCTGGCAATGACCGCACCGATTGACCAAAACGCTCGCCCTCAGATGCCCAGGCGGGACAGCCAGTCGAGCAACTGCGGCAACGGCATCGCACCGCTCTGGCGCGCTACTTCCTGGCCATTGCGCAGCAGGATCAGGCTGGGAATCGAGCGAATCCCCAGGCGCGCGGAGAGGTTCGGGTTGGCGTCGCTGTCCAGCTTGGCCAGACGCACCTTGCCCGACAAGCGCGCCGCCGCTTGTTCGAACACCGGCGCAAAGCCCTTGCACGGCCCGCACCAGTCGGCCCACACGTCCATCAGCAACGGCAGATCGCCCTTGGCCTGGGCGGTGAAACCGGCTTCATCAAGGTCGAACGGCGTATCCAGCACGATCGGCGACTGGCAGCGCCCGCAGCTGGGCGAGTCAGCCAGGCGCGCGGCGGGCACGCGATTGAGGCCGTTGCAGTTCGGGCAGGGGATGATCAGGGAATCGGACATGGTGGGGCTCCAGAGGCTGTGGGGAGCTAGGTGGTGGCGGAGGGAGGGATTATCAAGCGGCGCCAATTCATAACATCAAGTAGCATCGAGCAGCGAGTGGTTTTAAAGTAATCCCTTCATTACGCGCTTCGATATCAACAATAAAAGGTTTGTGAATGATAAAAACTATCCCCATGTGGAAGATGTTGCTGGCAACCAAGGGCAAGATGGCGGGGCTTGCAGTTCTCGCATTCCTGCCTGTCTTGATTGTTGGCGCTGCATGGATGTTTCTTGAGGGGCTGCAAACCGGGCAAAAGCGGCAAGCTGTAATGGGGGTTGTTAGTCTGGTTTTTTTTGCTGCATGTGCGCTGGGGTTGGCGCCTTCCAAGCAATATATTCCCGGAAAAACTTTTTTGGCTTATAGAAATAAAAAGCTCAGTATGCAGAAGGCCATAAACTACGGCTACGGCGTCATGGCTTTTGCTGTTTTGGCTTTTGTGATTCTTTCGCCGGCGGATACGATAAGGGCAATACTCTTTGCGTTGGTAGGAGTCTTTGCTCTTTATGTTCTGTCAAAAAGTTTTAAATTCCATGCGGATGTTGATTTCTCGACAAATGAATACCTGGCAAGCGCCTTGGGGGTCTCTGTAGGCGAGAAGGTTCTGCTCAGTTATCAGAATTTCAATACCAACGAGGTTGAGCAAGGGAGTAATGCCTTTGCCACAACGGCAACAACGTTGATTGTGGCGGTATTTGATGGGGGCTCCTGGAGAAAGATGAGGCGAGATCTTAACCAGATTTCGCACATTGGTATCATTGGCAGTGAAGAGCAGAATTACTGTGTCAAATTGAATTTCAGTGATGGCCTCCATGTTTTGTTGTGCATTGGTCTGTATGACAAGCTCACATCAAATCCAATTCTGGTAATCAGAAGGCTGCTGGAGGTAATTGATGCAAGTCTGCTTGGCGGTAGTGATGCGCCGCTGGCAGCGCAGAGGCGTCGTGTAGTGGTCAATGCCGGCGCTCCAGTCTCGACGCCAGCCGCTTCTGCGCCCGAAGCCATGCCTGCATCCGCGGCACCGATACGCAACATCGAGCTGAATTCTGAGGTGTTAATGGCAATCCAGGGCGCCGAAGAAGTCGTTCCTGGACGAAGGCTGGAGCTTTGATATGTCGCATTGCACAAGGTTTGAATTTTCTTATGTCAATGAGGACGCCATTGCTAAAGCGTTCGGCAAGATGGGGATCAACCCGGAGACAGATATAGTTTTCCTGTATCCCAGCGAATTCAGTAAGAAGGTATTGAGCAAAGTCGGCTATATGGGCAGTCAGCAATTCAGAGCGGTGTGTGGTCGAGCCGCTGATGGATTCAACCTGTTTGTTTGCCAGATTGAGGAGAACTCCTACAGGCTCCTTATCGAACGCGACACTGTTTCGGACGGAGACGAGGCGATCAAGGCCGATTTGGCGTTGAGCTTTCAGAAAGCCTACATCAGCGTAGCCATCGATGAAACCATCAGGCGCATAGAAGCTTCAGGTGTTCCCGCCAGAACGAAAGAAACTCTTCAAGGGTTCGAGATTGAGTTTGGACCGCAGTACGAATACAGCATCCATGTGACCTTTACGGGCGACGAAGTAATGGAGGAGGTGCGTGGTGTGAAAGGCGATATTTGCACAAAGCTTACCGAGGAGCTTGAAGCGCTACTCTCCAGTCCTACTGCGGAGCTGGTGACCGAGTGGAAGCCGGAATATACCGTCGTTCACGAGGAGCAAACCCTTCAAATTCTCAGTGCGAATCTCTAAATGCATATCAACGTACACCACATGGAGTTGAGTTGCGTTAATGGTCCTGGGTTGCGCTTGACATTATGGGTGCAGGGTTGTGCATTGAATTGTAAAGGGTGTTTCAATCAGCGGACCCATGCTCGCGAAGCGGCTACGCTGATGTCTGTCGAGGCATTGGCGCAGAAGATAAATGCACAGGACATCGCCGGGGTTACCCTCTCCGGAGGGGAGCCGCTGGATCAGGCGGCAGCCCTGGAGCAATTGATCCATGCCGTCAATGGCGAGAAAAACTGGATACTCTATACAGGCTATACACCAAAAGAAATATTCCAGAATGAAGCCATGATTCGTGTCGTTAAAGCCGTAGACGTGACGCTGGCTGGCCGGTATCGGCATAACGCGGAACATCCCTATCAGTACAAGCGGATCATCAAGGCCAGTGACAGAGTCGATCTTGATTTTTTCCGTACTAGAAGAGTTGTCGAATTTGTTGTTTCAAATTCCAGTGTGACCAAGACCGGTCTTCCGATGCATATATAACTCAGTTCAGGCACAGGGATATTAGGCATGAACCGCACCAAGCAGATAACTGATTACCTAAAGGCTCGCTATGCGATTCTGGTCATCGAGTCGTTCGAGGAAGAGCGCGCACTCAGTGAGATTTCTGAGATCGCCAAGGCGCTTGGCCATCGTTTATTCGTGTGGAACTCGACCCAAGGCGTGCAGATAAATGGCTCCGTGGCTGGGGAAAAAACCTTCGATTTGAAGGTGGCCTTGGATTTTTGCGAAGAAAGAGCAAAAGAAGAAAACAGCAAGAGTATCTTTGTTTTTTGTGATGCCCATAATTATCTTACCCCCAGTTCGAACCCCGTCTATCGTCGTCGACTTCGAGATTTTGCCATCAATATTCGCTCGCGCGGATATCGAAGCAATTGCATTATCGTGGCGCCTAGCTTTGAAATTGCCACTGACCTTCAAAAGGAAATCACGCTGGTTGATTTTCCTTTGCCGTCACGCGACGAAATCACGGGTCGGGTCAGCAAGTTCATAAGCTCCTGGCAAGGCAATGAAAATATCAAGATTGATCTGCCGAGCGATGCCAAGGAAAAACTCATCGATGCCGCGTTGGGCCTCACGGAATTGGAGATTGACAATAGCCTGTCCCGTTCATTGGTATCGAGCCTGAGTGTCAATGAAAACACCGTTAAAGACCTGCTTTCCGAGAAGAAACAAATTATACGGAAGACAGGTATCCTGGAGTACATTGACTCAAAGGTGAATCTTGACGACGTCGGAGGCTTGGCAACCCTCAAGAAGTGGCTCCATCTGCGCAGTCAGTGTTTCGGTCAGGCTGCCCAGGAATTTGGTGTCGGAACCCCGAAGGGATTGCTCTTGACCGGGGTTCCCGGTTGCGGCAAGTCGCTTACGGCGAAGTGCGTTTCGTCGTCCTGGAACATGCCGTTATTGCGCCTGGATATGGGGAAAATCTTCCAGGGACTGGTTGGCTCTTCAGAGTCCAACATTCGTTCCGCGCTACGCACCGCCGAAGCGATTTCGCCCTGCATCTTATGGATCGATGAAATTGAAAAGGGGCTTTCCGGTTCTTCCGGCGGTGCGTCCGATGGGGGGGTGGCGTCGCGTGTATTCGGCACGCTATTGACCTGGATGCAAGAGAAAACGGCGCCGGTCTTTGTATTTGCTACCGCTAACAATATTGGCAGCTTGCCTCCGGAACTATTGAGGAAGGGCCGGTTCGATGAAATATTCTTCGTTGACTTCCCGTCAACATTGGAAAGAAAGAAGATTCTTGAAATACACCTGAAGAAATTGAAACGTGACCCGGCGAAGTTTGACTTGGACCTGTTGTCTGCTCTGGGGGGCGAATCGAATTTTGGTAAGGATGTTGTGCTATCGGGGGCTGAAATCGAAGCTTGGGTTGGGGAATCGCTGATCGAGGCGTTCTCACGGCGAATGAGCGGTTCTGGCGATGCCAGCGACCTGACGATGGCTGATTTTGAAACCACTATTTCCCGCCTGGTCCCCATGAGCAAAATGCGCAAGGAGGAATTTGCGAAGCTTCGTGAATGGGCGAATCAAAATGCGATTAGCGCCTCGGCTATGGTGGCCGGCCAGAATGGTGCCGAAACTCAAGTCGGCGGCAGGCAAATCGACTTTTGAACGACGATGATTCATCAGTGCGTCAGCGTTGTTGCGCCAATCGCGGCGGAGGGTTCGGCCGGTAGAGTGACAGTGTGAGCATTCCTGCTGCTTCACCCGTTGGTTTGTCTCTAAGCCGGATCGGCCTCGGTGCGCTGCGGGGGTGCGACGGTGATCCTGACGACGCGCTGGCCGAGGTTGTTGTCGCTGGAGTGCACAGCAAAGCGTAAAGCTTGCAGCGCGGACCGATGGCCGCTGGGGATCCAGCGGCCATGGGCGTCAGACGCGGAAGTGGCTGACCAGGGTTTGCAGTTGCCCACCCAGGCGCGCGAGTTCGACGCTGGAGGCGGCGACTTCTTCGTTGGCCGAGGCAGTCTGCTCGGAGACGTCGCGCACATTCACCACGCTGCGGCTGATTTCCTCGGCCACGGCGCTCTGTTCCTCGGCAGCGGTGGCGATCTGCTGGTTCATCGCCTGGATGTTCGACACGGTGCGGGTGATCTCGCCCAGTGACTCGCCGGCCTGGCGGCTGAGGGCGACGCTGCTGGCGGTGAGTTCGCGGCTGCCGAGCATGACGCTGGAGACCTGGCGGGTGCCGCTCTGCAGGCCGGCGACCAGGGCTTCGATTTCTTCGGTGGATTGCTGGGTGCGCTGGGCCAGCCCGCGTACTTCGTCGGCGACCACGGCGAAACCACGACCGGCTTCGCCCGCGCGGGCGGCCTCGATGGCGGCGTTGAGGGCCAGCAGGTTGGTCTGCTCGGCCACCGACTTGATCACGTCCATGACCTTGCCGATCTTCTCGCTCTCCTGTTCCAGGCGCTGCATGGCCTCGGCGGAGCGTTCGACTTCCTCGGCGAGACGCTCGATCTGCTCCACGGCCTTGTTCACCACGCGGTCGCCGTCCTGGGCCTGGTGGTCGGCGGCGGAGGCGGCCTGGGAGGCCTGCTCGGCGTTGCGCGCTACCTCCTGCACGGTGGCGGACATCTCGTGCATGGCGGTGGCGACCTGGTCGGTCTCGACCTTCTGGGTGTTCGCGCCGGCGCTGGTCTGCTCGGTGACGGCGGAGAGTTCTTCGGCGGCGCTGGCGATCTGGGTGACGCCGTCGCGGATGCCACCGATCAGCTCGCGCAGGCTCTGGCTCATGCGCTGCATGCTTTGCTGCAGGCGGCCGAGCTCGTCGCGGCGGGTGACCTGGACGGTCTGCGACAGGTCGCCGGCGGCGATGCGGTCGACCACAGCCATGGTTTCCTGCAGCGGGCGGGTGATCTGGCGGGTGATGATCAGCGCGGCGATTCCGCCCAGCAGCAGCGCGAGCAGGGTGAACAGAGCTTGCAGGCTACGTGCGCTGGCGCTTTCGGCGTCGCGGCGATCGAGCTGGAGTTGGTAGAGATTCTCGCTGATCTTGACGATGTCCTGGCCCTGGCTGGTCATTTCCTTGCGGGCCTGGACGATGGCGGCCATGTTGCCGCGCAGGGTGGTGACGGCATCGCGATAGGCGCGCAGGGCAGTGTCCAGTTGCTGGACGTACTGCGCTTCGGCGACGCCGAGGACGCTTTCCAGGGCCGGCAGGCCGGCGATGCTTTCGTCCAGGCCGCGGGTCACGCCGTCACCGTTGCTGGTGAGGGCCGTGGCCAGGTAATCGCGCACGTCGTAGCGGGCCTGCAGCAGGTCTTCACGGGTACCGGTAATGGCCTGGAAGCGGGTGGTGCGCTCTTCGTCCGCGGGGGCCTTGAGTACGTCCTGCTGGATGGTGGCCGTGAGTTCGGCGGCACGCGTGGCGTTGTCCTGCAGGGCGCCTCGGGTGATGCCGGCGCTCTGGTAGCCGGCGCGCATGGCGGCCAGGGATTTCTCGTAGTCGGCGATGACGCCGCCGAGTTGGTCGAGCAGGCGCACGTTCTCGGGGCTGACGAAGGAGGCGCGCAGTTTCTGCTGCTGCGCCTTGAAGTCGGCCAGGGTGGACATGACGTTGGCGGCTTCCTGCTCGGCGCCGTCGGCGATCATGTACTGCAGGCGGGTGATGCGCAGCTTGGTCAGGCGCGAGTTCAGCTCGGTGATATCGCTCATCCAGTTGCTGCGGTCGATCAGCGAGCCGAGGCCGACCCAACTGACGATGGCGAGGATGGCGGTGAAGGCGAGGACCAGGCCGAAGCCCAGGGCCAACTTGAGATTCACGCTCAGGTTGGAAATCCAGGTGTTCATTGACGATCTCCAGGAAAGGTTGTGTGAAGTCAGGCCGTTCGGAGATTGTTCTTGTTGGGGGCCAGGGTGGCGAACCACGTCCAAGCCCTATCGGCAGGATCGGGCGGAACCGTATGGTCACGGGCGAAAAAAGTTATCCGCCGGCCGGCGCCTGGAAGGCGGGTCGGAGAGGAATGGGCGGGGAAAGGCGGACGAAATCCCTGTTCGCTGGCGTGTCGCTGGGTGCGGTCGCGCTCTGGCTTGCGGCGCTGCGCGGCATTCTACGGAAAGGCCGGTGGGCTCGTCTGCAAAATGATGGCAAAGAGATATTGCAGGGGCCGCTGACCCGCGAATGAGGCGCCGGCCTGGCGCCTCATTCGGTTCCCACGGGATCAGGCCTTGGCGGCGTCAAGCGCCTGGGCGAGGTCGGCGAGGATGTCGTCGATGTGCTCGATGCCGATGGACAGGCGCACCATGTCGCGCGGTACGCCGGCCTTCTGCAGTTCTTCGTCGTTGAGCTGGCGGTGGGTGGTCGATGCCGGGTGGCAGGCCAGGGACTTGGCGTCGCCGATGTTGACCAGGCGCACCACCAGGTTCAGCGCATCGATGAAGCGCGCGCCGGCTTCCTGCCCGCCCTTGATGCCGAACGAGAGGATCGACGCGGGCTTGCCGCCCATGTAGCGCAGCGCCAGTTCCTGCTCGGGGTGGTCGGCGAGACCCGCATACTTCACCCAGCTGACCTGCGGGTGGTCCTGCAGGTATTGCGCGACTTTCACGGCGTTCTCGCAGTGGCGCTCCATGCGCAGGGCGAGGGTTTCCAGGCCTTGCAGGATGAGGAAGGCGTTGAACGGCGAGAGCGCGGCACCGGTGTTGCGCAGCGGCACGACACGGCAGCGGCCGATGAAGGCGGCGGGGCCGAAGGCTTCGGTGTAGGTCACGCCGTGATAGGACGGGTCGGGCGTGTTGAGCAGCGGGAAGCGTTCCTTGTTCTCGGCCCAGGGGAATTTGCCGGAGTCGACGACGATGCCGCCGATGCTGGTGCCGTGGCCGCCGATGTACTTGGTGAGCGAGTGCACGACGATGTCCGCGCCGTGTTCGAACGGGCGGCAGAGGATCGGCGTGGCGACGGTGTTGTCGACGATCAGCGGTACACCGTGGCGGTGCGCGGCGTCGGCCAGGGCCTGCAGGTCGACGATGTTGCCGGCCGGGTTGCCGATGGATTCGCAGAACACCGCCTTGGTGCGTTCGTCGATCAGCGCTTCGAGGGCGGCGATGTCGTCATGCGGCGCGAAGCGGGTCTGGATGCCGAAGCGCGGCAGGGTGTGGGCGAGCAGGTTGTAGGTGCCGCCGTAGAGCTTGGCCACCGAGACGATGTTGTCGCCGGCTTCGGCGACGGTCTGGATGGCGTAGGTGATGGCGGCCATGCCGGAGGCCACGGCCAGCGCTGCCACGCCGCCTTCCAGCGCGGCCACGCGCTCCTCCAGCACCGCGTTGGTGGGGTTCATGATTCGCGTGTAGATGTTGCCGGCGACTTTCAGGTCGAACAGATCGGCGCCGTGCTGGGTGTCGTCGAAGGCGTAGGAGCTGGTCTGGTAGATCGGCACGGCCACGGCCTTGGTGGTCGGGTCGGGGCTGTAGCCGGCGTGGATGGCCAGGGTTTCCGGTTTCATTGTTCGAGCGTCCTTGTGGCAGAAAGCCCCGAGGATGCGAGCGGCGCCCGGTCCCGGTCAATGACCGGGAGCAATCTGGCCAGGGCGTCGCTAGATCGCTTTTGGCTGAGCTTATAACCGGCTCAGGAGGAGCAACTGATCTCCAGATGCTTGCCCCAGTCCGGCGGACGGCGGGTGAAGGCTTCGGCGTGGGGCTGCTCTTCGAAGGGCCGGCTGAGCACTTCATGCAGGCGGCGCACGACGCTGAAGTCGCCCTGCTCGGCGGCTGTGATGGCTTCCTGGGCGAGGTAGTTGCGCAGGACGTAAAGCGGGTTGACGGCGTGCATGCGCGCGCGGCGTTCGTCCTGGCTGCCGCCTTCGCGCTCGACGCGAGCGCGGTAGTCGGCGGCCCAGGCGTCGAAGCCGGCCAGGTCGACGAAGTCGTCACGCACCACGGCCAGCGCCTGCTCCGGCGCCTGCTCGCCGAGGCGGCGGAAGAACAGCGAGTAGTCCACCGCGCCTTTCTGCATGCTCTGCAGCAGGCGCTGTACCAGCTCCAGGTCGCCATCCTCGGCAGTGGTGAAGCCCAGGCGCCGGCGCATCAGGTCCAGGTAGTGGGCCTGGTACAGTGGCAGGAACAGGTCCAGCGTGGCGCGCAGGTCATCGACTTCGACGAAGTGCACCAGCGTCTGGCCCAGCGCGGCGAGGTTCCAGTGGGCGATGGGCACCTGGTTGCTGAAGGAGTAGCGGCCGGTGTCGTCGGAGTGGTTGCAGATGTGGTTGGCGTCGAAGTCGTCGAGGAAGGCGTAAGGGCCGTAGTCGAAGGTGATGCCGAGGATCGACATGTTGTCGGTGTTCATCACGCCGTGGCAGAAACCGTAGGCCTGCCAGCAGGCGATCATCTGCGCGTTGCGCTCGACCACTTCGCGGAAGAATGCCAGGTAGGGCTTCTCGTCCTTCAGGCTGTCGGGGAAATACTCGCGCAGGACGAACTCGCCGAGCGTCTTCAACTGCTCTTCCTGCTGGGTGTAGTAGAAGTACTCGAAGTGGCCGAAGCGCACGTGGCTGGGCGCCATGCGCAGCAGCATGGCGCCGGTTTCCCGGGTCTCGCGCCACACCGTGGTACTGGATCCTGTGACGCACAGGGCGCGGCTGCTGGGGATGCCGAGGGCGTTGAGGTATTCGCTGGCGAGGAACTCGCGGATCGACGAGCGCAGCACGGCGCGGCCGTCGCCCATGCGCGAGTAGGGGGTCTGCCCGGCGCCCTTGAGGTGCAGGTCCCAGTGCTCGCCTGCAGCATTGACCACTTCGCCCAGCAGCAGCCCGCGGCCGTCGCCCAGGCGTGGGTTGTAGGAGCCGAACTGGTGCCCGGAATAGACCATGGCGCGCGGCTCGGCTTCTTCCCAGAGCTTGTGACCGGCGAAGATTTCCGCGAACACCGGGGTATCCGCCTCGCTCGGGTCGAGATCGAGCAGGGCCATGGCCGAGCGGCTGGCGACGACCAGGCGCGGGTCGGCGATGGGATCGGGCAGGACTTCGGTGGAAAACACGTCGCCCAGGCGGGCGAAGCGGTTATCGAAGGCGAGTTCGTCGAGCTTTTTCACAGGCTAACTCCGGACATGTCCGAGTATTGTGCTCGGATATGTCCGGAGGCGTCCAGCCTCAGGCCTTGTCGCCGTTGGGCTTGTCCTGGCTGATCTTCACGGGCGTGGCGGTGGGCTGCTGCTGGCCGACGATGACCTGGGCTTCCTGGCCCTGGAAGTTCTTCAGGAACACGTCGACCTGGTTGAAGGCCATGTCGATGCCGGCCTCGCGGAAGGCCAGGGCGATGCGAGTCAGGGTCTCGTCCACCGCCGGATTGCGGTCGCCCAGTTCGCGCACGTGGAAGCGCAGTTCGTAGTCGAAGGTGCTGGCGCTGATGGTGGTGAAGTACAGCACCGGTTCCGGGTCGCGCAGGATGCGCGGGTTGGCGTGGGCCGCGTCGAGCATGATCTTGCGCGCCAGCGGCAGGTCGCTCTCGTAGGCCAGACCGATCTTGATGGTCACCCGCGTCACGGTATCGCTCAGCGACCAGTTCACCAGTTGCCCGGTGATGAAGGTCTGGTTGGGGACGATGATTTCCTTGCGGTCGAAGTCGGTGATAGTGGTGGCGCGGATACGAATCCGGCTGACGGTGCCGGACAGCGTGCCGATGGTCACCACGTCGCCGATCCGCACCGGGCGCTCGAAGAGGATGATCAGGCCGGAGACGAAGTTGGAGAAGATCGCCTGCAGGCCGAAGCCCAGGCCTACCGACAGGGCGGCCACCAGCCATTGCAGCTTGTCCCAGCTCACCCCGAGGGTGGACAGCGCGCTGACGAAGCCGATGCCGCTGATGGTGTAGGACAGCAGGGTGGTGATGGCGTAGGCGCTGCCCTGGGCCAGGGTCAGGCGTTGCAGTACGAGCACTTCCAGCAGGCCGGGCAGGTTGCGCGCCAGGGCCACGGTGACAGCCGCGATGACCATGGCCATGAGGAAGTCGCTGAGGCTGATCGGCGTGGTGGAGGCCGCGTCGCCTGTGCCGCTGGTGTATTGGTAGAGGGTCACGTTGTCGAGGTACGAGACCACGCTGATCAGGTCGGCCCAGACCCAGTACAGGGTGACCACGAAGCCGATCAGCAGGCCCAGGCGGATCAGGCGCATGGACTGCTCGTTGATCTGCTCGATGCCCAGGGTGGGCTCTTCCACGACGACCTCGCTGCCCTCGATGCCTTCCTTGGGTGCGTTCTGCCGCTTCGCCAGGGCGCGCTGGTAGGCCAGGCGGCGCGCGGCGACGCCCATGCCGCGGACGAAGGTGGCTTCCACCACCATCCAGAACATCAGCAGGAACAAGGTGTCGATCAGCCGGTCGGTCAGCTTTAGCGCGGTGTAGTAGTAGCCGAAGCCCACGGCGAGGAACAATGCCACTGGCAGGGCAGTGAAGCCCAGGCCGACGACCATCTTGATCATCGACGGACGCTCGCTGGACGGGCTGTTGAACAGCAGCTGGGCGAGCAGCCAGGTCATGGCGCCATAGCCGAACAACACCACGGCGATGCCAATCACGTCATCGGCGAGGGACGCCGGTGAGTGCTCGGCGACGGTCACCACCGCGACCAGCGACATCACCACCAGGCCCAGTCGGCGCATCAGCTTGCCGAGGAACTGCACCTGCGACTGGCTCCAGTGGAAGTGTCGCTCGGCGATGCCGCCGGGGCGCAGGATACGGTGTGCGGTGTAGAACACCAGCCAGACCTGCGCCATCTCCAGCAGCGCACTGCCCAGGGTGGCGTTCTGCCCACGGGCGTCGAGCAGCAGGGCGAGGCCGGCGATGGCCAGGGCCAGCGTTCCGGGCAGCGCCAGCAGCACCGCGAGCAGTAGGGCCAGCGGGGTGTGCGCCTGGCTGTCACGCTTGAAGTGGCCGATGTCGTCGTTCAGCGATTCCAGCTTGTCGTAGAGGAACTTGCGCTTCCACAGCAGCCCGGCGACCAGCAGGAGCAGCGGCAGGAACAGGAAAGGCCGGTCGATCAGGCCTTCGAACAGCTCCTGCACACCCGATCCCCAGGGCACTTCGGCGAGCTGGTGGTGTAGCAGAGTCGGGGTCATCTTGAACCACGACAGGTCCAGCGGGCGGTTGCTGGGGATCCAGAACATCTGCTCGTCGAGGGTGGCGCGCAGGCTGTCGCTGGTTTCCTTGAGCTGCTTCTGGTTGAGCTGCAGCGTAATGGCTTCGTTGAGCAGCGCGTTGAGTTCGTGGTTGAGGCGCTCCATCAGCTCCAGGCGGGTATTCACCAGCTCGTTGAGGTCGTGGCGCAGTTGCGGTGTGACGCTTTCCTGGGCCTGCTGGGCAAGCAGGTTGTCGATGTAGAGCTGGGTGTTGTTGATTTCGTCGCGCTTCTGGTTCAACTCGAACTGGTAGAGACGCAGGTCGGCGATTTCGTCGGCGAGGTCCTGGTCGGTCTTGATCACCGGCAGCGATTGTTTCTGCTGGTAGAGGATCTTCGACAGCAGCAGGCTGCCGCGCAGCACGTTGATCTGCTCGTCCAGCGCCTGCTCGCCCTGGGTCAGGTTGTCCAGTTGCTGCTTGGCCTCCAGGTTGCGCCGGGTGAGCGTGTTAAGGCGGTCGGTGGTGCGCAGCAGGTAGTCGGAGAGCTTGAGGTTGGTGGCGCTCTGCTGGCTCAGCAGGCTGTCGGTGCCGGCAGCCTGGTCGGTGTCCTTGGACAGTTTGGCGACAGTCTGTTCGGATTGCTCGCGGCGCTTGTCGCTGATCATCGTCTGCAGTTCGAGGGTCTCGCGCTCCTCGCGGCCAATGCGTTCGGCGAGCAGGTCGCGCTGGCTGGAAGCGAGGTCGAGCAGCAGGTTGTTGCCGGCCAGTTGCTTGCGCAACAGCGGGTTCTGGGCAGTGAGCAGGGCCTGTTCGGCAAGCAGTTCGTTGCGATGCTCTTCGCTGAGCGTCTTGCTACCGTCCTTGCCGGCCTTGAGGATGCCGGCGATCTCCAGCAGGCGTGTCTGGTTCTTGCTCAGATCGGCCTGGGCGCGCTCGGGACGGGTCTGCGCAGTGAGGATGTCGCTCTTGGCGTCCACCAGTTCTTTCTGCCACGCGGCCAGTTGGGTGGACTGCTCGTTGAGGGTCATTTCCAGCTGGGTAGCGTTGAAACCGGCGTAGCGTTGGCTGGCGGGCTTGTCGCTGCTGCCCTTGAGGCGGCTGAGCGCCTTCTGGTTTTCATTGATCAGCTTGGGTGCGTCGGCCAGCTTGCCGTTCAGCTCCTGCAATTGCTGCTCGGCATCGGTCTTGGCGGCGAGCAGCTTGAGCGTGTTTTCCAGGGTGGCCTTGAGCGCTTTGGCGTCCGCCTCGGGCAGCTTGCGGTCGGCCAGACCGTCGAGGCTCTGTTGCACCTTTTCGGCGCTGGGCACGGTGGTATCGGCGGCCTGCGCGGGCAGGCCGGTGAACGCGCCGCACAGGAGGACGGCAGTCAGAAAGGTACGCAGCAGGAATGACATGGTCGCGATCAGCGGCTCGTGCAAAAAGTGGAGTGAGGGTAGTGCTGGCGGGCCGGCACCCGCAAGCGGGCACCGGTAGGCGGTCAGAGGAAGAGCCCGGGACCGGGACGGCCTTCCGGGAATTTGACCCCGACCTTGCGGATCTTGTTCCCGTCCAGGGCGGCAACGGTCCAGGTCAGGCCGTTCCATTCCACCTGGTCGCCGATGATCGCCTGGCCGCCGATTTCCTGGGCGATGAAGCGGCCCAGGTTCTGCTCGCCATCCACGCCTTCGAGCTTCAGGCCGTAAAGCGAGGCCACGGCGGAGAGCTGGGCGTCGCCCTCGAGGACGAAATCGCCGAAGAAGCGCGCGCTCAGGCCGCGGTCCGGCGCCTGACTGAACAGCTTGCCCAGCGGCGAGAGGTCATGCTCGTGGCCGATCACGCAGAGGATGTCGTCGGCTTCGAGGATGGTACTGCCCGAGGGGTGCAGCAACTGGGTGCCACGGAACAGCGCGGCGATTCGGGTGCCTTCGGGCATCTTCAGCTCGCGCAGGGCGGCGCCGATGCACCACTTTTCCTTGCTCAGGTGATAGACGAACAGCTCCCACTCGCTGGTGGGGTGGACTTCCAGGCCGGCGCGGGAGATCGGCGCCGGATCCGGTGGTACCACCACGCGCAACAGCTTGGCGGCCCAGGGCAGGCTGGTGCCCTGCACCAGCAGCGAGACCAGCACGATGAAGAAGGCGACGTTGAAGAACAGCTGGGCGTTGGGCAGCCCGGCCATCAGCGGGAACACCGCGAGGATGATCGGCACCGCGCCACGCAGGCCGACCCAGGCGATGAAGGCCTTCTCGCGACCATGGAAGGCGCGGAACGGCGCAAGGCCCACCAGCACCGACAGCGGACGGGCAAAGAGGATCATCCACAGCGCCAGGCCGAGAGCGGGCAGGGCGATGGGCCAGAGGTCGTGTGGCGTGACCAGCAGGCCGAGGACCAGGAACATGCCGATCTGCGCCAGCCAGGCCATGCCGTCGAGCATGTGCATGATGCCGTGGCGCGAGCGGATCGGCTGGTTGCCCAGCACCAGGCCACACAGGTAGATGGCCAGGATGCCGCTGCCGTGCACCGCGTTGGCCACGGCGAAGATCAGCAGGCCGCCGCTGATGGCCAGCAGCGGGTACAAGCCGTTGGCCAGGTGGATGCGATTGATCACCTGCAGCAGCAGCCAGCCGCCACCCAGGCCCAGTACCGAGCCGATGCCGAACTCGCGCAGGAAGTGCCAGAGGAAGCTCCAGGACAGGCCGCTCTCGCCGTGGGCAAGCATGTCGATCAGGGTAACGGTGAGGAATACCGCCATGGGGTCGTTGCTGCCCGACTCGATTTCCAGGGTCGCGGTGACCCGCTCGTTCAGGCCCTTGCCGCCCAGCAGCGAGAACACCGCCGCAGCGTCGGTGGAGCCGACGATGGCGCCGATCAGCAGGCCTTCCATCCAGCTCAGCTTGAACAGCCAGGCCGCGGCGATGCCGGTCAGCCCTGCGGTGATCAGCACCCCGGCAGTGGCCAGCGACAGCGCGGGCCAGAGCGCCACACGGAAACTCGACACCCGCGTGCGCAAGCCGCCGTCCAGCAGTATCACCGCCAGCGCCAGGTTGCCCACCAGGTAGGCCATGGGATAGTTCGAGAAACCGATGCCGCCGGGGCCGTCGGTGCCCGCGATCATGCCCACGGCGAGAAAGATGACCAGGATCGGGATGCCCAGGCGCGAGGACAGCGAGCTGACCAGGATGCTCATGCCGATCAGCACGGCAGCGATCAGGAAATAGCTGTTGATGGCCACGGCATCCAATATGTCGACCTCCTGGGGGATAGGGGAGTGGCGACGCTACTCGAGGATCAGGATGCAGGCCGCATGCCAATCGATTCTAACCTGCGGATTTACAAGGCTGTCAAAGGTTTGTTGAGGACCGTTCGACGGTGCTTTCAAGCCAGCCTGCGCTGCCTTGCCAGGTGGGCACCAGATTGAGCCCGGAGAGTGCGGTGGGCGCCCATTTCAGTGCCTCTTCCAGAGGCAGTCTGACGGCGTCCAGGCAGGATTGCCTGTCTCGTTGCAGGATGGCGCGGGCATTGGCGACCTCGCCGGCGATGCTGTGCCCGGCATCGGCGCTCAGGGCGCGAATCTGCGTGTGCCAGAGGTGGCGCGCCGAGCTGCCGGTGACGCCGCAACTGCCCAGCGGGTCGTAATAGGACGAGCCGAACTGCGCATAGCCGGCATTGACCAGTGCGTTGAAGTAGCGGCTCTGCGAGGTGATGGATTTGCTGTCTCCACCGCGCAGAACGGCAAGCCCGTCGCTCATGGCCTTGTCGATGTCCTTCAGGTAGTCGTCAGCGTGCTCGAAGGCTTCTGTGCTGGGTGCGCTGTAGATCGGCGAGGTGCTTGGCGAAAGGGCGGTGTCTCGCTGTTTGCCGTCGTCGGTCGACCCGGTGTTGAACAGGACGAGCGTGCAGCCCAGTGCTGCAGCGATAGCGAGCAGAGGCAGGAAGTTCTGGTAGTGGCGCTGGAGTGACGGGAGAGTGACGGTCTGCATGGCCATGGTCGAGAGGGATGGAGAATGCGCGGTCGCTATTCAATTGCATCTACCTCAGGCCTTGCTGTCGGTCGGTTCGGTGCTTCTTGTGGGAAGTATCCTCCAATTCTTTAGGCTGTCTTCTGTCAGCTTGTGGGGCGCTTCCGCGGTCGGCGATGCGGCCTTCATCCGGGCATAAAAAAGCCCCGGACGTGACCGGGGCATAAGGGACATACGAGACGCTTAGAACCAGGCGTCCTGCATGGTGGAACAGGTGTCGTCGCGGGCTTCGAGCAGCGCCAGGTCATGGTGGCAGGACGGCACTTCCCAGGTCAGGAAGTAGCGCGCGGCCTGTAGCTTGCCGCGGTAGAAGTCGGTGTCCGAAGCATCGCCTCGTGCAAGGCCCTCTTCGGCGCGGATGGCCTGCTCCAGCCAGCGCCAGCCGATCACGGCGTGGCCGAAGACCTTCAGGTACAGCGCGGAGTTGGCCAGGCCCTGGGCTACGCGGCCTTGCATCAGGTCGCCGAGCAGGCTCAGGGTGGTGGCCGACAGGCGCGCCATCAGTTGTTCCAGCGGCTCGCGCAGCTTGTCCAGCGACGGGTGCGCGCTGGCGCGCTCGCAGCACTGGTTGATCAGGCGGGTCAGCTGTTTCAGGCCGGCGCCGTTGTTCTGCGCCAGCTTGCGGCCGAGCAGGTCCAGCGACTGGATGCCGTGGGTGCCTTCGTGGATCGGGTTCAGGCGGTTGTCGCGGTAGTACTGCTCCACCGGGTATTCGCGGGTGTAGCCGTGGCCGCCGAGGATCTGGATAGCCAGTTCGTTGGCCTTCAGGCAGAACTCCGAGGGCCAGGACTTGACGATCGGAGTGAGCAGGTCGAGCAGTTCGTGGGCCTGCGTGCGCTCTTCCTCGGTGGGCAGGGTTTCGCAGTCGTCCACCAGGCGCGAGGCGTACAGGCCTAGGTCGAAGGCGCCCTCGACATAGGCCTTCTGGGTCAGCAGCATGCGCTTGACGTCGGTGTGCTGGATGATCGAGACGGGCGCCGAGGTCGGGTCCTTGGCATCCACCGGGCGGCCCTGCGGGCGCTCGCGGGCGTATTCCAGGGAGTACAGGTAGCCGGCGTAGCCGAGCATGATCGCGCCCATGCCGACGCCGATGCGCGCCTCGTTCATCATCTGGAACATGTAGGCCAGGCCGTGGTGCGGCTTGCCGACGAGGTAGCCAACGCACTCGCCCTTGTCGCCGAAGTTCAGCGCGGTGGAGGTGGTGCCGCGCCAGCCCATCTTGTGGAACAGGCCGGCCAGGGTCACGTCGTTGCGTGCGCCGAGGGAGCCGTCGTCGTTGACCAGGAACTTCGGCACGATGAACAGGCTGATGCCTTTCACGCCGGGCGGGGCGTCCGGCAGCTTGGCCAGGACCATGTGCACGATGTTCTCCGAGAGCGGGTGGTCGCCGCCGGAAATGAAGATCTTGTTGCCCTTGATCCGGTAGCTGCCGTCGGCGGCCGGTTCGGCGCGGGTGCGGATATCCGCCAGCGACGAGCCGGCGTGGGGCTCGGTCAGCGCCATGGTGCCGAAGAAGCGCGCGTCGATCATCGGCTGCAGGAACAGGCGTTTCTGTTCTTCGCTGCCGAAGGTCTCGATCAGGTGGCTGGCGCCCATGCTCAGCATCGGATAGGACGAGGTGGCGATGTTGGCCGACTGGAAGTGCGCGAAGCAGGCGCGCGACAGCAGATGCGGCAACTGCATGCCGCCCTGTTCGAAGCTGCGCGAGGCGTTCTGGAAACCGGCTTCGTTGAACGCATCCACTGCCGGCTTCACTTCCGGAATCAGCACCGCGCCGCCGTCGACGTACTGCGGTTCGTTCTCGTCGTTCTTGCGGTTGTGCGGGGCGAACAGCTCTTCGGCGATGCCGCGCGCGGTGGACAGGGCCGCATCGAAGGTCTCGCGGTTGTGGTCGGCGAAGCGTTCGCGCTGGGTCAGGGCCTCGGCGTCGAGCACTTCGTAGAGTTCGAAAGCGAGGTTGCGGGAGCTGAGCAGGGTCTCGGACATGGATCGACCTCCGTGGGAATCGGCGCAGTCTAGTCAGGTGAATGAAGCGCGCACAGAATCATCCATGAGCGTGATAAAGGGCTAAAACACTCGGCTCCCGGCAGGCCCCCGGCGACGGCGGACTCGCACCGCACCCGCCGCAGGACCTAAACTGCGCGCCTTGAGGAGTCCGCTATCCATGAACTACCGCCATGCCTACCACGCCGGCAACCACGCCGACGTGCTGAAACACATCGTCCTTGCCCGCATCTTCGCGCTGATGGCGCGCAAGGACACGCCCTTCGCCTATCTCGACAGCCATTCCGGCATCGGCCTGTACGACCTGCTGGGTAACGAAGCCAGCCGTACCGGTGAATGGGAGTCGGGCATCGGTCGCCTGTGGGAGCGCGATGACCTGCCGGAGCTGCTGCAGGACTACCTGGAGGTAGTCCGCGCGCTGAATCCCGATGGCGGGCTGGAGTTCTACCCCGGTTCGCCTGAGCTGGCGCGGCGCCTGACCCGCCCGCAGGACCGGGTGATGCTCAACGAGCTGCACCCGGAAGACGGCCGCCTGCTCAAGGCCAACATGGCTGGCGAGCGCCGCATCTCGGTGCATCAGGGCGATGGCTGGTTGCTGCCGCGGGCTTTCCTGCCGGTTTCCGAGAAGCGCGGGGTGCTGTTGATCGACCCGCCCTTCGAGCAGCCCGATGACCTGGAGCGCTGCGTAACCGCACTGGACGAAGCCATCGGCCGCATGCGCCAGACCGTGGTTGCCATCTGGTACCCGATCAAGGATCGCCGCCAGCTCAAGCGTTTCTACCAGCGCCTGGAAAAGAGCTCGGCGCCGAAGATGCTCCGCGTGGAGCTGTGCGTACATCCGGCCGACGCGGCCGACCGCCTGAATGGCTCCGGACTGGTCATTGCCAATCCACCGTGGCCGCTGGACGAGGAACTGCGCGGGCTGTTGCCCTGGCTGGCCCAGACGCTGGCGCAGAGTGAAGGCAGCAGCCAGGTGGACTGGCTGATCGCGGAATGAAAAAAGCCCTGGCAGTGCCGGGGCTTTTTCGTCATACGGGCTCGATCCCGATGATCTGGCGCAGGCGCCGTGCTGATCGCGGACGGAGCCCGTTCCTGCAGATATGGCTTACGCCGGCAGGCAGACGCCCGTGCCGCCCAGGCCACAGTAGCCGTTGGGGTTCTTCGCCAGGTACTGCTGGTGGTAGGCCTCGGCATAGTAGAACGGCGGCACCTCGCGGATTTCCGTAGTGATCTCGCCGTAGCCCTTGGCGCTCAGCTCCTTCTGGAAAGCCGCGCGGCTGGCGTCGATGGCAGCCTTCTGCGCCTGGTCGAACCAGTAGATCACCGAGCGGTACTGGGTGCCGGTGTCGTTGCCCTGGCGCATGCCTTGGGTCGGGTCGTGGGATTCCCAGAACACCTTGAGCAGCGCCTCGATGCTGGTTTCGCGCGGGTCGTACGCCACCAGCACCACTTCGCTGTGGCCGGTCAGGCCGGAACAGACTTCGTCGTAGGTCGGGTTCGGCGTGAAGCCGCCGGCATAACCCACCGCGGTCACCCAGACGCCCGGCTGCTGCCAGAAGCGCCGCTCGGCGCCCCAGAAGCAGCCCAGGCCGACAACGATCTGCTGCACGCCGGCGGGGAAGGGTGCAGTCAGCGGGTGGCCATTGACGTAATGCGCTTCGGGCACCGGCATCGGGCTCTCGCGCCCCGGCAGGGCCTGGGCGGAGCTGGGCAGTTCCAGTTTGTGGGCAAGTATCTGCGAGCGCAGGGTCATGGCATTCGTCTCCTGTCGAATAGGGGCGGCAATAGACTCGGGTACTCGCCGAAGATTACAGCGTTTGTTTTGCTTTGCGGGAGGTTTGAGACAGCTCGTGCGAATGGCTGCGGGCACGCCGCGCCAGAGTCGTTCAATGCGGGCGGCAGGGGTAGCGCTGCAGGCTGGAGGAGAGGTCGTGGCTGGGGATGGGCTTGTCGAACAGGTAGCCCTGGCCGATGTCGCAGCGGTTGCGCCGCAGGAAGGCCAGCTGGGCGGCGGTCTCGACGCCTTCGGCAACCACCTGCAGCTTGAGGTTGTGCGCCATGGCGATCACCGCCGAGGTGATCTCCATGTCGTCCTGGTTGTCCGGGATGTCCTTGATGAAGCTGCGATCGATCTTGATCACGTCGATGGGGAATTTCTTCAGGTAGCTCAGCGACGAGTAACCGGTGCCGAAGTCGTCCATGGCCAGGGTCAGGCCGAGGTTCTTCAGGCGTTCCAGCTGCTGGCGGGTGTCGTCGGTGGCGTCAAGCAGCAGGCTTTCGGTCAACTCCAGTTCCAACTGCGAGGCCGGGATGCTTTCCTCGTGGAGGATCGCGGCGATGGAGCCGACCAGGTCCGGATCGCTGAACTGCTTGGGCGACAGGTTGATCGCCATGTGCAGCTCGCCCAGGCCTTTGGCGGCCAGTTCCCGCACCTGGCGGCAGGCCTGGCGGATCACCCACTTGCCGATGGGGATGATCAGGCCGGTTTCCTCGGCCACGCTGATGAATTGGTCCGGGCGGATCATGCCCTTCTCCGGGTGCTGCCAGCGCAGCAACGCTTCCAGGCCCAGCAGCGCACCGCTGCGCAGGCACAGCTTGGGCTGGTAGTGCACGGCCAGTTCGTCCTGCACCAGCGCGCGGCGCAGGTTGCTCTCGACGAACAGCTTGTAGCTGGCCTCGGCGGTCATCGCCTCGGTGAAGGTCTGCACCTGGTGCTTGCCATTGGCCTTGGCCTTGTGCAGCGCAAGACCCGCGTGCTTCATCAGCGTCTGCGGATCCTGACCGTGTTGCGGCGCGTAGGCGATGCCCACGGAGCCGGTGATGCTGATCAGCTGGTTGTCGACGAACAGCGGCTTATCGAGCACAGAGAGAATCTGCGCTGCAATCTTCTCGCCACGGCCGGCCACGGACTCTTCCAGCAGTACGGCGAATTCGTTGCTGGCGAAGCGCGCCAGGGTGGCGCTGTCACTCAGGCTGCTGCGCAGGCGGCGGGCGAGGTTGGCCAGCAGTTTGTCGCCGGTCTGGTGGCCGAGGCTGTCGTTGATCCGCTTGAAATTGTCGATGTCCACCAGCAGCAGGCTCAGCGAGTGCTCGCTGCCCACCTGCAGGCGTTCTTCCAGGGCATTGATGAAGAAGTGCCGGTTGGCCAGGCCCGTGAGATTGTCGCGGTAGGCGAGCTTCTCGATGTGCTGCTGGGCCAGCTTGCTCTGGGTGATGTCTTCGTAGATGCCGATGTAGTGGGTCAGCTCGCCCTTGTCGTCGTAGACCTTGGACAGCGACAACTGGCCCCAGTAGGGCTCCAGATTCTTGCGCCGGCTGCGGAACTCGCCCTGCCAGCTGTTCTGCGTGACCAGGGTGGAGCGCGCATCGAACAGCAGTTCGCTGAGATTCGCCAGTGCCGGTAGCTCCGGCAGGCGGCGGCCGCGCACTTCGTCGGCGCCGTACTGGGTGATGGCGGTGAAGCTCGGGTTGACGTACTCCACCAGGCCCTCGCGGTCGATCAGCAGGAAGGCGCTGGCGCTCTGTTCGACGGCGCGCTGGAACAGGTGCAGGGCGCTGGAGACGTTGCGCCGCTCGTGGTTCATCAGCACCTGGGCGTACTGGTCGGCCAGCTCCCCGGCGAAGGCTATCTCGTCGCTCTGCCACATGCGCACTTCGCCGACATGCTCCAGGCAGAGCACGCCGACCACTTCGCCACCGACGCGGATGGTGGCGTCGAGCATGGCGCTGATGCCCTGCGGGCGCAGGTAGCGCATGGCCAGCTCCTGGGTGCGCGGGTCCTGCTGGGCGTTATGGGCGTCGATGGCGCGGCCGCTATGCACCGCGTCAAGGTAATTGGGGAAGTGGCTGGCGTCGATATCCTGCGGCTTTTCGTACTGGTCGGTATCGCGGCGGTAGATGGTCACCGCTTCCAGGCGATGGTCCGGGTGCAGGCGCCAGATGCCGGCGCGGGCGACATCGTAGGCCTCGCAGGCGGCCTGGGCGATCAGTTGCGCGGCTTCCAGCAGCGGGTCGCTGGACAGGTAGCGGTGCCGCGCCAGACGCACGATGAGGTTCTGCTGGGTACGCGAGCGCACCAGGTGCTGCAGGTGTTCGTCCTGGGAGCGCTGGTACATCTCCAGGGACATCTTCAGGCGGATGTTCTGAGCCTCGAGGTCCAGCAGGCGCGGGTCCAGCTCGGTTTCGTGCTCGTCCGCCTCGGTCTGTAGCAGGTAGCCGTGGAGCAGTTGGCGGCCGTGCTGCTGGAAGGCTTCGCCGACCTCCAGCACGTTCAGCGTGCCGCGTGGCGAATGGAGCAGGTAGCGCACCCGGTAACGGCCGTCCCTGAGCAGTTGCTGCTGCACCTGCTCGTGCAGGCGATGACGCGCTTCGGGCTCCATCAGGCTGGCGTAGGGGGCGTCGAGGATGCCGCAGAGGTCCTGGGCCGGGACGCCGATCTGGCGTTCGCAGCCGGGGTCGAGGAACAGCAGGGTCCAGCTGGGCTCGTTCAGGCGCTCGAAGCGCAGCATCCCGAGCCTCGACGGGACGGGAAGCTGCGTGACAACCTCGGCCGCCTGACGGCTGGCGGCATCGGGATGACTCTTCATGCGCGGGAGATTTCCAGGGTGCTGGATGGGGTACTTCGCCCCACCCGACTTCTATGGGCGTTGGCAAGATTTGCATGAGGCACGGGGCCATGACAAGCCAAGACTGTATCGGCCGTCACAGTGGGAAGTTGAGTCAGCGGCGGGCGCTGGGCCTGACCGCCGGTCCGGCAAAAAGAAGCCCCGCCATCCGGCAGGGCTGGAGAGAACGAGCGTGGCGTGCTCGTCGAGAGGAAGGGCCGGGCGAACCGGCCCCTTGCAACACTTACAGCAGCCGCACTTACAGGAGCAGGGTGCGGATATCGCCCAGCAGGTCCGACAGGCGCTTGGTGTAGCGCGCGGCGGCTGCCCCGTTGATCACGCGGTGATCGTAGGACAGCGACAGCGGCAGCATCAGGCGCGGCTGGAAGGCCTTGCCATCCCACACCGGCTGCATGGTCGCCTTGCTGACACCCAGGATCGCCACTTCCGGCGCGTTGACGATCGGCGTGAAGCCGGTGCCGCCAATGTGGCCGAGGCTGGAGATGGTGAAGCAGGCGCCCTGCATGGCGTCGGCGGAGAGCTTCTTGGTGCGCGCTTTCTCGGCCAGTTCGGCGGCTTCGGCGGCGAGTTGCAGGAGGCTCTTCTGGTCGACGTTCTTGATCACCGGGACCAGCAGGCCGTCCGGTGTGTCCACGGCGAAGCCGATGTGCACGTACTTCTTGCGGATCAGCGCCTTGCCGCTGGGGGCCAGCGAGCTATTGAAGTCCGGCATTTCCTTGAGCAGGTGGGCACAGGCCTTGAGCAGGATCGGCAGCACGGTCAGCTTGACGCCGGCCTTCTCCGCGACGGCCTTCTGGGCCACGCGGAAGGCTTCCATCTCGGTGATGTCGGCCGAGTCGAACTGGGTCACGTGCGGCACGTTCAGCCAGCTGCGGTGCAGGTTGGCGGCGCCGACCTGCATCAGGCGGGTCATCGCCACTTCTTCCACTTCGCCGAACTTGCTGAAGTCGACTTCCGGGATCGGCGGGATGCCTGCGCCACCGGTAGCGCCGGCCGGAGCCGACTTGGCGCGCTGCAGTTGTTCCTTGACGAACAGCTGCACGTCTTCCTTGAGGATGCGGCCTTTCGGGCCGGTGCCTTTGACTTCGCTCAGCTCGACGCCGAACTCGCGGGCGACCATGCGCACCGCGGGGCCGGCGTGGACCTTGGCGCCGTCACGGCTGGGCGCGCCCACCGGAGCGGCTTCCGCAGCCTTGGCCGGCGCGGCAGCCGGTGTCTGGGCGGCGGCCGGAGCGGCAGCGGCGGGAGCCGGAGCAGCCGCCGGAGCTGGTTCAGCAGCAGCCGGGGCAGCAGCGCCCGCGACCTTCAGCTTGAGGATCAGGTCACCGGTGCCGACTTCGTCACCGACCTTGATCGACACGCTTTCCACCACGCCGGCAGCCGGCGAGGGGATTTCCATGCTGGCCTTGTCCGACTCCAGGGTGATCAGCGACTGGTCGGCCTCGACCGTGTCGCCGGCTTTCACCATGACTTCGATGACGTTGGCCTTGCCGGCCGAGCCGATGTCCGGGACGTGGATGTCCTGGACGCTGGCGCCAGCGGCAGGTGCGGCAGCCGGCGCCGGGGCAGCGGCCGGAGCCTCTGCCTTCGGAGCCTCGGCGGCCGGAGCCGGCGCTTCCGCCTTGGGCGCTTCGGCGGCAGCCGAACCCCCCTCGACTTCCAGCTCGAGGATCTCGTCGCCTTCCTTCAGGGTGTCGCCCACCTTGACCTTCAGGCTCTTCACCACGCCGGCTTTCGGCGAGGGGATTTCCATGCTGGCCTTGTCGGATTCCAGGGTCAGCAGGCTCTGGTCGGCCTCGACGGTGTCGCCGACCTTGACCAGCAGTTCGATCACTTCGCCCTGACCATTGCCGATGTCGGGTACACGAATCAGTTCGCTCATCGTGCCTCTCCTCAGCAGTCCAGCGGGTTGCGTTTTTCGGGGTTGATGCCGAACTTGGCGATGGCTTCGGCCACGACCTTGGGTTCGATATCACCGCGATCGGCCAGGGCTTCCAGTGCGGCCAGCACGACCCAGTGGCGGTCGACTTCGAAGAAGTCGCGCAGCTTGCGGCGGCTGTCGCTGCGGCCGAAGCCATCGGTGCCCAGGACCTTGAATTCCTTGCTCGGCACCCACTGGCGGATCTGCTCGGCGTAGAGCTTCATGTAGTCGGTGGAGGCGATGACCGGACCCTTGCGGCCGGACAGGCACTCTTCGACGTAGCTCTGTTTGGGCTTCTGACCCGGGTGCAGGCGGTTCCAGCGCTCCACGGCCAGGCCGTCGCGGCGCAGTTCGTTGAAGCTCGGAACGGACCAGACGTCGGCGCCGATGCCGAAGTCTTCGCGCAGGATCTTCGCGGCGGCTTCGACTTCGCGCAGGATGGTGCCCGAACCCAGCAGCTGCACGTGATGCGCGGCGTCCTTCTTGTCTTCATCGAGCAGGTACATGCCCTTGATGATGCCTTCCTCGGCGCCCTTGGGCATGGCCGGCTGGACGTAGTTCTCGTTCATCACGGTGATGTAATAGAAGATGTCCTGCTGCTCTTCGATCATCTGCCGCGAGCCTTCGCGGATGATCACCGCCAGCTCGTACGCGTAGGTCGGATCGTAGGTGCGACAGTTCGGGATGGTCGCCGCCAGCAGGTGGCTGTGACCGTCTTCGTGCTGCAGGCCTTCACCGTTCAGGGTGGTACGGCCGGCGGTGCCGCCGATCAGGAAGCCGTGCGCGCGGCTGTCGCCAGCGGCCCAGGCCAGGTCGCCGATACGCTGGAAGCCGAACATCGAGTAGAAGATGTAGAACGGCAGCATCGGCTGGTTGTGCGTGGAGTACGAGGTACCCGCAGCGATCCAGCTGGACATGGCGCCGGCTTCGTTGATGCCTTCCTCGAGGATCTGACCTTTCTTGTCCTCGCGGTAGAACATCACCTGGTCTTTATCCACCGGCTCGTACAGCTGGCCGACGGAGGAGTAGATGCCCAACTGGCGGAACATGCCTTCCATACCGAAGGTACGGGCTTCGTCCGGCACGATCGGGACGATGCGCGGGCCGAGTTCCTTGTCCTTGACCAGCTGCGAGATGATCCGCACGAAAGCCATGGTGGTGGAGATTTCGCGGTCGCCCGAGCCGTCGAGCATGGCCTTGAGGGTTTCCAGCGGGGGAACCGGGACCTGGAAGCTCTTCTCGCGGCGAACCGGCATCACGCCGCCCAGCGCGGCACGGCGGGAAGCCAGGTACTTGGCTTCGGCGCTGCCTTCCTCGGGGCGGTAGAACGGCAGGTTTTCCAGATCGTCATCCTTGATCGGGATGTCGAACTTGTCGCGGAACGACTTCAGCGACTCGACGTCGACCTTCTTGACGTTGTGCGCGATGTTCTTCGCTTCGCCCGAGCCGGTACCGTAGCCCTTGATGGTCTTGGCCAGGATGACGGTGGGCTGGCCCTTGTGGTTGACCGCCTGGTGGTAGGCCGCATAGACCTTGTAGGGATCGTGGCCGCCACGGTTGAGTTTCCAGATCTCTTCGTCGGAGAGGTCCTTGACCATCTCCAGCAGCTCCGGACGGGCACCGAAGAAGTGCTCACGCACGTAGGCGCCGTCTTTGGCCTTGTAGTTCTGGTACTCGCCGTCGATGACCTCGTCCATGCGCTGCTGCAGCAGGCCGGCGGTGTCCTTGGCGAACAGCGGGTCCCAGAAGCGACCCCAGACCACCTTGTTGACGTTCCACTCGGCGCCACGGAACACGCCTTCGAGTTCCTGGATGATCTTGCCGTTGCCGCGAACCGGGCCGTCGAGGCGCTGCAGGTTGCAGTTGATGACGAAGATCAGGTTGTCCAGCTTCTCGCGGCCGGCCAGGGAGATCGCGCCCAGGGATTCAGGCTCGTCGCACTCGCCGTCGCCCATGAAGCACCAGACCTTCTGCTTGCCGGCGGGGATGAAGCCGCGGCTTTCCAGGTACTTCATGAAGCGCGCCTGGTAGATCGCCTGGATCGGGCCCAGGCCCATGGAAACGGTCGGGAACTGCCAGAAGTCCGGCATCAGCCAGGGGTGCGGGTAGGAGGACAGGCCGTTGCCGTCCACTTCCTGGCGGAAGTTGTTCAGCTGGTCTTCGCTGATGCGGCCTTCGAGGAAGGCGCGGGCGTAGACGCCGGGGGAGGCGTGGCCCTGGAAGAACACCAGGTCGCCGCCGTGTTCGTCGGTCGGGGCCTGGAAGAAGTAGTTGAAGCCCACGTCATAGAGGGTCGCCGAGGAGGCGAAGGAGGAGATGTGGCCACCCAGATCCGGGTCGTTCTTGTTGGCCTTCATCACCATCGCCAGGGCGTTCCAGCGCACCAGGGAGCGGATGCGGCGCTCCATGAACAGGTCGCCGGGCATGCGCGCTTCGTGGGTCACCGGGATGCTGTTGCGGTACGGCGTGGTGATGGCGTAGGGCAGTTGGGTGCCGGACCGGCTGGCCAGCTCGCCCATGCGGGTCATCAGGTAATGGGCGCGGTCTTCACCTTCACGGTCCAGGACCGATTCCAGGGCGTCCAGCCATTCCTGGGTTTCGACGGGATCGAGGTCTTGCATGGCTTGCTCCAGGGCGGAAAGGCTTCCAGAATCGGAAGCCAGTAGATCGTTGCCGATAGCTGCGCCAACCTCGTGGGCGACGCGGCGAATTCTTGGAAGTGCTCCGGGGGTACGCCCGGCGGGTTGTAGTTTTACTACAAATCGCCAGCGGATACATCCCTCCGCCAGAAAAAGTTAGTAGTAAAACTACAGGGGCGCGAAAAGACAGGAATGCCGGCGCCTCGCCGACCACTCAGGATAGACCATGAGCCTGCCGTCCCTGGCCGCTTTGCCGGCCACCCTCAAGCCCCTCGCCGAGCGGGCTGAGCAGAATTTCCGCATTGCCATCGCCGCGTTTTCCCCCGAGCAGATCGCCAGCTTCGACAGCTGGTCCGACGAGCGGCACGCCGACTTCTTCCGCGTCACTGCCGGCAGCGATTTCGTTGCCGAGCAGGTCCAGCGCGATCCTGCCTTTCTATTGGAACTGGCCGCGACCGGTGAGCTGGAGCGCGTCCTGCAGCCCGGCGAAATGGGCGCACAGCTGGAAGCGCTGCTGGCCGATTGCGCCGACGAGGACGAACTGGGCCGCCGCCTGCGTCGCTTCCGTCGGCGCCAGCAGGTGCGCATCATCTGGCGCGACCTGAGCCGCCGCAGCGACCTGGCGGGTACCTGCCGCGACCTGTCGGACCTCGCCGACGCCTGCATCGACCAGTCCCTGGCCTGGCTCTACCAGCGCCACTGCCAGCAGTTCGGCGTGCCCATCGGCAATCGCTCGGGCCTGCCGCAGAAGATGATCGTGCTGGGCATGGGCAAGCTGGGCGCGGGTGAGTTGAACCTGTCTTCGGACATCGACCTGATCTTCGGTTACCCCGAGGGTGGCGAAACCCAGGGCGCCAAGCGGGCGCTGGACAATCAGGAGTTCTTCACCCGTTTAGGGCAGAAGCTGATCAAGTCGCTGGACGCCATCACCGTCGAGGGCTTCGCCTTCCGCGTCGACATGCGCCTGCGCCCTTACGGTTCCAGCGGCCCGCTGGTACACAGCTTCGCCGCGCTGGAGCAGTACTACCAGGACCAGGGCCGCGACTGGGAACGCTACGCGATGATCAAGGCCCGCGTGGTCGGTGGCGACCAGGAGGCTGGTCAGCGCCTGCTGGAGCTGCTGCGCCCCTTCGTTTACCGCCGCTACCTGGACTTTTCCGCCATCGAGGCGCTGCGCACCATGAAGCAGCTGATCCAGCAGGAAGTCCGGCGCAAGGGCATGAGCGAGAACATCAAGCTGGGCGCTGGCGGCATCCGCGAGGTGGAGTTCATCGCCCAGGCCTTCCAGTTGATCCACGGCGGCCGTGACCTCAGCCTTCAGCAGCGGCCGCTGCTGCGCGTGCTGGCGATCCTCGAGGGGCAGGGCTACCTGCCGCCGCAGGTGGTCGCCGAGTTGCGCGAGGGGTACGAATTCCTGCGTTACGCCGAGCACGCCCTGCAGGCCATTGCCGATCGGCAGACGCAGATGCTCCCGGAGGACGAACTCGAGCGAATCCGCGTCGCCTTCATCATGGGCTTCGCCAACTGGTCGGCGTTCCACCAGGCCACCAACCAGTGGCGCGATCGCATCGACTGGCATTTCCGCCAGGTCATCGCCGATCCGGACGAGGACGAAGACGGCCAGGTCGACACCACCATCGGCGGCGAATGGATTCCGCTCTGGGAAGAGGCGGTGGACGAGGAGTCCGCCTGCCGACAGTTCGCCGATGCCGGGTTCGCCGAGCCCGCACAGGCCTGGAAGCGCCTGACCGACCTGCGCAATGGGCCGCAGGTGCGCGCCATGCAGCGCCTGGGCCGTGAGCGGCTGGATGCCTTCATGCCGCGCCTGCTGAACATGATCGCCGAGCGCGGTCCGGCGGACGTGTTGCTGGAGCGCGTATTGCCGCTGATCGAGGCGGTGGCGCGGCGTTCCGCCTATCTGGTGCTGCTCACCGAGAACCCCGGTGCGCTGGAGCGCCTGCTGACCCTCTGCGCGGCCAGCCCGATGGTGGCGGAGCAGATCGCCCGCTTCCCGATCCTGCTCGACGAGCTGTTGAATGAGGGGCGGCTGTTCCGTCCGCCGCAGGCCGCCGAGCTGGGTGCCGAGCTGCGCGAACGGCTGATGCGCATCCCCGAGGACGACCTCGAGCAGCAGATGGAAACCCTGCGTCACTTCAAGCTGGCCCATGGCCTGCGCGTGGTGGCCTCGGAGATCGCCGGCACCCTGCCTTTAATGAAAGTCAGCGATTATCTGACCTGGCTGGCCGAAGCGATCCTCGAACAGGTGCTGAGTCTGACCTGGGACCAGCTGGTGCAGCGCCACGGCCGGCCGACCCGCGTCGACGGGACGCCCTGCGATCCGGACTTCATCATCATCGGCTACGGCAAGTCCGGCGGCCTGGAACTGGGCCACGGCTCCGACCTGGACCTGGTGTTCATCCACGATGGCGACCCGCAGAGCGAGACCGACGGTGCCAAGCCCATCGATGGGGCGCAGTTCTATACGCGCCTGGGGCAGAAGATCATTCACTTCCTCACCGCGCAGACGCCCTCGGGCATGCTCTACGAAGTGGACATGCGCCTGCGCCCCAGCGGTGCCTCCGGCCTGCTGGTCAGTTCGCTGCGCGCCTTCGAGGCCTACCAGTTGGGCGAGGCCTGGACCTGGGAGCACCAGGCGCTGGTGCGCGCCCGCGTGCTCGCCGGCTGCCAGCGGGTGGCCAGGGCCTTCGAGGCGATCCGCGCGAAAGTGCTGGGCCAGCAACGCGATCTGCCGGAGTTGCGCAAGGAGGTCAGCGAGATGCGCGCGAAGATGCGCGACAACCTCGGCACCCCCAGCACTGTCGCCGGCACCGCGCCGAATGCCTTCGAGGCCGCGGCCCCGTTCGATCTCAAGCAGGATGCCGGTGGTATCGTCGATATCGAATTTATGGTGCAATACGCGGCCCTGGCCTGGTCGTGGCAGCACCCGGAGCTGGTGGAGTTCACCGACAATATCCGCATCCTGGAAGCGCTGGAGCGGGTCGGGTTGATGTCCGGCGAGGATGTCCTGATGTTGCAGGACGCCTACAAGGCTTACCGGGCGGCGGCGCACCGATTGTCCCTGCAGAAGCAGCCGGGCGTGGTAAGCGGCGACCACTTCCATGCGGAGCGGCGCATGGTGATGCAGATGTGGAAAGCCTTCGAGCTGACCTGATTCGCTGCGATTTCCCTCCCCTGGGCTTTTGAACGATGGAGCCAGCATCCGGCGGGATGATGTTCGCCGGAGCGGCCCGCGCTGTCAGTTGTGTTGTGCGGGCCTATGAATGTCAGGAACGAGGCGCGTGATGCCATTGCGCCAGGTCACAGGGAGTGACGAAAACTGTCCGGCCGAAAGAGCGGCTGGGCTAGACTGCCGGCATTCGATGCACGGCACCCGACGACGCCACACGGCTGGATGAATGGAGTACGGGGAGGCGAGAGCCTCCCCGGTCGTTTCTGGAAAAGGCATGAGAATTCTGATCGTAGGCCCCTCCTGGGTGGGCGACATGGTGATGGCGCAGACACTCTTCCAGTGTCTGAGGCAGCGGCACCCCGACTGCGTGATCGATGTGCTGGCGCCTGACTGGAGCCGGCCGATCCTCGAGCGCATGCCCGAGGTGCGCCAGGCCCTGAGCTTCCCGCTCGGCCACGGCGTGCTGGACATCGCCTCGCGCCGCCGTATCGGCAAGTCCCTCAAGGGGCAGTACGACCAGGCGATCCTCCTGCCCAACTCGCTGAAGTCGGCGCTGGTGCCCTATTTTGCCGGTATCCCAAAGCGCACCGGCTGGAAGGGCGAGATGCGTTACGGCCTGCTCAACGATATCCGCGCGCTGGATAAAGAGCGTTACCCGCTGATGATCGAGCGCTTCATGGCCCTGGCATTCGAGCCGGGTGCGGAGCTGCCGCAGCCTTATCCACAGCCACGCCTGGCCATCGACCCGCAGAGCCGCGAGGCCGCGCTGGCCAAGTTCGGCCTTAGCCTGGATCGCCCGGTGCTCGCCCTGTGCCCCGGCGCCGAATTCGGCGAGGCCAAGCGCTGGCCGGCGGAGTACTACGCCAAGATCGCCGAGGTGAAGATCCGCGCCGGCTGGCAGGTATGGATATTCGGCTCGAAGAACGATCATCCCGGCGGCGAAGACATCCGCATGCGCCTGATCCCCGGCCTTCGCGAAGAGTCGGTGAACCTGGCGGGCGAGACGGCCCTGTCCGAGGCCATCGACCTGATGTCCTGCGCCGGAGCCGTGGTCACCAACGATTCGGGCCTGATGCACGTGGCCGCTGCGCTGAACCGCCCGCTGGTGGCGGTCTACGGCTCCACCTCGCCGCAGTTCACGCCGCCGCTGGCCGACCAGGTGGAAATCGTCCGCCTGGGATTGGAATGCAGCCCCTGCTTCGACCGCGTGTGCCGTTTCGGCCACTACAACTGCCTGCGCGAGCTCAAGCCGCGCCCCGTGATCGAAGCGCTGGATCGACTGGTCGCTGACCCGGTGGACGTGGAAAGCGCCGAATGAGGGTTCTGCTGATCAAGACATCGTCCCTGGGCGATGTCATCCATACCCTGCCGGCTCTGACCGACGCCGCCCGTGCCATTCCCGGGATCCAGTTCGACTGGGTGGTGGAGGAAGGCTTCGCCGAGATTCCCGCCTGGCACCCCGCCGTGGCCCAGGTGATCCCCGTGGCGATCCGTCGCTGGCGCAAGAATCTCTGGCAGACATTGAAAAGCGGCGAATGGGGCCGCTTCAAACGCCGTCTGAAGGAAGTCGACTACGACCTGGTGATCGACGCCCAGGGCTTGCTCAAGAGCGCCTGGCTGACCCGCTACGCTCGCCGCCGCACGCCGATCGCCGGGCTGGACAAGGAGTCTGCGCGCGAGCCGGCTGCCAGCCGCTTCTATAACCGCACCTATCCGGTCGCCTGGGGCCAGCATGCCGTCGAGCGCGTGCGCCAGCTGTTCGCCCAGGCGCTGGACTACCCGCTGCCCGCCGGCACCGGTGACTACGGGCTGGATCGCAATCGCCTGCTGGACGAGACGGAGGCCGAGCCCTACCTGGTGTTCCTGCATGGCACCACCTGGGTGACCAAGCACTGGCCCGAAGTGTATTGGCGCGAACTGGCCCAGCGCATGGGCGAGCGCGGCTGGTCGGTGCGCCTGCCCTGGGGCAACGAAGCCGAACGGCAACGCGCCGAACGTTTGGCCGAAGGCTTGGAAAACGCTTCGGTGCTCCCCAGATTATCCCTCGCAGGCATGGCCAAGGTGCTGGCCGGCGCTTCCGCCTGCGTAGCGGTCGACACCGGACTCGGGCACCTGGCTGCCGCTCTGGACGTGCCGACGCTGTCGCTGTTCGGCCCGACCAATCCCGGTCTCACCGGCGCCTACGGACGCTCGCAGGTACACCTGGCCAGCGACTGGCCTTCATGCGCGCCCTGCCTGCAGAAGACCTGCACCTACCAGCCTACGGCCGAAGACAAGCGCCAGTTCGACCTGCGGCATGAACAGCCTCTGTGCTTCACGCGCCTGAATCCCCAGCGCGTAGCGACCCAGCTGGAGGCACTGCTGCTGGCCCCGGAGACGCTTCGATGACCCTGGCTTTCGTCCTCTACAAATACTTCCCGTTCGGCGGGCTGCAGCGCGACTTCATGCGCATCGCCCTGGAGTGCCAGCAGCGCGGCCACGCGATCCGCGTCTACACGCCGATCTGGGAAGGCGAAGTACCGCCCGGCTTCGACGTGCGCGTGGCGCCGGTGAAGTCGTTGTTCAACCATCGCCGCAACGAGAAGTTCAGCGCCTGGCTGACCGCGGACCTTGCGCGCTCGCCGGTAGACCGGGTGATCGGTTTCAACAAGATGCCCGGCCTGGATGTGTACTACGCCGCCGACGGCTGCTTCGAGGACAAGGCGCAGACCCTGCGCAACTCCTTCTACCGCCGCTGGGGCCGTTACAAACACTTCGCCGACTACGAGCGCGCGGTGTTCGCGCCAGAGTCCAAGACCGAGATCCTGATGATCTCCGAAGTGCAGCAGCCGCTGTTCATCAAGCATTACCGCACCCCCGAGGCTCGCTTCCACCTCTTGCCGCCGGGCATCGCCCAGGACCGCCGTGCGCCGGCCAACGCCGCCGAAATCCGCGCCGAGTTCCGTCGCGAGTTCAAGTTGGCAGAGGATGACCTGCTGCTGGTGCAGATCGGCTCGGGCTTCAAGACCAAGGGCCTGGACCGCAGCCTCAAGGCACTGGCCGCGTTGCCGCGCTCACTGCGCAAGCGCACCCGCCTGATCGCCATCGGCCAGGACGATCCCAAGCCATTTCTGCTGCAGGTGAAGGCGCTGGGCCTGTCGGACAACGTGCAGATCCTCAAGGGGCGCAGCGATATCCCGCGCTTCCTGCTCGGCGCTGACCTGCTGATTCACCCGGCGTACAACGAGAACACCGGCACCGTGCTGCTCGAAGCGCTGGTCGCGGGCTTGCCGGTGCTGGTCACCGACGTCTGCGGCTACGCCCACTACATCGACGAGGCGAAGGCCGGGCGCGTGGTGCCGTCGCCCTTCGAGCAGGAGCGGCTGAACGCCATGCTCCAGGAGATGCTGGAAGACGACGCCGCGCGCGCCGACTGGTCGCGCAATGGCCTGGCCTTCGCCGACAGCGCCGATCTCTACAGCATGCCGCAGCACGCCGCCGACCTGATCCTGCGGGAGCGCGCATGAAGCTCGAACTGCACGAGCCCTTCAAGACCCTCTGGGCCGGCAAGGACCCGTTCGCCGAAGTCGAACGCCTGCAAGGCAAGATCTACCGCGAGCTGGAGGGCCGCCGCACGCTGCGCGCTGAGGTCGAAGGTCGCGGCTATTTCGTGAAGATCCACCGCGGCATCGGCTGGGGCGAGATCGTCAAGAACCTGTTCAGTGCCAAGCTTCCGGTGCTCGGGGCGGGCCAGGAGCAGCGAGCCCTGGAGCGCCTGCATCAAGCCGGGGTGGCCACCATGACCTCGGTGGCGTATGGCGAGCGCGGCGGCAATCCGGCCGCACAACACTCCTTCATCATCACCGAGGAACTGGCGCCGACGACCGATCTGGAAGTCTTCTCCCTCGACTGGCTGCAGGCGCCGCCCGAGCCACGGCTCAAGCGCGCGCTGATCGCCGAGGTGGCGAAGATGGTCGGCACCATGCACCGCGCCGGGGTCAACCACCGCGACTGCTACATCTGCCACTTCCTGCTGCACACCGACCGCCCGATCAGCGCCGATGACCTGCGCCTGTCGGTGATCGACCTGCACCGGGCGCAGACCCGCGCCGCCACCCCGCGGCGCTGGCGCGACAAGGACCTGGCGGCGCTGTATTTCTCCGCGCTGGACATCGGTCTCACGCGCCGTGACAAATTGCGCTTCCTGCGCGGTTACTTCCTGCGCCCGCTGCGTGACATCCTCCGCGAGGAAGCCGCGCTGCTGGCGTGGATGGAACGCAAGGCGGCCAAGCTCTACGACCGCAAACAACGATACGGAGACCTGCTCTGATGGCCGGCTGGGTACTCGAAGCCGACTACCAGCACCTCGCCGCCGATTTCGGCAGCCTGGATGCCGTGTTCGCCCTCGAAGGCGAGCGCATCACCAAGGATGCGATGTCCGACGTCGTGC
Source organism: Pseudomonas nitroreducens (assembly GCF_010994165.1). NCBI lineage: Bacteria > Pseudomonadati > Pseudomonadota > Gammaproteobacteria > Pseudomonadales > Pseudomonadaceae > Pseudomonas > Pseudomonas nitroreducens. The sequence goes on along the minus strand of NZ_WMBX01000005.1, from coordinate 386,255 downwards.
GGGTGGAGCGGGATGGCGTGCGTTATTACGTCAAGCGCTACCGCAAGCCGGGCAAGGGCTTTCGCCGCTTCCTGCCGCGCCCCCGGGTGAAGGCCGAGTGGCAGAACCTCAAGCAGTTTGCCAAGTGGGGCATCCCCACGGCGAAGGTGGTGGCCTACGGCCTGGAGCGCGAGCACGGTGGTTTTTCCCGTGGTGCGATCATCACACGCGAATTGCTCGGCACCGAGGACCTGCAGGCGCTGGCCAAGCAGAGGGATCCGCGCCTGAAGGATCGAGCCTGGGTCGACCATGTCATGCAGCAACTGGCGCGCTACACGCGGACCATGCACGACCACCACTTCACCCACAACGACCTGAAGTGGCGCAATATCCTGGTCGATGGTGAAGGCACGGTGTATTTCATCGACTGCCCGATCGGCGACTTCTGGATCGGTTTCATGCTGCGCTACCGGATCACCAAGGACCTGGCGACGCTCGACAAGGTCGCCAAGCGCCAGTTGTCCGCCACCCAGCGCCTGCGCTTCTATCTCCTGTACCGTCGGCGCGAGCGCCTGAATGCGTCGGACAAGAAGCGCATTCGCCACATCGTTCATTTCTTCGAGGGACGCGAGTGAAGGACTTCATCGCCAGCGACGACCAGGACCTGCTGGAAAGTAATGCCCTGGCCGATTTCGATGCCCTGTGGGACCTGGAGCTGGTGGCCGTCGACGAGCCCAACACCGAGCGTGGCGGCTGGAGCAGCGTCTATCGCCTGGAGCTGGACGGCACCGCCTACTACCTCAAGCGCCAGAGCAACCACCTGACCCGCAGCCTGAAGCACCCGCTGGGCGAACCTACCTTCAGCCGCGAGTTCCGCAATATCCAGCGTTACCGCCAGCTCGGCATTCCCTCGATGCAGGCGGCCTTCTTCGGCGCGCGGCAGGTCGGCGGCGAGCGCCGGGCGATCCTCATGACCCGTGCCCTGGATGGTTGGCGTGACCTGGACAGTCTGCTGCAAGGCTGGTCGAACCTGCCTGCCGAGCGCCGCCAGGCCGTCCTGCGTGCCTGTGGCATGCTCGCCCGGCGCCTGCATGAGGCCGGGCAGATGCACGGCTGCTTCTATCCCAAGCACATCTTCCTGCGCGAGACCGACGACGCCTTCGAGGCGACCCTGATCGACCTGGAGAAGACCCGCCCGCTGTGGTTCGGCCAGCGCGACCGCGTGCGCGACCTTGAACCGCTGCTGCGCCGCGCGCCGGACTGGAACGAGGCCGACGTGCGCAACCTGCTGGCGGCTTATCTGGGGACTGCCGCGGGTGGCCCGGAAGTCGACGACTGGTACCGCCGCCTGGGCGCGCGCCGCAAGAAGAAGGAAAACCGCGCATGAGGCTGTCCGCCCTGCGCGATGCCGGCCGCGCTCCGTCGCTGCCCCTGCGCATCGAGCTGGAAGACGGCGCCGGCCCGGCCGAGCTGCGCCTGGACAGCCTGTTGCGGGTACTGCCCGGGCAGCGTTACGTCGGCGCGGCCAATTGGCGTGGCCGGCCGGTGCTGGCCAAGCTGCTGGTCGGCGGCAAGGCTGCCCGGCACTTCCAGCGTGAGCGCGACGGCGTGCGCCTGCTCGCCGAGCAGGGTCTGACCACACCGCAACTGCTGGCCGATGGCCTGAAGGACGGCGAGGGCGGCTGGTTGCTCTTCGAGTTCCTCGACAACGCCCAGAGCCTCTGGGATGCCTGGCGCGCCGTGGAGGGCGAGCCACTGCTGTCCGAAGGCCAGACCGCCGTCATTGCCGAGGCGCTGACGGCCATCGCCCAGCTGCATGCCAAGGGCCTGTGGCAGGAAGACCTGCACCTGGACAACCTGCTGCGCCACGCCGGCCAGCTCTACCTCATCGACGGCGCCGGCATCCGCGCGGAAACCCCGGGTCAGCCACTGTCGCGCAAGCATGTCTTGGAAAACCTCGGGGTATTCTTCGCCCAGTTGCCGGCCAGCCTTGATCCGTATCTGGAAGAGCTGCTGATCCACTACCTGCTGGCCAATGGCGAGCACGCGCTGCCGTTGGAGGCCTTGCAGAAGGAAATCGCCAGGGTGCGCCGCTGGCGCGTGGGCGACCTGATGAAGAAGATCGCCCGCGATTGCAGCCTGTTCAGCGTGTTCAAGGGGCCGTTCGGCCTGCGCGCGGTGCGCCGCGAGGAAGAACCGGGCCTGCAGCCGTTGCTGGCCGATCCCGACGCCTTCATCGGCAAAGGGCATATCTACAAGACCGGCGGCGCCGCCACGGTTGCCCGAGTCGAGCTCGACGGCCGGCCGTTGGTCGTCAAGCGTTACAACATCAAGAACCTGCTGCACTGGTTCAAGCGCTTCTGGCGCCCGAGCCGCGCCTGGGCCTCCTGGCGCGAAGGCAATCGCCTGGACTTCCTCGGCATCGCCACGCCCAAACCCCTGGCGGTGATCGAGCGGCGCTGGCTGTGGCTGCGCGGGCCGGCCTTCCTGATTACCGATTACCTGGCGGGTCAGGATATAATCGCCCGTTTCAAACCCTACCTGGATCAACCGGAGGGGGGCGGCCTGCCGCCGGAAACAGACCTTGCAGCCCTGGACAGACTGTTCGCGGCGCTGGTGCGCGAGCGCATCAGCCACGGCGACCTGAAGGGGCACAACCTGTTCTGGCAGGAGCAGGGCGAAGGCGGGCAGTGGTCCTTGATCGACCTGGATGCCATGCAGCGCCACTCGCGAGAAGCGAGCTTCGCCCGCGCCTATGCCCGCGACCGTGCGCGCTTCCTGCGCAACTGGCCAGAGGGCAGCGCACTGCACCAGCTGCTCGACGAACGTTTACCGCGGGTGCCTGCGCACCCGCCCAGATGAAAGAGGCTAGACCCTGTGGCATTGACCATCCTCGGCCTGTCCGGCGCCGTAAGCCATGACCCTTCCGCCGCCCTGTACATCGACGGCAAGCTGGTCGCGGCCGTCGAAGAAGAGCGCTTCGTCCGCGACAAGCACGCGAAGAACCGCATGCCCTATGAGTCGGCCAAGTTCTGCCTGGAACAGGCCGGCATCAAGCCGTCGGACGTTGACGTGGTGGCCATTCCCTTCGCCCCCATCAGCATCTTCGACAAGGCCCGCTGGCACTACGCCAAGCGCTACGCCTACGCGCCGGACCGCGCGCTGGACGCCATCCTGCTCGGCAACCGCCGCTACCACCGCTACTACAAGCGAATCCAGTGGTGCCTGCAGCAGCTGGGCTTCGACCTGAAGAAGGTCAAGATCCAGCCGGTCGAGCACCACCTGGCCCACGCCTCCAGCGCCTACCACTGCTCGGGCTTCAAGGAGAAGACGGCGATCCTCGGGATCGACGGCAAGGGCGAGTACGCCACCACCTTCTTCGGCTACGGCGAGAACGGCAAGATCCACAAGATCAAGGAATTCTACGATCCGGACTCCCTGGGTGGCCTGTATGGCGCGATCACCGAGTACCTCGGCTTCGACATGCTCGACGGTGAGTTCAAGGTCATGGGCATGGCGCCCTACGGCGATGCCAGCAAGTACGATTTCTCGCGCCTGGCCAAGTTCGAGAACGGCGAGCTGATCATCAATACCGACTACGCCAACGTCATCGGCTTCCGTCGCTACAAGGAGAAGGGCAAGGGTTACTACTTCTCGCCCAAGCTGATCGAGTGGCTCGGCCCGAAACGTGAAGGCGACATCGCCGACGACCCGTATATCCATTACGCCGCCAGCATCCAGGCGCTGTTCGAGAAGCTGGCGCTGGAGATGATGGATTACTACCTGGGCGACATCATCCGCGAGACCGGCAAGGTCGCCTTCGCCGGTGGCTGTGCGTTGAACGTCAAGCTCAACCAGAAGATCATCGCTCGCCCCGAGGTCAAGGAACTGTACGTGCAGCCCGCGGCCAGCGACGCCGGCACCGCGGTTGGCGCGGCAGCCTACGTCTCCTGGGAGCGTGGCGTACCGGTCGAGAAGATGGAGCACGTCTACCTCGGCCCGGAATACAGCAACGAAGACGTCATCGCCGCCTGCGCCCGTCACGAGGCCAAACCGCAATGGCGCAAGATCGACAACGTGCCCGAGCTGATCGCCAAGGTGCTGGTGGACGGCAACCCTGTGGCCTGGTTCCAGGGCCGCATGGAGTTCGGTCCGCGCGCCCTCGGCGGTCGTTCGATCATCGGCTGCCCGAGCGTGCCGGGCGTGGCTGATCGGATCAACGCGCAGATCAAGTTCCGCGAGCGCTGGAGGCCCTTCTGCCCGTCGATGCTGGATACCGTCGGCCCACAGATGTTCAAGATCGACCACCCGGCGCCGTTCATGACTTTCACCTTCGAAGTCAATGAAGAGTGGAAGACCCGTGTGCCGGAAGTCGTCCATGAAGACGGCACCTCCCGTGCCCAGGTGCTCAAGCGCGAGTTCAACCCGCGTTACTACGACATGATGAAGGAGTTGGAGAAGCTCACCGGCAACGGCGTGGCGCTCAACACCTCGCTGAACCGCCGTGGCGAGCCGATGATCTGCTCGCCGACCGATGCCCTGAACATGTTCTACGGTTCGGACCTGCAGTACCTGATCATGCAGGACATCCTGGTGGTCAAGGACGGCGTGCAGTGACGACCGGAGCGCCCGCATGCGTGTTCTGATCATCAACCGACAGGAGCGCGCGCGCTCGCTGGATACTCTCTATGAAGGCCTGATCGCACTGAACCCCGGTTCGCGCATGATCAAGCTGAGCAAGGAGGAAATCCGCGATCTGCCGCGTACCCTCGCCAACCTGGACACCTCCGGTTTCGAGCGAGTGCTCTTCGACATCCCGTTGCGCCGCGCCGCGCACGCCTTCGACAGCGTGCGCGCCTTGCCGGGGCTGGTGTACTACGAAGAGGACGCCTATCAGGAGTTCATGGGCGAGAGCAAGTTCTACGGCAAGTTCCTGCGTTTCTTCCATTCGCTCAAGGGCGCGCCGGTGATCTACACCAGCGAATCAGTGCGCAGCTATTTCGCCCAGCAGGGCGTCAATGCGCACTTCGTCGCCAAGGCCTTCGATGACCGTCAACTGAAGGATCTCGGGCAACCGCGCGACATCGACCTGGCCTTCGTCGGCCGGGTGAAGAGCAAGGTCTATGGCCGCCGCAAGGAGCTGCTCGATCGTGTCGCCGAGCTGACCCCGCTGCAGCTGCTGCGTACCGAGAACCCCGACGAGTACCTGGGCGTGCTCAACCGCATCCGCTGCTTCCTCAGCGCGGACATCGGCTTCAACGAGTACATGGCAAAGAACTTCGAGGCCATGGCGTGCGGCTGCGTGCTGGTCGCCAAGCGCCAGCCCACCGAGGATGCCCTGCTCGGCCTGGTCGACATGCACAACGTGGTGCATTACGACACGCTCGAGGAGCTGATGGAGAAGTACCGGCAACTGCTGGCCGATCCGCAGCAGGCCCAGGCCATCGCCCGCGCCGGGCATGACCTGGTGTTCGAACGGCATCGCCTGAGTCAGCGCGCCGAGGAGTTCTCCCGAGTCCTTGCGCTGCCCCATCCGAATCCCCAAGGAATCAGCCGGCCGGGTCTCCTCCGCCGGCTCGGGTCGCTGTTCTCCCGCGCCTGATGCGGGAGTCGCGGCTCCGCAATAGCAGGGTCTGAGCATGAAAATCACGATCTTCGGAAGCGGTTACGTCGGTCTGGTGACCGGTGCCTGCCTGGCTGATGCCGGCCACCAGGTGGTTTGCGTCGATACCAACAGCGAGCGCACGCAGATGCTGTGCCGGGGCGAAATCCCGATCTTCGAACCGGGGCTGGACGTCATGGTCCGCAACAACCTGGCCGCCGGGCGCATCAGCTTTACCGAGGATGCCGCCGAGGCCATCGCCTTCGGCACGCTGCTGTTCATCGCAGTGGGCACGCCGCCGGACGAGAACGGCTCCGCTGACCTCACCTACGTACTCAACGTGGCGCGCACCATTGGCCAGCACATTGATGGCTACAAGGTGGTGGTGAACAAGTCCACTGTACCCGTTGGCACCGCCGACAAGGTCCGCGCCGCCGTGCTCGACGAGCAGGGCAAGCGCGGCTGCGACTTCCGTTTCGATGTCTGCTCCAACCCCGAATTCCTCAAGGAAGGCGCGGCGATCGAGGACTTCACCCGTGGCGCGCGAATCGTCGTCGGCACCGATTCGGAGGAAGTGCGTACGCTCATGCGTGAGTGCTACGCGCCTTACAACCGCAACCACGACAAACTGTTCTTCATGGGCGTACGCGCCTCCGAGCTGACCAAGTACGCCGCCAACGCGATGCTGGCGACCAAGATCAGCTTCATGAACGAGATCGCCAACATCGCCGAGCGAGTGGGCGCCGATGTGGAGCAGGTGCGCCTGGGGATCGGTTCCGATCCGCGCATCGGCTACCACTTCATCTATCCCGGCTGCGGCTACGGTGGCTCATGCTTCCCCAAGGACGTGCAGGCCCTGGAGCGCACCGCTGGCGAGATCGGCTACGACGCCGAACTGCTGCGGGCGGTAGAACGGGTCAACGACCGGCAGAAGCATGTGCTGCTGCGCAAGCTGCTGCAGGCCTTTGATGGCGAGCTCTCGGGGCTGACCGTGGGCATCTGGGGCCTGGCCTTCAAGCCCAATACCGATGACATCCGTGAGGCGCCCAGTCGTGTGCTGATGGAAGCCCTGTGGGAGCGCGGTGCCCGCGTGCGTGCCTACGATCCGGTGGCATCTCACGAGATCGCCCGGGTCTACGGCGAGCGTGCCGACCTGGAACTGGTCGGCAGCCGTGAAGCTGTGCTGGAAGGCGCGGATGTGCTGGTGATCTGCACCGAGTGGAAGGAGTTCCGCGCGGTGGACTTCGCCTGGCTGGCCAAGACCCTGCGACGCCCGGTGATCGTCGATGGGCGCAACCTCTACAACCCCGACGAAGTGCGCGCCGCTGGGCTGCTCTACTACGCAGTTGGGCGCGGTGATTCGCTGGAGAAGGACGTCTGATGGGGCGTCGCTCGGAGGGTTCGAAGCTCGCCCGCAAGGTCCGCAAGTACCGTACCCGCCTGCAGCGTAAATGCCTGCTGCTCAAGTACGCCCTGGCCAACCGCTTCGGCACGAAGAAGGTGGTGGGTGAGGGCGGCCCCGTCGTTTCGCTGACCAGCTACTCGACGCGGCTGCGCAAGGTACACATCACCCTGGAATCCATCGCCGCTGGCAGCCTGCTGCCGTCGCGGCTGATCCTCTGGGTTGACGAGGAAAAGACCCTGGCCGACCTCCCGGCGCCGCTGCGGCGCTTGCAGGCGCGCGGCCTGGAAGTAAAGCGCTGCAATAATTATGGGCCGCACAAGAAATACTTTCCCTACGTCCAGGGTGAGAGAATCGGCGCGCCGCTGGTGACCGCGGACGATGACGTGCTCTATCCCGAAGGCTGGCTGGCCGGCCTGCAGGCGGCCCATGAGCAGACCCCGCAGCAGGTGGTGTGCTACATGGCCAAGCGCATCGGTATCGAGGCCGGTGTTATCCAGCCCTACCACGGCTGGACCACCCAGCTGGGCAAGGCGCCCAGCGTGGGCAACTTCGCCATCGGGGTTTCCGGCGTGCTTTATCCGGCGGCCTTGCAGGAAGTGCTCAAGCGTGAGGGCGAGGCGTTTATGCAGATCACGCCCAAGGCCGACGATATCTGGCTGCACTGGCATGCCCTACGTGCGGGCGTTGCGGTGCGACAGATTTCCGACAGCGACGAGCATTTTCTCAGCGTGCCGGGCACTCAGGACATCGCCCTGTACAGCCAGAACCTCAAGCAGGGCGGCAACGATCAGGTCATCGCAAAGCTGTACACGGCGGACGATATCGCCACGATGTTAAAGGACTGAAGACCGATGCTGTCGGCCGCCCAACAATCATTGAACCACCTGTCGCCGGCACTGCTGGCGCGCATCCAGGCGTCGCGCCGGGTCATCCTGCTGGCGAACAACCCGGCGATCACCCGCGAACACCTCGATGCGCTGGCCCTGGGCCCGGACGACCTGGTGGTAAGCTTCAACAAGTGCCGCAACCGCACCCTGCTGCGCCGCCAGTTGCACAACCTGTTCATCCATCGGCACAACTACCGCAAGGGCGGCTACTTTGGCTTCCCCTACAAAGGTTGGCTGCGGCTGTTCCCCTGGTTCAACAAGCGCTTCCACAGCGTGCTGCTGGGCGGTGAGCAGGCCGAGCTGCCGGCTTCGCACCGCGCTTCCTCGTTCCTGCCGCTACGCCAGCCATTCCCGGCGCTCGAAGGGTATCCCTACGAGCGCCTGCCGACGCGTGGTGGCCCGTCCACCGGCTTCTACGCGGTGGCGTTCTTCGATTATGTGAAACGACTGAAGCAGGCCGATTTTGAGATCGTGCTGGTCGGCTTTTCCGATGAGGGCGGGTCATTCTGGGATGGCCATGCCTGGGACTTCGAGCGGGAATGGACGCGCTCCTCTGACGTTACCGTCATCAAACTCTAATTTTCAGCGGTGGCACAGACTGCCCCTGATCACTGACTTGCCAGCGTGGTGTTATGCAACTCGAAAGACGGTCGGATTGGTTGAAACTGGTGGGGCTCGCCTTTGCGGTCGTCACCTTGAGCATGCTGGTAGTGGGGCGTTTCTGGTGGCCGACGGAGAACGGCGACTGGCTCAAGAGCATTCGCCTGGGGGCGTTCCTGGCGATCATTTTCCTGTCGCTGCAGCTGTTCCGTGAGCGCGCGCGGCTTGCCACCGTGCCCTTCCTGGCCTACCTGGTGTTCTGGGTCGGGCTGATGCTCAACTCGATACTCACCGACTCGCCCAGCTCGGTGAAGCAACTGCTGGTGATCCTGTTCTTCACCTGGATGGTGATGGTGATGGGCGGCCGCGAAAGCCGCCCCTGGCTGTTCGTGCTAGGGCTGGATGCGCTGGCGGGCGCGGGTTTTGCCGGATTCTCACTGGTCAACAAAGCGATCATGGGCCAGTTCGACGTCGGCTATCGGGTGATGAACATCAAGGATTCCGGCGTGTTCGGCATTGCGGATTTCGGCATCACCATCGAGGCTGGCATGCACTATGCCTTCTGCTTCATCGTCGCGGTCTGGCTGCTGATGCGTGCGCGAAACCTGGCGATGCGCGCGGTCTGGCTGACCTGCTCGCTGGTTCTGTTCACCTACCTGTATTTCACCTTCGCACGTTCCGCCTGGGTCGCCGGCCTGATGGGCGCGGGCCTGCTGATCCTGTGCATGATCGAGGGTCGACAGCGCATCTTTGCCGTCGGCCTCGCGGCGCTGGCCGGCCTGGCCGTGCTGGTATTTGGTTTCGAGCAGGTGGCGTACGAGTTTGGCGCGCGCGGGCTGACCAAGCGCGACGAGATCTGGCGCGTAGTCATCGAACGGATCGGCGAGGCCTGGTGGTTTGGCCATGGCTCGCACACCGAACTGGGCAAGGTGATGCTCTCCACCGGACAGATCGTACGCAACCCCCACAGCCTGTACCTGGAAGTGCTCTACCAGTTTGGCCTGGTGGGGCTGTTCACCATGCTGGCGGCCATGGCGGCCTGCATCTGGGGTGCCTGGAAGGCTCGCACCGATTTTGCGCGGCTGTGGTTTGCGGTGATGGTGTCGGCGGCGGTGGTGATGACCGTCGAGTTGCACTTCTTCGTGGCCGCGCCGAACCTGGTATGGATGTGGTTCTGGCTGCCGATCGCCGGCTGCCTGGCGGTGGCGACCCAGCATCGGGTCGAGCGGCTGTCCTGAGCAAGTGGCCATCACGCCAGGCGACGTGATGGCCCTGACTGTTAGCGGCCGAACAGGCGGCTGAACAACCCGCCGTTCTTCTTGCCGCGGGTCACGTCGTTACCCTTGTAGTTCTTCTGCGACGCCTTGGTGATCGTGCCGAAGCGCTGCTTCACCTTGTAGCTGTCCAGCGAATAGCCGGCAGCCTGGGCTTCGGCCAGGTAACCGTCGAACAGCTCGATCAGGTCCTTGCGCGGGTGGTCGAACACCGCGCCGTCGAACCAGTGCTTCTCGCCGTTACCCTGCAGGCGCTTGAACGAGTGCTTGTGCGACAGCTGGGTGCCGATGTCCGAGTAGTGCAGGATTTTGATGGCGTCGATCGGGTGGCCTTCGCCGTCGATATTGTTGAACTGCGTATCGAACGCCTGGATCAGCTGGGTGTGGTCGCGGAAGTAGTCGCGCAGCTTGTGGTGAGCCTTGCGGTCGCTCTTGATTTCGCCGAGCGGCGGAAGGTGCGCCTTTGCCGCGGCGCAGTCCCACATCGACACGCAGAAGCGCCAGGACTCCTCGCCGCCCTTGGCCATGACGATCTTGCCGGGCTCGAAGGGCGCGTTCCACAGTTCGGCGATGTCGCTGAGGATCACCACGTCGGCGTCCATGTAGATCGCACGGCCTTCGAAGTTGCAGAACGCCGGAATGCTCCAGCGGAAGCCCGAGAAGGGCGTAGTCCAGTCGTCGCTGCGCCAGCCTTCGCCGGCTTCGGGGCGCGAATACCAGAAGCTCTCGGGGTTGCGGGACAGCTGCATCCAGTGGATTTCCACTGGTTGCGAGGCGTGTTTGCGCAGGCTGTACTCGAGTACCATCATTTGTTCGAGATCGCAGTCGTTCGGATCACATCCGACGAAGATCTTCATCGTATCGCTCATTTCGGACATTCCCTGATCTGGGTGGAGTCTGGCTCCCGTTGTCTGGTTACGCCCTGGGGGCTTCGTATTCGGCGATCAGCTCGCGGCTGTCCAGGGGCGTGGTGGCGTTCTTGTTATAAAGCTCGAAGAAGGCGCCAAGGCCCAGCTTGCGCAGCAGGGCGAGGTCCTTCTTGTAGCGCAGCAAGTGCTTGAAATTACGTTTTCGCTTGGCGCGGGACAAGGGTGCCGGGCTGGTCCGCAGGTCGGAAAGATCTATCAGGCCGTAGGCGCCGGGCGGCGTAAGGATCACGTTGCCCAGGTGCAGCGAGCGGAAATAGATGCCCAGGTCGTGCAGGTGCGCGATGAACACCGCCAGCTCGCGGAGCATCTCCAACTGGCGCTCCGGTTCCTGCATGGGAATGTAGCTGCGCAGGGTGTGGCCGGGCAGCGGCTCGTAGCGCACAGCGGTGCGTTCGATCTCCGGGAAGGCGTAGGTGCGCAGCGTGCGCGGGCACGGGATACCCTTGTCGGCCAGGACCTGGCAGTTGTTCTGGAAGCGTTTTTCCGGCGGCGAGAGCAGCGCAGTGGAAATCAGGCGCTTGCGCCGGAACAGCTTGAGAAAGCTGCCGTCGCGCAGGTGCAGGACCTTGTCGCCATGGGGGTCGCGTTCGATGACTTCGGCGCCGTCGACGAGTGAAAGGTAAGTGGAATCGTCGAGGGCATTCATCGGGACGGACTGTCAGACCTGGAGGCAACATGGAGTGGGACGGCGGTGGTATCATCCGCAGTCTTCTTACGACAAGGCAGCTTGCACTTCATGAGTGATTCTCCCCGGAGCGCCCAGCCGGTGTCCAGCGTCAAGATCTACTTCCGCCTGCTCTCCTATGTGCGCCCGTATGCGGGTCTGTTTGCACTGAGCATCGTCGGCTTCCTGATCTTCGCGGCCACCCAGCCGATGCTTGCCGGCATCCTCAAGTATTTCGTCGACGGCCTGACCAACCCGGACGCCGCGCTCTTCCCTGACGCCCCCTGGGCCTGGCTGCGCGACCTGGAGCTGCTCTACGCGGTGCCCCTGCTGGTGGTGCTGATCGCTGTCTGGCAGGGCGTCGGCTCCTTCCTGGGCAACTATTTCCTGGCCAAGGTTTCCCTGGGCCTGGTGCATGACCTGCGGGTCGAGCTGTTCAACAACCTGCTGACGCTGCCCAACCGCTATTTCGACCGGCACAACTCCGGACACCTGATCTCGCGCATCACCTTCAACGTGACCATGGTCACCGGTGCCGCCACCGACGCCATCAAGGTGGTGATCCGCGAGGGCATGACCGTGGTGTTTCTGTTCGCCTCGCTGCTGTACATGAACTGGAAGCTGACCCTGGTGATGCTGGCGATCCTGCCGATCATCGCCGTCATGGTAACCAGCGCCAGTCGCAAGTTCCGCAAGCAGAGCAAGAAGATCCAGGTGGCCATGGGCGACGTCACCCACGTCTCCTCGGAAACCATCCATGGCTACCGCGTGGTCCGCAGCTTCGGCGGCGAGCCCTATGAGAGCAAGCGCTTCCTCAAGGTGAGCAGCGAGAACACCAAGAAAAACCTGCGCATGAACAAGACCTCTGCGGTCTACACGCCCATGCTGCAGCTGGTGATCTACAGCGCCATGGCCGTGTTGCTCTACCTCGTGTTGCTGCTGCGCGGCGACGCCACCGCTGGTGAATTGGTCGCCTACATCTCCATGGCCGGCCTGTTGCCCAAGCCGATCCGCCAGCTGTCGGAAGTCAGCTCGACCATCCAGAAGGGCGTGGCCGGCGCGGAGAGCATCTTCGAGCAGCTCGACCAGCCGCAGGAAGTGGACAACGGTACCGTCGAGCGTGATCGCGTCAGTGGCCGCCTGGAAGTGAAGAACCTCAGCTTCACCTACCCCGGCACTGAGAAGCAGGTGCTCAACGATCTGAACTTCAGCGTCGAGCCGGGCCAGATGGTGGCGCTGGTGGGGCGCTCTGGCAGCGGAAAATCGACCCTGGCCAACCTGATCCCGCGCTTCTATACCCACAACGACGGGCAGATACTGCTCGATGGGTTGGACGTCGAGGACTACAAGCTGCGCAACCTGCGCAAGCACATCGCGTTGGTGACCCAGCAGGTCAACCTGTTCAACGACAGCGTGCTCAACAACATCGCCTACGGCGACCTGGCCGGCAAGCCGCGCGAAGCGGTGGAGAAGGCCGCCGAGGACGCCTTTGCCCGCGAGTTCATCGACCGCCTTCCCGAAGGCTTCGAGACCGAAGTCGGCGAGAACGGCGTGATGCTTTCCGGCGGTCAGCGCCAGCGCCTGGCAATTGCCCGCGCCTTGCTTAAGGATGCGCCGGTGCTGATCCTCGACGAGGCGACTTCGGCGCTGGACACCGAGTCCGAGCGACACATCCAGGCCGCCCTGGAGAAGGTCATGGAAGGTCGCACCACCCTGGTTATCGCCCACCGCCTGAGCACCATCGAGGCGGCGGACCTGATCCTGGTGATGGACCAGGGTCACATCGTCGAGCGCGGCAGCCACGACGAGCTGATCGCGCAGAACGGCTACTACGCCCGTCTGCACGCCCGTCAGTTCGCCGACGACCCGGTCGACGGGACCGAAGAAGCACCGGTCGAGCAACCGGTATGACGGCAGTGGGGAATCGCCGTCCATGCTGAACCGCCTGCGCGTCTTCCGCGAGCGCGGCTGGACCTCCCTCAGCGCCACCGATTACGCCGCCGCCTGGCAGCGCTTCGGCGGCAGCGTCGCGACCCATCCGGACGTGGTCGAACGTCTCGCCGCCCTGGCCGGTATCCCGGTGCGCTACCTCGGTTGGTTCGAAGGCGACGAACTACGCGCCGCCGTGCCCACGTGGGGGCGCAACCTGGCCTTGTCCAAGGACGTGCTCAAGCGCGAAGGCAAGAAGGCGCTGTTCGACCTGGGCAACGCCGAGATCATCCTGCCGATCGCCGAGGGCGCGCGCATCGAGTTGCGCCATCAGGTGCGCTATCTCTCGGAGCTGAACCGCGAGCAGGTCAGCGACGCCCGTGAGCAACCCGAGCAGCTGGCGATGAATCGCGCGCCAGCGGATTTCTCGAAGAAATTCCGCTACAACCAGCGCCGCGAACAGCGTTTGCTGGAAGAGGCGGGCGGCGTGCTGCAGCCGATGAGCGAGCTGAGCCCCGAGGAGCAGGCGAGCATCTATGCCGACCTGTTCCAGCGCCGCTGGGAGTTCGAGGTACCGGGCAAGGCACGGTTGGCCGAGGTATTCGGCCTGATGCGTGAGTTCATGCGTGGTTCGCTGGTGCGCCTGGACGGCGAGCCGGTGGCGATCCAGATTCTTTACAGGGTCGAGGCGCCGAAATGGATCAGCGTCGAATACATCAATGGCGGCGTGGCGCCGGAGAACCGCGAGTTCAGCCCCGGCAGCGTGCTCAGCTTCGTCAATACCCAGCAGGCCTGGGCCGAAGCCGAAGCGCTGGGCAAGCCGCTGCGCTACTCCTTCGGCCGCGCCGACCGCGAGTACAAGGACCGCTGGTGCCGCCGCGTGCCGGTGTTCCAGGTCTGAAGGCCCCTCGTCCTTCAGGGACAGGGGAGAACCCGAACCTCAAGCCTCACCGTTTGAGCGGACCTCGTCCACCATTTGCCTTGAGAGAGATCCCCGCGTGACCGCCCGCAAACAGCACCTGCTCAAACAGCACCGCCGCAAGAAGCGTGTGGTTCTGCTCGTCGCCCTGCTGGCGCTGATCCTGCTGGGTATCTTCGCGCCCTGGTGGAGTGTGCCGCTGGCCGTGTTGCTCGGCTGGGTCGCCCACGAGGCGTGGTTCGCCGATCACCTGTTCTACTCGCCGCGCGACGACTACCGCTACGACTTCCCCGAAGGCTCCGTCGCGCTGCCGGTCTCCCTGGGTCCGCACGGCTTGCACGTTGCCACCGGCGCGTTGCCGGAGCGGGAAGAGACCCTGGTGCTGGAGATCGAGGTGAAAGCCTCGCTGCTCGGCCGCTGGCTCGATCCGCAGGTGTTGATCGAGGGCGTCGAGAACGACCGCCAGGACTTCGAACGGGGTGTCAGCGGCAAGCGCTACATCAACCTCTCCGGCCAGGGCGCAGCATTGCGTGCCGGGCACCTGCGCATCCGCAGCCGCCATTGCCGGCTGGCGCAGCAGGGCGTGCTGCATGCCTTCGACAACCCCGATTACGCCCGGCAGCGCCTGCTGATCATCGCCCCTCACGCCGATGACGCCGAACTGGCTGCCTTCGGCCAGTACAGCCGTTGCCCGGAAGCCTGGATCGTCACCCTGACCCAGGGTGAGATCGAGGCCGAACACTACCAGCGTCTCGGGCTGGGCAAGGCCGAGGCTGCCAGACTCAAGGGCCGTCTGCGCACCTGGGACAGCATTGCTGCGCCGCTCTGGGGGGGCGTGCCGGCCGAGCGTTGCGTGCAACTGGGCTACTACTGCCTGCAACTGCCGGCCATGGCTGCCGAGCCGAGCCAGGCGTTCGGCTCGAAGGAGTCCGGCGAGACCGACATCCGTAGCGTACGCGGCTTCAATCCGTTCGCGCTGCCGGCCGACAGCGACGGTGCGCCGACGTGGCTCAACCTGGTGGCTGACCTCACCACACTGATCGAACACATCCGCCCTGAGGTGATCCTTACCGCTCACCCGGAGCTGGACCCCCACGCCGACCACGTGCACGCTACCCGCGCGACCCTGGAGGCCATCGAACGCAGCAGCTGGCAGCCGCAGACCCTGCTGCTTTACGCCAATCACCTGCACGATAACGATCGCTGGCCCATGGGGCCGGCCGATGGCGGTATCGCCCTGCCACCTTGTATCGAGGCATTGCCGGCCGACCCGCTGTGGAGCCCGGTGCTGGATGCCGCGACGCGCATCGACAAAGCCCAGGCCCTGGCCCTGCAGCACGATCTGCAGACCCCGCTGACCGGCAAGAAGCGCCTGCGCCGGCTGATCCAGCGTGTGTTCGCCGGGCGCCAGTGGCCGGTCACCGGTGACGACGAGTTCTTCCGCAAGGCGGTGCGTCGCCACGAGCTGTTCTGGGTCCGCAGACTGCCCTGACCGGCGCAAGTCGCACCGGGCGGCTATGGTATTATCCGCGGCGATTTCGACCTGCGGAGTTCCCATGAAATTGACCATGCCCCGATTCGATCAGGCCCCCGTTCTAGTAGTCGGCGACGTGATGCTCGACCGCTACTGGCACGGCGCGACCTCGCGCATCTCGCCCGAGGCGCCGGTGCCCGTGGTGCGGGTCGAGCAGCATGAGGACCGCCCCGGCGGCGCCGCCAACGTCGCGCTGAACCTTGCCGCCCTCGGCGCACCGGCCTTCCTGGTCGGCGTCACTGGTGTCGACGAGGCCGCCGACAGCCTGAGCGACAGCCTGCAGGCCGTGGGCGTGACCACCCGCTTCCAGCGCATCGCCGGCCAGCCGACCATCGTCAAGCTGCGGGTCATGAGCCGCCACCAGCAATTGCTGCGCGTGGACTTCGAGGAAGCCTTCCGCACCGACGCGGTGGCGCTGTCCGCCGATGTCGAAGCGCTGCTGGACCAGGTCCGTGTGCTGGTGCTCTCCGACTACGGCAAGGGCGCGCTGAAGAACCACCAGGCACTGATCCAGGCCGCGCGCAAACGCAATATCCCGGTGCTGGCCGATCCCAAGGGCAAGGACTTCGCCATCTACCGTGGCGCCAGCCTGATCACCCCGAACCTCTCCGAATTCGAAGCCATCGTCGGTCGCTGCACCGATGAAGCCGACCTGGTTGCCAAGGGCCAGCAACTGATGACCGAGCTGGAGCTCGGTGCGCTGCTGGTCACCCGTGGCGAACACGGCATGACCCTGCTGCGCCCCGGCCACAGCGCCCTGCACCTGCCGGCCCGCGCCCGCGAAGTGTTCGACGTCACCGGTGCTGGCGACACGGTGATTTCCACCCTGGCCGGCGCCATCGCTGCTGGCGAGGACCTGCCGCAGGCCGTGGCCCTGGCCAATCTCGCCGCCGGCATCGTCGTCGGCAAGCTCGGCACCGCCGCCATCAGCGCCCCGGAACTGCGTCGCGCCGTGCAGCGCGAGCAGGGCTCCGAGCGGGGCGTACTGAGCCTCGACCAACTGCTGCTGGCCATCGAGGACGCCCGCGCCCACGGCGAGAAGATCGTCTTCACCAACGGCTGCTTCGACATCCTCCACGCCGGCCACGTGACCTACCTGGAGCAGGCGCGCGCCCAGGGCGACCGCCTGATCGTCGGGGTCAACGACGACGGCTCGGTGACCCGCCTGAAAGGCCCTGGCCGCCCGATCAACAGCGTCGACCGCCGCATGGCCGTGCTCGCCGGCCTCGGCGCGGTGGACTGGGTCGTCAGCTTCGCCGAAGACACCCCCGAGCGCCTGCTCAGCGAAGTCCGCCCGGACGTGCTGGTGAAAGGCGGCGACTATGGCGTCGATCAGGTCGTGGGTGCCGACATCGTCAAGGCCTACGGCGGCGAAGTCCGCGTGCTGGGCCTGGTGGAAAACAGCTCCACCACCGCCATCGTCGAGAAGATTCGTCACCAGGGCTGATCCTCCCCTCCCCAGAAAGGGCGCTACCGGGTAGCGCCCTTTTTGTTTGTGCCCCATGCACTGACCGCTCTGCCAGCGACCAACGGCAAAGCGGTCATGGTCCCTGCGGCATTTTGCAGCGCATGATCGGGGCATCCACCCTCTGCGGAGCGAGATGCCATGACCACCGACGTGCAGGGCCGCGCCCTGGCCGTGCTGAACCGTGTCGCCCAGGCCGACTGGCCGGACCGACTGAAGCTGCGCAAGCCTTTCGAAAGACTGCTCTACAGCGGCAGCCGCACCGGTTTTCGGTTGGCCAGCGAGCGCGCCGCCAAGCAGCCCAAGACCCCACGCAAGGCCGATCCCGATGGGCTGTTCGACCTGTCCCTGTCCGACGAGCAGCAGATGTTGGTGGAGATGCTCGAAGGCTTCGCCGCCGAAGTGCTTCGCCCGGCCGCCCATGAGGCCGACGCCAGGGCCCATCTCAGTCTCGAACTGCTGGCCCAGGCGCAGGAGCTGGGGCTGACCCACTATGGCGTCAGCGAAGTGCATGGCGGCATGGCCGGCGAACGCACCGTGGTGACCAACGCGCTGATCGCCGAATCCCTCGCCCGCGGCGACCTGAGTCTGGCTGCCGCGCTGCTGGTACCCTTGTCGGCGGCCAACTGTATTCGCCGCTGGGCCTCGCCCGAACAGCAGGCGCGCTGGCTGCCGGCCTTTGTCGCTGAAGAGGCCGCGCCGCTGATCGCCATCGCGGTGAACGAGCCGCAGTTGCTGGCTGATCCACAGCGCCTGTCCACCAGGGCCCGCAAGCGCGGTTCGAGCTACACGCTATCCGGCGAGAAGTGCCTGGTGGTGCGCGGCGTGGATGCGCAGAAGCTGATCGTCGCCGCGGATGCCGGCGACGGCCCGGCGCTGTTCCTCGTCGATACCCGTGCCAAGGGCGTCGAAGTGCGTGCCGAGCCGGCGATGGGGCTGAAAGCCACCGGCACCGCGCGGGTTCGCTTCAAGGGGGTGAGAGTCCCGGCCGAACAGCGGTTGGCAGCCGAGCGCTTCGACTATCAATCCTTCCTCGATCACACCGCGCTGGCCTGGTGTGCGCTGGCCGTGGGTACCGCGCAGGCCGCGCTGGACTACGTGATCACCTACTGCAACGAGCGCGAAGCCTTCGGCGAGCCGATCAGCCACCGTCAGGGTGTGGCCTTCATGGTCGCGGATATTGCCGTCGAACTGGACGCCATGCGCCTGATGGTCTGGCGCGCGTGCGCGCTGGCCGAACGTGGCCAGGCGTTCCACCGAGAGGCCTATCTCGCGAAGCTGCTCTGCGCCGAGAAGGCGATGAAGATCGGCACCGACGCGGTGCAACTGCTCGGCGGCCACGGTTTCACCCAGGAACACCCGGCCGAGCGCTGGTACCGCGACCTGCGCGCCGTCAGTTTGATGGTCGGCGGCCTACACCTGTAACGCGGGCTCATCGCTGCTGTGCTCGCCCAGCCGGCGTTGGAAACGAACTCGGAATGCTCATTTACAACTGTAGACTCCGCTTCCTCGTCCGTTTCCGCCTTGGCTGCGCTTCGCTCGCAACGCGATGAGCTCCGCTTAGGAGCCTTGCATGTACCTCGAGACACCGAAGAAATTCCGCACCTTGCAGAACCAGGCCCGTCAGGTCGCCGAGAACTACCTGCGGCCGATTTCACGCAAGTACGACAAGGCCGAACACGCCTATCCCAAGGAACTGGACCTGCTGGCGGCGCTGCTGGACGGCATGAACGCCGGTTCGCCGGACGCCGTCGGCGCCACCTCGGCCAGCAAGCGCAAGGCCGGCGCGGAGGAGGGCGTGAAGAACGGCGGCAACCTCTCCGCCTGCCTGGGCGTGATGGAAATGTGCTGGGGCGATACCGGCCTGCTGCTGGCCATGCCGCGCCAGGGCCTGGGCAACGCCGCTATCGCCGCGGTGGCCAATGAGGAGCAGCTCAAGCGCTTCTCCGGTACCTGGGCGGCCATGGCGATCACCGAGCCGGGCTGCGGCTCGGACTCGGCAGCAATCCGCACGACCGCAACCCGCGATGGCGATCACTACCTGCTCAACGGCGAGAAGATCTTCGTCACCTCCGGCGCCCGCGCCGATGCGGTGGTGGTGTGGGCGACCCTGGACAAGAGCCTCGGCCGCGCGGCGATCAAGTCCTTTGTGGTGGAGAAGGGCACGCCGGGCATGACCGTCACCCGGCTGGAGAAGAAACTCGGGATCAAGGCGTCGGATACCGCCTCCATCAGCTTCACCGATTGCCGCGTGCCGGCGGCTAACCTGCTGGGCAATGCCGAGATCGATGTGCAGAAAGGCTTTGCCGGGGTAATGGAAACCTTCGACAACACCCGGCCATTGGTGGCCGCCATGGCCATCGGCGTGGCGAAGGCCTCGCTGGACCGTACTCGCGAGCTACTGAAGAAGGCGGGTTGTCGCTTCGACTTTCGCCAGCCGCTGCTGATCGCCAGCCATGCCGAAGCCACCCTCTATCGCCTGGAAGCTGAATGGGAAGCCGCGCGCCTGCTGACCCTGAAGGCGGCGTGGATGGCCGACAACCGCCTGCCCAATTCCAAGGAGGCTTCCATCGCCAAGGCCAAGGCCGGGCGGGTGGCCAACGAGGTGACGCTGAAATGCGTCGAACTGGCGGGGGCGTTGGGTTACGGGGAAGAGGAGCTGTTGGAGAAGTGGGCGCGGGATTCGAAGATCCTCGACATCTTCGAGGGCACCCAGCAGATCCAGTTGCTGATCGTGGCGCGGCGCTTGCTGGGCAAGAGTTCCAGTCAATTGAAGTGAAGCTGTTGTAGGAGCGAGCTTGCTCGCGAACTGCTCAACGCCGGCGTACCCGCCTGACATGGTTCGCGAGCAAGCTCGCTCCTACAGACGTCGCCCTACCGTCAGGCAGGGCGAATCAGGTTACGGCCTCAGGCCGTGCGTCGCCCGCTGCCGGCATTGCCGGCGGCGGGCGGCCACTGCTCCATCCATTCGCGGAAACGGATGCGCTCTTCGCGCACCAGCCAACCTTCCTGTTCGGCGAAGCTTTCCGATAGCCAGAGGCCGCGGGTACTCGCCTTGCACAGTTCGCCCTTGCTCAGGGTGAAGAGTTCGCCAGTGGGGCGGCCGTGTTCCAGCGGCAACAGGTAGAGGTCCGGACGACGGCGGTCCAGGCGGGCCACCAGCGGGCCGCTTTCGAGTTTTTCGTCGACATGGAACAGACTGACCTCGCGGGCGTCCTTGGGCAGCTCCATGCGCAAGTCGTAGACCAGCTGCAGGGAGGCCGTCGGCAGGTGCACGTAGGCTTGCGGGCGCTCCAGCAGGCGCAGCGCGCCGGCCTGTACCGGGCGCGAGGCGCCGGACAGCGGGGTGAGCGAGAAGTGGCTGGTTTCGCGGTAGCGCAGGATGCCCTCGTAGGGCGTTGGCAGCCAGGTGTCGCCGAAGCGCCCGCCGAGCCAGCCGTCTGCGGTTTCCACCAGGCATTCCTCGGCCACTTCCTGGATCGCGGTGAGCAGCGGCAGGTTCAGTTCGTGGGCCGGCACGTAGCCGGAAATCAGCTTGAGCACCGTGTCGCCGCGGTCGAGGCGGCGCTGGCGCACCAGGATCCAGTGATCGCGGCCCTGGTAGTTCAAGGTCAGTCGCACCGACACGCCGAGATTGGCCAGTTCGGTGGTAAAGCGTTCGGTTTCGGCAATCTCGATGGGGCGGCGTTTCTCCAGGACCTGGGCAAAGTTCAGGGGCTTGCCGAGGGTCTGGTAGGCGAGACCTTCCGGGCTGGCTTCCACCAGCAGCGGCAGGGTCTTGAAGGCGGTCGGGTCCTTGCGGGCGAGCGTACGGGGCATGTGGGGGTTCCTTCTCGTACAGGGCGCCGGGTTGCGCCGGGCGCGTCCTTTTCAAAGGCGACGCCGACGCCAACGCTGACCGTCTGCGGGAGACGGACCGGCCGATCATTCTTTACCGGGTCGCTACAAACTAGACAGCCTGACACCGATTCTGGCGTCATCGAAAATCAAAAAGATTTCCGGATTTTTCCCTGAAAGTCTTGATGATTCCGAGATTTTTGCAGGGGAATAGCTGGCTGGCGACAGTTTCTGTGCCCACGGTTTTCGCCGGGGGAGTTGGAGCATGGCACAGGAATACGCAATCCACATGACCGTACGGCGTCTGCCGATCAGTGGTCGAGCACCTCGGCGGCGATGCTGACGTTGTGCGCCAAGTGCAACGGATTGATGGTGCCGACAATGGCGCTGGCGACGCCCGGATGGCCCAGCACCAGCTCGAAGCTGGCGCGCACCGGATCGACACCCGGCGCCAGGGTGGCGTGGCCGCTGGCCAGGGCCTTCTTGATCAGGATGCCGCGACCCTGGGCCAGGGCATGGTCGATCACCAGCTTTTCCGCCTGTTCGTCGAGGTTGTAGGTGACCATGGCGCAGTCGCCGCGCTCCAGGGCCAAGAGGCCGCCGTCGGCGGTCTTGCCGGAGAAACCGAAGCCGCGGATCAGCCCTTCGTCCTTCAGCTGTTCCAAGGTTGCGTAGACCTCGGTGCCGCGCAGGATGTCCAGGTCGTTGCCGTCGGAGTGCACCAGCACCAGGTCGATGTAGTCGGTCTCCAGGCGCTGGAGGCTGCGCTCTACCGAGCGGCGCGTGTGGGCGGCGCTGAAGTCGAACTGCGACTGGCCGCTGACGAATTCCTCGCCGGTCTTGCTGACGATCACCCACTGATCGCGCTGGCCGCGCAGCAGCGGGCCGAGGCGTTCTTCGCTGCGGCCATAGGCCGGTGCGGTGTCGATCAGGTTGATGCCCAGATCGCGGGCCAGGGCGATCAGGTCGGCAGCCTCGCGGTCATCGGGGATGCGAAAGCCCGCGGGATATTTCACGCCCTGGTCGCGGCCGAGCTTAACGGTGCCCAGGCCCAGCGGCGAGACGTTCAGGCCGGTGCTGCCCAGCGGGCGGTGCAGGTGATGCAGGGTCTTCATCCGAACAGTTCCTCCCACACCGGGCTGGCCATGGCCGGGCGCGGCAGGTTGGGCAGGGCGGCGCTGGCTTGCGGGCGGACGCCGCTCTTCTCCAGGGACTCCACTACGCGATCGGCGAAGTTCGGCGCCAGGGCCAGCTTGGTCGGCCAGCCGACCAGCAATGCGCCGTCCTCCGCGAGGAAGGCGCTGTCCGGACGCAGCAGGTTGTTCTGCGAAGGCTCCGCGCGGTCCACCCGCAAGGTGGCCCAGCGCGCGGTGGAAAGGTCGATCCACGGGACCAGCTTGTGCAGCTCGCGCTGCGCCTCGGTGATCTGCTCGGCTTCGCTGCGCGCGACACCGCCGGCTTCGGCGATGTCGCCTCCCAGGTACCAGACCCAGTCGCCATTGCTCAGCGGGTGGGTGGTGACGGTGACTCGTGGCTTCGGCCCGCCGCCGAGGCAGTGGGCGTAGAGCGGTTTCAGGGTCGGTGCGGTGACCAGCACCATGTGCAGCGGGCGGCGCTGCATTTCCGGGCGCTCCAGGCCCAGCTCGCGCAGCAGCGCCTCGTTGCCGGCGCCGGCGCTGAGCACCACGCGCTGGGCGCGGATATCGCGGCCGTCCACGCGCAGGCCGGCCAGTTGGCCGCCTTCGCGCAGGGCTTCGATGTGTTCGCCGGCCAGCAGGCTGTCTCCGGCCAGTTCGGCGAGGCGGGCGATCAGGCTCGGCACGTCCAGCACCAGTTCGGTGAGACGGTAGGCCTTGCCCTTGAAGGCCTTGTCCTGCAGGGCGGGCGGCAGATCGCTGCCCTTCACCTGGGTGACGCGGCTGCGCACCGCCTTGCTGGCGAAGAAGCTGGTGAGATTACCGGCCAGGCCGCCCGGTGACCACAGGTAGTGGGCGTCGGACAGCACGCGTACGCCGCGCAGGTCCACTTCGCCGGTCCCGGCCAGGCAGTCGCGCCACAGCGCGGGCATGTCGGCGATGGCTTCCGAGGCGCCGGTCAGCGCGCCGTGCAGCGCGTACTTGGTGCCGCCATGGATGATCCCCTGCGAGCGCATGCTCTGCACGCCGCCCAGCGCGCTGTTCTCCACCAGCACGGTGGAAAAGCCGGCGCGACGCAGGCGAGCGTTGAGCCAGAGACCGGCGATGCCGCCGCCGACGATGAGGATGTCGGTGCTCAGGGATTCGGACATGAAAGCGCCTCGAAGGGAAAACAAGGCGCGCAGTATAACCCGATGGCGCGCGGCGGCAGGCCGCGCGCCGATGCCACGTCAGTGACCGGCGTTACCGGAAAACAGTTGGATCACCACCACCCCACTGACGATCAGGCCCATGCCGAGCAGCGCGGCGGTATCGAGCTTCTGTTGGTAGAGCACCAGGGCTGCAATGCTGACCAGCACGATGCCCAGCCCGGCCCAGATAGCGTAGGCGATGCCCACCGGGATGCTGCGGACCACCAGGGTGAGCATCCAGAAGGAAATGGCGTAGCCGACGATCACCAGTACCAGCGGCAGAGGCGTGGACAGGCCCTTCACCGATTTGAGTGAGGCGGTGGCGATGACTTCGGCGACGATGGCGATGGCGAGGTAGAGATAGCCGGGCATGGTGGGTGCTCCCCGGAACGACACGCCGCTCGTTGTGAGCGACACGCAGCTGACGTTCGATTCTGTCGGCCATTCTAGTCCCGTGGCTGATGGGATAAAGTCATTACCTATCTGAGTTGGAGATGGGTTCTGGAGATAGACCATGCAGTGGAACCTGGACCAGTTGCGCCTGTTCGTCAGCGTCGCCGATCAGTCGTCGTTTTCCGCTGCCGCGCGGCAGCTCAAGCGGGTGCAGTCTGCCGTGAGTTCTTCCATCGCGCTGCTGGAAAGCGACCTGGGTGTGACCCTGTTCGAGCGCAGCAGCGGCCGCCAGCCGGTGCTGACCGTCGAAGGGCGTGCGCTGCTGGACGAGGCGCGCGAAGTGCTGCGCCAGTGCGAGCGGCTGGAGAGCCGCGCGCTGTCGCTGGTGCGCGGCACCGAGCCCTTGTTGCGATTGGCGCAGGATGAAGCGATGCCTTATCAACCGGTGCTCTCCGGGCTGCAGGCGCTGGCGCAGGAGTTCCCCGCGGTGGAGGTGCAGCTTTCCAGCAGCGCCCAGGGCGACGTGGCGCGCAAGCTGCTGGAGCGCCGCGCGGACCTTGGTCTGCTGTTCCATCACGAGGGTATGCCGCAGGAACTCGAGCGGCAGCGCCTGGGCACCATCGAGATGGTCACCGTGTGTGGCGCCGGGCATGATCTGGCGAAGCTCGACTATGCTGACCGTCGCGAGCTGGCTCGGCATCGCCAGTTACTGATGGCCCCGCAGGACAGCCACTACCCCGGCGGCGAGCAGATCAGCCCGCTGGTGTGGCGCGCCGACAGCTTCTACGCCATGGCCGAACTGCTGATGCGCGACCTCGGCTGGGCCTGGCTGCCGACCCATGTGGCGCAGTACCCCGCCTACCAGCCGTTGCTGGTCGAGCTCGCCAGCGACTGGACGCCGCCGCCGCTGGTGGTGGAGTTGGTCTGGCGCCGCGACGAGCCGCTGGGGCCGGCGGCGAACTGGCTGGGCGAGTGCTTTGCGGAGCATCTCGCCGCGCCGGTGTGACCTGCTCTTCGTGGGAGCGATGCACCATGCAGGATTGTCCGGCCGCCAAGCCCGCTAATTTGCTACTCTCCGCCGCCATGAACCGGACCCTCTATACCCTGCTGTTCCACCTGGGCCTGCCGCTGGTTGCGCTGCGCCTGTTCCTGCGCTCGCGCAAGGCCCCGGCCTATGCCCAGCGCGTTGGCGAGCGCTTCGCCCTCGGACTGCCGGCGCTCAAGCCTGGCGGCATCTGGGTGCATGCGGTATCGGTGGGCGAGAGCATCGCCGCCGCGCCGATGATCCGAGCGCTGATGCAACGTCATCCCGGCCTGCCGATCACCGTCACCTGCATGACGCCCACCGGCTCCGAGCGCATCCGCGCGCTGTTCGGCGACCAGGTGCAGCACTGCTACCTGCCGTACGACCTGCCCTGGGCGGCGGCGCGCTTCCTCGACCGCGCACGGCCGGTGCTGGGCGTGATCATGGAGACCGAGCTGTGGCCCAACCATATCCACCAGTGTGCCAAGCGCGGTATTCCGGTGGCGCTGGCCAATGCGCGGCTGTCCGAGCGCTCGGCGCGTGGCTACGCGCGTTTCGCCGGGCTGACCCGGCCGATGCTCGAAGAGATGAGCTGGATCGCCGTGCAGACCGAGGCCGAAGCCGAGCGCTTCCGCCGGCTCGGCGCGCGCCCGGACTGCGTGAGCGTCACCGGCTCGATCAAGTTCGACCTGGCCATCGACCCTGAACTACTGGTCCGCGCCGGTGATCTGCGCGCCCAATGGCAAGCACAGCAGCGGCCGATCTGGATCGCTGCCAGCACCCATGTCGGCGAAGACGAAATCATCCTGGCGGCGCACCACCAACTGCTGGAAAAACATCCGGACGCCTTGCTGCTTCTGGTGCCGCGCCACCCGGAGCGCTTCGGCCCGATGTTCGAATTGTGCCAGCGTGAAGGCTTCCGTACCCAGCGTCGCTCCACCGGCGAGCTGGTCACGGCGGACACCCGGGTGCTGCTGGGCGATACCATGGGCGAACTGCTGTTCCTCTATGCGCTGGCCGACGTCGCCTTCGTCGGTGGCAGCCTGGTGCCCAATGGCGGGCACAACCTGCTGGAGCCGGCGGCGCTGGGCAAGCCGGTGTTGTCGGGCCCGCACCTGTTCAACTTCCTGGAAATCGCTGCGCAATTGCGCGAGGTTGGGGCGCTGCGCGAGGTGGCCGATGCACCTTCGCTGGCAGTGGCCGTGGCCGCTCTGTGGGACGAGCCGGCAAGCGCCGAGCGCATGGCCGAGGCCGGGCGTGGCGTGATGAAAGCCAACCAGGGCGCGCTCGGGCGGTTGCTGGATGGGCTGGGGCGACTGATCAGAACGTCGGCGGGGTAATCACCCACAGCACCACCGCGTCCACGTCACCCGGATTGCCATAGCGATGCGGCTCCTGGCTGGAGTAGCTGAAGCTGTCGCCCTCATTGAGCAGGAAATAGCGCTCGCCCACCCATAGCTCGAACGTGCCGCTGAGCAGGTAGCCGGCTTCTTCGCCTTCATGGCTGTAGCTCTGCTGGCTGTAGGTGCCGGGCGGGAACTTCGAGTGGAGGATCTCCAGCTGGCGGCTGGGTTGCGGGCTGAGCAGTTCGTCGACGATGCCATCCTCGTAATGCACGCTGGTACGGGCATTGCGCCGCACCACGTAGCCGGCGTCGGCCGGGTCGACCTGCACTTCGCTGGCGAAGAACCACTGGATGGTCACGCCCAGGCTGCGGGCGATATTGAACAGCGCCGGGATCGACGGATACGCCAGGTTGCGCTCCAGCTGGCTGATGTAGCCGGCGGTGAGCCCGCTCTGCTCGGCCAGCGCCGCCAGGGTCATGCCGCGCCGCTTGCGCAGGCCGCGGATGCGGGTGCCGAGGAACTGCGCTTCGGCGTTGGCGGGTGCTTCCTGCGGGGCTTTGCGGCTCATGCGGCGAGAGTCCTGGCGAATGTCGTCGTGGGGCATTCTAAACAATGCGCCGGGGCTGTGGACCGTTTGCTCTTCGTAGGAGCGAGGGGCACCCAGTTCTTGCTCGCGAACGAGGCTCCCGGCGAGTTCGGCGCTGAGCGGTTCGCAAGCAAGCTCGCTCCTGCAGGAAGTTGCCTTGCCAGGGCTCAGATTGCCCAACCCGCCTTGAGTCCCTCGTAGATCGCCTCTTCCGCCGTGCGTGGCGCCAGGCAGTCGCCGATGCGGCGTACCTCGGCGAGGTCGGCGATCTCGTCGGCCAGTTCGTCCACCGGTTGGTGGCCCTGGCAGAGCACCAGAGTGTCGATGTTTTCCACCAGCATCGGCTCGCCGCTAGCGGTGTGCTGCAGGTAGACGGTGCTGTCGTCCACACCGTACAGGCGGGCGTAGGTGGTGATGCTGATGCCCAGGCGGTGCAGCTCGCCAGCCAGGTGATCGCGCACGTAGAGGGGCAGGCTTTCGCCGGCGTGGGTGCCGTTCACGGCGAGTTGCACCTGGTGGCCGTCGCGTACCAGGCGCTCGGCGATGCCGGGGGCGATCCAGTCGGCGCGCCAGTCGGTGACCAGAACGGAGCGGCCGAGCTTCATTTCGCCGCGCAGCACCTGCCAGGCGTCCACCACCTGCAGCTCGCCCGCTTCTTCGTAAGGGGGGCGATAGGGTTTGGCGCCGGTGGCGACGATCACTACGTCGGGGCGCTCGGCCTCTACCAGCGCGCGGTCGACGCGGGTGTTGCGGCGCACTTCGACGCCCGCCAGCTGCATCTCGCGTTGCAGGTTGGTGGAGGCACCGCCGAACTCCGCGCGGCGCGGCAGGAGCTGGGCGAGGTTGACCTGGCCGCCCAACTGAGCGGTGGCTTCGCAAAGGGTGACGTCATGGCCACGCTGGGCAGCGACAGCGGCGGCCTTCATGCCGGCTGGCCCACCACCGACCACCAGGACGCGTTTGCGCTGGGCGGCCATCTTGCGTTCGGCGTAGATCAGTTCGCGGCCGGTTTCCGGATGCTGGATGCAGGAGATCGGGTAGCCGCGGTGGAAGTGGCCGATGCACGCCTGGTTGCAGGCGATGCAGGCGCGCACGTCCTCGACGTGGCCGCGTTCGGTCTTGCTGGGCATCTGCGGGTCGCAGATCAGCGCGCGGGTCATGCCGCAGACGTCCGCCTGGCCGCGCGCGACGATCAGCTCGGCTTCCTGCGGCTGGTTGATGCGCCCGGTGACGAACAGCGGGATGTCCAGATTGCGCTTGAAGGTGCCGGCTTCGTTGGCCAGGTAGGCCGCTTCGATGGCCATCGGCGGCACGATGTGGATGGCGCCGCCCAGGGAAGCGGAGGTGCCGGCGACGATGTGCACGTAGTCCAGGTCTTTCTGCAGCCCTTTGACGCCCTGCAGCGATTCGTCTTCGGTGAGGCCTTCGGGATCGCGCTCGTCGGCGGAGATGCGCAGGCCGATGATGAAGTCGTCGTCGGTGGCGGCGCGGATGGCGGCGATCACTTCGCGGGTGAAGCGCAGGCGGGCGTCGAGATCGCCGTTGTAGCCGTCGCTGCGGCGGTTCACCCGTGGGTTGAGGAACTGCGCCGGCAGGTAGCCGTGGCTGGCCACCACTTCCACGCCGTCGATGCCGGCAGTGTGCAGGCGCCGTGCGGCGGCGGCATAGCCTGCGATGATCTCGTCGATCATCGCCTGGCTAAGCTCGCGGGGCATCACGCGGAAGCGTTCGTTGGGCGAAGCGGACGGTGCGTAGGCCACGGCCAGCAGGCCGTCGCTGGACTCCATGATTTCGCGGCCCGGGTGGAACACCTGGGACAGCACCACCGTGCCCTCGGCGTGGCAGGCCTCGGCGATGCGCCGGTAGCCGGGGATGCACTCGTCATCGGTGGCCATCAGCACGTGGGAGGTGTAGCGGGCGCTGTCGTGCACACCGGCGACCTGTAGCACGATCAGGCCGACGCCACCCTTGGCGCGGGCGGTGTGGTAGGCCACCAGCTGGTCGTTGACCAGGTTGTCGGTGGGCATCGAGGTGTCGTGCCCGGTGGACATGATGCGGTTCTTCAGCGCCTTGCCGCGGATCTGCAGCGGGCTGAACAGGTGGGGAAACTGGCTCATCGGGCAACTCCGGATTCTTGTTGTAAATACAGCGCTAAACATCGACCGCGCGAGCTAGAGCGCAACAAGGCGGAGACCGGAGAGGCAGCGGAGTTTACTCCAGTAAATGAGCATGCCGAGCCGGTTTCCAACGCAGTTGCGCCGACGCGCAGCCGGTCGACCAGCTAGGCGTTGCGCGCCTGCCAGTCCACCGGGTAGAGGGCGTAGAAAACACAGGCTTTTTCGCCTTCGTAGGCCAGCGGCGTGCGCTCGGGGACCCAGATCACATCACCCGGCCTGGCCTCGATCACCTGGTCGGCCAGGCGCAGGCGGAAATTGCCTTCCAGCACCACGATCAGTTCGTCGTAGAGCACTGTCCACTCGATGGAGACGCCGTCGAAGCGCGCCAGGCCCGCGCCCATGGTCTCGCTGTCCGCCGGACCGATCAGGCGGCAGATGGCGGCGCGTTCGATGTCTTGTCCACCGTAGGACTGGAACTGCAGGGCGGATTGCTGGAAGTGGCGAACCTGGGACACGGCGACTTCTCCTGGGTGGAAAGCGTTGTTTAAGTTCTTGCTATGGAAATTTACCGCCAGTAAAAAATCAACTTGTTTTTTTAAAAGTGACTGGGTAGTTTCGATGCCGCTCCCGGAGTTTCCGGGGCAACCGCGACGTGCTCCACAACAACTACAAGAGGAGAGGCGCATGAACCGTCCCGTACGGTACCCCCTCGCACGGCGGGTCCACCCGCTGGCAATCGATTCATCTCTGCCCTGTCTTTCTTGCTCCGTGGTTCCGGCGCGCCCGTCCTGCGTGTGTGCAGTCATTCCGGCTGCGCCCGCTGCCACCTACGACTGGGGGTATGCCCGATGACTTTGCGTCAAAGCAGTTTCCACAAACGCTTCTTCCTCAAGACCGCCGCCGCGCCCCTGCTGCTAGCCCTCGGGCTGTGCTGCGGCGTCGCCCAGGCCGCCGAGAACATGGTGGTGGTCGGTTATGGCGGCGCGGGTCAGAAGGCCCAGGAAGCGGCCTTCTTCCAGCCGTTCAGCAAGCAGTCCGGGGTTGGTGTGACCCAGACCGAATACAACGGCGAGATGGCGCGCATCAAGGTGATGGCCGATACCGGCCACGCCGACTGGGACGTGGTGCAGATCGAAGGACCTGACCTTGCGCGTGGCTGCGACGAGGGCCTGTTCGTGCCGCTGGACTGGCAGCAGATCGGCGGCAAGGACCAGCTGATTCCCAACGCCGCCAAGGATTGCGGTTCGGCCGCGCTGGTATGGGGCGTGGCCATCGCCTACGACGCGGACAAGCTCAAGCCGGCGCCGCAGTCCTGGGCCGATTTCTGGGATGTGAAGAAATTCCCCGGCAAGCGTGGCCTGCGCAAGCGCGCCATCTACAACCTGGAGTTCGCCCTGATGGCCGACGGCGTGAAGCCGGCGGACGTCTACAAGGAATTGGGCACCAAGGCCGGTGTCGACCGCGCCTTCGCCAAGCTCAACCAGATCAAGCCCTATGTGCAGTGGTGGGAAGCCGGCGCGCAGCCCGCGCAGTGGCTGGCCGCCGGTGACGTGGTGATGACCACCACCTACACCGGGCGCATCGCCGATGCCTTCAAGGGCGGGCGCAACCTGCAACTGGTCTGGCCGGGCAGCCTGTATGGCATGGACTACTGGGCGATCATTAAGGGCTCGCAGCACGTCGACGCGGCGAAGCGCTTCATCGCCTTCGCCAACCAGCCCGATGCGCAGGTCGACTACGTGAAGCACATTGCGTATGGTCCGACCAACAAGCAGGCCGCCGAACGCCTGCCGTCCGATCTCGCCGGCTGGGTGCCGACCTCGACGCAGAACCTGCCCCAGGGCCTGGCGATGGACGATGAGTTCTGGGTCGACCATGGCGAGGAGCTGGAAGAGCGCTTCAACGCCTGGGCCGCGCAATAACCAGAACGTGACCGTGACGCTGGGGCGACTGCCCCGGCGTCTTCTTGCCTTGAGGAGAAGTGCACCATGACGTCGCTGCAGGCGCCCAGCCGCGCCACCTGTTCACCCGAGGAATGGAAGCTGCGCGAGGAACTGGCGGCCTGCTACCGCCTGATCGCGCACTACCGCATGTCCGACCTGATCTTCACGCATATCTCGGTGCGTATTCCTGGTCCCGAACACCATTTCCTGATCAATCCCTACGGCCTGATGTTCGACGAGATCACTGCCTCGAGCCTGGTGAAGATCGACCTGTCCGGTCATGCCGTGGAGCCGTCGCCGTACAAGGTCAACCCGGCCGGCTTCGTCATCCACAGTGCCATCCACGGCGCCCGCGAGGACGCGCAGTGTGTGCTGCACACCCACACTCGCGCCGGCTGCGCGGTGGCGGCTCAGGCTTGCGGGTTGCTGCCGCTGAACCAGATGTCGATGGAGTTCTACGGACGGCTGGGCTACCACGATTACGAAGGGATCGCCCTGTCCATGGACGAGCAACAGCGCCTGGTCGCCGACCTGGGCGATCACCTGGGCCTGATGCTGCGCAACCATGGGCTGCTGACGGTCGGCCAGACCGTGCAGCAGGCGTTCCTGCGCATGTACTACCTGGAGAAGGCCTGCGACATCCAGTTGGCGGCCCAGGCGGGCGGCGAGCTGGTGATTCCGCCGGAGGAGGTATGTCGTCACACCGAGCAGCAGTTCAACGCCCCGGCGCGACCGCTGGCCGAAGGCGAATTGAGCGATCCGGATGGCTATGACCTGGCCTGGTCGGCGCTGCTGCGCATGCTGGATCGCGTCTCGCCGGGGTATCGCGATTGAGCGCGACGCCCTGTCGGCGGCAAGTCCAAAGAAAAAGCCCCGCATCGCGGGGCTTTTTCATGGGGCTGGATCAGTACTTCGAACCGGCCTTGAGCTGTGCCTCGGCGGCCTTGGCCAGGTCTGGCGGGAGGAAGTCCTTGTCCGGGTTGTAGTCCGGTTTCAGGTAGCTGCCCAGCGCTTCCAGGTCGCTCGGCGCGAGGGTGCCGGCGGTCTGCTTGAGACTCAGGTTGTCGAGGATGTAGTCATAGCGGGTGTTGTTGTAGTCGCGCACCGAGTTGTACAGCGAACGCTGGGCGTCCAGTACGTCGACGATGTTGCGGGTACCGACCTGGTAGCCGATCTCGGTGGCTTCCAGCGAACTCTGGTTGGAGATGATCGCCTGGCGGCGCGCCTTCACCTGCTCCACGTCGGTGTTCACCGCACGGTGCTGGTTGCGCGCGTCCTGTACCACCTGGCGGCGCTGGCTTTCGCGCAGCTGCTCGCTCTGGTTCAGGCGCTGGTAGGCCTCGCGGACCTGGGAACTGGTCAGGCCGCCGCTGTAGATCGGCACGTTCAGTTGCAGGCCGATGCTGCTCTGGTCGACGTACTTGCCATAGTGCGGCTCGCCCGGTACGCCGGAGTTGGCAAAGCCCAGGGCATCGTTGTCGCCCTTCTGGTACTGGGCCACGGCGTCGACGGTCGGCAGGTGGCCGGCCTTGCGCTGGCGCAGGGTCTCTTCGGCGGCGTCGACCGCGTAGTTGCTGGCCTGCAGGCGCAGGTTCTGCTGCACCGAGGTATCCACCCAGGCCTTGGCGTCATTGGGGATCGGCGCGACCACCGGCAGCGAGTGGAGGATGCCCTCGATGGCGCTGTACTCGCGGTTGGTCAGGGTCACCAGGGCCTGGAAGGCGTCATCCACCTGGCGCTCGGCGACGATCCGGTTGGCGCGGGCGGTGTCGTATCCCGCCTGGGATTCCAGCACGTCGGTCTTGTCGGACAGGCCGACGTCGAAGCGCTCGTTGGACTGGTCGAGCTGGCGCTTGAACGCCGCTTCCTCGGCCTTGCTGGCCGCCAGGTTGTCCTGGGCTCGGAGCACGCCGAAGTAGGTCTGGGCAGTCTGCAGGATCAGCTGTTGCTGCGTTGCAGAAAATTCCAGCTGGGCCTGTTCGGTGGTGTTTTCCGCGGCCTTGAGCTGGAACCAGCGGTCCGCACGGAACAGCGGCTGGCTCAGGCTTGCCTGCACCAGCTGGGTATTGCGGTTCAGCGTGGCGCTGGGGGTGTCCAGTGAGGTGCGAGTCGACCCGGTGCTGGCACCGGCGTTGATCTGCGGCAGCAGGCCGGAGCGTGCCTGGGGCACGGCTTCCTTGCGCGCCAGGTAATCGGCCTGGGCGGCGGCGAGGTCGGCGTTATTGTCGACAGCGTCCTTGTAGACGCTGATCAGATCTGTCTTGGTGGGCAGCGGAGTAGCGGCCGGAGCGGGCTGGGCAGCCCAGGCAAAGCCTGTCGTAGCGGCAACAGCGACAGCCAGAGAGAGTCTGCGCAGCATTCGTTCATCCTGGAAAGTGATGCGAGGTGGGGCAAGGCTACGGTCGCCGCCGGTGGCGGTCAAGGCACGTTCGTACGAGCCTTCCGAGGCTGGAGTGTAGCTGCCTGTAGGAGGTCGCAAGGAATTCTGTCGGACGGCGATTGGCTAATCCCTGTCCACTTGATTAGACTGCGGGCGTTCTTGTCGGGGTGCCCCATTGCGAGGGGCTGAGATCGGATAGTTCCGGATCCCGTTGAACCTGATCGGGTTAGCACCCGCGTAGGGAACAAGAAGACCGCATCCCGCGGCGTATTCCGCCCCGGCCCCAGCCCTTCACGGGATGCGTCCCTTCGCTGCAGCAAGCAGCTCCTCTCGTTCCAGGTTCTCCCCGGCAATCAACCCAAGGAGAGCCAGGATGAGCACCCAGAAGAACAACGTCACCCGCCTTGAACAGCTCGATCGCCAGTCGACCCAGCCGTTTCCGAATTCGAAAAAGGTCTATCTGACCGGCTCGCGCCCGGACATCCGCGTCCCTGTGCGGGAAATCACCCTCGCCGACACCCCGACCGCCTTCGGTGGCGAGAAGAACGCCCCGGTGATGGTCTACGACACCTCCGGCCCCTACACCGACCCGGACGTTCGCATCGACCTGCGCAAGGGCTTGCCGGACGTGCGTTCGGCCTGGATCGACGAGCGCGGCGATACCGAAATCCTCCCCGGCCTGACCTCCGAGTTCGGCCAGTCGCGCCTGGCCGATGCCAGCCTGGACGCCCTGCGCTTCGCTCACGTGCGCACCCCGCGTCGGGCCAAGGCGGGCGGGAACGTCACGCAGATGCACTACGCACGCCAGGGCATCATCACGCCGGAAATGGAATACATCGCCATCCGCGAGAACATGAAGCTGCAGGAGGCCCGCGCCGCCGGCCTGCTGGGCGCCCAGCATCCGGGCCAGAGCTTCGGCGCGAGCATTCCGCAGGAGATCACTCCCGAGTTCGTCCGCGAGGAAGTCGCTCGTGGCCGCGCGATCATCCCGGCGAACATCAACCACACCGAACTGGAGCCGATGATCATCGGCCGCAACTTCCTGGTGAAGGTCAACGGCAACATCGGCAACAGCGCGCTGGGTTCCTCCATCGAGGAAGAAGTGGAAAAGCTTACCTGGGGCATCCGCTGGGGCGCCGATACGGTGATGGACCTGTCCACCGGCAAGCACATCCACGAGACCCGCGAGTGGATCCTGCGCAACAGCCCGGTACCGATCGGCACTGTGCCGATCTACCAGGCGCTGGAGAAGGTCAACGGCATCGCCGAGGACCTGACCTGGGAAATCTTCCGCGACACCCTGATCGAACAGGCCGAGCAGGGCGTGGACTACTTCACCATCCACGCCGGCGTGCTGCTGCGCTACGTGCCGCTGACCGCCAAGCGGGTTACCGGCATCGTCTCCCGTGGCGGCTCGATCATGGCCAAGTGGTGCCTGGCCCATCACCAGGAGAATTTCCTCTACACCCACTTCGAGGAAATCTGCGAAATCATGAAGGCCTACGACGTCAGCTTCTCGCTGGGCGATGGCCTGCGTCCGGGTTCGATCGCCGACGCCAACGACGCGGCGCAGTTCGGCGAGCTGGAAACCCTCGGCGAGCTGACCCGCATCGCCTGGAAGCACGACGTCCAGGTGCTGATCGAAGGCCCTGGCCACGTGCCGATGCACCTGATCAAGGAAAACATGGACAAGCAGCTGGAGTGCTGCGACGAGGCGCCGTTCTACACGCTCGGCCCGCTGACCACCGACATCGCGCCGGGCTACGACCACATCACCTCCGGCATCGGCGCGGCGATGATCGGCTGGTTCGGCTGCGCCATGCTCTGCTACGTCACGCCCAAGGAGCACCTGGGCCTGCCGAACAAGGATGACGTGAAGACCGGCATCATCACCTACAAGATCGCCGCCCACGCCGCCGACCTCGCCAAGGGCCACCCGGGCGCGCAGATCCGCGACAACGCCCTGTCCAAGGCGCGTTTCGAGTTCCGCTGGGAAGACCAGTTCAACCTCGGCCTCGACCCGGATACCGCCCGCGCCTTCCACGACGAGACCCTGCCCAAGGACTCGGCCAAGGTCGCGCACTTCTGTTCCATGTGCGGGCCGAAGTTCTGCTCCATGAAGATCACCCAGGAAGTCCGCGACTACGCCAAGGAAAACGGCCTCACCGATGAGCAGAAAGCCATCGAGGCCGGCTTCCAGCAGCAGGCCGCGCGCTTCAAGGACGAAGGCTCGGTGATCTACAAGCAGGTGTGATGCCTGTGCAATACCTGTAGGAGCGAGTTTGCTCGCGAACCTTTGCCGGCGACTCCGCAACTGGGCGGTTCGCGAGCAAGCTCGCTCCTACAAAAAACAACAAAACCTAATCCAACCTTCGAGCCCTGCACGCATCGTGACCACTACCGCCATCGACTACTCACCGACTTCCGCCGTGGGCAACGCCCAGCGGGTACTCGGCCTGCGCGACCTGTTCTCCCTCTGGTTCTCCCTGGGCATCGGCCTGATGGTGCTGCAGACCGGTGCGCTGTTGGCGCCGGGCCTGGGCCTGGCCGGCGCGCTGGGCGCGATCCTGCTCGGCACCCTGGTCGGCGTGCTGCTGCTGGCCAGCGCCGGGGTCATCGGCACCGACACCGGCCTATCCGCCATGGCCTCGCTCAAGCTCAGCCTGGGCAGCCATGGCGCCGCGTTGCCGGCGCTGCTCAACCTGCTGCAGCTGGTCGGCTGGGGCGCCTTCGAGATCATCGTCATGCGTGATGCGGCCAGCCTGCTGGCGACCCGCGCCTTCGGTGAAGGTGGCGCCTGGAGCAACCCTGCGCTGTGGACCCTGGTATTCGGCGCGCTGGCAACCCTGCTGGCGGTCGCCGGCCCGCTGGCCTTCGTGCGCCGTGTGCTGCGTCGCTGGGGGATCTGGCTGCTGATCGCCGCGTGCATCTGGCTGACCATCGACCTGTTCCAGCGTGCCGACCTGGCGGCGCTCTGGGCCAAGGCCGGCGATGGGTCGCTGACCTTCGCCGTGGGCTTCGACATCGCCATCGCCATGCCGCTGTCGTGGCTGCCGCTGATCGCCGACTACTCGCGCTTCGGCAAGCGCGCCGGGCAGACCTTCACCGGCGCGGCGCTGGGCTTCTTCATCGGCTGCTTCTGGCTGATGGGGCTGGGCGTGGCCTACACCCTGGCGTTCGCCCAGGGCAGCGATGCCAACGCGCTGCTGCTGGCGCTGGCCGGTGCGGGCATGGGCATCCCGCTGCTGCTGATCCTGCTCGACGAATCGGAGAAGGCCTTTGCCGACATCCACTCGGCGGCGGTCTCCAGTGGCATCCTGCTGCCGCTCAAGGTCGAACACCTGGCGCTGGCGATCGGTGTGATCTGTACCCTGATCGCCTGGTTTGCGCCGCTTGCGCAGTACCAGAATTTCCTGCTGCTGATCGGCTCGGTGTTCGCCCCGCTGTTCGGCGTGGTGCTGATCGATCACTTCGTCCTCCGTCGCCGCGCGCCGGCCGCGATTCCCCATGGCCTGCGCTGGGGCTCGCTGCTGGCCTGGGGCGGCGGCGTGGTGGTGTATCACCTGTTGGCGAACTACCAGCCTGATCTGGGCGCAACGCTGCCGGCTTTGGTGGTGGCGGGTGTGTTGCAACTGCTGCTGGGGCGTGTGGGCGTGAAAGGGCCGGCTACTGCGTAACGCTGTTCGCGAGCAAGCTCGCTCCGGCAGGCACCCGGTAACGCCGAGTGTGCTCTTCGTAGGAGCGTGCTTGCTCGCGAACCGGACCTTTACTGCGCCCCGCGCCCAGGGAAGTAATAGGTCTTCACGATCCCGTTCAGGCGCGGGTACGGAATCTTCAGCTCCGGGTGCCCGACCGAATGCGGGGCGATGCGGTCGATGTCGTACTTGAGCGTCAGCGCGCCGAAGGTCAGGGCGAAGTGCTCGGTCGGCTGGAACGGCCAGTTCTTCGAGAAGTTCGGGTCCTGCTCGTCCAGCTTGTTCTGCAGGATCCACGCCTGGTGCGCCATGCGCGCCACTTTCCAGAAGTTGTCCTCCTGGCCGGGCTGGAGAATGTCCTGCAGGGTGAGCACCTTGTGGAGGCGTCGATCATAATTGATGAAGGCGCGGCCGGGCTGGCCGTACTCGCCGCCGGTGAAGCGATAGCTGGACAGCTCGATGATCACCAGACCGTCATGCTGTTCGCGGATCTTCGCTTGCAGGTAGGAGCTCCAGCCGGGCTGCGCCGAATCGAGGAAGCCTTTCTCGTAGACATCCAGGCTGGCGGGGGCCGCGCCGTCGCCCTCGCGGGCCAGTTGCAGCAGTTGGGCGTTGATCGCTTCGTTGAGCGCCGGCTCGTCGTCGAAGCTCAGGGTATCGAGGTTGAACAGCGGGCATTGCTCGCCCTGGCAGCCCGGCTGCGCGTGTTCGAAAGCGGTGTGGCGCGCAGTGAGCGGCTCGTCGAGCGAGGGCTTGAACAGACCCTGGCACGCCCCCAGTAACAGGCAGATGCTGCCCAGGGCGGCAAGTTTCAGAAGTCGCATGGGAATCCTTGTCGTTGACGTTCGCCGGCAATTGGAGTGGTTCGACCGCCATCGGTGCTGCCGGTTCGGCGGGTGAGTATGAACCACTTTGGCGGAACGCCGGCAGTGTGCGACGGTCACAGCAGACCGGCCGCCCGGCGGCCCGCGAAAGAGGCTGCGCCTGCTCCGGCGGCGCGATAGGATGGCGCGAAGTTCAACGTACTGTCAGTAGGAACGGGAGTAGAACGGGATGTCGGAAACGTTCAAGCCAGGCCCGCAGGATATCGAGATCCAGGAGCGCGAACAGTGCTTCAAGGGCTTCTACAAGGTCGACCGCCTGCGCCTTCGGCACCGCCAGTTCGCCGGCGGCATGGGCCCGCTGCTGACCCGCGAATTGTTCGTGCGCCACGATGCCGTGTGCGTACTGCCCTACGATCCGCAGCGCGATGAAGTGGTGCTGATCGAGCAGTTCCGCGTCGGCGCCATGGACGCCGGGGTCAATCCCTGGCTGATGGAGCTGGTTGCCGGGCTGATCGACAAGGATGAGGAGCCCGAGGAGGTCGCCCGCCGCGAAGCGGTGGAGGAAGCCGGCCTGACCCTCGGCGCGCTCTGGCCGATCGCCCAGTACCTGCCGTCGCCCGGCGGCAGCAACGAACTGGTGCACCTGTTCGTCGGTCGCTGCGACAGCAGCAGCGCCTCCGGCATTCACGGGCTGGAAGAGGAGGGCGAGGACATCCGCGTCCACGTCATGCCGCTGGAGGAAGCACTGCAGGCCGTGCGTGACGGCCGTATCAACAACGCGGCGAGCATGCTCGCCCTGCAATGGCTGGCGCTCAATCGCGCCGAGGTAAGGGGGTTATGGGTGTGAATCTGCTGCGCGAGCGCTATCGCGTCGACCTGGCGGGGTTGCAGGCGACCTGTGAGGCGAACTACTTGCGCCTGATGCGCCTGTTGCCGGAAATGCGCGAGGCCCAGGTCTCGCGCCGTGTGGC
This sequence comes from Pseudomonas nitroreducens, assembly GCF_010994165.1. NCBI lineage: Bacteria > Pseudomonadati > Pseudomonadota > Gammaproteobacteria > Pseudomonadales > Pseudomonadaceae > Pseudomonas > Pseudomonas nitroreducens. The sequence continues at coordinate 347,626 of NZ_WMBX01000005.1, read as the reverse complement.
GCTCAGCGAAGGCGAGCGGCTGCTCGGCGTGCTGGCGCTGGACGTGGTCGAAGCCTGCCCGTACACCACGGTCCTGCAGGTGCGCCAGGAGCTGGGGCTGCCCTGGCTGCCTGCGCCCAAGCTGGAAGTGCGGGTGTACCACGATGCACGCATGGCCGAGGTGGTCGGTGCCGAGCAGGCGCGCCGCCTGCTGGCGATCTACCCCTACCCGAACCAGGCGATGCATCAGCCGGACGAGAAGAACCAGCTCAACCAGTTCCTCGGCGAATGGCTGAGCCATTGCCTGTCCTGCGGCCATGAGCTGGAGCCGGTGCTGCAACGCTGAGATGGCGGTAGTGGCAGCGTGCCATGATATCCTGCCCGTCCATCGCAGACTCGTGTCCCTAACTGTGATCTGTGACGCTTTCCCGGTTTGCTCAGGGGGGCGCCTGTCACCATACTTCGTCACGAATCCCCGCACGCCCGCCTCACAGGAGAAGGCGCATTGCCCACCCAGCCCACCGCTTCCGATTCCGTCCTGGTCGTCCAGCTTTCCGACAGCCACCTGTTCGCCGAAGAGAACGGCCGGCTGCTGGGCATGGACACCGCCGACAGCCTGACCCAGGTCGTCCGACTGGTGGGCGAGGAGCAACCGGCGATCGACCTGGTGCTGGCCACGGGTGATCTCTCCCAGGATGGCTCGGTAGAGTCCTACCAGCGCTTTCGCGAAATCACCGCATCGATTGCCGCGCCGGCCCGCTGGTTCCCCGGCAATCACGACGAACTGGGGCCGATGCGCGAGGCCGCCGCCGACACCGACCTGCTCGAACCGGTGATCGACCTGGGCGCCTGGCGGGTGATTCTGCTGGACTCCACCATTCCCGGCGCGGTGCCGGGGCAGATGACCGTCGAGCAGATCCATCTGCTTGAGCGCGCCATCCAGGCCGCGCCAGACAAGCACCTGCTGATCAGCTTCCATCACCACCCGGTGCCCATCGGCAGCCGGTGGATGGACCGCATAGGCATCTACAACCCCGAGCGCCTGTTCGCCGTGCTCGACCGCCATCCGAACGTGCGCTGCCTGCTCTGGGGCCACGTGCACCAGGAGATCGACCGCATGCGCGGCGACGTGCGCCTGCTGGCTTCACCGTCCACCTGCGTGCAGTTCACTCCCGGCAGCGAAGACTTCTGCGTCGACAGCCCGGCGCCGGGCTATCGCTGGTTGCGGCTGATGGCCGATGGTCGGGTGGAGACAGGCGTTTCGCGCGTGACCGACATCGAGTTCGAAGTCGACTACAGCATCAAGGGTTATTGATCGGTCACGCTTCGAACGCCTTGCGACGCTGACCCACTTGCGGCATGCCACTTGCAGCTTGTAGCCTCCCGGCCCATGACCGCATTCCTCTATATCCACGGATTCAACAGTTCGCCCGGCTCGCAGAAGGCGCGCCAGTTCGCGGCCGCCATGGAGCGCCTGGGCCTGGCCGAGCAACTGCGCGTGCCCGCGTTGCACCATCATCCGCGCAAGGCCATGGCACAGCTGGAATCCGCCGTTGCCGACCTGGGCCAGCCAGTGCTGATCGGCAGCTCCCTGGGCGGCTACTACGCCACGTATCTGGCCGAACGCCATGACCTGAGGGCCGTGCTGATCAACCCGGCCGTGGCCCCGCACCGGCTGTTCGACGGCCAGCTCGGCCCGCAGACCAACTACTACAGCGGCGAGACCTGGGAACTGACCCTGGACCACGTTGCCGCCCTGGCGGAACTGGAAGTCCCCACGCCCACCGACGGCTCGCGCTACCAGGTGTGGCTGCAGACCGCCGACGAAACCCTCGATTACCGCGCCGCCGAGCGCTACTACCGGGCCGCTGCCTTGCGCATCGAGTCCGGCGGCGATCACAGCTTCCAGCGCTTCGTCAGCCATCTGCCGGCCCTGCTGGCCTTCGCCGGCGTGCCGTCCAGCCAGTGGCGCGACATCGACTTCTCCGCCTTTGAAGCCATCACCTCTTCGACTGATTAAGCAGGAACCCCATGGCCCAGCAGAACGCCTATAACGCAGACGCCATCGAGGTTCTCTCCGGCCTCGATCCGGTGCGCAAGCGCCCGGGCATGTACACCGACACCTCGCGCCCGAACCACCTGGCCCAGGAAGTCATCGACAACAGCGTCGACGAAGCCCTCGCCGGCCACGCCAAGAGCGTGCAGGTGATCCTCCACGAGGACAACTCGCTGGAGGTAATCGACGACGGCCGCGGCATGCCGGTGGACATCCACCCCGAAGAGGGCGTGCCCGGCGTCGAACTGATCCTCACCAAGCTGCACGCCGGCGGCAAGTTCTCCAACAAGAACTACCAGTTCTCCGGCGGCCTGCACGGCGTGGGCATCTCGGTGGTGAACGCGCTGTCGACGCTGGTCGAGGTGCGCGTCAAGCGCGACGGCAACGAATACCGCATGACCTTCGCCGACGGTTTCAAGTCCAGCGACCTGGAAGTCGTCGGCAGCGTCGGCAAGCGCAATACCGGCACCAGCGTGCACTTCTGGCCGGACGCCAAGTACTTCGACTCGCACAAGTTCTCCGTCAGCCGCCTGAAACACGTGCTCAAGGCCAAGGCCGTGCTTTGCCCCGGCCTGCTGGTCAGCTTCGAGGACAAGGCCAGCGGCGAGCGCATCGAGTGGCACTACGAGGATGGCCTGCGTTCCTACCTGGTCGACTCGGTCTCCGAGCACCTGCGCCTGCCCGACGAGCCGTTCTGCGGGTCGCTGGCCGGCAACAAGGAAGCAGTGGACTGGGCCCTGCTGTGGCTGCCCGAGGGTGGCGAATCGCTGCAGGAAAGCTACGTCAACCTGATCCCCACTGCCCAGGGCGGCACCCACGTCAACGGCCTGCGCCAGGGCCTGCTGGACGCCATGCGCGAGTTCTGCGAATTCCGCAACCTGCTGCCGCGCGGCGTCAAGCTGGCGCCGGAAGATGTCTGGGAGCGCATCGCCTTCGTCCTCTCGATGAAGATGCAGGAGCCGCAGTTCTCCGGCCAGACCAAGGAGCGCCTGTCCTCCCGCGAGGCCGCCGCGTTCGTCTCCGGCGTGGTCAAGGACGCCTTCAGCCTGTGGCTCAACGCCCACCCCGAACTGGGCCTGCAACTGGCAGAGCTGGCCATCAGCAACGCCGGCCGCCGCCTCAAGGCGGGCAAGAAGGTCGAGCGCAAGAAGATCACCCAGGGCCCGGCGCTGCCCGGCAAGCTGGCCGACTGCGCAGGGCAGGACCCGATGCGCGCCGAGCTGTTCCTGGTGGAGGGTGACTCCGCCGGTGGCTCGGCCAAGCAGGCGCGCGACAAGGAATTCCAGGCGATCATGCCGCTGCGCGGGAAGATCCTGAACACCTGGGAAGTGGACGGCGGCGAAGTGCTCGCCAGCCAGGAAGTCCACGACATCGCCGTGGCCATCGGCGTCGATCCGGGCGCGGCCGACCTGACCCAGCTGCGCTACGGCAAGATCTGCATCCTCGCCGACGCCGACTCCGACGGCCTGCACATCGCCACCCTGCTGTGCGCGCTGTTCGTCCGCCACTTCCGCCCGCTGGTGGAAGCCGGCCACGTCTACGTCGCCATGCCGCCACTGTTCCGTATCGACCTGGGCAAGGAAGTCTTCTACGCCCTGGACGAAGCCGAGCGCGACGGCATCCTCGACCGCCTGGCCGCCGAGAAGCGCCGTGGCAAGCCGCAGGTCACCCGATTCAAGGGCCTGGGCGAGATGAACCCGCCGCAGCTGCGCGAAACCACCATGGACCCCAACACCCGCCGCCTCGTCCAGCTGACCCTGGAAGACGCCGAAGGCACCCTGGAAATCATGGACATGCTGCTGGCCAAGAAACGCGCCGGCGACCGCAAGTCGTGGCTGGAAACCAAGGGCAACCTGGCGGACTTCGCCTGATGCGCTGGCTGCTGGCCTGCTCCTGCCTGTTGACGAGCCTGTTCGTCGGCGCAGCGAGCGCTGCCCAGGTGCCCGACCAGGCGCCGAAGGCTGGCGCGCCGCTGGCTGCGCCCGTGGCTCCTGCGTCGCTGCAGTTCGTCGCCGAGCATCCGGTGGAGGGCATGCCCAGCGGCAACCTTTCCGGGCTCGCACTGTGCGGCAACGAGATGTGGACGGTGTCCGACCGCGACGACGACCGTATCTATCGACTGCTGATCGACGAAGCGCCGGGCAAGGCCTGGCAGGCCACCGCCGAACCCTTCGTGGTGCCGGGCACCCCGGAAAGCGGGCTGTCCTGGGGCACCCGTGCGCGGGTCGCCGTCGGTGGGCTGTTGCGTGGTGGGGCCATGGACTTCGAAGGCATCAGCTGCGACCAGGCGGGCAACCGCTATGTGGTCAGCGAAGGCTACGCGGCCGTCCTGCTGCTTCCCGCCGTCGGCGAGCCGAGCTGGCTGCCGCTGCCGCAGAGCCTGCTGCGCCAGGCTCGCGCCAGCGGCCTGCTGATGGAGTTCAATGCGCTCTACGAAGGCATTGCCGTCAGCGCCGATGGCAAGCAGCTGTGGCTGGCCGCCGAGCGCCAGCGCCGTGGCCTGCTCAAGGTGCGCAACGAGAACGGCACCTGGAAGTGCGAAGGCAACTGCGTGATGCTCAGCGAGGGCGGTACGGCAATGCCGCCACCGGAACTGGGCAGCGAGCGCGCACTGCCGATCGATTTCTCCGATATCGCGTTGTTCAAGGACAAGCTGTTCACCCTGGAGCGCCTGGCGCACCAGATCTGCCGCCGTGACGCCAAGACCGGCGCGCAGGAGTTGTGCTGGTCCTTCGCCGCCGGTGCACTGGCCCCGGAGCGCCGCTACGACCTGCCTTATGGCGTGGCCGAGGCGTTGATCCTCGACGAGCAGGGCGCCTGGATCGGCCTGGACAACGGTGAACACGCCCGCGCCGACGGCGATGGCCGCCCCTACGTGCTGCGCTTCGCGGCGCCGGCCGGCGGCTGGCTTGGTGGCAAATGAACGACGCAGTACCGGGCAAGCGGGTCGGCAAGGTCATGATGTTCCTCGCCTGGGGCGCGGGCATCCTGCTCGCCACCCATTATTTCGGCGCCTGGGAAACCCGTCAGCACAATCCCAACCCTCAACCGCAGTCGACTCGCGCCAATGGCGCCGTGGAAGTGCGGTTGGTGGGCAATCGCGCCGGCCACTATGTGGCCGACGGCCGGATCAATGGCGAGGCGGTGACCTTCATGCTCGACACTGGTGCTACCCAGGTGGCCCTGCCGCAGCGCCTGGCCGACCGGCTCGGCCTGCCGCGCGGGTTGCCGATCACCCTGGACACCGCCAACGGCCGCAGCCAGGGCTGGCGCACGCGCCTGCCCAACCTGCAGCTCGGCGACATCCGCCTCACCGATGTGCCGGCGCTGATCGCGCCGGGCATGGAAGGCGACGAGGTGCTGCTCGGCATGAGCGCACTCAGACAACTGGATTTCACCCAGCAGGACGGCACCCTGGTGCTGCGCCAGCGATCTACACCGTGAGGCACGCATGAGCGAAACCCTCGATCTGAGTCTGGAGGGCGTGGAGCGCCGGTCACTGGCCGACTTCACCGAACAGGCTTACCTGAACTATTCCATGTACGTGATCATGGACCGCGCCCTGCCGCACATCGGCGATGGCCTCAAGCCGGTACAGCGGCGAATCGTCTATGCCATGAGTGAACTGGGCCTGGACGCAGACTCCAAGCACAAGAAGTCGGCGCGTACCGTCGGCGACGTGCTGGGCAAGTACCATCCCCACGGCGACTCGGCGTGCTACGAAGCCATGGTGCTGATGGCCCAGCCGTTCTCCTACCGCTATCCGCTGGTGGACGGCCAGGGCAACTGGGGGGCGCCGGACGATCCCAAGTCCTTCGCCGCCATGCGTTACACCGAGGCCCGTCTGTCGCGCTACGCCGAAACCTTGCTCTCCGAACTGGGCCAGGGCACCGCGGACTGGGTGCCGAACTTCGACGGCACCCTGGACGAGCCGGCCGTGCTGCCGGCGCGCCTGCCCAACCTGCTGCTCAACGGCACCACCGGCATCGCCGTGGGCATGGCCACCGACATTCCGCCGCACAACCTGCGCGAAGTGGCCGCTGCCTGCGTGCACCTGCTGGATAACCCGGGCTCCACCGTCGCCGACCTGATCGATTTCGTCCCAGGTCCGGATTTCCCCACAGAGGCGGAAATCATCACCCCGCGCGCCGACCTGCAGAAAATCTACGAAACCGGCCGCGGCTCGGTGCGCATGCGCGCCGTGTACCGCGTCGAGGATGGCGATATCGTCGTCACCGCGCTGCCGCACCAGGTCTCCGGGGCCAAGGTGCTGGAGCAGATCGCCGGCCAGATGCAGGCCAAGAAGCTGCCGATGGTGGCCGACCTGCGTGATGAGTCGGACCATGAGAACCCCTGCCGCATCGTCATCATCCCGCGCTCCAACCGCGTGGATGCCGAAGAACTGATGACCCACCTGTTCGCCACCACCGACCTGGAAAGCTCGTATCGGGTGAACATGAACGTCATCGGCCTGGACGGCAAACCCCAGGTCAAGGACCTGCGCCAGGTGCTCAGCGAGTGGCTGACCTACCGCACCGACACCGTGCGCCGCCGCCTGCAGTTCCGCCTGGACAAGGTCGAGAAGCGCCTGCACCTGTTGGAAGGCTTGCTGGTTGCCTTCCTCAACCTCGACGAAGTCATCCACATCATCCGCACCGAGGACCAGCCCAAGCCGGTCCTCATGCAGCGCTTCGAGCTCTCCGAGCTGCAGGCCGACTACATCCTCGATACCCGCCTGCGTCAGTTGGCGCGCCTTGAAGAGATGAAGATCCGCGGCGAGCAGGACGAGCTGGCCAAGGAGCGCGCCAAACTGCTGGCGATCCTGGGTTCCAACGCCAAGCTGCGCAAGCTGGTGCGCGACGAGCTGGTCGCTGACGCCGAGACCTACGGCGATGACCGCCGTTCGCCCATCGTCGAGCGTGCCGAAGCCCGCGCCCTGTCGGAAACCGAGCTGATGCCGACCGAGCCGGTCACCGTGGTGCTCTCGGAAAAAGGCTGGGTACGTTGCGCCAAGGGGCACGACATCGACGCCACCGGTCTGTCCTACAAAGCCGGAGACGGCTTCAAGGCCGCTGCGCCGGGCCGCTCGAACCAGTATGCGGTGTTCATCGACTCCACCGGCCGCAGCTATTCGCTGGCCGCCCACGGCCTGCCGTCGGCCCGTGGCCAGGGTGAGCCGTTGACCGGCCGCCTGACGCCGCCGCCGGGCGCCTCCTTCGAGCGCGTGCTGCTGCCGGAGGACAATGCCCTGTACGTGCTGGCTTCCGACGCCGGCTACGGCTTCGTCGCCAAGGGCGAGGACATGCAGGCCAAGAACAAGGCCGGCAAGGCGCTGCTCAGCCTGCCCAATGGCGCGCAGGTCATGGCACCCCGGCCGGTGAGTGATTTGGAACAGGACTGGATCGCCGCCGTGACCACCGAAGGCCGCCTGCTGCTGTTCAAGGTTTCCGACCTGCCGCAGTTGGCCAAGGGCAAGGGCAACAAGATCATCAGCGTGCCAGGCGACCGCGTGGCGAGCCGCGAGGAGTATCTCACCGACCTCGCCGTTCTTCCGACGGGCGCGACCCTGGTGCTGCAGGCCGGCAAGCGGACGCTTTCGCTCAAGGGTGACGATCTGGAGCACTACAAGGGCGAAAGGGGGCGTCGTGGCAACAAACTGCCGCGCGGTTTCCAGCGAGTGGACGCCTTGCTGGTAGAATCGCTGTCTCAGGATTGAAACGCGGTTCGATACATTCTGCCTCTGGAGCTGAGGCGCCGGTTGAGGGATGATACGTCCCTTTGGCTACTGGCGCCTCGGCGCGTTGCCTGAAGTCATAGTGAAATTTGTTGGAAGTAGCGCCGATTTTCGGCGAATGACGGTGAACCAGATGAGCGCTTGGCGCGTCTTGGCCTTATTTTCCCTCGTCAGCCTCCTTGGGCTGACGGGCTGTACAGTGAACCGACCGACCCAGTTGTACCAACTGGACGCGGGCGCGGTTCCTGTTCCGACCCGTGACAACGGCGTCGCGGTTCTGCTCGGCCCGGTGTCCCTGGCCGATTACCTGAAGCGCGAGACCATGGTCCAGCGCCAGGCCGACGGTATCCTCAACCTGTCGACTGAAGCCCGCTGGGCTGGCAGCCTGGAAACCAACGTCAGCCAGCAGCTGATGCGCCTGCTGTCGGGCGAGCTGGACAGCACCCGTCTGGCGCTGTTCCCGGAGAAGCCCGGTTTCACTCCGCAGGTGCAGGTCATGCTGACCATCAGTCGCCTGGATTCCGGCCCCAAGGAACCGGCGGTGCTGGAGGCGCGCTGGCGTCTGCTCGACCCGAAGGGTGAGCTGCGTGACAGCCGCGTCTTCCGCGAGGAAGAAGCGCATTCTGGCAGCGTGCAGGACCAGGTGCGTGCCCAGGGCGACCTGCTGCGCAAGCTGTCCGCGCAGCTCGCTCGCGACGTACGTCCGGTCGCCGCCGCGGTTGCCGAACAGCAGGCGGCGCCGCCGCGCAAGCCGCAGGTAGCCAATACCGAGCAGGTGGCCAAGCCCAAGGTGGAGGGGCCGAAGATCCCGCTGGTGGTGCCGATCCGCACTGACGTCGAGGTCTACCGCTTCTAAGCCGGCACTGCTCGGCGCGAAATTCCACGGCCCGCAGAGTTTGGCTTTGCGGGCCGTTTTGCATCTGCCGTGGCCGGTTTTGACATCTTCTTGACGGCCCCTGTGGTATCTACGGGCGCTTGTGCAGGCTATTGGCGCCCGGACGTTTCCGCGCGGAGCCTGCGAGAGACTCAAGCGTGTCGTCATTCCCTCCTACGTCCGGTATTCAGGCAGATTCCGCCCTGAGTCGTCAGACGCTTTGCGTCATGCTGGCGACTCTGGTGCTGTTCCTGCTCGGTGTGCACGGTGACGCCTTCGTTGGCTTCGACTCGCGCTTCGTGCTGTTCGCCCGCGAAATGCTGCGCCATGGGCCCAGCTGGTTCCCGACCACCTACGGCGCACCCTACCCGGACTATCCGGCTACCTCCACCCTCCTGACCTACCTGCTCTCGCTACCGCTGGGGCGGGTCACCGAGCTCACCGCCTGGCTGCCCACCGCGGTAGCGGCGGCCGTCTGCGGCGGCATGGTGTATCGCCTGGTGGCTCCGTTCTCGCGCTCCTGGGCGCTGGTCAGCCTGGCGCTGCTGCTGCTAACGGCCACCTTCGTCAGCGAGACCCGGGCCGTGTCCCTCGACCTGATGGTCGCTGCCGTAGGGCTGCTGGCCTTCTACCGGGCGTTTCAGGCCGAGCGCCATGGTGTGCCGGGCCTGCTGCTGCGCCTGCTGCCACTGCTGTTCATCGGTTTTGCCCTGCGTGGCCCGCTGGGGCTGGTGGTGCCGGCCGGCATGGTGTGCAGCCAGTTGCTGCTGGACCGGCGCTGGAAGGCTCTGGTTGCCTTCTCGGCAAGCGCGCTGGTGCTGCTGATGCTCTGCGTGCTCGCGCTGATTGCCCTGGCGCGCTCCACCGGCGGAGAGGAGTTTGTCCAGGATGTCCTGCGGATGCAGGTGATCGGCCGTCTGGACGGCTCCGCCGGCTCCAGCGATGCCCTGTATTACTTCCGCAGTTCGCTGGGCAACTACGCCCTGGCCTTCCCGCTGGCGCTGCCGGCGCTGGCGCTGCTCTGGCAACGGCGCCGCGAGCCGGCGTTCCGCCTGGTGGCGGGTTGTGCCCTGGCGGCGCTGGTCGTCATGGTCGGCCTGTCGGTACCGCAGGCCAAGAAGGCCCGCTACATCGTTGCCCTGGCTCCGTTGGCGGCCATTGTCGCCGGGTATCCCTTCATGGTCGCCGGCAGCCGTCTGGCGCAGGTGCTGCGTGGCGTACTGCGCGTGCTTTGGCTCGCCTTGCCGGCCTTGCTGCTGGCCGGGTTGTGGCTGGCCTGGAAGCGCTACCCGCAGGAGCTTGCCGCACTGGGCTGGCGCCTGCCAGCCAGTATCGTGGTTCTCGCTGCGCTGCTGGTGCTGGGCGCACTGCGCTGGCGGCGGCCGGCGGCACTGGCCCTGGGGGCGGCGCTGGCACTGTGGGCAAGCTACATTCTGCTCTTCGAGCCGGTGGAGCATCGCCTGTACGACAGCCAGGCGTTCTCCCGCGAGCTGGTCCTGCAGCTCGATGCGCAGCCTGCGCCCCTGGCGCTCTATGGCATGGCTCCGGACGCGCGGGCGATCAAGCTGATGGTCAATCTCGACCGTGACCTGCAGCCGCTGTTCCTCGACCGTCCGGAGCAGTTGGCTGCCCAGCGCGGCCCGCTGTACCTGATGATCCAGGCGCGCGATGCCGAGCGTATCGCCGCCTCCCTGCCCACGGCCCCGGAGCAGTTGTTCGAGGGCCGCTTCGACAATGACACCTATCGCCTGCTGCGCCTCCCCGGAGTGGGCTCCAATCCGTGATGAAAGTACTGACATCCCTTCTTGCCTGCTGTCTGCTGCTGGTCGGCTGCGACGATTCCGATACCCAGGATGTGGTCGAGCGGGACCAGGCATTCTTCCGCCAGCATCCGCTACCGCCCCTGGAAATCGTCTCCGGCGGTGGCAGCTTCGTGCTGCCGCTGCTGCCCGACACCCAGTTCTACGCGGAGAACAACCACCGCCAGCGCCACCTGTTCCGCAGCGAGCAGCGCTTTCCCGGCTTGCCGTACCAGCCGGCGCTGGCGTTCTTCGCCCAGACGTTCTGGCTGGCCAAGCACGCCGAGGTTCTCCAGGTGCCGCTGGTGGTGCACCTGGGGGATGTGGTGGAGAACGCCGGCGTCGCCACCCAATGGCAGACCGCCAGCGGTGCCATGCGTACGCTGGAGGAGCGCGGCGTGCCCTACAGCATCGCCACGGGCGAACGCGACGTGCATGAGGAGGCCAGTAGCGATGACCGCCGATCGTTCCTTGACCGCTTCGCTGACCACTTCGGACCTCAGCGCGCGGCCTGGCAGAGTACCTATGTCGGCAGCGATCCCAGGGGGCTGAGCCAGGTGCATCTGTTCCAGCGCTATGGGCAGTCGTTCCTGCTGCTGGCGCTGGACTGGAACCCTTCTGAAGCCACCCTGGTGTGGGCGCAGAGCGTCATCGACGAGCATCCCCATGTGCCGGTGATTCTCGCGTCCCACAGCATCCTGCGGCGCACCGACAAGGGCGTGGCGGAGCTGTCCCGCGAGGACAATGCCAGTGGCGTGCTGCTCTGGGATCGGCTGATCCGTCGCAACGACCAGGTGTTCCTCACTCTGAACGCGCACACCGATGGCGCTGTGCACACCCGACTGCTCAACGACCGGGGGCACAGCGTCGATATGGTGATGGTCGACTACCAGCACCAGTACCTCGGCGGCAACGGGCTGCTGCAGTTGCTGGAGCTGGACTTGCGGCGCAATCGTCTCGCGGCGTTGACGCTGTCGCCGTGGGTACTCTGGAAGCGCCAGGTCTATCCGCAGGCCTACAAGCCCTGCGATACGTTGCAGGCGCTGCACGATTGCGACCAGCTGATGCCGGAAGATTCGCCCGGCTGGGACAACCGCTTTCAGCTGGAACTCGATTACCAGGCACGGTTCAGCAGTTTCCAGGGCTACAGTGCGCAGTTGCCGTTGCAGGGTGAGCAGGCCTCGCTGCTGGACCAGCTCCAGGCGCAGCTCGGCAAACGCTGAGTCAGGCGTCCCCGCGCAGCAGGCGGCGTACTCCAATGCCGGCCAGCGCCATGCCCAGGCAAGGCAGCCAGACCCAGCGCGCCTCGGAGAGCAGTACTTCCAGGCCGCGCGGGCTGAGGAAGCGCGACAGGCCGATGGGCGAGACCTCGATCGGGTGCAGGGGCAGGAAGTAGCGCTGCTCGCTCCACGGCCAGAACCAGGCGACGCCCAGTCCTCCGTCGGTCATCGCATCCAGCACGCTATGGGAGGCGGTTGCCAGGCCGATCCACAGGCCGGCTTTCAGCGGGCCGCTGCCCAGCAGGCGGCAGCACAGCGCCCCAAGCACACCCAGGCACGCCGCGAACAGCAGGGAATGGCTGAAGCCTCGATGACCGAAGGCGTCGTGGTAGGCAATGCCCAGCTTGAAGGCCAGCACATCGAGGTCGGGTAGGCACGCGGCGAGCATGCCGGCCAGCAGCAGGCGCGGCCCGATGGCGCGCGAGCCGAGCGCGAGACCCAAGGCCAGCACAGGCAAGGGATGGGTGATCAGGGTGGTCATGGAATCCGTTCCACGTGGGGCCGGGCGGCCCCCTCTCTTTCTATTGGGGGTCAGCTGGTGCGCAGGGCGCGCATGCGCGAGAGCTGGCGTTCCAGCATGGATGGGTAGGGCTCTTTCAGCCATTCCACGCAGCAGGCGTTTTCCGGGCTGGCGATGGGGCGGATGCGTGCCCGCTCGCGGACCTTCTCGTCGTCGCCGATGGATTTTTCCACCAGCAGCAGGTTGCGGCTGTGCTGGCTGAGGGCCAGGGCGTCCTGGGCAGAGGAATCCTGCAGCAGGTCGGCCTGTTCGAGGTCGGCGACGTCTTCGCCCAGCACCAGGCCCAGTTGCAGCTGCAGGGTGATGCCGCTGTCGGCCACCTCGATCTGCAGGGCATGGCCCAGGGCGCGCATCAGCTCGCCGCAGCACAGTGCGTTGGTGAGGAATTCCTCGTCCTGGTCGCGGCTGTGGAAAAGGATCAGGCTGCCGCCGTCGCTGAGGGTGTAGAGCGTACCCTTGTACAGGCGCGCGGCTTGCTCCAGGCAGTCGCGGTAGCGTTCCAGCAGGTCCACCAGGCGTGCACGCGGCAGGCGGCGCAGCTGTTCCTGGGCGCCCAGTTGCACGGCCAGCACAGCGCTGGTGCCGGCGGAAATCGGCTCCGGCTCGGCTTCAGGCTCTTCTTCCTCGACGCCGATTTCGTCCTCGGCTTCCTCTTCCGCCACGGTCTCGAACTCTTCCTCGGGGAAGTCGTCGTCAGCATCGGCCTTGCGGCGCGCGGCGGGGGCGAGCAGCTCGTCGTCGGAGAAAATGTTTTCGTCGAACTCGTGTTCGTCTGCGGGGCCCGTTGCTTCCAGCGACGGCTCTTTGGCCGCGGGCTTGCCGACCTTGGCAGGCGCTTTCGGGCGCGGCGCGGGAGCGCTGGCCAGCGGTTCGGGAGCTGGCGGTTTCTCGGGCACTAGGCGCGCCTGCAACTGGCGGGCAAGGTCGCCGATCTCGTTCTGCAGGCCGGCGCCTGGAGCGGGGTCGTCCGGGTCGCGCAGCCAGACACGAAGCTGTAACAACGGTGTGGAAATCTGCCGCCCCAGACGCAGGCCGAAGGTCAGGGTGAGCAGCAGCAGGATCAGGCTGATCAGCCCCATGCTCTGCAGGCTGACGGTCATCGGTTGCTCGAACTGGTGCATGTCGAGGCTGATGCGCAGGTGGCCGGCGATCACTTCCTGGAAGGTGATCGGCGTGGAGTACAGGCCCTCGGCATCGCCCAGCAGGCCCTGCTTGGGCCGCGTGCCGGACTCGGCGAGGATGCGGTTGTCCACGCTGTAGATGGCGGCGTGGGCCACCAGCGGGTTCTTGGTCAGGTTGTTGAGCAGCACGTTGAGGCTGAGGATGTCGTTGGACACCAGCAACTCGGTGGCCGACTGCGCGGTCTGCGTGGTCAGGCTCTGGCCGAGGGCGTCGGCCTGCTGCTGCATGGCCTGCTTGAACTGCATGCCCATCACCCAGGCGTAGATCACCAGGGCAGCGGCCACCAGCAGCAGGCTGTGGATGGCGATGCGCAGGGCGATCGGCACGCGGCGCTGGCGCAGGGCGTGGAAGAGCAGCAGGAAGAAATTGTCGGGCTTGACGGAGGTGGGCCGGGTCACAGCGGGCTCGGTCTTCTCTAGGGCAGATGCGGGGCAGTATAACGAGGCCCTACCGGGGGGCAAAGCGCCGCAGGGCCCGTCAACTCGAACCGGGCCGGAATGACCCGGGAAACTCGCCGTTAATCCGATCGACGGCGCCGGCCCCGAACGGGCGAGCGGAGCATCCGCGGACGGTGAAAGCAGGTAGAATGTCTGCCTTTTTTCCATGGCGGAGACAGCGCCTTGCGCGAGATCGTCCTGATCAACATCACCGGGGAAGACCGCCCCGGCCTCACCGCAGCCATCACCGGCGTCCTGGCGCAGGGTGGCGTGAACATCCTCGATATCGGCCAGGCGGTGATTCACGACACGCTGTCCTTCGGCATCCTCGTGGAAATCCCGGACAACGAGCGCGCTTCGTCAGTGCTCAAGGATGTGCTGTTCACGGCCTACGAGCTGGACCAGCAGGTGCGCTTCACACCGGTCTCCGAGGACGATTACCGGCAGTGGGTCGGTGGCCAGGGCAAGCCGCGCCACATTGTCACCCTGCTGACTCGCCGGGTGACCGCCGAGCAGTTGCAGCGGGTCAGCTCGATCACTGCCAAGTACGGCCTGAACATCGACCAGATCGATCGCCTGTCCGGACGTATGCCGCTGGACATGCCGGCGGACCAGGGCAAGGGCTGCATCGAGTTCTCCGTGCGCGGCGAGCCCGCGGATCCGGCAGCCCTGCGCGCCGAGTTCCTCAGCGTGGCCCAGGAGCTGAACGTCGACATCGCCTTCCAGCAGGACTCGGTGTTCCGCCGCAACCGTCGCCTGGCGGTGTTCGACATGGACTCGACGCTGATCGAGGCCGAGGTCATCGACGAGCTGGCCAAGGCGGCCGGCGTGGGCGAGCAGGTTTCCGAAATCACCGAGCGCGCCATGCGCGGCGAGCTGGACTTCCGCGCCAGCTTCAAGGAGCGCCTGGCGTTGCTGCAGGGGCTCTCCGAGGATGTGCTGGAAGAGATCGGCGCTTCGCTGCGCCTGACCGAAGGTGCCGAAACCCTGTTCGCCGAGCTCAAGCGCCTGGGCTACAAGACGGCCATCCTCTCCGGCGGCTTCAGTTATTTCGCCAAGCAGCTGCAGGCCAAGCTGGGCATCGACTATGTGTTCGCCAACGAATTGCAGATCGTCGACGGCAAGCTGACCGGCGTGGCCATCGAGCCCATCGTTGACGCCCAGCGCAAGGCCGACCTGCTGCGCGAACTGGCGGCGAAGGAAGGCCTGCAGCTGGAACAGACGATTGCCGTGGGCGATGGTGCCAACGACCTGCCGATGCTCGGCCTGGCCGGCCTGGGCGTGGCCTTCCGCGCCAAGCCACTGGTCAAGCAGTCGGCCAAGCAGGCGATCTCCACCCTGGGGCTGGACGGCATCCTCTACCTGCTCGGCTTCCGTGATCGCGAAGGTGTGGACGGACTCTGATTTGCCGCAGCATGAAAAAGCCGCCTCGATGGGCGGCTTTTTTATGGGCTTCCGGCTGCTTTTTGTAGGTTCCGCTCCGGGTTACTCGTCCGAGGCGAAGTCGTAGTCCATCGCCTGGCTCGGGCCCTGCAGGTAGCGGCCCTGGATGTAGTTGGCGCCGGCCTGCCACAGGGTGGCCAGGGCGGTGGCGCTTTCCACCATGGGGACGATGGTCAGCTTGGCCTGGGCGTGCAGGCTGGCCATCAGGGTCTTGAGGTTTTCCTGGTTCTCCGCCGTGTTCAGGTCCTGCACATAGGAGCCGTCGACCTTCACGAAGTCGACGTTCATGTGCTTGAGCGTGTTGAACGGGTTGAGTGCGCAACCGAACTGGCACAGCGCGATCTGGCAATGCAGTTCCGCCAGGCCCTGGCTGAGCACCTTGGCCTGGCGCAGGTAGGCGATGGCGTCCGGTTCGCTGATCTGGACGATCAGCGCATCGGCCGGCAGGCGCGAGGCCTTCAGCGCCACGCTCAGCCACGGCAGCAGTTCGGGGTCCTGCAGGCTGGGGCCGGAGAGGTGCACGAAGAGCTTGGTCTCGTGACCCTTGGCGCGGTGTTCGGAGAGCAGCTTGATGGAGTTGAGCAGCACCCAGCGGTCGATCTTCTCGGCCAGGCCGCTGGCCTTGGCGGCGTTGAGGAAATCTGCCGGCGGTACTTCCTCGCCCTGCGGGTTGAGCAGGCGCAGCAGTACTTCGTAGTGCTCGTGGGTATCTCCACGCAGGCTGATGATCGGCTGGAACAGCAGGCGGAAGCTGTTCTGCTCCAGCGCCTGGCGGATGATCGCGACGATGTCGCCACGGTAGGCGGCAGCGGCGAGTTCATCGGCCGGGTTGTAGATCTTCAGGCCGTTGCCGTCCTTCTGTGCGACGTCGTCGGCGCCACGGTGGGCGCGCTCGATGACTTCCTGGGCGCGGGTGGTCTTCTCGTCCAGCCCGGCGGTGCCGATGGACAGGGTGACCTGTGCGGTGCGGCCATGGATGTCGAACAGATGGCCTTCGACCTTCTTCAGCAGCGCGTTGAAGCGCGGCGCCGATTGTTCCGGGGTTTCGCCCTGCAGCAGCACGGCGAACACATCGTCGCCCAGGCGGGCCAGTTGCGCCTGCTCCGGGAACTGCCCGCGCAGCAGGTTGCCCAGGTCCGCCAGCAGCAGGTCGATGCTGGCAACGCCGAGGTCGAGCTGGAGGGTCTGGGCGCGATCCAGCAGCATGTAGGCGAAGGTCGCCGGCTGGCCGGCGGTTACCGCACGCTCCACGGCGCTGTCCATCAGGTCGAGGAAGTGGGCGCGGTTGAACAGGCCGGTGACCAGGTCCTGACTGCTGACTTCGCGCAGTTTTTCCTCGAGTTGGGCGTTGTCCGATTCGGCGCGTATCACCACCTGGATGCAGGGTTCGCCGTCATAGGTGGCCGGCGAGAAGGTCATGCGCGCGGCGAAGGCCTGGCCATCGCTGCGGATGCCGCTGCAGGCCAGGTCGGCGTTGTCCTCGGTGCTTTCCTTGGTGAGATGGTAACCCTTGAGGAAGTCCTTGAAGTTGGCCTGGTCGCAGCCGGCGATCAGGTCGATCATCGGCATGCCTTCCAGCTCCTCGGCATCCTCGTAGCCGAACAGGCCGACGTAGGCCCGGTTGGCGTAGATGTGCATGCCGTCGTGGACGTAGGTGATGGCGTCCACCGAGCTGTCCAGCAGCAACTGGCAACGTTTCTCTGCTTCACGCAGCGCGACTTCGGCGGAGCGGCGGGCGCGGCGCTCCTCGAGGTTGGCCAGCTCGCGGTTGGCGACCAGGATCAGCCGCTCGTCCTCGCCTTGCGGCAGGGCATCCTGCGCGCCGAGGGCCAGGGCCTCGGTGACGGCGTCGGAGTCGTTGCCGCTGACCAACTGGATAAAGGGAATGTCCTTGGCCTGGCGGCGAATGCTGCCCAGCGCTTCGCTCGGGTCCAGCGCCTCGGCCTCGGGGGCGGCGATCAGCAGGTCCCAGCCCTGGGGCAGGATGTCCGTCAGATCTTCGCTGGAGGTGATGCGGTGGACGCGGGTCGCGCGACCGGCATTGCGAAACAGGCTGACCAGGCGCTCGGCTTCGTTCTGCGAGTCTTCCAGGATCAGCAGGCGGATGGTTTTCTTTTCATTGGCCATGAGGAAGGCTGCTTATACCGCGCTGGACGGCAGCAAATTGGCGACGAATGGGAATTCTCCGGAATCTACAGAGACTTCCATAGTGAGTCAAAGTCTTCCTCCCCGCCAGCACCTCGAGCATTCGGTGCTGTGATGGGCTTATCGCTCGACGGGCCGGCAGCATCCTGCGCCTGGTATTCGAACTGGGTGAAGCTGGCGGTGGCGGTGACCTTGCGGGTCAACGTGGCACGTCGTTCGTCACCGTGCAGGTTGAGCTGCACGCGGTTGCCTTCCTGGAAGGGCAGGCGAGGAGTAATGACGGTCGCCGGGCGGGAGATGGCGGCGATTTCCGGCAGCAGCAGCGCCCGCAGGTACTGGCTGCCCTGTTCGGTCTTGCGCAGCAGTTGCAGGCCGCAGGGCTGGGCGAGCGGGGCGATCAGCTCAATGCCCATCTGCGTGCCGCCGCCGCGGACCTGGCGGATCCAGCGCACCACCGCGACGCTCCAGCTGTGCTCCGGGGTGTCCTGGATGCCGAGCAGTTCGCCGGCCTGCAACTGGCTGGGAATTTCCTTTGGCCAGGTCAGGCAGTAGCCACCGGGGCTGTGGTTGACGATGGCCAGGTTGAAGACTGGATAGTCGTCGCGCGGATTTTCCGGTGCGGCGCCAACGCCCGTGTCGTCGACGGTGCGTGGCGCGGTGTATTCGATTTCCTCCAGCGGCATGCCGGGCTGCCAGTCGTTGAGTTTCTGCGCATCGAAGGCGCCGGACCAGGCGTCGTTGACCTCTGCCTTGAAGCTGGGCACCTGTTCCTGCACCTGGATCTTCAGGACGTCGGCAAAGCTGCGACGGCCGGCGAGGAAGTAGTGCAGGGCGCTCATGCCGATACAGAGGGTCAAATGACCATGGCCGGGCGTACGGTTGAAGGTGCGTTCGGCGATGTCGCCCCAGGCGGCGGCGAGGTGCTGTAGCAGATCGATGCTGACGCCGTCCGGGACTTTCAGGCGCGCCTTGGCGCGATCCTCGGCCGGCAGCAGGAGGTATTCGCGGATCAGGTCCACCAGCGGCTGCGGGTCGATGCCCAGCGCGCCGGTGAGATCGCTTTCCTTGAACAGCGTGCGATAGCGCGGCGGGCCGTCCACCTGCGGCACCACCACGAACAGGGTGGAAGGCGCGTCGGCGGCCTGCACTCTGATCTGCGCCGCCCAGCCTTCGAGCACTTCGGCGACGCGTGCGATGTTGTTCTGGCGCATCTGGTTGCAGCGCGCAGAGCCGAGCATCAGCGCAGTCACATAGGCGTGCTCGATGGACAGCCCCTGGGACTGGCGGGCCAGCGCATCGCGCACCGGCGTGTGCTGCAAGCCGTGCCGGCGAGCGAGCTGGTAGAGCTGGTGGAGTTCCAGCCACAGGTTTTCCGGCACCGGGCAGTACAGCTGGGACGCTCGTACCAGCGGCCCGCAGAGGCTGCGGATGGCGCGCTGGGTGGCCGCGGTCATCACCTGGGCGCGTTCGCGGGTGAAGCGCGAGGCTTCGCGTACGACAATCAGCTTGTAGCCGATGGCCAGATGGTTCTGCAGCGCCTGGCAGAGGTTGGCGACCTTGCGCGGGCGCTCGTCCAGGACGATGGATTGGTTGAGGAAGTGCCGCTCCAGGTTGTGGCAGACGAAGTGGACTTCCGGGCGGAACAGTTCCAGTAATTGCAGGCGAGTCTCGACCGGCAGTTTGAGCTGGTTGAGTTCGATCAGCCCCTGGTAGAGCTGACGAGCCGTTTCCCCGAGATTGGCCTTGGGCAGGTGATCCAGCCAGTTTTTCAGCTCGCGCGCATTGGCGTTGCAGAAGCTCAGGCTCTCGTGCGTTGGTGTGGGGACACGTAGAAACTGCTGGGGACTGTTGTCCATGGTGAGAGTCGATTCTCCACAACCCGGCTCGTTGTACGAACCAGTTGTTCATAACTGTCGGCTTTTTCCGAACTCTAGCAGCATCCGCCGCCCGCCGCAGCCCATCGCCCGGATGGTGCGCGGACAGGTCACGGCCGAGGGGATTGCCCCTTGATCTGACGTTGCAGGGCGTCCTTCGCCGAGTCCTGCGCCGTGCTGCGCACCCAGCCGTCGCCCTGGGCCGTCACCGGGTAGGCCGCCCAGTCGAGCAGGTCCTGACGGCGGCAGACGCCAGTGTTGCCTTTGCCGGCGCCGGCGACCACCTTGTAGACCAGCTGATCCTGGCGGCTGCGCTTGTCCGGGTGGTCGTCGATCACCTGGCGCACGGCCCAGGCGTTGCCGCTCAGGGCGTTGCTGTAGCTGGCGCCGAGCAGGATGTCTTCGGGCGTCAGGCGCTGCGCCTGGGCGTGTTCCTGGGCCAGCTGGAGAATCTTCAGCAGGTCGTCGAACTGCACGTCGATGTACGAATCCATCTTGCGCAGCGCGTGATACAGGTCCTCCGGTGCCGGCCCCGCGGGCAGCTTCGGCGTGACTGGCAGGCGTGCCAGCGGTGCGGGGTAGCGGCGCCAGGCGAACAGGCCGTTGAAGGCCACCGCCACGGCGAGGATCAGCACGACGTTGAGCAGCACCGGGCTGAGCACGTAGTGGAAGCCCTGGGCCGTGATGGCCGGACCGCCGGATACTGCCGCCAGTGCCGTGGCGCCGCCCGGGGGGTGGATGCAGCGGGCGTAGTGCATGACCAGGATTGCAGCGCCCACCGCGAGGGCGGGGGTGAAGGCCTGGCCGGGGAGGAGCTTCTGGCAGATCACCCCGACGCAGGCCGAGAGAACCTGGCCACCCAGAACAGCCCAGGGTTGCGAGAGCACGCCATGAGGTACAGCGAACAGCAGCACGGCGCTGGCGCCCATGGAGGCGACGACCCAGATGGCCGCTTCGCTGGGTAGCACCCAGTGGGTGACGGCGTAGATGGCGGCGATGCCGCACAGCGCTCCGGTTGCGGAGAGCCACTTTTCAAGATGGCTGGTGGCATTGGCACGCCAGCCCATCAGGTGCAGGAAGCGTTTCATGGCAGGGAACTGGCACGATGAGGCGAAAAGCAGTGGTGGGCGGCTCGTTGGCCGCCCGCCTTATGGACAGCGGACTTCAGCCCTGGCGTGCGCCACCCAGGCGCTCGCCCATGCGCACGGCGCTGGTGGCGGCGAGGTTTTGCGCCCAGCTCACCTGCTCGGGACCGAACAGCACGATGGCGGTCGAACCCAGCTTGAAGCGGCCCAGCTCGGCGCCTTTCTCCAGGTGGATCGGCGCACGGGAGGCTTCGTCGTAGGAGAACGATTTCAGCTCACGCTTGGGCGGTGTGACCAGGCCGGCCCAGACGGTCTCGATGGAAGCGACGATCATCGCGCCGACCAGCACCACGGCCATTGGCCCGCGCTCGGTGTCGAAGATGCACACCACGCGCTCGTTGCGGGCGAAGAGTTCCGGCACCTGCTCGGCGGTCAGCTGGTTTACCGAGAACAGGCGGCCCGGCACGTAGACCATCTCGCGCAGGGTGCCGGCCAGCGGCATGTGCACGCGGTGGTAGTCCTTGGGCGACAGGTAGACGGTGGCGAAGTCGCCGCCCATGAAGGGCGCGGCGCGCTCGGCGTCGCCGCCCAGCAGTTCCATCAGGCTGTAGCTGTGGCCCTTGGCCTGGAACACGCGGCCATGCTCGATCGGGCCGAGCTGGCTGATGGCGCCGTCGGCGGGGCAGAGCACCGCGCCTGCGCTTTCGTCCAGCGGACGCGCGCCCTCTTTCAGGGCGCGGGTGAAGAAGGCGTTGAAGTGTTCATAGGCGCGCAGGTCCTCGACCTGGGCTTCGCGCATATCCACCTGGTAGCGACGGGCGAACCAGGGAATCAGGCGGTCCTTGAACCAGGGCGCGCGGCATTCGGCGGCGCAGCCGATCAGGCGCGACAGCAGGTGATGCGGCAGCAGGTACTGGCTGAGGATGAACAGACGATCTTTGAACGACATTCCTTAAACCTCTACGGGGGTGTCGGGATGGTTGCCCCATTCCGACCAGGAACCGGCATAGCCCTTGACCCGCGGATAGCCGAGGGCCTTGGCCACCAGGTAGGTGAAGCCGGAGCGGTGGTGGGTCTGGCAGTGGGTGATCACTTCCTTGTCCTTGGTGATGCCCAGGTCCTCGAGGATCTGCGGCATATCGGTGCGGATGCGCAGCGCGCGGGCCGGATCCATGCCGGCGGTCCATTCGAAATTGACCGCGCCGGGCACGTGGCCGGCCTTGGCGGCGAGAACCTTCTGGCCGCTGTACTCGCTGGGATTGCGGGCGTCCCAGACGGCCAGGTCGGCTGCGCCCAGGCGGCTCTGCAGGTACTCGCGGGTGGCGGTCGGCTCGTCGTGCAGGGTCAGCGGCAGCGGGCCGCCGACCGGCGCCGGAACGTCCTCGCTCAAGGGCAGGCCGTCGGCAAGCCAGGCGTGCAGGCCGCCGTCGACGTAGTGGTAGTTGCCGTGGCCGATCACATCCAGTAGCCAGATGAAGCGACCGGCCCAGCCGCCGCCTTCGTCGTCGTAGACCACGTAGACGGCATCGGGGTGGTGGCCCAATTCGCCGAACAGCGCTTCCAGGTCGGCCTTGGCCGGCAGCAGGCCCGGGGCCGGCGTGCCGCCCATCTGGGTGCGCGCAGGAGCGACGAAGCGGGCGCCGGGGATGTGGCCCTGGGCGTAGCGCGCGGCACTGGTCAGGTCGACCAGGATCAGTTCCGGAGCATCGAGACGGCTGGCGAGGTCAGCCGGTTCGATCACCAGGGGCAGGGCGGAGAAGGCGGACATGGCGGAGACTCCCGGCGAAAAGGGTGGGGGAGGCAACGTGAGCGCGTGCCCTGGGCTACCCCGTGAGGGCGGTTAGTTTAAAGGGCAGAAGGCGGGGAGCAAACCTTTCCCGGATCACGAGCCCCGCGCCATCTGCTTCACCGCGTGCTCGATACACTGCACGGTGCGGCCGAAGGCCTGCGCGTGCAGGTCTGCCAGCGGCTGCCCGAGGCGGTCGCAGACGACCAGCATGACCACCCGCGCGCCATTGCCCAGCGAGCGCAGCAGCAGGTGTTCACTGGGTAGCAGCGCCTTCAGCGAGCCGGGAATCAGCGCCGAGAACTCGGCCATGTTGGTCGGGCTCAGGCGCAGTTGTCCGGGTTGTTGCAGGAGTTTGCGCAGCACCGGGCTGGCGGCGACTTCCAGCTTGAAGTCGCCGAGCTCGCCGTCCAGGCCGAAGTGGCGGCGCGCCTGCAACCAGCTGCCGCCCTTGTCGGCCAGCAGGATCATCCCGCGTTGCAGCCCGCAGGCCTGCAAGGCAGCCGTGGCACAGTCGAGCAGTTGCACGGCGTTGCCGAACGGGCTGGGCGTCTGCATCAGGCGGGTGCAGTGCTGACGCCATTCGACGAGGGTGTCCGGCGCCTTGGCCGGCTCCTCGGCCTTCGGCCCGTTGAGCCAGCGGCGCGCATCCCAGGGCCAGAGCAACGCCTGCGCCGGGTGCCAGAGCAGCGGGCGGGCGTGGTGGCGGGCGCTCTGCGCGGCGAGGCCGTGGACGGTCTGCTGCAATTCTTCCAGCGGCATCTGCAGATAGAGGCTGGTCAGGCGCTGCCAGCGCAGCATGTGCACGCCACCCCAGGACTGGTGTGCGGCCATGGCGATGCTGTTGGCCAGGAGGATGGTGTTGGCCGGGCGGGTCAGCCAGCGTTGCAGTTCCGGATCGGCGTCCAGGCGCTGCTGCTGGCCCAGCGGCTCGTGTTCGGTGTGGGCGACGTGCAGGGCGCGCACCAGCAGGCGCTTGTCGTCGCTGAGCAGGGCGTAGCCCTGGCCGACCCAGTCCGGCAGCCGCCAACTGTCGGCCAGCGCGCGGCACAAGGGCAGCAGGGGAGTGCCGAGCAACTCCTCTTCGACTTCGCTGCTGCAGCGGCCCAGGCCGTAGACCTGGCGCTGCCAGCTCTCCATCAGCTCCGGTTTCGCGGTGGCCAGCGCCCACAGCGGCGCAAGGGTGAACAGGCTGCCCCAGTGGATTTCCTGCCAGAGTCGCGCCAGGCGGTTGGCGAACAGGCCGCTGGCCTGCTGCATGGCATGGCGGCTGATCAGCAGCAGTTGGCTCAGGGCTCGCGGCATCTGCGCCTCGGGCATCGCGGGCAGGCTGTCGAGCAATTGAGTGACGCGGGATAAGCCCAGGCGGTTGAGGGCGACCTCCAGGCTTTCCGCCGGATTGTCCCTGGCGCTCTGTGCGCGGTTGGCTTCGCGCAGGATGGCAAAGGCCAGGGTCGGCGCGTCCTGCAGCAGTTCGGCGATATCGCGGATCGAGCGGCGGCTGTCGTTCAGCGCCCGGCGAATGTCATCGCGCTGTTCCAGCGGAACGGGCAAAGGCAGGTCTTCCAGCTGGGTTAGCCAGGCCTTGAGACGCTCTGGATGAAGCAATTGCTTAGACATGCGTGAGGCGCCGAACTGGTTTTTAGTGTTTTCGGCCTATAGTCTTGCCCGAAATCTCCGATAACAACAGGGAGGCGGGAATCATGCCTCCATTCTGTTAACAGTTTCAGTCCGGTCCCCATGGCAAAAATCATCGGCATCATCGTCATTCTGGGTAGCGTGCTCGGCGGCTACATGCTCTCCGGCGGCAAGATCGCGGCCATCATTCAGCCGTTCGAAGTGCTGATCATCGGCGGCGCCGCGCTGGGCGCCTTCCTCCAGGCCAACCCTGGCAGCACCTTCATGACCGTACTGAAGAAGGCGCCGAAGATGTTCGGCAACCGCTTCACCCATACCTTCTACCTGGAGGTGCTGGGCATGCTCTACGAGGTGCTCAACAAGAGCCGCCGCGAAGGCATGATGGCGATCGAGGCCGACGTCGAGGACCCGGCTGCCAGCCCGATCTTCAGCAAGTACCCCGCGGTGCTCAGGGACGACCGCATGACGGCCTACATCTGCGACTACCTGCGCATCATGTCTTCCGGCAACATGGCGCCCCACGAGTTGGAAGGCCTGTTCGACATGGAACTGGGCAGTCTCAAGGAAGACCTCGAGCACCCCGCCCATGCAGTGACCCGCGTCGCCGACGCCCTGCCGGGCTTCGGTATCGTCGCCGCGGTACTGGGCATCGTGATCACCATGGCGCTGCTCGGCCAGGGCAGCCAGGCGGAGATCGGCCACCACGTCGCCGCGGCGCTGGTGGGTACCTTCCTCGGTATCCTCGCCGCGTACGGTTTTGTCGGCCCGCTGTCCAACGCGCTGGAGCACGACGCCAAGGAAGAGCTGAACCTCTACGAAGCGATCAAGGCCTGCCTGGTGGCTTCGGCTTCCGGCATGCCGCCCTCGCTGGCCGTGGAGTTTGGCCGCAAGGTGCTGCTGCCGGCGCACCGTCCGAGCTTCAGCGAGCTGGAGCAGGCCGTTCGCGGTCGCTGATGGGTCGCCTGACGCATGGATAACAATCAGCCGATCATCGTCAAACGCGTCAAGCGCTATGCCGCTGGCCACCACGGCGGCGGCTGGAAGATCGCCTTCGCCGACTTTGCCACCGCCATGATGGCGTTCTTCCTCGTGCTCTGGCTGCTGTCCTCGGCCACGCCCGAGCAGAAGAAGGCCATCTCCGGTTACTTCCAGGACCCCATCGGCTTCACCGAGAGTGCCAGCCCCTACGTCATCGACCTGGGCGGCACGCCGACGCCGGCGCCGGACAAGACGCTGAACCCGCAGATCCAGGCCCAGCCGGATGCCGACGAGACGCGCATCAACCCGGACGAGAACGCCAAGATCAACGAGCAGCAGGCCGAGGACGTCGCCGAGAAGGTCGAGAAGGAGCGCCTGGAGTTGCTGCTGCAGGAACTGCAGAACAAGGTCGACGAGAACCCGACGCTCAAGCGCTTCAAGGACCAGATCCTCTTCGAGATCACCCAGGACGGCCTGCGTATCCAGATTGTCGATTCGGACAACCGGCCGATGTTCGACCTGGGCAGCGCGCGTTTGCAGTCCTATTTCGAGGACATCCTGCTGGCGCTGGCCGAGACCATCAAGCAGGTGCCGAACAAGATCAGCATCAGTGGCCACACCGACGCCAAGCCCTACGCCGGCAATGGCGACTTCGGCAACTGGGAGCTTTCGGCCAACCGCGCCAACGCGGCGCGGCGCGCGCTGGAAGCCGGCGGCTACCCGGAAGACCAGATCGCCCGCGTGGTGGGCTACGCCTCTTCGGCGCTGTTCGACCGCGACCAGCCGCTGAATCCAGTGAACCGTCGGATCGACATCATCGTCCTGACCAAGAAGGCCCAGCGCGCCATCGAGGGGCAGGACGGCGGCAGCGACAAGCCGGTCGATGGCGCAGTCCCGGCTGCCCCGGGCGCCGCCACACCGGCAGCGCCCAATGGCGCACCGGCCAAGCCAGCGAGCGGCCAGGGCGACCCTGTGCCGCCGGACCAGCTCAAGCAGAAGCTCAACCTGTTCGACGACGGCGGTACGCTGAAACTCGACGAGTTGAACAAGCAGCAGTAGGAAACGAAGAAGGCCAGCTGAACAGCTGGCCTTCTTCGTTGCGCTTCATGCCATTGATTTGCTGAGGCGTGCTCGCTCCTACTGGTCCGTGCAACATCGGTGCGGCGGATAACGCTTGAGGCGTTATCCGCCAATCAATATTCGTCTTGCGGCAGGCTCGCGAGGATGTGCCGGTAGCTGGCCATCCGTTGCGGCGAAACACGCCCGTCTTCCAGCGCCTTGAGCAGCGCACAGCCCGGTTCGCGATCGTGCTTGCAGTCGCGGAAGCGGCAGTGGCCGAGCAGGTCGTGGAACTCGATGAAGCCGGCTTCGACATCGTCACGGCTGACATGGCCGAGGCCGAATTCGCGGATGCCGGGGGAGTCGATCAGGTCGCCGCCGGCGGGGAAGTGGAACAGCCGCGCGGTGGTGGTGGTGTGGGTGCCCTTGCCGGTGACTTCCGAGAGATCACCGACGCGGGTGTCGACGCCGGGCAGCAATGCGTTCACCAGCGACGACTTGCCTACGCCGGACTGTCCGACGAACACGCTGACGTGCTCGTTCAGCGCGGCACGAAGGGCGTCCAGCGCCAGGCCGTTGAAGGCGGAAACCTCCAGCAGCGGATAACCCAGCTCGCGGTAGGTGCCCAGCAGCGAATCGAGGAAGGGTGCGTTTTCCTCGTCGATCAGGTCGGCCTTGTTCAGCAACAGCAGCGGCTTGATGCCGGCGTGCTCGGCGGCCACCAGGTAGCGGTCGATCAGGTTGGCGTGGGGTTCCGGGCGCGGGGCGAAGACGATCACGATGCGATCGACGTTGGCCGCCACCGGCTTGAGCACGCCGCGCATGTCCGGGCGACGCAGCTCGGACGTTCGCGGCAATTGCGCGACGATTACCCCGATGCCCTGGTTGCCGGGGCGCCACACCACCTGGTCGCCGGTCACCAGCGGGGGCAGGTTGGCGCGCAGGTGGCAGCGGAACACCTGGCCGGCGTGGTCGCCTTCCTGGGCCTCGACTTCCACCTGCACCCCGAAGTGGGCAATCACCTGGCCGGTCTGCTCCGGGCCGAGGTCGCCGCCTTCCAATTCTTCCAGGGCGCGTGACTCACGCTTCGCCGCGCGCGAAGCGCGTTCTTCCTGGACTTTTTCGATCCGCCAGCTCTGCCGGCGGGTGAGGTGACGCTTGGCCATAGGGTATCCACAGGGAAAATCGCGCCGCAGTTTAGCATGCGCGCGTCCGCTTCCCGCTAAACTAGGGGGCTGAGCTGAGGAGCCCCATCATGCAGAACCCGCAGAACCTGATCTGGATCGACCTGGAAATGACCGGGCTGGACCCGGACAAGGACGTCATCATCGAGATGGCGACCATCGTCACCGACAGCGACCTGAACATCCTCGAGGAAGGCCCGGTGATCGCCGTGCACCAGAGTGAGGAGCTGCTCGCCGGCATGGACGAGTGGAATACCCGTCAGCACGGCCAATCCGGCCTGACCCAGCGCGTGCGTGAAAGCACCATCTCCGCCGCCGAAGCCGAAGCGATGACCATCGCCTTCCTGGAAAAGTGGGTGCCCAAGCGCAGCTCGCCGATCTGCGGCAACAGCATCTGCCAGGACCGCCGCTTCCTCTACCGCCACATGCCGAAGCTGGAAGGCTACTTCCACTACCGCAACCTGGACGTTTCCACCCTCAAGGAACTGGCAGCGCGCTGGGCGCCTTCGGTGCGGGATGGCTTCAAGAAGGGCAACACCCACCTGGCGCTGGACGACATCCGCGAGTCGATCGCCGAGCTGCGCTACTACCGCGAGCACTTCATCAAAGTCTGAGCCGATGGCTCTTTGTAGGGGCGAGCTTGCTCGCGAACTGATTCCGTCGCGGGGCTTGGTTTGCGAGCGGGTACCATGCGTCCCCCTCGCTCCTACACGTCTCCTTCAGGCGCAGTGCCGGCCCAGCGCCCACGCCACATGCTCGCGCACCAGCTCCGACGGGAACTCCTGTCGTGCCCGCAGCGCCTCGATCACCGGGATGGTCGATGGCGCATTGCCCAATCCCACGGCCAGGTTGCGCAGCCAGCGCTCGTAGCCCGCTCGTCGCAATGGCGAACCCTCGGTGCGGCTGAGGAATTCCTCTTCCGTCCACAGGAACAGCTCCGCCAGCGCGGCGTTGTCCAGGCTGTGGCGCGGTTGGAAGTCGCCCTGGTCGGTGGCGCGGGCGAAACGGTTCCACGGGCAGACCATCTGGCAGTCATCGCAGCCGAATACACGGTTGCCGATCAGCGGGCGCAGGTCTTCGGGGATCGGGCCCTTCAATTCGATGGTCAGGTAGGAAATACAGCGCCGTGCATCCAGCACATAGGGCGCCACGAAAGCGGCGGTGGGGCAGATGTCCATGCAGGCCGAGCAGCGCCCGCAGTGCTCCGTGCCGTGCGGCTCATCCACCGGCAGCGGCAGGTCGGTGAACAGCTCGCCGAGGAAGAAGTAGCTGCCGGCCTTGCGGTTCAGCACCAGGGTGTTCTTGCCGATCCACCCCAGACCCGATTGCTCGGCGATGGCCTTCTCCAGCACCGGTGCGCTGTCGACGAAGGCGCGGAAGCCGAACGGTCCGGCCTGCTGCTGGATGCGTTCGGCCAGTTGCTGCAGACGCTTGCGGATGAGCTTGTGGTAATCGCGGCCCAGGGCGTAGCGCGAGACATAGGCCCTCTCCGGATCGCCCAGGACCTGCGCCATGCGCGTGTCGCCGGGCAGGTAGTCCATGCGCAGCGATACGACCCGTAGCGTGCCGGGCACCAGTTCGTCGGGCCGCCAGCGCTTGCTGCCATGGGCGCCCATGTAGTCCATCTCGCCGTGGTAGCCCGCATCCAGCCAGCGCTGCAGGTGGGTGCCGTGTTCCTCGAGGTCGAGCCCGCTGATGCCGACCTGCTGGAAGCCGAGTTCGCGCCCCCAGTCCTTGATGGAGCGGGCGAGGTCGGCGTAGTCGAGCGTTGAATCGTGCATGGAAGGCGGGAAACCGAAGTCCGGGTGCGTATAATTCTGCCAGACCTGGCCGGCGTCGGCCCGTCCGTACGCCAATAGCCGCTCAAAATCTGCTGCGCGTCGGCAGAGCTGCGTTAAAAACAGACGCGGAATGCTCATTTACAGCAGTAAACTGCGCTCCCTCGTCTGTTTTTGCCTTGCTCTGCTCTAGCTCGCGAGCTTTTGAACAGGCGCTCAGGCGACACATTCTGCCGCCCGGAACAGCGATGACTGCCCACGACGATCTGCCCCTGAATCTGTACAGCGCCCAGCAGGTGCGCGACCTCGATGCGCGCCTGATCGCGGCCAGCACGCCCGGCTTCGAGCTGATGCGCCGCGCCGCCCATGCCGCCTGGCGCGCCCTGCGTCGCCAGTGGCCGGATGCCGGCGAGGTTACCGTGCTGGCCGGCCACGGCAACAATGCCGGCGACGGCTACCTGATTGCCGCTCTGGCCCTGCGCGCCGGCTGGCGCGTACGCGTGCTCGCAGTGGGCGATGCCTCCCGCCTCTCTGGCGATGCCGCCTCGGCCCATGGCGAGGCGCGCGCGGTCGGCGTGGATGTCCAGGCCTGGAGCGACCGCGCCGAACTGCGGGGTGTGCTGGTGGATGCGCTGCTGGGCACCGGCCTCGGCGGCGAGGTGCGCGAGCCCTATGCCTCGGCCATCGCGGCGATCAACGCCAGCGGCCTGCCGGTCCTGGCCGTGGACATCCCTTCCGGCCTCAGCGCCGATACCGGACAAGTGCTGGGCTGCGCGGTGAGCGCCGATCTGACGGTGACCTTCATTGGCCTCAAGCTTGGCCTGTTTACTGCTCAGGGGCCCGACCAGTGCGGCGAGCTGGTATTCGACGGGCTCGATGCCGATCCTGCGCTGCTTCCCGAAAGCAGCCTGGCGCGCCGGCTCGCTGCAGCTTCCCTGCCCTGCCTCGCAGCGCGCCCCAAGGCTGCGCACAAGGGCCTGTTCGGCCATGCGCTGGTGATCGGCGGCGACACCGGCATGGGCGGCGCCGTTCTGCTGGCGGCGGAGAGCGCGCTACGCTGCGGTGCCGGGCTGGTTTCCCTGGCGACCCGCGCAGTCCACGTGCCCGCTGCGCTGGCTCGTCGCCCCGAACTGATGGCACGCGGCGTCTCCTCTTCCGCAGAGCTGCTGCGCCTCGCCGAGCGGGCCGATGTGCTGGTGGTCGGCCCTGGTGTCGGTCGTGACGCCTGGGGGCGCGTACTGGTCAGCGCCGCAGCGAGTCTGGAGCGCCGACAGGTGTGGGACGCCGATGCGCTCAATCTGCTGGCCGAAGAGCGGGTGGCCCGCCCGTCCGGCGACTGGGTGATCACTCCCCATCCCGCCGAAGCGGCGCGCCTGCTGGGAATCTCCACCGCGGAGGTTCAGGCGGATCGCCCCAAGGCTGCTCTCGCACTGGCGCAGCGCTATCAGGCGGTGGTCGTGCTCAAGGGCGTCGGCAGCCTGATCGCGTCCCCGGATGGCCGGCTCGCGCTGTGCGATCACGGTCATCCAGCCATGGCGGGCGCCGGGCTGGGTGACGTGCTTTCCGGCATCCTCGGTGCGCTGCTGGCGCAGGGGTTGCCTGCATTCGATGCCGCTTGCCTGGCGGTCTGGCTGCACGCGCGCGCCGGCGAGTCGCTCGGCGCGCAAGGTCGCGGCCTGGCCGCCGCCGATCTGATTCCTGCCGTTCGTCAGCTGCTCGAGGAGTTGTGCCCATGCCTGAACTGAATCTGTTCGCCGATGGCGAAGAGGCCATGGTCGATCTTGGTCGGCGGATCGCCGAGGCGACCGGCGGGCGCGGAGTGATCTATCTGCATGGCGACCTGGGGGCGGGCAAGACCACGCTGTCGCGCGGCATCCTGCGGGGATTGGGCCACGGTGGAGCGGTCAAGAGTCCGACCTTCACCCTGGTCGAGCCCTACGAAATCGGCGATCTGCGCGCCTTCCACTTCGATCTCTATCGCCTTGCCGATCCGGAGGAACTGGAGTTCCTCGGCATCCGCGACTACTTCGAGGGCGATGCGTTGTGCCTGATCGAGTGGGCGGAGCGTGGCAAAGGCATTTTGCCAAAGGCCGACATGGACATTACCATTGTTCCGCATGCGGGCGGACGCATGCTGCGCCTCGACCCGCACGGAACACGGGGCGAAGCCTGGTGTGCCGCCCTGGCCACGGGAGCATAGAAAAAAGATGGGTTGGGGGTTGCGCCTTCGGGCGTTGTTTATCGGGGTGTCCGTTCTGCTGGCATTCGTTGCCGGTGAGGTTTCTGCCGCCACGCAAATCAAGAGCGTGCGCATCTGGCGCGCGCCGGACAACACGCGTCTGGTGTTCGATCTGTCCGGCCCTGTGCAGCACAGTCTGTTCACCCTGAGCGCACCCAACCGTATCGTCGTCGACATCAACGGCGCACAGATGTCCGCCGCCCTCGACAAGCTCAAACTCGGCAATACCCCGATCACCGCGATGCGCTCCGCCCAGCGCTCGCCCACCGACCTGCGCCTGGTGCTGGACCTGAAGAACCAGGTCACGCCCAAGAGCTTCGTGCTGCCGCCGAACCAGCAGTACGGCAACCGCCTGGTCGTCGACCTCTATGACCAG
The DNA here is from genome assembly GCF_010994165.1 of Pseudomonas nitroreducens. Taxonomy (NCBI): domain Bacteria; kingdom Pseudomonadati; phylum Pseudomonadota; class Gammaproteobacteria; order Pseudomonadales; family Pseudomonadaceae; genus Pseudomonas; species Pseudomonas nitroreducens. The sequence continues at coordinate 316,180 of NZ_WMBX01000005.1, read as the reverse complement.
GGCGCCGACATTGCCCCGGACGTCCCGGCGACCCCGACCCCCAGCGTGCCCGCCACGCCGGTCAGCCCCGCCCAGTCGGTGGCCAAGATTCCCGCGCCCAGCAGTGGCGGCAAGCGTGACGTGGTGATCGCCATCGACGCCGGTCACGGCGGTGAAGACCCTGGTGCCCTCGGCCCGAATGGTCTGCACGAGAAGAACATCACGCTGTCGATCGCCCGCGAACTGCAGCGGCAGATCAACCAGATGAAAGGCTTCCGCGCCGAACTGACGCGCACCGGCGACTACTTCATCCCGCTGCGCAACCGCACCGTGATCGCCCGCAAGAAGGGCGCGGACCTGTTCGTTTCGATCCACGCCGACGCCGCGCCCAGCCGCAGCGCCTTCGGTGCCTCGGTATTCGCCCTGTCCGACCGTGGCGCTACCTCCGAGACCGCGCGCTGGCTGGCCGACACGGAAAACCGCTCCGACCTCATCGGCGGTGACGGCGGCGTGAACCTCGACGACAAGGACAAGATGCTCGCCGGCGTGCTGCTCGACCTGTCGATGACCGCCACCATGTCCTCCAGCCTGGACGTCGGCCACAAGGTGCTGACCAGCGTCGGCCGCGTCACCCCGCTGCACAAGCGCCGTGTGGAGCAGGCCGGCTTCATGGTGCTGAAGTCCCCGGACATCCCGTCGATCCTGGTGGAAACCGGGTTCATCTCCAACCCGAACGAATCGGCCAAGCTCGCCAGCGGCTCGCACCAGCAGGCCCTGGCGCGCTCCATCGCCGCTGGCGTGCGTCAGTACTTCGTGCAGACCCCGCCGCCGGGCACCTACATCGCCTCGCTGCGCGACGGCGGCCAGTTGGCTTCCGGTCCGCGTGAATACGTCGTGCGCAGTGGCGACAGCCTGGCGATGGTTGCCAGCCGCTTCGATGTCAGCACGGCCTCGATCCGCAGCGCCAACTCGCTCAAGAGCGACGAGCTGAAGATCGGTCAGGTGCTGAAGATCCCGGGCACCTCCCTGGCGTCGCAGCAATGAGTGACGTTCGCCGAATCCAGCTGCTGACTCCGCGGCTGGCGAACCAGATCGCTGCCGGCGAAGTGGTCGAGCGGCCCGCCTCGGTCATCAAGGAACTGCTGGAGAACTGCCTGGACGCCGGTGCCAAGCGCATCGACATCGAGGTCGAACAGGGCGGCGTCAAGCTGCTGCGCGTACGTGACGATGGCAGCGGCATCCCGGCCGACGACCTGCCCCTGGCGCTGGCGCGCCACGCCACCAGCAAGATTCGCGAGTTGGAAGACCTGGAGCGGGTGATGAGCCTGGGCTTCCGCGGCGAGGCGCTGGCTTCGATCAGCTCCGTCTCGCGTCTGACCCTGACCTCCCGCACCGCCGATGCCGAGCAGGCCTGGCAGGTGGAGGTCGAAGGCCGCGACATGGAGTCCACCGTGAAGCCGGCGGCACACCCGGTGGGCACCAGCATCGAGGTGCGCGACCTGTTCTTCAACACCCCGGCGCGACGCAAGTTTCTGCGCGCCGAGAAGACCGAATTCGATCATCTGCAGGAAGTCATCAAGCGTCTGGCGCTGGCGCGCTTCGACGTGGCATTCCATCTGCGCCATAACGGCAAGACCATCCTCTCGCTGCATGAAGCCAAGGACGAAGCTTCCCGTGCCCGCCGCGTCGGCGCCGTGTGCAGCGCTGGTTTCCTTGAACAGGCCCTGCCCATCGAAGTGGAGCGCAACGGCCTGCACCTGTGGGGCTGGGTCGGTCTGCCGACCTTCTCCCGCAGCCAGCCGGACCTGCAGTACTTCTACGTGAACGGCCGCATGGTGCGCGACAAGCTGGTCGCCCACGCCGTGCGCCAGGCCTATCGTGACGTGCTGTACAACGGCCGGCATCCGACCTTCGTGCTGTTCTTCGAAGTCGATCCCGCGGTGGTGGACGTCAATGTCCACCCGACCAAGCACGAAGTGCGCTTCCGCGACAGTCGCATGGTCCACGACTTCCTCTACGGCACCCTGCACCGGGCGCTGGCGGAAGTACGCCCCGACGACCAGTTGGCTCCGCCGGGCGCCACCACCCTGACTGCGCCGCGCCCCACGGGTGCGGAGGCCGGCGAGTTCGGTCCGCAGGGCGAGATGCGCCTGTCCGAGACCGTGCTGGAGGCTCCGGCCGCCGCGCGTGCCTGGCAGCCCAGCCCATCTTCCGGCGGATCCGGTGGCGGTGGCTTCAGCTACCAGCCGACGCGCCCGGAAATACCGCCGATCCAGGAGGCCCAGGGCGCCTACCAGGCCTATTTTGCTCCGCTGCCCGACCAGGCGCCGCAGGCGTTGCCGGAAAGCAGCCAGGATGTGCCGCCGCTGGGCTATGCCCTGGCGCAGCTCAAGGGTATCTACATCCTTTCGGAGAACGCCCACGGCCTGGTGCTGGTGGATATGCACGCGGCCCACGAGCGCATCATGTATGAGCGCCTGAAGACCGCCATGGCCAGCGAAGGCCTGCGTGGTCAGCCCCTGCTGGTGCCTGAATCCATCGCTGTCAGCGAGCGTGAGGCGGACTGCGCGGAGGAGCATGGCAGCTGGTTCTCCAAGCTCGGCTTCGAACTGCAACGGCTCGGTCCGGAGACCCTGGCGATCCGCCAGGTTCCCGCGCTGCTCAAGCAGGCCGAGGCCACCCAGTTGGTGCGCGACGTGCTCGCCGACCTGCTGGAGTACGGCACCAGCGACCGTATCCAGGCGCACCTCAACGAGCTGCTCGGCACCATGGCCTGCCACGGCGCCGTGCGCGCCAATCGCCGCCTGACGCTGCCGGAGATGAACGGCCTGCTGCGCGACATGGAAGTGACCGAGCGCAGCGGCCAGTGCAACCACGGCCGGCCGACCTGGACACAACTGGGGCTCGACGAGCTGGACAAGCTGTTCCTGCGCGGACGTTGATTTCCGTAAGGTTGCGTTCAGGAAAGTGCAGTAAACTGCGCGCCAATCGATTCAGCAGTGCGCAATAACGAGCTCCCGATGTCCTTGCCTCCCGCCATTTTCCTCATGGGCCCCACCGCCGCCGGCAAGACCGACCTGGCGCTGGAGCTGGCGCGTCTGCTGCCGGTGGAGCTGATCAGCGTGGACTCGGCGCTGATCTACCGCGACATGGATATCGGCACCGCCAAGCCGCCGCGCGAGGTGCTGGAGGAATTCCCGCACCGACTGATCGATATCCGTGACCCCAGCGAGGCCTATTCGGCAGCGGAGTTCCGCGCCGACGCCCTGGCGGCCATGGCCGAAATCACCGCGGCCGGAAAGATCCCGCTGCTGGTCGGCGGCACCATGTTGTATTTCAAGGCGTTGCTGGAAGGCCTGGCCGATATGCCCAGTGCCGACCCCGTCGTACGTGCCGAACTGGAAGCCTGGGCGGCCGCCGAAGGCTGGAGTGCCCTGCACTCGGAACTCGCCCGCGTCGACCCGGAGTCGGCGGCGCGCATCCACCCCAACGACCCCCAGCGGCTTGTCCGGGCGCTTGAGGTCTTCCGTGTCAGCGGTATGTCCATGACTGCACACCGCCTTCGCCAGGCTAGTGAAAATGCGGGTCTTGGCGCGCAAGGCGGTGGACAATTACCGTATACTGTGGCTCACCTGGCGATTGCGCCTCTGCAGCGCCAGGTGTTGCACGAGCGTATCGCGCAACGTTTTGACCAGATGCTGGAACAGGGCTTCATCGCCGAGGTCGAACGCCTTCGCGCAAGAAGTGACTTGCACGTGGGGCTACCGTCCATAAGAGCGGTGGGTTACCGACAGGTATGGGATTACCTCGAGGGCAAACTGTCCTACGCTGAGATGGTGGAGCGCGGCGTCATCGCCACGCGGCAGCTGGCCAAGCGCCAGTTCACCTGGCTCCGCAGCTGGAGCGATCTACACTGGTTGGACAGTCAGGCAAGCGACAATTTGCCGCGTGCCTTGAAATACTTTGAGGCGGTCTCCATATAGGCTCGAGACCTTAATTCCGGCCGTCTATCCTTGGGGTTCAGGACGGCGTTAAGCCAAATTCGACTACTACTAAATCAGTATTTTACCCTTACAAGGAGTGCGGCATATGTCAAAAGGGCATTCGCTACAAGACCCTTACCTCAATACCCTGCGCAAAGAACGCGTTCCGGTTTCCATCTACCTGGTCAACGGCATCAAGCTGCAGGGTCAGATCGAATCCTTCGACCAGTTCGTCATCCTGCTGAAGAACACTGTCAGCCAGATGGTCTACAAACACGCTATTTCCACCGTGGTCCCCAGCCGCCCCGTGCGCCTGCCCACCGGTGATCAACCGGCCGAGCCGGGCAACGTTTGACGGGAGTCCGCCTTGTTCTTTGAGCGCCCGGGTGGTGGGGAACGGGCCATTCTGGTCCATCTGGAAGGTCAGGACCCCGAGGCGCGCGAAGACCCGCAGGAATTCCAGGAGCTGGCCCGTTCGGCAGGCGCGGAATCGGTTGCTTTCGTCAGCATTTCGCGCCATCAGCCCTCAGCCAAGTACCTGATCGGCAGCGGCAAGGTCGAAGAATTGCACGACCTCGTCCACGCCGAGAAGGTCGAGCTGATCATCTTCAATCACACCCTCACGCCGAGCCAGGAGCGCAACCTCGAGCGAGCGCTCGAGTGCCGCGTGCTCGATCGTACGGGTCTGATTCTCGATATCTTCGCCCAGCGCGCCCGCACCCACGAGGGCAAGCTGCAGGTGGAGCTCGCCCAGCTGGAACACATGAGCACGCGTTTGGTGCGCGGCTGGACTCACCTTGAGCGCCAGAAAGGCGGTATCGGCCTGCGTGGCCCGGGTGAAACCCAGCTGGAAACCGACCGGCGCCTGCTGCGTGGGCGTATCCGGCAGATCAAGTCGCGCCTGGAAAAGGTTCGCAGCCAGCGCGAGCAGGCCCGTCGTGGCCGCCGCCGTGCGGAGATTCCGGCGGTTTCCCTGGTGGGTTACACCAACGCCGGCAAGTCCACGCTGTTCAATGCGCTAACCACATCCGAGGTCTACGCGGCCGACCAGTTGTTCGCCACCCTCGACCCGACCTTGCGCCGTCTGGAACTCGATGACGTTGGGCCGATCGTGCTGGCTGACACCGTAGGCTTCATTCGCCACCTGCCGCACAAGCTGGTGGAGGCGTTTCGGGCTACCTTGGAAGAGTCCAGCAACTCCGACCTGCTGCTGCATGTGATCGACTCCCACGAGCCGGATCGCGATGCGCAGATCGAGCAGGTGCTGGCAGTGCTCAAGGAGATCGGCGCGAACGAGTTGCCGATGCTCGAGGTGTACAACAAGATCGACCTGTTGCCGGACCTGCAGCCGATGATCCAGCGCGACGAGTTGGGCAAGCCGGTCCGTGTCTGGCTGTCGGCGCGTGAATCGCGTGGGCTGGAATTGCTGGAGCAGGCGATTTCCGAGTTGCTGGGGGAGGACATGTTCGTGGGAACGCTCTGCCTGCCGCAGCGCCTGGGACGACTTCGGGCTCAGTTCTTCGAGCTGGGTGCGGTACAGTCTGAGAATCACGACGAACAAGGACGCGCCGTTTTGCAGGTCCGCCTGCCGCGTGTCGAGTTGAACCGCATGGTGAGCCGCGAAGGCTGGCAGCCGTCGGAGTTCATTGCGCAACACACTTTGCAATAAAGCCCGGCACACTGTTTTTGGCAGGGTAATGGGCATTCGGTAGCATAGGTGGGCGCGCCGTAGGCGCGTTTTCGCGTTATCAGATGGAGAGCGCTATGGCTTGGAATGAGCCGGGTGACAACTCGAACAAGAACGACCAGGACCCCTGGGGTGGACGCCGTGGTGGTGGTCGCCAGGGCCCGCCTGATCTGGATGAGGCCTTCCGCAAGCTGCAAGACAGCCTGAATGGAATTTTCGGCAAACCCAAGCGCGGCAGTGGTTCGGGCGGTGGCGGCAGTGGTCGGGGCGGTAGCCTCGGTCTGTTCGGTATCGGCTTGGCTATCCTCGCCGTGCTGTGGCTGTACAACGCCATTTACGTCGTGGATGAGCAGGAGCAGGCGGTGATCCTGCGCTTTGGCCAGTACCACGACACCGTGGGCCCCGGCCTGAACATCTACTTCCCGCCGATCGACAAGAAGTTCCAGGAGAACGTCACCCGCGAGCGTGCCTACAGCAAGCAGGGTCAGATGCTCACCGAAGACGAGAACATCGTCGAGGTTCCGCTGACCGTGCAGTACAAGGTCAGCAACCTGAAGGACTTCGTGCTCAACGTCGACCAGCCGGAAGTGAGCCTGCAGCACGCCACCGAAAGCGCCCTGCGTCACGTGGCCGGCTCCACCACCATGGACAAGATCCTCACCGAGGGCCGCGAACAGATGGCCACCGAGGTGCGTGATCGCCTGCAGCGTTTCCTCGATACCTACAAGACCGGTATCACGGTGACCCAGGTGAACATCCAGAGCGCCGCCGCGCCGCGTGAAGTACAGGAAGCGTTCGACGACGTGATCCGTGCCCGCGAGGACGAGCAGCGCGAGAAGAACCAGGCCGAAGCCTACGCCAACGGCGTGGTGCCCGAAGCCCGTGGCCAGGCCCAGCGCATCATCGAGGAAGCCAACGGCTACCGCGATGAAGTGGTTTCCCGCGCCCAGGGTGAGGCAGACCGCTTCACCAAGTTGGCCAGTGAGTATCACAAGGCTCCGGAAGTCACCCGTCAGCGTCTGTACCTGGACTCCATGCAGGATGTCCTGAGCCAGACCAGCAAGGTGCTGGTCACCGGCCAGCAAGGTCAGAACAACCTGATCTACCTGCCGCTGGACAAGATGATGGATGGCCGTGGTTCGGCAGCTCCGAGCACCGCGCCCAGCGCGAGCAGCAGCACGCCGGATATCGGTTCGCGGGTCGCCAGCGACCTGCAGCAGCGTGACACGCGTACCCGGGAGAGCCGCTGATGAGTAACAAGTCCCTGATCGCCCTCATCGCGGGTGTGGTGGTTGCTGTTGCCGTCTGGAGCAGCGTCTACGTGGTGCAACAGACCGAGCGCGCCGTCATGCTGCGCTTCGGTCGCGTGGTCGAGCCGGACGTGAAGCCCGGTCTGCACTTCAAGATTCCGTACGTCAACACGGTGCGCAAGTTCGATGGCCGCCTGCTGACCCTGGACTCGCCGACCCAGCGCTTCCTGACGCTGGAGAAGAAAGCGGTGATGGTCGACGCCTACGCCAAGTGGCGCGTCTCCGATGCCGAGCGCTTCTACACCGCGACTTCCGGCATGAAGCAGATTGCCGACGAGCGTCTGTCCCGTCGTCTGGAAGCCGGTCTGCGCGACCAGTTCGGCAAGCGCACCCTGCACGAAGTCGTGTCGGGGGAGCGTGATGCGCTGATGGGTGACATCACTGCGTCGCTGAACCGCATGGCGCAGAAGGAGTTGGGTATCGAGGTGGTCGACGTTCGCGTCAAGGCCATCGACCTGCCCAAGGAAGTGAACCGTAGCGTGTTCGAGCGCATGAGCACCGAGCGTGAGCGGGAAGCCCGCGAGCACCGCGCCAAGGGGCGCGAACTGGCCGAAGGTATCCGCGCAGATGCCGACCGTCAGCGTCGTGTGCTGCTGGCCGAGGCCTATCGCGAATCCGAAGAAACCCGTGGTGACGGCGATGCCAAGGCGTCGGCGATCTACGCCAAGGCCTACTCTGCCGATCCGGAGTTCTACGCCTTCACCCGCAGCCTCAAGGCTTATCGCGAGAGCTTTGCGGACAAGAAGGACGTGCTGGTGCTCGATCCGAGCAGCGAGTTCTTCCGCTATCTGGAAAAAGCTAAACCGTAAGTCAAAGTCTCCGGCGGGCGGCAGCGCCCGTCGGAGAAATCGTGTTATCATGGGTCAGCCGGGAAATCCCGGCTTTTTTGCGTCCGCGAGAATGATGTACGAGAGCCATGTGGCAGGAATTCGGCAAGGCGTTCTGTCTGTTGCTGGTGCTGGAAGGCATCCTTCCATTCCTGTACCCGCGTGGTTGGCGCGACGCCGTGAGCGGGCTCGGGCGCCTTGGCGACCGCAGTCTGAGACTCATCGGGCTGGGCAGCATGCTGCTCGGCACCGTCCTTCTTTACTGCATTCATTGAAGTGCCGCCCGGCCTAAAAAAGGAGAGAGGCGACATGGCAACGGTAGACCGCTGGCTGCTGCCAGATGGGATCGAAGAAGTGCTGCCACCGGAGGCGGCTCGCGTTGAAGCAGCCCGCCGTCAGGTGCTGGACCTGTTCCAGCGCTGGGGTTACGAGTTTGTCGTCACCCCGCATATCGAATACCTGGAATCCCTGCTGACCGGTGCCGGCCAGGATCTGGATCTGCGGACCTTCAAGGTCACCGATCCGGCGTCCGGCCGTCTGATGGGCTTCCGTGCGGACATCACGCCGCAAGTGGCACGCATGGACGCCCACAGCCTGCGTCGCGAAGGGCCGAACCGCCTGTGCTACGCCGGCAGCGTGCTGCATGCCCGCCCGCGTGCGCTGGCGACTTCGCGCAGCCCGATCCAGCTGGGTGCCGAGCTATACGGCAATACCGGCTCGGCGGGTGACGTCGAAGTCATCAGTCTGCTGCTCGACATGCTCGAGATGGCCCAGGTGCCGGACGTGCACATGGACCTTGGTCATGTTGGCATCTACCGTGGCCTGGCCCAGGCTGCCGGGCTGTCCGGCGAAGTCGAGCAACTGCTGTTCGACGCCCTGCAGCGCAAGGCCGTGGATGAAATCGCGGCGCTGACCGAAGGCCTGCCGGGCGATCTCGCCGGCATGCTGCGTGCGTTGGCTGAGTTGTGTGGTGGCCGCGAGGTGCTGAGCCAGGCGCGTGAAGTGCTTGCCGGGGCTCCGGCTCCGGTGCAGGCCGCCCTGGCGGACATCGCGGCCATCGCCGACTCGCTGGCTGCGCGCTTCCCGCAGCTGCCGCTTTATTTCGACCTCGGCGAGTTGCGTGGCTATCACTATCACACGGGCGTGGTGTTTGCCGCGTTCGTGCCTGGGGTTGGCGAGTCCATCGCCCAGGGCGGTCGTTACGACGACATCGGCGCTGATTTCGGCCGTGCCCGTCCGGCGACCGGTTTTTCCACCGACCTCAAGACCCTGGTCACTCTCGGCCGCGCCCAGCTCGACGAGCCGCGCACCGGAGTCTGGGCGCCGGCCGATGGCGCCGGCTTGTGGCAGGCGGTGCAGCAGCTGCGCCGTCAGGGCGTGCGCGTGGTGCAGGCGCTGCCCGGGCAGGATGCGGCTTCGGCTACCGAAGCGGGCTGCGACCGGCAACTGCTGGTTCGCGATGGCAATTGGCAGGTGGCCGCGCTCTGAGGCGCGTCACTCGAGTTTCTGCCGGCCGCGGCCGGCACCGAACATCCACGATGGGGACAAGTTTATGGGTAAGAATGTCGTAGTCCTGGGCACCCAGTGGGGTGATGAGGGCAAAGGCAAGATCGTCGACCTGCTGACCGACCAGGCTGCTGCCGTGGTGCGTTACCAGGGCGGCCACAATGCCGGTCATACCCTGGTGGTCGCTGGCGAGAAGACTGTGCTGCACCTGATTCCGTCGGGCATCCTGCGCGAAGGCGTGCAGTGCCTGATCGGCAACGGCGTGGTGCTGGCGCCCGATGCGCTGATGCGCGAGATTGCCAAGCTGGAAGAGAAGGGCGTACCGGTGCGCGAGCGCCTGCGCATCAGCCCGTCCTGCCCGCTGATCCTGTCCTTCCACGTGGCCCTGGACCAGGCCCGCGAGAAGGCCCGTGGCGACGCCAAGATCGGCACCACCGGTCGCGGCATCGGCCCGGCGTACGAAGACAAAGTGGCCCGTCGTGGTCTGCGCGTGGGCGATCTGTTCCACCGCGAGCGCTTCGCTGCCAAGCTGGGCGAGCTGCTGGACTACCACAACTTCGTCCTGCAGAACTATTACAAGGAACCCGTCGTCGACTTCCAGAAGACTCTGGACGAGTGCATGGCCTACGCCGAAGAACTGCGTCCGCTGATGGCCGACGTGACCTCGACCCTGCACGACCTGCGCCGTGCCGATGAGAACATCATGTTCGAAGGCGCCCAGGGTTCGCTGCTGGACATCGACCACGGTACCTATCCGTTCGTCACCAGCTCCAACACCACGGCCGGCGGCACCGCCACCGGTTCGGGCTTTGGTCCGCTGTTCCTGGATTACATCCTGGGGATCACCAAGGCCTACACCACTCGCGTGGGTTCCGGCCCGTTCCCGACCGAGCTGTTCGATGAAGTCGGCGCCCGTCTGGCCAAGGTCGGTCACGAGTTCGGCGCCACCACCGGGCGTGCCCGTCGTTGCGGCTGGTTCGATGCCGTCATCCTGCGTCGCGCCATCGAGATCAACAGCCTGTCCGGCCTGTGCCTGACCAAGCTGGACGTCCTCGACGGCCTGGAAACCGTGCGCATCTGCACCGGCTACCAGAATGCCGCCGGCGAACTGCTGACCGATGCGCCGACCGATGCCGACAGCTACATCGGCCTGCAGCCGGTCTACGAAGACCTGCCGGGCTGGAGCGAGTCGACCGTCGGCGTACAGAGCCTGGAAGGCCTGCCGGCCAATGCGCGCGCGTACATCAAGCGCATCGAGGAGCTGGTTGGCGCGCCCATCGACATCATCTCCACCGGCCCGGACCGCGCCGAGACCATCGTCCTGCGTCATCCGTTCGGCTGATCCACACGCTGTACCGCGACGGGCCGCTCATGCGGCCCGTTGTCGTTTCTGCCCTCCGTGTTTTGCTGCCCGGCACGCGCTTTGCTGGTGAAATGGATCGGCGCGCCATCTGCGCCAGAGTTCCGTTGCCTCCCGGAGGAAGCCTGCCGTGTCCGCCGTCCTGTCGCTTCTGCGCAGCCGCTTGCTGCGCCCCGCATTCATTGCCTTGGGCATCGCACTGCTGGTGCAACTGGCGATTGCCCTGTGGCTCACTCGCAGCACCGTCGATGGCCTGGTCAGCAATCTGGGGGATCACCTGGGTAAGGAATCGCAACGCCTGGCTGGTGAGCTGGAGCAGGCCGGTCGCGAAGTGACCTCCGGTTTGAATGATCTTTCCGCGCGTACCCGCGAGCGCCTGGGCTCGGCGCTCTCCGCGCGGCTGGAAGAAGAGCAGGGCGAGTTGCGCCAGAGCCTGGAGCAGAGCCTGCGCCAATCCGCCACCGAATTGGCGCAGTTGTTGGCTGCCGTGGCGCCCAAGGCCATGTGGGATAACGACGTGCCGCTGCTCTCCGATTACGCTCGGCGCGCTCAGGCCAATCCCAATGTGCTCTTCGTGGTCTACGACGATCCGCAGGGCCAGCACCTCACCCGTTACCTCAATCGCGAGGATGAGCGGGTCAAGGCGCTGCTGGAAAAAGGCAAGGGTGAGCGGGCGCTGGACAAAGTACTGGAGGCCGCGAGCCACGACAGCTCGGTGTTTCTCGTTGAAGCGCCGATCAGCCCGAATGGCGTGGAAATCGGCAAAGTGCGCCTGGGTGTTTCCACCGATGCGATCGAGAAGCGGATCGCCGCGCTGGATCAGCGCTTCTCTGCCCTGGTCGCCAGTGGTGATCAGTTGGTGGGGGACAGCCTTGCCGGCGCAGCTGCCGACAGCGCCAGGGCGCTGACTGCGCGTCTGCAGTCGGCGAAACAGGCGGCAGACGGCATGAGCCTGGGCGCGAAGACTTCCATCGAGGAGGCCGCGAGTACCCTGCGTTGGCGCATCGGTATGGGCTTGGTGCTGGTGGGTCTTGGTGTGCTGTTGTGCCTGGCAGTCGTGCTCGGTCATCGCGTGGTGAATCGTCTGCGCCTGCTGATCAATGCCTTGAATGACCTGGCGGCGGGTGAGGGTGACCTGACCCGCCGGGTGCGCCTGGATAGTCGTGATGAGCTGGGCGAGATGGCGACAGCGGTGAATCGCTTCGTCGACAAGCTTCAGCCCATCGTGCGGGAGGCCGGGCAGGTTGCTCAGCAGACCGGCAGTGAAATTGCCGCGCTGGCCACTCGCAGTGCCAGTGCCGAGGCGGCAACGGACCGGCAGCGCAATGAAGTCGCCGGCAGCCTGGAGGCGCTTTCCGGGATGGCGGCGGAAGCGGAAATAGAGAGCCGCTCCATGGAGGCGGCCTTGGCTCGGGTCGGAGAGATCCGCAAGGCGGCGCAGGACAATGCAGCCATTGCCCGCAAGGTCGGTGGCCTGATCGAAACCCTGGAGTCCCGTGTGCAGAGCGGCGCCGGCGTGATCGAGCGCCTGGCGCGGCAGAGCGAGCAGATCGAAGTGGTGCTCTCGGTGATCCATGGCATCGCCGAACAGACCAACCTGCTGGCACTGAACGCCGCCATAGAAGCGGCTCGCGCGGGTGAAAGTGGGCGCGGTTTCGCCGTGGTGGCGGACGAGGTGCGAGCGCTGGCGAGCAAGACCCAGCAGTCCACGGGCGATATCCAGTCGCATATCGGTGCGTTGCAGCAGGGTGCACGGGAGGCAGTCTCGGCTATCGGGCAGGCTCGTGAGCAGGCTGTTCAGGGGTTGGCCGCGTTGCAGGATAGCGAGCGGCTGCAGCGTGAAGTGCAGAGTGCGGTGGAGGAAGTGCACGGGGCCATCGAGGCGGCGACCCATTCGGCGCAGCAGCAGGCGGTTGGTGCTGCGGCGGTGCGCGGCCGGGTCGAGGTGATCCATGCCGAGGCAAGTCGAGCCGCGGAAGCGGTGAGTGCGACGGCCAGCAGTGGGCGAGTGCTCGATGGGTTGGCCGGTCAGTTGCGCGCCAGCCTGGGGCAGTTCAAGGCGTGAAGGTGCGCACGGCCCCGGTGTTTGTGTGGAGGCGAGCGCTGTCCGCGATGGGATCGGGCTGGGCGCGGGGCTGATATCGCCGGCAGAGCTCGCTCCTGCGCCTGGTTTGAATTCTTGGCGAGGCGGAAAGCCGAAAACGAAAAAGCCGAGCAGTGCTCGGCTTTTTCGTTTGAAGATGGTGCCCAGGAGAAGACTCGAACTTCCACGGTGTTGCCACCGCTAGGACCTGAACCTAGTGCGTCTACCAATTCCGCCACCTGGGCATGCTTTTCAGCATGGGGTGCGATGATCGCTCATCGTCTTGCGGTGATGCAACCCTTGGTTGCATCCAGCGGTCTATCGTTCGGTTTCAGGGTTCCGAACCCGCCTGACAAAGCCCGTAAATGACTGACTTTATCCTTGAATAAGTGGTGCCCAGGAGAAGACTCGAACTTCCACGGTGTTGCCACCGCTAGGACCTGAACCTAGTGCGTCTACCAATTCCGCCACCTGGGCACTGGAGTCGATGATTACTCATCGTTTCCGTGTTACAACGTCTGTCTGACGCTGTGGGCGCGAACTATACGGAGAGCGTTTTCGCTTGTAAACCCCTGATGCGATAAAAAATTTATTCTTGCCCGAAGCTGACCGACGAGCGGATTTCGCGCTTCAATAAGCACATGGCGATCCATACCCCTATATATAAGGTGACCGCACTTTAATGGCCGATTGGCAAAACCTCGATCCCGAGGCCGCCCGCGAGGCGGAAAAATACGACAACCCCATCCCCAGCCGTGAACTCATCCTGGCGCACCTCGCCGAGCGCGGCGCTCCCGCGACGCGGGCCCAGTTGCTGGATGAACTTGGCCTCTCCGGCGAAGAGCCGGAAGAAGCGCTGCGCCGCCGACTGCGCGCCATGGAGCGCGACGGCCAGCTCATCTATACCCGCCGTGGCGCCTATGCGCCGGTGGACAAGCTCGACCTGATCCTCGGCCGCATCGCCGGCCACCGCGACGGCTTCGGCTTCCTCATCCCCGATGACGGCAGCGACGACCTGTTCCTCAGCCCGACGCAGATGCGCCTGGTGTTCGACGGTGACCGCGCCTTGGCGCGTGTGTCGGGCTTCGATCGCCGCGGCCGCCGTGAAGGCGCCGTGGTGGAGGTGGTCGAACGCGCCCACGAGACCATCGTCGGCCGCTATTTCGATGAAAGCGGCATCGGCACGGTGGTGGCCGACAACCCGAAGATCCAGCAGGAAGTGCTGATCCCGCCGGGCAAGGCCGGCAAGGCCAAGCACAATCAATTCGTCCAGGTGCGCATCGACGTCTGGCCGAGCGTACATCGCCAGGCCCAGGGCGAAGTGGTGGAAGTGCTCGGCGACTACATGGCGCCGGGCATGGAGATCGAAGTCGCGCTGCGCAGCTACGACATCCCTCACACCTGGCCCGAGGCAGTGGAGAAGGAAGCGGCCAAACTCAAGCCTGAAGTGCTGGAGAAGGATAAAGAGAAGCGCGTCGACCTGCGCGCCCTGCCTTTCGTCACCATCGATGGCGAGGACGCCCGCGACTTCGACGACGCGGTCTACGCCGAAAAGCGCAAAGGTGGTGGCTGGAAGCTGTTCGTCGCCATCGCCGACGTCTCTCATTATGTGAAGGTCGGTTCGGCCCTGGATGAAGAGGCGGCCAAGCGCGGCAACTCGGTGTACTTCCCCGAACGCGTGATTCCGATGCTGCCGGAGATTCTCTCCAACGGCCTGTGCTCCCTGAATCCGCTGGTCGATCGCCTGGCCATGGTCTGCGAGATGAATCTCTCCAAGGCCGGCAAGATGACCGACTACCAGTTCTACGAGGCGGTCATTCATTCCCACGCGCGCCTGACCTACACCAAGGTCAGTCAGTACCTGGAAACCCCGGACAGCCCCGAAGGCCAGCGCCTGAAGGAACAACTGCCGGCGGTGGTGCCGCACCTCAACACGCTTTATGACCTGTACAAGGTCCTGGTCGGTGCGCGCCATGTGCGTGGAGCCATCGATTTCGAGACTCAGGAAACCCGCATCGTCTTCGGTGCGGACCGCAAGATCTCAGAGATTCGTCCGACCCAGCGCAACGACGCACACAAGCTGATCGAGGAATGCATGCTGGCGGCCAACGTGGCCACCGCCAAATTCCTCGAGAAGCACGCGATTCCGGCGCTGTATCGCGTCCACGACGGCCCGCCGCAGGAGAAGCTGAACAACCTGCGCCAGTTCCTCGGCGAGCTGGGGCTGACGCTGTACCGGGGCAAGGGCGATCCGACCCCGGCGGACTACCAGAAGCTGCTGGAGTCCATTCAGGGTCGCCCGGACCTGCAGCTGATCCAGACCGTGATGCTGCGTTCGCTGAGCCAGGCGGTGTACAGCCCGGAGAATGCCGGCCACTTCGGCCTGAACTACGAGGCCTATACCCACTTCACCTCGCCGATCCGTCGCTACCCGGACCTGCTGACCCATCGTGCCATCCGTGGCCTGATCCGCTCCAAGGCGGCTTCCGAGCATGTGCAGCGCGTCGGCGCGGCCAGCATGCCCAAGGCGCGAATCTATCCGTACGACGAGGCGCGTCTTGCCCAGCTGGGTGAGCAGTGCTCGATGACCGAGCGCCGCGCTGACGAGGCGACCCGCGACGTCACCAACTGGCTGAAGTGCGAGTTCATGCGCGAGCGCGTGGGCGAGACCTTCCCCGGCGTGATCACCGCAGTGACCGGCTTCGGCATCTTCGTTGAACTGACTGACATTTACGTCGAAGGCCTGGTCCACGTGACCGCGCTGCCGGGCGACTACTACCACTTCGATGCCGTGCATCACCGCCTCGCGGGCGAACGTACCGGCCGCAGCTTCCGCCTGGGTGACGCCGTGGAAGTGGTCGTGGCGCGCGTCGACCTGGATGAGCGCAAGATCGATTTCGAGCTCTCCGACAATGTGCTCAGC
The DNA here is from genome assembly GCF_010994165.1 of Pseudomonas nitroreducens. Taxonomy (NCBI): domain Bacteria; kingdom Pseudomonadati; phylum Pseudomonadota; class Gammaproteobacteria; order Pseudomonadales; family Pseudomonadaceae; genus Pseudomonas; species Pseudomonas nitroreducens. The sequence goes on along the minus strand of NZ_WMBX01000005.1, from coordinate 300,522 downwards.
GCGCCGATTGGCCGCAAGAAGCGTAGCGAGAAGGCCGAGCCGGTTGCCAAGGGCAAAGTGGCCAAGGGCAAGGCGCCCAAGGGCGCAGTTGCCAAGGAGAAGCCGGCCAAGGCCCGCGCCCAGGTGGCGGATGATCCGTTCTTCGCTCCCGACGTGGCCGTGGTGCCGTCGCACCAGCCGCGCAAGCGCAAGGTTGGCGTGGTCCAGGCGCTGCCGTCGGTGGCGCCGGAGATGCTCGCCAAGGCCGAGGAGATGCTCGGCAATACCGATGTGCGCAAGAGCCGCGAAGTGAAGAAAGCGCTGCTCGAAGAGGCCAAGGTCGGCGGTAACAAGCCGGCGACCGGCAAGGGCAAGTCTGCGTCCGCCGCTGGCAAGCCGCGCAATCCGTCGAAGCAGAAGGCCCGGTCCGGCAAGTCAACCAAGCACCGCAAGGGGGCGTCGCAGCCCAAGGCGGGTGCATCGACCGGCGCTCCGGCAGGCAAGGGTAAGGCGAAGAAATGAGTCAGTGGGAAAAGGTCTACGGGGTCCATGCCGTAGAAGCGTTGCTGCGCCATCACCCGAAGCGGGTCAAGCAACTGTGGTTGGCCGAAGGTCGGCATGATCCGCGCGTCCAGGCGCTGGTCGAGCTGGCCGGCCAGGTGCGCGTGCCGGTGGGCACGCGCGACCGCAAGGAGCTGGACGAGTGGGCCGAGGGCGTTCACCAGGGTGTGGTCGCCGAGGTCAGCCCGAGTCAGGTGTGGGGCGAAAACATGCTGGAGGAGCTGCTGGAGCGCTCCACCGGTCCCGCACTGCTGCTGGCACTGGACGGCGTGACCGATCCGCACAACCTCGGCGCCTGCCTGCGCACCGCCGATGCGGCGGGCGCGCTGGCGGTGATTGTGCCCAAGGACAAGTCTGCGACCCTCAACGCCACCGTGCGTAAAGTCGCCTGCGGCGCCGCCGAGGTGATCCCGCTGGTCGCCGTGACCAATCTCGCGCGTACCCTGGAGAAGCTTCAGCAGCGCGGGCTGTGGATCGTCGGCACTGCCGGTGAGGCGACCCAGATGCTCTACGAACTCGATCTCACCGGGCCGACCGTGCTGGTGATGGGCGCCGAGGGCAAGGGCATGCGCCGCCTGACCCGCGAGCGCTGCGACTACCTGGCCAAGTTGCCGATGCAGGGCAGCGTGAGCAGCCTGAATGTCTCGGTGGCTACCGGTGTGTGCCTGTTCGAGATCGTCCGCCAGCGCCAGATCAAGGCTGGCGCCTGACGTCCCCACGCAAGGCGGCCGGCGCCGCCTTGCGCTGTTCAAAGTTTCACCAGTTTTCCTTGCGCCCCCTGGCACGCTTCTCTAGAATGTCGGCCCTTGCCGTCCTGGCAGGTGCTCGCGCGCCTTCTCTGGTGGCAAGGAAAAAATCATTCACTCCTTGTCTGACCGCTTAGTCGGCAGGCTGCAATCCGTAAGGAGCATTTATGCGTCATTACGAAATCGTGTTCCTGGTTCACCCGGACCAGAGCGAACAAGTCGGTGGCATGGTCGAGCGTTACACCAAGGCCATCGAAGAAGACGGCGGCAAAGTCCACCGTCTGGAAGACTGGGGCCGTCGTCAGCTGGCTTACGCCATCAACAACGTGCACAAGGCTCACTACGTTCTGATGAACGTCGAGTGCACCGCCAAGGCCCTGGCCGAGATGGAAGACAACTTCCGCTACAACGACGCCGTGATCCGTAACATGGTCATCCGTCGCGACGAAGCCGTTACCGGCCAGTCCGAAATGCTGAAGGCCGAAGAGAGCCGCAACGAGCGCCGTGAGCGCCGTGAGCGTCCCGAATCGAACGAGGGCGAGTCCGCTGACGGCGAAGATAGCCGCGACAGCGCTGACGAGTAATCCCGGACCAGTATTGAGGAGCCACACACATGGCACGTTTCTTCCGTCGTCGTAAATTCTGCCGTTTCACCGCTGAAGGCGTGAAAGAGATCGATTACAAAGATCTGAACACCCTGAAGGCCTACGTTTCCGAAACCGGCAAGATCGTTCCGAGCCGTATCACCGGCACCAAAGCCAAGTACCAGCGTCAGCTGGCGACCGCTATCAAGCGCGCCCGTTACCTGGCCCTGCTTCCCTACACCGACAGCCACGGCCGTTGATCGGGCAGTCGACTGGAATTGATGGATAGATCGCATGCGCGCATTGGCTGAATTTGTCATGCGAGGCCGCATGCAGGCGACCCTGGTGGTCGTCGCAGCCGCGGTACTGCAGCCTTTGTTCTGGCTCGGTGCCGCAGCAGGCAGTCTGGTGCTGTTGCGCCGTGGCGCCGGCGATGCCTTTGGCATCCTGGTGTGGGCGCTGCTTCCGGCACTGGCCTGGTGGTACCTGGGTGACCCCAGCGTGAGTCTGGTTCTGGTGGGTAGTGCCGTGCTGGCGCAGGTTCTGCGCAGCAAGGTGTCCTGGAATCAGGTGATGCTGGCGAGCGTTGTGCTCGGTGCGGTGTTCGTGCTGCTGCTCAGCACGGTGTCGGCCGGGTTGGTCGCAGGTCTGGCCGATGCATTCGGCAAGGCCCTGCCGCAGGTTCTGGCCGAAGCCAAGCTTTCGCCGGAACAGATGGCCGCCCTGCAGGCGGAGATGGTTCCGACCATCACCGGCCTGATGGCAGCCTCGCTGCAGACGATCAGCCTGTTGTGCCTGATGCTGGCGCGTTATTGGCAAGCAGTACTGTTCAACCCGGAAGGGTTTGGCCGCGAGTTCCGTGCACTGCGTCTGTCGCCGGGCACGGCTGTAGCGCTGCTGGTCGGCGTTGTGGCGCTGCCCTTCGCAGGGCCCGCGGCCACCATGCTGGCGCCGCTGTGCATGATTCCGCTGCTGTTCGCCGGGATCGCACTGGGGCACGGCCTGGCCGCGCTGAAGAAGCTTCCGGGCTTCTGGCTGGCACCGCTGTACCTGCTGGTATTCGTACTGGGCAATGTGATCTGTCTTGTCGCCGTCGTCGACAGTCTGTTTGATTTTCGCGGTCGCCTGGCCAAGCGCCAGAAAGCTGCGAACGGTGAAGGTTAAAAGTTAAGAGGTAAGACTCAAATGGAAGTCATCCTGCTGGAAAAGATCGCCAAACTGGGCAACCTGGGCGACAAGCTGAACGTAAAGGGCGGTTACGCTCGTAACTACCTGCTGCCGCAGGGCAAAGCCACCGCTGCCACCGCTGCCAACGTCGCTGCTTTCGAAGAGCGCCGCGCAGAGCTGGAAAAAGCCGCTGCTGAGAAAAAAGCCGCTGCTGAAGCTCGTGCTGCCCAACTGGCCGAACTGATCGTGACCATCGGCGCCCACGCTGGCGACGAAGGCAAACTGTTCGGTTCGATCGGCACCCGCGACATCGCCGACGCCGTTTCGGCTGCCGGCTACCCGCTGGAAAAGAGCGAAGTTCGCCTGCCCGACGGCGCCCTGCGCGCTGTAGGCGAATACAACATCGAAGTGCAACTGCACATGGATGTTGATGCAACCCTGCACGTGGTTGTAGTCGCCGAGTAAGCGATCCGTCGCTAGGACGTTTCGCACATCTTGCATGGGCGAATCAGTCCGCTAACATCGGGCACGGTACTGAAATTCGGTACCGTGCCCTTTGTTTTTTCCGCCTTTGAATTTCTACGAAGAGCCCGCACGAAGCGCCCATGAACGACATCACCGTCCCCGAGCAATACGACCTGCAGACCGCTTCCCTCAAGGTGCCGCCGCACTCGATCGAAGCCGAACAGGCGGTGCTGGGTGGCCTGATGCTCGACAACAACGCCTGGGAGCGCGTCTCCGACGCCGTGTCCGATGGTGACTTCTACCGCCATGACCATCGCCTGATCTTCCGCGCCGTCTACAAGCTCGCCGAAGCCAACCAGCCGATCGACGTGGTGACGCTCTCCGAGCAGCTCGAACGCGAAGGGCAATTGCCCCAGGTGGGCGGCCTTGCTTACCTCGCCGAGCTGGCGAAGAACACGCCTTCGGTGGCGAACATCAAGGCATACGCGGGCATCATCCGCGAGCGTGCCACCTTGCGGCAGCTGATCGGCATCAGCAGCGATATCGCCGACAGCGCCTTCAACCCCGAAGGGCGCAGCGCCAACGAAGTGCTCGACGAAGCCGAGCGCAAGATCTTCGAGATCGCCGAAGCGCGGCCCAAGACCGGCGGCCCGGTGGGCATCGGCGATATCCTGGTCAAGACCATCGACCGCATCGACCACCTGTTCAACACCTCGGACGCGCTGACCGGCATCACCACCGGCTTCACTGACCTCGACGAGAAGACCAGCGGCCTGCAGCCGTCCGACCTGATCATCGTGGCCGGCCGACCCTCCATGGGCAAGACCACCTTCGCCATGAACCTGGTGGAGAACGCCCTGATGCGCAGCGACAAGGCGATCCTGGTGTACTCGCTGGAGATGCCCTCCGACTCCATCGTGATGCGTATGCTCGCCTCGCTCGGGCGCATCGACCAGACCAAGGTGCGTACCGGCAAGCTGGACGACGAGGATTGGCCGCGACTGACCTCGGCGGTGAACCTGCTCAGCGACCGCAAGCTGTTCATCGACGACACCGCCGGCATCTCGCCCTCGGAAATGCGCGCGCGGACCCGTCGCCTGGCGCGCGAACACGGCGAGATCGGCATGATCATGGTCGACTACCTGCAGCTCATGCAGATCCCCGGTTCCGCCGGCGACAACCGGACCAACGAGATTTCCGAGATTTCCCGCTCGCTCAAGGCGCTGGCGAAGGAATTCAACTGCCCGGTGGTGGCGCTCTCCCAGCTCAACCGCTCGCTGGAACAGCGCCCCAACAAGCGCCCGGTGAACTCCGACTTGCGCGAATCCGGAGCGATCGAGCAGGACGCCGACGTGATCATGTTCGTCTACCGCGACGAGGTGTATCACCCGGAGACCGAGTTCAAGGGCGTCGCCGAGATCATCCTCGGCAAGCAGCGGAACGGCCCCATCGGCACGGTGCGCGTGGCCTTCCTCGGTCGCTACAGCCGCTTCGAGAACCTCGCGCCCGGCATGTACAACTTCGAAGACGAGTAACGATGCCGCATTCCGCGTGACCGACGGGCGCCTTAAGATAGGCGCCCGTTTTCATTTCAGAGGCCGCCATGCGCCCGCTCGTCGCCCACGTCGATCTTGCCGCCATTCGCCACAACTACGCCGTTGCCAAGCGCTGCGCGCCTGGGCGCGAGGCTTTCGCAGTGGTCAAGGCGAACGCCTATGGGCACGGCGCTCGGGAGGTGGTGAGCTGCCTGCACGACGAGGCTGACGGCTTCGCGGTGGCCTGCCTGGAGGAGGCCGCCGAGGTACGCGCTCTGCATGCCGGCGCCCGCATCCTGCTGCTGGAGGGCTGTTTCGAGCCGGCGGAATACCTGATCGCTGTCCAGCTGAGCCTGGATGTGGCGGTGCAAGGCCCTGAGCAGGCCCAGGCGCTGCTCGCCGCGCAACTGCCCAGTGCGCTGAATGTGTGGATGAAGCTGGATACCGGCATGCACCGCCTGGGCTTCTCGCCCGAGGCGCTACGCGACTGGCATTCGCGCCTGCGCCAGGCGCCGCAGGTGGCGGAGCTGAACCTGATGAGCCACTTCGCCAATGCCGATGTGCGCGGCGACGAGCTGACCGAAGACCAAGTGGCCTGTTTCCTCAGTGTGCTGGACCTGGATTTCGACCTGCGCTCGCTGGCCAACTCTGCCGCTGTGCTGACCATTCCCGCCGCACACATGGACTGGGTTCGCCCCGGCATCATGCTCTATGGCGCCACGCCCTTCGCCGACATCGGCGCCGCTGAACTGGGCCTGCGCCCGGCCATGAGCCTGGAGGCGCGACTGATCGCCGTGCGCGAGGTGGCGGTGGGTGAGAGCGTTGGGTACGGCGCGACCTGGGTGGCCGAGCGGCCGTCGCGTATCGGCACGGTGAGTTGCGGCTACGCCGATGGATACCCGCGCCACGCGCCGAGCGGTACGCCGGTGCTGGTGGATGGGCGGCGCGCATCGCTGGCCGGGCGTGTCTCCATGGATATGCTTGCAGTGGACCTGACCGATCTGCCCGGCACCGCAGTGGGTGATCGCGTTGAGCTGTGGGGCGCCAACCTGCCGGTGGACGAGGTCGCCGCCCATGCCGGGACCATCGGCTATGAGTTGCTGACCAAGGTTACCGCCCGCGTGCCGCGCCGTTACCGCAGCTGATCAGGCACGGTCTTCGCTTTCCAGCCGTTCGTTTTCCAGCCAGAGATCGCTGGTTTCGCCGGCGGCCTCGCTGGCCATGGCGTAGGCCGCCCGGCCATTGCCCTTCACCTCGTAGAGCGCCTGGTCGGCGGCCTTGTAGAGCTTGCTGAACTGCATGGCGTGGCTGGGATAAATGGCCACGCCGATGCTCGGCGTGACGCGCAGCTCCAGGCTGTCGAACTTCACCGGCCGCGACAGTTCATTGAGGATGCGGCAGGCGATCTCCTTGGCGTGGCTCTCGGCATCGGGCCCGGAAATCAATGCTGCGAATTCGTCACCGCCCAGGCGCGCCACGCAATCACTGCCGCGCACGCACTGGCGCAGGCGGTTGCCGACGTTCTGCAGCATGAAGTCGCCCGCATCGTGCCCGTGGCTGTCGTTGATCGGCTTGAAGTGGTCGAGGTCGATCAGCATCAGTGCCAGGGTCTCGCCGTTCTGCTGGGCATGGGCCAGGGCGTGTTCGGCATGTTCCACCAGGTAGCGACGGTTCGGCAGGCCGGTCAGCGGGTCGTAGTGCGCGGCGTGTTGCAGCTGCACTTCGCGCTCGCGCAGCAGCTGGTTGCTCTGGGTGAGTTCGGCGGTGCGCTCGGCCACGGCTGTCGCCAGGTCTTGCTGGGCGCTTTGCATGAGGGTCAGGCGCGCGCTCTTCTCCCGATCCGCCTGCTCCAGTGCCTGCGCGCGCTCGCGCTTGAGGCCCTGGATTCGCGAGGTGAGGGCGAAGGAGAACAGTACCGACTCCATCGCTACGGCGATGGGGAAGATGTACGAGGTCAATGGCGAGGGCTGCACCATGCCGGTGGCGCGCATCACCGAGATGCTCACGCTGGTCAGTACCAGGCCGAAGCCGAGCAGGTAGAGGAAGGCCGGGAACGAACCCTGGCGCCAGCGCACCACGGCACCGCCCAGTGCAGCCGGCACGCCGATCAGGGTGATCGCCACCAGCATCCAGCCGGCCACGCCGCGCAACTGCAGCGCGCCGAGGACGATGGTCAGCACGTACAGCGCGCAGTTCAGGTTCAGCAGCCAGTGCGACCAGCGCACGTAGCGGCGGGTCTGCAGCAGGGTGATGGTAAAACGGTGTACGCAAAGGCCCCAGAGCGAGGGCAGAGTGATGCGGTCGAGCCACCAGGGCACCGGGTGATCGGGCCAGAAGTACTCGAAACCGTGGCCGCTCATGCCCAGGCTGAACAGCAGGGCGCTGGCGGTCGTCAGCACGTACCAGAAGTACGCCGGGTCGCGCAGGGTCAGCAGGATGAACAGGTTGTACAGCAGCAGGGCGGCGATCAGGCCGTAGATGAAACCCAGGAACAGGCTGGTATCGGCGCGATGGTCCTGCAGATCATCCAGCGACCAGATACGCAGCGGGAACGAATTGCCGGCGGGGTCGTAGACGCGGGCATAGATGCGCACCGAGCCGGTGCCTTCGGGCAGGTGGAAGAGCGGTCGGCGGTAGTCGCGGTCACGGCCCTGGGCGAACGGCACGGCCTCGCCGGACAGCGTTTCCCGGTAGATGCCCCGTTCGTCGGGTATGTAGAGGCGCAGGTCCTTCAGGTTGACGGCATCGACTTCCAGCCACCAGCCGCCCAGCGGCGCGGTACGGCGGTCCAGGTCCAGGCGCAGCCACCAGCCGTCAGGGCTCTGGCCTACGCTGGTGCGGCCGTTGGCCGGAACGAAGTCGCGGCTGGCCTGCACGGCTGCCAGCGATAGCGGGCCGTCGCGCTCCTGCAGCAATTCGAGGTGATCATTGAGCCAGGCGCCGCTGGCCTTGTCGTCGAGTTCGAAGGCTAGCGCCGTGTGGCAGAACAGCAGGGTAAGCAACAGTACGATGGCACGACACACGACAGGCACTCCCTGGCCTGGGCGGGTTGGCCAGGCGTACTGCGGATAGTGGCTGAAGTATAGCCAGATGATGGCATTGGCAATCTACCGTCGGAAGGTTAAATCCCCCGTAAATCTGAGTTCGCTGGTCGGATTTGTACACTTTTTGTGCTATATTCCGCGCCCGCGTTTTTCCGCGATCCCTACTAGAGATACCCACGGTGCCCGTGATGCAAGCCGCCAAGCCGCTGTTCGACTATCCCAAGTTCTGGGCCGAGTGTTTCGGCCCGGCGCCGTTCCTGCCCATGAGCAAGGAAGAGATGGATCAGCTGGGCTGGGATTCCTGCGACATCATCATCGTCACCGGGGACGCCTACGTCGACCATCCGTCGTTCGGCATGGCCATTATCGGCCGCCTGCTGGAAGCCCAGGGCTTCCGTGTGGGCATCATCGCCCAGCCGGACTGGCGTTCGAAGGACGACTTCATGAAGCTCGGCCAGCCGAACCTGTTCTTCGGCGTGGCGGCGGGCAACATGGACTCGATGATCAACCGCTACACCGCGGACAAGAAAATCCGCAGCGATGACGCCTACACCCCGGGAGGCCTGGCCGGTCGTCGTCCGGATCGCGCCAGCCTGGTCTACAGCCAGCGCTGCAAGGAAGCCTTCAGCGATAGCCCGGTCATCCTCGGCGGCATCGAGGCTTCGCTGCGCCGCATCGCCCACTACGACTACTGGCAGGACAAGGTGCGCCGCTCCATCCTGATGGACGCCACCGCCGATATCCTCCTGTACGGCAACGCCGAGCGCGCCGTGGTGGAGATCGCCCAGCGCCTGGCTGCCGGCGAGCGGGTCGAGCAGATCACCGACGTGCGCGGTACCGCCTTCGTGCGCCGCGACACTCCCGAAGGCTGGTTCGAGGTGGACTCCACCCGCATCGACCGCCCAGGCAAGGTCGACAAGATCATCAACCCCTACGTGAACACCCAGGACACCGCCGCCTGCGCCATCGAGCAGGAAAAGGGCGAGCAGGAAGACCCGAACGAAGCCAAGGTCGTGCAGCTGCTGGCACACCCGCGCCTGGAGCGCGAGCGTACGGTGATCCGCCTGCCGTCGTTCGAGAAGGTGCGCAGCGACGCGGTGCTCTATGCCCATGCCAACCGCGTGCTGCACCTGGAGACCAATCCGGGCAACGCCCGTGCCCTGGTGCAGAAGCATGGCGAAGTGGACGTGTGGTTCAACCCGCCACCCATCCCGATGAGCACCGAGGAAATGGACTACGTGTTCGGCATGCCCTATGCGCGCGTGCCGCACCCGCTGTATGGCAAGGAGAAGATCCCGGCCTACGAGATGATCCGTTTCTCGGTGAACATCATGCGCGGCTGCTTCGGCGGCTGCACCTTCTGCTCGATCACCGAGCACGAGGGGCGAATCATCCAGAACCGCTCCCATGAGTCGATCCTTGCCGAGATCGAGGAGATGAAGAAGGTGCCGGGCTTCACCGGTGTCGTTTCCGACCTGGGTGGCCCGACCGCCAACATGTACCGCATCGCCTGCAAGGACCCGGAGATCGAGCGTCACTGCCGCAAGCCGTCCTGCGTGTGGCCGGGCATCTGCGAGAACCTCAATACCGACCACTCCTCGCTCATCGAGCTGTACCGCAAGGCCCGCGCCCTGCCGGGTGTGAAGAAGATCCTAATCGCCTCCGGCCTGCGCTACGACCTGGCCGTGGAGTCGCCCGAGTACGTCAAGGAGCTGGTGACGCACCACGTTGGCGGCTACCTGAAGATTGCCCCGGAGCATACCGAGGAAGGCCCGCTGTCGAAGATGATGAAGCCGGGCATCGGTACCTACGACGCCTTCAAGCGCATGTTCGAGAAGTTCTCCAAGGAGGCCGGCAAGGAGCAGTACCTGATCCCGTACTTCATCGCGGCGCATCCGGGTACCACCGACGAGGACATGATGAACCTCGCCCTGTGGCTCAAGCGCAATGGCTTCCGCGCGGACCAGGTGCAGGCGTTCTATCCCTCGCCCATGGCCAGCGCGACCGCCATGTACCACTCGGGCAAGAACCCGCTGCGCAAGGTGACCTACAAGAGCGACGGCGTGACCATCGTCAAGAGCGACCAGCAGCGCCGTCTGCACAAGGCCTTCCTGCGCTACCACGACCCGAAGGGCTGGCCGATGCTGCGCGAGGCGCTGGAGCGCATGGGCCGCGCCGACCTGATCGGCAACGGCAAGCATCACCTGATCCCGACCTACCAGCCGCAGACCGACGAGTACCAGAGCGCGCGCCGCAAGAACTCCACCCCGGCCGGCAGCAAGAAGACCGGCAAGCCGTTGCTGACCCAGCACACCGGCCTGCCGCCGCGCGCCAGCAACGGCTCCAAGCCGTGGAACAAGGCCGAGGAAGGCAAGGCCAGCGGCTACGCCAAGGGCAAGAAGCGCACCACCAAGCGACAGCCCAATATTCCGCGCTGATTCGTCTGTACCGTGCTGTAAAAAAGGCGTGTCGCTAAGCGGTCACGCCTTTTCCTTTGAAGAACGCCACGTAAGCCTTGTCCACCTTCAGGATATGGTGGATCAGCCAGGCCTTGAGCAGCTCCAGGGCCTCGACCGAGACGACCTCGCCATCCTCGTGGCGGTACAGCAGGTCGATGATCTGCCGATTGAAACGATCGTGCTCGGCCCGGTGCGCTTCCTCCTCGGGATAGCCCAGGCGCTGGAACAGCACTTCCTCGACGATGAAGTGATTCATCGTGTACTCCACCAGTTGCTCCAGCAACTCGCCGATGGGCTGACCCTCGCCCTCCGGGCCGTTCAGGCTGTCGTACAGCGCATTGGTGAGGTCGACCAGCCAGCGGTGCTGTTCATCGATCCGCTCGATTCCGATCACGAATTCGTCGTTCCAGGGCATGAAGCTCATCCGTGCACTCCTTGGGTTGGAAGCGCAGATCATCCCGATCCGCCACCGCTAAACCCTGACGTCAATCAATCAAAGTGCGATGTGTCTGAAGGGCTGGCGTGGCGCGGGATGTAGGAGTATTCTCGGTCTTATTTGGTACGATAGTTCCATATCATAAAAACAAGACCGGAGCCCGCCATGCGCCTCGCCACTCTCTCCCTTCTCGCTCTCTCCGTTGCCCTGGCCGCCTGCGGCGAAGGTGACAAGCCCACCGCTGCCGTCAGCGCCGACTTTCAGAAAGACCTGCAGGCGCGCCTGATCAAGGCCAAGGCCGGCGATGTCATCGACATTCCCGCCGGCACCTACCACCTGGACCGCAGCCTGAGCCTGAAGGTGGACGGCGTGACCATCCGCGGCGCCGGGATGGACAAGACCATCCTCAGCTTCAAGAACCAGAAGGCCGGTGCCGAAGGCCTGTTCGTCGACGCCTCCGACTTCACCATCGAGAACCTGGCCATCGAGGACGCCAAGGGCGACGGCCTGAAGGTCATCGGTGGCAAGAACATCGTCATCCGCAACATCCGCACCGAATGGACCAACGGCCCGGCTACCGAGAACGGCGGCTACGGCATTTACCCGGTACAGACCGAAAACACGCTGCTCGAAGGCAACGTCGCGATCGGCGCCTCCGACTCGGGTATCTATGTCGGCCAATCGCGCAACGTGGTCGTGCGCAACAACCGCGCCGAGCGCAACGTCGCCGGTATCGAGATCGAGAACACCATCGGCGCCGACGTCTACAACAACGTCGCCACCGACAATACCGGTGGCATCCTCGTCTTCAACATGCCCAACCTTCCGCAGCCGGGACGCGGCACCCGCGTCTTCGACAACGATGTGCAGGGCAACAACCACGAGAACTTCGGCCACAAGGGCACGCCAGTGGCCAGCGTGCCGGCGGGCTCGGGCGTGGTGGTGAACTCCAACGATGACGTGGAGATCTTCGACAACAAGATCGGCAACCACAAGACCGCCAACGTCATCGTCAGCAGCTACTTCAGTACCGGTTATTCGGGCAAGGCCACCCAGCCCAACTTCGACCCGTACCCCGAAGGCATCTTCATCCACGGCAACACCTTCGGCCCGGGCGGCGACAGCCCCGACCACCTGGAACTCAAGGCCCTGAAGATCGCCAAGTTCGGTCTCAACGGGCGCCTGCCGGATATCCTCTGGGACGGCTACTTCAACGACAAGAAACTGGTCGACGGCAAGCTTCCGGAAGCCCTGGCCATCTGCATCGACAACGGCAACGCCGGTATCGTCAACGTCGACGGTCCCAACGGCTACAAGAACATCAGCACCGACATGAGCAGCCACCAGTGCAAGCTCAAGCCGCTGCCGAAGATCGAACAGGCCGGCCTCGGCGAGAAGGGCAACAAGGCATGACGAAACCCGCTCCGTTCCTGTTGTCGCTCGCCCTGGCCGCTGCCCTTGCTGGTGCACTGGCCGGGTGCGGGCAGGAGAGCACGCCGCGTTATCAGCCCGAAGGTGATGATTACCCGGAAAAGCTCAGCGGCTGGGGCATGTTGCACCTGGCGGACGGCCACCTGACGCCGGCCGCCGAGGTGCTGCCGTATGACCTCAACACCCCGCTGTTCACCGACTACGCGCACAAGCTGCGCACCGTATGGATGCCCGAAGGCCTGTCGGCGCAGTACGCCGAGGATCGCTTCGACTACCCCGTCGGCACCGTGCTGACCAAGACCTTCTATTACCCCAGGGACGCCCAGGGCAACCTGCTGCAGAACAGCCAGGACGACCGCGACCCCAAGGCCGGACTGGACATGGGCAAGGTCCACCTGGTGGAAACCCGTGTGCTGGTGCGGCAGAAGGACGGCTGGGCGGCGCTGCCCTACGTGTGGAATGCCGACCAGAGCGAGGCGACGCTGGAACTCGCCGGCGACAGCCCGGCGCTGGAGTTGACCGCCGAGGATGGCAAGAAGACTGCCTTCACCTACATGGTGCCGGACGCCAATCAGTGCTCCGAATGCCACGCCGAGCAGAAGGGCGGCGGCATCGCTCCGCTGGGGCCCAAGGCGCGGCACCTGAACAAGGACTTCGCCTACGCCGAGGGCAGCGACAACCAGCTGCAGCACTGGCAGGCGCGCGGCTTCCTCAAGGGCCTGCCAGCGTTGGCGCAGGTTCCGCAGAACGCCTTGTGGGGCCATCCGCGTCCCGGTGAGGGGCTGGAGAAACAGGCGCGCAGCTACCTCGACGCCAACTGCTCGCACTGCCACAACCCCAAGGGCGCGGCACGCACTTCGGGCCTGCACCTCGACCCGCACACGCCGGTTTCCATCGCCTATGGCCTCTGCAAACCACCGGTGGCGGCGGGCGGCGGCACGGGCGGGAGGCTGGAGGACATCCACCCCGGCAGCCCGGAAAAATCGGTGCTCAGCTACCGGGTCGGCAGCGACAAGCCGGGCGACATGATGCCCGAGCTGGGCCGCACCCTGGTGCACCGCGAGGGGCTGGAACTGCTCAATCGCTGGATCGCCTCGCTACCCGGCGACTGCTAGCTCCATGGCGCCCGGAGCCCGCCGTGGCTATGGGCTGCGCACTGCGACGAGCAAACCGCTGGGGCCGTGCTAGCGTTCATCTGGTCCCTTTCTCTCGCAGGTGCGCTTCCATGGACGATACGAACATCATCAACGTGGGTACGGAGAAGATCAACGCACTGTGGGCGACGGTTTCGCAGTACGCGCTCGCGTTCGGTGTGAAGATTCTCGTCGCCATTCTCTTCTGGGTGCTCGGTCGCTGGCTGATCAGCTTCGCCGTCAACCTGGTGGAAAAGGCGTTGGCCAAGCAGAGCGTCGATCCGACGGTGCTGCGCTACGTCGGCTCCTTCATCACCGTTACCCTGAACATCCTTCTGGTCGTCGGCATCCTCGGCTACTTCGGCGTGCAGACCACCAGCCTCGCGGCGCTGATCGCAGCCATCGGCCTGGCCATCGGCATGGCCTGGTCGGGCCTGCTGGCCAACCTCGCCGCCGGTGGCTTCATCATCGTGCTGCGCCCGTTCAAGGTCGGTGACTTCGTCACCGCCGGCGGTGTCACCGGCACAGTGAAGGAGATCGGCCTGTTCGCCACCGCCATCAACACCCCGGACAACGTCCTGACCCTGGTGGGCAACAACAAGATATTCAGCGACACCATCCAGAACTACACCCACAACCCCTACCGCCGTGTGGAGCTCAAGGCCCAGCTCTCCGGCGCCGCCGATTATGCGGCCGCCGTGGCGGTGCTCAAGCAGCGCGTCGCGGCGATCCCCAACGTGCTGAGCGACCCGCCGGTAGACGTGGAAATCCTCGAGTTCAACCTCGTCGGCCCTGTGCTTGCCGTGCGCCCCTACTGCCATAACGATGTCTACTGGCAGGTCTACTTCGACACCAACCGCACCATCAAGGAAGCCCTGGGCACCGACTTCCCGGCGCCGATGCCGGCGCAGACGGTGATCGTGCAGCAGTCGGCCAACGGCTGATCGCTACGGGATCGGAAAAGGCCACCGCACGGTGGCCTTTTCTTTGGGCTCGCCGTGATGAGCGGTCGTGTCTCCGGGACCGGTGGTTTCCATCGTCGAAAGCCTTCCCGCGCCTGCGCCTGATCGCCAATTCGCGCGGAAATTTCCCGGCGATTTCGGCGCGCAGTCTGGCTGACTCGGCCCTGAAACACCTCGCACTCTAGAGATCGGAGCGCCGTCCCACGACGACGCGCAATCCGCTCAGCAGCGAGGCGAAACCATGCAAAGTCGCTTGCCGGCCAGGGGCTTCACCCTGGTCGAACTGCTCGTTTCGGTGGTGATCCTGTCCATCGGCCTGCTGGGGCTGGCGGGCCTGCAGAACGTCGGAGTCGCCGCCAGCCACAGTGCGTTGCAGCGCTCACAGGCTTCCTGGCTGGCCAGCGAGATGAGCGACCTCCTGCAGGCGAACCTGCCGGCGGCCCGCGCGGGCGCCTACGACCTTGCCTTTGCCGAGCCGACCGGAGATTGCCCGGCGGTTTCCGGCAGCAGTCGTGCGCAACTCGATCTCAGCCAATGGCGCAATACGGTCTGCACGGCGCTGGGCGGATCAGGCGGCGGCTCGGTGCGGGTGTTCCGCGGCGGCGAGCTGTACCGCGTGGAGATCGCTATCCGTTGGGACGACAGTCGTGCGCGAGGTCGGTGGCCCAGCGATGGCGAACGCTGGGAAACCTTTACCTATCGCACCTCACTCTGACATGGACGCCACTGCCCAGCGCGGCCTGTCGTTGGTGGAATTGCTGATCGCCATGGCACTCAGCCTGCTGCTCATGGCGGGTGTGATCGAAGTGCTGCTGAGCAGCAAGCAGACCTACCACGCCAGCCTTGCCCTGGCCGAGCTCCAGGAAAGCGGGCGTTTCGCCTTCGACATTCTCGCACAGGACCTGCGTACTGCCGGGTTCGTCAGTGCTTGCCCGTCCGGCGTGGTGAATGCCAGCGGGGCTGGCACCACGCAGTTCGCCCTGGAAAGGGCGGGCATCGAAGGCTACGGCAGCGGCATGGCGGCGCCGGCCTGGTTGCCCTCCGGGAAACTGGCGAACACGGATGCGTTGTTGCTGCGTTATGTCGGCGAGCCCGCGCTTGCGGCGCGCTCGGTCGTCGGCAACCAGGTCACCCTGGCATCCGCTGGTGCCTCGGCCGGGGCGTATTACCTGCTCTCCGATCTGCAGTCCTGCCTGCTGATGCGAAACGCCGGCAGTGCGAGCACCCTGGTCGCTAACCGCGCGTTGGGCCACTTCCTGGCCTCGGCCACCCGCGTCTATCCCTATCGCTACGCCATCTACTGGGTCGGCAAGGGGGAAGGGGGCTCGCCGGGCCTCTTCGTCACCTACAACAGCGAGAGCAGCGACAAGCAACAGACCGACGAACTGGTCTCCGGCGTGGCGGGGCTAAGCCTGCGCTATGGCGTTACCGGCGAGGGCGGCGACGCCGTCGCGATCTACAAGGCCGCGAGGGAGATGGCCGCTACCGACTGGCGCAGGGTGCGCACGGTGCGCGTCAGCCTGTTGTTGCAGAGCCTGACCCGCAACGTCGACGAGGCGTCGACTGCGCTGGTGTTCGACGGACGAACGCTGACCGCCAATACGGAGCGTCGTCTGCGTTTGGTGATGAGCAGCACCACTGTGCTGCGCAATGCCGTGCGGGCCGAATGAGGCGTTGGCGCGCCGAGCGCGGCGCAGTGCTGCTGGTCACCCTGGTGATGCTGTTGCTGCTGACGCTCATCGGGCTGGCCGGTATGCGCCTG
The DNA here is from genome assembly GCF_010994165.1 of Pseudomonas nitroreducens. Taxonomy (NCBI): domain Bacteria; kingdom Pseudomonadati; phylum Pseudomonadota; class Gammaproteobacteria; order Pseudomonadales; family Pseudomonadaceae; genus Pseudomonas; species Pseudomonas nitroreducens. The sequence continues at coordinate 284,258 of NZ_WMBX01000005.1, read as the reverse complement.
GCGAGCCTGGAGGAGCGCATGGCGGGGAATCTGCGTGATCGTCAAATGGCATTTCAGGAAGCCGAATCTGCGTTGCGTGCGGGCGAACTGGCGGCACGCGATCTCTACAGGCGCGTTCATCTCGACGCCGTTGCTTATGACGTTGCCGCGGACATTTCGACAGGTGACGCAGGCGCTCCGGATCTCGCGCGCCAATCGCGTTACCAATTGAAGTTCCTGCGGCTGCTGAATAACGAAGGATTGGAAGTGGGCATGGGCAGGGCTGCGTATGGCGTGGCAGTGGAGGTGAGCGCGGCGGGCTACGGTGTGCGCCGCCAGCCCTCGGGCGAGCCGGTCTCCAGTGCGCGGTTGCGCAGCATCTACTTCATTCGCTGACGGACGACAGGGAGGTGGTGGTGGCACGAGGAGGGAAATACGCGTCGCTGGCGCTCATGGCAGGGTTGCACGGGCTGGCAAGCGCCACGCCGATCAGCCAGGTGCCGTTACAGGTTGGTGGCGGCGCTCCGGGTAATCTCGTGTTGCTGCCATCGACGGCTCACTCGTCCGTTGCGGCGGCTGCCCACTCGGGGGATACCTACATTCCCGAGCGGACGTACGTCGGCTATTTCGATCCTGCGAAGTGTTATGGCCAGGAGCCTGCACAGCAGTACTTCCAGCCCCTGCGGGCGGCGCAGGAACATCTCTGCTCTGGCGCCTGGAGCGGCAACTTCCTCAACTGGGCAACGGCGCAGCGCCTCGATGTCGTGCGCTCCGCGCTGACCGGCGGGGACCGTTACATCGATACCGCCGGCACAACAGTGCTGCAGAAGGCGCGCAATACGGAAGCTGACGGCAGCTTCCCGGACCGCCATTTATCCACTGCGCTCGCGGGCGGAGCCACGCCGTTTTCCGGGCTGTCCTTGTCGTTCCGCATCGCCGGGCAGGATCGCAGCCTCCTGTTCAGCCGCAGCCCGGCGTTTGCCGGTGAGCCGCAGGATTACCTCGCCGGGACGGTTGTGCAGGCCACGGAAACCTATCGCCTACCCGTTCGGGTACAGGTCTGTGTGGCTGGGCTGCTCGAGCGCAACTGCCACCGCTATGGCGGCCAGTCCAAGCCCGAAGGTCTATTGCAGCAGTACGCCAGCCGGCTGCAGGTCAGCGTGCTTGGCCGGGCTGATAGCGACGGAACGAGCAATGTCGTGCTGCGTGCCCGACACAAGTTCATCGGCCCGCAACTGGGCGACGGCGCGGATAATCCGCAAGCGGAATGGTCGGCACGCAGCGGCATATTTCTCGCCAACCCGGACCGGGATGCGTCCGGCCGCAGCGGCGTAATCGACTACCTCAACCGCTTCGACGAGGCGCAGTTGCGCCGCGGGGATGACCTGGGCGAGTCGTTGCATGCGGCGACCCGCTACCTGAGAAACCAGGGCAGCCTTGCGGCGCCGGCCGATGCTGGCGCCGTCCGTGTTTTCCCTGCCGTCGCGCCCTGGGGCGACCCGATCAGCCATGCCTGCCAGCGCAACAGCGTTCTAGGGCTGGGTGGTGCGGGGGAGGCGCGAATTGGCGAGAGCCTGCCTCGCCTCGCGGGGAAGGACCTGGCCGTGGATATGGCCCAGGCCGGTCGCCGCGTGGCCGCCATGGAGGGGGCAGGTGCCGACGACGCGACCCTGGACTTCGCCGGCCTCGCCTACGACGCGCACACCCGCGATCTCCGCCCGGACCTTCCAGGGCGACAGACGCTTTCCACCTACTGGCTGCCCCACGAGTCGGCAGGCCAGGGCAGCGCCCTCTGGCTGGCGACGAAATATGGCGGCTTCTTCGTGCCCAAGGGCTACAGCGATGCGCGGGATGCGCCGCTGCCGGCGGCCTGGTGGCACGATGCAGCGATCTCCCTTGCCGTGCGCCCGGACAACCTGCTGGACGCCACGGAGCCGGCGCGCTGGCGTGATGAGCTGCAGCGGGCGTTCGCACGCACTGCCGAGAGCGGCGCGGGGGCGTTCAGCCAGTTCATTGCGGGCGGGCGTTCCGACGAGGTATTCAGCACGACATTGAACCCAGCGAGGTGGAGCGGTGACCTGCTGCTTTGGCAGGGGAGTTCCGCGAAGCCTGTCTGGTCGGCGGCGCAACGATTGGATGAGCTGGACGAGGCGCGATTGGGCGGGAGAGATATCTTCACTGTACGCACGCCGGACGGCTCCGGTATTGCGCGGCAGGGACTCGCCTTCGCCTGGTCTGCGCTGGACGATCGACAGCGTGAGGCGCTGGCCGCCGAAGGCAACGACGGTGAGCGCCTGGTCGACTACCTGCGTGGTTCCAGGCTGGAGGAGCGCGACTCGGCGGCAAGCCCCCGACCATACCGGCAGCGCGGCAGCCGGCTGGGCGACATCGTCCATTCGCGCCCGGCTTACTCCTGGCATGACCCTCAGCCGTATGCCGCGCTGCCCCAGCCGCTCGCCAACGGGCAGACCCTGGGCAGCGCCTATCGCGACTTCCTCGACAATGCGACCTACCGGCAGCGTGCGCCCCTGGTGGTGGTCGGCGCCAATGACGGCATGCTGCATGGTTTCGATGCACGCGATGGGCGTGAGCTGTTTGCCTATGTGCCGGCGGCGGTCTTCGCCCATCTGCGCGAACTGGCCGCTCCGGGCTACGTGCACCGCTACTTCGTCGATGGCTCGCCGAGCATTGGGAATGCCTGGATCGAAGGGCGCTGGCGCACCTTGCTGGTAGGCACTCCAGGAGCGGGAGGCAACAGCGTCTTCGCCCTGGATATCAGCGATCCGCAGCGTATGCAGCCAGGCAGCGTGCTGTGGGAATTCAGCCACCCGGAGCTCGGCTACAGCCTGGGCCGCCCGGCCTTGCTGGCGTTGGCGTCGGGAAGGTTCGTGGTGGCGCTGTCCTCCGGCGCCCGTGACCCGCAGGGCAAGGATGGCGAACTGTGGCTGCTCGATGCAGCGGACGGTCGTCCGCTCAAGCGCGTCAGGCTGCCCGGCGCCGGAGACCTGGGGCCGGTGACGGCGATCAGCAGCACGGGCGATGTCACGGCTGACCGTCTGTACCTCGGGGATAGTCGCGGCAACCTCTGGCGAGTGGATCTCGCAGGCGATGACGGCCAGGATTCGGCCATTCCCGCGTCCCTGGCCGGAGGGGCCCTGTTCAAGGCCGTTGACGCAAAGGGAGTGGCACAGGTGATTTCTGCGCCCGTGGTCGCGGCGCGAGATGGCAGTGGTGCGGTGCGAGTAATGTTCGGCACCGGGCGGTATTACCGCGTGGGCGACAACCTGCCCGCCGAGCCTGAGAAGGTCGAAAGCCTGTATGGCGTTCTCGACGACGGTACCGCGACGGTCGGGCGTACCCGGCTATCGGCGCAAAGCCTCGACGTGGGGTCGCTGGCGCGGTCCGCCGATTCGCCAGGCGACGGCAGCCGTGGCTGGTATCTGGACCTGCCCGCCGACGGCACCCGTGTCATCGAACGCGCGCAGCTGCGTGCGGATCGCTTCGTGCTGTTCAATCTCATGACACCTGGGGACGACCCGTGTGACGATCCGCTGCGCTACGGCTCCGTCGCGCTGGATATTGCCAGTGGCGGCGATCCGGGTACGGCACTCCCTGTGGTGTCCGCGGCAGGCAATGTGGTGTTCGGGCGGCCCGGCGGCCTGCTGGTGCGGCCGGGGGAGGGGGAAAGCGGTGTGCGGCTCACGACGCTGGATGAAGACGGTCGCCCCCGCTCGCGTGATCTCGACTGGCCGGGCGACAGCGGGCGCAAGGCCTGGCAGGAGCTGCGCTGAGATGAAGTCTGCCGTGCGTCGCAATGGTTTCACCCTGCCGGAAATGCTCACGACAGTAGCGCTGATCGGCATCCTGCTGGCCATCGCGGTACCGACCTACCAGGACTATATTCGCCGGGCTCACCGGGTGGATGCACAAAAATCCCTGGTGGAATTGGCGCAGTACCTGGAGCGCTATCACACCAGCCATGGCAGCTACGTGGGTGCGGCCCTGCCGTATCAGCATTCACCACGAAACGGGCCGGCGCGCTATCGCCTGGGCTTCGCCGACGAGCCGGAGTCCGCGAGCTTCACGCTGATGGCCGAACCTCAGGGCAGCATGGCGGGCGATGATTGCGGAACACTCACGCTGGCCAGCAGCGGGCTCCGTGGCGCGGCCTCGGAGCGCTGCTGGTAGCGGTGCGTCAAGTCGGCGTGCGATCCACCCACTTGGGCGCCGCCAGGGGCTTCCACGCGGCCAGGGCATCGACCAGTTCAGCGGGCGAGGCGGCGCGCTGCAGCATGTCGCGATGGGGCTGGCGCACGAAGCGCTCCTGCACCAGGTGGTCGAGGAACGCCAGCAGCGGGTCGAAGAAGCCGTTCACCTCCAGCAGGCCCAGGGGCTTTGCATGGTAGCCGAGCTGGCCCCAGGTCCAGACTTCGAACAGCTCTTCCAGGGTACCCAGGCCACCGGGCAGGGCGATGAAAGCGTCGCTCAGCTCCGCCATGCGGGCCTTGCGCGCGTGCATGCCGTCGACCACTTCCAGGCGCGTCAGGCCGCTGTGGCCGACTTCGGCGTCCTTCAGGCTCTGCGGGATGATGCCGATGACTTCGCCGCCGGCGGCCAGCGCGGCATTGGCGACCATGCCCATCAGGCCCACGGCCCCCCCGCCATAGACCAGCTGGATGCCGTTCTCGGCGAGGTGACGGCCGAGGGCTTCGGCGGCTTCCTGGTAGATAGGGGTGGCGCCGGGGCTGGCGCCGCAGAATACGCAGATGGAACGCAAGGTCATGGAACTTCCTCGATTGGCTGCCTCGTTTTGCAGGCCGTCAGGGTAGCGGCAGCCTCGAGTGCGACCAAGTCCGAATTTTCCTAGTCCATTTCAGCTCGTCGGCCGCCCCCGCCGCAGGTGCCGAGTGCGTAGCAGGCGAGCAGGTTTCGCAGCAACTGGCTTTGTAACATCGGAAGACGGTGCATGGCGCTAACTCCTGTTGGGCCGGGGGATGGCGTCTATGCTAGGCGGGGTGCGCTGTTCTGCCTCGTTGATCCTGCCGATCGACCTGATAGACAGTTTGAAGCTTGGCTCGTGGCCGATGGCCATTGATGCAGATCAGGGGAACCCGGATCGCCTTCGGGCAGTCTTCCCCTTCAGGATTCTCCGCCCAACCTGCCTAGGAGGCATGTCATGTTCCGTAAACTCGCCGCTGTATCCCTGCTTGGCCTGTTCAGTGCCCCGCTGCTGGCCGCCGAATGCTCCGTGGACATCCAGGGCAACGACCAGATGCAGTTCAGCACCAACGCCATCAGCGTCGACAAGAGCTGCAAGACCTTCACCGTGAACCTCTCCCACCCGGGCAGCCTGCCGAAGAACGTCATGGGCCATAACTGGGTACTGACCACCGCCGGCGACATGCAGGGCGTGGTGACCGACGGTATGGCCGCTGGTCTGGACAAGAACTACGTGAAAGACGGCGACACTCGCGTCATCGCCCACACCAAGATCATCGGCTCCGGCGAGAAGGATTCGGTGAGCTTCGACGTTTCCAAGCTCAAGGAAGGCGAGCAGTACACCTTCTTCTGCTCCTTCCCGGGCCACTCGGCCATGATGAAGGGCACCCTCACCCTGAAGTGATCCGGCTTTGCTAAAAAGCCTGTGATTCGAAAAGCCCGACTATTGGTCGGGCTTTTTATTTCACGCTTTTTAGTTCAAAAAACGAAGTCAGGGTGTCGGTTGCTGGAATTTGAATGGGGGACCCATGTACCACGGTGAACGCTTCAACGCCTGGACCCACCTGATCGGTGCCTTGCTGGCGCTGGTGGGCGGCATCTGGCTGCTGGTCGCCACCAGCCTGCTGGGCGAGCCGCTGCGCATCGTCAGCGTGGCGATCTATGGAACGACGCTGCTGTTGCTCTACAGCATCTCCACGCTGTACCACAGCGTGCGCGGGCGGGCGAAGGTGATCCTGCGCAAGCTCGACCACCTGTCGATCTATCTGCTCATCGCGGGGAGCTATACGCCCTTCTGCCTGGTGACGCTGAAGGGGCCCTGGGGCTGGACGCTGTTCGGCATCGTCTGGTCGATGGCGGTGATCGGCATGCTGCAGGAGATCAAGCCGCGCTCCGAGGCGCGGGTGCTGTCGATCATCATCTACGCGGTGATGGGCTGGATCGTGCTGATCGCGGTCGGGCCGCTGTACCGCGCCCTGGGCGGCGCGGGTTTCGCCTGGCTGGTGGGCGGCGGGGCCTTCTACACCATCGGCATCATCTTCTTTGCCTATGACAGCCGCTTCCGCCACTGGCACGGCATCTGGCACCTGTTCGTGATCGCCGGCAGCCTGCTGCACTTCATCGCCATCTGGCGCTACGTCATTCCCCAGCATTGAGCCGGGCGGCGCAGGACCGCTCCCGCGCCGCTGGTTGCCGACGGCTTACGGGGCGGTCGGCAGGGCGCGCTTGTGATGGGTCTTCTCGAAGGTGCGGACGATGATGTCGAAGGCGTCCTGGCTGACCTCCTGGCCGTGCAGGAAAGCGTCGATTTCCTTGTAGGTCACACCGTGGGAATGCTCGTCCGGCTTGCCGGGGGCGAGGTCTTCGAGGTCCGCAGTCGGCACCTTCTCCACCAGATGCTCCGGCGCGCCCAGGCTGCGGGCGATGCTGCGCACCTGGTTCTTCACCAGGCCGGTGAGCGGGGCGAGGTCGCAGGCGCCGTCGCCGAACTTGGTGAAGAAGCCCATCACTGCCTCGGCGGCGTGGTCGGTGCCGACCACCAGGCCGGCGCGGGCATTGGCGATGGTGTACTGGGCGACCATGCGAATCCGCGCCTTGGTGTTGCCCAGGGCGAAATCGCGGGTGGCCGGCGCCAGGCCTTCCAGCGCCTGGGTTTCCGCCGCCAGCGCCTGGACCGACGGGCCGATGTTCACGGTGTGGCGCTCGTCCGGGGCGATGCAGTCCACCGAGTCCTGGGCGTCCTGTTCGTCACCCTGGACGTTGTAGGGCAGGCGCACGGCGAGGAAGCGGTAGTCCTGGTTGCCGGTCTCGGTGCGCAGGCCTTCCACGGCGCGCTGGCAGAGCATGCCGGCGGTGAGCGAGTCGACGCCGCCACTGATGCCCAGCACCAGGGTCTTCATCCCCGAACCCTTCAGGCAGTCCTGGATGAAGCGAATGCGGCGCTGGATCTCGGCCTGCAGCTCGGCGTCGGACTGGAAGGGCGGCTGCACGTTGAGTTCTCTGGCGATGGCGGCCTGTCTGTCTTTCATCTGATGGGCTCCTGGTCGGATGCGAAAAGGGTTACACCGGCACCTTGAACACGTGGCGCAGGTAGGCGACGAAATTCTCGTCGCGGCATTGGGTCTTGCCGGGTGTGTCGGAAATCTTCGCCACGGGGTGGCCATTGCAGGCCGTCATCTTGAGCACGATGTTCATCGGTTCCACCCCGGGGATGTCGCAGGTCAGGTTGGTACCGATACCGAAGCTGGTGTTGATCTTGCCACGCAATGCACGGAAGAGCTGCAACGCCTTGGGCAGGTCGAGACCGTCGGAGAACACCAGGGTCTTGGTCATCGGGTCGATCCCTAGCCGGCGGTAATGGGCGATGGCCTTCTCGGCCCAGACCAGCGGGTCGCCGGAGTCATGGCGCAGGCCGTCGAAGAGCTTGGCGAAGTACAGGTCGAAGTCGCTGAGGAAGGCGTCCATCGTAATGCAGTCGGTGAGCGCGATGCCCAATTGACCGCGGTACTCGCGCACCCAGCAGTCCAGCGCGGCGATCTGGCTGTCGATCAGCCGTGGGCCGAGCTGTTGGTGTGCCATCAGCCATTCGTGGGCCATGGTGCCGATCGGTTTCACGTCGAACTCGCGGGCCAGGTGGACGTTGCTGGTGCCGACGAAGCGGCCAGGGAAGTCGCGCTTCAAGATGTGTACGACTTCTTCCTGGGTGCGGTAGGAAAAGCGCCGGCGGGTACCGAAGTCCGCCACCTGGAACTCCTTCAGCTCCTCTTTGCTGGCGTTGCCGGCAAGCCAGTCGAGCTTGCGGTAGAGCTGCTCGCCGACCTGCTCCAGCACTACCTCGCGGTAGCGATAGCGGTTGCGCACTTCACTGACGATGGCCAGCAGCGGCACTTCGAAGAGGATCACATGCAGCCACGGCCCGCGCAGGCGGATGGCCAGTTGGTCGTCCTCGATGCTGGTGTGCACGTAGCGCAGGTTGAAGCGGAACAGGCTGAGGAAGCGGATGAAGTCCGGCTTGATGAACGGGATGCGTTCGAGAAAGGCCAACTGGTCCGGCGTAGCCTCCAGCTCGGCCAGGCGCTCGATCTGGTAGCGGATTTCCGCCAGGTACGGGCGCAGGTCCTCGGCGTTGCGGCAACGGAATTCCCACTCCACTTCGGCGTTGGGGTAGTTGTGCAGCACCGCCTGCATCATCGTCAGCTTGTAGAAGTCGGTGTCCAGCAGGTTCTGCACGATGCTCTCGGCAAACACGCTTTCGGCCATGATCAATTCTCCCTGATGCCCATGAGGGCCTCGTCCAGCTCGTTCTCGTCCGCGCAGAGGGTGACCCCGGCGGCGCGCATCTCGGCGCAGGCGGCCCTGGCGGTTTCCTCCGCGATGGCGCGGCAGGCCGGCAGGTACAGCAGCACCTGGAAGCCGGCGCGGCGCAGTTGCAGTGCGGTGGTCTTCACGCAGTAGTCCAGCGCCAGGCCGCCCACCAGTACGTGGCTGACCGCGTTCTGCCGTAGGTACTCGATGGCTCCGGTACTGCGCCGTTCCGCCAGGTCGTGGTAGCACGCACCGTAGGGGTGCAGATCCGGCTCGACGCCTTTCCAGATGAAGAAGTCGTAGTCCATCGGTTGGGGCAGTTCGTCCAGCAGTTCGAAGCCCGGCGTGCCGGGCACACAGTGACTGACCCAGGTGAGGTCGGCGTTGGGCAGGGAGAGCGGCTGCAGCATCTGTGCCGGCTCGCTCACTACCCAGGGCGCTTGCGCAGTGTGCGCGTCCTTGCTGCCCAGGCGCAGGCTGGCGCGCTGGGCCAGAAGGTTCAGGGCGCCGCCGATGGCATCGCCGCCGGGCACCGGCAGTTCGTTGGGGCAGAGCGGGGTGAAGCCCTTCTGGGCATCTACATCGAAGCTGGCGATCAGGTTCATGGAAGCCTCCGCTTGACCGTTGGTGGCCTGTCGTGACTACATAATTCACGACGTGAAATAAGTCGTCAAGTAAAAATAACGGAAATGATCGGCAGTGGAAGATGCTTTCTATGCGTGATGAAATAAGTCGCAGGATTTCCCCGGCGAAAACCTTTTCAAGGAGCTTCGATGAGTACCGCTGAAGTGCTGGCCACCGTGGATATCGTGGCGCTGCGCCTGAACCCGGAGCGCGGGCTGGAACTGCTGCTGATCCGTCGCGCCCACGGGCCGTTCGAGGGGCAGTGGGCGTTGCCCGGCGTGCTGATCAACGGCCGCTGCGCGGATCACGGCCTGGACGATGCGGCTCTGCGCGCGTTGCGCGAGAAGGCGCGGGTGCAGCCGGCGTACATGGAGCAGGTGGCCACGGTCGGCAACGCAGTGCGCGACCCACGCGGCTGGTCACTGAGCGTGTTCTATCTCGTGCTGGTGGCGCCGGAGACCGAACTGGCCGCCGACGATCTCGACTTCGTGCCGCTCGACGCCGTGCGCGGCGAGCGCCTGGCCTTGCCCTTCGACCATGCCCATCTGGTGCAGCAGGCCTGTGAGCGGCTGGCCAGCAAGTCGGTGTACAGCGCGTTGCCGCTGCACCTGTTGCCGGAGCGCTTCACCGTGGCGGAGGCGCTGAAGGCCTTCGAGCTTTCCATTGGCGAGGAAATCCAGCATTCCAGCCTGCGCGGGCGGTTGGAGCGGATGAAAGCGGCGGGCTGGGTACAAGACACCGGTGAACGTCACCAGCCACCCATGGGGCGACCGCAGCATGTATTGCGCTTCACGCCGCAGGGGGAGGGGGCGTTCAAGTTTGATCGGAGTTTGTTGGTTTAGGGCGGCTCCGGACAGTCCTGAGCCTTGCGGCCCCCTCACCCCTCCATCCGCTCCCCAATCCACTCCACGAACGCCCTGATCTTGGGCACCGCCGCTGCATGTTCGGGGTACGCCAGGTAATACCCGCTGCGACTTTGCAGCCCGTGCTCCCAGGCGATCACCAGCTTGCCCTCGCTCAGTTCCTCTTCCACCAGGAAGCGCGGCAGCAGCGCCACGCCGCAACCGGCCTGGGCGGCGCGGATGCACATGTAGAACGTGTCGAAGCGCGGCCCGTGGTAGCTGTGCTCGCTGTGCTGGCCGAGGCTGAGGAACCACTCGTGCCAGGCCTCCTGGCGCGTGGCGTTCTGCAGCAGGACAAGGTCGGCCAATTGCGTCGGCTCGCTCAGCGGCTGTGCCGGCAGGATCGTTGGTGAGCACACCGGCACCATCTCTTCGCCGAACAGCGCCATGCACTCCGCGCCGGGCAGGGTGCCGGCGCCGAAGAAGAAGGCTATGTCGCAGCGCGATTGCAGCAGGTCCCCGGGCTCCAGCTCCTGGCGCAGGTCGAGGTGGATGTTCGGGTGGCGATGACGCCAACCGTTCAGCCGCGGGATCAGCCAGCGTGCGCCGAAGGTCGGTGGTGTGGCCACGCGCAGTACTTCAGTCTCGCCGCCATAGGAGAGCAGGTAGTGGGTGGACATCTCCACCTGGGTGAGGATCTTGCGCACTTCCACCAGGTACAGGTCTCCCGCCGGGGTTAATTGCAGGCGGCGTCGCACGCGACGGAACAGCAGGTGCTGGAGCATCTCTTCCAACTGAGCCACCTGCTTGCTGACCGCGCTCTGGGTCAGGTTCAGCTCTTCGGAAGCACGGGTGAAACTCAGGTGCCGAGCCACCGCTTCGAAGCATTGCAGGGCGGTCATGGACGGCAGATGGCGTTTGCTCAGCATGGCGGGCAGTTCATGAATTTACGGAATGATGTGCATAGGAAACGTCGTTTGTTGTGCCTCGGCAAGCCGTTTATTACTGCTGGCATTCCGTCAGGTCATCTGAAAAGAACTGGAGTCCGCATGATTTCCGCACTGCTCGAATCCCTCGGCGTCGACGCCCGCCTGGTTACCGGTGGCGATCAGGTCATCCACTCTCCCATCGACGGCAGCCGCCTGGGCGCGGTGCGCCTGCAAAGCGCCGCCGAGGTGGAGCAGAAGATCGGCCGCGCCGCCCATGCTTTCGACGCCTGGCGCAAGGTGCCGGCGCCTCGTCGCGGCGAACTGGTGCGGCTGTTCGGCGAGGAGTTGCGGGCAAGCAAGGCCGCCTTGGGCGAACTGGTGTCCTGGGAGGCCGGCAAGATCACCCAGGAAGGCCTGGGCGAAGTGCAGGAAATGATCGACATCTGCGACTTCGCCGTCGGCCTGTCGCGCCAGCTCTACGGCCTGACCATCGCCTCCGAACGCCCGGGCCACCACATGCGCGAAACCTGGCATCCGCTGGGCGTGGTCGGGGTCATCAGCGCCTTCAACTTCCCGGTCGCCGTGTGGTCGTGGAATACCGCGCTGGCGCTGGTGTGCGGCAACTCGGTGGTGTGGAAGCCGTCGGAGAAAACCCCGCTCACCGCGTTGGCCTGCCAGGCGCTGTTCGAGCGCGCGCTGAAGAAGTTCGGTGATGCGCCGGAGTATCTGAGCCAGGTGGTGATCGGCGATCGCAGCGCCGGTGAAGCCCTGGTGGACGACGTGCGCGCCGCTCTGATCAGCGCCACCGGCAGTACCCGCATGGGTAGCGAAGTCGGCCCGCGCGTAGCGGCTCGCTTCGGCCGCAGCATTCTCGAACTGGGCGGCAACAACGCGATGATCCTGGCGCCCAGCGCCGACCTCGACATGGCCGTGCGCGCCGTGCTGTTCAGCGCCGTCGGCACGGCCGGGCAGCGCTGCACCACGCTGCGTCGGCTGATCGCCCACGAGTCGGTGAAGGACGAATTCGTCAGCCGCCTGAAGACGGCCTACTCCAAGGTGCGCATCGGCCATCCGCTGGAAGGCAACCTGGTCGGCCCGCTGATCGACGAGCGCAGCTTCCTGGCCATGCAGGGCGCGCTGGAGCAGGCCCGCGGCGAGGGCGGCGTGGTGTTCGGCGGCGAGCGCCAACTGGCCGATAAATTCCCCAACGCCTATTACGTGGCGCCGGCCATCGTCGAGATGCCCGAGCAGAGCGATGTGGTGCGCAGCGAGACCTTCGCGCCGATCCTCTACGTGGTGCCCTACAAGGACTTCAACGATGCAGTGGCGCTGAACAACGGCGTGCCCCAGGGGCTGTCGTCCTGCATCTTCACCACCGACCTGCGCGAGGCGGAAGCCTTCATCTCGGCGGTGGGCAGCGACTGCGGCATCGCCAACGTCAACATCGGCCCCAGCGGCGCGGAGATCGGCGGCGCCTTCGGTGGCGAGAAGGAAACCGGCGGCGGCCGCGAGTCCGGCTCCGACGCCTGGAAGGGCTATATGCGCCGGCAGACCAACACCGTGAACTACTCGCGGGAACTGCCGTTGGCCCAGGGCATAGTCTTCGATTGATGACCAACGCGCCGGCCCCGTCAGAGGGCCGGCGCTGCACCACGCTTCGCCTGCCATTCACAAGATTCACCGATAAGGATCGCTGGATGTCGCTTCGCCAAGAATGTCTGTGGGAATACCTGACCCCCGACCGCCCGGAAGCTCCGGAGCTGCGCGGGGATCGCAAGGTCGACGTGTGTGTCATCGGCGCGGGCTTCACCGGCCTCTCCGCCGCGCTGCATCTGCTGGAGCGCGACCAGACGGTCTGTGTGCTGGAAGCCCACACCACCGGGCATGGCGGCTCGGGGCGCAACGTCGGGCTGGTCAACGCCGGCCTGTGGATTCCCCCGGACGAAATCGAAGCGGGCATGGGGGCGGAGGTCGGCCAGCGAGTCAACCGCATGCTCGGCAACGCGCCCTCGCTGGTGTTCTCTTTGATCGACAAGTACGGCATCGATTGCCAGGCGCGCCGCGAAGGCACCCTGCATATGGCGCACAACGCCCGTGGCCTGGCCGACCTGCGTAGCCGCTGCGAGCAGTGGGGGCGCCGTGGCGCTCCGGTGGAACTGCTCACCGGCAGCGAATGCGAACAGGCCTGCGGCACCGACAAGATCGCCGGCGCGCTGCTCGATCGCCGCGCCGGTACGCTCAACCCCATGGCCTACGTCAGCGGCCTCGCCCGTGCGGTCGTTGGGCTGGGCGGTGAGCTGTACCACCATTCCCCGGTGGTTGGCCTGGTGCGCGTCGGTAACGCGTGGAACGTGATCACTGCCGGGGGCGTGGTCACCGCCGAGCAGGTGGTGATCGCCTCCAGCGCCTACACCGAAGGTGAGTGGACAGAACTGCGCCGCACCTTCTTCCCCGGTTACTACTACCAGGTTGCCTCGCGTCCGCTGGAGGGCGCGGAAGCCGCGCGCATCCTGCCGGGCGGGCAGGGCTCCTGGGATACCCGCCAGGTGCTCAGCAGCATCCGCCGCGACGCCGATGGCCGTCTGCTGCTTGGTAGCCTCGGCAAGGGTACCGGCAAGCCGGCGTGGTTCCTGAAGAGCTGGGCGGACCGCATCCAGCAGCATTACTTCCCCAGGCTGGGCAAGGTGGACTGGGAGTTCACCTGGACCGGCTGCATCGACTTCACCCCCGACCACCTCATGCGCCTGTTCGAGCCGGCGCCGGGGCTGGTCGCCATGAGCGGCTACAACGGCCGCGGCGTCACCACCGGCACGGTGGTGGGCAAGGCCTTCGCCGACTTCCTGCTGGACGGGGATGCCAGCGCCTTGCCGATGCCGCTGCGGCCGATGGAGGAAATCTCCGCCGTGGGCCTGCGCAGCTGTCTGTACGAGGCCGGCTTCTCTCTTTACCACGCCGGGCAATGCCTGCGGGTGGTGATCTGAGCCTGCCGCGAAGGCGGCGCAAGCCGCCTCCGGGGTTGCCCGCCAACGCTCGCTGCACTTTGGTCTAGCCTCTTATGGTGCGTTACCCCGACGGGTCTGCACCGCGGATGTGCAGTTCGGTGACAGCGATGGTTACGGTTGGGGTTGCGCCTGTGGTGGCTGGAAAAAGACAGCTCACGGGAAGGCTGGTTGCACCCTTTCGGCTTCCGGGTTGCACCTTATGCTTTCAATGGGTTGCACGTGTCTAGGGCTTGATATCTGCCAGCTCGAGCTGTTTTCGCTGTAGGACTTGGTTAATAACAAAAACGAATGGCACGCCGCTTGCTGTTGATTGATCGCTAAGTCGCTGAATCGCTGCACGAGAAATCGCCAACAAGAAATACAACGCGCCATTACAAAAACCCTCAGGAGCAAAACTCCATGTCGCAGAAGATTTACAGAAAAGGTTTTCTGGCTCTGGCGGTCACCACCGCGCTGGGCATGTCTTCCGTAGTACAGGCCGATGTCGTTATCGGGGTCGCAGGACCGCACACCGGGGCCAACGCCTCGTTCGGGGAGCAGTACTGGCGTGGGGCTAGCCAGGCCGCGGAAGACATCAACGCCGCCGGCGGTATCAATGGCGAGAAGATCAAGCTGGTGAAGGCGGACGACGCCTGCGAGCCGAAACAGGCCGTGGCCGTGGCCAACCGCCTGGTGGACCAGGACAAGGCAGTCGCCGTGGTCGGCCACTTCTGCTCCTCCTCCACCATCCCCGCCTCGGAGGTCTACGACGAGGCCGGCATCATCGCCATCACCCCTGGTTCCACCAACCCGCAGGTCACCGAGCGCGGTCTTTCCGGCATGTTCCGCATGTGCGGCCGTGACGACCAGCAGGGCGTGGTCGCCGGCGACTACATCGTTGACGTGCTCAAGGCCAAGAAAGTCGCGGTGATCCACGACAAGGACACCTACGGCCAGGGCCTGGCGGACGCTACCCGTGCCCAGCTGAACAAGCGCGGCGTGAAGGAAGTGCTTTATGAAGGCCTGACCCGCGGCGAGAAGGACTTCAACGCCCTGGTCACCAAGATCCGCGCCTCGGGCGCAGAGGTCGTCTATTTCGGCGGCCTGCACCCGGAAGCCGGCCCGCTGGTTCGTCAGATGCGCGAGCAGGGCCTGACTGCCAAGTTCATGTCCGACGACGGTATCGTCACCGACGAACTGGTCACCACCGCTGGCGGCCCGCAATACGTCAAGGGTGTGCTGATGACCTTCGGCGCCGACCCGCGCCTGATTCCGGACGGCAAGGCCGTGGTGGAGAAATTCCGCGCCAACGGCTTCGAGCCCGAAGGCTACACCCTCTATGCCTACTCTTCGGTACAGGCCCTGGCCGCCGCCTTCAATGGCGCGGGCAAGACCGACCCGGCCAAGGCCAGCGCCTGGCTGAAGGCTAATCCGGTGCAGACCGTGATGGGCAAGAAGGAGTGGGACAAGAAAGGCGACCTGAAAGTCTCCGACTACGTGGTCTACGAGTGGGACGACAAGGGCAAGTACCACCAGCTCGACGCGTTCAAGAAGTAACCGCCTGACCCGGCCGGCGCCGCTACCCGCGGCGCCGGCTTCCCCGCAGGTCGGCGGTACGCGCGCAGCTGGTCACGAGCCGGTGATTGCGCGAGCCGTCAGCCTTTCCTGCCCTGCTTGCGCGAGTACCCAATCGTGGACGGTATCTTCCTTCAGCAAATGATCAACGGGCTGACCCTGGGGTCGGTCTACGGGCTGATCGCCATCGGCTACACGATGGTTTACGGCATCATCGGCATGATCAACTTCGCCCACGGCGAGGTCTACATGATCTCCGCCTATCTCTCGGCAGTGGCCCTGGCCCTGCTGGCCTTCTTCGGCCTGCAGTCGTTCCCGCTGCTGATCCTGGGCACCCTGGTCTTCACCATCTTCGTCACCGGCGTGTACGGCTGGGTGATCGAGCGCATCGCCTACAAGCCGCTGCGCAACTCCACGCGCCTGGCGCCGCTGATCTCCGCCATCGGCATGTCGCTGATCCTGCAGAACTACGTGCAGCTGGCCCAGGGCCCGCGCCAGCAAGGCGTGCCGACCCTGCTCGACGGCGCCTTCAAGTTCCATATCGGCGAAGGCTTCGTGCAGCTGACCTACACCAAGGTGTTCATCCTCATCGCCGCCTTCGTCGGCATGGGCGTGCTGACTTACGTGATCCAGTACACCAAGCTCGGGCGCATGTGCCGCGCCACCCAGCAGGACCGCAAGATGGCCTCGATCCTGGGGATCAACACCGACCGGGTGATCTCCTACGTGTTCATCATCGGCGCCGCCATGGCCGCGCTGGCCGGCGTGCTGATCACCATGAACTACGGCACCTTCGACTTCTACGCCGGCTTCATCATCGGCATCAAGGCGTTCACCGCCGCGGTGCTCGGCGGCATCGGCTCGCTGCCCGGCGCCATGCTTGGCGGCCTGATCCTGGGCGTGGCCGAGGCGCAGTTCTCCGGCATGGTGAACACCGACTTCAAGGATGTGTTCGCCTTCGGCCTGCTGGTGACCATCCTGATCTTCCGACCGCAAGGGCTCCTGGGTCGTCCCCAGGTATCGAAGGTGTAAGCATGATGTCCGCAACCCAGACCTCAGCCGCGCCGAAGCCGGCGCGCATCGATATCAGGAAGAGCCTTGTCGACACCGTTCTCGCCGGGCTGATCGCCCTGATCGTGTTCGGCCCCATCGTCGGCATCGTGCTCGATGGCTACAGCTTCAAGGTCGAACCGGTTCGCCTGGCCTGGATGATCGGCGCGGTGATGCTCGGTCGCCTGCTGCTCAGCCTGTTCCTGCAGACGCCCGCCGGCCTGCGCATCATGGACCGCTTCGAGAGCTCCGACTCGGGCATCAGCGTACTGCCGCCGGGCTACAAGACGCGCCTGCGCTGGATAGTCCCGATCGTCATCGTGGCCGCAGTGATCTTCCCGTTCTTCGCCAGCAAGTACCTGCTCACGGTGATCATCCTCGGGTTGATCTACGTGTTGCTGGGCCTGGGCCTGAACATCGTGGTCGGCCTCGCCGGCCTGCTCGACCTCGGCTACGTGGCCTTCTACGCCATCGGCGCCTACGGCCTGGCGCTGGGCTACCAGTACCTGGGCCTGGGCTTCTGGACGGTGCTGCCGCTGGCTGCCATCGTTGCCGCGCTGGCGGGGGCGCTGCTGGGCTTCCCGGTACTGCGAATGCACGGTGACTACCTGGCCATCGTGACCCTGGGCTTCGGCGAGATCATTCGCCTGATCCTCAACAACTGGTTGTCGTTCACTGGTGGCCCGAACGGCATGCCGGTGCCGGCGCCGACCTTCTTCGGCCTCGAATTCGGCCGCCGGGCGAAGGACGGCGGCACGCCGATCCACGAGTTCCTCGGCATCGATTACAACCAGAACTTCAAGTTCCTGTTCATCTACATCGTGCTGTTCCTGGTCGTCATGCTGGTGCTCTACATCAAGCACCGGCTGACCCGCATGCCGGTGGGCCGTGCCTGGGAAGCGCTGCGCGAGGACGAGATCGCCTGCCGCGCCATGGGCCTGAACCACGTGCTGGTGAAGCTCTCGGCGTTCATGCTGGGTGCCTCCACCGCAGGGTTGGCGGGCGTGTTCTTCGCCAGCTACCAGGGCTTCGTCAACCCGTCGTCCTTCACCTTCTTCGAGTCGGCGCTGATCCTCGCCATCGTGGTGCTGGGCGGCATGGGGTCGACGGTGGGCGTGGTGATCGCCGCCTTCGTCCTCACCGTCGCGCCAGAACTGCTGCGCAGCTTCGCTGACTACCGCGTGTTGCTGTTCGGCATCCTTATGGTGCTGATGATGATCTGGCGCCCGCGCGGGCTGATCCGCATCAGCCGCTCGGGCTTCGCCGTACGCAAGGGGGTGGCGCCATGAGCGGCGACAAGATCCTCAGCGTCGAGCACCTGATGATGCACTTCGGTGGCATCAAGGCGCTCAACGACGTCAACCTCGACGTGGAGCGCGGCTCCATCACCGCGCTGATCGGCCCCAACGGCGCCGGCAAGACCACGGTGTTCAACTGTCTCACCGGCTTCTACAAGGCCACCGGCGGCAACATCCTGCTCAACACCCAGGGCGGCACCACCGACGTCATCAAGGTGCTCGGCCAGCCGTTCCAGGGCGGCGACTTCGTCAACCCGGCGCAGTTCGGCAACCGCCTCTACTACAAGATGTTCGGCGGCACCCACCTGGTGAACCGCGCGGGGCTCGCGCGGACCTTCCAGAACATCCGGCTGTTCCGCGAGATGTCGGTGGTGGAGAACCTGCTGGTGGCCCAGCACATGTTCGTCAACCGCAACCTCATCGCCGGCGTGCTCAACACCCCCGGCTACCGCCGCGCGGAAAGCGAAGCGCTGGACCACGCCTTCTACTGGCTGGAAGTGGTGGACCTGGTGGACTGCGCCAACCGCCTGGCCGGCGAGATGTCCTACGGGCAGCAGCGTCGCCTGGAGATTGCCCGCGCCATGTGCACCCGGCCCGAGTTGATCTGCCTGGACGAACCGGCCGCCGGCCTCAACCCGGCCGAAACCCAGGCCCTGGCGCGCATCGTGCGCTACCTGCGCGACCACCACGGCATCACCGTGCTGCTGATCGAGCACGACATGGGCATGGTGATGAACATCTCCGACCATATCATCGTGCTCGACCACGGCGTGGTCATCGCCCGTGGCGGCCCGGAGGAGATTCGCCACAACGACAAGGTCATCGCCGCCTATCTCGGCGCAGACGAAGAGGAGCTGGCATGACGGCGCCGATGTTGGAATTCCGTGAGGTCGATGTGTTCTACGGGCCGATCCAGGCGCTGAAGAAAGTCTCGCTGACCGTCAACGAAGGAGAGACCGTGGCGCTGATCGGCGCCAACGGCGCGGGCAAGTCGACGCTGCTGATGTCGATCTTCGGCCAGCCGCGCGCGGCGGGCGGCGCGATCCTCTACAAGGGCCAGGACATCCGCCAGAAGTCCGCGCACTACGTGGCCTCCAACGGCATCGCGCAGTCGCCGGAAGGGCGCCGGGTGTTCCCCGACATGACCGTGGAGGAGAACCTGCTGATGGGCACCATCCCCATCGGCATGGACCACGCCCAGGACGACATGCAGCGCATGTTCGACCTCTTCCCGCGCCTGAAGGAGCGGCGCAACCAGCGCGCCATGACCATGTCCGGCGGCGAGCAGCAGATGCTCGCCATCGCCCGCGCGCTGATGAGCCGGCCCAAGCTGCTGTTGCTCGACGAACCGTCCCTGGGCCTGGCGCCCATCGTGGTCAAGCAGATCTTCCAGACCTTGCGCGAACTGGCGCAGAGCGGGATGACACTGTTCCTCGTGGAGCAGAACGCCAACCACGCGCTGAAGCTGTCCGACCGCGGCTACGTGATGGTCAACGGCGAGATCCGCCTGAGCGGCACAGGGGCGGAACTGCTGGGTAACCAGGAGGTTCGCAACGCGTATCTGGGCGGGCACTGACGCCTTCGCCTTTCGTAGGAGCGGACGGAGTCCGCTCCTACGATTCCTTCACCGCTTTCCCGAAGAGGGGTTTCCATGCAAGACCTCCGCTTCCTCACCAACGCCGACGTCGCCGAACGACTGAGTTATCCCCAGTTGATCGAAGCCCTGCGCATCGGCCTCGCCGGAGCCTGCGAAGCCCCGGTGCGCGGCTGTCATGAACTGCCCGGCAACGCCTCGTTGCTGACCATGCCGGTGTGGCGGCCGGGGCAGGACATCGGCGTGAAGCTGGTCACCGTATTCCCCGATAACGGCGCGAAGAACCTGCCGGCGGTGGCCGCCTTGTTCTGCCTGTTCGACGGACAGACCGGCCATCCGCTGGCGATGCTCGAAGCTTCGGAAATGACCGCCCGGCGCACCGCCTGCACCTCCGCGTTGGCCGCCGATTACCTGGTACGCCGCGACGCACGGCGGTTGCTGATCGTTGGCAGCGGCACCCTGGCGCCGCATATGGTCCGCGCCCACTGCTCGGTGCGCGAGTACGAGGACATCGCCCTCTGGGGGCGCCAGGAAGACAAGGTGCAAGCGCTGGTGAAGCAGTTGCAGGACGAAGGCTATCCCGTCCACGCCAGTGCCGATCTGCGCGGTGGCGTGGCAGCGGCGGACTGCATCAGTTGCGTCACCACTTCCCGCGAGCCCATCGTCCACGGCGCCTGGCTGCGCTCGGGTTGCCACCTCGATCTGGTCGGAGCCTTCCTGCCGTCCATGCGCGAGACCGACAGCGAAGCCGTGCGCCGTGCGCGCATCGTCGTCGACACCCGCGAAGGTTCACTGGCAGAGGCGGGCGATCTGCTGATTCCCCTGGGCGAAGGCGTGATCGACGAGCGCGCTATCGACTGTCAGTTGGCCGACCTCCTGAACGGTCGCGGCGCGCGCAAGGACGATAGCGAGATCACTCTGTTCAAGTCCGTGGGTTATGCACTGGAAGACCTGGTCGCGGCGCGCCTGCTCCTGCAGTGAAGTTGTCCCGAAATTCTGTGGGCGGCGCTGTGGATAACATCTGGGAGAACCTTGCGAGGCCGCGTGACAACGGGCTCCGGCAGTACCGCTCGTTTTCTGTTCGATTGCCCTGCAACCCCTGTATGGATGGACAGTTACCACTTCGTGGAAAAGTTCCGCAGTTCCGATAGTTGTCCCCGTCAGCCGTTGAAAGACTTGTGGATAACCTTGGGAAGAACGGCTCCAGCGCAGCGGCGACGCGGCCTGTGCTGAAGCGCTTGAAAATCGTCCAGGGGGAATGCGCTCTTCCGCTTGCCCACAGAAACCGTGGAGCAGCCTGTGGACAAGATGGGCGCAACTCTCGGCAGGCCCACAGCCATGGACCTTTCACGCGGCTGTTCGGGTTTTATCCAGCACCGCTGTAACGCAACGCGGCGAGTTCGGGCTGTTATGCTCGGCCGACCGACAAGAACGCGCACCGCACGACTCCCCGGCATGCATCGGCGACGGCAGTGCCCTGCAAGAGGATATCTGTGATGACCACTCCCACTCTGTTCATTACCGGCGCCACCTCCGGCTTCGGCGAAGCCTGTGCCCGGCGTTTCGCCCGTGACGGCTGGTCGCTGGTGATCACCGGTCGCCGCGAGGAGCGCCTCAATGCGCTGGCCCAGGAGCTTTCCGCCGAGACCGAGGTGCTGCCGCTGGTGCTCGACGTGCGTGATCGCGCGGCCATGACCGCAGCGGTGGACCGCCTGCCGGAGAGGTTCGCCAAGCTGCGTGGCCTGATCAACAACGCCGGCCTCGCCCTGGGGGCCGACCCGGCGCAGGAGTGCGAGCTGGACGACTGGGACACCATGGTCGACACCAACATCAAGGGCCTGATGTACGCCACCCGCCTGCTGCTGCCGCGTCTGATCGCCCATGGTCCGGGCGCGAGCATCCTCAATCTGGGCTCGGTTGCTGGTCACTGGCCCTATCCGGGCGGCCACGTGTATGGCGCGACCAAAGCCTTCGTCGAGCAGTTCTCGCTGAACCTGCGTTGCGACCTGCAGGGCACCGGCGTGCGTGTCACCAACCTCGAGCCGGGCATGTGCGAGAGCGAGTTCTCCCTGGTGCGCTTCGGCGGTGATCAGGCGAAGTACGACAAGACCTATGCCGGCGCCGAGCCGATCCAGTCCGCAGACATCGCCGAGACCATCCACTGGATCCTGAACCAGCCGCCGCACATCAACATCAACACCCTGGAAATCATGCCGGTGAGCCAGGCCTGGGCGGGCTTCTCGGTGCATCGCAAGGGGTGATTTTTGTGCGGGGGGTTACCCTCACCCCAGCCCTCCCCCAGAGGGGCCGTTCGTCCCGGCTGATGGCGTGGTTTCGATCTGCTCCAGACCGTCCCTCTCCCTCCGGGAGAGGGCTGGGGTGAGGTGCTGTTGACCCTACAGATAAGGCGTCAGCCTGCGAGCAACCAGGCACCTGCACCCGCCGAAGCCAGCCCGGCGAAGCGCACCAGCGGCGCCGCCGCCTGAGGCAACACGCGAACCAGACCGTAACCTGCCCCATGCAGCGCAGCCGTTGCGGCAACGAAACCGCCGGCGTACAGCCACGGACTGCTCAGGTCCGGCAGTTCCAGCCCGTGTGCCACGCCGTGGGCGAGAGCGAACAGCGCAGTGACGCCCATCGCCACCGCCAGCGGCGGACGCACCGCCAGCGCCACGCACAGGCCCAGCGCCAATACCGAAGCGGAGATGCCGGTCTCCATGAACGGAATCCCCAGCCCCTCGAAGCCCAGCAGCCCGCCGATCAGCATGGTGCCGACGAAGGTGCAGGGCAGCGCCAGGCGTGCGGCGCCCTGTTGCTGGGCGGCCCAGAGGCCGACGGCGAGCATCGCCAGCAGGTGGTCGAGGCCGGTGATGGGGTGGGCGATGCCGGCGATCAGGCCGTGGTCGCCGTGGCCCGGATGAGCGAAGGCCACTGCCGGGGTGAGGAACAGCGCCAGGCTGTAGAGGGCTTTACGCAGGGTCATGGTCATTCCTTGGTCTGTGGGGCTGTTCAGGCTGCAGTCAGCAGTCCCTGGCGCTCGATGAAGGTGATGATCTCGGCCAGGCCCTGGCCGGTCTTCTGGTTGCTGAAGACGAAGGGCTTGTCGCCGCGCATGCGCGAGGCGTCCTGGTCCATCACTTCCAGCGAGGCGCCCACCAGCGGGGCGAGGTCGATCTTGTTGATCACCAGCAGGTCGGACTTGCAGATGCCCGGTCCGCCCTTGCGCGGGATCTTGTCGCCGGCGGAGACGTCGATCACGTAAAGGGTCAGGTCCGACAGCTCAGGGCTGAAGGTAGCCGAGAGGTTGTCGCCGCCGGACTCCACCAGGATCAGGTCGAGGCCGGGGAAGCGGCGGTTGAGCTGGTCCACCGCCTCCAGGTTGATCGAGGCATCCTCGCGGATTGCCGTGTGGGGGCAGCCGCCGGTTTCCACGCCGATGATCCGCTCCGGCTCCAGCGCCTCGTTGCGTACCAGGAACTGCGCGTCTTCCTGGGTGTAGATGTCATTGGTGACCACGGCGATGTTGTAGCGCTGGCGCAAGGCGCGGCACAGCGCCAGGGTCAGGGCGGTCTTGCCGGAGCCCACCGGGCCGCCGATGCCGACGCGAAGAGGTTGAGAGTTCATGGCAGTTCTCCTAGGAGCGGAACAGACGGCTGTATTGGGTTTCGTGAGTCATGCAGGCCAGCGCGAGACCGAAGGGCGCGCCGCCATGGGGATCGTTTTCCAGCGCGGCCTGGCAGGCGACGTCGAGCTCGGGTAGCAATTGCGACGTGAGCTTCTGCGCGGCCAATTGGCCCAGCGGCAGGGTTTTCATCAGTACCGCCAGCTGGTTCTCCAGCCAGCTCCACAGCCAGGCGCCGAGGGCCTGTTCCGGGGAAAGCTCCCAGGCGCGGGCGGCCAGCGCCCAGGCGGCGGCGAAGGAGGGAGCGGCCTGCTCGGCGAGGCACTGGCGAGCGGGCGCGTCCAGCTCGGGCAGGGCTTCGAGCAACTGGCCGAGGGAGAAGCCCATCTGCCGGTTCTCCAGACCCAGCTCGCGCGTTTCGCGGCTGGCGCGGTGGCGCTCTGCGGCGTCGCGCAGGGCGTCCCAATCACCGGCTTGGGCGGCACGCAGCAGCTCGGCCAGCAGCGGGCCTTCGAAGCGCGCGAGGTTCAGGTGCAGTTGATCGGTCAGCCAGGTGCGTGCGCTGTCGGCATCCTTGACCTGGCCTTGGTCGATGGCGCTTTCCAGCCCTTGCGAGTAGCTGTAGCCGCCGATGGGCAACTGCGGGCTGGCCAGGCGCAGCAGTGCCCAGAGGGGGGTCACCGGCGCACTCCGAACTGATGCAGCTTCGGCGCGTAGTTGAATTCTTCTTCGCCCTGATGCGAATGATGATGCCCGCCGCCGTAGGCACCGTGTTCCGGCTGGAAGGGCGCTTCGATGGCCTCCACCGTGGCGCCGAGCTGGTCGAGCATGGCCTTGAGTACGTAGTCGTCGAGCAGGCGTAGCCAACCTTCACCGACCTGCAGGGTAACGTGGCGATTGCCCAGGTGATAAGCCGCGCGGTTCAGCTCGCGGGCGTTGGCGCAGGTGACGTGGAGCAGCTTCTCCGGCGCGGCGCAGACGCGCACCACGCGGCCGTCCTTGGCCAGCAGGAATTCGCCATCGGCCAGCGGTGACTGGCCGCGTTCGAGGAACAGCCCGACGTCTTCACCCCCGGCGCTGAAGCAGCGCAGGCGGCTTTTGCTGCGCGCCTCATAGTTCAGGCGTAGTTCGGCGTCCCAGTGTTCGCGGGGTTCGATTCGTTGGTGGATGACCAGCATGGCAGTGTCCGGCAGTAGCAATGGCGGTGCTACAGCAAGGGGCTTGCCAGTGCAGGCGGCGGTCAGTGCTGGCGCGGCCTGGCGGGGTTGTCCGAGCGATCAGGAATGGTACGCGTGGGCAAGGATGGTGCGCACGAAAACGGTGCGCACCATGTCGGGGCAATGGGCTCTTTGCAGGAGCGAGGGGGCGCCTAGAGGATTTTCGTTAGGGCCGCGAACCGATCCCGGTCCAGTGCTTGGCGCCGATCATGATGAAGCGCAACTGCTGGGTGATCTTCGCCTGGGGCGAGAGGTGCGTCGGCAGGCTGTCCGCCGGCGGGTCGATCAGTTCGGGCAGGGTGGCGAACACCGTCTTGACGACCAGATCGGCGATCACGTCGATGTCCTGGCCGCCCAGGTGCGGCAGCTTGTTGAGTAGCGCCAGGTCAGCGGCCAGGTCGTCGGTGATGCGCTGGCGCAGGGCACCGACGGCCTGGCGGATCGGGTGCGAGCCGCCGTACTGCTCGCGGGCGAGGAAGAGGAACTGGGTGCGGTTGGCGGTGACGGCATCGAGGAAGATGCGCACCGATGCCTCGATCACGCCGCCCAGCTCGAACTCGTTGCGGCGCACCACGCGCAGGGTTTCGCGGAAGGTTTCGTCGACGTCCGCCACCAGCGCAAGGCCGAGTTGGTCCATGTCGGTGAAGTGCCGGTAGAAGCCCGCCGGGACGATGCCCGCCGTCTTCGCCACTTCGCGCAGGCTCAGGGTGCCGAAGCCGCGGCCGCTGTCCATCAGGCTCCGCGCGGCATCCATCAGGGCCAGGCGGGTCTGTTGTTTCTGTTCGGCGCGGGGAGTGGACATACGGCGATCCATGACAAAGGCGCAGGCACTCTAGCAAAAGCCGCTCGGCGTTTGGGAAGTTCCTGATGGCAATAGTGAACAGATGTTGACTGAAAACTCCTACCCATGAGATTTTAAGTGAACACATGTTTACTGTTCGGTCACGCCCAATGTCGCTGCTGCCCTTTTCCACTCTGAGCCTGATCCAGCCGCTGCTCGCTCCGCTGTGTTCGCTGGTGCGCAACCAGTGGCTGCGCGAGGCGGATGTCGATGCGTGGCTGCGGGTGCTCAATCGCGGCTGGTCATTGCAACGCGTGTATGCACGGGTCGAGGCGCGGCAATGGGTGGCGGATGACATGCTGGAGCTGCGCCTGCGCCCCAACGCCCATTGGCGCGGTGCGCGCCCCGGGCAGCACCTGCAGTTGTTCGTCGAGCACGACGGCGTGCGCCACAGCCGCAGCTATAGCCTGACGCGCATCGCCGATGACGGCTGCCTGGAGATTGCCGTGAAGCGGCAGCCGGGCGGGCGGGTGTCTTCCCTGCTGGTGCAGCAGCTGTGCGTGGGCGATGTGCTGGAGCTGGGCCAACCGGACGGCGACCTGAGCTGGCCGCTCGATGACCAGGGCGTGCTGCTGCTGGCTGCCGGGAGCGGGCTGACGCCGCTGCTCGGTTTGCTGCGCGAGGCCTTGGCGCGCGGCTACAACGGGCCGGTGACGCTGCTGCATTACGTCCGCGAGCGCGGGCAGAAAGCCTTCGTGGCTGGCCTGGACGCCTTGGCGCGGCAGTATCCGAACCTGGAGTTGCGCTGGTCGCTGAGCGGCGATACGGCGCTGGCAGGCGAATTGTCCGGGCGCTTTCAGCCGGAGCACGTCTGTGGCCTGGACGGGCGCCACGTGCTGGCCTGCGGCCCCGGTGGTTTCGTCGAGAGCGTGCGCCTGGCGTTAGGTGCCAGCAGCCGCAGCCTGCAGGTGGAAAGCTTCAGCCCGCCGAGCTGGGATGAGCGCGCGCCGGCGCAGTCCGTGAGCCTGCGCTTTGCCCGTAGCGCGCTGGAGGTGGCGGGTGACAGCCGCCGCAGCCTGCTGGAACAGGCCGAAGCCAACGGTCTGCGCCCGGTACACGGTTGCCGCCAGGGCGTTTGCACGAGTTGCACCTGCACCCTGGTCAGCGGCTGCGTGCGCGATCTGCGTAGCGGCGAGCTGTTCAGCGAACCGGGTCAGCCCATCCGCATCTGTGTCAGCGCGCCCCAGGGCGACCTGACTGTCGATCTCTGAATATTCCGGAAGCCATCGCCATGCGTGAAGACCGCGATCTGACCGCCGCCGAGCTGGCGGCCTTCGGTGCCGAACTGGACGCCCTGCGCCAGCGCACCCTGCACGACCTGGGGGCAAAAGACGCCCGCTACATCCGCCGCATTCGCGCGGCGGTGCGCTTCTGCTGCTGGAGCGGCCGCGCGCTGCTGATGGCCGGCTGGTTCCCGCCGACCTGGCTGCTGGGCACTTTGCTGCTCGGGCTGGGCAAGATCCTGGAGAACATGGAGCTGGGCCATAACGTCATGCATGGCCAGTACGACTGGATGAACGACCCGGAGCTTTCCGGGCAGCGCTACGAGTGGGACATCGTCGGTCCTTCGGACTTCTGGCGGCACACGCACAACCATGTGCACCACACCTACACCAACGTGCTGGGCATGGATGACGACGTGGGCTACGGCGTGGTGCGGCTGTTCCCGGAGCAGAAGTGGAAGCCGTTCTACCGCTGGCAGCCGCTGTGGGTGACGCTCCAGGCGCTGCTGTTCCAGTACGCCGTGGCGGTTCAGCACCTGCGCCTGGACAAGTACGTGAAGGGGCGGATGGGGAAGGAAGAACTGCGCCCGCTGCTGCGCCAGTTCAACGCCAAGGTCGGGCGCCAGTGGGTCAAGGACTACATCGTGTTCCCGCTGCTCGGCCTGATCACCGGCGCCTTCGGCGCGGTGCTGCTGGGCAACGTCATCGCCAACCTGATGCGCAACCTGTGGACCTTCACGGTGATCTTCTGCGGCCACTTCACCGAGAAGGCCGCGGTGTTCCCGCCCGAGGTACTGCAGGACGAGACGCGCGGCCACTGGTATCTGCGCCAGCTGCGCGGGTCGAGCAACCTGGAAGGCGGGCCGATCTTCCACATCATGACCGGCAACCTCAGCCACCAGATCGAGCACCACCTCTATCCGGACCTGCCCGCGCGGCGTTATGCGGCACTATCGCGGGAGGTTCGAGAGATCGCTGCGCGCTACGGCCAGACCTACAACAGCGGCCGCTTGTCGGCGCAGTTCGCCACGGTGCTCAAGCGCATCTGGGTCCATCGTCGACCCACCGTTCCGGCCCGCGCCTGATCCGGATCAGGCGCGGCGGGAATGCGGCGAGGCGACTTCTTCACGCAGGGCGCGCAACTCGGCGGCGTCCTGATTGAGATGGTGGATGGCCTTGAGCAGTCTCTGCCGGAGCAGGTCGTCCTGGACCTGTTCGGCCGCCCGCATGACCTCCAGGGCCGTGGCCTCGTTGTTGCTGGCGACGGCGTCGAGGGTCTTTCGCAGGCTGCGGGTTGCGTGGTTCACGTTGGTGTTCTCCTGAAAACTGCACGCACCCTACGACCTGATTATTTCCAATAAATTTCAACAAGTTGCTTTCTGATCGGCGGTCATGATGTCGCAGCAGTGGCGCATCGATTCAGAAAGCATGCACGGCGCCAGCCGGGGCACCAGGTTGAACAGCAGGCGGCCGATCCCCCGCCGTAATGAATGGCACCCAAGTCCTCCAGCGGCAAGTCGGATAAGCGTGTGTGCAGGCGGTAGATAACGCCGCGGGCGAGGCCGAGGGCGAAGAGCCATACCAGCAGGATGGTGGGGCATTAGAGCAGGAAAGACTTGAGATCCCGGAGCAGCGTGGCGATTCTCCAGGTACATGCTGCTTAGGATCGATCCTGCGACGGTATGGTTTCATGCAACTGAAGGCACGAGGTCTGATAGCCGGCGGAGTGTTGCAGCACCATAATGCGCGGCTTCGTAAAACCTGTGATCTTTGTCGCGCCAGCACTGTCCGATATCGGGACGGTTTTTTCGTCGCCGCACTCTTTCATCCCATTTGCCTGCCGGACTCGCCATGTTCAGCCCGCTCGTCACCTTTCCCGCGCTTTACACAGCCACGCTGCTGATGCTCGCCGGCTCCGGCCTGTTCACCACCTATATGGGCCTGCGCCTGACCCAGGAGGGTGTCAGCGACCTGTGGGTCGGCGGCCTGATGGCGGCCTACTATTTCGGCCTGGTCTGCGGCGGCAAGTTCGGCCACAAGCTGATCGCAGGCTTCGGTCACATCCGTTCCTACGTGGCCTGCGCGGGCATGGCGACGGTGATCGTGCTGATCCACGCGCTGGTCTCGCAGCTGGAGGTGTGGATCGTGCTGCGCTTCGTGATGGGCGCCGTGATGATGAACCAGTACATGGTGATCGAGAGCTGGCTCAACGAGCAGGCTGAAGGACATCAGCGCGGCAAGGTGTTCGCCGGCTACATGGTGGCGGTGGACGCTGGCCTGGTGGTCGGCCAGGGCCTGCTGGCGCTGAGCCCGGCGCTGGATTACAAGCCGCTGCTGCTGGTCGCCATCTGCTTCTCCTCGTGCCTGATCCCGCTGGCGCTGACCCGCCGCGTCCACCCGGCCAAGCTGGTGGCGGCGCCGCTGGAGATCGGTTTCTTCTGGAAGCGCGTGCCGCAATCGCTGGGCACCATCTTCGTCGCCGGCCTGATGGTCGGCGCCTTCTACGGCCTGGCGCCGGTGTATGCGGCGCGCAACGGTCTGGACACCTCGCAGGCGAGCCTCTTCGTCGGCATGTGCATCGTCGCCGGCTTCTGTGCGCAGTGGCCGCTGGGCTGGTTGTCCGATAGGGTCAACCGCAGCTGGCTGATCCGCGCCAATGCCTTGCTGCTGTGCCTGGCGGCGGTGCCGATGTGGGGCCTGATCGAACTACCCTACGCGCTGCTGCTGGCCAATGGTTTCGTCACTGGCATGTTGCTGTTCACCCTCTATCCGCTGGCGGTGGCATTGGGCAACGACCATGTCGAACAGTCTCGCCGGGTGGCACTCTCGGCCATGCTGCTGACCACCTACGGCGTCGGCGCCTGTATCGGCCCGCTGTTCGCCGGCGCGATGATGCGCCACTTCGGCCCGGGCATGTTCTACATGCTGGTGTCGGCCTATGCGCTGATCCTGATCTTCTGGGTGCAGCCCAAGCGCGTCACCGGTGTGCACCGTGTCGATGAGGCGCCATTGCATCACGTGGCCATGCCCGACACCGTCAGCCCGATGGCTGCAGCGCTGGACCCGCGCGTTGAGGAAGTGCCGGAGGAGTTGGTGGTGGAGGCACCGGCCAGCATCGGCCGCTCCGATGGCGAGCCGGATGGCGCCGAGAACAAGAGTTGACCGCGCTAGACAAACCGCAGAAATGAGAAAGCCCGGCAGATGCCGGGCTTTTCTTTCGCCTGTTCGGCGTATTTCGCGCCGATCAGGAAACACGCTTCAGGTGGGCATCGAATACGGTGTCACCACCGGACTCGGCGACCATGTTGTTGTGCAGCTTGTCGATGGTGTGCTCGGAGCCGTTCTCGGCAACGCGGACGTCTTCCATTTGCTTGTGCAGGCGGTCGATGGTGCGTTCGGAACCGTTGTCGGCGATGCGGGCATCGTCCATTTGCTTGTGCAGACGGTCGATGGTGCGTTCAGAGCCGTTGTCGGCAACGCGGGCATCGTCCATCTGCTTGTGCAGGCGGTCGATGGTGCGTTCGGAGCCATTGTCCGCAACGCGGGGCTGGGCGCTCTGCTGCTGGAGTTGGTGCGTGCTGCGCGGGCCATTGTTGAGGATGGCCGGGGCGGCGAAGACGGCGCTGGCGGTCATCAGGGAGGTGAGTGCAAGGCTGAGGGCGATCTTGGTTTTCATGTTGGGTGGCTCCGAAAAGGGGGCGGTTTGTTTTGGCTACGGGGTTATTTTCCCTTCGGATAAATCGATTTAAAAACGATGCTGGGTGATACAGAGCATCAGTGATGTCGATTATTTAGCCGGCTAATTTCAACTATCGCCGCCAATGATGGAACGACGAAAACCGCTCTAGGGCGGTGTCTTAAGGCGTTTCAAAGGAGGTTTCAGGCAAGACGCCGTTACAAATCACGGGTGGCCTGGTATCGATGGCGTGCCGTTGCGGCTCTGGGGCGATAAGAAAGCCCGGCGAGGCCGGGCTTTTCTCTCACCTTGCGGTGTACTGCCTGGAGACTTATGCCTTCAGATGGGCGTTGAAGACGGTGTCGCCACCCGACTCGGCAACCATGTTGCTGTGCAACTGGTCGACGGTGTGCTCGGAGCCGTTCTCGGCCACGTTCATTTCGCTGTGCAGACGCTCGATGGTTTTGCTCGAACCGTTTTCAGCGACGCCCAGTTGCTTGTGCAGGCGGTCGACCGTCTGGCTGGAGCCGTTCTCGGCGACGTTCATCTGCTGGTGCAGGCGGTCAACCGACTGGCTCGAACCGTTTTCTGCAACGCTCATCTCGCTGTGCAGACGGTCGATGGTTTTGCTCGAACCGTTTTCAGCGACGCCCAGTTGCTTGTGCAGGCGATCGACGGTCTGGCTGGAGCCGTTCTCGGCGACGTTCATTTGCTGGTGCAGGCGGTCAACCGACTGGCTCGAACCGTTTTCTGCAACGCTCATCTCACTGTGCAGACGGTCGATGGTTTTGCTCGAACCGTTTTCAGCGACACCCAGTTGCTTGTGCAAGCGGTCGACGGTCTGGCTGGAGCCGTTCTCGGCGATACGGGCCTTGGCGGCGTCCAGTTGTTTCTGTTGTTGATCCAGGGTGCGCTCTGCGCCGTCCTGGACCAGAACCTGAGTCTGGCTCGCGTTGATGACCGGGGATTCCTGCTGGGAGCCGGCGAAAGCGGCATTGGCAGCAAGTACGGAGAGGGCAAAGCCAAGTACGAGGGTGCGTTTCATGATGCGGCTCCAGAAAGAGTGGGGGAGTTCGTTGGACACGGACTCAGTATCTGTTCTGGATTATCGATTGGAAAACGATGCTGGAAGATAGTCGCTATCGATGCCGATGATTGTTGGATAAATTGTTTAAAATCATAGAGTTGATTTTGAAAATTGACTTCTATCAATGCCTTCGATTGGCGGTATTGGTGGGATTGTTAGTATCTGATTAATCGATATATTGAGGGAAAAATCTGTGGGCAAGGCTCTGGAACGGGGCTTTGCGCTCAGCGGGACGAGCGCGCCCACGATGCCCGGCCGGAGCCGGGTATCGATGACAGCGGTGGGGGTTATTTCAGGTCCTGGAGCAGGTCCGCCATGTCGTCGGCGTGTTCTTCTTCCTGGGCGAGGATCTCCTCGAACAGGCGGCGCGTGGTCGGGTCGTCATCGCCCAGGTAGACCACGATCTCGCGGTAGCTGTCGACGGCGATGCGCTCGGCGACCAGGTTCTCGGTGATCATCTCGCGCAGATTCTTGCCGGCCACATACTCGGCGTGGGAGCGCTCGGTCAGGCCGGCCGGGTTGAAGTCCGGTTCGCCGCCCAGTTGCATGATGCGCTCTGCCAGCAGGTCGGCATGTTGCAGTTCCTGGGTGGCATGCTCGAGGAATTCCGCCGCGGCGACGCTCGCCTTCAGGCCCGTGGCCATGAAGTAGTGGCGTTTGTAGCGCAGGTAGCAGACCAGCTCGGTGGCCAGCGACTCGTTGAGCAGACGCAGCACGGTCTTGCGATCGGCATGGTAGCCCTCGGTCACCGCGCCGTCCTCGATGTTCTGGCGCGCCCGCTGGCGCAGGGTCTGGACGTCGGTCAGTTGTGCCTGGTTCATCAGTCATCTCCTTGTGGCAAACCGGCGCTGCGGTGGCGCACGGCTCAAATCGGGTCACAAGGGTGTGAGTCGCCGGAGGCGGCGAAAGTTTAAGTTTTCTCGCCATGGCGTCTGCATCGGACTTTCTGCGTGCAAATCGGTGGATACAACGCACCGCTATGCTGGTCCAAGTGAACAGGCCAAGGGAGAATGCCGGCCCGGCATGCTCAGGCGGCCGATGATTACCGGCAGCGGCGTGGGGACGTCGCTGCTTCCACCGACGCGGCCAGCAGGGAGTTCAGGTATGACGCGCGGGAAACGAATCTGCCTCTGGAGCTTCACCGGTTTCATCGCGGTGATAGCCGCGCTGGTGGTGTTCATCGCCACCTTCGACTGGAACCGGGTGAAGCCGACCATCAACGAGAAGGTCTCGGCCGAGCTGGGGCGCCCCTTCGCCATCAATGGCGACCTGCAGGTGTTCTGGCGCACGGAACCTGCGGAGGGCGGCTGGCGCGCCTACGTGCCGTGGCCGCACTTCAGCGCGCAGGACATTACCCTGGGCAATCCGGACTGGGCGGCGGGCAAGACGCGCGCGCCGAACTTCGCGAGCCTCGAAAAAGTCGAGTTCCGCCTCGCCCCGCTGCCGCTGTTGTGGCAGACGGTGCGCATCCCGCAGATCGTCCTCACCCGCCCCAGCGCCGACCTGCTGCGCCTGGCCGACGGCCGCGCCACCTGGACCTTCGAGCTGCCGAAGCAGGAAGAAGACCCCAACGCCATGCCCGAGCAAGCCTCCTGGAAGCTGGACATCGGCGAGATCGGCTTCGACAAGGGCAGCGTCACCCTCGATGACCAGAGCCTGAAGACTCGCCTCGAGCTGCTGGTGGATCCGCTCGGCAAGCCGGTGCCCTTCGGCCAGTTGGCGGGCAAGGCGCTGGCCGGTGGCGACAAGGCGGCCACCCAGGACTACGTGTTCGGCTGGAAGCTCAAGGGCCAGTACAAGGGCCTGCCGCTCGCGGGCGCGGGCAAGGTCGGTGGCGTGCTGGCGTTGCAGGATGCGGCCAAGCCGTTCCCGGTGCAGGCCGACGTATCCGCCGGGAGCACCCGCGCGAGCATCGTCGGCACCCTGACCGATCCGCTGAACCTTGGCGCGCTGGATTTGCGCCTGCAACTGGCCGGCACCAGCATGGCCAACCTCTTCCCGCTCACCGGCGTGACCCTGCCCGATACGCCGGCCTACGAGACCGACGGCCGCCTCAAGGCCGAGCTGCACGACTCGGGCGGCGCGCAGTTCCACTACGAGAACTTCAACGGCAAGGTTGGCGACAGCGACCTGCATGGCGACCTCGTGTTCGTCAATCGCCAGCCGCGGCCCAAGCTGTCCGGCAAGTTGCGCTCGGACCAGTTGCGCATGGCCGACCTCGGCCCGCTGATCGGTGCAGACTCCAATCAGGAAAAGCAGGCGCGTGGCCAGAGCACCCGCCAGCCGGCGGACAAAGTGCTGCCGGTGGAAGAGTTCCGCACCGACCGCTGGCGCGCCATGGACGCCGACGTGGAGTTCACCGGCAAGCGCATCGTGCACGGCGACAAGCTGCCGATCAGCGACCTCTATACCCACCTGGTGCTCAATGATGGCCTGCTGAGCCTGGAACCGCTGCGCTTCGGCGTGGCCGGCGGCACGCTGGATTCGCACATCCGCCTGGACGGCGGCAAGACGCCGCTGCAGAGCAAGGTCCAGTTGCAGGCGCGCAGCTTCAAGCTCAAGGAGTTGTTCCCCAGCTTCGCGCCGATGCAGTCGAGCTTCGGCGAGCTCAACGGCGACGCGACCATTGCCGGCACCGGCAATTCGGTGGCGACCATCCTGGCCGGCGCCAATGGCGAGATGAAGCTGCTGATCAATGATGGCCGCATCAGCCGCAGCCTGATGGAGATCGCCGGGCTCAACGTGGGCAACTACGTGGTGAACAAACTGTTCGGCGATGACGAGGTGAAGATCAATTGCGCCGCCGCCGACGTGGGTATTGCCAACGGCCTGGCCAAGCCGCGGGTGTTCGCCTTCGATACCGAGAACGCCATCATCACGGTGGATGGCACGGCCAACTTCGCCACCGAGCAGCTCGACCTGGACATCACGCCGCAGAGCAAGGGTGTGCGCATTTTCTCCCTGCGTTCGCCGCTCTATGTGCAGGGTACCTTCAAGAATCCGAAAGCTGGCGTGCATGTGCTGCCGCTGGCGGCGCGTGGCGCAGGGATGGTCGCTCTCGGCGTGGCGGTGGCCCCGGCGGCAGCGCTGCTGGCGCTGATCGCCCCGAGCAAGCAGGACGACAACCAGTGCGCGGCGCTGCTGCAGCAGATGAAGCAGCCGCCGAAAGCGCCGACCACGCGCAAATAAAAGGCGGGATGAACCTGTAGGAGCGAGGGGGACGCCTAGTCCTTGTTCGCGAACCGCCTCGCAGCGGGGGTGTTCGCGAGCGGGCTCGCTCCTACGAAAGGCCGGGTCGGTGTTCTCTAATAAATCGGCACGTACAGGTCGGTTTCCGAAGCCGGATCTTCCGGCCCCAGGAAGCGCTCGGTGTAGCGCTCCAGGTCCACGCCCTTCTTCGGCTCCAGGCCGTGGCGGGCCAGCAGGCTGGAATAGATGGCCTGGAAGCTGTCGGCGATGGCGGTGACCGGGCCGATGTGGGTGAACACCGCGTACTTTTGCGCGGGAACCCCGTAGCGGGTCATGCCCGCGGGCACGTTCGCGCCGGGTTCCACCGGCAGCCCGGCGATGTAGTGGAATTCGCCGCCCGGCAGCTGGCTGCAGACGCCATAGGCGGCTTTATCCTGCGCGCTGGCGCTGACCTCCTTTTCGCGTGGCAGGAAGCGCTGCCACAGCTGGCCAATGCTGTCGCCCGGCGCGCTGCCACGATAATCCATGCCCACCACGTCGAAGGCGGGCAGTTCGATGATGCGGTATTTCATGGTCGGCTCCTCAGGTGGCTGCTGGGATGATAGACGGCCACCGCGTGGCGGGAATATCCCCGCCTGCAGGACTGTGGCGATGTGCCGAAGGAAAAAGCCCCCGCCGGCCGGCGGGGGCATGTCGTCACGCCCGGGCGGGCATCACGGCTGGGCGTCGCGCTCGTGTCGGTCGAGCTCGGAGCAGGTCATGAAGCCCGATCCATCGACTCGGCCACTGCCGTCGAAGCTCACGTAGAAGGGCTGTTGCTGCCCGTCCTTGCTGAGGATGTAGCTGTTGCAGCTGCCCGGTTTCATCAGGCGTTTCTGCGTCGACGACGGTGTGCCGCCGATCTTCAGGACTTCTTCCTGGCTCATTCCCTTCTCGACGTTGCGCACCAGCGGCTGGTCGCGGAAGGTGATGTAGTTGACCGGGTTCTGCACCTTGGTGGAAGCGCAGCCCGCCACCGAAGCCAGTACCAACAGCGCCAGCAGTGATCGCTTGTACATGGTGTTCTCCTTGGTTGAGCAATTCACTCGCTCAACTTGGAGCCTAGGCCAGGATCGGGCGTTCAAGAAATCTGCAGGGCAGGCTTTTATTCGGCTTCCTTCAGGGCTTCGTCCAGGCGCTGCTGGTTCTGCACGTTGGCGGCGTCGATCTGCTGTTTGAGCTGCTCGATCTGCTGCTGGGCCTGTTGCGCCTGCTGGGCTTGCAGCTTGGCGGTGGTGGCCGTGGTCGCGGCGGTTTCGCCGAGGCCGCAGGCTGAAAGGGCGGCGCAAAGCATCAGGAGGCTGCTCAGGTGGACGAGGCGCATGGCGGGCTCCGGCGCGGGGAGGAATGACCGCCACACTAGCGCATGGCGGTCCCGGCGTCAGTGCGCGACCGCTCAGCCGTAGCGCTTCATCGCCTCGATGGCCAGGCCGTTGCCGATCCCGCCGAAGCGATCGCCGTCGACGTGCCGGGCGTTGGGCAGCATGGCCGCCACGCTCTGGCGCAACGCCGGTACGCCGGAGGAACCGCCGGTGAAGAACACCGTGTCCACGCGCGCCGGGTCCACGTCGGCCGAATTGAGCAGGTTGGTGATGCTACCGCGCACGCGCTCCAGCAGCGGGGCGATGGCGCCTTCGAACAGTTCGCGGCTCAGCTCGGCGACCAGCCCCGGCTCGATACGCATCAGGTCGATGTCGCGGCGCTCGGTGTCGGACAGCTCGATCTTGCTGGTTTCCACCTGCATCGCCAGCCAGTGGCCGGCGCGCTGCTCGATCAGCTTGAACAGGCGGTCGATGCCGGTGGCGTCGACGATGTCGTAGCGCATGTTCTGCAGCGCCAGCTGGGACTTCTGCGCGTAT
Organism: Pseudomonas nitroreducens; assembly: GCF_010994165.1. Classification (NCBI taxonomy): domain Bacteria; kingdom Pseudomonadati; phylum Pseudomonadota; class Gammaproteobacteria; order Pseudomonadales; family Pseudomonadaceae; genus Pseudomonas; species Pseudomonas nitroreducens. Next base: position 248,110 of record NZ_WMBX01000005.1, on the reverse strand, counting down.
ACCGCGTTGATGGTGTGCCAGGTAGCCAGGTTGAGGTGGTAGCTGGTCGGCATGAAGGCGTCGCTCTTCATCCTGCTGCCGTAGCCGAACAGCGGCATCACGCCCTGGATGCTCAGTTGCTTGTCGAAATCGGTACCGCCGATATGCACACCGCCGGTGGCGAGGATGTCGCTCTGGCGGTCGGCCACTTCGCGACGCTCGGGCGACAGGCGCACCAGCGAGAAGTCCGAGGTACCGCCGCCGATATCGACGATCAGCACCAGCTCCTCGCGCTCGATGCTGCGCTCGTAGTCGAAGGCCGCGGCGAGAGGTTCGTACTGGAAGGAGACGTCCTTGAAGCCGAGCTTCTGCGCCACGGCGACCAGGGTGTCCTGGGCTTCCTGGTCAGCCTTGGGATCGTCGTCGACGAAGAACACCGGACGGCCCAGCACGACGGACTCGAACTCGCGCCCGGCGACCGCTTCGGCGCGCTTCTTCAGCTCGCCGATGAACAGCCCCAGCAGGTCCTTGAACGGCATGGCGCTGCCCAGCACGGTGGTCTCGCTTTTCAGCAGTGAGGAACCCAGCAGGCTTTTCAGCGAGCGCATCAGGCGGCCTTCGTAGCCTTCCAGGTATTCGTGCAGGGCCAGGCGGCCGTACACCGGGCGGCGTTCCTCGACGTTGAAGAAGATCACCGAGGGCAGGGTGATCTTGTCGTCTTCCAGGGCGATCAGCGGTTCGGTGTCCGCGCGCCACCAGCCGACGGTGGAGTTGGAGGTGCCGAAGTCGATGCCCAGGGCGCGGGCCGCAGTAGTCGGGAACATGGTGCGCGAGTGTCCGGAGAAAAAACGGCCGCGCAGTGTACGCGAGCGCGGAGGGAAAACCAGGGTATCCGTCGGAAGGCTATGGTGGCAAAGAGGGCTTGGGGAGTAGCTTGTAGTTTTGCTACATTGTATTCCTGTAGTTTTCCTACAAGAGTTTTCGACTATCTGATTTCCGTTCTCCCACCCCGTACAAGCAGTTGGATCCCACCATGCACAGAGCCTCCTTCCACGAATTGCGCAAGGATTTCCGCGCCTTACTGAGTTCTTCAGCCTGCTATCACACCGCATCGGTGTTCGATCCCATGTCGGCGCGCATCGCCGCGGATCTGGGGTTCGAGGTGGGCATCCTGGGCGGTTCTGTAGCTTCACTACAAGTTCTGGCTGCGCCTGACTTCGCGCTGATCACCCTGAGCGAATTCACCGAGCAGGCCACCCGCATCGGTCGCGTCGCCCGTCTGCCGGTGATCGCCGACGCCGACCACGGCTACGGCAACGCGCTGAACACCATGCGCACCATCGTCGAGCTGGAGCGCGCCGGCGTGGCCGCGCTGACCATCGAGGATACGCTGCTGCCGGCGCAATTCGGCCGCAAGTCCACCGACCTGATCCCGGTCGAGGAAGGCGTCGGCAAGATCCGCGCCGCGCTGGAAGCGCGCATCGATTCGGAAATGGCGATCATCGCCCGCACCAACGCCGAGGTGCTGGAAGTGGACGATGTGATCCGCCGCACCCTGGCCTACCAGGCCGCCGGCGCCGACGGCATCTGCATGGTCGGCATCCGCGACTTCGACCACCTGGAAGCCATCTCCCGCCACCTGTCCGTGCCGCTGATGCTGGTGTCCTACGGCAACCCCGAGCTGCGCGACGATGCACGACTGGCCGAGCTGGGCGTGCGCATTGTGGTCGACGGCCACGCCGCCTACTTCGCCGCGATCAAGGCCACCTACGACTGCCTGCGCGAGCAGCGCGGCGTGCATGCCTCCGACCTGACCGCTTCGGAACTGGCGAAGAAGTACACGCTGCCCGAGGAGTACCAGATCTGGGCGCGCGAATACATGGAAGTCAAAGAGTAGGACCGCCTATCCCGCGTCGCTCAACTTCGCGGCAGATGCGCCAGCAGGTATTCGACCTGGGCGTTGAAGGGATAGAGCAGAGTGCCTTCGGGTTTCTCCGCCTTGCGCAGGTAGCTCCAGCGCGAGAGCAGGGAGTCCCGGCTGGCACCGGCGGGTAGTGCCGCCAGGCGTTCGCCGATCAGCTCCTGCAGTTCCCCGATGCGTGTCGCATCCCCCTCGCTTTCCTTCCCCAGCAAACGCCCGTTGGCTCGCCGCGCCTCCAGCAGCGCCAGCTCGCGCAGCTCGTCTTGCAGTCCGTCTGGTGCCGGCTCCCGCGCCAGGATGAAGGTGTCGAACAGCCCGGCCACTTCCCGTGTCTGCAGCAATGCTTGTTGCAGGTCAACGTCCTTCTGCAAGTAAGCCGCACGCACCTTTTCCAGCGTCTGTCGATAGAGTTGCCAGAGGTCCTGCAGGTTGGCGGCATTCTTCTGCTGTGACAGCTGTTGCTCGAAGCTTGGCCCCAGGCTCTCCAGGCGCGTCAGGAAACGTTCGTCGCCGGTCGCGCTGTACAGCAGCAGGTAGCGTTCCATATCGCGCAGGCTGGCATCGACGGCGTCGGCATTGGCGGCGCGCGGCAGAAGGCCGGCGAGAAGAAGGCTGGCGAGTAAGGCGGAGGCGTAGCGCATGGCGGGGTTCCGGCAGACAGAGATCTGCCGATTCTCGGCAGGCTTGCCCGTTCGGAACATCAGACGTATCTGGATTCCCGGCGATGCGCTCGTCGCTTCCTGCGCCATCACCCTTGCAATCCCTTGCAGTGCCCTGCATATCTTCAGTACAGCGAAGATTCCACGGGAGGTCGCCATGGCCAGCGGCTGGGCAAACGACGGAGCGGTTCAGGAGCAGATCGACAGCACCATCGAGGATGCCATTGCACGGGCGCGCAGCCAGTTGCCCAAGGGCGAGAGCCTGACCCATTGCGAGGAGTGCGATGCGCTGATTCCCGAGGCGCGGCGCAAGGCCATTCCCGGCGTGCGGCTGTGCGTCAGCTGCCAGGCCGCGCATGACAAGGAGCAGTCCGCCCACAGCGGCTACAACCGTCGCGGCAGCAAGGACAGCCAGCTGCGCTGAGTCTTTTTCCTCCAAAATGAGAGCGGCGCCCCGAGGCGCCGTTCTGCATTGTAGGAGCGAGCATTCCGGTATCAGGGGGGTGGCATGAGCGGCACCAGTACGCTGAAGCTGATGATGCCGTCGGCCTGTTCCACTTCGATGCGGCCGCCATGGGCGTTGACGATGGCCTGGGAAATGTACAGGCCGATGCCCAGCCCGCTCTTGTTGCGGCCACGACCGCCGGTATCCTGCTTGAACGGCTCGAAGAGGTTGCCCAGACGCGCCTCGTCCAGTGCCTCGGCCTCGTTGAGGATGCTCAGCCGCGCCAGCTCGCCCTGGCGGCGCAGCTCCACCAGCACCGGGCGGCCGGGGCGGCCGTGGTGGCGGGCATTGCTCAACAGGTTGGCCACCACCTGCAGATAACGGTCCGGGTCGACCTGCGCCTGCACGTCTTCCTCGATGGCGGTCTCGATGGACAGGCCCGGATAGGCCACGTCGGTTTCCTGGACGATATCGCGTACCAGCCGCGAGAGCTCGGCGGCTACCGGCTTCACCGTCATTCCCGCGCCGCTTTGCAGACGGCTCATCTCGAGAATCTGGCTGATCAGGCGTTCCATGCGGCTGCTGGAGTAGGTGATGTGCTGGCGCAGCTCGGCATTGCGCACGTCGCTGGAGGAAAGCATCGCGGCCGCCATGGAGATGGATTGCAGCGGGTTGCGCAGGTCGTGGCCGAGCACGGCGATCAGGCGCTGGCGCATGCGGTCGATCTCCCCGGCGCGGTTCAGGCACAGTTCCACCAGTTCGGTGCGCAGCTTGTCGGCGACGCTCAGATCGATACCGGTCCAGGGCATCGAGCGCCCACGCACCACTTCCTCCCAGGCCTCGAACGAGCCACGCGGGGTCAGGCGCGCGCCGGAAGGGCCGGTCTTGGCGATCTTCTCCGGCTTGCCACCCCAGCGGATGCGGTGCACCTGCTCCAGGCGCAGCCAGACGATCCAGCCCGACTCCTGGCGATGGAAACGAATCGCCATGACGCCGCAGTAGCGCGGGTCATGCAGGCCCTCGGGCAGATCCAGGCGGCGGTCGCTGTGGAACAGGTCCAGCTCGTCGTCCTGTTGCAGCTGGGCGACGATGGAAACGGCCAGGTCCTCGAAGTCGCCGCCGATGCTGCTGGCGCGCCCGCCGAGCATCACCACCGCGCCATCGCAGGGCAGCAGGTCGGCGACGTTGGCATCGGGGCGGGCCAGGGCGCTGAGCAGGTCGTCGGAGTCGCGGGTGCGGCGCAGCAGTGCCTGCTGGCGCTCGGAAGCCTGGCGCAGGAGTTCGCTGGTGCGGCTCTGTTCCAGGCGCTCGACCATGGCGCTGCAGACCTGGGAGAACACCTGGAAGGACATGCGGATCGGGTAGGGCACCACCTTCGGGCTCATGTGGTGGCAGGAGAACAGCCCCCACAGGCGCCCGCCGACTACGATGGAAATGCTCATCGAGGCGCGCACGCCCATGTTCGCCAAGTACTCGCAGTGGATCGGCGAGACGCTGCGCAGGGTGCTGAAACTCAGGTCGAACGGCTTGCCGCTGCCGGGGTTCAGCGTGGGGTGCACGGCCACCGGCTGGTAGGCGGCATCGCCGATCAGCCGCACCGGATTCTGCAGGTACAGGCGGCGCGCCTGGGCGGGGATGTCCGATGCCGGGTAGCGCTGGCCGAGATAGCTTTCCAGGTCTTCGCGACGGGATTCGGCGACCACCTGGCCGGACTCGTCTTCGTTGAAGCGGTAGGCCATGACGCGGTCGTAGCCGGTCATCCGCCGCACTTCCTCGGTGACGCTGATCAGCAGGCTCTCGACGTCATTGCGTAGCTGCAGCTGGCTGACCAGGCGCTGGGCGTTGAGGGCGAAGGTGGTGAAGGAGGCGGTCCCGGCAGCGCGCCGTTCGAACTCCAGGTAGCGCACGCCGTCATGGCTGTGGCCGATCACGTCGAAGAAGCGCCGGTTGATCCGTGCCTCCACGCTGTTGACCCAGGGGCCCTGCTCGGCCAGCCCGTCCGCGAGCATCGCCAGCACGCCGGGCCCGACGCAGGCTTCCGCCAGCGGTTCGCCCAGCGGCGGGGCGATGCCCAGCAGGGTGCCGAGGTTGTCGCTGAAGCCGAGTACTCGACCCTGCTCGTCGAGTGCGATCAGCGCACCGTGGGGCTGGATCGCGCCGGGCACATGGATGGGTTCGTCCTCGCAGTTGGCGAGGGTGACGGGCTGATCGCTCATGCCTGGCCCGCCCGGTCGGGTGTGGCGTCGATCACCCAGTCGCGGAACGACGTGAAGGCCTGTACGGCCGCCTGTTGCGCAAGGGCGATGTCTTCGGCGGTGCTGACGTGTTCGGCCAGCAGGCGCTGGAAGCTGCCCCAGCGCTCGCCCGTGTGCTCGCCGTAGCCTTGCAGCCAGCGCAGCGGCAGGGGATCGAGGGAGGTCTTGAGGCGCTTGTAGAGTACGCGTCCGCCAAGGGTCGCGCCTTCGGCGACATAGGCGATGCCGAAGGCTTCGGCCAGGCAGCTCGGCTTGGGTACCCAGGGGCAGTCGGCCATGGGCTCTTCGGCGTGGGCGCCGGCCCGCAGGTCGTCTTCCAGCCACCGGCTCTTGCCCCGGCGCAGGGCTGCATCGTCGGCGTCCGGCCAGAGCGGCCAGAGTGCCTGCTCCAGCGGGCGCATCCAGCCGAGAACGCGGGCGGCATGATCGAGGTAGTCGGCGCGGGTCAGCGCGGCAGTCAGCGGCGAGCGACTGTCGAGGTCGGCATGCAGGGCATGGGTGGCTGCGCGCAACGCGGCCAGAGCGGGCGAAATACCCGTGCGGTCGTTTGTCTGCGGAGTCATCGCCGTCATCGCTGGTCCACCTGATTCTTCGAGCAGCAGAGCATAGCAGCCCAGCTGTACGACAGGGCCGACGGATGAAAGCTGATCGAAATGTCAGGTGTTTCCAGGAGGAGGCGAAGTGCAAAAAAAAGGCCGCCACACTCTCGTGCGACGGCCCCCGTTCAGCGTGGGATCAGAAGTTGACCTTCAGCCCCAGCGTCACCGCCTGGTCGCGGTAACCGTTGTCGCCGAACTGCTTGCCCACTTCACCCCAGACGTTGACCCGGCTGTTCACCTTGCTGGTGGCGCCGAGCTTCACTTCGAAGATGTCGCTGGCGCCGTCCATCTCGAACTTGCTGCTGCCCATCTTCGCACCGAAGTCCTTGGAGTTGTGGATCCAGTTGGTCTCCAGGTACGGCTCCACGCCATAGGTGTTGGCGAAGCCGCCTTCCTGGTTGCTGCGCACGGCGGCGCGGGCGCCCAGGCGGGTCATGACATTGCCGTCGCCCTTGCCGGTGACCTTGGTGCCGTTGGCCTCGCGGTGGCTGTCAGCCTTCACGCCCATGTACACCACCTGCGCCTGGGGCTGCACGTAGTAGCTGGCGCTCTCGGTCTTCGCCACTTCGAAGGTCTTGCCGGCCTCGATGGAAGCAGTGATGCCCTTGAGGTCGTAGCTCTCCTTGGCCAACTGGTCGCCTTTCACGTCGGCATCGAATTCGTTGTAGAGAATCCAGCCGTCGACGTACGCACCGTTCTCATCGTCCTTGTTCTCGTACCAGGTGCCATAGACGCCCAGGCTGTAGCCGTCGATCTCGCCGCGCGAGCGGTAGCCGGTGACGCGGGACTTGGTCGTCGAGTTGCCGTTGGCGTAGCCGGCCATCACACCCAGTACCCAGTCGCCGTTGTCGGTTTCCTTGCGGTACAGGTCGCTGCCGATCTGCAGCACGTAGCGGTTGGCTTCGGTCTTGAGCTGGCCGGTGCTGTCTTCCCAGCGGGTCGAGCCATCGACGTTGCGCATCCAGAGCATGGAAGTGACTTCCTTGCCGGTATCCGGATCGACGTAGGTCAGGTTGCCGGTGCGGTCATGCAGACGGTGCAGGAACATGGTGTTGGCCGCCGCGATGTTGGCGGTGTAGCTGCCGCCTTCGGGCTGGCGCACGCGGTCCTTGTCGCTGGGCTTCGGCGCTGGGTCCACGGGCCCTGGTTGCTCCGGCGCGGGATCGACCGGATCGGGGTCTTCCGGGGTCGGGTCGACCGGGCCCGGCGGGTCGACTGGCGGCGGATCAACTGGTGGCGGATCAACCGGTGGAGGATCAACCGGTGGAGGATCAACCGGCGGCGGGTCAACGGGTGGCGGATCCTCCGGATCGGGATCGTTCGGCTTGTACGAGGTCAGGAACCAGTCGCTGTCCGCACCGGTGGAGCCGACGAAGCTGCCGCCGCGGCGCAGCACGTACTCATAGCCCCCAGCGGTGACGCGGTCGGACTTGAACTCGCCCGCGGAGGTGCCGCCGACGGTGATCATCTCGATCCCCTGTTCGGTTTCGTCGCCCAGCCCGGTGGTGTTGTTGACCGTGACGCGGGTCTCGCCCGAGGTGCTGCCGGCGATGGCCAGTTTGTCGGTTTCCGAGGTGTCGTCGCCCAGGTAGGTGTTCATGACCAGATGGCCGCCACCGCTGAAATCGCCATCCACGGTCAGGGTCTTGTAGGTGTATGCGCCGTGTTCGTCGTGGCGGTCATAGACCAGTTGCGCGCCGTTGGTGAGCGTCAGGTTGGTGAGGTTGGAGTTGCCTGTCATGAACCACTGGCTGGTAGCCCCGTCCATGGCGAGGTCGATCACGCCGTCGGTGGCGGTGCTGGTGGTGCCGTTGAGGTAGGAGCCGGCGGCCATTTTCAGGTCGATGACGCCGGTCTTGTCGGCATACAGGGCAACGCCCTTGCGGTTCTGCACGTCACTGGCCGCGCTGCTGTCCAGGCGGTACACCGAGGCTGCCTCGGCGCGAATCAGCGAGTCGGCGCCGGAGGCGTAGAGCGCACGGTTGCCATCGGTGACGGTGACGCTGGTGTCGCCGCCCAGGTAGACCTGGCCGCCACGGTCGCCGTTCTTGTCTGCCGCCGTTTGCGCGTAGATGCCGTATGCGTTGGTTTTCTCGGTGGTAATACTGGTATCGCCGAGGCGGATAACGCCGCCGCGGTTGGCATAGACGGCATGGGCAGAGCTGCCCTTGCTGACGATGGTGCTGCCGTCGCCGAGAATTACTTCGGCGTCGCCCCAGTAGGTATTGGCGGACAGCGAGCGATTGCCTGCATAGACAGCGTAACCCGTTCCGTCGATCGAATTCGCGCCACTTCCGTTGGTGGTGATCTGCGCGCCGGCGCCCAGTTCGATGAGGTTTTTGCCTCCGTTCTTCGAGGTGTTGGCGCGCACACCCATACCCGATCCTTCGGCGGTGATGATGGCGCCGTCGCCGACACGCACTTCCGAGTTGAGCGCGTTCTCGGTCACGTTGATGCCGTCCGCCGAGCTGCCCTTGGTGACGATGTGCAGCTTGTCGATGGAGATCTTGCTCCCACCGTTGTTGGCCTGAATGGCGTCCGACTTGCTGGAGGCCGTGGTAATCGACACATCCTTGAGGGTGTACTTCGAGCTGTTGCCGTAGATGCCGAAACCGGTGGGCGTGAAGGACTGATTCTCGCCAGTGGTATCGATCACGATCTTTTCGTAGGTCGACGTATCGCCAGGGGCCCAGTAGATGCTGGTCGTGCAGTTCAGCGTCGAGCCGTCTACCGAGCAGGAGCCGGCGGCGGCGCCTCCGCTATGGGCAAGCATGCCGGCGGCCAGGGCGACGTGGATGGCCAGCAGAGTTTTCTTGAAGCGCATTGCATTCCTCCTTGCGCCCGCTCACTCGGTGAGCGAATGCGTATTCCGGCGCAAGGAGCCGTTCACTGGCTGAAGAGCGGAAGCTTGGGCTTCCAAGAGCGGATCCTTCCTGCACCGGGAGATGGCGCCTGATCGCGTCAGGCAAGGGGAGGGCAGCACTCCGGACTTCAGAGCCCTGCCCGTCCAGCTGCGTAGGGCGCGCTGGATCAGTGGGCTCATTGTTCAGCTGCGGTTCAGCTGGCCGAATAAGACGAATCTCAATCGGCCATGGGCGGGCGGCGGGATCGGAAAAAGCTTGATTTATCGCAATGAGGAGAACCGGACCGGGCGTTGCGCGCCGGTCCGGTGAAGCGGCTCAGAACAGAAAATAGCGCTGCGCCATCGGCAGCACATCAGCCGGCTCGCACCACAGCAACTGCCCGTCCGCGCGCACCTGATAGTTCTGCGCATCGACCTCGATGTTCGGCAGGTACGCGTTGTGGATCAGGTCGGTCTTCTGCACGCTGCGGCACCCTTTCACCACGCCGATGGCCTTGCGCAGGCCCAGTTCCTGGTGCACGCCGAGGTCGAATGCCGCCTGGCTGATGAAGGTCAGGCAGGTGGCGTGGCGGCTGCCGGCGTAGCTGGCGAACATCGGCCGGTAGTGCACCGGCTGCGGCGTCGGGATCGAGGCGTTGGCGTCGCCCATCAGGCTTGCGGCGATGGCGCCGCCCTTGAGGATCAGGCTCGGCTTCACGCCGAAGAAAGCCGGGCGCCAGAGCACCAGGTCGGCCAGCTTGCCCACTTCGATGCTGCCCACTTCATGGGCCACGCCGTGGGTGATCGCCGGGTTGATGGTGTACTTGGCGATGTAGCGCTTGGCGCGGAAGTTGTCGTTGCGCGCACCGTCGCCGTCCAGGGCGCCGCGCTGTTTCTTCATCTTGTCGGCGGTCTGCCAGGTACGGGTGATCACTTCGCCGACGCGGCCCATGGCCTGGCTGTCGGAGCTGATCATGCTGAAGGCGCCGAGGTCGTGGAGGGTGTCCTCGGCGGCGATGGTCTCGCGGCGGATGCGCGACTCGGCGAAGGCCACGTCCTCGGCGATGCTCGGGTCCAGGTGATGGCAGACCATGAGCATGTCCAGGTGCTCGTCGATGGTGTTGCGGGTGAAGGGGCGCGTCGGGTTGGTCGAGCTGGGCAGCACGTTGGCGAAGCCGCAGGCCTTGATGATGTCCGGCGCGTGGCCGCCACCGGCGCCCTCGGTGTGGTAGGTGTGGATGGTGCGGCCCTTGAAGGCGGCCAGGGTGGTTTCGACGAAGCCGGATTCGTTGAGGGTGTCGGTGTGGATCGCCACCTGCACGTCGAGACGGTCGGCCACCGACAGGCAGTTGTCGATGGCCGCCGGGGTGGTGCCCCAGTCCTCGTGCAGCTTCAGGCCGATGGCGCCGGCGCGCACCTGCTCCTCCAGCGGCAGCGGCAGGCTGGCGTTGCCCTTGCCGGTGAAGCCGATGTTCATCGGGAAGGCGTCGGCGGCCTGGAGCATGCGCGCCATGTGCCACGGGCCGGAGGTGCAGGTGGTGGCGTTGGTGCCGGTAGCCGGCCCGGTGCCGCCACCGATCATGGTGGTGACGCCGCTCATCAGTGCCTCTTCGATCTGCTGCGGGCAGATGAAGTGGATGTGCGTGTCGATGCCGCCGGCGGTGAGGATCATGCCTTCGCCGGCGATCACCTCGGTGCTGGCGCCCAGGGCGATGGTCACGCCAGGCTGGATGTCCGGGTTGCCGGCCTTGCCGATGGCGGCGATGCGGCCGTGCTTGAGGCCCACGTCGGCCTTGACGATGCCCCAGTGGTCGATGATCAGCGCGTTGGTGATGACCGTGTCGACCACCTGCGCGGCGCACCGCTGACCCTGGCCCATGCCGTCGCGGATGACCTTGCCACCGCCGAACTTCACTTCCTCGCCGTAGACGGTGAAGTCCTTTTCCACTTCGACCCACAGGCCGGTGTCGGCCAGGCGCACGCGGTCGCCGACGGTGGGGCCGAACATGTCGGCGTAGGCTTGTCTGCTGATTTTCATCGGGGCTCCCTGGTCGATCCCTGCATTGGTTTCGCCCTCACCCCAACCCTCTCCCGGAGGGAGAGGGGGCTGATCGGCGCGCTGATCCATCCCGCCGCAGCGGGCTGCTTTTCTCCCTCTCCCTCTGGGAGAGGGGCGGGGTGAGGGGCTGTCAGAGCGCGCCCATCACCCGCCCGGCAAAGCCGTAAACCTTTCTCTCGCCCGCCAGTTCCACCAGTTCCACGTCGCGACTCTGCCCCGGCTCGAAGCGCACTGCTGTTCCGGCAGGAATGTTCAGGCGCATGCCGCGTGCCGTGTCGCGATCGAACAGCAGCGCATCGTTGGTCTCGAAGAAGTGGTAGTGCGAGCCGACCTGGATCGGCCGGTCGCCGCTGTTGGCCACCGTCAGGGCGAGCGTGCGGCGGCCGGCGTTGAGTTCGATCTCGCCGGGCTGGAGGTCGTATTCGCCTGGGGTCATGGAGCGCTCCGTGAGTCGAGGTTCAATTGCATGAAGGTGAGGTCCAGCCAGCGGCCGAACTTCTGGCCCACCTGCGGCATCTGCCCGGTAGTGATGAAGCCCAGGCGCTCGTGCAGGCGGATCGACGCCGCGTTGCCGCTTTCGATGGCCGCGACCATCACGTGCAGGCTCTGGGCGCGGGCGCGCTCGATCAGTGCGTGCATCAGGATAGGGCCGAGGCCCTTGCCGCGCTGGTCGGCGCGTACGTAGACCGAGTGCTCGACCGTCTCGCGGAAACCGTCGAAGGCGCGCCACGGGCCGTAGCTGGCGTAGCCCACCACCTCGCCGCCATCTTCGGCCACCAGCACCGGGAAGCCCTGCTGCGCGCGCAGTTCCAGCCAGGCGCGGCGGTTCTCCAGGTCAATGGCGACCTCGTTCCAGATGGCGGTGGTGTTGAGCACGGCGTCGTTGTAGATGTCGCGCAGACTGCCGAGGTCGGCTTGGCTGGCGTCGCGGATGAGCATGTCGGTTCCTCAGGTTCGTAGGGCGAATGAAGCGGAACGCTTCATCCGCCATTGTCGCTGCACCCTTGTTGGATGGCGCGCGATCAGGCGATGGGCTGATGCACGGTGACCAGCTTGGTGCCGTCCGGGAAAGTGGCTTCCACCTGGATCTCCGGGATCATTTCCGGCACGCCTTCCATCACCTGTTCACGGCTCAGCAGCGTGGTGCCGTAGTGCATCAGGTCGGCGACCGTCTGGCCATCTCGCGCGCCTTCGAGCAGCGCGGCGGAGATCAGCGCCACGGCCTCCGGGTAGTTGAGTTTCACACCACGGGCGAGGCGACGCTCGGCGACCAGGCCAGCGGTGAAGATCAGCAGCTTGTCTTTTTCGCGGGGCGTCAGGTCCATCTCAAGTGCTCCAGATTCGCGGAGGAACGGCCTCGCGGCCGAGCAGCGCCGGCCGCAGCCGGCGCCAGAGTTCGATGAGCCAGGCGCGGGCGTGCAGCGCCTCGTGCGCAAGGCAGCGGGCGACCACCAGGCCGGGCAGTTGGGTGAGGTTGCCATGTCCCTGGTAGGGGATGGCGCGGCAGGCTTCGATGAGCGCCGCGTCGATCTGTCCGCTGGTGATCAGCGTGGCCATCACCGGGTAGCCGGCCAGGCCGATGGGCGAGTCGAGCAGGCGGTCGCCGCCGGTCACGCGCTGGCGTTCGTGCCACAGGCGCTGGCCGTCGCGGCGGATGTCCAGGGCGGCGGCGAAGTGGCCGTCGTCGAAGCGCTCGCCACTGGCCGGGCGGCCGAGGGCGACCATGTCCCAGTAGAACAACCGGGCGTCGGCTTCGAGATCGATACGGGTGGTCAGCTCGGCTTGGGCGCCGGAGTAGACGATGGTTTCCTGCGGCAACCATTCCAGCGTGGCACCGGGGCCGACGCGGATGTCCAGCTGCTGTTTTGCCGGGCAGCCGGCGCGGTACCACTTGGCCGCGCCGGGGCTGGTGAGCTGCGCCCAGCTGTCGTTGCCGGCGCGAATGTCGAGGTTCAGGGTGTCGCCACCGGCGATGCCGCCGGGCGGGTGCACGATGATGTGCTGGCACACCTCCGGGCCTTCGGCATACAGGTGCTTCTGCACCCGCAAAGGGCCAAGATGCCGCCGCCTGACCGGGCGCGTGCAGTCACCGATGCGGGCATAAGCCAGCTCGAGCTCGGCGTGCCAGGCGGGGTGGAAAAGGGTGACCGGTGCGTTCATGGGCTGTTGCTGAAAGATGGATGCTCAAGACAGAGCAATCAGCGTGCCGGCTGCGCCAGGATAGTGCGTGGCCGCGGCTTCCCCTTGTGCCGCTCGGGTATGGCGCGGGATCGACGGTGGTGCTGCAGACTGTCCACTTGGTCAGGTTTCGGCGCGGTTGCGGTGCGTTGGCGGCAATTGCGCACCATGCTGGTGCGCCAGCGGCGAGACTGCTCGCCAACAAGGCTCGGGCGAACTTCGGGCGTCCCGGGGGGCGCGATGGTTACCGAGCAGGCTCGTTCCTACACGGAGAGCTGCTTGCGCATGTACACGCGGCGAAAACCGTTCTCGACCTTGCGCGCGTATTCCTGATAGCCGTTCTTCGCGTACAGTTCGATGTTCTCGGTCATCCGCTCGTTGGTATAGAGGTACAACGACGCGTAGCCCAATTGCGCGGCGGTTACCTCGGCATGGATCAGCAGGGTGCGGCCGATGCCCTGGCCGGCACACTCGGGCAGCACGGCGATGTTGTCGAGCAGGAAACCTTCGTCGGTCTCGCGCATCACCAGCAGGCCGACGGGGGCGCCGTCCTGCTCGGCAATCAGAACGCGGTCTTCGGCGATGATGGCGTGGTAGTCATCCAGCATCGGCCCCGGCTTGCGGCCGAGCGTGGGTATCCACTGGGCGTAGGCGGCGGCCACGCAGACTGCGGCGAAACCGGCGTCGTCGTTGACGGCGGGGCGCAGGACGAGGGGCATGACAAACTCCGGAAAAACCAGTACGGGGCTCGGCAGCTTGCCATTGGCCGACGCCATTCGCCAGTGACCGGTCGCCTCAGATGGTCACCAGCCCGCGCACTCCGTCGCGTTCCATGTCCACTCCGCGCCCCTGCTGGACGATCTCGCCGCGCGACATCACCAGGTACTGGTCGGCCAGTTCGGCGGCGAAGTCGTAGAACTGCTCCACCAGCAGGATGGCCATGTCGCCGCGCTGGGCGAGCTTCTTGATCACTGCGCCAATCTCCTTGATCACCGAGGGTTGGATGCCTTCGGTGGGTTCGTCGAGGATCAACAGGCGCGGCTGGCTGGCCAGCGCGCGGCCGATGGCCAACTGTTGCTGCTGGCCGCCGGAGAGGTCGCCGCCACGGCGCTGCTTCATTTCCCGCAGCACCGGGAACAGCTCGTAGATGGGCTCGGGCACCGATTTGGCTTCGCTGGCGCTGAAGCGCGACAGGCCCATCAGCAGGTTTTCCTCCACCGTCAGGCGCGGGAAGATTTCCCGGCCTTGCGGCACGTAGGCGATGCCGGCATGCACGCGCTGGTGCGGCTTGAAACCGGTGATCGGCTTGCCTTCCCAACTGACCTTGCCTTCCTTGGCGGGCACCAGGCCCATCAGGCAGCGCAGCAGGGTGGTCTTGCCCACGCCGTTGCGCCCGAGCAGGCAGGTGACTTCGCCGATTTTCGCGTCGAACGACAGGCCACGCAGGATGTGGCTGCCGCCGTAGTACTGGTGCAGTTTGTCGACTTGCAGCATGGGTGTTTCCCTTGCATTGGGCTGCGGCGCATAACGCTGCGCGTTATGCGCCCTACGGATGGCTTAGGCGTAGGGCGAATGAAGCGGAACGCTTCATCCGCCGTCGTTCTAACGCCCCAGATAAACCTCGATCACCTGCTCGTTCGCCTGTACTTCCTCCAGCGAACCCTCGGCCAGCACATGCCCCTGGTGCAGCACGCTGACGTGGTCGGCGATGCTGCCGACGAAGCCCATGTCGTGTTCCACCACCATCAGCGAATGCTGGCCGGCGAGGGACTTGAACAGCTCGGCGGTGAACTCGGTCTCGGCGTCGGTCATGCCCGCCACCGGCTCGTCGAGCAGCAGCAATTGCGGCTCCTGCACCAGCAGCATGCCGATCTCCAGGAACTGCTTCTGCCCGTGGGACAGCAATCCTGCGGGGCGATTGCGCGATTCGCGCAGGCGGATCGTGGTGAGCACTTCCTCGATGCGGTCCTTCTGCTCGCCGGACAGCTTCGCCTTGAGGCTGGCCCACACTGACTTGTCGGTCTTCTGCGCGAGCTCCAGGTTCTCGAACACCGAGAGCGCCTCGAACACCGTGGGCTTCTGGAACTTGCGGCCGATACCGGCCTGGGCGATTTCCACCTCGCTCATGCGGGTGAGGTCGAGGGTTTCGCCGAAGTACGCCTTGCCGTTGTCCGGGCGGGTCTTGCCGGTGATCACGTCCATCAGCGTGGTCTTGCCCGCGCCGTTGGGGCCGATGATGCAACGCAGTTCGCCGACACCGATGTACAGCGTGAGATCGCGCAGGGCGCGGAAGCCATCGAAGCTGACATTGATGTCTTCCAGGGTCAGGATGGTGCCGTGGCGCACGTCCAGCTGGCCGCTGGCGCTCGAACCGAGGCCGATGGCATCGCGGCTGGCGCCGGGGTCGCGGTTGGGATCGTAGGCCGGCTCCAGCATCAGGTGGGGGACCGCTCTCATTGCTCTTTCTCCCGCTTGATCAGGCCGAGGATGCCGTGCGGCAGGTACAGAGTGACGACGATGAACAGCGCGCCGAGGAAGAACAGCCAGTACTCGGGGAAGGCCACGGTGAACCAGCTCTTCGCGCCGTTGACCACGCCGGCGCCCAGCAGCGGGCCGATCAGCGTGCCGCGCCCGCCGAGGGCGACCCACACGGCGGCTTCGATGGAGTTGGTCGGCGACATTTCGCTGGGGTTGATGATGCCCACCAGCGGCACGAACAGTGCGCCGGCCAGGCCGCAGATCACCGCGGAGAGGGTCCAGACGAACAGCTTGTAGCCGCGCGGGTCATAGCCGCAGAACATCAGGCGGTTCTCCGCGTCGCGCAGGGCGGTGAGTACCCGGCCGAACTTGCTGCGCGCCAGGGCGAATCCCACGGCGAGGCTCGCCGCCAGCAGCACGACGATGGCGATGAACAGCGCCACCCGCGTACCCGGCGCGGTGATGGAAAAGCCGAGGATGCTGCGGAAATTGGTGAAGCCGTTGTTGCCGCCAAAGCCGGTCTCGTTGCGGAAGAACAGCAGCATGCCGGCGAAGGTCAGCGCCTGGGTCATGATCGAGAAGTACACGCCCTTGATCCGCGAGCGGAAGGCGAAGAAGCCGAACACCAGGGCCAGCAGGCCGGGCGCCAGCACCACCAGGCACAGTGCCCAGAGGAAGTGCTGGGTGCCGGCCCAGTACCAGGGCAGCTCCGTCCAGGAGAGGAAGGTCATGAATGCCGGCAACTGGTCGCCGGCCGCCTCGCGCATCAGGTACATGCCCATGGCGTAGCCGCCCAGGGCGAAGAACAGCCCGTGGCCCAGCGACAGTAGGCCGGCGTAGCCCCAGACCAGGTCCAGCGCCAGCGCGACGATGGCGTAGCAGAGGATCTTGCCGGTCAGCGTCAGCCCATAGGCGGACAGGTACAGTGCGCTGCTTTCCGGCAGCAGGTGCAGCAGCGGCAGGATCAGCAGTGCGATGAGGACGGTGCCGACCAGGCTGGCAGTGAGTTTCGGGCCGGCCTTTTGCGCGGCCGTCACGGTGAGTGGCTGGTTCAATCGATGACCCTCCCTTTCAGAGCGAAGAGCCCTTGCGGACGTTTCTGGATGAACAGGATGATCAGCGCAAGGATCAGGATCTTGCCCAGCACCGCGCCGATCTGCGGCTCGAGGATCTTGTTCGCCACGCCCAGGCCGAAGGCGGCGAACACGCTGCCGGCGAGCTGGCCGACACCGCCGAGCACCACCACCAGGAAGGAGTCGATGATGTAGCTCTGGCCCAGGTCCGGGCCGACGTTGCCGACCTGCGACAGCGCCACGCCGCCCAAGCCGGCGATGCCCGAGCCCAGGCCGAAGGCGAGCATGTCCACGCGGCCGGTGGGCACGCCGCAGCAGGCGGCCATGTTGCGGTTCTGGGTGACGGCGCGAACGTTCAGGCCCAGCCGTGTGCGGTTGAGCAGCAGCCAGGTGAGCGCCAGCACGAACAGCGCGAAGCCGATGATGACGATACGGTTCCACGGCAGCACGAGGTTGGGCAGCACCTGAATGCCGCCGGATAGCCAGGCCGGGTTGGCGACCTCGACGTTCTGCGCGCCGAACAGCACGCGCACCAGTTGGATCAGCACCAGGCTGATACCCCAGGTGGCGAGCAGGGTTTCCAGCGGGCGGCCGTAGAGATGGCGGATCACCGTGCGCTCCAGGGCCATGCCGATGCAGGCGGTGACCAGGAAGGCCACCGGCAGGGCCAGCAGCGGATACAGCTCCAGCAGGCCGGGAGCGAAGCGCTGGCAGAGCAACTGCACCACGTAAGTGGAGTAGGCGCCGAGCATCAGCATTTCACCGTGGGCCATGTTGATCACCCCGAGCAGGCCATAGGTAATCGCCAGGCCCAGGGCGGCGAGCAGCAGGATCGAGCCCAGCGACAGGCCGCTGAAGGCCTGGCCGAACAGATCGCCCATCAGCAACCGGCGCTTGACCTGGCCGAGGCTGGTGGCGGCGGCGGTGCGCACCGACTCGTCGGGTTCGACCGCGGGGTCGAGGAGGTTTTCCAGGCGGGTGCGCGCCTGCGGATCGCCGGATTCGCCGAGCAGGCGTACGGCGGACAGGCGTACCGCTGGCGCTGGGTCGGCCAGTTGCAGGTTGGCCAGGGCCAGTTGCAGCGCGGCCTTGACGCCGTCGTCGGACTCTTCGTTGAGGCGGTATTCGAGGAGCGTGCGTTGCGCGGGACGGGCGCTTTTCTGTAGCTGCCGTGCGGCTTCCAGGCGCACCTCGGGGTTGTCGGCCACCAGTTGGTGGCTGGCCATCGCGGTGTTCACCAGGCCACGCAGACGGTTGTTCAAGCGCAGTTTGTCGGGCTCGCCCACCGGTCCCGCGCCACCCTCGGCGGCGTGGTACTGCTGGTCGTCGCCCAGGAGGAAGGCGCGGCTCTGCGCGTCGAGGGCCAGTCGACCGGACTGGATGGCTTCCAACAGGGGCAGGCGATCGGCGTCGGGCGCGGCGGCCCATTGCTCGAGCAGTTTGGCGCGGGCGTCGTTGTCGGCGCTGGCAAAATCCTGCGCGGGACCGGCGAAGGCGAGCTGCGGTAGCAGCGCGGCCAGCGCCAGGGCGCACAGGCGGAGCAGGTGGAGAAGGGCAGTGGGCATCTTCATATCCCGGCACACAGGAGTCTGGGATTCCCTCACCCCGGCCCTCTCCCGGGGGGAGAGGGGGAAGAGCGGAGCCGGAGTGCGGGCTGACAATCCGCGCCGTCCGGTCCCCTCTCCCTCCGGAGCGGGGCGCGCAGCTAGGGTTAGGGTGAGGGGCTCTCGCTCCCCGGAGGATCAGTTACTACGCACCGCGTAATCCGGCTTCTTGTCGTTGCCCGGAATGAACGGGCTCCACGGCTGGGCGCGGATCGGCTCGGGGGTTTTCCAGACCACGTTGAACTGCCCGTTGTCCTCGATCTCGCCGATCATCACCGGCTTGTGCAGGTGGTGGTTGGTCTTGTCCATGGTCAGGGTGAAGCCCGACGGCGCCTTGAAGGTCTGCCCGCCCATGGCCTCGCGCACCTTGTCGACGTCGGTGCTGCCGGCCTTCTGCACGGCTTGCGCCCACATGTGGATGCCGACATAGGTGGCCTCCATCGGGTCGTTGGTCACGGCGGTGCTGTAGTTGGGCAGGTTCTTGGCCTTGGCGTAGGCCTTCCAGTCGGCGACGAACTTGGTGTTTTCCGGGTTCTTCACCGACTCGAAGTAGTTCCACGCGGCGAGGTTGCCCACCAGCGGCTTGGTGTCGATGCCGCGCAGTTCTTCCTCGCCCACGGAGAAGGCCACCACCGGTACTTCGGTGGCTTCCAGACCCTGGTTGGCCAGTTCCTTGTAGAAGGGCACGTTGGAGTCGCCGTTGACGGTGGAGATCACCGCGGTTTTGCCGCCGGCGGAGAACTTCTTGATGTCGGCGACGATGGTTTGATAGTCGCTGTGGCCGAACGGCGTGTAGACCTCCTGGATATCCTTGTCGGCCACGCCCTTGCTGTGCAGGAAGGCGCGCAGGATCTTGTTGGTGGTGCGCGGATAGACGTAGTCGGTGCCCAGCAGGAAGAAGCGCTTGGCGCTGCCGCCGTCCTCGCTCATCAGGTACTCCACCGCCGGGATGGCCTGCTGGTTCGGCGCGGCACCGGTGTAGAAGACGTTGGGCGACATTTCCTCACCCTCGTACTGCACCGGGTAGAACAGCAGGCCGTTGAGTTCCTCGAACACCGGCAGCACGGACTTGCGCGACACGCTGGTCCAGCAGCCGAAGACCACCGCGACCTTGTCCTGGGTCAGCAGCTGGCGCGCCTTTTCGGCGAACAGCGGCCAGTTGGAGGCCGGGTCGACCACCACCGCTTCGAGCTGCTTGCCGTTCACCCCGCCCTTGGCGTTGATCTCGTCGAGGGTCATCAGCGCCATGTCCTTGAGCGAGGTCTCGGAGATCGCCATGGTGCCGGACAGCGAGTGCAGGATGCCGACCTTGATGGTCTCGGCAGCCTGGGTGCTGAACGGGAACAGACCGGTGAGCAGCAGGGCGCTCATGGCCAGCGTACTTTGCAACAGCGGACGACGTTTCATCGCGGCAGCCTCCTTGGCTATCCAGGGGCGGGGAGTTGCCGCCGGCGGCAGCTTCCCCGGAAATGGGGCGATCCTTGAGTGGGATCGAAGCTGCCATCGCAGCATCCGTGCCAAACAGGCAAAAGCCTCGGCGCAGATGGGGCGAGCGCGATTTTCTGTCGTATTGGTGAGGTTTTTCAGTGCGCAGCTTTGGTGCGCCAAGCGCCAAATGGTGCGCGGCGCTCCCCAAAGGGGCGCGTCATTGCGGGATGAAGTAGCCGCGCACGCCGGTCATGATGATCTGCGCGGCGAGGGCGCAGACGAACAGCCCCATCAGGCGGCTGACGATCATCAGGCCCTGCTCGCCCAGGACCTTTTCGATCTTGTCGGAGAGGTAGAGCGTGACGCCCACGGTCAGGCAGGCCAGGAAGATTGCCGCCAGGGCCAGCAGCTTGTGCTCCCAGTCCTGGTTCACGCCCATCACCAGCAGCGCACCGATGGTGCCGGGGCCGACGGTGATGGGGATGGTCAGCGGGACGATGGTCACATCCTGCTGCACATTGTCCGCCTGCACCGCCGAGCGCCCTTGCGCCATGCCCAGGGCGGAGATGAACAGCACGGAACCGGCGCCGATGCGGAAGGCGTCGGCGGTGATGCCGAAGAGCGTGAAGATATAGCGGCCGAACAGGTACAGCAGCACGCTGGCGATCAGCGCCGCCAGGGCCACGCGCCAAGCCATGCGCTTGCGGTCGCGCGGGGCGAAGCCGCGGTTCAGGCTGATGAAGCAGGAGAGCACGAAGAAGGGGCTATAGAGCACCAGCATCTTCAGGTACACGCTGAACATCACTTGCATGGGAACGACTCGTCCGGATTGAGAGGGCGCGGCTGGGCAAAGCATAGCGGGTGGGACGATGCGCGGCATTGCGGCGGGGCAATTGAAACCGGCCGCCGTAGGCCGGCGAGATCAGGACGGCAGTGCGTCGCTCTGCTGCTGGCGCAGGCGACGGTCACGTTCGCCGACCCAGTAGGCCACCAGTTCGCGCAGTTGCGACAGCTCCACCGGCTTGGCCATGTGGCCGTCCATGCCCACCAGTCGCGCGCGCTCCTTGTGCTCGCTGAGGATGTGCGCGGTGAGCGCCACCACCGGGGTGTGCGGGCGGTGTTCGCTGGCTTCCCAGGCGCGCAGGCGCTCGGTGGCGGAGAAGCCGTCGAGTACCGGCATCTCGCAGTCCATCAGCACCAGGTCGTACTGGGTGGACTGCATCGCGGCCAGGGCTTCCTCGCCGTTGTTGGCGGTGTCCGGCTGCAGGTTGAGCTTGCTGAGCATGCCGCGGATGACCTTGGTAGAGATGCTGTTGTCCTCGGCGACGAGGATGCGGAAGTCGCTCGGCGGCACGTTGGACACAGGCTCGCTGGCCGGCGAGAGGTAGTTGCTCACGCCGCTCGGGCCACGCTGCGACAGCTCCTCGGCGAGCGTCGCCTTGAGCGTGTAGCCGGCCACCGGCTTGGCCAGGATGCGCTTGATCCCGGCGTTGCGGGCGATGATCTTGCTCGGCGCGTTGCTGATGCCGGTGAGCATGATCAGCAGGATGTCGTGATTGAGGTTCGGGTCTTCCTGGATCTTGGTGGCCAGCTGCATGCCGGTCATGCCGGGCATGTCCTGGTCCAGCAGGACCACGTCGAAGTACTCGCGCAGGTGCGCCTTGGTGCGCAACTGGGCCAGCGCTTCCTTGCCCGAGGATACCGCGCTGACGTTCATGCCCCAGGCGCTGCACTGCTGCACCACCACCTTGCGGCAGGTCTGGTTGTCGTCCACCACCAGCAGGCGTGCGCCCTGCAGCGGGCTGTCGAGGTCGGCGCCGGCCTGGTCGATCTGCTGCGGGTCCAGCGGCAGGCTGAGCCACAGCAGGTTGCCCGCGCCTTCGGCGCTGTTGCCGCTCTCGATGCCGCTCTCTATTCCAAAGTCGCCCGACATCAGGCGGATCAGCTGGCGGGCGATGATCAGGCCGAGGCGGCTGCTCATGCGGGTGGCGGAGAGGAAGTCGCGGCTGTGCAATTCGGCGGTGAGCAGCGCCTGGCGGTCGGCGCTGTCCAGGGGCCTGCCGCTGTCCTGCACGGCGATGCGCAGGCGCGGGCGCTCGGCCGGGCCGTCGAGGGCGACGACGAGAAGGATCTCGCCCTCGTCGGTCTGCTTGAAGGCATTGTCCAGCAGGCTCAGCACGGCCTGGCGCAGGCGCGTCGGATCGCCACTGATGATGCGTGGCACTTGCGGCTGGGTGAAGCTGATCAGCTCGACCTTCTGCTGTTCGGCCTTGGCACGGAAGATCGCCAGGCAGTCCTCGATCAGCGCGCCGAGGTCGAACTGCACCTCGTCCAGTTCGATCTGACCGGATTCCAGCTTGGAGATGTCGAGGATCTCGTTGATCAGCGAGAGCAACTCGTTGCCCGCACTGTGGATGGTCTGTACGTAGTCGCGCTGCTTGGCCGAGAGCGGGGTGCCGAGCAGCAGCTCGGTCATGCCCAGCACGCCGTTCATGGGGGTGCGGATCTCGTGGCTGATCTTCGCCAGGAAGTCGCCCTTGGCCTTGAGTTCGGCGACGTTGGCGGCACGCACGCGGCTGGCGGCGAAATGATCGTTCTGGATCTTCCGCTGGCGTTCGGCCAGGGCAAGGCTGAGCAGGAAGCCGACCACCGCCGAAAGCCCCAGCAGGCCGCTACCGAGCCATTCGGTACGGGTCGCCGCGTAGCCCAGCAGCGACGGCAGGCACAGGCACCAGATCACGACGAAGAGGCCCATGCCGATAGCGAACAGGCGCGCCGGCCGGTAGGCGTGAATCCAGTAGTAGACCGCGACGCCGAGCATGCCCAGGGTCACCAGGGTGATCAGCCCGTACACCAGGCTGCTGACGGACAGGGAGAACAACAGGTTGAGCGCGATGCCGAGCACCACGAGTGCGGCGGTGCCGCCCAGCAGCAGACGTCTGAGCGGCAGGCGCGGGCTGAGGTCTGAGAAGAAGCTGGCGGTATAGCCCAACGCGCAGAACAGCGTCACCACCAGGCAGGCCAGGGCGGCCATCGGTTGCAGCGACTGGCTGTTGCCGTACCAGGGGCTGAGCAGGCCGAACAGGTTGAGGCAGGCCAGCAGCAGGCTGGCGTGTACGCCGGCCAGCCACAGTCCGCTGGCAACGCGGGTATAGGCGAAGCGCACGAGGTTGTAGGCCAGCAGCATGGCCAGGCAGCCGATCAGCACGCCGAAGTGCAGCGGGCGCTGGTCGTTGCTCGGCTGGCCGGCGGCCTCGATGCTGATGTTCGGCCGCAGTGGCATCGTCGAGGCGAGGCGCAGGTAGAGGTCCAGCGGCGCGGCGGCGGCGCGCAGGGGGATCACCAGGTCACTGTTGAGCAGCGGGCGCTGCACTGGGGAGAGGTTGCCGGCGCTCTTCTGCTCGAGCACCTTCTGCCCGTCGAGAATGAACATCTCGAAGCTGTCCAGGCTCGGCGCGAACAGGCGCAGTTGCTGGGGCTCGTCGCTGGCGGGAAGACGGAAGTGCAGCCAGGTCGCGCCGGGGCCGGCGGGGGCGTGCAGGTCGTTGATGTCGAGGGGGCTGAAAAGGGTGCGGTAGCGCGGGGAGATCACGTCCTGCAGTTGCAGGCGGGCGTCATTGTCGTGAAGCTGGGACCAGCCGGGATCCTGGCTTGCCGCGTAGGTCGGAAGACAGACCAGAGCGGCCAGCAGCAAGCTGACGAGGAGTCCTGTGGCAGTCCAGAGCCGACGCACGGCGAAGTCCCTTCGGTAGTGAGTGGGCGGATTATAGCCAAGTGTGCTGAAGGCCGTAATCCACCCGTGCACGCGGGGACCGGTGCAGCGGAGGCGTCCGACGAGGGACGCCTCCGGCCGTCGGATCAGCCTTCGCCGCGCTCGCGGGCGATGGCGCGATAACCGATGTCGGTGCGGTAGAAACTGCCGTTCCAGCGAATCTTCTCGGCCAGGCGGTAAGCCTGTTGCTGCGCGGAGGAAACGGTCGGGCCGATGGCCGTGGCGCACAGCACGCGGCCGCCGGCGGTGACGATCTGGCCGTCCTTGAGCGCGGTGCCGGCGTGGAACACCTTGCCGTCGAGCTTGGCGGCTTCGTCCAGGCCTTCGATGACGTCACCCTTGGCGTAGTCGCCCGGGTAGCCGCCCGCGGCGATCACCACGCCCACGGTGGGACGCGGGTCCCAGGTGGCTTCGACCTTGTCCAGCGCCTTGGCCAGTGCGGCTTCGACCAGCAGGACCAGGGAAGACTCCAGGCGGACCATGATCGGCTGGGTTTCCGGGTCGCCGAAGCGGCAGTTGAACTCGATGACCTTCGGCGCGCCGCTCTTGTCGATCATCAGGCCGGCATACAGGAAGCCGGTGTAGACGTTGCCTTCCTCGGCCATGCCGCGCACGGTCGGGTAGATCACTTCGTCCATCACGCGCTGGTGCACGTCGGCGGTGACCACCGGAGCGGGGGAGTACGCGCCCATGCCGCCGGTGTTCGGGCCGCTGTCGCCATCGCCGACGCGCTTGTGGTCCTGGCTGGTGGCCATGGGCAGCACGTTCTGGCCATCGACCATGACGATGAAGCTGGCTTCCTCGCCGTCGAGGAACTCTTCGATCACCACGCGCGAACCGGCGTCACCGAAGGCGTTGCCGGCGAGCATGTCGCGCACGGCTTCCTCGGCTTCGGCCAGGGTCATGGCGACGATCACGCCCTTGCCCGCGGCGAGGCCGTCGGCCTTGATCACGATGGGCGCGCCTTTCTCTTTCAGGTAGGCCAGCGCCGGCTCGACTTCGGTGAAGTTCTGGTAGTCGGCGGTGGGGATCTGGTGGCGTGCGAGGAAGTCCTTGGTGAAGGCCTTGGAACCTTCCAGCTGCGCAGCGCCGGCGGTGGGGCCGAAGATATCCAGGCCACGGGCGCGGAACAGGTCGACCACGCCTTTGACCAGCGGCGCCTCGGGGCCGACGATGGTCAGTTGCACGTTCTTCGCGGCGAAATCGGCCAGCTCTTCCAGGGCCAGCACGTCGATGGCGACGTTCTCGCACTTGGGCTCAAGGGCGGTGCCGGCGTTGCCCGGCGCGACGAAGACCTTCTGTACGCGCGAATCCTGCGCGACCTTCCAGGCCAGCGCATGCTCGCGACCGCCGCTGCCGATGATGAGTACGTTCATTGGAGTTCTCCTGAACAGTTCCGGCAGTGCCGGATCGTTGGGTATCGCTTCGCTCGCGGAGCGCCGCCCGACCCAACCTACGAATTCTTTATGACCAGTCCTCTCTCAATGGACCGATCTCAAGGGGCGCAATCGGGCTCGTAGATGCAAGGCGCCTGGCCCTTCACCCAGCGGAGTTGCCTTCTGGCAATGAGCATGGGGGAAGGGCCGGGCAACGCCGCAGATGCGAGTCCGAGTGCGTCCTTACCGCTTAATGGCGGAAGTGGCGCATGCCGGTGAACACCATGGCGATTCCCGCCTCATCCGCTGCGGCGATCACTTCGTTGTCACGCATCGAACCACCCGGCTGGATCACCGCGGTGATGCCGGCCTTGGCAGCGTTGTCGATGCCGTCGCGGAACGGGAAGAAGGCGTCGGAAGCCATGACTGCACCCTTCACTTCCAGGCCAGCGTGCTCGGCCTTGATGGCGGCGATGCGGGCGGAGTTCACGCGGCTCATCTGGCCGGCGCCGACGCCCACGGTCTGACGCGCCTTGGCGTAGACGATGGCGTTGGACTTGACGAACTTGGCGACTTTCCAGGCGAAGATCAGGTCGTGGATTTCCTGCTCGCTCGGCGCGCGCTGGGTGACGATCTTCAGGTCATCGGCGGTGATCATGCCGATGTCGCGGCTCTGTACCAGCAGGCCGCCGTTGACGCGCTTGAAGTCCCAGCCCGGCGCACGCTCGGCCGGCCACTCGCCGCATTCGAGCAGGCGCACGTTGGCCTTGGCAGCGACCACGGCACGGGCGGCTTCGGAGATTTTTGGGGCGATGATGACTTCGACGAACTGGCGCTCGACGATGGCCTGGGCGGTGTCGCCGTCCAGCTCGCGGTTGAAGGCGATGATACCGCCGAAGGCCGACTCGGTGTCGGTGGCGTAGGCCAGGTCATAGGCCTTGCGGATGCCGCCCTCGTTCTCCGGGACCACGGCCACGCCGCACGGGTTGGCGTGCTTGACGATGACGCAGGCCGGCTTGACGAAGCTTTTCACGCACTCCAGCGCGGCGTCGGTGTCGGCCACGTTGTTGAACGACAGTTCCTTGCCCTGCAGCTGGATGGCGGTGGAGACGCTGGCTTCGCCCTTCTTCGCCTCGACGTAGAAGGCCGCGCTCTGGTGCGGGTTCTCGCCGTAGCGCATTTCCTGCGCCTTGATGAACTGGCTGTTGAAGGTGCGCGGGAAAGCGCCGCGATCTTCGGTGGACAGGGTGTCGCGCGCCTGGTCGATGGTGCCCAGGTAGTTGGCGATCATGCCGTCGTAGGCCGAGGTGTGCTCGAAGGCCTTCAGGGCCAGGTCGAAGCGCTGGGCGTAGGTCAGGCCGCCGGCTTTCAGGGCGCTGACGATACTGGCGTAATCGCCGGCGTTGACCACGATTGCGACGTCCTTGTGGTTCTTCGCCGCGCTGCGAACCATGGTCGGGCCGCCGATGTCGATGTTCTCGATGGCGGTCGGCAGGTCGCAGTCGGCCTTGGCCACGGTCGCTTCGAACGGGTAGAGGTTGACCGCCACCAGGTCGATCGGCTTGATGCCGTGCTGCTCCATCACCGCGCCGTCGAGGTCACGACGGCCGAGGATGCCGCCGTGGATCTTCGGGTGCAGGGTCTTCACGCGGCCGTCCATCATCTCCGGGAAGCCGGTGTAGTCGGCCACTTCCACGGCGGCGATGCCATTGTCCTTGAGCAGCTTGTAGGTGCCGCCGGTGGAGAGGATCTCCACGCCGAGGGCTGCCAGCTCACGGGCGAAATCGACGACGCCGGTCTTGTCGGAAACGCTGATCAGCGCACGGCGGACGGGCAGGCGGGTGGTTTGGTCGGTCATAACGGCTTCCACAAAGGCTTCGGGCTTTTCGCGTGTCAGGCGTGGGCCCGGCTGACCTTGCGGTCGCGGGCCCGCGCCTGCCACCTGTCAGAGAAGATCGTACTGCTTGAGTTTCTTGCGCAGGGTGCCGCGGTTCAGCCCCAGCAGTTCGGAGGCTTTGGTCTGGTTACCCTTCACGTGGTTCATGACGGTTTCCAGCAGCGGCGCTTCGACTTCGCAAAGCACCATGTTGTACACGTCCGTGACCGGCTGCCCTTCGAGATGGGCGAAATAGTTATGCAGTGCCTTTTCCACGCTGTCGCGGAGGGTCTGGCCCTCCTGCGTCGGAGTGGTCAGGTGCTGTTTAAGGTTGGCATTGTCGCTCACGGGTGTCATTCCACTCACTAATGTCTCGGTCATCGTTGTCATGCGGCCACCCCTTCTCCGTTATTGTGGCGCTCGGCGAAGAACTGCCTGACGCTGGCGCTCTGTGCATCCGTGTCCTGCAAACGATTGAACTGGGCGCGGAACTCCGCCGCGCCCGGTTGGGTTGCGAGGTACCAGCCCACATGCTTGCGGGCAATGCGCACACCCATTTCCTCCCCATAAAACGCATGCAATGCAGCGAGGTGTTCGAGCAGGATGCTCTGCACCTCGTGCAGACTCGGCGCCGGCAATAGCTCGCCGGTGCTCAGGTAATGATCGATCTCGCGGAAGATCCAGGGATTGCCCTGGGCGGCGCGGCCGATCAGCAGGGCATCCACGCCCGTCTGTTCGAATACCTGCCGTGCCTTGCGCGGTGAGTCGATATCACCGTTGGCGAAGACCGGAATCGAAACCGCCTGCTTGATCGCCGCGATGGTTTCGTACTCCGCTTCGCCGGTGTAGAGGTCGGCACGGGTCCTGCCGTGTACCGCCAGCGCCTGGATGCCCGACTGCTCGGCGATCCGCGCCACCGTCACACCGTTCTTGTTCGACCGGTCCCAACCGGTGCGAATCTTCAGGGTGACGGGAACCTCTACCGCCGCGACCACCGCCTCGAGGATATCGGCCACCAGCCGTTCATCCTTCATCAGCGCGGAACCCGCGGCCTTGTTACACACCTTCTTTGCCGGACAGCCCATGTTGATGTCGATGATCTGCGCGCCGAGCTCCACATTGCGCTGGGCAGCTTCCGCGAGCATCTGCGGGTCGCCGCCGGCGATCTGCACCGAACGCGGCTGATCTTCGTTGTCGTGCTGCAGGCGCAGGCGCGACTTGCGGCTGTTCCACAGGCGGACGTCGCTGGTGACCATCTCCGATACCACCATGCCGGCGCCAAGGCGGCGGCACAGCTGGCGGAACGGACGATCGGTGACGCCGGCCATCGGGGCCAGGATCAGTCTGTTGGGCAGTGTGTAGGAGCCGATGCGTACCACCGACTGGATTTCCATGGTCAATGGGGCGGGAACACCGAGGCGCCGCGCGTTGTACCACTCGCGGATGCGTTTCGGAGCCTGCCACCGGTGCTAGCAAAAAAGGGAGGGCATGATACCCGCTCTCGATGACCGGATAAAGGCGATTTTGGATAAATTCTGAACAGCTTCGGGCTTAGCACCCAAGGTAGGAAGACGAGCGGAACTGGCGCGCTCAGGCGCTTTGAGCTACCCGCCGGGTCATTCCGGCGAGTGGAAGCTCAGGCTGTAGTTCACCGCTTTCGGGCCCGGATCGAGGATGTCCAGGGAGATGTGGATCGGCGTCTGCGGCGGCATCTCGCTCTGCCCGGCCAGTTCGCCGGAGAGATATTCGCTGGGCTTGAAACGGCGGCTGGCGATCAGTTGGCCGTTGAGGTCGGCGAAGCGCATTTCCAGCAGCGGGAAGGGCTGGGAGAAGTTGGCGCGGTTGTAGATGATCGCGTCCACGACCAGCGCGCCGCTGAAGTCAGGGTGGCTGCGCACCACCAGGTTACTGCTGCGGATCTGCTCCACGTCGACCTTGGACGGCAGGGTGCAGCCCAGCTCCGGGCAGGCCTGGGCGAACCAGGGACGGTACTGGTCCTGGCGGGCCAGTTCGTCGAAGTGATAAGCGATGTACTGGCCGGCGAGGCCGGCCAGGGCCAGGAGGACCAGCAGCAGCCAGAACAGGCGGAGGCCCCAGCGGCTCTTGGGTTTCTGCCAGTCCAGTTGCAGCGGTTCGTCGCTCAGGTCGTGCAGGCCGGCGCTGCCCAACCCCGGTTCGGCGCGGCGGCTGTCGGCCAGCGGCGGCTCTTCGTCCCCGGCGTCGACGGCGTTGGGCTCGTCCTCATCGCGGCGGGCGCTGAAAGCGGGGAGCTTCTCGTCGTCGGTCTCGGCTCGCAGGGGAGCGGGGTCGATGCGCGGTTCGTGCGCCGGTTCGTCCTCCGGCTCTTCCGACTCGGGTTCCTGGTCGGCTACGGCTACCAGGCGTGCGCTGGCGGGCGGCTCCTCCAGTTCGTCGGCAGGCAGTTGGCCGAGGCTGGGTTCCTGGCGGGACACACGGCTGGCGCCTTTCTGTTCCTCTTCGATCAAGGCCTCGGCCCAGCGTTCGTCGTGCGGGTCGCGCTTCTCTTCCTGGCGAGTCTGCAGGGCTTCGCTGGGGCGCGGCGCGCGTTCGATACTGAGAAACTCCTGGGACAGCTCGAACTCGTCGAGCTTGGCCAGTTCCTCGTCGAGATTGAGGCTGTCCAGGTCGAGATCGTCGTGGATCCACAGCGTCTCGTCTTTCTTTGCCGTCACGGGAGAGGGTTTGGCTGGCTCGCTGATCACGGTTGCCGCCGGGGCGATCACCGTGGTCGCGGCAATGGCCGGGGTGGGCTCGGGAGCCGGTGTCGGTTTTGCTTCCACCTTCGCTTCAGCGATGGCGGGTTTTTCCGCCACATCGCTGGAGTGCCGCGCGGCATGGGGTGCCAGCGGCCAGCCAAGGGTGGCGGTGCCGGGGGGGCTCGCTACGGCTGGCTTCTCGGGGGTGAAGGTGCTGAAGGCCGGCGTGGGAATCGGCGCCGCGGCGACCGGCTCCGGAGCTTTCGGCGGAGTCGCTGGTATGACCGGCTCCGGGGTGGTTGCCGGTTCGGCGGCTTCAATGGGGCGCGCCGCGTTGGCTGCCGCTGCCGGCGCCTGGGTCGGCTCGCCCACCAGGTTCTGTGGCGCGCTGAACACCTTCAGGCAGGTTCCGCAGCGCACAGCACCGCTGGCCGCGCCCAGTTGCGCCGCGTTGACGCGGAATCGGGTCTGGCAATGGGGGCACTGGGTGATGAAGCTGTCGCTCATGCGGCGGTCCGGCGGAAAAAATCTGGCGGTTAGTCTAACTCAAGCCCCGTACGGCGGGCACTCAGCGGCGGCGGCCGCTGATGCGGATCCAGCCATCGCGCTCGGCGGTCGGGTCGAGGTCGAAGGCCCCGGCATAGGCCGCGCGCACTTCATCGGCCTGCTCGGCGAGGATGCCTGAGAGGGTCAGCAGGCCGCCGGATTTCACCAGCCCGGTGAGCTGCTCTGCCAATGTGACCAGCGGGCCGGCCAGAATGTTCGCCACCAGGACGTCCGCTGGTTCCTTCGGCAGATCAGCGGGCAGGTAGACGGGGAACTTCTCCGGCTCGATGCCGTTGCGCGAGGCGTTGTCGCGCGAGGCTTCCAGCGCCTGCGGGTCGATATCGGTGCCAGTTGCCTGCGCGGCGCCCAGCAGCAGCGCGGCGATGGCGAGGATGCCCGAGCCGCAGCCGAAATCCAGTACCTGCTGGCCGGCCAGCTCCTGGCCGTCTAGCCATTCCAGGCACAGCGCGGTGGTCGGGTGGGTGCCGGTGCCGAAGGCCAGGCCCGGATCGAGCAGCAGGTTCACCGCTTCCGGCTCCGGGGCGTCGTGCCAGCTGGGGACGATCCACAGGCGGCGGCCGAAGCGCATCGGCTTGAAGTTGTCCATCCAGCTGCGTTCCCAGTCCTGGTCGGCGATGTGCTCGATCTGGTGCTGGGGCAGTTCGCCGCCGGTCAGCAGGGTCAGATGGGCGATCAACGAGGTTTCGTCGGTGTCTGCCTCGAACAGCGCGAGCAGGTGGGTGTGACTCCACAGCGGCGTGGTGCCCAGGTCCGGCTCGAAGATCGGCTGGTCTTCGGCGTCCATGAAGGTCACCGATACGGCGCCGACTTCCTGCAGTGCATCTTCATAGGTTTCCGCCTGATCCGGGGTGATGGCGAGTCGGACTTGGAGCCAGGGCATGGGCGGAACCTCGATCGTGCTGGGATGGTGCTGGAAAGACAGCGGGCCGCCTGGGCGGCCCGCAGATAAAGGCGGCAAGCTTACTGCACGGCACCTTGCCATGCCAGCGGGCTGGGTCCGCAAAGCACAAGGGCCGCCCGGAGGCAGCCCTTGTGGTGGAGGCGAAGCAGCTTTCGACAGGCGCTTAGTGCTTGTCCATGCCCAGCTTCTTCTCCAGGTAGTGGATGTTCACGCCACCTTTGCAGAACTCTTTGTCGCGGACCAGCTCCTTGTGCAGCTCGGTGTTGGTCTTGATGCCATCGACGATCAGCTCGTCCAGCGCGTTGCGCATGCGCGCCATGGCTTCATCGCGGTCCTTGCCGTAGGTGATGATCTTGCCCACCAGCGAGTCGTAGTTCGGCGGTACGGCGTAGCCGCTGTACAGGTGCGAATCCACGCGCACGCCATTGCCGCCCGGTGCGTGGAAGTGCTTCACCTTGCCGGGGCTGGGCATGAAGGTCTTCGGGTCTTCGGCGTTGATCCGGCATTCCAGCGCATGGCCACGGATGACCACGTCTTCCTGCTTGATCGACAGCTTGTTGCCCGAGGCGATGCTGAGCATCTCCTTGACGATGTCGATGCCCGTGACCATCTCCGACACCGGATGCTCCACCTGCACGCGGGTGTTCATCTCGATGAAGTAGAAGCGGCCGTTCTCGTAGAGGAACTCGAAGGTGCCGGCACCACGGTAGCCGATTTCCACGCAGGCCTGGACGCAGCGGGCCAGCACTTCGGCGCGGGCCTTCTCGTCGATGCCCGGGGCTGGGGCTTCTTCCAGCACCTTCTGGTGACGACGCTGCAGGGAGCAGTCGCGGTCGCCCAGGTGGATGGCGTTGCCCTGGCCGTCGGAGAGCACCTGGACTTCCACGTGGCGCGGGTTGGTCAGGAACTTCTCCAGGTAGACCATCGAGTTGCCGAACGCCGCTCCCGCTTCGGTGCGGGTCAGCTTGGCGGACTTGATCAGGTCTTCCTCGTGGTGCACCACGCGCATGCCGCGACCACCACCGCCACCGGCGGCCTTGATGATCACCGGGTAGCCCACCTCGCGGGCAATCGCCAGCGCGGTTTCTTCGTCTTCGGGCAGCGGGCCGTCGGAGCCCGGTACGGTCGGCACGCCGGCTTTCTTCATGGCGTCCTTGGCGGACACCTTGTCACCCATCAGGCGGATGACGTCGGCGCTCGGGCCGATGAAGGTGAAGCCGGAGCGTTCGACCTGCTCGGCGAAGTCGGCGTTCTCGGCAAGGAAGCCGTAGCCGGGGTGGATACCCACGGCGCCGGTGACCTCGGCCGCGGCGATGATCGCCGGGATGTGCAGGTAGGACTGCGCGGCCGGGGCCGGACCGATGCAGACCGCTTCGTCGGCCAGCGACAGGTGCATCAGCTCACGGTCGGCGGTCGAGTGCACGGCCACTGTCTTGATGCCCAGCTCCTTGCAAGCGCGCAGGATGCGCAGCGCAATTTCGCCGCGGTTGGCGATCAGTACTTTTTCCAACATCGCAGGCTCCCCGCGCTTTAAACGATGGTGAACAGGGGCTGGTCGAACTCGACCGGCTGACCGTTCTCCACGAGGATCTGACCGATCACGCCGCTGGTCTCGGCCTCGATGTGGTTCATCATCTTCATGGCTTCGACGATGCAGAGGATGTCGCCTTTCTTCACGCTCTGGCCGACTTCGACGAAGTTGGCGGAAGTCGGCGACGCAGCGCGGTAGAAGGTGCCGACCATCGGCGAGCGCACGGCGCCGGCGAGGTTCTGTGCAGCCGGAGCGGCTTCGGCGGCCGGCGCGGCAGCGGCGGGAGCTGCAGCCGGGGCGGCGACAGGGGCCGGAGCGTAGGCCGGGGCGGCGGCGTAGACCGGCTGGGCGGCGGTCTTGCTGTGACGGCTGATGCGTACGGACTCTTCGCCCTCTTTGATCTCCAGTTCGTCGATGCCGGATTCTTCGAGCAGTTCGATCAGTTTCTTGACTTTACGGATGTCCATCAGTGTTCGCTCTCCCAGGTGAGGTCACGGGCGTTCAAGTTGTTCGAGGGCGGATTCCAGGGCCAGGCGGTAGCCTGTGGCGCCCAGGCCGCAGATCACCCCTACCGCCACGTCGGAGAAGTAGGAGTGATGCCGGAAAGGTTCACGTTTGTGCACGTTGGAGAGGTGCACTTCGATGAATGGGATGCTCACTGCGAGCAATGCGTCACGTAGAGCGACACTTGTATGCGTAAACGCGGCCGGATTGATCAGGATGAAGTCCACGCCTTCGTTGCGCGCGGCGTGTATCCGGTCGATCAGTTCGTACTCGGCGTTGCTCTGCAGGTGCATCAGGTGGTGGCCGGCCTCGCGGGCGCGGCGCTCCAGGTCCTGGTTGATCTGCTCAAGGGTGACGGAGCCGTACTTGTCGGGCTCGCGGGTGCCCAGCAGGTTGAGGTTCGGCCCGTGCAGTACCAGTAAGGTCGCCATCTGGATGCGGTAGTCCTTGTTATTGGCGGGAAAAGATAGGGCGGGACTATGCCGGAAAGCCGGCGTGACTGTCCAGTCATGCGGGTTTTGCCGTAGATGTCAGCATGTTGCCAGCCGATTACGGCAGAACCGTTGCAGTCAAACTGTGATCAGAAGCTGCTTGCAACCTGCTGCGCGTCGGCATGGCCGCGTGAAAAAC
The DNA here is from genome assembly GCF_010994165.1 of Pseudomonas nitroreducens. NCBI lineage: Bacteria > Pseudomonadati > Pseudomonadota > Gammaproteobacteria > Pseudomonadales > Pseudomonadaceae > Pseudomonas > Pseudomonas nitroreducens. The sequence goes on along the minus strand of NZ_WMBX01000005.1, from coordinate 214,716 downwards.
GGGGGGCGGAAGCCGCTTGCGGCTAACGCACTTCAGTGCGGCCCCGAAGGGGCGAGCGCAGCGAGTCATGCTCATTTGCTACTCGTAAACTCCGCTTCCTCCCCCGTTTTTGCCTTGCCCTGCCCCAGCTCGCGAGATTGCAAGCAGGTTCTTAGGAGCGCGTTCCCGCCTGTTTGAGGCGGTCGGCGAGGGTGGCGGCGTCGGTCTCGCCGATGATGCGCAGATCGCTCCATTCGTCGCCTTCTGGCGAGAAGAACAGCAGTGCCGGCGGGCCGAACAGGTTGTAGCGGTCGAGCAGGGCGCGCTGTTCCTCGGTACTGGCGGTCATGTCGAAACGCAGCAGGACGAAGCCGGGCAGCTGTGACTGGACCTCCGGCGCTGGCAGCACCTGGCGCTCGATGATCTTGCAGCTGATGCACCAGTCGGCGTACCAGTCCAGCAGTACCGGGCGGCCGGCGGACCGGGCACTGGCCAGGGCGGCATTGAGTTGCGCGGGGCTGGTGATGTTCTGCCAGTCGCCAGGCGTGGAACTGGGTGGGCCGGCATGGATGCGCTGACCGCTGCGCCCCAGCGGGTGCAGCGGGTCGGATTCACCGCGCTGGGCGCCGGTCCAGGCGGCCACGGCGTAGACCAGCAGCATCAGGCCAAACAGTTGCCCAAGGCGCTGCAGCGGCTTCTTCGGCCCCAGCTCGAGGGTGCCGATGGCCAGGGCGACGCCGCCGGCGAGGGTGCCCCAGAGCGTCAGCGCTACCGGGCCGGAGACCAGTCGTTCGAGCATCCAGATGGCCACGGCCAGCAGCATCACGCCGAAGACGTTGCGCACGCCGTTCATCCAGGCGCCGCTCTTGGGCAGCAGTGCCCCACCGCCGACGGCGAAGATCACCAGCGGCGTGCCCATGCCCAGGCCGAGGGAGAACAGCAGCAGGCCGCCGCCCATTGCATCACCGGTGCTGCTGATATAGAGCAGCAGGCCGGCCAGCGGAGCGGTGACGCAGGGTGACACCAGCAGGCTGGAGAGCACACCGAGGGTCGCCGCGCCGGCGATGGAGCCGCCCCGGGTGTTGTTGGCCATGTTGTCCAGGCGTTCGCGCAGGAAGCCCGGCAGGCGCATCTCGAACACGCCGAACATGGCCACGGCGAAGACCACGAAGAACGCCGCGAAGGGAATCAGCACCCAGGGCGACTGCAGCATCGCCTGCAGGTTGAGCTTGGCGCCGAACAGGCCCATCAGGGTGCCGAGCACCGCGTAGCAGGCGGCCATCGGCAGCACGTAGGCCAGCGACAGCGCCAGGCCGCGCATGCCGCCCGGACGGCCGCGCAGGACCACGCCGGAGAGGATCGGCAGCATCGGCAGCACGCAGGGGGTGAAGGTCAGCGCCAGGCCCAGCAGGAAGAAGATCACCAGAGCGCGGCCGAGCTTCTTGATCTTGCCCGGTTCGTGGTCGCCCAGCAGGCTGGCCAGCGGGTTGCCGGAAGCGGCGGCGGACTTTGCGGCAGAGGCGGGCGCGGGGCCTGTCACCACGCTGGCGGCCTGGCCGTCGGCGATCTGCAGGCGGGTGGTTTCCGGCGCGTAGCAAAGGCCCTTGTCGGCGCAGCCCTGGTAGCTGACGACGAGAGTGAAGGGCTTGTGCTGCGGGTTGACCAGCGGGATGTCGATGTCGGTGATGGCGTAGTAGACGACGGTGTCGCCGAAATAATCGTCGTGGTGCTGCTTGCCCGGCGGCAGCTTCACTTCGCCGACGCTCACGCCGCTGTCGGCGGGTTCGACCTTGAAGCTGAACCGGTGCTGGTACAGGTAGTAGCCGTCGGCATTGATGAAGCGCAGTTTCACCTGCTGGCTGTCGCTGTCCTCGACGCTGACGCGGAAGGCCTCGGCCACCGGCAGGAAGTCGCCCTTGGCCGGTTGCGCGACGGCGAAGCCGCCCTTGTCGGCGGGTTTGTCGAACAGGCCGGCGGAGGCGGGCAGGGCGACGAGGAGCAGGAGCAGGGTAAGCAGGCGGCGCATGGACATCTCGCGGACTACAGGGGTGGCGGGCATGATAGCGGAAAGCTTCCGGCGCAGCCCGAGGCGATGCCCGACGAGCTGTCACAAGAAGTGATCGGCCGCTTGGGACTGCGCCAGAGCGGTCGGGTTCCCCTGCTGCTCCTGCGTCAATCCGTCGCGTGCTGGCCGAAGGCTGCCAGCAGGTCGCTGACGAAAGCCTGTTCGGCGTCGCCGGGATGGCGACCGCGATGTCGCGTCAGGCTGAAGGCTACGTCGAAATCCAACTCGCCGGGCAGCAGCTCGCGCAATTGGCCGCATTCGATCCAGGGCTGGGCGACGTGCCGGGGCAGATAGCCGATGTGCGCGCCGGAGAGGATGAAGGCCAGGCTGCCGTCCACCTGCTCGCAGCGTGCGCTGCTGCGACTGGTCTGCAACGGTTCGTCGGCGGCGATGAAGCGGTAGGGGTGCAGCACCTGGTCGGCGTCCGCGAGGGAATCACGGGTCGGCTTCCTTTCCTTGAAGGCCGGGTGGCCGGTGCCGCAGTACAGTCCCTGCGGTTCGATGAACAAGGTGCGGTGCTGCAACGCGGCCTGGGTGCCGGCGAAGTAGCCGACCGCCAGGTGCAGCCGGTCCTGCAGGAGCAGGCGCTCCAGTTCGGCCGGCGTGGCGGTGAGCAGGTCGAGGGTGACCGCCTCGTTGCGCTGGCGGAAGCGCCGGATGGCGTCGGACAGCCGCGCCAGCACGCTCTCTTCGAGGCTTTCCGACAGGCCGATGCGCACCTCGCCGAGCAGTTTGTCGGCCACCCCGCGCGCCTTGTCGCGGAAGTCCTCGATGCACAGGAACAGCCGCCGCGTCGCCTGCAACAGATGCTCACCCTTGGGCGTCAGGCGGAAGCCGCCCTTGCCGCGTTCGCACAGGCGGTAGCCCAGGCGCGTCTCCAGCTTGGCCATCTGGATGCTGATGCTTGGCTGGCTCAGCCCCAGTTCGCCCTGGGCGGCGCTGAAGCCGCCGCATTCGACCACGGTGACGAACAGGCGCAGCAGCTGCAGGTCGAGATCGCGCAATTGGCTGAGCATGGTCGTCCCCAAACATTGTTATGAAGAAATGCCAAAGTAATTAACTTTGTATTTTTGCAAAGTAAAGCCCAGCCCATGCTCGCCCCATAACCACAACAACTCCGAGGCGATGATCATGCGTGTGTTCTTCCGGGCGACTCTCGCGGCGCTGACCGTGGCGCTGGCCGTGCCCCTGCAGGCGCAGGAGCGGGTGCTCAACCTGTACAACTGGGCGGATTATGTCGGCGCGGATGCGCTGCAACGCTTCCAGAAGGAAACCGGCATCCGCGTCAAATACGACACCTTCGACAGCGCCGAGGTGCTCGACAGCAAGCTGATGACCGGCCGCAGCGGCTATGACGTCGTCTTCCCGGCCAGCAGCGGGCTGGCCCGCGCCATCCAGGCCAAGGCAGTGCAGCCGATGGACGATGGGCAGCTGAAGAACGTCGCCAACCTCGATCCGGAACTGCTGGCGAAACTCGCAACCATCGATCCGGGCAACCGCTTCGGCGTGCCCTACACCTGGGGCACCGTGGGCCTGGCGATCAACAAGGACGCGGTGCTCAAGCGTATTCCCGATGCGCCGCTGGACAGCCTCGACCTGCTGTTCAAGCCCGAGTACGCCGGCCGCCTGGCCGACTGCGGCATCTCGCTGATCGATTCGCCCCAGGAAGTCATCAGCGTGGCGCTGAACTACCTGGGCAAGTCGCCCTACAGCACCGAGCCGGCCGACCTTGCCCAGGTGCGCGAGTTGCTGGCCAAGCTGCAACCCAACGTTCGCTACATCGCCAGCGGCAAGCACATCAATGACCTGGCCAACGGTTCGCTGTGTGTCGCGCTGACCTACACCGGCGACGCGCTGATGGGCGCCGCGCAAGCGAAGCAGGCGAAGAAGCCGTTCGAGGTGATCTACCGGATACCCAAGGAGGGCACGCTGATCTGGTTCGACACCATGGCCATCCCGGTGGACGCCCCCCACCCGCAGGAAGCCCGCGCCTTCATCGACTTCATGCTGCGCCCGGAGTCCATCGCCGAGCTGACCAATACCCTGTATTTCGCCAACGCCAACCAGAAGGCCACGCCGCTGCTCAATGCTGACGTGGCAGGCGACCCGGACATCTACCCGCCGGCGGCGATGCGCCAGAAGCTGTTCGGCGAGCAGTTGCTGACCCTCAAGCAACAGCGTGACCGGACGCGGTTGTGGTCGGCGTTCCGGACCCGTAGCTGACGAGCAGGCCGGCTTTCGTAGGGCGCATAACGCGCCAGCGTTATCCGTCGAGCTGAACCAGGGCCGGCGGATAACCTGTTCCAGGTTATGCGCCCTACGCAGGGGACGTTCACCCGAAGCACCGTGACCCACCGATAACCAAGATGAGGAAGCCATGGATCTCGCAAACGACAACGACCAGGCCATCACCCGCGACAGCCTCTACGGCACCGCTGCCGAATCCACGTACGCCGGCATCACCAGCTTCATGCGCCGCCGTTACAGCCGCGACCTGCGCGGCGTCGACCTGGTGGTCAGCGGCGTGCCGTTCGACACCGCCACCACCAACCGCCCCGGCAGCCGCTTCGGGCCGCGGGCGATCCGTGCCGCCTCGGTGCAGATGGCCTGGGCCCGGCATTTCCCCTGGGAGTTCGACCCCTTCGACCACCTGGCGGTGATCGACTACGGCGACTGCTCCTTCGACCACGGCGTGCCGCAGGAAACCCCGGACGTCATCGAAGCCCACGCTGCGCGCATCCTCGATGCCAGCTGCGCGCTGCTGACCCTGGGCGGCGACCACTTCATCAGCTACCCGCTGCTCAAGGCCCACGCGAAGAAGCACGGCCCGCTGTCGCTGATCCACTTCGACGCGCACAGCGACACCTGGCCCGACGAGGACTGCCAGCGCATCGACCACGGCACCATGTTCTACCACGCGGCCCGCGAGGGACTGGTCGACCCGTCGCGCTCCGTGCAGGTCGGCCTGCGCACCACCAACGACGACGTGATGGGCTTCCAGGTGCTGGACGCCCGTGAAGTCCATCGCAACTCGCCGCAAGCCATCGCCGAGCGCATCCGCACGCGGGTCGGCGACAACCCGGTGTACCTGACCTTCGACATCGACTGCCTCGACCCTGCCTTCGCTCCGGGCACCGGCACGCCGGTCTGCGGCGGGCTGAGTTCGCACCAGGCACTGGAAATCCTCCGCGCACTGCGTGGCATCAACCTGGTGGGGATGGACGTGGTGGAAGTCGCGCCGCCCTACGACAACGCCGAGATCACTGCCCTGGCCGGCGCGACCCTGGCGATGGAGATGGTTTGCCTGTACGCGGCACGGCACAAGCTGGGCGAGTGTTGATCGCCCACCTCCTCAATCACGGGGAAACTCGTACGTAGGATGGCGTGGAGCGCAACGATACCCATCCTACGAAGAGTCTGGGCGAAATCAGACGCGGAACGCCCGCACCGCCGTATGCAATGCCCCGCCCAGTTCCTGCAGCTGCTCGCCCTGGCTGCGTCCCTGGCCGATCAGGCGCAGGTTCTGGCTGCCCAACTCGTGGATGCGCTCGCTATGCGAGCGGATCTCGCTGACCGCGCCGCTCTGCTGCGCGGAGCTTTCGGCGATGCGTTCGGCCATGCTGGCGATGGTGCGGATGGCGCCGACCACTTCGTCCAGCGCGCCCTCGGCTGCGCCGGCCTGGTTGGCGGTGATTTCCGCATGCTCGACCTGGCTACGCATCGCTTCCACCGATTGCCGCGCGGCCTGTTGCAGACGTTTGGTGAGCTGCTGGATTTCCTCGGTGGCGCAGGCGGTGCGCAAGGCCAGAGAGCGCACTTCCTCGGCCACCACGGCGAACCCGCGGCCTTGTTCACCGGCGCGCGCGGCCTCGATGGCGGCGTTGAGCGCCAGCAGGTTGGTCTGGTCGGCGATGGAGCGGATCACCCCCAGCACGTTGCCGATGGTGGCCGATTCCTCCGCCAGGTTCTCGATGGCCTGGGCGTTGCTCTGCACTTCGTCCACCAGCGCGCGCATGCCATTGAGGCTGTTGCCGATGACCTGCTGCCCCTGTTCGACGGCCGTGCCGGCGGCATGGCTGGCCGAGGCCGCCTGGCTGGCGTCGCCGGCCACCTGCTGGATGGCCGCTTCCATATCGCCCAGCGCGTCGCGGATTTCCCCTGTGTCGCTGGCCTGGCGCTCGGCGCCGGCGTGCAGTCCGCCGCTGAGTTCGGCCAGGGCGCGGCTGCTGCCGGCCACTTCCTCGGCGCGCTGGTGGATAGTGCCGACCAGGGTGCCGAGGAAGTCGCGCAGGCGATTCAGCGATTCCTGCAGTTCCACCAGGTCGCGGGTACGGGTGTTCAGCGCGATGGGGGTGGCGAAGTCCCCGCGCGCCCAGGTCGAGAGCGCCGGGACCAGTTGACCGAGCACGCGCGCCAGGCGACGTTGCAGGGTGTCGATGAGCAGCGCGGTGGCGAGGATCAGGGCGATCAGCGCGCCCTGGATGATGCGTACCTGCGTCTGGATCTTCGAGCGCTCCTCGCGCACCTGCGGCTCCAGCGTCGCCAGGGCCTGCTGCACGGCGACCAGGCGCTGGGCGGTGGCGCTGGCCAGCTGCTGGCGCTGGGCGATCAGTTGGCGGGTGCGGTTGAGTTCGTCGGGGTAGCGGCGCAATACGCTGGCGAGGTCGCGCTTGAGGGTGACGCCGCGATCCTCGCTCTGCGCCTCGGCGGCCGGCCGGGATTCCAGGCCCATCATCGCGGCGAAGTCGTCGGAGGCAGAGGCCTGCTGTTCCAGCACGCCGAGCAGCGGCAGGGCGTCGATGCGCTCGGCCAGCTGGCGCAGGGTTTCCAGCTCGCGCTGGATATCCTCGGCCAGCGCCGGGTTGCCGCTTTCCACCAGCTTGGCGCGCGCGTGGGCCAGGCGTGTCAGGTGCAGGCCGGCCTGCAGTAGCGGGGTACGGTACTCGGCGGCGGTAGGGTTCTGGCTGGCGTCGGCATAGGTGCCGAGCTGGTCCAGCGCGGCCAGCAGGTCACGCTCGGCCTGCAGCAGCAGACCCTGCGGATCACCCGCCAGCTTGCCGGCGGCGAGCAACTGGTTGCCGCTGAACTGGTGCAGTTCGTCGAGGCTCTGGCCGAGCAATTGGCTGAGGCTGTCCGGCAGTTGCGGCAGCTCCGCGGCCAGTTCGTCCAATGCCTGCTGCGCGGCTTTCTGCTTGAGTGCGTCGCCGCTGGCGAGGTACGCCTGGATGTTCTGCGCCACCTTGCGCTCGAAGCCCTGGGAGAGTTCCAGGTAGCGGTCCATCAGCGTGAAGGGGCGCTCCAGCGCGCGTTGCGACCACCACAGGGTGGCGCCCAGCGCGAGACACACGAGCAGGAGCAGGACGGTGTTGAGGTTGGTGAGCAGCTTGAGGCGCATGGCAGGTCACGACCGACAGCGAAAAAACGGCGAGCCCTGAACCTATTGCAGTTTGGTTACCGGCTGATGACACGGTGCCATCATTTGGTCGGAATGTGTCGCGGCAGAGCGCCGCGCTGCCACTGCCGGGTGTTACTTGAAGACCTCGACGCGATTGCGGCCACCGTGCTTGGCGGTGTACAGCGCCTCGTCGGCCTGCTTGGCGAGGGTCTTGATGTCCATCTCCTCGCCGAGTTCGGCGATGCCGCAGCTGAAGGTGCAGGAGAGGTCATGGGGCTGCGCCGGATAGTGGATCTCGGCGAAGCGCTGGCGGATTTCCTCCAGTACCTTGCGCGCCGACTCGGCGTCGGTGTCCGGCAGCACCACTGCGAATTCCTCGCCGCCGTAGCGGCCGATGTGATCGGTCTTGCGCAGGCGCTGCTTGAGGAACAGCGCCAGGCTCTTGATCACCCGGTCGCCCATGGGGTGGCCGTAGGTGTCGTTGACCCGCTTGAAGTGGTCGATATCGAGCATCGCGAAGGTCAGCGGGCGCTCGTCGCGGCGGGCGCGGAAGCGAGCGTCATCCAGCAGCTGCAGGGTATGGGTGTGGTTGTACAGGCCGGTCAGGCTGTCGCGCACCATCCGCGCTTTGAGGCTGCGGGCGCGGGCGGCGCGGTTGCGCACGGTGGCGATCAGGTGGCGCGGCTTGATCGGCTTGGTGAGGAAGTCGTCGCCGCCTTCGCTCATGGCGTCCAGCTGCTTGTCCAGGTCGTCCTCGGCGGACAGGTAGATGATCGGCACGCTGACATGGCGCTCGTGCTGGCGTATCACCTTGGCCAGCTCGGTGCCCAGGCACTCGGGCATGTACATGTCGAGGATGATCAGGTCCGGCTGGAACTCGGCCAGCTCGGCCATCACCGACAGCGGCGCGGTAAGGGCGCGGGTGACGATGCCGGCGCTGTTGAGGACCATCTCGGTGTGCGCGGCCTGGGCGCGGGAGTCGTCGACGATCAGCACGCGGAACGGCTCGTAGTGCGCCACGCGGGTCAGCGTCTCGATCTTCTCCAGCAGGCCGGAAGCGTCCAGGGCGCCGCTGAAGAAGTCCTGGCCACCGGCGCGGGCAGCCGCCAGGCGGGTCGGGGTGTCGGTTTCCTCATGGCTGAAGAACAGCACCGGCAGCTTCTGCTTGAGGCCGGCCTGGGCTTCGTCGGCCAGGGCCAGGCCCTGGCCGTTGGCAAAGTCGATTTCCATGACGATGGCTGCCGGATGGCGGTCGGCCATGGCGGCACGGAAGGCGTTGGCATGCTCGCAGGGCTGCGCGGCCATGCCGAAGAATTCCAGCTGCTGGGCCAGGCGCTCAGCGCGCTCAAGGTCCTGCAGGGCCAGGTAGACCGGCTTGCGCAGCGGTGGCAGGTGGGTATGTTCGAACTGGTCGCCATGGCGCAGGCCGGTGCGCGACAGGCGCTGCATCAGCCGGTTCAGCTCGGTGATCAGCTCGCTGGAGAGGCGCCCGCGGTTGTCCTGCACGGCGCGCAGGCATTGGTCGATGGCCTTGGCGAGGTCGGCGTGCTCGGCCTGCTCGAAGCGTTCGGCATAGCGCTGCAGGCGCAGGCAGGCCTCGGCCAGCTCGGCCATGCCGGCGCTGTTCCACTCCGAGCGCGACAGGCGCTGCCAGACCTCCAGCAGGTGGCGGGCCTGGTGTATCACCCGCTGGGCGAAGTGATGCTTGAGGCGGTCGAGGGATGGATCGTCGAGCTCGGTCATCGCGCGCTTCTTTATAGGGCCGTACCGGCGGCCTGCGGGGCGAATATGTTTCCGCCGTGATACACACTGATGGCCCTATGCTACCAATCCTTGATGGCAATAACAGTGCCTTCGGTCAAACATCTCAAGCTTTGTAATTCGCACCATTACCTAGCACCATGCGCAGGGTAGGCTGCGCTGGCCTGCCCGGGTGCGGCATGCTTGCGCAGCGAGGCCTAAAATCGCGGCACCCTGGGGCCGGTTGTGGGTCCAAGCTATCTTCGAATTCGGGACATCAAGGAACTTGCCATGTGGAACTGGAAGAAACGCGGCTCCGTGCGTGATCGCGTGGATGACACGGTAGACAATGCACGCGCCTACTTCGGCGGCCCCTGGCTGGGTCGCGTGCTGGGCGGCCTGCTGGGTGCCTACCTGGTGGTCTGCGGGGTGATCGGCTGGTACTGGAGCCAGGAACCGGATCTGTTCCCCGTGCAGCAGAACGCCCAGGCCGCCGCCGAGCGCGCCGGCCGGCAGATGGTGGTGGGCTACACCACGGTGGAAACCCTCAAGGAAGTGGTCGCCACCATCCTCAACAAGCCGGGCGGCTACCTGTCCAACGACATCTTCCCGCCGGGCGTCTGGCTGGACAACATGCCCAGCTGGGAATATGGCGCCCTGGTCCAGGTGCGCGACCTGTCCCGCGCGCTGCGCAAGGACTTCGCCCGCTCCCAGTCGCAGTCCACCGAGGACGCCGACCTGGCGCGCGCCGAGCCGCGCTTCAACTTCGACAACAAGAGCTGGGCGCTGCCGTCCTCGGAGTCCGAGTACGCCGAAGGCATCAAGTCCCTGGACCGCTACCTCGGCCGCCTGTCCGCCGATCCGGCCGGCGCGCAGTTCTACGCCCGCGCCGACAGCCTGAACAACTGGCTGGGTGACGTCTCCACCCGCCTGGGCTCGCTGTCCCAGCGCCTCTCGGCCAGCGTTGGCCGGGTCAAGCTGAACACCAACATCACGCCGATGCAGCCGGTCGCGCCCGGCCAGGCGCCGCAGGTCGAGGAAGTGGTCCAGGAAACCCCCTGGATGCAGATCGACAACGTGTTCTACGAAGCCCGTGGCCAGGCCTGGGCGCTGTCGCACATCCTGCGTGCCATCGAGGTGGACTTCGCCGACGTGCTGGCGAAGAAGAACGCTACCGTCAGCGTGCGCCAGATCATCCGTGAACTGGAGGCCGCCGAGGCGCCGCTGTGGAGCCCGATGGTCCTCAACGGCAGCGGCTTTGGCGTGCTGGCCAACCACTCGCTGGTGATGGCCAACTACATCTCCCGCGCCAACGCCGCGATCATCGACCTGCGCCAGCTGCTGGCCCAGGGCTGATCGATGGAAGGCATCAGCCGCAAGGAGGCCGCCCACCGGGCGGCCTCGGACGCCGAGAAGATCGCCTGGGTCGACGATGACGACCAGTTGCTGGGCAGCCTGCCGCGCGCCGAACTGCGCGCGCGCGGGCTGATCGGCCGGGGCACCTTCATCCTGCTGTTCAACTCTGCCGGCGAGCTGTGCGTGCACCGCCGTACCCTGAGCAAGGCGGTCTACCCCGGCTACTGGGACCCGGCAGCCGGCGGCATGGTCCAGGCCGAGGAAAGCTACGCCGAGTCCGCCGCCCGCGAGCTGGAGGAAGAGCTGGGCATCGCCGGCGTCGAGTTGCGTCCCCACGGCACGTTCTTCTTCGACCAGCCGGACAACCGCCTCTGGTGCGCGGTGTTCTCCGCCGTTTCCGATGCGCCTCTGACATTGCAGCCCGAGGAAGTGCTGGAAGCGAAATTCATCGACCCGCACCAGGCGCTGGCCGAGGCCAAGGCGGGCACACCTTATTGCCCGGATTCGCTGGCGGCGTTGCGCAAGTACCTGGTCAGTTTCTGACGTCGGGTTGCTTTTCGTAGGAGCGAGCTTGCTCGCGAACTGAGCCCCGCTGCGGGGTTTGTTCGCGAGCAGGCTCGCTCCTACAGGCACCCCAAGACTCCGGTTGGGTTGGGCATGTCGCCAAACCACCGATCAATGACGCATTTTCGCTCTTAGCATTTGCCTCCAATGCTGCTAAATTGCGCGACCTTTCCGGCAGGGTCCTCCGCCGGGAATTGCGCAGCCCCTGCCTGAGTGGGGCGTCGCGGTCGGCACCCGCCGGCCATTCGTTGACCTGGCCCGAAGAGGCCAATCCTGGGGAAACGCCCGGTGGTCAAGAAAGCATCCTCCCTGTCCGCCCTCGGCGGGCTCGTCTACTCCACTGATTCCGGCCGGCACTGCCCGGACTGCAATCAGCCCGTTGGCGCGTGCATCTGCAAGCAGGCCGAGATTCCGGCCGGCGATGGCATCGCTCGCGTGCGTCGTGAAACCAAGGGCCGCGGTGGCAAGACCGTGACCACGGTGACCGGCGTGCCGCTGGCGGCCGATGCGCTGAAAGACCTGGCGACCGCGCTGAAGAAGCGCTGCGGCACGGGTGGCGCGCTGAAGGACGGCATCATCGAAATCCAGGGCGACCACGTCGACCTGCTGCTCGAAGAGCTGACCAAACGCGGCCTCAAGGCGAAGAAATCCGGCGGCTGAGCCGTCTCTCCCGAACGATTCTCCTCTGCAGAGAAGGGGTTCCAGGCGATGTGCGTTGCGTGCATTGCCGGCAAGCCCTTTCCCTAGATGGGAGATTTATCGGCGCGCCCTGGGCGTGTCGTCGGATTTTCCTAAACTTACCGCCAACCCCGGCGGTCAACACGGCAACGTCACGAGGCCCGGCTAGGTTTACACCACCAGGCTTTGACGACTCACCCGCACGCCGGGCGGGCGCCTGCACACATTCGCGCAATTCATTCGTGCTACTTGAGGAGACCACCCCGCATGGCCGCTAGACGGACCCGCAAAGACGACGGCAGCAACTGGACCGTGGCAGACAGCCGCAGCATCTACGGAATTCGCCACTGGGGCGCTGGCTACTACGCCATCAACGACGCCGGTAACGTGGAAGTTCGCCCGCAGGGCGCTGATGCCCAGCCGATCGATCTGCACGGGCTGGTCGAGCAGCTGCGCGAGGCCGGCCTGTCGCTGCCGCTGCTGGTGCGTTTCCCGGACATCCTGCAGGACCGCGTGCGCAAGCTCACCGGCGCCTTCGATGCCAATATCGCGCGTCTGGAATACACCAGCCGTTACACCGCGCTGTACCCGATCAAGGTGAACCAGCAGGAAGCGGTGGTGGAAAGCATCATCGCCACGCAGAACGTCTCCATCGGCCTGGAAGCAGGTTCCAAGCCCGAGCTGATGGCCGTGCTGGCGCTGGCGCCCAAGGGCGGCACCATCGTCTGCAATGGCTACAAGGATCGCGAGTTCATCAAGCTGGCGCTGATGGGGCAGAAGCTCGGCCACAACGTGTTCATCGTGATCGAGAAGGAATCCGAGGTGCAGCTGGTGATCGAGGAAGCCGCCGTGATCGGCGTGCTGCCCCAGGTCGGCCTGCGCGTGCGCCTGTCCTCGCTGGCGTCCTCCAAGTGGGCCGATACCGGCGGCGAGAAGGCCAAGTTCGGCCTGTCCGCCGCGCAGCTGCTGTCGGTGGTCGAGCGCTTCCGCGCCGCCGGCCTGGACCAGGGCGTGCGCCTGCTGCACTTCCACATGGGCTCGCAGATCGCCAACCTGGCCGATTACCAGCACGGCTTCAAGGAAGCCATCCGCTACTACGGCGAACTGCGTGCCCTCGGCCTGCCGGTGGACCACGTGGACGTGGGCGGCGGCCTGGGCGTGGACTACGACGGCACCCACTCGCGCAACGCCAGCTCGATCAACTACGACATCGACGACTACGCCGGTGTGGTGGTGGGCATGCTCAAGGAATTCTGCGACGCGCAAGGCCTGCCGCACCCGCACATCTTTTCCGAGAGCGGCCGCGCGCTGACCGCGCACCACGCGGTGCTGATCACCCAGGTCACCGACGTCGAGCGCCATAACGACGAAGTGCCGAAGATCACCGACCTCGCCGAGCAGCCGGAGATCGTCCAGTGGCTGGCCGACCTGCTCGGCCCGACCGATGCCGAGATGGTCACCGAGACCTACTGGCGCGCCACCCACTACATGAGCGACGCCGCTGCGCAGTACGCCGAGGGCAAGATCAGCCTGGCGCAGAAGGCCCTGGCCGAGCAGTGCTACTTCGCCATCTGCCGCCGCCTGCACAACCAGCTCAAGGCACATCAGCGTTCGCACCGCCAGGTGCTCGACGAGCTGAACGACAAGCTGGCCGACAAGTACATCTGCAACTTCTCGGTGTTCCAGAGCCTGCCCGACACCTGGGCCATCGGCCAGGTGCTGCCGATCCTGCCGATCCACCGCCTGGGCGAGGAGCCGACCCGCCGCGCGGTGCTGCAGGACCTGACCTGCGACTCCGACGGCAAGATCACTCAATACGTCGACGAGCAGAGCATCGAGACCAGCATGCCGGTGCACGATGTGAAGGAAGGCGAGGACTACCTGATCGGCACCTTCCTGGTCGGCGCCTACCAGGAAATCCTCGGCGACATGCACAACCTGTTCGGCGATACCGATTCGGTGAACGTCTACCAGAACGCCGACGGCAGCTACTACCACGCCGGCATCGAGACCCACGACACCATCGAGGACATGCTGCGCTACGTGCACCTGTCGCCCGAGGAGCTGATGACCCACTACCGCGACAAGGTGGCCGGGGCCAAGCTCACCGTGCGCGAGCGCACGCAATTCCTCGACGCCCTGCGTCTGGGGTTGACCCGGTCGGCTTACCTGTCGTCCTGATGACTTGGCGGTCCGCGTAAGCAACAGCCCTGCTTCGGCGGGGCTTTTCTTTGCCTGCGAATTACTAACGCCGCGGGTCCGTTGTAGGAGCGAGCTTGCTCGCGAACCGACGTCCGCAGCAGGGGGGCGTTCGCGAGCAAGCACTGGGCGTCCCCCTCGTTCCTACAGAAGATTCTGTGCCGCTGCGGGATATTGGCGTTCGGGGTTGCCCTCACCCTCAGCGGGAGAGGGCTGGGGTGAGGGGGATGTGCTCGCCCGGAGCTCCCGGAAGTTGGCCGTGGTTCCTAGCTGTCCTGGCGCAACTCGAAGTGCGGGAAAAGCGCTTCCAACTCTCGCCAGAAATCCTTGGCACCGTGGGGCGCAGGACTAGCGAGCAACTGTGGATCGAGCTGCCGCCCGTTGCGGGCCAGTTGCACCACGAAGTTTTCCACACCCATTCCGCGCAGGCGCAGGGCCAGGCGCCGGAGTTTATCCAGATCGAACAACTGCCAATGCACGGTCGTCCGGCATTCGTGGTTCACGCCGCTCTCCAGCAACAGTTCCAGGCTGCGCCAGTTGGCTAGTCCACTGCGTTTTACGCCGGTGATGGCGTCCATGTCCTCGGCCAGCCCCTTCACGTCGAACCCGACCCAGTCTGCCTGGGGCAGTGCACGGGCAAGGGAATCCGGACGGATACCGGCGCTGTGCAGGCCGATGCGAAACCCCATCTCGCGCACGTTCGCCATGGCATCGGGCAGGGCGTTCTGCAACGTTGCTTCGCCGCCGCTGAAGACGACGCCCTGCAACAATCCCTGGCGACGACGGAGGAAGGCGAGGATGTCGTCCCAGTGGATTTCCGCTGGGCCCCGCGCCGGGATCAGCCCCGGGTTGTGGCAGTACCGGCAGCGCCACGCGCAGCCCTGGCAGAACAGCACGCAGGCGAGCAGGCCGGGATAGTCGAGGGTGGTCAGGGGCACCAGGCCCCCGACCCTGAGCGTGGCGCTCATCGCGTCTCGCGAAAGTGGCGGCGCTCGCGGTGCTCGGATTGCTTGCCGGCGTTGAAGGCCGACACCGGGCGGTGATAACCCATTACGCGGGTCCACACCTCGCAGCGCTGGCGCTGGCTTTCGGGCAATTGGTTCGCGGTCATCGGTAGTGCTCCTTTTTGCGGGGATGAAAGTGAACGGAGGATCAGCCGCCACAGCAGCTCTTGGGCGCGGCCTTCTGCAGCGCGGCTGCGTCGCACTTCGGGCAGAACTCGTGTTCGCCGGCGAGGTAGCCGTGTACGGGGCAGATGGAGAAGGTCGGCGTCACCGTCAGGTAGGGCAGGCGGAAGCGCCCGAGGGCGGTGCGCACCAGGGTCTTGCAGGCCTCGGCGCTGGAGATGCGTTCGGCCATGTACAGGTGCAGCACGGTGCCGCCGGTGTACTTGCACTGCAGCGCGTCCTGCAGCTCCAGCGCCTCGAACGGATCGTCGGTGAGGCCCACCGGCAACTGCGAGGAGTTGGTGTAGTAGGGCGCATCCGGCGTGCCGGCCTGGAGGATGCCGGCGTGGCGCTTGCGGTCCTCGCGGGCGAAGCGGTAGGTGGTGCCTTCGGCCGGGGTGGCTTCGAGGTTGTAGAGGTGGCCGCTGTCTTCCTGGAAGCGCACCAGTCGCGCCCGTACATGGTCCAGCAGCTCCAGTGCGATCTGCCGGCCGGACTCGGTGTGCAGGCCTTCGCGGTCACCGGTGAAGTTGCGCACCATCTCGTGCAGGCCGTTCACACCGATGGTGGAGAAGTGATTGCGCAGGGTGCCGAGGTAACGTTTGGTGTACGGGTAGAGCCCGGCATCCATGTGCTGCTGGATGACCTTGCGCTTGACCTCCAGGCTGTCGAAGGCCAGCTCCAGCAGGTAGTCGAGCTGGGCGTAGAGGGCGGCAGCGTCGCCGCGATGGCGATAGCCCAGGCGCGCGCAGTTGAGGGTCACCACGCCCAGCGAACCGGTCTGCTCCGCCGAGCCGAACAGCCCATTGCCGCGCTTGAGCAGCTCGCGCACGTCCAGTTGCAGGCGGCAGCACATGGAGCGCACCTGGTTGGGCTGCATGTCCGAATTGAGGAAGTTCTGGAAGTACGGCAGGCCGTAGCGCGCGGTCATCTCGAAGAGGCGCGTGGCGTTGTCGCTGTCCCAGGGGAAATCGTGGGTGATGTTGTAGGTCGGGATCGGGAAGGTGAACACCCGGCCGTGGGCGTCGCCGGCCTGCATCACTTCGATGTAGGCGCGGTTGATCAGGTCCATCTCGGCCTGCAGGTCACCGTAGGCGAACGGCATCTCCACGCCGCCGACGTAGGGAACCTGCTCGCGCAGGTCTTCCGGGCAGACCCAGTCGAAGGTCAGGTTGGTGAAGGGCGTCTGGGTGCCCCAGCGCGACGGCACGTTGAGGTTGTAGATGAACTCCTGCAGCGCCTGGCGCACCTGTTGATAACTCAGGCCGTCCTTGCGCACATAGGGCGCGAGGTAGGTGTCGAAGGAGCTGAAGGCCTGGGCGCCGGCCCACTCGTTCTGCAGTGTGCCGAGGAAGTTGACCATCTGCCCCAGCGCGCTGGACAGGTGCTTCGGCGGCCCTGCCTCGACCCGCCCCGGTACACCGTTCAGGCCTTCGCTGAGCAGGGTGCGCAGCGACCAGCCGGCGCAGTAGCCGGCGAGCATGTCGAGGTCGTGGATGTGCAGGTCCGCCTCGCGGTGGGCGACGGCGATGCCCTCGCTGTACACCTCGTCCAGCCAGTAGTTGGCGGTGACCTTGCCCGACACGTTGAGGATCAGCCCGCCCAGGGAGTAACCCTGGTTGGCGTTGGCGCGCACCCGCCAGTCTTCGCGCGACAGGTATTCGTTCATCGAAGCGGCGACATCCACCAGCGTCTTGCGCTCGCGCCGCAGGCGTCCGTGGCGTTCGCGGTAGACGATGTAGGCGCGCGCGGTGGGGTAGTGGCCGGCTTCCATCAGGGCGCGCTCGACCACGTCCTGCACCTGTTCCACGTCGAGATCATTCTGCGCCGGCAGGCGCGCCAGCACGCGGCGGGTCAGCTCCTGAGCGTGGGGCGCGGAGAACTCGCCGCTGGCGTCGCCGGCGGCGGCAATGGCGCGTTCGATCTTGCTCGGGTCGAAGACTACGGCGTTGCCATTGCGCTTGCGCAGGCTGGCGGGAAGGGGGGCGGTCCGTGTCAGAGGCATTGGCTGGATTCCACAACATGATGTGTCTCGATTTATTCGAGACAACAAGATGTTGTGGAAATCTAACGACTTCGTCTGAAGGAAAATTGACCTCGGTCAACGTCACCTGTCAGCCAGGTTTCGCCATCGGAGGTATTGACCGCCGCTCGGCGTGAATCAGTCCAGCAACGGCGCCAACCGCTCTGCCAGGCGTCCTGCGAGCTTCTCGTCGCTGACGTTGGTGAAACTCATGAGCAGTGCCGGCTCGCGCCTGGCCTCCATGCACCAGGCGTTCAGCGCTTGCAGACCGAGACCGTCCGCGTGGGCGCGACGGGCGACGGCGAGGTCATCCTGTTCCAGCGCGCCGACCAGGTGCAGGCCCCCGGGCGTGTCGGCGAAGCGCAGGCGCTCGCCGAGGCGATCTTCCAGCGCGCTGCGCAACCACTGGCGGCGCAGTGCGTAAAGCGTGCGGGTGCGCTTGAGGTGACGGGCGAAATGGCCTTCCTGCATGAAGTCGCAGAGGGTCGCCTGGAGCAGCTCGGCGCAGCCTGAGGTGAATACCTGCTGGGTGCGCACGAAGTCTTCCACCAGTTCCGCCGGTACCACGAGATAGCCCAGGCGCAGCGCCGGGTAGAGCACCTTGCTGAAGGTGCCGGTGTAGAGCACGCGGCCTGCGCGGTCGAGGCTTTTCAGCGCCGGCAGGGGGAAGCCGGCATAGCGGTATTCGCTGTCGTAGTCGTCCTCGACGATCCAGGCGCCGCTGCTCGCCGCCCAGTCCAGCAGGGCCAGGCGCCGCGGCAGGCTGAGGGCGACGCCGGTGGGGCTTTGCTGCGACGGCGTGATCAGGGCGAAGCGCGCATCCGGCGCGCGGGCAATGCCGTCCTCCACACGCAGGCCGTCTGCATCCACCGCGACCGGCACCGGCACGCCGCCGGCGCGGCGCAGCAGTTCGCGGCCGCGCGGGTAGCCGGGGTCCTCGTGCCAGAAGCGCTGGCCGGGCTCCAGCAAAGTGCGGCTGATCAGGTCCAGCGCACCCTGGTAACCCGCGCAGATGAATACCTGTGCCGGGTCGCAGGCGATGCCGCGGGAGATGCCCAGGTAGCCCGCCACCGCCTCGCGCAGCGGGCCGTAGCCGCAGGGTTCCGGGTATGCCAGCATCGAGGCGCCCTGCTGGCGCAGGCGGCGTGCGCACAGGCGTGACCAGAGCGCGCGGGGGAAGGCGTCCAGTGCCGGCACGCCGAGCTGGAACGGCCGCAGGGCTGGGCCGTGGGCGATCAGGCCGGGCAGACTGCGCTCTACGGTCGCAGGGGGGGCGACGACGGGCAGGGCAGCCTCCGTGCGGCCGGCGAGTTGCGGGGAGACCACGGTGCCGGCCGGCCCGCGCGCTAGCAGGTAGCCTTCGCTGGTCAGCAACTGGTAGGCCAGTTCGACGGTGCCGCGCGCTACGCCCAGGTCGCCGGCCAGCCCTCGTACTGGGGGCACCCGCTCGCCCGGCCGCAGTGCGCCACGGGTGATGGCGTCGCGGATGCGCCCATAGAGCTGCCGATAGATCGGCAGCTCATGGCTGGGGTCCAGCGGCTGGCGGAACGAGTCGGTGGGTGTGCTCATGGCCTGGAAGGTTCGTGAGTAGGTGGGGGAAATGACTATGCCATGACCGGTATCAAGTCGTCCCGGCAGACCCGATGCAGGATCAGCGTCTAGGCTTGCAGGCAGTGTTGAAAAGCGGGCGCGACGCCTCCATCTGGTAGGTCAGAACCCGCTTTTCCACCTGTTCGCCTCGCAGTGCGCGCAGCGGCTTCGGCTGCCCGCGCGAATCCCCCGTGTCCCAGGCGCCGACAGGTCCAACGCATGTGAGGAGTGACCGCTACCGATGGAATTCAAGGATTACTACGCGGCGCTCGGGGTCGAACCCGACGCCGATGAGAAGGCGATCAAGACCGCCTACCGCAAGCTCGCGCGCAAGTACCATCCGGACGTCAGCAAGGAGCCGGACGCCGAGACGCACTTCAAGGAGGTCTCCGAGGCCTACGAAGTGCTGAAGAGCCCGGAAAAGCGCGCCGAGTACGACGAACTGCGTCGTTACGGTCCGCAGGGGCCGCAGTTCGAGGCGCCCCCTGGCTGGCAACCGCGCGGAGGCTTCGACGGCCCGCCGCCAGGGCACGAGCAGGACTTCAGCGACTTCTTCGAGCAGATTTTCGGCGGCCGCGCAGGTCCCCAAGGCGGCTTCGGTGGCGCTCGCCAACCGCGCCAGCACCGTGGCCAGGACATCGAGATGGAGGTGCCGCTGTTCCTCGAGGAGACCTTGTCCGGCGAGAACCGGCCGATCAGCTTCAGCCTGCCCAGCTACGACGAGTACGGTCGCAAGCTGCCGCCGCAGAACAAGTCGCTGAACGTGAAGATCCCCGTGGGCACCGCCGACGGCGAACGCATCCGCCTCAAGGGGCAGGGCGCGCCAGGTATCAACGGCGGGCCGGCGGGCGACCTGTACCTGGTGATTCGCCTGGTACCGCACCCGGTGTTCGACGTCGATGGCCGCGACCTCATCGTCACCGTACCGGTGGCGCCCTGGGAAGCGGCGCTCGGTGCCAAGGTGGAAGTGCCCACCCTCGGTGGCCGAATCAACCTCGGCATCCCGGCCAACAGCCAGGCCGGCCAGCGCCTGCGCATCAAGGGCAAGGGCCTGCCGAACAAGGGCGATGCCGCCGCCGGCGATCTCTACGCCGTGCTCAAGGTGGTGATGCCGAAGACGGCGGACGAGGCGACCCGCAAACTCTGGGAAGAACTGGCTGCCAAGGCGGCCTTCGACCCCCGTGCCGAATGGGGTAAACGCGCATGACGACGACAGTGATGGTGGTGGACCTCGACGAGCTCTGCCAGTCGGTGAACCTCCCCCGCGACGTGCTCGTCGAAATCGTCGAGGTGGGCATCGTGGAGCCCCGTGAGCAAGGCGCAGGGCACTGGGTTTTCGATTACCAGGCGGTCAGCGTGGTGCGCCGTGCCGTGCGCCTGCGCCGCGAGTTCGAACTGGACTGGCCGGGCATCGCGCTGGCGCTCCGGCTGCTGGACGAAGTCGACGAACTGCGCGCGGAGAACCGTTACCTGCGCCAGCGCCTGGCGCGCCTGCTGGAAGACTAGGCCGCTACTGCGATGCCGCTGCCGTGGCGGCATCCAGCGGGATGAACTGCACCAGACCGATGATCGGCGCGGCGAGGATACCTTGCACATAGTTGATGCCGCTGCGGCGCAGGCTTTCGTCGCTGGTTTGGGCGAGCAGCTCCAGACGCCCGATCATGCGGCCGAACTCGCGCTCGAAGGACAGGTTGCGCCCGGCGGCACTGATCTCGTTGGAGAGCAGCAAGGGTTGGCCACTGGTATCGGTCCGGCTGGCCAGCAGCCAGGCGGCGACCTCGATGTTCCAGGCCGCGTTGGCGGTCTTCTGCGAATTCAGCCCGCTGAGCAGGTGCTGGGTGGTGGTGCCGCCATAAAGCTCCATCAGCATGCTGCCGATCCCATAGATCAGGGCGCCGGCGCGATCGCCCTGGAACTCCATTTCGAAGGCCACCGGCAGGGCGGCGACGGAACGCTTGTCGCCCAAGCCGATCAGCGGGCGCTGCTCGAGGATGGCCTCCATCACGTTCTGGTGCGCCTCTTCCCGCGACCGGGCGCCGGTTTTCCTCCACTCCCTCGGGTTGCGCTTGTAGAGCTTGTCCAGCAGCCGTGAGAGGCTTTCCAGGTTATCGCCCATCGCCAGGTTGGCGGCGCGGTTGGCATCGTTCTGTAGCAGCTGCCCGGCCTTGAAGCTTTCACCATCGATATCCTTCTTCACCGGCGGCGATGTGCAGCCAGCGAACAGGGCAAGGGCGAGGGTGCAGAACGAGACGTGGCGGGGGAACATGGATGGTCCGGGCGGGAAAGGCGAGCCTGAACCATGGCGTGCGCGAGGCTGTGCAGCCAGTTGGATCAACGGTGAAGGGCAATCTGAGCAGAGGCCTGCGACCGGCTGCTCAGATTGGTGAGGCGGGAAGGCGCCGGCGAGTGTCGGAGCCTGCGGTGTTCAACGTGGCTGGTTCTGTTCGATCCAGCCGGCGAAGGCGTCGATGATGCTCTGCAGGAAGGGCTGGGTCTTTTCCGACAGCTTGCCGGCTTCGTCGAAGAAGCCGCCGGCACCGCCCAGGTAGGCCTCGGGTTGCTGCAGCACCGGCATGTTGAGGAATACCAGGGACTGGCGCAGGTGGTGGTTGGCGCCGAAGCCGCCGATGGCGCCTGGCGATGCGCTGACCACGGCGCAGGGCTTGGCGTTCCAGGCGCTCTTGCCGTACGGCCGGGAGCCGACGTCGATGGCGTTCTTCAGCACGCCCGGCACCGAGCGGTTGTACTCGGGCGTGACGAAAAGCACCGCGTCGGCTCGGCCGATGCGCTCGCGAAAGGCAGCGTAGCTGGCGGGCGGGGCGCCTGCGTCGAGCTCTTCGTTGTACAGCGGCAGGTCGCCGATCTCGACGATTTCCAGCTTCAGGTTGGTCGGCGCCAGTGCGGCGAATGCCTTGGCGATCTTGCGATTCAGGGATTCCTTGCGCAGGCTGCCGACGACCACGGCAACATCGAAGACTTGGCTCATGACGACTCCTCGGGAAAGCGGTAGTTGAGTCGTTTGTTATAGACGATGCCGGCGGTCCTGGCCGGACCTGGATCAAGAAGGCCGGTCGCATGTCCCAGTCATTCGGCACGATCTTGGCTCTGTGGGGTAGGGCATCACGCTCCTAGAGTGAGGCCATGTCCTGAATTGCCCGAGTCGAGGTCCACCATGTGCATGAAAGTGTTTTTTGCCGGCGCCAGCGGTGCCATTGGCCAGCGCCTGCTGCCCTTGTTGCTGGAGCGTGGCTATGAGGTGCTGGCGATGAGCCGCTCGCCCGAGCGCGCCGCTCGCATCGAGGCTGCCGGCGCTCGGGCGCTGGTGCTGGATGTCTTCGATGGCGACGGTCTGCGGGACGCCGTACAGGCGTTCGGACCGCGCTGGGTGATCCATCAGCTGACCGATCTGCCCGCCGGTCTCGATCCGGCGCAGATGCCCGCCGCCCAGCCGCGCAATGCCCGCGTGCGCCGCGAAGGCACTGCCAACCTGGTGGCGGCTGCGCGTGCCGCCGGCGTCGAGCGCATGGTCGCGCAGAGCATCGCCTGGGCCTACCGGGCCGGCGAGCAGCCATTGCACGAGGAGCAACCGCTGGACCTTGGCGCCGAAGGCCCGCGCGCCATCAGTGTCGGCGGCGTAGCAGCGCTGGAAAATGCCGTGCTCGGCGCCCAACCGATGGAAGGCATCGTGCTGCGCTACGGCCGGCTCTATGGTCCCGGAACAGGAGCTGAAACGGCTGATCCGCGGCTATCCGTGCATGTCGATGACGCGGCTCGTGCCGCGCTGCTGGCGCTGGAGTGGGGCGCCCACGGTGTCTACAACATCGCCGAGCAGGACGTCGAGGTCAGCTCTGCCAAGGCCCGCCACCGGCTTGGCTGGCAGCCGGGCTTTCGCCTGGCGGGGACACCGGCATGAATCCGGCCGCGGGCCGCGAGTGGCGCATCGGGTTGGCGCTGGCGGCAGCTGTTGCGGCGGGTGCATTGCTCTGGCATCCCGCATCGCGCCCAGTGGTGCTTCTTGCCGAAAGCCATGGCGGGCACTCCGCCGACGTGCGGCCGGCTACGCAGGTGAAGCGCCTTTCCTGCGAGCCGCTGGCGGATATGCCCGGCAAGGTCGTCACCACGTTGCAGGTGGATTTCCCGCCCGGGGGCTTCACGCCCGCTCACCGCCATCCCGGCGCGGTGACTGCCATCGTGCTCAGCGGCCAGGTCCGCTCGCAGATGCAGGGCCTGCCGGCGCAGATTTACGGACCGGGGGAAACCTGGTTCGAGCCCAGCCGCGAGCTGCACCTCTTCGCCGAGAACCCCAGCGCCAGCGAACCCGCGCGGCTGCTGGCGGTGATCGTCAGCGAGGAGAATTGCGGGCCGCTGGTGATTCCCGAACCCACTGCCCGGAGCACGCCTTGATGCTTCGCGAAAGGAGACTCGCATGACCCCGCTCACCCCCTTCGACACCGCCCAGCTCGATGCCACCCTGGCGCGCCTTGGCCTGTCGTCGGAGCGCCCCGCCCCGACCCTGGAGAACCTCGACCGGCTGATCGTTGCGGCATTGCACCGGTTGCCCTTCGAGAACCTCGACGTCCTGCTGGACAAGCCGGTGTTGATCGAGCCGGACGCGGTGTTCGAGAAGGTAGTCGAGCGTCATCGCGGCGGCTACTGCTTCGAGCTCAACAGCCTGTTCGCGCGCCTGCTGACCAGCCTGGATTACCGGGTGACGCTGCTGGTGGCGAGGGTGCGCTGGGGGCTTGCGGCGGATGCGCCGCTGACGCCGCAGACCCACCTGCTGCTGCGGGTCGACCTGGAGGAAGGAGCCCATCTGGTGGATATCGGCTTTGGCGGCCCGGCCTCGCCGCGCGCCCTGCCGTTGCACGTGGATGAGGAGCTGCCCGGTGGCTGGCGCATCAGCCGCAGCGCGGATGGAGAGCTGGAAATGGCGACGCGCTCTGCGTCCGGCTGGCAGACGCTTTACCGCTTCACCCTGGGGGCCCAGCACTGGGCCGATTACACCATGCGCAACTGGTACACCTCGACCTACCCGCAGAGCGTGTTCCGCAATTCCCTGCGCGTGGCGCTGAGCGAAGAGGGCGCACGGTTGTCGCTGCTCAACGGGCAGTTCAGCCGGCGGACGACGGAAGGTGATGTCGAGCAGTCCAACATCGCTGATGTGGATGAACTGCTGGCAGTCCTGCGCCAGCGCTTCCACCTGCAGCCCGTGCCGGCAGAGATCGAGCCCCTGCGCATGCGGCTTGCGCAACTGTTGCCGCCGAACAGCTGAGAGGGGTTATTGACCGGAAGCGGTGACGGTGGCGGGTACGTCGGGTGCCGCACCGATGGCCAGGCGCACGGTCCGGCCCGCCAGGTCACTGCGTCGCAGCGTACCGCCCGGCGTGGCATCGAACCAGCGGCCTTGCAGGTCTGATGCACTGCATTGCAGTCGCCGCTCGATGGTGCTGCCCGCTTCGGCCGGCGGCAACAGCCAGCGGCATTGGCCATCGAAGATGATCGCTCCTTGGCGCGGTGGTTCCCAGGCGGAGGCAGGCAGGTGATCGCGGAATGACAGGATGGCGAAGGCCTGGTCCGGTTGGACCACATCGTTGGGGTGAGAGGCGGACTCACCGTCGAGCTGGATCTGGATGCGGCTGAGCTGGCGCGTGCAGCCGTCAGCGCGAGCGATCAGTGGCACCTGGAAACTGACGCGCTGGGGTCGCGCAGCATGCCCCGGCGTATTGAACAGGTGATGACTGACGCTCTGCTTCGTCGCTCCGGAGCAGGTACCGCCTGGGGACGGAAGATATTGGGCGTCGCCGCGGAGTTGGAAGTCTCCCGGCAGGTCTGCTTCCAGCGTGAATTCATCGCTGGCGCAGCCGCCCAGGACGGCGAAGGCCAGGAGGATACTGAAGCGGAAGGCGAAGTGGGGCATGTATGAAGCCTGCGGCAGTCGTAGCTGCGCAGAAGCATCCACTCCTCGCGGAAGCGCCTGAAGCGGATCAGTCCTTTTCAAATGTAGGAAAGTGGCAAACCGCACGAGTCATGTGACTCGGCTCAACCGATCATCCCGAAACCGCGCGCCATCAGGCTCGCCAGCAGCGGCAGGATCAGCAGCGCGAGCAGTTCGACGCGGATGGTCATGATCACCCGCTTCGCCTGGCGCTCGCTGGGCGCCGGCACGCGCCCGGCCTTGAGCTCGTTGCGCCAGTTGAGGAAGGTCATGGTTGGCAGGATCGACAGCAGCGCCACCAGGACGAACAGGCCGATCTTGGCGTGGAAGATACTGTTGTGCAGGTAATACTCGGTGCCCTTGGCGAACCACACCACGCGTGCCGCGCCGGTCAACAGGACCAGGCCGGCGCAGGCGCCGTAGGCGAGGTCGACGATGACCAGGCTGCGCGCCCGCGACAGGTCCAGGGGCAGGCGGAACAACTGGTGCTCCAGCACCAGCAGGGCAAACAGAATGAAGATCGACAGGTAGTGCAGGTACGCGGCAATGGCTTGGGCCATGGAGGCTTCCTCGGATGGGGCCTTCTTATTGGGGATTCAGGCTTGGGCCGATGACGCGTGGAAAACCACCCGGTTGCGTCCGGCCTGCTTGGCACTGTAAAGCGCGGCGTCGGCGCGTTCCAGTGCCTGGTCCACGGCTTCCTCGCCGACCAGCAGGGTGCAGCCGATGCTCAGGCTCACCGGCAGTGGCCCGCTGGCCAACGGCACCGGCTCGTTGCCGATCAACTGGCGCACGCGTTCGGCGACCCGCTGCAATTCCTCGCCGTCCTTCACCTTGAGCAGCGCGACGAATTCCTCTCCGCCCTGGCGCACCAGCAGGTCGTCGGGGCGTAGCGCGGCGCGCAGGCGTCGGGCACATTCGCACAGCACCTGGTCACCGGCGGCATGGCCATGCTGGTCGTTGATCGACTTGAAGAAGTCGAGGTCGGCATACAGCACGCCCAGCTGCGCATGGCTTTCCCGCGCCATCCGGCATTCGCGCTCCTGGAAGGTCAGCAGGCCGCCCCGGTTCCACAGCTGGGTCAGCGGGTCGAGCAGGGCCTTGCGCTGTTCGCGGTCCATCTCCACGCGCAGGTCGCGGTTGTTCTGGATCAGTGTGCGCAGTTGCAGGTAGCCCTCGGCTAGGGTGGCGAGGTCGCGGAAATTTGCCTGTTGCGCCTGGGGCATGCTGCGCGGGCGCGGGTCGACCATGCACAGGGTGCCGATGGCCTGCCCATTGCCGGCGCGCAGCGGGCGCCCGGCGTAGAAGCGGATGTAGGGCGGGCCGAGCACCAGCGGGTTGTCGGCGAAACGTGCGTCGAGGGTGGCGTCGGGTACCAGCAGGGTGTCCTCGCCAAGAATCGCGTAGCCGCAGAAGGACACGTCGCGCGTCGTCTCGTTGGCGTCGAGGCCGACGCGGGCCTTGAACCACTGGCGGTCCTGGTCGATCAGGCTGATCAGAACCGTGTCGACCTTCACCAGGTCCTGGGTCAGCTGGACCAGCGTGTCCAGGTAGTGCTCGGCCGGGGTGTCGAGCAGGTTCATCTCATCCAGGGTCTGCTGACGCAGGGTTTCGTCAACGGGAATGGGACAAGCCGGCATGGCGTCTCCTCAACTGGTCAGGGGCTGGCAGGCACCTGCCAGGCATCTTGGCGCGTGAGCCTCCAGGCGTAGAGGGCGAGGATCACGCCGCGCAGCAACATGAAGCATAGGAAGGTTAGCCATAAACCGTGATTTCCCCAGCCCTGCAGCGCGATGCCCAGCGGCAGGCTGGCGGCACAGGCGAGCAGCATGGCGTTGCGCATCTCGCGGGCGCGGGTGGCGCCGATGAACAGGCCGTCGAGCAGATAGCTCCACATGCCGATCAGCGGCAGGCAGGCGAGGTAGGGCAGGTACTGGTCGGCGGTGGCGCGTACTTCGGGGATGTCGCTCTGGAGGGCGATGAACAGGTGCCCGGCGAAGGTGAAAAGGGCAACGAACAGCAGGCTGGCGATCAGTGACCAGCCGCAGGCGACCACCAGCGAACGACGCAGCGCGGTGCGGTCGCGGCTGCCGATGGCGTGCCCGCACAGGGCCTCCACCGCATGGGCGAGTCCGTCGAGGGCGTAGGAGGTGACCATCAGCCCGTTCAGCAGCAAGGCATTGGCGGCCACCGTGGCGTCGCCCAGGCGGGTGCCCTGCACCGTCAGCAGGAAGAACACGCCCTGCAGCGCCAGGCTGCGGATGAATATATCGCGGTTGACCATCAGCAGTGGGCGCCAACTGGCCCAGGCGCGCAGGCGAGTCCAGTCCGGCTGGCCGGAGTAGCGCGCCAGGGTCCCGCGGGTCAGCGCCAGGCCGAGCAGGGCGCCACTCCATTCGGCGAGCACGGAGGCCTTCGCCGCACCGGCGACGCCCCAGCCCAGGCCGATCACGAACCAGAGGCTGAGAACGATGTTGATGACGTTGGTGGTCAGCAGGATCGCCAGTGGCGCGCGGGCGTTCTGCGTCCCGAGGAACCAGCCGACCAGCGCGTAGGTGGCCAGCGCTGCCGGCAGGCCGAACAGGCGGATGTGGAAGAACTCGCGAGCCAGGGAGTCCAGCTCTGCGGAGGGGCGCATCAGCGCGAGCACGGGGCCGGTCAGCGGGATCGCCAGCAAGCCGAGCAGCAGCGCCAGACCCAGGGCCAACAGGAGACTCTGGCCGAGTATCCGCCGCAGCGCGCCGCCATCGTCACGCCCGGTCGCCTGCGCGGCAAAACCGGTGGTGCCCATGCGCAGGAAGCCCAGTACGCCCACCAGCAGGGTATAGAGCCCGCCGCCGACGGCCACCGCGCCGAGTTGGTGCGCGTGCGGCAGGTGACCGATCACCGCGCTGTCGACCAGGGTAACCAGCGGCACGGAGACGTTGGAAAGGATCATCGGCGCGGCGAGCGCCCAGACACGGCGGTGGGTTGGCGAATGCCGCCAGGCTTCGAGCAGGGAATTCATTCGGGGCTCCTGAGCAGGCCCGCAGTATAGCGAGCCGGGAGCCACCGATTTCAGCGGACGAAGGTCAGCCGGCTCTCTTGCGATAGGCGCAGTAGCCAGGGCGCGGGCCGACCTGCGGGTGGTTGCGACAGGTGTCCGGGCGCTTGGCGTAGACACTGCAGAGGCGGGTCTTGCGGTCGAGGAAGTAGCAGTCGCCGTTGCTGGTGCGGGTCAGGGTGAAGATGCCGCTCTTCTGGTTGAAGCGCTCGACGATGCCTTCCTTCAGCAAGCGTTTGGCGATGTTCTTTGCCGGCTCGTCGCGCTCGAATTCGTCGACGACGCCGATCCGGATCAGGTCGTTGACGTTGACTTCCGCCGGCATGGTGCAGC
Organism: Pseudomonas nitroreducens; assembly: GCF_010994165.1. NCBI lineage: Bacteria > Pseudomonadati > Pseudomonadota > Gammaproteobacteria > Pseudomonadales > Pseudomonadaceae > Pseudomonas > Pseudomonas nitroreducens. The sequence goes on along the minus strand of NZ_WMBX01000005.1, from coordinate 186,650 downwards.
AGGTGGCGTTGCAGTCCTTGCACAGGCCCGAGGTGTACTTGGCCCAGGTTTCCAGGCGGTCCAGTTCAGCGTTGGCGATCAGCGGTGGTTTTCTCATGGGGGGCATTCGGCGGGGCGTTGCAAAGGTGCGCATCATAGTGGTGAGGCAGGGCAATTGCGCGCTCTTTCGACGAAGGGCCTCAGAGTGCCGTCAGCCCGCCGTGCTCCCGAAGGTGGGCGTTGAGCGCTGGATAGCAGAGGCGGAACCAGGGGGTGAAGCGGTCCGGGGCGGCGGCCATTTCCATTTCCAGGTCGGCCAGGGTGATGTAACGAAAATCGTCGGCCTCCTCCGGATCGGGCTGGGGTGGCTGATCGTCCACGGCGGCGAAGATATGCCCGTACTCGTTCTCGATGAGGCCGCCGGGCAGCTCCAGGCAGTAGCTGAACTCGAACAACTTGTGCAGGTGTGCATGGACACCCATCTCCTCGCCCAGCCGGCGTTCGGCGGCGTCGAGGGCGGTTTCGTCGGGGTAGGGGTGACCGCAGCAACTGTTGCTCCACAGTCCGCCGCAGTGGTATTTGGCTTGCGCGCGGCGTTGCAGCAGCAGTTCCCCTGCCGGGTTGAACAGATAGACCGAGATTGCCCGATGCCGCAGGCCCTGTCGGTGCGCCTCGAGTTTTTCCAGTGTGCCGACGGGGTTGTCGTGCTCGTCGACCAGAATCACCTGGATATCCGTCATGCAAGATCTCCCTCGGGGAATCCGAAACGCAGCCGGCCCAGGCGCAACAGGCCCAGTAGCAGGCAACTGAGGTGGCCGTTGTCGAGCAGCGAGCCGTCCAGCAGGCGCGTCTGCACCTCCGCCAGCGGCAGCGTCAGCACGACGATGTGCTCGTCGTCGTCCGGCTGCGGTTCGCGTACGCGTTGCCCCCCTGTGGCGAGGAAGGCATGCAGCAGGTTGTCATGGGTGCCGGGGTTGGGTGAGAGCGACAGCAACGGCTCGACCTGGTCGAACACATAGCCGGTCTCTTCCAGAAGCTCGCGCCGAATGGCATGCTCGCGGTCGGCGTCGTCCGGCTTGACCCAGCCGCCGGGCAGCTCCACTACCCAGCCTCGAACGCCATGGCGGTACTGGCGCACGAGGAGCAGCTCGCCATCGCGGGTCAGCGCCGTGGCATTGACCCAGTCCGGGTACTCGAGAACGTAGGCGGTTTCCGGCTCGTCACGGCCGGGCCAGCGCAGGCGGTCGCGACGCAGGTTGAAGGTGCGGGAGCCGAATAGCCATTCCGACGGCTCGTCGCTGTGCGGGAGTGTATCCATGGCGTGACTCGGCACGGTCCGGGTCCCAGCAGCATAGCCAGTGTGGCTTGGTTGTCGGGCCCGCCCGTCGGTCCGCTCAGCCCCTGCGGATCATCCAGATACCGATGGCGATGGCGACCATGCCGGCGACCTTCATAGCGCTGACCGGCGCTTCCTTGAAGCCGGCCCAGCCGAAGTGGTCCAGGGCCAGCGCCATGCCCAGTTGCCCAGCGAGGACCAGCACCATGAACATCAGCGCACCGACGCGCGGCGCGGCGAAAGCGGCGATGAAGATGAAGAACATCCCCAGGAAACCGCCGCACCACTGCCACCAGGGCATCCCGCGCATCGCTGCGAGGCTGGGGAATTCACGGTTGGCCAGGGTCAGCGCGAGCAGGCCGAGCATGCCGACAAAGAAGGAAATCAGCGCGGCGGCCAGTACGCTGGACACTTGCTTGGCCAGTTGACCGTTGATGCCCGCCTGCAACGGCAGGCAGGCGCCGGCGATCAGCGGCAGGACGAACATCCACCAGGGCGGCGTAGGCATGGGAAACTCCAGAAACGGCTCGCGGGCAGGGCGGCGAAGGGCCGTCCTGCGATCGAACGATGAAATGTAGCCGCGTAGTATGCACCAGACCGGAGCATTGCTCCCGTCCCGATGGAGGTCCCGATCATGGCCACCCGCGCTTCCCGCGTCCTCAGCGTCCGCATCGAGCGGACTCGCGATGCGGCCTACGACTTCCTCGCCGACCCGAATAACTTTCCTTACTGGGCTTCCGGGCTGTGCAGCGCCATCGCGCCGCTTGAAGGCGACCTGTGGCTGGCGCAGACACCCCAGGGGCCCCTGCGCGTGCGCTTTTCGCCGCGCAACGGGTTCGGCGTGCTGGACCACGATGTGCTACCCGAGCAGGCACCGGCCATTCATATCCCGCTGCGGCTGATCCCCAATGGCGATGGCTGCGAGTTGCAGCTGACCCTGCTGCGTCAGCCGCAGATGGACGACGCCACCTTCGAGCGCGATGCGCAGTGGGTGGAGCGCGACCTGCAGGCGATCAAGGTATTGCTTGAGTCGGCGTGAATCAGCGGGATCAGGCGACGGCTTTCAGCCGAGCGATGGGCGGGTGAGCTTGCTGGCTGACCTGCCAGAGGTCGTATGCGGCCTGCATGGCCAGCCAATGGCGGGCAGTCCCCAGGCCCGCCTGCTCCAGGCGCCAGGCCAGGTCGGCGCTGATCGGCGCGCGGCCATGGAGAACCTTGGACAGGTGCGGGCGGCTTATGCCGAGGTGGGTTGCCAGTGCCGTCACGGACAGGCATAGCTCCGGCAAGACATCCTCGAGCAGGACTTCTCCGGGATGAGGCGGATTATGCATCGCCATGCTCTGCTCCTTCGGTCAGTGATAGTCGAGATAGTCCAGCAACTCTGCGTCGCTGTCGATGAAGCGGAAAATCACCCGCCAATTGCCCGAGACATTGACGGCCCAGTAACCGGCCAACGAGCCTTTGAGTCCATGCAGGCGGTAACCGGGCAGGTCCATATCTCTGGGGCCATTGGCTGTATCCAGAGCGGCGAGGATGCGTTGCAGCTTGGGCACGTGGTCAGCCCGCACGCCGCGAGGATCACCGTACTGATAAAGGGCGCGCAGCCCTTTGTGGCGGAAGCTCCTGATCATCGCTGGACTGTAATCTAACAGATTACAGTCTCCCTAGCTGAGATACTTGTGGGAAGTCTTCACTTGCCGGGCGCACGTCCTACAACCGCGCGGCCAGTTCGGCGCCCTCGCGGATGGCCCGTTTGGCATCCAGCTCCCGCGCCACGCTGGCGCCGCCGATGACGTGGTAGCGCAGGTTCTCCGCCGCCAGTGTCGGTTGCAGTTCCAGCAGGGGTTCCTGGCCGGCGCAGATCACCACATTGTCGACGGCCAGGCATTGCTCTTCGCCATCGATGCGGATGTGCAGGCCTTCATCATCGATGCGCAGGTACTCGACGCCGCCAAGCATTCGTACACCGTGATGCCTGAGGTGGGCGCGGTGCACCCAGCCGCTGGTCTTGCCCAGCCCGGCTCCCGGTTGCCCGGCCTTGCGCTGCAGCAGCCAGAGCTGCCGGCGGGGAGCGGCGGCGACCGGCGGGATCAGCCCGCCACCCGTGGCATTGTCCAGATCGATGCCCCACTGGCCGAGCCATTCGCCCAGCGGTTGCGGCCCATCGCGGTCGGTCAGCAGGAAGCTGGCGACGTCGAAGCCGATGCCGCCGGCGCCGATCAGTGCGACCTTCGCGCCCACCGGTGCGCCGCGCAGCACGTCGAGGTAGCTCAGCACCTTGGCGTGGGCGATGCACGGGATCGACGGCGTGCGCGGCTGGATGCCGGTGGCGACTATCACCTCGTCGTACTCGCCGCTCAGTTCGCCGCGCTGGATACGCCGGCCCAGTTGCACCTGGACGCCCAGCTCGCCCAGTCGCACGGCGAAGTAGCGCAATGTCTCGTGGAATTCCTCCTTGCCCGGCACGCGCTTGGCCAGGTTGAACTGCCCGCCGATCTCCCCGGCAGCCTCGAACAGTGTCACGCGATGGCCGCGCTCGGCGGCGACGCAGGCGGCGGACAACCCGGCCGGTCCCGCGCCGATCACCGCGATGCGTTTGTGGACGCGCGCCTTGCGGTAACGCAGTTCGGTCTCGAAGGCTGCACGCGGGTTGACCAGGCAACTGGCGCGGCGATTGGCAAAGGCGTGGTCCAGGCAGGCCTGGTTGCAGGCGATGCAGGTGTTGATCGAGTCCGCGCGGCCGGCAGCGGCCTTCTCCACGAACTGTGGGTCGGCCAGCAGCGGCCGGGCCATGGAGACCAGGTCGGCGTGGCCCTCGGCGAGCAGCCGCTCGGCGACTTCCGGCGTGTTGATGCGGTTGCTGGCGATCACCGGCACGCGCAACTCACGGCGCAGGCGTGCGGTGACGTCGGCGAAGGCGGCGCGCGGCACCGAGGTGACGATGGTCGGCACCCGCGATTCGTGCCAGCCGACGCCGGTGTTGAGCAGGTCGATCCCCGCGCCTTCGAGGGCTCGTGCAACGGTGCGGACTTCGTCCCAGTTGTTGCCGCCTTCCACCAGGTCGAGCAGCGACAGGCGGTAGCTGATGACGAAGCGTTCGCCCAGCGCGCGACGCGTGCGGCGCACGATCTCCAGCGGCAGGCGCATGCGGTTGCCCAGGTCGCCACCCCAGCGGTCCTGGCGCTGGTTGGTGCGTGGGCAGAGAAACTGGTTCAGCAGGTAGCCCTCGCTGCCCATGATCTCCACGCCGTCGTAGCCGGCGGCGTGGGCGAGCTTCGCGCAGCGCACGAAGGCGGCGATGGTCCGCAGGATGCCGCGCTCGGAGAGCTCGCGCGGGGCGAACCAGCTGATTGGCGATTTCAGCGGCGAGGCCGAGACCACCAGCGGGTGATAACCGTAGCGCCCGGCATGGAGGATCTGCAGGAGGATGCGCCCGCCCTCGCGGTGCACCGCCTGAGTCAGGCGGCGGTGCGCCGGCACCTGCAGGCCGCTGGTCAGGCTGCTGCCCAGCGGCAGCAGCCAGCCTTCGCGGTTGGGGGCGAAGCCGCCAGTGATGATCAGACCGACGCCGCCGCGCGCGCGCTCTCGATAGTAGGCGGCGAGCTTGCCGAAGTCCCAGAGGCGATCTTCCAGCCCGGTATGCATCGAGCCCATCACCACGCGGTTGCGTAGCTGGAGGGCGCCCAGGTCGAGCGGGGCGAGCAGGTGAGGAAAAGGCGAGGCGGCGGACGGCATGGAAGCACTCATGGGCAATCAGGTCCTGCCACCCTAATGGGCCGGCGGTGGGTCGGTTAACGGCCCGGCTGCCGTTCCGTTCGGGCATTTCGGTCAAGCGTTTCGATTTGACAGACTGGCCACAGGTTCCAGACTTGTCCCATGGCAGGGCTTCGTGCCCCGAACGCTGGCTGAAGTGACGGAGGTCGTCATGAAAGCGATAAGAACAAGACATGCGCGCCATTACCTGCTTGTTGCCCTCATCGGTGTGGCCCTGCTCGGACTGCACGAAACCCTCCAGCCGGATCGCGCGCAGTCCGCCTGTCGTTTCGATGGGGCCTCTATCTCCTGCGCCTACCCGCCCGTTGCCCATTTAGGGGTACTCGCCAGTCCGTTCTGAGTGACGCACTGACGCGCGTCAATGCGCCGCAAAGTCTCCGCGTGCATGGTCTGCCCCGCTCAAAGCTGGCGCATTGCGTCCGCTTGGCTATCTTTTAAGCAGCAAGGGTCCGGCCATGCACCGGACGTACGCTGCCTGATCAGGAGACGCACGATGGATATGAACCGTCGGCAATTTTTCAAGGTCTGCGCCGTGGGCCTTGGAGGATCGAGCCTGGCGGCACTCGGGATGGCACCCCCGGATGCATTCGCCGACCAGATCCGCCATTTCAAGCTTGCGCGCACCGTCGAGACCCGCAACACCTGCCCGTACTGCTCGGTGGGCTGCGGCATCCTCATGTACAGCCAGGGTGATGCGGCGAAGAACGTCTCGCAGAACATCATCCACATCGAGGGTGATTCCGATCACCCGGTCAACCGCGGCACGCTTTGCCCAAAGGGCGCCGGCCTGCTCGATTTCGTCCACAGCCCCAATCGCCTGAAGTACCCGCAGATTCGCGAAGCGGGTTCGAGCGAGTGGAAGCGCATCGGCTGGGACGAGGCGCTGGACCGCATCGCCAAACTGGTGAAGGAAGATCGTGACGCCAACTTCATCGAGAAGAACGCCCAGGGCCAGACGGTGAACCGCTGGCTGACCACCGGCTTCCTGGCCGCGTCGGCGTCTTCCAACGAAGCGGGCTACATCACCCACAAGGTGATGCGTTCCCTGGGACTGCTGGCATTCGACAACCAAGCGCGTGTCTGACACGGCCCGACGGTGGCAAGTCTTGCCCCGACGTTTGGCCGTGGCGCCATGACCAACCATTGGACCGACATCAAGAATGCCGATCTGATTCTGATCATGGGCGGAAACGCCGCTGAAGCGCATCCGTGCGGCTTCAAGTGGGTGACCGAAGCCAAGGCGCACAACAAGGCGCGCCTGCTGGTGGTCGACCCAAGATTCACCCGTTCCGCTTCGGTGGCCGACTACTACGCGCCCATCCGCACCGGCACGGACATCGCCTTCCTCGGCGGACTGATCAACTACCTGCTGGAAAACGACAGGTACCAGAAGGAATACGTGCACAACTACACCGACGTCTCCTTCATCGTGAAGGAAGGCTTCGGCTTCGACGACGGCCTGTTCAACGGCTACGACGCGGAGAAGCGCACCTATCCGGACAAATCGTCCTGGCAGTACGAACTGGGCGAGGACGGTTTCGCCAAGGTCGACCCGACCCTGACGCACCCGCGCTGCGTGTTCAACCTGATGAAGCAGCACTACAGCCGCTATACGCCGGACGTGGTGAGCAACATCTGTGGCACGCCCAAGGACATGATGCTCAAGGTGTGGGAGGAGATATCCACCACCGCCGCACCGGGCAAGGTGATGACCATCATGTACGCCCTGGGCTGGACCCAGCACTCGGTGGGCGCGCAGATGATCCGTACCGGCGCGATGGTCCAACTGCTGCTGGGCAACATCGGTATGCCCGGCGGCGGCATGAACGCCCTGCGCGGTCACTCCAACATCCAGGGCCTGACCGACCTCGGGCTGCTGTCCAACTCGCTGCCCGGCTACATGACCCTGGCCGGCGATGCCGAGCAGGACTTCACCGCTTACCTCGCCAAGCGTACGTCCAAGCCGCTGCGTCCGGGGCAGTTGTCCTATTGGCAGAACTATCCCAAGTTCCACGTCAGCCTGATGAAATCCTGGTTCGGCAAATCCGCGACCAAGGAAAACAACTGGTGCTACGACTGGCTGCCCAAGCTGGACATGCCCGGCGCCGGCTACGACGTGCTGCGCTACTTCGACATGATGTACCAGGGCAAGGTCAACGGTTACTTCTGCCAGGGCTTCAATCCCATCGCCTCGTTCCCCAACAAGGCCAAAGTCAGCGCTGCGCTGGCCAAGCTGAAGTGGATGGTGGTGATGGACCCGCTGGCCACCGAAACTTCCGAGTTCTGGCGCAATGCCGGCGAGCACAACGACGTCGACACCAAGGCCATCCAGACCACGGTGTTCCGCCTGCCCACCAGTTGTTTCGCCGAGGAGGACGGCTCCATCGTCAACTCCGGCCGCTGGCTGCAATGGCACTGGAAGGGCGCCGAGCCGCCGGGTGAAGCGCGCACCGACATCGCCATCATGAGCGGCCTGCTGCATCGCCTGCGCGAAGCCTATCGCAAGGACGGCGGCAAGTTCCCAGACCCGATCCTGGGCCTGGACTGGCCGTACCTGACGCCCGACGAACCGACTCCGGAGGAGATCGCCAAGGAGTACAACGGCAAGGCACTGGCCGACCTCGTCGACCCCGCCAATGGCATGGTACTGGCGAAGGCGGGCGAGCAGTTGCCCGGCTTTGCGCTGCTGCGTGACGACGGCAGTACTGCCAGTGGCTGCTGGATCTTCGCCGGCTCCTGGACGCAGCAGGGCAACCAGATGGGCCGCCGCGACAACAGCGACCCCTATGCCATGGGCCAGACCCTGGGCTGGGCCTGGGCGTGGCCGGCCAACCGGCGCATCCTCTACAACCGCGCCTCGGCCGACGTCAGCGGCAAGCCGTGGGACCCGCTGAAGAAACGTCTGGTGTGGTGGAACGGCAAGGCCTGGGGCGGCACCGACATCCCGGACTTCAAGCCCGACTCGGCGCCGGAAGCGGGGATGAACCCGTTCATCATGAACCCCGAAGGCGTGGCGCGCTTCTTCGCCGTCGACAAGATGGCCGAGGGCCCGTTCCCCGAGCACTACGAGCCGTTCGAGACGCCGATCGGCGTCAACCCGCTGCACAAGAACCCGCAGGCGATCAGCAGCCCGGCGGCGCGGGTGTTCAAGAACGACATGGAGCTGTTCGGCACGGCGAAGGAATTTCCGTACGCCGCGACCACCTACCGGCTCACCGAGCACTTCCACTTCTGGACCAAGCATTGCCGCCTGAATGCCATCGTCCAGCCGGAGCAGTTCGTCGAGATCGGCGAGGCGTTGGCCAAGGAAATCGGCATCAAGGCCGGCGACCGCGTGAAGGTGTCCTCCAACCGCGGCTTCATCAAGGCGGTGGCGGTGGTGACCAAGCGCATCCGTCCGCTGCAGGTCAACGGCCAGACCGTGCACCATGTGGGCATTCCCCTGCACTGGGGCTTCTCCGGCGTGGCGCGCAACGGCTACCTGACCAACACCCTGACCCCCTTCGTGGGTGACGGGAACACGCAGACGCCGGAGTTCAAGTCCTTCCTCGTCAACGTGGAAAAGGCGTGAGGTGACCCATGAGTAGCCAAGACATCTACGCCCGCTCCGCCACCACCTTGCCGTCGCCCTCGGTGCGGCACGAGGAGGAAGTGGCCAAGCTGATCGACGTGTCCAAGTGCATCGGTTGCAAGGCCTGCCAGGTCGCCTGCTCGGAATGGAACGAGCTGCGCGACGAGGTGGGCCACAACCACGGTACCTACGACAACCCGATCGACCTGACGGACCAGTCCTGGACGGTCATGCGCTTCACCGAGCACGAGAACCCCAACGGCAACCTCGAGTGGCTGATCCGCAAGGACGGCTGCATGCATTGCGAGGAGCCGGGTTGCCTGAAGGCCTGCCCGAGCCCTGGGGCGATCGTGAAGTACGCCAACGGCATCGTCGACTTCAACCAGGACCACTGCATCGGCTGCGGCTACTGCATCACCGGCTGCCCGTTCAACATCCCGCGGATCTCGCAGAAGGACCACAAGGCGTACAAGTGCACCCTGTGTTCCGACCGCGTGGCCGTGGGCATGGAGCCGGCCTGCGTGAAGACCTGTCCGACCGGCGCCATCGTCTTCGGTACCAAGGAGGACATGAAGGAACACGCTGCCGAGCGCATCGTCGACCTGAAGTCCCGTGGCTTCGAGCACGCGGGTCTGTATGACCCCGAAGGCGTCGGCGGCACGCACGTGATGTACGTGCTGCACCATGCCGACCAGCCGTCGCTGTATGCCGGGTTGCCCGACAAACCGGCGATCAGCCCGCTGGTCAGCCTGTGGAAAGGCCTGACCAAGCCGCTGGGCCTGCTGGCCATGGCCGGCGTGGTGCTGGCCGGGTTCTTCCACTACACCCGCATCGGCCCCAACCGGGTCGAGGAGGACGAGGAAGACGGCCCCGACCCGCAGGCGCCGGTGCACAAGGTCGACCCATCGGTGCATGACTATGATCCGCGCGATCCCCGCTGACTGACGTCCGCCCTCCTCGCGGGGGGGCGGAAAAGGGCAGCAAGGAGCCCGACGACATGAAAAAAGATATCCAGCGTTACAACGCCAACGAACGGAGCAACCACTGGATGGTGGCCATTCTGTTCTTCCTCGCCGGCCTCTCGGGGCTGGCGCTGTTCCATCCGGCCATGTTCTGGCTGACCAACCTGTTCGGCGGCGGGCCGTGGACGCGCATTCTCCATCCCTTCCTCGGGGTGGCGATGTTCCTGTTCTTCCTCGGCCTGGTGATCCGCTTCGCCCACCACAACCTGGTGGAAAAGCGCGATGTGCAGTGGCTGAAACAATGGCGCGACGTGGTGACCAACCGCGAGGAGAACCTCCCCGAGGTCGGGCGCTACAACGCCGGGCAGAAGCTGCTGTTCTGGACCCTGCTGCTGTGCATGCTGGTGCTGCTGGTGACCGGCTTCGTGATGTGGCGGGCGTACTTCAGCCACTTCTTCGGCATCGACATCATCCGCATCGCCTCGCTGCTGCATGCCTTCGCCGCCTTCGTACTCATCTGCAGCATCCTGGTGCACATCTACGCCGGCCTCTGGGTGAAGGGTTCGATGGGCGCCATGCTCTACGGCTGGGTCAGCCGCGGCTGGGCGCGCAAGCACCACGCTGCCTGGCTCAAGGACGTGGACAAGGGCAAGGGCCACTGACCCTCGACGTAATCGCCGGCTGAGGCCAGTGCACTCGCCGGCACGAACCATCCCCTCTCTCTTCCGGGAGAGGGCTAGGGAGAGGGGCTATTCAGGCCCCGCTCCGAACCCAACAAGGAGTCCTGCGTGTCAGGCCGAATTCTTGAACCTGGGCAGATCGAAGCTGCCGCAAACATCCCGCCGCTGTTCAATCTCCCTCTCCAAGGCCTGTTCTCCCGCCGCGCCGCACGCCTGCGCGAACTGGCACCGGATAATCCGCTGCAGGGCTACCTGGAGCTGATTGCCGGGGTCTGCGACGCTCAGCAGGTGCTGCTGGACCGCAAGCTGTTCCTGCCCACGCCGGATGCCGCCGCGCTGGCCCGCAGCCAGGAACACCGCATGCCGCCGCTGGCCTACGAAGTCCTGGTGCGCGAAGGTGCGTGGCTGCCGCTGCTGGATGCTTTCCTCGATGCCTATGAGCTCACCGCCAACCCGGCCGTGGTCGAGGCGCTGAAGACACTGCGCAACGCCGACTCCGGCCAGCGCAAGGCCTGGGCACTGGGCCTGCTCAACGGCCAGTTCGACCTGCTGCCGCCAGCCCTGGTGCCCTTCCTCGGCGCCGTACTGCAGGTCGCCTTCAGCCAGTGGCTGCTGCAACTGCCGGAAGACACCCTGGTGGAAACCGACAGCCAGGCCCTCTGCCCGGCCTGCGGTGCGCCGCCGGTGGCCGGGATGATCCGCCACCAGGGCAAGCACGCCGGGCTGCGTTATCTGGCCTGCTCGCTGTGCTCCTGCGAATGGCACTACGTGCGCGTGAAGTGCAGCCACTGCGCCGAGAGCAAGGGGCTGGCCTACTACTCATTGCAGCGCGAAGGCGTGGCCAGCGACCAGGCGCCGCTCAAGGCCGAAACCTGCCCTGGCTGCCAGTCCTACCTCAAGCAGTTCTACCTGCAGCACGACAAGCACGCGGAACCCCAGGCGGACGACCTGGCCAGCCTCGCCCTGGACATTCGTCTCGCCGAAGACGGCTATCTGCGCACCGCACCGAATCTGCTGCTCGCACCGGGTGGCTCTTCGTAGGATGCGGTGAAGCGAAGCGATACCCATCAAGCACAGCATGGGTATCGCAGGCTCCACCCATCCTACGAACGCAGAGCGACAACGGCGGATAACGCGTTCCGCGTTATGCGCCCTACACTGACTCCAGCCATCGACTCCGCATTAAGGTTCGTCCATGACCTCGGTACGTTTGCCCTCCATCGACCGCCTGCTGCGCAGCCCGGCCTGCCAGCCTTTGCAGCAACGCTATGGCCGTGAGGCCCTGCTCAAGACCCTGCGCGACCTGCTAGACGAGCTGCGTGACCCCGCGCGCCATGGCCAACTGGCAGCAGTCGAGCTGGAAGAGTCCGTGCTCGCCGGCCGTGCCGGCGAACGCCTCGCCGCGCACCACGCCAGCCGCGTGCGGCGGGTGTTCAACCTCACCGGTACCGTGCTGCACACCAACCTCGGCCGCGCGCTGTTGCCGGAGGAGGCCATCGAAGCCATCACGATGGCGGCGCGCTACCCGCTCAACCTCGAATTCGACCTCGCCACCGGCAAGCGTGGCGACCGCGACGACCTCATCACCGGGCTGATCCGCGAGCTCACCGGCGCCGAGGCCGTCACCGTGGTCAACAACAACGCCGCCGCCGTGCTGCTGGCGCTCAACAGCCTGGGCGCGCGCAAGGAAGGGGTCATTTCCCGTGGCGAGCTGATCGAGATCGGCGGCGCCTTTCGCATCCCCGATATCATGTCCCGCGCCGGGGTGAAGCTGGTCGAGGTCGGCACCACCAACCGCACCCACGCCAAGGACTACGAAGCCGTCATCGGCCCGCGCTCCGGCCTGCTGATGCGCGTGCACACCAGCAACTACAGTGTGCAGGGCTTCACTGCCAGCGTGTCGACGCCGCAACTGGCACAGATCGCCCACACCCATGGTTTGCCGCTGCTGGAGGATCTGGGCAGCGGCACCCTGGTCGATCTCACCCGCTGGGGCCTGCCCAAGGAGCCGACCGTGCAGGAGGCTCTGCGCGACGGTGCCGACATCGTCACCTTCAGCGGCGACAAGTTGCTTGGCGGCCCGCAAGCCGGGCTGATCCTGGGCAGCAGGGAGCTGATCGGTCGGATCAAGAAGAACCCCCTCAAGCGCGCCCTGCGCGTGGACAAGCTGACCCTTGCCGCGCTGGAGGCCGTGCTCAATCTCTACCGCGACCCCGACCGCCTCGCCGAGCGCCTTACCAGCCTGCGCTTGCTCAGCCGGCCGCAGGCCGATATCCGCACCCAGGCGCAACGACTTGCGCCGGCCTTCGCTGCGCTGCTTGGCGATCGCTGGAGCGTCAGCGCCGTGGATGCCCTGGGCATGATCGGCAGCGGCGCACAGCCGGTTGCGCGGCTGCCCAGCGCTGCATTGTGCCTGCGACCGAACCAGCCCAAGCGCCAGCGTGGCCGCGCATTGCTGGACCTTGAAGAGCGCCTGCGCTGCCTGCCGATCCCGGTGCTCGGCCGCATTGACGACGACGCGCTGTGGCTCGACCTGCGCCAGCTCGACGACGAGCCCGGCTTCGTCGGGCAACTGCCTCTGCTGGCCGAGGGCGAGGCGTGATCGTCGGCACCGCCGGGCACATCGACCACGGCAAGACGTCCCTGCTGCGCGCCCTCACCGGCGTCGAAGGCGACCGCCGCCCGGCCGAACGCGAGCGCGGTATCACCATCGACCTGGGCTATGTCTACGCAGAGCTCGGCGACGGTGCGTTGACAGGTTTTATCGACGTGCCGGGGCACGAGCGCTTCGTCCACAACATGCTCGCCGGCGCCAGCGGCATCGACCTGGTGTTGCTGGTGGTCGCCGCCGACGACGGCGTGATGCCGCAGACCCGCGAACACCTGGCTATTGTCGAACTGCTCGGGATACGCCGCGCCATCGTTGCGCTGACCAAGGCCGACCGCGTGCTGTCCGAGCGGGTGGAGCAGGTTACGGACGATCTGCACGAACTGCTGGCGGCCGGGCCCTTTGCCGGTGCACCGGTCATTGCGGTTTCCAGCGTCAATGGCGAGGGCATCGACATCCTGCGCGACGCTCTTCGCGAGGCGGCCCGCGAGACTCGCGAGCTGGCGGCGAACGGTGGATTCCGCCTGGCGGTGGATCGCGCGTTCAGCGTCAGCGGAGCGGGCATCGTCGTGACCGGAACGGCTTTTGCCGGCCACGTCCAGGTCGGCGATGAGCTGTTGCTGGGCACTGCCGGCCGCCGCGTTCGCGTGCGTGGCCTGCATGCACAGAACCGCGAAGCGCAGCAGGCCCACGCCGGCCAGCGGGTGGCGGTGAATATCGCCGGCGAGCGGCTGAGCCTCGACAAGATTCACCGCGGCGACTGGCTGATCGCCCCGGAGCTTTACGCACCCACCACGCGCATCGATATCGACCTGCAGTTGCTGCCCGGCGAAAGCCGTGCCTTTGCACACTGGACGCCGGTGCATGTCCACCTTGGCGCGCAAGACGTCACCGGCCGCGTCGCACTACTGGAAGGCGAGCGACTGCAGCCTGGCGAACGTGCCTTCGCGCAGCTGGTGCTGAATGCACCCAGCCATGCCGTACACGGCGACCACCTGGTGCTGCGTGACCAGTCCGCGCAACGCACCCTTGGCGGCGGCCGCGTGCTCGACCCGTTCGCCCCGGCGCGCAATCGGCGCAGCCCGGAGCGCCTGGAGCAGTTGCGCGCACTGCAGGGCGACAGCCTCGAAGGTGCCTTGCCAACCCTGCTGGCGCACGCCGGCAATGGCCTCGATCCCGCGCTCTTGGCGCGCCAGTTCAACCGCCCGCGCGAGGGCTGGCAACTGCCCGGCGAACTGGTTGAGATCCATACACGGCTCGGAGCACGGCTGTTCGCCGCCGAGCGCTGGTCCGCGCTGCAGCAGCAACTGCTCGATGCCCTGCAACGCTTTCACGCCGAAGCCCCCGACGAACTCGGCCCCGACCGTGATCGCTTGCGCCGCTACGCTTTCTCTTCGCTGGAACGGACGGTCTTCATCGCCCTGCTGGAAAGCCTGCTGGCGACCGGGCAGCTTGCCAGCAGCGGTCCCTGGCTGCACTTGCCGGATCACCGGGTACAACTGGTCGAGGCCGACGAGAAGCTGCGCGAACGCCTCTGGCCTCTGTTGCTGGCGGGCTCCTTCGACCCGCCCTGGGTACGCGACCTGGCTCGGGAGCTGGAGGAGGAGGAGGCCGACGTGCGCCTGTTGTTGCGCAAGCTCGCCCGCCTGGGCCAACTGCACCAGGTGGTGAAGGACCTGTTCTACCCCGAGCAGACCCTGCGCCAACTGGCCGGCCACGCCCTGCAACTGCGCGACGAAGCCGGCATCATCCGCGCCGCCACCTTCCGCGACCGCATCGGCATCGGCCGCAAGCGCTGCATCCAGTTGCTGGAGTACTTCGACCGCATCGGCTTCACCCGCCGCTTCGGCAATGAGCGACGGATCAGGGAGGATTCGGCGTTGGCGCAGGGCACGTCCGACGACAATTCCTGACTATTGGTCGGAAGCGGATTCCACTGAACAGCGGGGATCGCCTACAGTGAGGTGGGTGTATACAAGGTATATACTTTTTCATCACCAGGTAATTCCCCCATGAGCAAAGAAGCCGTATTCACCATGAAGCTCGAACCCGAGTTGCGCGCCGAGTTCATGGCCGCCGCCGAGGCGGCTCATCGCCCTGCGTCTCAGGTCATGCGCGAACTGATGCGGGATTTCATACGCCAGCAGCGCCAGGCTCAGGACTACGACGAGTATCTGCAGGCCAAGGTCGAGGCGGGGCGTGCTTCGATGGCTGTGGGAGACGGGCGTTCGGACGAAGAAGTCGAGGCGGTATTTGCGGCGCTTCGATCAAGGGCAACCGAGCGTAAATGAAGGTCTTCTGGACGCGGGATGCCCAGCAGGATCGTCTCGATATCTGGGAATACCTTGCCTCCGAAAACCCAGGCGCAGCCGCGCACATGGACATCCTTTTCAGCACTACCGCCGCCAGGCTCAGGAGCTTCCCGATGATGGGCAAGCCCGCCGAATTCCCGGCACGCGTGAGCTGATCCCCCATGAGAGCTACCGGCTGGTCTATCAGATCGAGGCCGACGTCCTGTGGGTTCTCGCGCTGGTGCACACATCCAGGATGTGGCCGCCGTTGGGCGATGATCAACGCCATCAACAGTGAGCCGCGCGGTTAGCGCCAATGCTCGGTTGGTACCGCCGAAGATGCCTTCTGAACACTCTATTCCCCGCATCCTTCGATAGCCTTGTTCTCTAGCGGGAAGTGGGCCCAATGCGTTCCTGGCTGATTCGGCGGTTCATCACCGACAGCTGACCGCCGCCTTTCCGGACATGGGCAGGCGTTAGCGTGATGGCAAAACCTGATCCACCCGCTGCACGAGGTAGTCATAGAACGGGTTGGACGTCACGCGCTGGAACAGGTCCAGCCCGACGATCAGTACGCCCCGTTCACCGCGGGGCGTGAGGGTGCCCAGGTGGATGCCGAAGTCTTCCGATGGGTCCGGGTGCTGGCCATACAGCGCATCGTTGGGCGGGAAGGGCAGCGCCACGTGGGACAGGGAGAACAGCTCCGGTGGGTAGCTTACCGCTAGCGGCTGGCTCTCTTGTCGCTGGCTGTGGGCAGGCGTATGCAGAGCTGCAACCTGGCTGCCCAGCGGGCTGTTGGAGATTACCGTCAGGTCGTAGTTGCGCTGGCGCTCCGGCAGCAGGCGGTCGCCCAGTGTGGCCATTTCCGGGCGCAGCAGTGGGCCGTAGTTCAGCGAGCGGTTGAGGTCGAACAGCACCAGTTCGCTACCGTTGTCCGGCAGCCGGTCGTACAGGTTGCTGATCACCGCTGGAGTGCTGACGGTGCTGTCGGCCAGGGACTGGAACGTGAGGATCGATGGCAGGCGAGCGAGGCTGCCGCGGCGATTGGCGCTCTCCAGACTGCGCTGGACAGCGTCGGTCAACTCCACCGTCTGGCGTGCTGCGGCGATGGGGAAGGAGTTGTATTTGAAGGGGTTGAACTCCGGGAGTACGTTGAGCCACGCCGCCTTGGCGAAGGCCGGCAATAGCGCTGGCAAACCGGCGAACCCGGCGAACTGGGCGTAACGGGTGACGCCGATCATCGGCGAGATCAGCACCAGTTGCTTCGGCATGACCAGGCTCGCGTCGTCCAGTGCATCCAGGCTGTACTTCATCGCCAGTGCGCCACCGTTGGAGAAGCCCACCATCAGCAGCGGTGCGCCCTTGGGCAATTGCGCCGATGCCTCGCGCACAGCCAGCCGGGTGGCGGCCATCCAGTCTTCCCAGTCCGCATCGGTCAGTCCGGCGGGTACCGTGCCGTGGCCCGGCATGCGGATCGCGATGACCACGAAACCCTGTTGCCGCAGGTGCTCGCCCAGGTGGCGCAGGCTATAGGGTGAATCGGTCAGCCCATGCAACAGCACTGCCGCGCCGCGCACTTCGCCGGCTGGATGCATCTCGTAGGAACGGTTCCAGTCGGTGGCGAAGTGGCCGGGGTAGACCTTGCTCTTATCGAAATAGCGGTTGTAGGCCACCCGCTCGAAGGGCTGCAGGCTGGCCGCCATTTCCTTGCGCATGGCCTGCATGAGCCTGTCTTCGGCGGCCAGGTAACCGGTCCAGTCCAGGTGGTCGATTTCGTTGCTGCGCAGGTCGTTCGGTACCCAGGTATGCCAGGGCTCCAGCGGCGGGATGTTGCGCAGCGCGGCGACCCGCAGCCCCAGTGCCAGTACGACGATGGCGAGGATGGCGATGACTACCCAGAGCAGTGCCCTGGTGAGTTTGGCGTTCAGCATGGAGTTCCCTTGTCAGCGTGCGGGACAAGCATAGAGCCCCAGTCGCCACAAAGTCCGCCAGTGGCTCAAATGGCCGCGATCGCTTCGGCATAAGCGGAGTTGCCGATGCCCACCTGGGCCCAGACGGGGCGCGTCTCGTTGCCCTGGCGGTCGTATTGTTCGTCCGCATCCCACAACGTGATGATCTGGCCGGGGAACAGGTACTCACTGTCGGTGAATTCGTGGGCGCCGGAGTCATCCGTCGAGGCGATCAACGAGAACAGCTCGCCGGCCGACAGGGAAAACACGTCCACACCCTGGTAGCGAGCGAGGTATCGCTCGTTCTGGGAGATACCGATGAACCAGACCAGCCCTTGCTCATCGCATTCGGCCTGGATCGCCGCCTGGCAGAAGTAATCCGTTGGCCCGTTGGACGATTCCAGCGGGAAACCGGCGGCAGCCAGCGCGTCGCGCGCCATGGCTCGCGTGTCGCCCAGACAGACCGGGCCGATGCCCTGATGTGGGCAAATCTCGAGGATGGGTAGAGTGGGCTTCATGCCGTTGTAGCTCCCTGGGTTACTGCTAGCGAGGTTAGAGCACGGGCAGCCAGATTGCCGTCTTTTTCTGGCCAGTAAATAGCAATTTGATTGTACTTGGCCATATTTGTATGACGGACTGCGGGGAATGGCGTCACGTTCCAGCCAGCGCTGCGGCATCACTGCGCTGGCATCCAGCGTGGCAACAATGGCAACATCCGGGCTCCCGCTTTCGCCGCTGCATTCGCGCAGCTGGCTTCTGACCAGGGAAGGCAATCACGCCCGGTGGCGTGGCCGGGCTTCAAACCCGGTGGGGGACGGCAGCCGTTCCTGGGTGAGTTCGACTCTCACTGCCTTCCGCCAATTCCCCGGTTTCGACTTCTTCCGCCCTCGGCACAGGCTGAGCAGGCATGAGCTATTGTCTGCCTGGGATCATCAAGGCTGCGCCGTCGGGAGGGCTCTGGCCATGGTCAGGCTGGACCAGTTCACCGAAGAGCACCTGGAGTTGGGCGATCTTTGGCGGTTGCAGGATGGGCGACGGGAAGAATGTTTTCTGATCCCGCTGATGGCGACTCAGGCCGGGCAATTGGGCCCCTTGCTTGTTCGCGCATTGTTTCGATTACCGTCCGGTGCTCAGCTACAGGGCTTGATGGCTTATGACGCAGAGCGCGATGACGTCTACGCGCTGCAGGTGCTGATTGGCGGAGAAAGTTTCTCCTTCAACAAGTACCTGCCAGAAGTGTCCTTCGAAGAAGTACTGGCGCTGGCTGATCGTCTGGGCGTCGGAGCGGGTGGGGTCCTGCCCGTGCGTTACAGCGTTGTACGGGGCGCCATGCCCATTCGCGACGGCCGCTTTACTCTGTGGATCGGTTGTTAACGAGTAGTCGCGCCGCCCTCGCGCCGCCGCCACTCATCGACCACCGCGCCCATGTCCGCTGGCGCGCCGCTGCGTATCCAGGTCATGAAGGCGCGGTCGAAATGGAAGTCGTCGCCGCAGTGCTGGGTCATGAAGCGGCGGACGTTCTGGGTGTTGCGGTAGTGGCTATCCAGCGGGGTCTGCCGGGTGATCGGGGCGCTGTGCCAGTCGAAGGCCATGGCGTCGATTCCTGTGCCTTGGGGAGTTGCCGTTATAGCGCACTCGGCAGCCGCTGGCGCGGTCTGCCGAGGTGTTGCGACGTCACTGGCCCCACATCATCCGCTGTTGCTGCGCCGAATAATCGTCGCTTTGCAGGCGCATGCGGGTGGGCTGGCGTTCAAGGTTGTCTTCGCCGAAGGATTCGCGCACGGGCGATTCGATGGCACCGAAGTGGTTGTAGTGCGGGGCGTCGGCGCAGCCGACCAGGGTGAAGCAGGCGAAGGTGACCACGGAGAGCTTGAGCATGGGACTTCCTCCTGAGGGGAGCCCCGAGCTTCGGCCGGCTGGATTAACGGCGGATTAACGCCGGCTGTCCGGCCCCTGGATTTCGCCGCCGTGGGCTGCGTCGCCGTCGCGGTGGTGCTCCGGCGGGTTGAGCGCGCGCCCCAGTATCTGCGCGACGACCTCGTCCTTGCCTTCGGTGTAGGCGTCGCGGTCGGTGGGGAAGCGCTGTGCCAGGTCGTGTTTCACCTGCGCGTAGAGTCGGGCGTCGTCGGGGTGGGTGCGCAGCCAGTCGCGGAACAGCAGTCGCCGCGAGGCTTCGCTCAGCTCCATGACGTGGACATGATGGGTGCGCCCGCTGCCCAGCGGCGGCATGCCTTTGACGAAGAACAGTCGCGAGGTGTCGGGATTCTCCGCCCAGTACTGGTAACCCAGCCCTTGCAGCGGTTCGATGATCCGGTGCGGGTCGCTGCCCGGCGGCGGCAGCAGGAGGATGTCGATGATCGGCTTGGCATCCATCCCCGGTACGGCGGTGCTGCCGATGTGCTCGATACCCAGACCGGGGAGCTCGACCTGTTGGGCGATGGCGGCGGCTTCCTCGGCGAATCGTTGTGGCCAGTGGGGATCGGCTGCAACGACTTCGATGCGGTCGTCTTCGGCGTTGCTCCAGCGCTGGCCGTCGAATTCGGGGGCTTGCGGGCTCATGTGGAAACTCCGGCGATAGCGGTGGGAGGGCGAGGATTGGAGGCTGATCGGGCCGACGGAGTTCCGAGTCAATCCTGCAGGAGCGCCCCGTGGTCGCGATCGCGGCATCACCCTCTCCTGCAGCTCAAACCAATCAATCCAGCACGTTATGCAGCACTTCGTAGATGACGCCGGTGGCGATGGTCACCAGCAGCAGGTCGGTGCCTGCCTGCTGCCACTCGTAGCCGTCGTAGTGGGGCAGACGGCCGATCAGGCGGCCGTCGAGCTTCTTCGCGATGCCTGGTGGCAGAGGCTTGCCGCGCGCGAGGTTCTTCTGGATGCCCGGCGGTAGCGTGGCGCCCGGATTCCAGTAGTTGCGGTTGTCGTTGAGGATGACCTGCACGCCGCTGACGTCGATGCTCGGGCCGCCGCCCTGCCAATTGTTGCCGCCCTGGCCGGCGTTGCCCCGATTGCCGTGCTGAGCGTTGTTGCCGTGCCCCTTGTTCTTGCCCGGGTCGGCCAATAGCAGTGGGCTGCTACCCAGCAGCGTGAAGCCGATGACGGCAGCCAAGAGGGTGTTGAGTCTGGACATATCCGTGTTGCTTCCCTGTTTAAGTTCCTGTGAGGTACAGCGTAGCCGTTATGACGCTACCGCGGCAGCGATGGAGTTGGTACCGGCGTGCTGGCATTTCGTCGGAAGGCCACGAACTGCGGGGGCTGCAGCAAGTCATACAGGTATCTCAACCCCCCGCCCCTGGAGCGATAACAAGATGAAAATGTCCCTGGTTGTTGCGGTAGCCTGTGCATTCGCACTCGGCACGACAGCCTTGCTGCCCGCCGACCTCTCGCCGATCGGTTCGGTCTATGCCAAAGGCGGTGGCGGTGGTGGAAACGGTGGTGGTAATGGCGGCGGTCACGGCGGTGGCAATGCCGGCGGCAACGGTGGTGGCCATGGCGGCGGCAAGGGCGGCCCCGGCGGTAACCACGGCAGCAACAGCAATGGCGCGAACGATGGCGGCGAGCATGCCGGCAAGGCCACCCGCGACCATGGCCTGAGCGGTAATCACTACGGCAGCACCAAGAACGACAGCAAGGGCCACGGCCAGACGACTTCCTCGGTGGCGCATTCCAAGGACACCCGTGGCCTGTCCAAGGCGACGGCGATTTCCGCGACGACGCCGGGCACCCACAACACCAAGGGACTGGACGGCGCTGGCGACAACTCCAGCAAGCACGACGACGATTGATTTCCCGCGGCCAGGGAAGGCCGCTATCGCTTACTGCACCGGGAAATCGAAGTAGGTCTTCGGGTAGGGCTCGGCCTTCAGGGTGTAGTGCCACCACTCGGCGCCATAAGGCTCGAAGCCGTGGCGCAGCATGGCCTGGCGCAGGGTTTCTCGGTTGCGCGTCTGCTGCACGCTGACCAGCGCGGTGCCGTGATGGGAGATGGGCCCGAAGAAGTCGAACGGGCTGCCCATGTCCAGTTCTTCCCCGGAGCTGGAGTCCACCAGCGTGAGGTCGACGGTGCTGCCGCGCGAGTGGCCGGAATGCTTGGCGATATAGCCGTCGCGGAACAGTGCAGGCTTGTCCAGCGCGGGGTAATAGCGGGCCTTCTGGCGAATGTCCTGCGGGTCGGCGGCCCAGCGGCGGAACTCATCCACGGCGCGCTGCGGGCGATAGCCATCGAAGATCTTCAGTGCCAGGCCGCTCAGGGCGACGTCCTTCTCCACCGCCGCCAATGCGCTGGCTGCTTCGCGGGTCAGGATGATCCGCGCTTTCTGGTAACCGTCGATGGGCTCGCCGACGAAGTTGTCGGCGCCGGCGTAGCGCACCTCATAGCGCGCGGATTTCAGTACCTGGTCGAGATAGACGAAGCCGTCCTGCGTGGGCTGGTCTGCGTACAGTGCCGGGCTGGCCAGCAGGCAGAGCAGTAGCGCGAGGCATCTGCCTTCCCGGCTCATGGGCGCAGCGCCTGGACCCCGTCGTCATCCGGGTCGAAATTGTCCAGGTGCATGCGCTGCTCGAAGGCTTTCAGCGCGGCCTCGCCGTACAGGAAACGGCCACGGGCGCTGGCCCAGTCGTCGGGCTTCAGGCGCACCATCCAGCCCTCGCCGTAGCAGTCCTGGTTGATCAGGCCGGGGCGACGCACCACGGCTTCGTTGCTGGCGAGAACGGTACCGTCCAGCGGGCTGCGCGCCGAGGAAGCAGCCTTGGCGAACTCCACCACGCCGAAGCTGCGGTCGCAATCGATGTGCCAGCCATCGCGCTTGGGGGTGAAGGCGAAGATCTGCCCGTAGATCGCACAGCCGTATGAGGTGAGGCCGATTGTGACGGCGCCGTTTTCTTCCTCGCGCAGCCAGAGGTTGTACTCGGGGGCGTAGAGCAGCTGATCCGGGAATTCGAGGCCTTGCAGCTTCACAGG
This sequence comes from Pseudomonas nitroreducens, assembly GCF_010994165.1. Taxonomy (NCBI): domain Bacteria; kingdom Pseudomonadati; phylum Pseudomonadota; class Gammaproteobacteria; order Pseudomonadales; family Pseudomonadaceae; genus Pseudomonas; species Pseudomonas nitroreducens. The sequence goes on along the minus strand of NZ_WMBX01000005.1, from coordinate 164,540 downwards.
GTCAGTACCCGGTCATACTCGAGGATCATGCGCGCCATCTCGCCGCCGCTGGCGATCTCGTCGACCTCTTCGATCAGTCGGCTCTCATCGATGCTGATACCCGGTGCGCGGCACATCAGCAGGCGCGCGCCGGCTTCCTTGGCCTGCTGGATGAAATGGCTGATGGGCTCGCCACCCTCCGCGGCATAAAGGTGATCGGCGATGTCCTGAAAGGCCAGGCGCGTGCCTTCGCCACTGAGGAACAGGGTGACCTGTGCGTCCATGCAGGCCAGCAGCGTGGCGGTGTAGAAAGGCGCGGCGCAGCGCGCCGGGGTGCTCGGGCCGCTGCTGACGATGATCAGCACCCGCTGGACTTCAGGCGTGGACAAGGGATTTCTCCAGTTGGACCAGGGCGACACGCCGGCCTTGCGGGTCGGCGCGCTCGACGATGCCCTGCGGCCGATAGCCCAGGCGTGCGTAAAGCAGCAGGCCGGCGGCGTTGGCGTTGAAGCAGGACACTTTCATGACCTGTGCCTTGTACTGGTCGCGGGCGAGATGCTCCATGACCTCGATCAGGTACTGCGCCACGCCGCTGCGCCGTGCCCAGGGCGCGACCATCATGTTGCCCAGCGCGCAGGACTCATTGGCTTGCCACTGGTAGAAGTTGGCGAAGCCGGCGACCCGGCCATCGAGCAGCGCCACGGTGCTTGCGCGCCGTTCGGCCATGGCGGCGGCGAGCTGGCCGATGGTCAACGGCCAGCTCGCCTTGGGGTAGCAGTAGAAGAGTTCGTCGGCGTCCCGGGGAAAGCCGACCACCTCGCCGAGGTCGTCGGCGAGGGCGGGGCGGTGTTGCAGGGCGGGTTGCTTCACGTGCTCACCAGACTCAGTGCGGCGGGTACTGGGCGATGATCTTCTGCACCGTCTCGCGGATTGCCGCTTCGCGCTCGGCGGGCGTCGGTGGGCTGCTGCGCATGATCTGCTCGCCGCTGCCGCGCCAGACCAGCTTGCCGTCCTTGCCGTCGAGCATGTCGACCTGGATGGTGGCGACCTTGTAGGTCACGCTGCGGGTCTCGGCCATGGGCGGCGGGCCCCAGTAGCCACCCCAGTAACCGCCCCAGTAGCCACCGGTGTAGGTGGTCACCTGATCCTGGCGCTGGTCGACGATCAGGTAGGCGCGGATCTTCACATCGCCCGGGTTGCCGTCCTGGGCCTTGCGCAGGCCGCGCTGGTCGAACTGGTCGGCAACCGCGTCGCTGATGCGTTGCTCGGTGAGGTCGCTCTTGATGCGAGGGTCATCCGGGCGGTATTCGAACGCTGGCTGAGCCCAGCTCCAGGTCTGGTAGCGCGAGAAGTCGCGGGTGGTGTCGTAGTCGCGGCTGACACTGGTGGTTTCGCAGGCGGCGAGGCCGAGCAGCAGGCCTAAGAGCAGCAAACGGCGGATCATGGTTGGATTACTCCTGACAGAGCTTTCATCCAAGCGCAGAGTCCGCGCAAAGGCAAGCGGCAGACGGGTCGCGGCGCCAAGGATGAATTCTGGCAAGGTTTGCGGCCAGTCGGCGATCAGCCCGGCGGGTAACCGTCCATGGCCTTGTGCGCGGCTTCGCGCAGCGCGCGGGCCTGGTCGGCCTGGCTGCTACCGTCTTCGTACTCGGCGCTGCCGCTCCATACCTGCTGGCGGTTGTGCGCATCGAAGAGCGCGATGCGCACCACGCTGACGGTGACCACGTAGGTGCGGGTGACCGGGTAGGAGGCGCCGTAGCCGCCATACCACGGGTCGTTCCAGCGGCCGTAGCCGCCGTAGTAACCGCCGTTGTAGTAGTCGGTGGTCTGGCGGGTGCGCTGCTCGCTGGATAGATGGGCGCTGACGGTCAGGTCCGCCGGCGTATTCGGGCGAGCCGGGCGCAGGCCGCGCTGATCCAGTGCCTCACTGACGGCATCCTGCAGCGGGCCACCGAAGCCGGTGCCGTCCATCCAGCTCCACGAGCGGAAGCGCCCGTAGTCCAGCGGCGGCGCGGGATAGCTGCCCGGATCGAGACCGGGATTGGCCGCCTGCGCGGGGGCCGGTGGCATCAGCAGCGAGGTGGCGGTGTAGGGGTTCGGGCCCTGGCAGGCGGCGAGGGCGGCGAACAGTGGCAGGACCAGCAGATGACGCAGCATGACGGACTCCCGCACGCTCACTTCGATTGGCGTGCGCAGTGGCAACTCTGCACCTAATCCTGTGGCCGGCACAGCCAGTGCAGGTAGCGGCCGAGGCCGGCGAAGGCAGGATGTCGACGGTATTGCAGTTCCATCTCCACCAGGTCCAGCGGCTCGGCCTTGTGCTGGAACTCCACCGGCATGTAGTCGTGGAACACCCGCACGCCGCTGCGCACCTCGATGCTCCAGTGACCGGCCATGGCAGCCTCCAGTACGCGCGGATCGAGCGGTTCCTGCGGGGTCAGGCTTTGGCCCTCGCCGGCGAAGCGGTTCTTGCGCAGCTTGCGGAAATGCCCCTTGAGCAGGTTGCGGTAGATCAGCGCATCGCGGTTGTAGAAGGCCAGGGACAGCCAGCCATCGGCGCGGGTCAGTTGGTGCAGCACGGGAAGTATGGCCAGCGGCTCGGCCAGCCATTCCAGCACGGCGTGGCAGATCACCAGGTCGTAGGGCTCGTTGAGCTGGCCGAGCAGGTCCTGCCAGGGAGCCTCGATGAAGGTGGCGTTCAGACCCGCTTCCTCGAAACGCTGGCGCGCGGCCACGAGCATCGGTGCGGCCGGTTCGGCGAGGGTGACTTCATGGCCGCGCCCGGCCAACCACAGCGACATGTGGCCCAGGCCCGCGCCGATGTCGAGTACCCGCAGCGGGCGATCGGGCAAGGCTTCGGCCAGGTCGGCCTGGAGCACGGCGAGGCGGATGGCGCCCTTGGCGCCGCCGTAGATCTTCTCGGCAAAGCGGGTGGCCAGTTCGTCGAAGTGACGGTCGCCGGTCTTCGGGGATTCGCTCACTTGGCGCCTCCTTCGATGAAGCGCCGTTCGCTGTCGGCCAGCTTGGCGAGTACCGCCTGGTTCATGTCGATGCCCAGTTCTGCGCACATCAGCAGCAGGTAGAGCACGATATCGCCGACCTCCTGGCCGGCGTGGGCGAGTTTCTCCGGTGGCAACTGGCGCGATTCGTCCTCGCGCAGCCACTGGAAGATTTCCACCAGTTCGGCCATTTCCACGCTGGCCGCCATGGCCAGGTTCTTCGGGCTGTGGAAGCGACTCCAGTCGTTGTGGTCGCGGATGGCGTGCAGGCGTGCGGTGATGGCTTCGAGGTTCATTGCAGATGGGGCTCCAGCGTCAGCCCCATAGCTTCAAGCCTGGCGCTTCAAACGTCCAGCGGGCCCCAACTGCCGGCCATATGCGGCAGGTCGTCCCTGCCGCGCAGGCTGAATTGCCCGACAGGCGCGGGCTCGCTGGCCAGCAGGGTGACGGAGGAGGGCAGCAGGACGGGCTTCTGGAAGCGCACATCGACCCGATAACCGGCGGCCGGCAGGCGCTCGCCCAGGGCGGCCAGGCTGCGCGCCTTGTTCCACAGGCCGTGGGCGATGGCGCGAGGGAAGCCGAACAGTTTTGCGCTGGCAGCCGACAGGTGGATCGGGTTGTAGTCGCCGGCGACGCGGGCGTAACGCCGGCCGATGTCCGCCGGGCAGTTCCACGCGTCGATCTGCTGCAACGGCAACTCGGCCTCTTCGTGGCGCGCCGCTGGCGAGCCGTCCAGGCGCATGCCGCGGAACAGGATGCGGCTGTCGCCTTCCCAGAGCAGGCCGAGCTGGTCGTGCAACTGGGTGATGATGCTGAAGGTCACGCCTTTCTCGTGGGGCTGCAGGTCCGCCACCCGCACGCTGACGTTGAAGGGGCCCAGCCCGCCCAGCGGCCGCAACACGCTGATACGGTTTTCCAGGTGTACCAGGCCCAGCAGCGGGAACGGGAAGCTCGCGTCGGTGAGCAGTCCCATCTGCAGGCCAAAGGCGAGGATGTGCGGATAGGTAGGCGGCAACAGGTGGTTATCGGTGAAACCGCAGACCTTGCGGTAGCGCTCCAGGTGCTTCGGGTCGACCGTGACCGGGCAGCGCACGCCGCGGGTTGGCAGGCTGCGGCCACGCACGCCACGGCGCAGCGCCGCGCGAACGAACAGGCCGGTGAGGGCGGGTGGGGCGGACAGGTCGAGCCAATCGCGGGGCATCGGGTATCTCCTGAGGGGCATTCATTCAGCTTAGCCAGTGCTCGGCCCCAGGCATTGGCCGTGGCAACGCGGCGCGCGGCAGGCAAGTCAATCTGACCCGCCATTGCTTGGATATTTCCCTCAACCTGCTTCCTGATTCTCTTGAGGGGCGATAAGAAAGCTGCCTAAGATGGGCCCGCCCCATGGATAACTAGAAAAAACACCATGCGTGATCTGACCGACGATGTGGCGCTGATGCGCCCGGTGATCGACGCCCTGCGCGCCAGCGGTACCGACCCCGACCGCGTGCTGGCCCGCGTCGGCCTGCCCGCTGGCAGCCTGCCTGCCGGACGATTCCCCCACAGCGCTCAGAACCTGTTCTGGAAAGCCGCCGCCGAAGAGTGCGGCGAAGAGCATGTCGGCCTCTACCTGGCCGGACACCTGCCCGCATTCCATGGCTTGCTGCTGGAATACCTGTTCCTGTCCAGCGCCACGTTCGGCGAAGGGCTGCGCCATGCCCTGCGCTACGTGCGCCTGCTCTCCGACACCCTCAACGCGCGCCTGGAAGTCGAGGGCGAGAAGGCCGTGCTGCTGCTCGGCCACAGCGCCGGGACCAACCGGCACTTTCCCGAAATGCTGGCCGGTGCGGTCGTGCGCCTGTTCCACGCCCTCACCGAAGGTGACTTCAAGCCCCACGAAGTGCAGTTGATGCATGCGGAAGGCGCGCCGGCCGGGCGTTATCGCGAAGTCTACGGCTGCCCCGCCGTGCTGGGTGCCGAGCGTTATGCCCTGGTCTTCGACGCCGCCGTGCTGGACAAGGCCTCGCGCCATGCCGCTCCCGAGCTGCTGCGCATGCACGAGTCACTGGCTCGCCGGCAACTGGCGGAAGTGGAACGGCTGGACCTGGTGCGCAAGGTACGCGAGCTGATCGGCGTGCTGCTGGTGGATGGCGGCGCAACGCTGGAACAGGTCGCCGCGCGGCTGGACATGCCGGCTCGCCGCCTGCGCGAACGCCTGGCCATGGCGGGAGTGCGTTTCAATGACCTGGTGACCGACTACCGCTGTCGCCTGGCCAAGGAACTGCTGCTCAAGACCGACGAGCGCATCGAGGTGATCGTCGAGCGGACCGGCTTTTCCGAACCCAGCACCTTCTACCGTGCCTTCAAGCGCTGGGTCGGCGAGACCCCCGTGGAGTTCCGCCGCCGCGGCCGCCCGCAACCGCCGGCGGAGTGATCGAACCCTTTCGAGCCCGCCTGTGGATAGGCTTTCCCGGTCAGTCCCACCTTGGAATCACCGATGCAAAGCCGAATCCGCCACGCCTTCCTGCTGTCTGCCTCTCTGTTGTCCGCGCCCTGCGCCTTTGCGGGAGAAATGGGCGAAACGGCCTTCTCCCGCCTGGATGCCAACGGCGACGGTTACATCGAGGCCAGCGACATGGCGCCGATGCGCGTGCGCATGTTCCACCGGCTGGACCGTAATCAGGACGGCTTGCTGACCCGCGAGGAAGTGACGCCGCCAAATCCCAGCGTGCAGGTCTCGCCCAATGCCATCGCCTGGCCGGACCATGACGGTGACGGCAAGGTCAGCCAGGCGGAGTTCATGATCCAGGAGCCGGCGTTGATCGTGCGTGCGGACCGCGATGGCGACCACCGGGTGAGCGCGGAGGAGTTTCGCGAGTTGATCGCGGCGCGACATTGACCGGCCGGCGCGACAGATGACCGGTTTGATGGCCGGATCGAGAGCATGGCGGGGCAGGGGAGAGCGGCTTTATGTAGGGCGAATGACGCGCCAGCGTTATCCGCCATCAAGGGGCCGGCGGATAACCTGTTCCAGGTTATGCGCCCTGCGGCCTGTGGCGTGGTTCGTAGGATGGGTGGAGCCCAAGCGATACCCATGCTGTTGCAGGGATTGATGGGTATCGCTTCGCTCCACGCCATCCTGCAGATGGAGTCAATTGGAGCGGATCAGGCGCCCAGCAGACTCTGCCCACACACCCGCAGCACCTGGCCGCTCACTGCGCCGGAGCCCGGCTGGGCGAACCAGGCCACCGCTTCGGCGACGTCCTGCGGCAGGCCGCCCTGGCCCATGGAGTTCATCCGTCGGCCGGCCTCGCGAATGGTCAATGGGATGGCGGCGGTCATCTGGGTTTCGATGAAGCCCGGTGCCACCGCGTTGATGCTGATGCCCTTCTTGCCCAGCGCCGGCGCCCAGGCCTGCGCCAGGCCGATCAGGCCGGACTTGCTCACCGCGTAGTTGGTCTGGCCCATGTTGCCGGCGATGCCGCTGATGGAGGCGAGCAGCACCACGCGGCCATCGTCATGCAGCTTGTTCGCGTCCAGCAGGGCCTGGGTCAGCACCTGCGGCGCCTTGAGGTTCACCTCGATCACCGAATTCCAGAACGCTTCGCTCATCTTGGCGACGGTCTTGTCGCGGGTGATGCCGGCGTTGTGCACCACGATATCGACGCCATCGGGCAGCGCCGCCACCAGTTGCTCTCCAGCATCAGCGGCGCAGATATCCAGCGCCACGCCACGGCCACCCAGGCGCGCGGCGAGGGCGTCGAGCGCGTCCTTGGCCGGTGGCACATCCAGCAGCACCACCTCGGCGCCGTCACGGGCCAGGGTCTCGGCAATGGCCGCACCGATACCGCGAGCGGCGCCGGTCACCAGTGCGCGCTTGCCCACCAGCGGGCGGCTCCAGTCCTGCACCTGCTTGTCGTAGGCAGACAGGCGCACGACCTGCCCGGAGACATACGCGCTCTTTGGCGAAAGGAAGAAGCGCAATGCACCTTCGAGCTGGTCCTCGGCTCCCTTGCCGACATACACCAGTTGCACGTTGCCGCCGCGGCGGATTTCCTTGCCGAGCGAGCGGCTGAAGCCTTCGAGGCTGCGCTGCACGCTGGCGGCGATGGGGTCTTTGATCGATTCCGGCGCGCGGCCGAGGATCACCACGTGCGGGCATTTATCCAGGCCCTTGAGGGCGCCCTGGAAGAAGGTGCGCAGTTCGATCGTCTGCTCGAAACGGGTCAGGCCGCTGGCATCGAAGACGATGGCCTTGAGCTTGGGGCCGTGCTCGGCGGTCCAGCGCGGCAGGCCGTACTGGCCGTCGCTGAAGGCGAAGATCGAATCGGTCAGGCGCTCGGCGAAGGGCAGCACGGCCTCGTTCAGGTTGCCCTCGCCACCGAGCAGCAGCGCCCCATCCACCGGCCGCGTGCGCCCGGCGCTCCAGCGCTCCAGGCGAACCGGCGCAGGCAGGCCGAGGGCGCCGACCAGGCGGCGGCCGACGTTGGAGTTGGCGAAGGCAATGTAGCGATCGGTCATGGAACGGGCTCCTGAACGGATTCTCTAAAGTGCTGACCACTCTACGCAGGCAGGGGTTCGACGCAATTGACCGCGCTGACCTGCGCAACGGCGGGGCGGCCAATGCGACACAAGCGGCTAAGGTTAGCCTTGACCGCACTTTAACGCTCATCCATCCAGGAGCTCTGCATGACCCAATTGCGCCGGGTCGCCATCGTCGGCGGCAACCGTATTCCCTTCGCCCGCTCCAACACCCTGTACTCCACGGCGAGCAACCAGGAGATGCTGACCTCCGCGCTGGACGGCCTGATCGAGCGCTACAAGCTGCACGGCGAGCGCCTGGGCGAGGTGGTCGCCGGCGCAGTGCTCAAGCATTCGCGCGACTTCAACCTGACCCGCGAGTGCGTGCTGGGCACGCGCCTGGCGCCGGAAACTCCGGCCTATGACATCCAGCAGGCCTGCGGTACCGGCCTGGAAGCGGCGATTCTCGTGGCCAACAAGATCGCCCTCGGGCAGATCGACTGCGGCATCGCCGGCGGCGTGGACACCACCTCCGATGCGCCCATCGGCGTCAACGAAGGGCTGCGCAAGATCCTGCTGGAAGCCAACCGCGGCAAGTCCAACGCCGAGAAGATCAAAAGCCTGCTGAAGATCCGCCCGCGTCACCTGATGCCGCACATCCCGAAGAACGGCGAGCCGCGCACCGGGCTGTCGATGGGCGAACACTGCGAGCTGATGGCGCAGACCTGGGCCATCCCCCGCGACGAGCAGGACAAGCTGGCCTACGAGAGCCACCACAAGCTGGCCGCCGCCTACGACGAGGGCTGGCAGAACGACCTGATGACGCCGTTTCGCGGCCTGGTGCGCGACCAGAACCTGCGCCCGGATATCAACCTGGAAAAGATCGGCACCCTCAAGCCGGTGTTCGAGAAGGGCCCGCGCGGTACCCTGACGGCGGCCAACTCCACGCCGCTGACCGATGGCGCTTCCGTGGTGCTGCTGGCCAGCGAGGAGTGGGCGAAGGCGCGGGGCCTGCCGATCCTGGCGTACTTCAAGGATGGCGAAGCAGCGGCGGTGGACTTCGTCGGCGGCCACGAAGGCCTGTTGATGGCGCCGGTTTACGCAGTGCCGCGCCTGCTGGCGCGCAACGGCCTGACCCTGCAGGACTTCGACTTCTATGAAATCCATGAAGCCTTCGCCGCCCAGGTGCTGTGCACCCTCAAGGCCTGGGAAGACGCGGACTACTGCAGGGAGCGCCTGGGGTTGGACGCGCCGCTGGGTTCCATCGACCGCAGCAAGCTCAACGTGAAGGGCAGTTCGCTGGCAGCCGGCCACCCGTTTGCCGCCACTGGCGGGCGCATCGTCGCCAACCTGGCCAAGCTGCTGGATGCCGCCGGCAAGGGGCGCGGGCTGATCTCGATCTGCGCCGCGGGCGGCCAGGGTGTGACCGCGATCATCGAACGGTAATCCAATACAACGGGGCGGCCCTCTTCGCCGCCCCGCGATGTAGCAACTCCGTGACTTCAGGCGGCACCGCGCGAGCGGCGCCGCCTTTTTTTATCCTACGAAGAGCAGAGCGTAGGGCGCATAACCTGGAACAGGTTATCCGCCGATAGGGGAGTGGCGGATAACGCTGGCGCGTTATGCGCCCTCCGAAACTGCGAGGGAGCTGTAGGAGCGAGCTTGCTCGCGAATACCGGTTACGCCGAAGTTCGGGCTGCTCGCGAGCAAGCTCGCTCCTACAGAAAGGCGGCGAGCGGGGCCTCGCCAGGTCGCTTCCGTAGGAGAGAGTCTTCCCCCTGCAATTGCCTTCTAGAAAGGTCCTCAGCCACCCTGCAACATCGCCGGATGGATTCGCCGGGAGAAGGGCGTGGAGAGCACCAGTGAAGTCTTGCTGGTGCCGAACTGGGCGAGGCGGTCGATCAGCTCTTCCAGTTCCTGGGTGCAGCTCACCGCCACCTTGAGCATCACGCAGGCTTCGCCGGTGATGCGGTAGCAGTCGATGATCTGCGGGATTTCCAGCAATGGGTCGAGCATGGTCTTGCTGCGATGGTCGTTCAGGCGCAGTTCGATCAAGCACTGGATCGAACGGCCCATCTTCGACAGGTCTACGCTGGCGTGGTAGCCGGTGATCACGCCTTCGGCCTCCAGGCGCGCCACGCGGTCGGCCACGGCGGGAGGCGAGAGGTTGATGCGTCGGGCCAGTTCGGCGAAGGACAGGCGGCCGTCTTCCAGCAGGGCGGCGAGCAGGGCGCGGTCGTATTTGTCCATCAGTCTTGCCTCGGCATTCTGGTTAAAACAGATTCAACGGAAAATGACCGGAAAATCCATCGATTGAAAAGTGTTACGCCGCTATTGGCGTTGTCTGTGCCTTATCCGTGGGTGGATGCCTGCATAAAATGAATCGCCCCACCCGCCTTGTCGAGCCCCTTTCATGACCACCCTGCCCATGCCCAGAGCCCGCGTCTCCCTGACCCTGATCGCCGCGTTTTTCGCCCTCTATTTCATCTGGGGCTCGACCTACCTGGTCATCCGTATCGGCGTGGAATCCTGGCCGCCGATGCTGATGGCCGGCTGCCGCTTCATCATCGCCGGGGCGATCCTGTTCGCCTGGATGCTCTGGCGCGGCGCGCCGCTGCCGAGCCTCAAGCAGTGCTTGTCGGCGGGCGCCATTGGCATCCTCCTGCTCAGTTGCGGCAATGGCGGGGTGACGGTGGCCGAGCACTGGGGCGTGGCTTCGGGTGTGGCGGCGTTGGCCGTGGCAACCGTGCCGCTGTTCACCCTGGTGTTCGGGCGCTTCTTCGGCAACAGGACCAACGCGCTGGAGTGGGCCGGCATCGCCCTGGGCCTGCTCGGCATCGTGCTGCTCAACCTCGGCTCGAACCTGCAGGGCAGCCCGGCGGGCGCGGCGCTGATCATCTTTGCGGCGGCCACCTGGGCCTTCGGCTCGGTGTGGAGCCGGCGCCTGGACCTGCCCGCCGGCGCCATGGCCAGCGCGGTGGAGATGCTGGTGGGTGGCGGCGTGCTGCTGCTGGGCAGCCTGCTCAGCGGCGAGCGCCTGGAGCAGATGCCCACCGCCGCCGGCTGGGGCGCGCTGGCCTACCTGGTGGTCTTCGGCTCGATCATCGCCTTCAGCGCCTACATGTACCTGCTGGCCAATGTGCGCCCGGCGGCGGCGACCAGTTACGCCTACGTCAACCCGGCGGTGGCGGTCATGCTCGGCGTGGTATTCGCCGGCGAGCACATCGGCCTGGCGGAATCCCTGGCGATGGCGGTGATCATCAGCGCGGTGGTCTTGATCGGCCTGCCGCAGTGGCGACGCGGCCCCGCGAACTGATCCCGGAACGCAAAGCGCCCGCCCACAGGAGACTGTGGGCGGGCGCTGTGTTTTCCGGCTCAGGTCAGATCACGAAGAAGCCGTGGGTGCCGTCGCGGCCCAGTTGCTCGACCAGGCCGAACTCCCAGTCCAGATAGCCCTGCATGGCTTCTCGGGGGTTGTCGGTGCCTTCGTACGGACGGCGGTAGCGGTCGATGCGCGGCGCCGCCAGATGGCTTTCGCCTTCCTCGGTGGGCAGGCCGGCGGCGACCCAGGCACCGGTGCCGCCATCGAGCAGGAACACCGGCTTGTTGCTCAGGGCTTCCACTTCCGCCACGGCGAAGCGCGCCAGCAGGCTGCTGCCGCAGGTGAGCACATAACGCTCGGCATTGCCCAGTTGCGCCACTGCCTGCTTCAGCTGGCTGCGCAGGGCCCAGGCGGCGCCGGGGATGTGGCGCTTCACGTAGTTGGCGCTGGCGGTGAAGTCGAGCACGGCGGTGCCCGGTTCGCGCAGCCAGTCGGCCAGGGTCTGCGGGCTGATGGTCTCGGCCTGCGGCTTGGGCGGCAGCGGTGCACTCCACGCGCCCTGTTCGCTGAAGTCGGCGGCAGACAACCCGTCCAGCACTGCCACCTGCCAGCCCATCTGGGCCAGCCAGGAAGCGCTCATGTTGGCGCGTACGCCGTCGTTGTCCACCAGCACCAGACGCGCACCGCGCACGCTGGCGACGTGGTCGGTTTCCTGCACCAGCTGGCCGCCGGGAGTCGAGCGCGAACCCGGCAGGTGGCCGGCTTCGTATTCTTCCGGCGTGCGCACGTCGAACAGGTAGGTGGTGCGCTCGGTTTCGCCCTGCCATTGGCGCAGGCCGGCCAGGTCGATACGCGCGACGTTTGCGCGGTCGGCCACGGCGCGGGCGCGCTGGGCGGCGGATTCGCGGGTACTGGCGGAAACCTCGGCGAAGCGCCGTGCCTGCCCGTGTTCCAGCTGCTGGCCGGCCAGGGTCCAGCCGATGGTGCCGTTGCGCAGCGCCGACACCGGGTTGGGAATGCCGGCGTTCACCAGCGACTGGGTGCCGATGATGCTGCGGGTGCGCCCGGCGCAGTTGACGATGACGCGGGTGGCCGGGTTCGGCGCCAGTTCGGCGACGCGCAGCACCAGTTCGGCGCCCGGCACGCTGACGCCGCTGGGGATGCTCATGGTCTGGTATTCGTCGAAGCGGCGGGCGTCGAGCACCACCACGTCGGCCTGGGCGTCGAGCAGCGCCTTCACTTCCTCGGCGGCCAGCGACGGGGTGTGGCGCTCGGCCTCCACCAGTTCGCCGAACGACTTGCTCGGCACGTTCACGTCCTTGAACAGCTCGCCACCGGCCTCGCGCCAGCCGGCGATCCCGCCGTCGAGAATGGCCACGTCGCTGTAGCCCAGCGCCAGCAGGCGCTGCGCGGCGATCTGCGCCAGGCCTTCGCCGTCGTCATAGACGGTGACCGGCGTATCGCGGCGCGGCACGCGGGCGTAGATCTCCAGCTCCAGCTTGGACAGCGGCACGTTGGCGGCGAACAGCGGGTGTTCCTGGGCGAATGGGTCTTCCTCGCGCACATCCAGCAATGCCAACTCCTGGCGGGCGAGGAGGGCGGCGCGGATATCGTGGAAGGAACGACGGATGATCTGGCTCATGCAGGGTTCTCTTTCGACAGGTCCCAGATATTGGGCAACTGGCTGTTGGAATAGCCGGAGATGAAGGGTTTCTCTTCGCCTTCGGCACTGAAGACAGCACGCCGAACCGCGCCGATGTTGGCACCGTAGACGTGGATGCTGATGGACGGCCGGTCGGCGAAGGCGTTGCTGACCTGGTGGATGTCGCCGATGCGGGGTGACACTGCCTCCACTTCGCCGGGCTCCAGGCGATGCGGCTCGCCCTCGGGCTGCAGGCGGCCATCGGCGGCGAAGGCGAACGGCTGCGAATACTCGGCGCCGCGCAGCATGCCGATCAGACCCCAGACGCGGTGGTCGTGCACTGGCGTGCGCTGACCCGGGCCCCAGACGAAGCTGACCACCGAAAAGCGCTGCCGCGAATCGGCGTGCAGCAGGTACTGCTGGTAGCGCTGCGGGTCGGGGCGGGCGTAGTCCTCGGGTAGCCAGTCGTCATGGCGCACCAGTTCGGCGAGCAACGGGCGGGCTTCGGCGAGCAGCGCGGCTTCGTCGGGAGCGGTGTCGATCACGGCTGCCAGATCGCCGATGAACTGGCGCAGGCGGTCGAGGCGAAGGGAGGCTGACATGCGGGGGATTCACTCCGGAAGGTTCTGGCGCTACGGTAGCAAACGCATTTTTATTCCTGAAATGCATTTTGAATCTAAGCTAATATGCGAGAAATGCAATTGGTGCCAGCCCCATGAAGATCGACGACATCGATGCCTTCGTCGCGGTGATCCGCAACGCCTCCCTCAGCCAGGCCGCCGAGAGCCTTGGCCTGACCCAGTCAGCCATCACCCGGCGGGTGCAGAGCCTGGAGGAGTCCCTCGGGGTGGCGCTGCTGGACCGCAACACCAAGCCGCTCAAACCCACTGCCGCCGGGCGCCGCGTGTTCGAGCAGTGCTTGCGGGTGATGCGCGAGGTGGACGGCCTGCGTGAGCTGGTGGCCGGCGACAGCGCGCCCAGCGGCGTGTTGCGCCTGGGCGTGCCGCAGAGCATCGGCGAGGTGGTGTTGCTGGAGGCCCTGCGGCGGCTGGCCGGTGAATACCCGGAGCTGCGCGCGCAGGTCAGCAGCGGGTGGGGCAGCCATCTGCTGGCTCGGCTGGAGAATGCCGAGCTGGACGCGGCCGTGGTGCTGTTCCCGCCGAGCAAGGTGTTCCCCGATGACCTCGGCGCCACCGCGCTGGGCCGCATGGAATTGTGCGTGGTGGCCGCGCGCGACAGTGAGGTGAAGGCCCGCCGCCTGCTCGACTGCTACCAGCACGGCTGGGTGCTCAACCCCGACGGCTGTGGTTTCCGCGCCGGCCTGCAACGCGCGCTGGCCGATCAGGGGCTGGGCTTGCAACTGAACCTGGAAACCTTCGGCAGCGAGCTGCAGCTGGGCCTTGTGGCCGAAGGGCGCGGGCTGGGCCTCGTGCCGGCGCCAGCCCTGGCGCGCAGTCGCTACCGCGACCAGTTGCGCGTGCTGCAACTGGACGACTTCCAGCCGCTGATCCAGCTCTGGCTGGTGCGCCCGCGCCTGCTGGGCAATCTCGAATCGCCGGCGCGGCTGTTCGGTGATGCGGTGGCTGAAGGTCTCGACATCGCGGCGGCCTGATTCGCCGCACCTGCTGCCCTTGTGGAAACGCGAAAATCCCGCTCTGCAACTTGGTCGTGCCTGAATATGCGTATTTAGCATATTAGGATATGACAAAAATGAATTTCCATCATGAAGAACTTGCCTATAGCTTCTAAGAACAACGTCAAAACCGACGTTTTCCTTATAACGAAAGCCGCCGACCTTATGCAGCGGCCCAGGCGAGGGCAACACAGTGAGCGTGGAAATTCTCGGCATGATCACCGCCACCCCGAGTTCCGAGGTGGACCAGCCGCTGGGGGAGGCGGTGGATGCCGGATTCGTCCGGCGCTTTGCCCAGGCCCATGAGGACGCTGGTTTCGACCGCGTGCTGGTGGGGTATTTCAGCAATGCCGCCGAAGGAGCGGTGGTCAGTTCCTTCGTCGCTGCCGCTACCCGGCGCCTGGGCATCCTGCTGGCCTATCGACCCGGAGTGATCGCGCCGCCCCTGGCTGCCCGGCAACTTGCCACTCTCGATCAGTTCAGCGATGGCCGCCTGGCCCTCAACGTGGTCAGCGGCGGCAACGACGAAGACCTCGCCCGCGACGGCGACTACCTCGAACACGACCGCCGCTACGCCCGCACCGATGAATACCTGCAAGCGCTGCGCGGCATCTGGAGCGCTGAAGGCCCGGTGGACTTCGATGGCGAGTTCTATCGCTTCCAGGGCGCCTCGCCCGCCGTGCGCCCGCAGCAGAAACCGCACATCCCGATCTACTTCAGCGGCTCCTCGGATGCCGCCATCGACGTTGCGGCGAAGCACGCGGACACCTACATGCTCTGGGGCGAACCGCTGGCCGCCGTCGACGGTCACATCCGCCGCGTGCGGGCTGCCGCGCATGCCCAGGGGCGTGATCCTCGCTTCTCGGTGTCCTTCCGCCCCATCGTCGCCGATACCGAGGAAGCCGCCTGGAAGCGCGCCGCCGAAGTGCTCGAACAGGTCCGGGAGAACCGCACCCGCCTGGGCCTGCCGCTCAATGACCACCAGCCGGAAAACGTTGGCTCCCAGCGCCTGCTGGCCGCGGCGCAGCAGGGCGAGGTGCTCGATACACGCCTGTGGACCGGCGTGGCCCGGCTTACCGGTGCGCGCTGGAACTCCACCGCGCTGGTCGGCACGCCCGAGCAGGTCGCCGCCGCGCTGGGCGAGTACTACCGCCTGGGCGTTTCCACCTTCCTGATCCGTGGCTTCGACCCGCTCGGCGATGCCGTGCGCTACGGCCAGGGCCTGATTCCCGCCATCCACGACCATATCGCCCGTCTGCCGCAACTGCGGCGCGCCGGCTGAGGAGCTTTTCGATGAACCTGAAGCAACGCCTGCGCGCCACCTTCGCCGCGCTCGTCCTGGGCGCGCCGCTGGCCCAGGCCGCCGACCTGCCGACCTTGCGGGTGGGCGACCAGAACTACTACAACGTGCGCGCATCGATGGAAGCGTCCGGTGTGCTTGAAGGCGCGCCTTACACCGTCGACTGGAAGCACTTCCAGTCCGCCGCGCCGGTGGCCGAAGGCCTGCAGGCCGGTGCGCTGGACCTGGGCTTCCTCGGCGACTCGGGCTTCATCTTCCTCGCCGCCAAGGGCGCGCCGGTGAAGCTGATCGGCATCTCCCGGCAGAACCCGGACACCATTGCCCTGCTGGTGCCCAAGGATTCGCCGGTGAAGACCATCGCCGACCTCAAGGGCAAGAAGGTCGCCTACTGGCCGGGCGCCTGGAGCCAGCAATTGACCCTGCGTGCGCTGGAGAAGGCCGGCTTGCCCAGCGATTACGTTGAGTTCGTCAAGCTGATGCCCATCGACGCCGCCGCCGCATTGCCACGCGGCAGCATCGATGCCTTCCCGGTGTGGGAGCCCTACATCTCGCAGCAGATCGTGTTCTCCGGCGCGCGCCCGATCCTCACTGCCCGCGACCTGATGCCGGGGCTGTCGAGCATCGCTGCCAACGCCAATTCCATCGATCCCAAGCGCGAGCAGATCGCCGATTTCCTTGGCCGCCTGCAGAAGGCCCGCGCCTGGGTCGAGGCGCACAAGGAGCAGTACGCCGACATCTGGGCGAAAAAGGCCAACCTCGACCAGTCCGTGTCGCGCCACTGGATCGGCCAGGCCGCCATGAGCGTCGGCCCGGTGGATAAACAGGCCGCCGCCGATTACCAGGGCACCGCCGACTTCCTCCTGCAGACCGGCGCGCTGCCCAAGGCTTTCGATACCTCCAGCGTGATCGATACCTCCTTCGCCACCTCATTCCACTGAATGGCGGGTTCTCAGCTAAGGCAAAAAGGTTATTTAACCTTGTGACGGTGCTTGGATATGGTTCTAAGTGCCGCCCTGGCCGCCGGCTCTGCCCGACGGCGTAACGGGGTTGTTCCAGGCTCAGTTTCCGCTTCAGTCCACCCGCGCGCCCAACGCCCAGGCCACTGATCCTCGCGTCTTTCCAGAGGTGTCCATGAGCGTTGTTCCATTCCGGCTGGCTGCGACCCGGCCGGTCGCACCGCCTGTTCCCAGCACGGCCGGATCCTGGGCTCGCGCCCTGCGCGAGTCCGGCCTGCTGCGGCTGTCCCTGCCGGCTCAACTGGGCGGTAGCGCCAGTCCCTGGCAGGACATCCTGCAAACCCTGCGCGATCTCTGCGAGCGGGACGGCGGGCTGGCCCGGCTGTTCGCCGTCCACCACCTGCAGCTGGCGCGGGTCAGCCTGCTGGGCAGCCGCGAGCAGGTGCAGCGCCTGCTCAACCTGACGCTGTTGCGCGAGCCGCTGTGGGGTGCGCTGGGGGGCGGGCAGTCGCTGCAGGCCGCCGAACATGTTCGCGGTGGTTTCCGCGTCAATGGCGCGGAGTGGGACGCCTTCACCGTCGAAGCCGCCGACTGGCTGGTGCTGCGCGCCTGGTACGAACCCGGTCGCGATTTCCTCCTCGCCGCGCTACCTGGCGCCCGTGCTGGCCTGGTGCTGCGCGGCGGTGCGCAGTGCAACGAACTGCGTCTGCACCCGGAAGACATCCTCCTGCCGCCGGGGCTGGCGATCACGCCTCGGCGTTCGCTGTGCGATGGCCTGGCCCTGCTGCTGGAAGCCAACGTCGCCCTCGGTCTTGCACTGCATGCGGCAGAGCGGCTGGAACTGGCGCAGAGCTCTGAGTTGTTGCGGCTTCTCGGGCTGGGACTGGTGCTCAGCGAACAGGCCGCCGCGCAATTGGACGACGACATCGCCGCTGGCGCCGGGCTGAGCTTCAGCCGCAGCAGCCATTTCTCCAACCTGGCCATCCAGGCGCTGGCGGTGGCTCGTGAGGCCGCGCAGTCGAGTCTCCGCGCGGAAGGCTTGAGGGCCCGGCTGCTGGGGGCTGCGCACTGATCGGCGGGTAAATCCGTCCGGCATTAGTTAAGAACTAAAAATTATTTATTTTGGATTTTTTATGCCTGTAATCTTCGCTCTACCGGACCACCGGACTCATCCAGCATCACCTGACCTGTCCAGTGGTCCGCCTCGCTCTGCGGGCGGCCAACCCGTACCCGAGGAGCCGTATCCATGTCCCGCAGTCATTTCCTGCGCCGTTTCGCCGTTGGCCTCAGCGCGTCGGTCGCCCTGTTCGGCGCCCTGTCCGCCCAGGCCGAGCAGACCCTGCGCATCGGCTTCCAGAAGTCCTCCACGCTGCTGACCGTGGTTAAAGCCCAGGGCAACCTGGAGCGCGAGCTGGGCAAGCAGGGCATCAAGGTCACCTGGCATGAGTTCCCCAGCGGCCTGCCGCTGCTCGAATCGCTGAATGTGGGCAACGTCGACCTGTCCGCCGACGTCGCCGATACCGTACCCGTCTTCGCCCAGGCCGCCGGCGCGCAGCTGACCTATTTCGCCCGCGAAACCCCGTCGCCCACCGCGCAGTCGATCCTGGTGCCGCACGATTCGCCGCTCAACTCCCTGGCCGATCTCAAAGGCAAGCGTGTGGCCGTGACCAAGGCCGCCGGCAGCCACTACCTGCTGATCGCCGCCCTGCAGAAGGCCGGGCTGAAGTTCTCCGACATCCAGCCGGCGTACCTCACTCCCGCCGATGGCCGTGCCGCCTTCGAGAACCACAAGGTCGATGCCTGGGTGACCTGGGACCCGTACGTGGCCAGCGCCCAGCGTCAGCAGAACGCCCGCGTGCTGGTCGATGGCAAGGGCCTGGCCAGCTACCAGCGCTACTACCTGGCGTCCACCGAGTACGCCAAGGCTCACCCGGAAGTGCTCAAGCAGGTCTTCGCCGAACTGCAGAAGACCGGCCGCTGGGTGAAGGAACACCCCAGCGACGCCGCCAAGGTGCTCGGCCCGCTGTGGGGCAACCTCGATGTCGCCACCGTCGAACAGGCCAATGCCCGCCGCAGCTATGACGTTCAGCCGGTGCGCAAGGACGGCCTCGACGAGCAGCAACGCATTGCCGACGCCTTCTACGCCGAAGGCCTGCTGCCCAAGCCTGTCGATGCCCGCGCGGTGCCGGTGTGGCAGCCGGACGTGGCGAGCAACTGATCCCCTATTTCCCGCCGCTCTCCCGAGCGGCCCGTCACGGCCCGGCCGGCCGCCTTTGTACGCATATCCAGGAGCTCCACATGAAACACATCAGTGCCCCGCGCCGCCTGCTGGCCGCGCTTGCCCTGGTCGGCGTCGCTGGCGCCGCCCAGGCCGATATCACCCTCGGCTACCAGACCGGCATCGACCCGACCAAGGTGCCCCAGGCCGACGGTACCTACGAGAAAGTCATCGGCGAGAAGCTCGACTGGCGCCGCTTCAACAGCGGCCCGGAAGTGGTCGCCGCCATTGCCTCGGGCGACGTGCAACTGGGCAACCTCGGCTCCAGCCCGCTGGCCGCCGCGACTTCCCGTGGCCTGCCGATCGTCGCCTTCATCGTCTCCGCGCAGATCAACGCCGCCGAGGCCCTGGTGGTGCGCAACGGCAGCAAGATCGAGAAGCCCGAGGACCTGGTCGGCAAGACCATCGCCACGCCCTTCGTGTCGACCTCGCACTACAGCCTGCTGGGCGCGCTCAAGCACTGGAACATCGACCCCGGCAAAGTGAAGATCGTCAACCTCAACCCCACCGAGATCGCCGCCGCCTGGCGCCGTGGCGACATCGATGGCGCCTTCGTCTGGTCGCCCGCCCTGGGCGAGATCAAGAAATCCGGCAAGGTACTGACCGACGCCGCCGAAGTCGGCCAGTGGGGCGCACCGACCTTCGAGGTCTGGGTCGCTCGCAAGGACTTCGCCGAGAAGCACCCGGAAGTCATCGCCAAGTTCGCCAAGGTCAGCCTGGACTCCTTCGCCGACTACAACGCCCACAAGGCCGAGTGGACCGCCGATTCCGAACAGGTGAAGAAGATCGCCAAGCTGACCGGCGCCGATCCGAAGGACGTGCCCGAGTTGCTGGCCGGTTCGGCCTTCCCCGAGTCCCAGGCGCAGCTGTCTTCCGCGCTGCTGGGTGGTGGCACCGCCAAGGACATCGCTGGCACCGCTGCCTTCCTGAAAGAGCAGAAGCGCGTGCCTTCGGTACTCAAGGACTACTCGCCCTACGTCAGCGCGGAATACGTGCGCCAGGCGGAGAGCGTGCAGGTGGGGCAGCGCTGATCGACCTGCAGCGGGGCACCCTCTCCCCAACCCTCTCCCTTCCAGGAAGAGGGTTGGGCGGAGGGTTGGCACCGCAGCATCCCTTTCTCACCCTACGGAGGGCAGAACATGAGCCGTCTGACGGCCGAGGCGGTCAGCCTCACTTTCCAGCAGCGCGGACGCGAGCGCGTCGTGCTGCAGGACCTCACTCTCAGCCTGGCCAAGGGCGAATCCCTGGTGGTGCTCGGCCCGTCCGGCTGCGGCAAGTCCAGCCTGCTCAACGTGCTGGCGGGCTTCCAGGCGCCTGACAGCGGTCGCGTGCAGATCGATGGCCGGACCCTCGAAGGTCCTGGCGGTGAACGCGGCGTGGTGTTCCAGGATGACGCCCTGATGCCCTGGCTCAACGCCCTGGACAATGTGGCCCTGGGCTTGCGCATTCGCGGCGTCGGCGCTGCCGAGCGCAATGCGCGTGCCCACGAAGTATTGAAGCTGGTGGGCCTGGGCGAGCACGCGGACTACCGCATCTCGCAACTTTCCGGCGGCCAGCGGCAGCGCCTGGGCCTCGCCCGCGCACTGGCGGTGGAACCGGATTTCCTCCTGCTCGACGAACCCTTCGGCGCGCTCGACGCGCTGACCCGCGAACGCATGCAGGTGCTGACCCTCGACTTGTGGCGCAAGACCGGCAAGGGCCTGTTCCTGATTACCCACAGCGTCGACGAAGCGCTGTTCCTCGCCACTGACCTGGTGGTGATGGACGGGCCACCGGCGCGCATCGTCAAGCGCCTGTCGCTGGACTTCGCCCGCCGCTACGCCGCCGGCGAGCCGGTGCGCAGCATCAAGTCCGACCCGGAATTCGCGCGTCTGCGCCAACTGCTTCTCGATGAGTTCCTCGAAGAACCGGAGGCCGAGCATGCCCACTGAAACCCTCGCCGCCAAACTCCCCGCCGCCGCGCCGAAATCCCGCAGCGTACCGGGTGATTACCGCCGCTGGGCCGCCGCCGGCAGCATCGTCGGCGTCTTCGTGCTCTGGTGGCTGGCCACGCATCTGGGCTGGGTCGACACCCTGTTCCTGCCGGCCCCGGAGCAACTGGTGGAGGCCTTCCAGCGTGTGCTGGCCGAAGGTTACGTCGACGCCTCGCTGTGGCAACACGTCGGCACCAGCCTGATGCGTGTGCTGCTGGCGCTGGGCGCGGCGGTGCTGACGGCAATTCCGCTGGGCATCCTGATGGGCCTCAATCCGCTGGTCAGCGCGGCGTTCGATCCGCTGGTGGAGTTCTATCGCCCGGTGCCGCCGCTGGCCTACCTGCCGCTGATCGTCATCTGGTTCGGCATCGGCGAGCTGTCCAAGGTGCTGCTCATCTACCTTGCCCTGTTCGCGCCGCTGCTGATCGCTACTGCCGCCGGTGTCCGCCGCGTGGACAAGTCGCGCATCCAGGCCGTGCGCTGCCTGGGCGCGAGCCGCCTGCAGGTGGTGCGTCACGTCATCCTCCCCAGCGCGCTGCCGGAAGTCCTGACCGGCCTGCGCATCGCCCTGGGCGTGGGCTGGTCGACCCTGGTCGCCGCCGAGCTGATCGCCGCCAACCGCGGCCTGGGCTTCATGGTGCAGTCCGCCGCGCAGTTCCTCGCCACCGACGTGGTGGTGCTGGGCATCCTGCTGATCGCCGCCATCGCGCTGAGCTTCGAGCTGGGGCTGCGCTGGCTGCAGAAGCGGTTTGCGTCCTGGGAATAACCGCTTCCTTCTTCAAGAACACTGATCCGACGCCCTCACCACGCAGGTGAGGGACAGGGCAGAGCACGCCTCTTCCCGTGAACCTCACGAGAGAACACGAACATGACCACCCTGAGCATCGAACCCATCAGCCCGGCCCTGGGCGCCGTCGTTTCCGGCGTGCGCCTGGCCGATCCGCTGGACGACGCGGCGCAGCGCCAGATCGAGCAGGCCCTGCTCGATCACCACGTGCTGTTTTTCCGCGATCAGCCGCTGACGCCGAGCCAGCAGGCGAACTTCGCTGCGCGCTTCGGTGACCTGCACATCCACCCGATCTACCCCAGCTCGCCGGAACAGCGCGAAGTCATCGTCCTCGATACCGCCGTCACCGATGTGCGTGACAACGCCATCTGGCACACCGACGTGACCTTCCTGGAAACCCCGGCCCTGGGCGCCGTGCTCGCCGCCAAGCAGCTGCCGCCCTACGGTGGCGATACCCTTTGGGCCAGCGGCATCGCGGCGTTCGAGGCGCTGTCGAAGCCACTGCAGCAACTCCTCGACGGCCTTACCGCGACCCACGACATCAGCAAGTCCTTCCCGCAGGAGCGCTTCGGTGCCACCGACGCGGATCGCGCGCGGCTGGAAGAGGCGCGGAGGAAGAACCCGCCGCGCAGCCACCCGGTGATCCGTACGCACCCGGTCACCGGGCGCAAGGCGCTGTTCGTCAGCGACGGCTTCACCACCCGCATCAACGAGCTGGAGCCGGCGGAAAGCCGCGCCATTCTCGACCTGCTGTTCGCCCACTTCGCGCGTCCTGAGTTCACCGTGCGCTGGCGCTGGAAGGAAAACGACGTGGCCTTCTGGGACAACCGCGTAACCCAGCACTACGCGGTGGACGATTACCGCCCGCAGCGGCGGGTGATGCACCGGGCGACGATTCTCGGGGACAAACCGTTCTGACCGGCTCTTCTGTAGGAGCGAGCTTGCTCGCGAACGGATTTCATCGGTGTGTCGGTGTTGTGCGGTTCGCGAGCAAGGACTGGGCGTCCCTTTCGCTCCTGCAGGGGCAATTTCCCTTCATCCCCGTGACTTAAGGCAACAAAGCCGCACGGCAGACCGCATTCGTCGCCATTCTGGGTCGCGGCGGCTGGCGCACTGTCCTACGCTTTGGCAGTTGCGCTTTATGAAGAGACTGCCTACATGCAAGAACGGATTCCCGACGAGTCCAACCTCGCCGAGCTGACGGTTCGCGGCCTGATCCTCGGCGCGCTGATCACCGTGGTGTTCACCGCTTCCAACGTCTACCTCGGCCTCAAGGTCGGCCTGACGTTCGCCTCGTCGATTCCTGCGGCAGTCATTTCCATGGCCGTGCTGCGCTACTTCTCCGGCTCCAACATTCTCGAGAACAACATGGTGCAGACCCAGGCCTCGGCGGCCGGCACCCTGTCCTCGATCATCTTCATCCTTCCGGGCCTCTTGATGATCGGCTACTGGAGCGGCTTCCCGTTCTGGCAGACGGCGGCCATCTGCTCCATCGGCGGCATCCTCGGCGTGCTCTACACCATCCCGCTGCGTCGGGTCATGGTGGTGCAGAGCAGCCTGCCGTACCCCGAGGGCGTGGCGGCGGCGGAGATCCTCCGTGTCGGCAGCCAGGACGAGGAAGAGGAGAAGGCCGGCAAGCCTGCGAAAGCCGGCGGCCCGGGCCTGCGCGACATCCTTGCCGGCGGCGTGGTCGCGGCGGCCTTCAGCCTGTTCAGCAGTGGCTTCAAGGTGCTCGCCGAAGGCTTCAGCTTCTGGATCACCGCCGGGCAGGCGGCGTTCCGCCTGTCCACCGGCTTCTCCCTGGCGCTGGTCGGCGCCGGCTACCTGATGGGCATCACCGCCGGCATCGCCATCCTGATCGGCGTGGTCATCGCCTGGGGCGTGGCCGTGCCGCTGCTCTCGGTGAACAGCGTGCTGGCGGCGGGGCAAACGCTGCCGGAGCTGGCCACCAAACTGTGGAGCAGCCAGGTGCGCTTCCTCGGCGCCGGCACCATCGGCATCGCCGCACTGTGGACCCTGGCGACGCTGTTCAAACCCATGGTGCAGGGCGTCTGGTCGTCGCTCAGTGCCGTGCGCGGCCGCGGCGAAGCCAGCGACCTGCGCACCGAGCAGGACCTCTCCGCCAAATGGATAGTCGCCATCGCCGGCTTCCTGCTGGTAGCGCTGTTCGTGGTCTTCTCCTACTTCCTCAGCGACGCGGCGCCGGACCTGAAGGGCGTCGG
Organism: Pseudomonas nitroreducens; assembly: GCF_010994165.1. Lineage (NCBI taxonomy): Bacteria > Pseudomonadati > Pseudomonadota > Gammaproteobacteria > Pseudomonadales > Pseudomonadaceae > Pseudomonas > Pseudomonas nitroreducens. The sequence continues at coordinate 140,949 of NZ_WMBX01000005.1, read as the reverse complement.
CTTCTGGGGACTGGTGGCGGTCTGCGTGATCTTCGCCTTCTTCTTCGGCTTCCTGATCGCCGCCGCCTGCGGCTACATGGCGGGCCTGGTCGGCTCGTCGAGCAGCCCGATCTCCGGCATCGGCATCATCGCGGTGATCCTGGTGTCGCTGCTGATTCTCGGCGTCGGATCGCTGGAGACCGGTTTCCTCGACCAGCAGGGCGGCAAGCTCGCCATTGCCCTGGCGCTGTTCACCACCTCGGTGGTGATCGCCATCGCGGCGATTTCCAACGACAACCTGCAGGACCTGAAGACCGGTTATCTGGTCGGCGCCACGCCGTGGCGCCAGCAGGTGGCGCTGATCGTCGGCTGCCTGGTCGGCGCGCTGGTGATCCCGCCGGTGCTGGAGCTGCTGTTCAACGCCTATGGCTTCACCGGCGCATTGCCGCGCGAGGGCATGGACCCGAACGCCGCCCTGGCTGCACCGCAGGCAACGCTGATGACCGCCATCGCCAGCGGGATCTTCCACAACGCGCTGAACTGGAACATGATCCTCATCGGCGTGGCGCTGGGCATCGCGCTGATCCTGGTGGATGTGCTGCTGCGCCGCACCGGCAAGGCCAGCCTGCCGGTGCTCGCCGTCGGCCTGGGCATCTACCTGCCGCCCACCATCGGCATGACCCTGGTGGTCGGCGCGGTGATCGCCTGGCTGCTGGAAACGGCGCTGGCCAAGCGCGCGGCAGCCGCCGGCAAGGATGTGGAGAAGTACTCCGACGAGCCCAAGCGCCGTGGCGTGCTGCTGGCTTCGGGCCTGATCGTGGGCGAGAGCCTGATGGGTATCCTGCTGGCGGCCGTGATCGGCACCACTGGCACGGACGCACCGCTGGCGCTGGTCGGCGGCGGCTTCGAGGACACCGCGCAGTGGCTTGGCCTGGTGGTCTTCGTGGCGATCTGCGTGCTGTTCTACCGCAAGGTGCTGGGCGGCACACGCGGCTGATCCATCGCCGTGATGTGAAAAAGGCGCCTGTGGGCGCCTTTCTCGTTTCAGCCTGGTTCAACGCACCAAGTGCAGGAACTGCAGGTGCCGCTCGTACTGGTCGAGCATGTCGTTGATGATCTGCTCCTTGCTGTAGCCCATCAGGTCATAGTCCTGGCTGCCTTCGGAGAGGTGCACCTCGGCGCGGAAGTAGCGGCGGTTCTTCAGGTGCAGGCCGCCCATGCCGGCGCGGGCGAAGGACGGGGTGAAGTAGCCGCGCATCGACACTTGGTAGAGGAACGTGTGCTGCTCGCCGTGGCCGATTTCCAGCACCAGCTCCAGGTTGCTCAGGTCCAGGTCCGAATCCACCTGCAGGCCCTTCTCGCGGAAGACCTCGGAGACCTCGGCGATCGCCGGGCTGACCACATCGACCATGAAGCGGTACACCTCGTCGCGCGTGGGAAAGTGCACGGCCTGGGAGATACGCCGCTTCCAGCCGCCGGGCTTGGCCGAGGGCGGTGGCGCCAGGGAGTGGGTGCGCGCGCGCTGGCGCTGGGATTCGAGGTAGAACGCCTTGTGTAGGCCCCACATCATCAGCAGCAGGATCAGCGAGAAGGGCAGCGAGGTCAGCACCACTGCGGACTTCAGCGCATCGATGCTGCCGGCGAACAGCAGGCCGCCGGTGACCAGCGCGGTGGCCACGCCCCAGAACACCCGCAGCCACTTCGGGCCGTCATCGTCGGCGTTGCCGCCGTGGGCGGAGAGCGTGGAGAGCACCACGGTGCCGGAGTCCGCCGAGGTGACGAAGAAGACGAAGCTGACCAGCACCGTCACCGCGATCACTACACGGCTCGCGGGGTAGTTCTGCAGCATCTGGTACAGCGCCATGGACGGATCGGCAATGGCCACGCGGCCCAGTTCGCTGAAGCCATGGTTGAGTACCTGATCCAGTGCGCTGTTGCCGAAGATCGACATCCACGCCAGGGTGAAGCCCAGCGGGATGAAGAGCACGCCGAAGACGAACTCGCGGATCGTCCGCCCGCGCGAGATGCGCGCGATGAACAGCCCGACGAAAGGCGCCCAGGCGATCCACCAGGCCCAGTAGAACACCGTCCAGCCACCCAGCCAGTCGCTGCCGTCCTTGCCGTAGGCGTAGAGGTCGAAGCTCTTGGTCGGCAGGCTGCCGAGGTAGTCGCCGATATTCTGCACCAGGGTGTTGAGCAGGTGCTGGGTGGGGCCGGCGAACAGCACGAAGAGCAGCAGCGCGCAGGCCAGCAGCATGTTGATGTCAGAGAGCAGGCGGATGCCCTTGTCCACGCCTGATACAGCGACCAGGATCGCCGCGCCCATCATCAGCGCGATCAACGTCATCTGCACCGGATGGCTGTGGGCGATGCCGAACAGGAAGTCCAGCCCGGCGTTGAGTTGCAGCACGCCGAAGCCCATGTCCGCGCCCAGGCCGAACACCGTGGCGATGATGCCGAAGCAGTCCACGGTGTAGCCGATGGGGCCGTTGATGCGCTTGCCGATCAGCGGGTAGAGCGCCGAGCGCAGCGCCAGCGGCAGGTTGTGCCGGTAGGCGAAGTAGGCCAGGGCCATCGCCACCAGGGCGAACACGCCCCAGCCATGCAGGCCCCAGTGCAGGAACAGCAGCTGCATCGCCTGCCGCGCCGCTTCCGGCGTGCCGGCTTCGCCTTGCGGTGGCTGGGCGAAGTGGGTCAGCGGCTCCGAGACGCAGAAGAAGAACAAAGTGATGCTGATGCCGGCGGCGAAGAGCATGCCGGCCCAGGACAGGTAGCTGAATTCCGGCTCGTCGTGGTCGGCACCGAGCTTGATCTTTCCGTAGCCGGAAAGCGCGGTGACCACCACGAAGATCAGGTACAGCGTCATCGCCAGCAGGTAGTACCAGCCGACGGTATCGGCGGCCCAGGACTGTGCGGCGAGCAGCCATTCACCGGCCCGTTGGGGCAGGCTGATGACGATCAGGGCGAAGAGAAGGATCAGCGCGGCCGCACCGTAGAAGACCGGTGGGTTCATGCGCATGGAGGGTGAGGGTGTTACGGACGGGGGCGATTGTGCAACGGACAAAACGGGCGGGGTCCCTCTGACTTTTCCTTGAACAAGCATTCAATGAAAACACGGGATGGCCCTGGAAAGCCAATCGGCGGGACCGATGGTCCCGCCGCCGGCCCTGTCAAAAGGGCCGAGCGGAGCGGGTACTGCTTACTTGCGGCGGTTCTTTTTCGCCTCACGGATCTCACGGCGTTCCGGGTCGGCCTTCGCGGGCGCAGTCAGGAAAGCGGTGGCGGCGAAGAAGTTAGCAAGAGCGGCAAAGCTGGTCACGATAGTCTCCAATGGCGCCGGGGAAAATGGGTCCCGACCGCCTGTTAGCCATTTTCCCTGAAGATTGTGACAAAAAGAAGTGAATGGTCTCGATGGCAGGTATTGATATGGTCGATGAGACTGATTTTTACGATATTTGCGAGTAATAGTCATGTTTTTGACTGTTTGCTCAGGATTCCCTCCTGCCGACCTGCGGGTCGGCCCGGCCTTTCACTGCGACCATTCGTCGCCAAAGGTGAAACGGTTCAGCGCAGGCTCTGGCTTTTACGCGATAGACGGCTGTCAACGGCGAGAAACAGGTATTCCCTTAGCACAATCGCCGAAATAGAGCGGGTTCAAGTCTGGAAGCTTGAACGAGTGTGCAGTTTTTCGTGAAAAACTTGTGAATCGGCTATGGCGATTGACTTGTTGATTCCGTTAGTCTCCCCCGGCAGGACAAAAAACCACCAACAGGGAGCATCATCGAGATGGACTTCAAACGCATCGCCCTTGCCACTGCACTCTTCGCCTCGCTGGCTGGCTGCCAGACCATGACCACCAACCAGGCCATCGTTCCGCTGCAGGCCGCCACCGCCCAGATGATCGGTCTGGCTTCCTCCGACGAGCTGGTCGTCAGCGACGTCAAGGCCGGTCAGCCGGACGCCCTGGGTGGCCAGGAACTCTCCTACGTCGCCACCACCACCAAAGGCCGCGTGTTCAACTGCACCTCGCGCATGATGCCGGGCCTGCTGACCGATCCGGCCAAGCTGACCAACCCGTCGTGCACTCCAGTGGTCGCGCACTCCAACACCGCCACCAAGTAAGACTGCCCCGTCGCCCGTGCGCGGCCCTTCGGGTCGCGCTGGCGACTACAGCGCGGCATCAGCCGCGCTCGCGCTCCAGGCGTTGCAGCAGCGCACGCAACTGCGCCTCGACGCCGGGCTGGCGCACCAGGCGCTCCAGTGCCGCTTCGTTCACTTCCGTTTTCCCGCCTGGCCCCGCTACGCCGCCTGACCCGGCCGCGCCGCCCGAAAAATTCAGGTGCTCCGGGCGAATCTCTTCGTCCGGGCTGACCAGCAAGGCGAAGTGGATGACGTTCTCCAGCTCGCGGATATTGCCCGGCCACGAATAGCTTTCCAGCGCGCGCTGGGTGTCGCTGGCGATCTGTGGCACCGGCAGTTCCAGGCGTTGCGCGTGCACGCCTAGGAAGTACTCGGCCAGCGGCTGGATATCGCCGATGCGCTCGCGCAGCGGCGGCAAGGTCAGGTTGCCGTCGTGCAGGTATTGCTGCAGTCCTTCGAGGAATTTCCCCGCCTTCACCGCCTGCCCCAGGTCGATACTGGTGGCGGCGACCAGACGCACGTCCACCGGCACCGGCTCGCGCGCGCCGACGCGCAGCACTTCACGTTCCTGCAGCACGCGCAGCAGCTTCTGTTGCAGCGACAGCGGCAGGTCGGCGATCTCGTCGAGATAGAGGGTGCCGCCATTGGCCGAGCCGAACCAGCCGGCGCGGCTGCCCACCGGGCCGTTGTGCGCGCCTGGCGCGTAGCCGAACAGCTCGGCGTCGGCGTAGTTGCGGCTCAGCGCGCTGCAGCTCACCGCGACGAACAGGCCGGGGCGCTCGCTGGCGCGGTGGATGTGACGGGCCAGCAGCTCCTTGCCGGTGCCGGTCTCGCCATGGATCAGCACCGGTTGCGGCAATGGCGCCAGGCGCTCTACCTCGTCGCGCACTTCGTGGGAGCGAGGGTCGAAGAACACCAGCGCCTTGGCGCGGATGCTCAGCGGGCTCTTGTCGGCGTCGGGGAAGGTCAGCAGCGGTAGCGGTGCGTGGGGGGCGTTCATGGAAAATCTCCTTCTGCTCTTACAGCGCGTCCAGCGCCTGCAGGAAGTCACTGACGATGTCCTCGCTGTCCTCGATGCCCACCGAGACTCGGATGGTGCCGTCGTGGATATCCAGCGCGGTCAGCGCCTCGGCGGACAGCGCACGGTGCGAGGTCTTGCCGGGGTGGGTGATGCTGCTGGCGACACCGGCCAGCGACGGGGCGAAGGCGGCCAGTTGCAGCGCGCCGATCAGCGCGTCGACCTGGTCCAGGCCGCCCTTCAGGGTGAAGCTGAGCATGCCCGAGTGGCCTTTGCGGAACAGGCGTTGCGCCAGTGCGTGGTCCGGGTGCGAGGGCAGGCCGGGATAGTAGACGCGCTCCACCTGCGGGTGCGCCTCGAGGGCCTCGGCCAGTGCCTGGGCGTTCTGCGAATGCGCGCGCATGCGCAGTGCGAGGGTTTTCGCGCCACGGAAGTTCAGCCAGCTCTCGAAGGGACTGGCGCTGCCGCCGGCGTTGATCTGGAAACGCCGCGCCGCGGCGATCCATTGTGCGTCGCCGACCAGTGCGCCACCCATGGCGTCGCTGTGGCCGTTCAGGTATTTGGTCGTGCTGTGGATCACCAGGTCGGCACCATCGCGCAGCGGCTGGTAGAGCACCGGCGAGAGGAAGGTGTTGTCCACCAGCAGCTTGAGGCCCTGGCGGTGGGCGAGATCGGCCAGCGCCGGGACATTGCTCACGCGCACCAGCGGGTTGGAGGCGGTCTCGGTGTAGATCAGTTTCGTGGTCGGGGTGATCGCCGCTTTCACCGCGGCCAGGTCGTTGAGGTCGACCAGGGTGGAGGCGATGCCGAAGCGTGTCAGCTCTTTCTCGATCAGGCTCTGGGTGGTGCCGTACAGCTCGCGGCTGGCGATCAGGTGATCACCGGCGCCGAGCACGCCGAGCAGCGCGGCGGAAATGGCCGCCATGCCGGAGGCGGAGAACAGCGCGTCCTCGCCGCCTTCCAGGTCGCGCAGCAATTCCTCCACGGCGCTGTGGTTGGGGTTGCCGATGCGCGTGTACATGTAGTTGTCGGGGTTGCCGGCGAGAAAGTCGTCGACCTGCTCCAGGGAGTCGTAGACGAACACCGAGCTCTGGTAGATCGGCTGGCTCTTGGCACGGGTGACCATGCGCCGGTCGGCGTCGTGGCCGCTGTGTACGGCGCGGGTGGAAGGGCCTTTGGCGTGGTCGCTCATGGCAAGTCCTTGGGAAAGAAAAACGCCGGTGGAACCTGCCCACCGGCGTTGAAGCGGGTGCGCCAAGGGCGCGCCCAGCGTGGGAGTCGTTGCGCCCGGCGGATGGCCGGGCGACGGATCAGAAGGCGGGCACCACGGCGCCGTTGTACTTCTTCTCGATGAAGGCTTTGACTTCCGGGCTGGTCAGGGCGGCGGAGAGCTTCTTCAGCGCATCGCTGTCCTTGTTGTCCGGTCGCGCCACCAGGTAGTTCACGTAGGGCGAGTTGCGGTCTTCGAGGATCAGCGCGTCCTTCACCGGGTTGAGCTTGGCTTCCAGCGCGTAGTTGGTGTTGATCAGGTCCAGGTCGACCTGGTCCAGCACGCGCGGCAGCAGGGCCGATTCCAGCTCCTTGAACTTCAGGTGCTTGGGGTTCTCGGCGATGTCTTTCGGGGTGGCCAGGGCGTTGCTCGGGTCCTTGAGCTTGATCACGCCGGCCTTTTGTAGCAGGAGCAGGGCGCGGCCGCTGTTGCTGCCTTCGTTGGGCAGGGCGACGGTGGCGCCGTCCGGCAATTGGTCGATGGACTTGTATTTCTTCGAGTAGCCGCCGAAGGGCTCGACGTGCACGCCGGTCACGGTGACCAGGTTGGTGCCCTTGCCCTTGTTGAAGTTATCCAGGTACGGCTTGGTCTGGAAGTAGTTGGCATCCAGGCGCTTTTCGGCGACCTGCACGTTGGGCTGTACGTAGTCGGTGAAGACCTTGATCTCCAGGTCCACGCCTTCCTTGGCCAGGGTCGGCTTGATCAGCTCGAGGATCTCGGCGTGGGGGATCGGGGTGGCAGCGACAACGAGCTTCTCGTTGGCGAAGGCAGAGGTGCTGAAGGCAGCGGCGAGGGCGGTCAGAAGCAGCAGCTTTTTCATTGCGATGTCCTTGTGGGGCAGATGACCGCTGGCGTCCGGGCCGGCCGGGATGGGGCCTTCGTACGGGCGGTGGATTCTAGTTCCGCAGCTCACCTGGCAGCGGTTGAGACGAAAGTTACCCGGCTTTTTTATTCCAATAAAATATTAATTTTTCATTTTCATATTCGATTTTGTTCATATCGAACGGCCTGATCGGATGAGACATCCTGTCGCGCGACACCCCGTCGCGCGGCAACCCACCACTCCAGCCCGCGCCGCGGGCACGCGTAAAATCGAGTCGTTTTCTTGAGCGGCGTCAATGCGGATGGCGGTCCATTCTGATTGGGCGGCAAAAGAAACCCGAACCGACAGGAGATCGGCGGCTCGAAAAAGATCCATCAAGCAACACAGACATCACGCAAGAACGCCCTGCGCATGCGCAAGGTACGGTGCCGACCCTCCGTGGGGTGGGCGTCAGCCTGAAGAGGAATCGTCATGTTCGGATTAGAGGCGCTCGACCTGGCCCGGATCCAGTTCGCCTTTACCGTGTCCTTCCACATCATCTTCCCTGCCATCACCATCGGCCTCGCCAGCTACCTGGCAGTGCTCGAAGGGCTGTGGCTGAAGACCCAGGAGGAGGTCTACCGCGACCTCTATCACTTCTGGTCGAAGATATTCGCCGTCAACTTCGGCATGGGCGTGGTCTCCGGCCTCGTCATGGCCTATCAGTTCGGCACCAACTGGAGCGCCTTCTCGGCGTTCGCCGGGAGCGTCACCGGCCCGCTGCTGACCTACGAAGTGCTGACCGCCTTCTTCCTCGAGGCCGGCTTCCTCGGCGTCATGCTTTTTGGCTGGCACCGCGTCGGCCCCGGCCTGCACTTCTTCGCCACGGTGATGGTGGCGATCGGCACGCTGATCTCGACCTTCTGGATCCTCGCTTCCAACAGCTGGATGCAGACCCCGCAGGGCCACGAGATCGTCAATGGCGTGGTGGTGCCGGTGGACTGGGTGGCGATCATCTTCAACCCGTCCTTCCCCTATCGCCTGCTGCACATGGCGATCGCCTCGTTCGTTGCCACCGCCTTCTTCGTTGGCGCCTCGGCGGCCTGGCACCTGCTGCGTGGCCGTGACAACCCGGCGATCCGCAAGATGCTCTCGATGGCGATGTGGATGGCGCTGATCGTCGCGCCGATCCAGGCCATGGTCGGTGACGCCCACGGCCTCAACACGCTGAAGCACCAGCCGGCGAAGATCGCCGCGATGGAAGGCCACTGGGATAACAGCAGCGGCGAACCGACCCCGTTGATCCTGTTCGGCTGGCCGGACATGGAGCGCGAGGAAACCCGCTTCAAGGTCGAGATTCCGGTACTCGGCAGCCTGATCCTGAATCACAGCCTGACCGAGCCGATCCCGGCGCTGAAGGATTTCCCGAAGGCCGACCGGCCCAATTCCACCATCGTGTTCTGGTCGTTCCGCATCATGGCCGGCCTGGGGATGCTGATGATCTTCGTCGGCCTGTGGAGCGCCTGGCTGCGCTGGCGCAAGCGGCTGTTCGAGAGTCGCGCCTTCCTCAAGCTGGTGCTGTGGATGGGGCCGTCCGGCCTGATCGCGATCCTCGCCGGCTGGTTCACCACCGAGATCGGTCGCCAGCCGTGGGTGGTCTACGGGCTGATGCGTACCAGCGATGCGGTGTCCAACCACAGCGTGACGCAGATGAGCATCACCCTGGTGATGTTCGTGGTGGTGTACTTCTCGCTGTTCGGCGTGGGCATCGGCTACATGATGCGCCTGGTGCGCAAGGGCCCGATCACCCATGAAGGGCGCGAAACCAGCCAGGGTGGCGCCGGCCAGCAACGCACTCCGGCGCGGCCGCTGTCGGCGACCGCCGAGGGCCTCGACGACGATGAAACCGACAGTCCGGCAGGGAGGAACTGAGCATGGGCATCGACCTTCCGCTGATCTGGGCGATCATCATCATCTTCGGCGTGATGATGTATGTGGTGATGGACGGCTTCGACCTGGGGATCGGCATGCTCTATCCGTTCTGCCAGGACGAGGGCGACCGTGACGTCATGATGAACACCGTGGCGCCGGTCTGGGACGGCAACGAGACCTGGCTGGTATTGGGCGGCGCGGCGTTGTTCGGCGCCTTCCCGGTGGCCTATTCGGCGGTACTCTCGGCGCTGTACCTGCCGCTGATCCTGATGCTGATGGGGCTGATCTTCCGCGGCGTGGCCTTCGAGTTCCGCTTCAAGGCCCGGCCGGCGAAACGGCACATCTGGGACAAGTCGTTCATCGTCGGTTCGCTGGTGGCGACCTTCTTCCAGGGCGTGGCGCTGGGGGCCTTCATCGAGGGCATCCCGGTGGAAAACCGCGCCTTCGCCGGCGGCGCGCTGGACTGGCTGGCACCGTTCCCGCTGTTCTGCGGCCTGGGCCTGGTGGTGGCATACACCCTGCTGGGCTGCACCTGGCTGATCATGAAAACCGAGGGGCCTCTACAGCAGCGCATGCATGACCTGGCGAAGCCCCTGGCGTTGGTGCTGCTGGCAGTGATCGGCATCGTCAGCCTGTGGACGCCGCTGGCCCACGAGGACATCGCCCAGCGCTGGTTCAGCCTGCCGAACCTGTTCTGGTTCCTGCCGGTGCCGCTGCTGGTGCTGCTGACCTTCTACAGCCTGCTGCGCTCGGTGGCGCGCAATGACCATGTGAAGCCGTTCCTGCTCACCCTGGCGCTGATCTTCCTGGGCTACAGCGGGCTGGGCATCAGCCTGTGGCCGAACATCATCCCGCCGTCGATGTCGATCTGGGACGCCGCGGCGCCGCCGCAGAGCCTGGGCTTCATGCTGGTGGGCGCGCTGTTCATCATCCCCTTCATCCTCGTCTACACCGCGTGGAGCTACTACGTGTTCCGCGGCAAGGTGAAGCACGGCGACGGCTACCACTAGAGGTGCGCGTGATGACCCATGAAGAGCAGGAGAAGGCGCCGCTGCGCAAGCGGCTCGGCTGGCTGGTACTGATCTGGGCGCTGAGCGTCGCCGGCCTGGGCGTTGCGGCCTGGCTGATGCGCCTGTTCATGAGCGCGGCGGGGCTGGGCACGCCGCACTAGCCGCGCAATCGATCCCATCCGGGCGCCGTCCCCCGGCGCCCGTTCCCACATCCCTCGCCGGTGCTTCCAGCGGGGGATTTTTTTCAGTGCAGCTTGTCGCGCTTGGCCAGGGTGGGGAATAGCTTCATCCAAGCACCGGTGACGACCAGTGTGCCGACGCCGCCGAGTACAACCGCCGGCACCGTGCCGAGCCAGTGGGCGGTAACGCCGGATTCGAATTCGCCCAACTGGTTCGAGGCACCGATGAACAGGCCGTTCACCGCGCTGACCCGGCCACGCATCTCGTCCGGGGTTTCCAACTGCACGAAGGCGCCGCGGATGACCATGCTGATCATGTCCGCCGCGCCCAGCACCACCAGCACCGCCAGGGAGAACCAGAAGGACGTCGACAGGCCGAAGGCGATGGTGGTGACCCCGAACACGCCCACGGCGGCGAACATGATGCGCCCGACGTTGCGCTCGATGGGGAAGCGCGCCAGCCAGAACGACATCAGCAGTGCGCCCACCGCCGGGGCCGAGCGCAGCAGGCCCAGGCCCCAGGGGCCGGTCAGCAGGATGTCCTTGGCGAACACCGGCAGCAGTGCGGTGGCGCCGCCCAGCAGCACGGCGAACAGGTCCAGCGAGATGGCGCCGAAGATGTCCGGGCGGCTGCGGATGAAGCGGATGCCCGCCAGCAGCGACTCCAGCGTGGCCTTGCCCTGGGCGGCCGGCGCCTGGCGCGAGGGCAGGGTGAGCACCAGGGTGCAGGCGATGAAGTACAGCACTGCGGTGGGCGTGTAGACCCAGAAGGCGCCGAAGGCATAGAGGAAGCCGCCGAAGGCCGGCGCAGCGATGGTCGCCGCCTGCATGGCCGAGGCGGACGCGGCGACGGCACGGGGGAACAGTGCCGTGGGCACGATGTTCGGCAGCAGCGCCTGGGTGGTCGGCATCTCGAAGGCCCGCGCGGTGCCCAGCAGGAAGGCCATCACGAAGATCATCTCGCGGGTCACGTTGTCGGTGCTGGCGCCCACCACCAGCGCCACGGCGATCAGGCCCTGGCCGACCTGGCAGAGCGAAGCGATGCGGCGGCGGTCGTAGCGATCGGCGACGTGACCGGTGTGCAGCATGAAGAGCACGCGCGGGGTGAATTCCACCAACCCGACCAGGCCCAGGTCGAGCACGTTGTGGGTCAGTTCGTAGATATGCCAGCCAATGGCCACGGTGATCATCTGGAAGGCGCTGGCGGTGCAGACGCGGGCCAGCCAGAAGGCGAGAAAAGGGCGGTGACGCAGCAGGGACGTGGCTTCGGCGGTCATCTTGGAGGCTTATCTGGAAGGTTCGTTAGGAGGCTAAGCAAGGGCCATGCAGCGTAGCACGGCGTAACACTTTTCCGCTTGTCGCCGAGGGTTTTTGCTATTGGCGAATAGTCTCGACCCGTCGACTAAAATTTTCATCTCCGCGACAAGCTGTCCGATTGACTTTGCTTCGCACTATTGAGGTGCGTTAAAGTTGACAGAAGAGTCAGGTTTTCCTGCAGGATCTTTCCTCCGGCGCCATCCCCGAGACGCCCGCGATTCCGCGGCCTCCGAACTCTCTCCAGCACCGAAAAAACGACATGGGCGGGCCTTCACCGTCCAGAGGATGAACCATGTCCAACCGTGATATTTCCCGGCGCGCCTTCCTGCAGGGCGGGCTGATTGCCGGTGTCAGCGTGACCATGGCGCCGCTCGGCAGCCGGGCCTTCGCTGCCCTGATGGAAAACTCCGTCACCGTCTCCCCGCAGCAGTGGATGGGCCACGACGGCAAGGCGCGCTTCCGTAACGACGCGCTGTCCAAGGTCTGCGGCAACAAGGTGTTCGCCCGCGACATCCGCTCCAAGGACATGCCCGGCTGGCCGCAGCAGCAGGGCCACGCCATGCTGCTCAAGACCATCAAGGCCGACCGCATCTTCGACGGTATCGACCTCGCCTGGCTGGGCGCCGAGCTGCAACCGGACCGCATCGTCACCGCCGAGGACCTGGATAAGGACGGCATCGTCTTCCCCGAAGCCCATGCCCCGGACCCGCTGCTGCCGCGCGGCAAGGTACCGATGTTCATCGGCCACCCGGTGGCGATCCTGATCTGGAACGACTTCGAGCGCTTCCGTCAGGCCAAGCTGAAGATGAAGTTCAACGACAAGGCGATCCGCTACGGTGCGCAGGCCCCGCTGTACCAGGGCGACCCCTACGGCAGCTTCCGCTACGTGCGTGTGGGCGGGGCGACTTCGGCCGATCCGGACGAGTTTTCCAGCCTCAAGGACTCGATCCTCTTCCCGATGATCCGCGAGCGCAAACCGGTGTGGAACCAGCAGCCCAACCAGCACGGTGACCTCACCGAGCAGGGCCTGTTCTACGCGCAGAAGATCAAGGACCAGATCGAAAACCCGCCGGAGAACTGGCTGGTCTTCGACGAACGCTACAAGACCCCGTCCATCGAGCCGGCCGCCATGGAGCCGGACAACGGCAACGGCTGGTACGACCCGGCGAGCAAGACCCTGCACTTCGTGGTCGCCACCCAGTGCCCGTTCGAGGCGGCCTACGAGACGGCGCACATGATCGCCCCGTCGCGCTTCGGCCTGGCCAAACTGAACATGCACCCCGGCTACACCGTGGGTTACGGCTCCAAGGACCACAACATCTTCGTCTACTACGCGGCCCTGGCGGCGCTGTACGGCAACGGTGTACCGGTGCGCCTGGCCAACGACCGCTACGAGCAGTTCCAGAGCGGCATCAAGCGCCACCCGTTCGACATCCGCTACCAGCTCGCGGTGGACAAGAAGGACATGACCTTCAAGATCTTCCGCACCGAGATGAGCGTGGACGGCGGCGGCCGCATCAACTACAGCCCGTCCGTGGCCGCCGTGGGCGCCACCGCCGCGCAGTCGATCTACTACATGCCGCAGAACGACCTGCAGGTGACCGCCTACCATTCCCGCGCCGTCGAGGCCGGCTCCATGCGTGGCTACGGCACCCTGCAGAGCATGGCCGCGACCGAGATGATGGTGGACGAGATCGCCGGTCGCCTGGGCGTGGACGCCATCGAACTGCGCCGCGTCAACGCGCTGAAGTCGGGCATGAAGAACACCCAGGGCGCGATCCCTGCCGGTGCGCTGCGCCTGCACGAAATCCTCGACAAGGCCGCCGCCCACGAGTGGTGGAAGACCCGCGACGCACGCAAGCAGTCGATGGACGCCAAGGACCCGGACCACTGGTACGGCGTCGGCTTCGCCATCTGCCAGAAGGACTTCGGCACCGGCTCGGAAGCGCCCATGGCGAGCATCGAGTTCGATGCCACCGGCAAGGTGCACATGCGCCACATCGGCATCGAGATCGGCACTGGCATGTCGACCTCCCAGGCGCTGGTGGTGGCCGACTTCCTCGGCAAACCGGCGGACGAGATGAAGACCGCCGAAACCGAGTGGCCGGAACTGCAGCTGATCAGCGGCGAAGACCCCTACACCATGAGCCAGCCGACCCAGGACGAGAAGCTGCGCAACCCGCGCTGGGTCGGCAAGTACGCCTCGGCGTCGTCGGCGACCAACTCGGCCTACTACTTCAGCCACGCCACCCGCGAAGCGGCACGCGTGCTGTTCAACCACGGCCTGTGGCCGGCGGCCCTGGAAATCTGGCGTCGCGGCCCGTTCAACGGCGCCGCCAACCCGCTGGTGGTGCGCCGCGAGGACGCCCACTGGGTCGACGGCAAGCTCACCGCCAACGGCCTGCAGCCACTGTCGTTCGCCGAACTGGCGCAGGTCGCTCACGAGAAGGGCCTGGTCACTGGCGCCACCGTCCACGGCTTCAACCGCTGGAGCTGGGCCGAGTGCGACTTCGTCATCGACGGCGTGCGCGACCGCCTGCCGCTGGACGCCCTGGCCGTGAAGTACGGCGACGGCGCGCCGGGTGTGAAGAAGGCGCAGATGAACAGCGCCGGCTTCCACCTGCTGGATCGCCAGAACGTGGCCTATCCGCCGGTGCAGCTGAACAACGCCGCCGTGACCTACTACAGCCCGGTGGCGACCATCGTCGAGCTGAAGGTGAACAAGGGCAACGGCGAAGTCAGTGTGCTCAACCATCACAGCTGGATCGAGTGTGGCCGCGTGCTGGTGCCGGAACTGGTGAAAGGCCAGATCGAAGGCGGCACCGCCATGGGCATCGGCCACGCATTGCTGGAAGACATGCCGCTGTACGAGGGTGGCCCGGGCGAGGGCGACTGGAACTTCAACCGCTACCGTCTCCCGAAGGCGAAGGACGTGGCCGTCTGGCAGCAGAGCTCGGAAATCCTTCCGCCGCTCTCGCCCAGCGATCCGTCCAAGGGCATCGCCGAAGTGGTGATGATCCCGGTGGTCGGCGCCATCGGCAACGCCGTGGCCCACGCCATCGGCAAGCGCGTCCGCGACCTGCCCATCACCCCCGCTCGCATCAAGGAGGCCCTCAATGGCTAAGCGTCCGCTCAACCTGACCTTGAATGGTCAAACCGTCGGTCCGGTCGAGGTTCCCGAGGACCTGCCGATGATCGACTACCTGCACGAATACCAGAACCTCACCGGTTCGCGCCTGGGCTGCGGCCAGGGCATCTGCCATGCCTGCGTGGTGATCGTCGACAACCCCGACGGCACCAGTGAGGAAGTGCGCACCTGCATCACCGGCGCGCACTACTTCGAAGGCAAGAAGGTGCGCACCATCGAGGGCCACGCCAAGCGCGAGGAAGACGGTTCGGTGAAGGAACTGAACCCGATCCAGCAGAAGTTCGTCGACCGCTTCGCCTTCCAGTGCAGCTACTGCGCACCGGGCTTCGTCAACGCCGCCACCGTGCTGGTGGAGAAGGCCCAGCGCCAGCCGTTGAAGAAGAGCGAACTGGAGTCGACCATCGAGGCGAGCCTCGGCCACCACATCTGTCGCTGCACCGGGTACGTGCGTTACTACGACGCCACCCGCGAAGTGCTGACCGATCTCGGCCTGGTCAAGGAGGGCTAAGCATGCAGCGCATTCTTTCCGGCCTCGCGCTGGCTGTCGGCCTCGGCCTGGCGCTCAGCGCACAAGCCGCTGACCAGGAGCTGATCAAGCGCGGCGAGTACGTCTCCCGCGCTGCCGACTGCATGGCCTGCCACACCGCCGAGGGCGGCGCGCCGTTCGCCGGCGGCCTGCCGATCCACTCGCCGTTCGGCACCATCTATGGCAGCAACATCACCCCGGACAAGGACTTCGGCATCGGCAACTACAGCGCCGACGACTTCTTTGCCGCCCTCACCGAGGGCAAGCGCAAGGACGGCGCCAACCTCTATCCGGCCATGCCCTACACCTCGTACCACCTCATCAAGCGCGAGGACAGCGATGCCCTCTACGCCTACCTGATGAGCCAGACGCCGGTGCACCGTGCCGCGCCGCAAACCAGCCTGAGCTTCCCGTTCAACGTACGGATGGGCCTGAGTGGCTGGAACATGCTCTACGGCAAGAGCGTCCAGCTGGAAAACACCGAGGGCAAGAGCGAGCCCTACAAGCGCGGCCAGTACCTGGTGGAAGTGCTCGGCCACTGCGGCGAGTGCCACACCCCGCGCAACCAGATCGGCGCCCTGGAGCAGGACAAGCGCCTGACCGGCGGCCTGCTCAACGGCTACAGCGCTCCGAGCCTGCTGGCCCAGGACCTGGCCGAGCGCGGCTGGACCAGCGCCGACCTGACCGGCTTCCTCAAGCACGGCATGAGCCCGCAAGGCAGCATGTTCAACGAGATGTTCCCGGTGATGCACCTAAGCACCCAGCACCTGGGTGACGAGGACCTCGCCGCCATGTCGACCTACCTGCTCGGCGAACAGCCGCCGCAGGCCAAGGTGATCCAGGCGGTGGCCGAGGATCAGCTCAGCGACAGCGCCAAGCGCGGCCGCCAGCAGTACCTCAACGTCTGCGCCGGCTGTCACGGCAACGATGGCGAGGGCAAGCCGCACATCGCCGTGGCCATGCAGGGCAACACCACCCTGCGCCTGGCCGATTCGCGCAACCTGGCCAAGGTCATCGTCGAAGGCATCCGCGAGCAGCAGTTCACCGGTTTCGAGCGCATGCAGCCGATGCCGGGCTTTGCTGACAAGCTCAGTGACGAGCAACTCACGGACCTGATCAACTACCTGCGCCAGGCCTGGGGTGGCCTGCCGGGCGACATGGGCGTACAACAGGTCGCTCAACTCAAAGCGGAGTGAGTCGTGCAGCATCTCGATCTGCAAGTAGTCCGGCAGGCGCTCCAGTGGTCCAACGCAGGCCAGCGCGTGTGGCTGTGCAGCGTGCTCTTCACCTATGGCTCGGCGCCCCGCGCGCCGGGCTCGTTGCTGGCGGTCAACGCCAGCGGCCAGTGGGTGGGTTCGCTGTCCGGCGGCTGCGTCGAGGATGACTTTCTCGAACGCGTCGCCGAAGGCGAGTTCAGCGAGCCGGTAGTCGTCGTGCGCTATGGCGACGGCACCGATACCCGCACGAACATCCGCCTGCCCTGCGGCGGCATCCTCGACGTCCTGGTGGAAAACCTCGCGCCCGATTGCGACGTGCAGGCCCACCTGCGCGAGCTGGAGTCGGCGCTGCTCGGCCAGCGTCGCCTGCTGCGCGAAGTGAGCCTGCAGGACGGCAGCCGCCGTCTGAGTGACGACCATGAGCACGGCCCGCGCGTGGAGCGGGACGAAGCCAGTGTTCGCTTGCGCGTCGGTGCGGCACAGCGTCTGCTGCTGGCCGGTTATTCCAGCGTTGCGCATTTCTGCGCGGAGTTCGGCAAGGGCCTGGGCTTCGAAGTGATCCTCTGTGATCCCCGCGAAGAGGCGCTCGATGGCGTGGTGCTGGACGGCATCGAAATCCGCCGCGAGCTGCCGTCGATCTTCATCGCCAACGGCGGCTGCCACGCGGACACCGCCGTGGTGGCGCTGACCCACGATCCGAAGATCGACGACCTGGCGATGCTCGAAGCGGTGCGCACCGAAGCGTTCTACATTGGCGTCATGGGTTCGCGCACCACTTCCGACAAACGCCGCGAACGCCTGCACCGCATCGGTGGCCTGAACGAGACGGAGCTGGCGCGCGTGCACGCGCCCATCGGCCTCAATCTGGGTAGCAAGACCCCGGCGGAAATCGCCCTGGCCGTGCTCGCCGACATCCTGCGCACGCGCAGCGGCATTGCCCGCGAGGCGCTGTGACGGTGGTGGCGCTGGTCCTGGCCGCCGGCCAGGGCTCGCGCTTCGGCGCGGACAAGCGCCGCGCGGTTCTTCCGGATGGGCGCAGCCTGCTCGCGCATAGCGTCGAGCGGGCCCAGGCCGTGTTCGACGACGTGCGGGTGGTGCTGCGTGCTGGCGAGCAGGCGGATGCCTTCGGCCTGCCAGCCGGCTGCCGTGTCATCCACAGCCCGGACGCAGCGCTTGGCATGGGGCGCAGCCTCGCCGCGGGTGCAGCCTCATTGCTGGACTCCGACGCCCAGGCCGTGGCCATCCTGCTTGGCGACATGCCGTGGATCGCACCGGAAACCCTGCGTGCGCTGGCCGATGCGGCCGGTGCCTCGACCATTCTCTTTCCGCTTCACGATGGCCAGCGTGGCCACCCCGTGCTGTTCGGTCGTGACTTCTGGCCGGAACTGACGCAGCTCACTGGCGATGAAGGCGCCCGCGCGGTGGTGCAGGCGCATCGTGACAGTTGCGTCGTCGTCGAAGTGAAAGACGCGGGTGTCTTGCGAGACGTAGACACGCCGGAAGTCCTGCGCTCCTGAAGGGGTCGCGAACAAGGACTGGGCGTCCCCCTCGTTCCTGCAAGGTGGCGCTGGAGTTCTCCTGTAGGAGCGAGCTTGCTCGCGAGTCCCGGCAGCACCGAATCTCGCGGTTTCAGCGCTGTTCCAGCCACTGCGCGATACGCGGCCAGATTTCCTGGCTGGCATTGCGCGACAGCAGCAGTCGGTTATGGCTGTAATCCTCTTTCGCGCCGGTCGCCAGGCCGAACAGCTCCAGCTTCACGTCGTTGCCGCCGAACGCTTCCACCAGGGCCTCGCACCCGGCAACCGGAGCGATGAAGGTATCGCCGCTACCTGCCACGCCCAGCACCGGTAAATCGACGTTCGCCAGTCCCGCCAGATAGTCGAACCCCGCCAGCGAGTCGAAGCGTCGCCGCAGGTTCCACTGGCACCACTGGCGCATCAGCCGTGCGCTCTCTGCCTCCGGCCCGACGCTCTTCGCCCGGCTCGGCGCGACGCGCCGCCAGCGCAGCAGCCAGTCGTAGCCGAGCACGGCCAGCCGATGAGAAAGACTGGCCCCGGCCGCCGTGGCCTGGGAGCCGATCAGCACCATCGAGCGCAGCCGCCGCTGCGCCAGTTCGGGATGGCGCGCCGCCCACATCGAGACGATCAGCCCGCCGCCGGAATGGCCGATCCAGTGCAGCGCCGTTTGCCCGCTGCGCAGGCTCACCGCATCGAGAATCGCCGGCACGTCCTGCTCGGCGACATCATCGAAGCTGTGGATAAAACCGTTGCGCTCACTGTCGCCATGTCCGCGCCATTCGAACAGCCAGCAGGCGAACCCTTGTCCGGCGAGGTAGTTGGCCAGCCCCTGGCAACTTCGATGGTTGGAAAAGGTGCCGTGGGTCAGCACGACGGGCACGCCATCCGCAGGGCCCACGAGGCGCAGCGCCAGGTTGACGCCGTCGGCGCTGCGGATCAGTTCCGGTGTAGAGGGGGAGGGCTCTTGTGCGGTCATGGCGTGCGTCCTGGCGAAGGCGATCCATGCTGCTCCGGCGCGCGGGCCGGAGCAATGCCAGTCGCTTATTTGGTCGCTTTCAGCACCACGAATTTCGGATTTGCCGCCACCTGCTCCACGCCGCGGAACAGGCGCTTGAGCTTGGCGTGGTAGCCCAGGTGGCGGTTGCCGACGATCCACAGCTCGCCACCCGTCACGAGCGCCGCGCGGGCCTGCTGGAACATGCGCCAGGCGAGGAAGTCGCCGACTACTTGCTGCTGGTGGAAGGGCGGGTTGCACAGCACCAGATCCAGCGAGTCGGCAGGTTGGCTGGCCAGGCCATCGTCGGGATGGATATCCACAGGTCGGTCGCCGAGGGCCGCTTGCCAGTTCTCGCGGGCCGACTGCACGGCCATGTAGGACTCATCCACCAGGGTCAGCTCGGCCTGCGGATTGAGCAGGGCGAAGGCAATGCCCAGCACGCCGTTGCCGCAGCCCAGGTCCGCTGCGCGCACGGTGTGGTGGGTCTGCGGCAGGTGCGGGAGGAAGGCGCGGGTGCCGATGTCCAGGCCGTCGCGGCAGAACACGTTGGCGTGGTTGACCAGCGTGAGTGCCGGTTTGTCCAGGCGGTAGCGCGTGGGGTAGGGCGACGCGGGGGCCGGGCGTGGTTCGGCGGTCGCGACCAGCAGGCGGGCTTTCTTCACCGCCAGCGAGGCCTGCATCGGGCCGATGTACTTCTCCAGCAGATCACCGGCGGCGCGCGGCAGGTGCTTGATCATGCCGGCGGCGACCACCTTGGCGCCCGGCGCGAGCTGGCCGTGCAGGCGGATCAGTTGTTCCTCCAGCAGCGCCAGGGTCTTGGGCACGCGCACCAGCACCTGGTCGAACGGGCCCTGCGGCGTTTCGCTGGAGCGCACGAAGGTCAGCGGGGCGTCGGCCAGGCCGTTGCGTTCCAGATTGCGCTGCAGGGCGATGAAACCCAGGTGTGAATCGCCGCTGCTGGTCACCTTCACATGGGGCGCGAGGCTGGCGGCGAGTGCGCCGAAACTGTCGTTGAGCACCAGCACCCGGCTATCCACGCCAACGCCCTGTTCGTGGAGGTGCGCGAGCAGGTATTCGTCCGCCGCATCGAAGGCCTGCAGCGGGTCTTCGCGCTGTTCGGGGTGGCGGACCAGGTCGAGCTGGGCGAAGGGGCTGGCGAGGACGGGCATGGGACTCTCGAACGAAGTAGGGCTGGGAACAGCTGGAGCTGGAAGTCGCAATGAGACGAGGCTGATTGCAATGAGATTGTCATCAAACTGCGAAGCAGTTGGCCATCATCCGCTTGTGCGGGGCGGCGTTATACCGAAAAATTATGACCTATCCGCCCGCTGTCGTCTTTGCATCGCTGCGCGGCGGCCTCCCAATAATAACCGGGCGCTCCAGGCGACCCGGTAGGGCCCGATCCCGGAGCTGCGCTCCGCCGACCGACGGCCACCACTCCAAGTCTTCACGAATCCTCGACACGCGACGCTCGTTCGCGCGCCGGGCTATTGCCATTGCATAAGGATGTCGATGTACAAGTCGTTGCTCGGGGTGGCCCTGTCCGCCCTTTTCCTCGTGGCTCCAGCGGCCTTCGCCGATGCGCCCATCGTGATCAAGTTCTCCCACGTCGTCGCCGACGACACGCCCAAGGGCCGTGGCGCGCTGCTGTTCAAGAAGCTGGTGGAGGAGCGCCTGGCCGGCCAGGTGAAGGTCGAGGTATACCCCAACTCCACGCTGTTCGGCGATGCCGACGAACTGCAGGCCCTGCAGGACGGCAAGGTGCAGATGCTGGCGCCATCGCTGTCGAAGTTCGAGGGCTACACCAAGCAGCTGGAGGTCTTCGACCTGCCGTTCCTGTTCGATGACCTGGAGGCGGTGAAGCGCTTCCAGAAGCGCGACAAGAGCCGTGAGCTGCTGCACTCCATGGCGCGCTCGGGCATCTACGGCCTGGGCTACTGGAACAACGGCATGAAGCAGCTTTCCGCCAACCGCGAGCTGCGCGCGCCAGCCGATGCCAAGGGTCTGGCCTTCCGCATCCAGCCGTCCTCGGTGATCAACGCGCAGTTCGGCCTGCTCGATGCCACGGCGGTGAAGATGCCCTTCGCCGAGACCCTCAAGGCGCTGCAGGACGGCAAGGTGCAGGGCACCGAGAACACCTGGTCGAACATCGGCAGCCAGAAGCTGGATACCGCGCAGCCGTTCATCACCGAGACCAACCACGGTGTGCTCAGCTACATGGTGATCAGCAACCAGAAGTTCTGGAACAGCATGCCGTACCCGGTGCGCACCCAACTTGAGAGCATCATCGAAGAGGTCACCGTCGAGGTGAACAAGGACGCCGAAGCGCTGAACCAGAAGGAACGTGACCATGTGGTGGCCAACGGCAAGGCGCGCATCATCGCCCTGACGCCGGCCGAGCGTGATGCCTGGCGCACCGCCATGCAGCCGTTGTGGAAGCAGTTCGAAGGGGAGATCGGCACCGACGTGCTGCGCGCCGCCCAGGTGGTAAACCGCAAGCACTGATCCCCTGGCAGTGATCTGGAGCAGGCTTGTGGCGATCTCCCCGGATAGCCACAAGCCTTGCGGGTGTTTCTATCGCCCTGAATACGGGAAAATGGACCGTTGCCTGCAAAGGAGCGGACGATGACCGCCAGCGAAGAGAAGTTCACCCGCCAGACCCTGGTGGAGGTGCAGACGCTCACCCCGAGCCTGTTCACCCTGCGCACCACCCGCGACAGCGGCTACCGCTTCCGCGCCGGGCAGTTCGCCCGCCTGGGCGTGTACAAGCCCAGCGGCAGCATCGTCTGGCGCGCCTATTCGATGGTCTCGGCTCCCCACGACGACTTCCTCGAGTTCTTCTCCATCGTCGTTCCGGGCGGCGAATTCACCAGCGAGCTCAGCCGCCTGCGCGTCGGCGACCAGTTGCTGGTGGATCGCCAGGCTTTCGGTTTCCTCACACTCGATCGCTTCCCCGATGGTCGCGACCTGTGGCTGCTGTCCACCGGCACCGGCCTGGCGCCGTTCCTGTCGATCCTGCAGGACTTCGAGGTGTGGGAGCGCTTCGAGACCATCAAGCTGGTCTACAGCGCCCGCGAGGAAAAGGAGCTGGCCTACCGCGACCTGATCGCCAGCTTCGGCGCGATGGAGCACCTGGCCGAACATATCCACAAGCTGCAGTTCATTCCGGTGGTCACCCGCGAGCAGGTGCCCGGCTGCCTGAATGCGCGAATCACCACGCTGATCGAGAACGGCGAGCTGGAACGCGCCGCCGGGCTGGAACTCAACCCTGAGCATTCGCGGGTGATGCTCTGCGGCAACCCGCAGATGATCGAGGACACCCGTGCGGTGCTGAAGGCCCGCGGCATGAGCCTGGCGCTGACGCGCAAGCCCGGCCAGATCGCCGTGGAAAACTATTGGTAAGTGTCGCTCGATAGATTTTGAAAAGATTGTCCGCTGAGGGCACCCCGTCTTTGCCCTTAGGATAGGCGTCCGTTTCCCCTTTTTCGGACCTCGATGGACAGTCAAAGTACGAAGCCGACCCCGGTGCCTACCCCCGTAGAGCCGGTGATCGGCGAACCTCCCCCGGCACCCGCGCTCGCGGATGCTGCTTCCCGGCCTGCCATGGCGCGCACCCAGCGAGGTGAGTCCACATGGAATGGCTGATGGACCCCACGGCCTGGCTTGGCCTGCTCACCCTGATCCTGCTCGAGCTGGTGCTCGGCATCGACAACCTGGTCTTCATCGCGATCCTCGCGGACAAGCTGCCGCCGCACCTGCGCGACCGCGCGCGGCTGATCGGCCTGTCGCTGGCGCTGCTGATGCGCCTGGGCCTGCTGGCGAGCATTTCCTGGCTGGTCACGCTCACCGAGCCGTTGATCGAAGTATTCGGCAAGAGCTTCTCCGGCCGTGACCTGATCATGCTGTTCGGTGGCCTGTTCCTGTTGTTCAAGGCGACCCTGGAGCTGCACGAGCGCCTGGAAGGCCGCGTGCACACTTCCAATGGCAAGCGCGTCTATGCCGCCTTCTGGCCGGTAGTGGCGCAGATCGTGGTGCTGGACGCGGTGTTCTCCCTCGACGCGGTGATCACCGCCGTGGGCATGGTCGACCAGCTGGAAGTGATGATGATCGCGGTCATCTTCTCCATCGGCCTGATGATGGTCGCGAGCAAGCCGCTGACCCGCTTCGTCAACGAGCACCCGACGGTAATCATGCTCTGCCTGGGCTTCCTGCTGATGATCGGCTTCAGCCTGACCGCCGAAGGCCTGGGCTTCCACATCCCGAAAGGCTACCTGTACGCCGCCATCGGCTTCAGCCTGCTGATCGAGATGGCCAACCAGCTGGTGCGCTGGAAGCGCCAGAAGAGCCAGCGTGGGCAACGCGGCCTGCGCCAGCGCACCGCGCACGCCGTGCTGCGCCTGATGGGTGGCAGGGTGGATGCCGACGAGGTGGGCGAGGAGATCGCTGACCTGGTCGGCCCGGCGGAGGGCAGCGAGGCGCCGTTCGACCGCCGCGAGCGGGTGATGATCAGTGGCGTGCTGGGCCTGGCCGAGCGCCCGGTGAAAGCCGTGATGATCGACCGCCAGCGGATGCACCGTGTGGACGTCGCCGACAGCCCGGAGGACATCCGCCGCGCGCTGCTGGAGTCGCCGTACTCCCGATTGCTGGTGATCCGCGCAGGCAATATCGACGAGCCGCTGGGTTATGTGCACAAGAAGGAACTGTTCGCGGACCTGTTGCAGGGCCGAGAGCTGGACATCCTGCCGCTGTTGCGCGAGCCGTTGAGCCTTCCGGACAGCAGCACCGTGCTGGGCGCGCTGGAACTGATGCGCGAGGCCTCGACCCACCTGGCCTTCGTGGTCAACGAGTTCGGCGGCTTCGAAGGCATGCTGAGCATGACCGACGTACTGGAGGCCATCGCCGGCGAGCTGCCCGATGCCAGCGAAGTCTCCGGCACTGATATCGAGCCCGATGCCGCTGGCTACCGGGTGGACGGTGCGGTGACGCTGAGTGCGCTCGCCGAGCGGGTCGGCTTCCACGCGCGCCCGACAGCGGAGTACCAGACTCTCGGCGGGCTGGCGCTCAAGCACCTTGGCCGCTTGCCGGCCAAGGGAGACACGCTGGAGCTGGGCGGCTGGCGCCTGGAAGTGACGGACGTCAGCGAGCGGCGCATAGGCCGCGTGCTGCTGACGCCGCCAGCCTGACCCGGCTGATGGTCAGCGATCTGCTCAGGGAGCGCGGTTGTTCTGCTGCTTGAGCAGGTCGCGGATCTCGGTCAGCAGGGTTTCCTCGGGGGTCGGCACCGGCGGAACGCTGGGCTCCACGGCCTCTTCGCGCTTGAGGCGGTTGATCGCCTTCACGCCCATGAAGATGGCGAAGGCGACGATGATGAAGTCCAGGCAGGTCTGAATGAACTTGCCGTAGGCCAGGACCACCGCGGGCACGTCGCCTTCGGCGGCCTTGAGCGTGATCGCCAGGTCGGAAAAGTCCACGCCTCCGATCAGCAGGCCGATGGGCGGCATGATCACGTCGCCGACGAAGGACGAGACGATCTTGCCGAACGCGGCGCCGATGATGATACCGACGGCCATGTCGACGACGTTGCCCTTGACGGCGAAGGCCTTGAATTCGCTAAGCAGACTCATGCACTGACTCCTTGTTACGCAAGATAGAGAGGGACAGGCGCAGTTTAGCGGCCTGTCGTCGTCTGAACACCCCGGTGGCGTCCAATTCACACCGTATGACCGGCGGCGCTGGGCGGGTTCACAACCTGGTCTAGGCTTACCGGGCAACCCATCTACGCCCACGGATCCACAAAAGGAGGCCCGCCATGCCGCTCGAACATCATCCGCTGTCCCGCGAATTTCCCGAGCAGAAGGCCCTGATGACCCGCTTGCACGGCAAAGACGCCAATTTCACCCGCATGGCCGCCAGCTACGAGGAACTGGACAGGAAGATCTACGACATCGAGGACGGCCGCGAAGCGATGGACGATCTCGCTCTCAACTCCCTCAAACTGCAACGCGTGACACTGAAGGACGAGATCGCCGACCTGCTCAAGCGATCCGGTTGAGCTTGACCAGAGTCAAGGGTGTTGGATGGAGCAAGGCGTAGGCTCCTGTCATCCTTTTCCAACCGGTGCCACCGCCATGCGTAAAGTCATTTCGTCCTCTGGCAAGTCCGTCACCAAGCCCTGCAAGCGTAATGTCGAAGCCCTGCGTGCCCAGGAGCGCCTGGTGCGCATGAAGTTGCAGTACGAATTGCTGGATCAGCGCATCGGCCGCGTGGAGGAGGGCATAGAACGCCCCGACTGCACGCTGGCTTCGCTGCTGATGCGCCGCGAAAGCCTCAAGCACGACATGGAAAGCCAGTACCGCCGCCTGGCGAGCTGAAGCGCCTGGCCCGATTGGCTATGATGCGGGCTTTGTCTTTGACGGAGTCCGCCCATGGCCAAGGCCAAGCGCATGTACGGCTGCACCGAGTGCGGCGCCACCTATCCCAAATGGGCCGGGCAATGCCCTGACTGCGGCGCCTGGAACACACTGGTCGAGGCCGTCATCGACACCACGCCCACCGGTGGCTCTGGCAGCAGCAGCTCCGGCCGCGGCGGTTGGGCTGGCCAGCAGGCCAACATCAAGACCCTCGCCGAAGTCAGCGTCGAGGAGATGCCGCGCTTCTCCACCGCCTCGGCGGAACTGGACCGTGCCCTGGGCGGCGGCCTGGTCGACGGCTCGGTGGTGCTGATCGGCGGCGACCCCGGTATCGGCAAGTCCACCATCCTTCTGCAAACCCTCTGCAACATCGCCACGCGCCTGCCGGCGCTTTATGTCACCGGCGAGGAGTCCCAGCAGCAGGTCGCCATGCGCGCCCGCCGCCTGGGCCTGCCCGAAGACAAGCTCAAGGTCATGACCGAGACCTGCATCGAGACCATCATCGCCACGGCGCGCCAGGAGCAGCCCAAGGTGATGGTGATCGACTCGATCCAGACCATCTTCACCGAGCAGTTGCAATCCGCGCCCGGCGGCGTCGCCCAGGTGCGCGAGAGCGCGGCGCTGCTGGTGCGCTTCGCCAAGCAGAGCGGCACGGCAATCTTCCTGGTCGGCCACGTCACCAAGGAAGGTTCGCTGGCGGGCCCGCGCGTGCTGGAACACATGGTCGACACCGTGCTGTATTTCGAGGGCGAATCCGATGGCCGCCTGCGCTTGCTGCGAGCGGTGAAGAACCGCTTTGGCGCGGTGAACGAGTTGGGTGTTTTCGCCATGACCGACCGCGGACTCAAGGAGGTTTCCAACCCGTCGGCAATCTTCCTCACCCGTGCTCAGGAGTCGGTGCCGGGCAGCGTGGTCATGGCTACCTGGGAAGGTTCGCGGCCGATGCTGGTGGAAGTGCAGGCGCTGGTCGACACCAGCCACCTGGCCAACCCGCGCCGGGTGACCCTGGGCCTGGACCAGAACCGTCTGGCCATGCTGCTGGCGGTCCTGCATCGCCACGGCGGTATCCCCACTTACGACCAGGACGTATTCCTCAACGTGGTCGGCGGGGTGAAGGTGCTGGAAACCGCATCGGACCTGGCGCTGATGGCGGCGGTGATGTCCAGCCTGCGCAACCGGCCGCTGGATCACCAGTTGCTGGTGTTCGGCGAGGTCGGCCTGTCCGGCGAGGTGCGCCCGGTGCCCAGTGGTCAGGAGCGTCTGAAGGAAGCCGCCAAGCACGGCTTCAAGCGCGCCATCGTGCCCAAGGGCAACGCGCCCAAGGAGTCACCGCCCGGCCTGCAGGTCATCGCCGTAACGCGCCTGGAGCAGGCGCTGGATGCGTTGTTCGAATAGAGGCTCTTTGTAGGATCGGCTCAATGCTCGCTGAGCAACATCAGCTCACGCTCCAGCAGCGATTCGTCCCCCAGGTTCAGCTCCACCAGGCGGCGCAGATGGCTGATGGAGTCCAGGTCGATGTGCCGGCAGTTGAACCCCAGCAGGCCTTCACGCTCCCAGGCGAGGTCGGCCTCCATATAGACGTTGACGTCGAAGCCCAGGTAGATGCGCACCTGCACCGGTTCTTGCGCGACTATGTTCCAGTGCTCCGGACGTTGCACCAGCAGCCCCTGGAGGGACAGGTCCAGCAGCGTCACCTTCCAGCGCAGGTCGCCCTGGCTGATCTCGGTGCCGGCGTCGAAGGCGATGCGCTGGAAGCGCCGGCGCTCGTCGTGATCGTCAGTCATGTCGTGGCTCTCCGGCCGTTTCTGCTTCGCCTCACTATAGACGTAAGCCCTTACTGACGCGTCGTACACCGGTTGCTGACGTTTCGTCCGTCAGACGCTGCTCGCGCGGGTTTGACAGTCAGCTGACCCTCGCCAAAGCTCCATGTGCGTCTAACCACTACAACTGCGGAGTGCAGAGCATGGACAATAAACTCATCAAGGGTCTGATCTTTGGGGTTATCAGCGTTGCCAGCCTGGCAGCGCACGCGGACGAAGCCGGCCAGAGCGGCAAGGGCTGCGGCTGGGGCAACATGGTCTTCGACGGTCAACGAGGCCTGTTCCCGCACCTGCTGGCCACCACCACCAACGGCACCTCGGGTAACGCCACCTTCGGCCTGACTTCCGGTACCAACGGTTGCGACGCCAGCCAGCGCATCACCTACGGCGGCCGCTCGATCTTCGCCATGAACGGCATGCTCGACAACATCGCCGAGAACATGGCGCAGGGACATGGCGAGGCTCTGGATGCCTACGCTGTTCTGCTGGGCATTCCGGTGCAGGATCGCGCGCACTTCGCTCAAGTCACCCAGCAGCATTTCGGGGAGATCTTCGCTTCCAAGGACGCCACCGGCGAGCAGGTGCTGAACAACACCCTGGCGGTGATGAGCCGCGATCAGGTACTGGCGCAGTACGCCAAGCAACCGGCCTGATCCCTCCGTGCACCACCCAAGGCCCGCCTTTCGGCGGGTCTTTTCATTTCCTGACTCCAGGGTCGGAACGCGTTGACCTCCGGCAATAAGCGCGTAACCGCCCTAGACTAAGGTCGTATGAATGGGTCGCTGGAAAAGACTAGAATTTTTCTGCGAATTCTCGCCTTCAAACTGTCGGAAGCCTCGCTATGAACAATAACAACAGCCTGCTACGTCACCTTGCCTGGCTGGCGGTGGCGATAGTCGGTGCATTTGCCTTGGGAGTCGTGGCGCTACGCCGCGGCGAAGCCATCAACGCACTGTGGATCGTCGTCGCAGCCGTCGCCATCTATCTGGTCGCCTACCGCTACTACAGCCTGTTCATCGCCACCAAGGTGATGCAACTGGACCCCAATCGAGCGACCCCTGCGGTCCTCAACAACGACGGCCTGGACTACGTCCCGACCAATAAGCACATCCTCTTCGGTCACCATTTCGCCGCCATCGCCGGCGCCGGCCCGCTGGTCGGCCCCGTGCTGGCGGCGCAGATGGGCTACCTGCCCGGTACGCTCTGGCTGATCGCCGGCGTCGTATTGGCCGGCGCCGTGCAGGACTTCATGGTGCTGTTCATCTCCAGCCGCCGCAACGGGCGCTCCCTGGGTGAACTGGTCCGCGAGGAAATGGGGCAGGTGGCGGGGACCATCGCCCTGTTCGGCGCGTTCCTGATCATGATCATCATCCTTGCGGTGCTCGCGCTGATCGTGGTGAAGGCCCTGGCCGAAAGCCCGTGGGGCATGTTCACCGTACTGGCGACCATCCCGATCGCGCTGTTCATGGGCGTGTACATGCGCTACATCCGCCCGGGCCGTATCGGCGAGATTTCCGTGGTGGGCATCGTGCTGCTGCTGGGCTCCATCTGGCTCGGTGGCCAGATTGCCGCCAGCCCCGAATGGGCCCCGGTGTTCACCTTCCATGGTGTGCAGATCGTCTGGATGCTGATCGCCTACGGCGCCATCGCCTCGGTGCTGCCCGTGTGGCTGCTGCTGGCGCCGCGTGACTATCTGTCGACCTTCCTCAAGATCGGCACCATCATCGCCCTGGCCATCGGCATCGTGATCGTCTCGCCGGAGCTGAAGATGCCGGCCCTGACCCAGTTCACCGATGGCACCGGCCCGGTGTGGAAGGGCGGCCTGTTCCCGTTCCTGTTCATCACCATCGCCTGTGGCGCCGTGTCCGGCTTCCACGCGCTGATCTCCTCGGGCACCACGCCCAAGCTGCTCAACCGCGAACCCGACGCCCGCTACATCGGCTACGGCGGCATGCTGATGGAGTCCTTCGTGGCCATCATGGCGATGGTTGCCGCCTCGGTCATCGAGCCGGGCATCTACTTCGCCATGAACAGCCCGCCGGCCGTGGTCGGCACCGACGTCACCGCAGTGGCCGCGACCGTCAGCAGCTGGGGCTTCACCATCACTCCGGAAGTACTGGCCCAGACCGCCAAGGACATCGGCGAGACCACCATCCTGGCCCGTGCCGGTGGTGCGCCGACCCTCGCCGTTGGGATCGCGCACATCCTTCATCAGGTGCTGCCGGGTGAGAACACCATGGCCTTCTGGTACCACTTCGCGATCCTCTTCGAGGCGCTGTTCATCCTCACCGCGGTGGACGCCGGCACCCGTGCCGGGCGCTTCATGCTGCAGGATCTGCTGGGCAACTTCGTCCCGGCGCTGAAGAAGACCGAATCCTGGACCGCCAACATCGTCGGCACCGGCGGCTGCGTCGCGCTGTGGGGCTGGCTGCTGTACCAGGGCGTGGTCGATCCGCTGGGTGGCATCAACACCTTGTGGCCGCTGTTCGGCATCTCCAACCAGATGCTCGCCGGCATCGCGCTGATGCTTGCCACCGTCGTGCTGATCAAGATGAAGCGCCAGCAGTACGTCTGGGTCACCGCCCTGCCGGCCGCCTGGCTGTTGATCTGCACCACCACCGCCGGCCTGATCAAGCTGTTCGACAGCAACCCGGCCGTGGGCTTCATCGCCCTGGGCAAGAAGTACTCCGCCGGCCTGGACGCCGGGCAGATCATCGCCCCGGCCAAGGATATCGGCCAGATGCAGCACGTGATGATGAACGCCTACATCAACGCCGGCCTCACCGTGCTGTTCCTGCTGGTGGTGTTCAGCGTGCTGGTGTACGCGATCAAGGTGGGCGCCAGCGCCTGGACCAAGAAGGAACGCACCGACAAGGAAGCTCCGTTCCAGCCGATCCCGGACGCCTGACGGAGGTTCATCATGTTCAACGACCTCAGCCGCATGGGTAAGTATCTCGGGCAGGCCGCGCGCATGCTGGTTGGCATGCCCGATTACGACACCTATGTTCAGCACATGCAGAACAAGCATCCGGACAAGACTCCGATGACCTACGAGGAGTTCTTCCGCGAGCGCCAGGAAGCGCGCTATGGCGGCGGCAAGGGGAGGCCGATCCGCTGCTGCTGATGCGATGAAACTGGCTGCGTGGCCGATGCTGCGTTGCCAGCGGCCGGAAAAATGCTCATCTACTGAAGTAGACTCCGCTTTTTCCGGCCACTGGCGCCTTGCCTCGCCTGCCTCGTCGACGTTTCATAAATAGAAATGCGGGCCGCGAGCGATCGCGGCCCGTTTTCTTTTCCGATTGCCTGGATGTTCCCATGACCGATTCCGCAAGCGTGCCGCAGATTCCGGTGACTGTTCTCACCGGCTTCCTCGGGGCCGGCAAGACCACCCTGCTCAAGTACATCCTCAAGGCCGAGCACGGCCTGAAGATCGCCGTGATCGAGAACGAATTCAGCGAGACGCCCATCGATGCCCAATTGCTCGGCGACGATGCGGTGCAGGTGACGACGCTGTCCAACGGCTGCGTCTGCTGCACCATCAATAACGACCTCGAGCGTGCGCTCTACGTCCTGCTGGAGCGCCGCGACAACGGCGAGCTGGACTTCGACCGCCTGGTGATCGAGTGCACCGGCCTGGCCGACCCGGCGCCGGTGGCGCAGACTTTCTTCGTCGACGAGACCCTGCGCGAGCGCTACCTGCTCGACGGCATCATCACCCTGGTAGACGCCGCCAATGCCGACCGCCACCTGCAGGAAGCGATCGCCCAGGCCCAGGTCGGTTTCGGCGACCGTATCCTGGTGAGCAAGCGCGACCTGGTGTCGCCGGAGCAATACGAAGCATTGGTCGAGCGCCTGCAGCGCATCAATCGGCGCGCCGAAATCCACTCGGTGGTGCACGGCACCATCGAACTGGAGCGCCTGCTCGACGTGCGCGGTTTCAACCTCAACGCCGACGTTGGCCTGCGCCCGTTGCTGCGCCCGGTGCGCCCGGCGGCGACTACCACCGACCGCATCACCACCCTGGTGCTGCGCAGCGACCAGCCGCTGGAAATCGAACGTCTCAGTGAGTTCATGGACGACCTGTTGCAATGGCACGGCAACTCGCTGCTGCGCTACAAGGGCGTATTGAACATCGCCGGCGAGGAGCGCCGCCTAGTGTTCCAGGGCGTGCTGCGGCTCTATGGATTCGACTGGGATACCGAGTGGAAAGGTGACGAGCAGCGCGAGAGTGTCATCGTCTTCATCGGCGACAACCTGCCTGAAGAGGAAATTCGCCGGGGCTTCGATCGCATCACGGGCGGCCCGACCGCCTGAATGACGAACGCCCGCTGGAAGTCGGGCGTTTTCTCTGCACGCTTTTCGTAGGGCGGATAACGCGCCAGCGTTATCCGCCGGACTGTATCTGGTGGATAACCTGTTCCAGGTTATGCACCCCAAGCCCCATGTTCTTGTGCGGGCAGCCCCTCAGCCACCAATCAGATGCTTGAGCGGGTGGTAATCCGCCTTAAGGTTCCCCGCCGCCTTGATGATCGCCTGCTCGATGGCGTTCAGGTGCATGCAGGTCAGCTCGATGGCCGCCGCCTGGTTGCCCGCCTCGATGTACTCGATCAGCCGCTGGTGCTCGTTGCCGCGGCAGGTCTCGTGCTGGTCGTCGTCCAGGGTCGTGGCATAGAGCGAGGCGCGCTCGATCAGCTTGCGGAAGAAATCCAGCAGCACCGGGTTGTTCAGCGCCGCCGCCAGCTTGAGGTGAAACTCGCCGAGCAGATGGACGAACCGCGCGTGGTCGTGGTCGTGGGTCGCCTCTTCCAGCGCCACGTGGTCGCGCAGGTCCTGGATGATCGCGCTGTCCGCGCGGCGGCAGAGTTCGCTGACGATACCGATCTCGATCAGCCGCCGGGTTTCGAACAGGGAGCGGATCTCCTCGTCGCTGGGTAACGCCACCCATGCACCCTTGTTGAGCGCGCTGGACACCAGCCCATCCGCTTCCAGATGTTTCAGCGCCGCGCGCACCGAAGTGCGGCTGACCTTGAACAAATCCGCCAATGCCGCCTCGCCGAGCTTCATGCCCGGGCGCAGGCTGCGCTTGCTGATCGCCTCGTAAACCCCTTGGTAGACGCGTTCCACCGTGGATTCGGGGTGCTTCTCCGTCATGAGCGACTCCGCCTCTTGCTTGACCCGTCAAAGGATGCCGCAAAACCGTCCGCGCAAAACCAGTTGCAGAAGAAAAATACATCAGCTATTTCTAGATTGCATTCAAATATTGCATACAAAAACAAGAGGAATGCACCAAAATGAATCACTCGTCGTCAGTCGAGGTGCGTCGGGTCAGCAAGCGTTACACCGATGATCCCAGCGTCGCTCCCGCCCTCAACGAAGTGTCGGTCGACATCGCCCATAACGAGTTCTTCACCCTGCTGGGGCCGTCCGGCTGCGGCAAGACCACGCTGCTGCGCAGCATCGCCGGGTTCGAGAACGTCACCTCCGGCGACATCCTCGTCGGCGGCGAGCGGGTCAACGACCTGCCGCCCTACCGTCGTCGTATCAACACCGTGTTCCAGAGCTATGCGCTGTTCCCGCACATGTCGGTGAGCGAGAACATCGCTTTCGGCCTGGAGATGCAGGGCCTGCAGCGCTCGGAGATTCCGAAGCGGGTGAAGGAAATGCTCGCGCTGGTGCAGATGGAACACCTGGCGCGACGCAAGCCGGCCGAGCTGTCCGGCGGTCAGCAACAGCGCGTGGCCCTGGCCCGGGCGCTGGCGCCCAAGCCATCGGTCCTGCTACTCGACGAACCGCTGTCCGCGCTGGACCTGAAGCTGCGCAAGGAAATGCAGGTCGAGCTCAAGCGCGTGCAGGAAGAGGCGGGCATCACCTTCATCTTCGTCACCCACGACCAGGAAGAAGCGCTGACCCTGTCCGACCGCATCGCCGTGATGTCCCACGGCAACATCATGCAGATCGGCACGCCCAACGAAATCTACGAACGCCCGACGCATCGCTTCGTCGCGCAGTTCATCGGCGACATCAACTTCCTTCCCGGCCAGATGCGCCAGGGCGGCTTCCACCCCAACGCCATGGCCGCGGAAATCCCCTGCGAGATGCCGGCGGGCCTGAGCAGCGCCAGCGTGCAACTGGCCTTCCGCCCGGAGCGCTCGAAGTTGGTCGACCCGTCGCAGCCGCACCACCTGCGTGCGGTGATCGAGACGGTGATGTACGTCGGCACCGCCACGCTGTATCGCTGCCGCCTGCCCGATGCCTCGCAGATCACCCTGCGCGAGAGCAACGAGGGCGGCCGCGCCCGTGACGTCGGCGAGGCCGTGGCGGTGCACCTGCCGCCGCAGGCCTGCCTGCTGATGGAGGCTTGAGATGAAGGAGTCGCCCACCACCCGACGCCTGTTGCTGCTCAGCCCGGTGGCCCTGACGCTGCTCGGGCTGATTGCCATCCCGCTGGCGATCATGGGCTACATCAGCCTGCTGCCGCGCAACCTCTACGGCGGCGTCGACTGGCACGCCGACTGGCAGATCCAGAGTTATGTGCAGCTGTTCTTCCAAGAGGATTTCGACGGCAACCTGGAGCCCAACTGGGTCTACGCCCAGGCGCTGCTGCGCTCGCTGTTCCAGGCCGGCGGCACCACGCTGCTGTGCTTCCTCTTCGGCTTCCCGGTGGCGCTGTGGATGACCAGCCTGAGCGAGCGCTCGCGCAACCTCATGGTGCTGCTGATCACCATCCCGTTCTGGACCAACCTGCTGATCCGCAACTACGCCTGGCTGATCATCCTGCGCGAGCACGGCTGGATCGCCCAGACAGTCAACGCGCTGTTTCCCCAGGCTGGCGGCATCACCCTGCTGTACAACGACTTCGCAGTCTGCGTCGGGCTGGTCTACAGCTTCCTGCCGTTCATGATCCTGCCGATCTACTCGACCCTGGAGAAGCTCGACTGGCGTCTCGTCGAGGCCGCCTACGACCTTGGTGCCAACCGCTGGAAGGCACTGCGTCGGGTGATCCTGCCGCTGTCCATGCCGGGCGTGATCGCCGGCTCCCTGCTGGTGTTCGTGCCAAGCCTGGGCGCCTTCATCACCCCCGCCATCCTCGGCGGCGGCAAGACGCTGATGATCGGCAACCTGATCCAGCAACAGTTCGGCACCGCGCGCAACTGGCCCCTGGGCGGTTCGCTGTCGTTCCTGCTGCTGGCGATCATGCTGCTCGCGCTGATCGCGTTCGCCCTGTACAGCCGCCGCGCGGCCAAGGCCGTCCACCTGGGAGCCTCGACATGATCGCCCAGCACCTGAAGAAACTCCCCGGCACCCGCGAAACCAGCTTGCTGGTGCTGGCCTATCTGTACCTGCCGATCTTCGTGTTGATCGCCTACAGCTTCAACGCCAACCGCTCGGCCACGGTGTGGACCGAATTCTCCTTCGCCTGGTACGGCAAGATCGTCGCCAACCCCTCGATCCAGGCCGCTGCATTCAACTCGCTGGTGGTCGCCGGCTTCGCTACCGTGCTGTCCACGGCGATTGCCCTGGCGGCGGCGCTGGCGACCTCGCGGCCGTTCTACGGGCGGCGGCTGGTGGAAGGCGGGATCAACCTGCCGCTGATCCTGCCGGAGATCGTCATCGCGGTGGCCACGCTGCTGCTGTTCATGTCGCTGGGCATCAAGCTTGGCCTGCTGACGGTGATCGTCGCCCATGTCGGCTTCTGCATTCCCTTCGCTTACCTGCCGATCCGCGCGCGCCTGAACGATCTGGACAAGAGCCTGCTGGAAGCCGCCGGAGATTTGTACGCCAGCCCGTACCAGGTGTTCCGCCGGGTGACGCTGCCGCTGCTGTGGCCGGCGGTGCTGTCCGGTGCGGTGCTGGCGTTCGTGGTCAGCCTCGACGACTTCATCATGACCTTCTTCGTCGCCGGCCCCGGCTCGACGACGCTGCCGGTCTACATCTTCTCGGCCATCAAGGCCGGGGTGACGCCCGAGATCAATGCCATCTCGACTCTCATGCTGGTGATTTCCATCGTCCTCGTGGTGCTGTCGTACTGGCTTGGCCAACGCGGCAAACCCGACGCTTGATAACGACTGCCGACCCTGACCTTTAGCTTTTCGGAGAGCCCTATGAAGTTGAATGCCCTGCGTCACGGCCTTGCCGGTTTGTCCCTCGTCCTGCTGGCCGCGGGCGTCGCCCAGGCCGAGGAACCCAAGCAGCTGTTCTTCTACAACTGGACCGACTACTACCCGGTGGAACTGCTGGCCAAGTTCGAGAAGGAGACCGGCATCAAGGTCACCATGGACGGCTACGACAGCAATGAAACCCTGCTGGCGAAACTGCAGGCCGGCGGTGCGGCATACGACGTGATCGTGCCGTCGCACTCGATCATGCAGACGCTGATCAACCAGGACCTGCTGCTGGAAATCGACACGCCCACGCTGGCCAACTTCCAGTTCGTCAAACCGGCCTTCCGCGATCCGGGCTTCGATCCCGGTCGCAAGTACTCGGCGCCCTACCTGTGGGGCACCACCGGTTTCTCCTACGACAGCGCGCGGGTGCCGGGCGGCAAGCTGGATGACTCGTGGAAGGAGTTCTTCGAGCCGCGTCCGGAGCTGCAGGGGCAGGTCGCCGCGCTCGACACGCCGAGCAGCCTGATCAACGCCGCCGCTCATTACCTCAACGTCGACGAGTGCACCGAGAACCCGCAGGATGCGAAGAAGATTCTCGAACTGCTGCAGAAGCAGAAGCCCTTCCTGAAGATGTACAGCTCGGACAACACCGTAGACCGCATGGCCTCCGGCGAAGTGGTGCTGATGCAGAACTGGAACGGCTCCACCGCCCGCGCCACCTTGCAGAAGAGCACCATCAAGTACGTCTACCCGCGCGAGGGCGTGGCGTCCTTCCAGGACAACTTTGCCGTGCCGAAAAGCGCGCCGCATCCGGAGAACGCCAAGGTCTTCATCAACTGGATGATGAAGCCGGAGAACGCCGCCGCGGTGACCAACGCCATCGCCTATTCCAATGGCATCCAGACCGACCAGTTGCTCGACGCCAAGTGGAAGGTCATGGACGCCATCAACATGCCCGAGGAATACGCACAGCGCCTGCGCCTGGAAAAGGAGTGCAGCAACAAGTCCCGCGAGCTGCAGGACCGCATCTGGTCCAAGCTGAAGGGCTGATGGTCCGACCGGGCTCCGTACCCGGGGCTGCTCTTCATAGGACCGAGGGGGACGCCTAGTCCTTGCTCGCGAACAGACTCCGGGTTGACCGACGTTGTGCGGTTCGCGAGCAAGCTCGCTCCTACCAGTTTGAACCCGGAGCGCGCGCCTTCGAGCTCATTGGCGGATAACCGCAAGCGGTTATCCGCCCTACGTTTTCAACAAGATCCGAGGTCCCCATGACCGACAGCTACTGGCTGCGCAACATCCGTCCGCTCGGTAACGCGGCGGAAGATTTCCTGATCCACAACGGCCGCATCGCCGAGCGCCGCCCGGCGAGCGGCGTCGCCATTGCACCGGACGACGTCGACGGTGCCGGCCAGCTCCTGCTGCCGCCGCTGGTAGAGAGCCATTGCCACCTGGACAAGACACTCTGGGGCCAACCCTGGCGGCCTAACAGCGCCGGGCCGACGCTCAAGGACTACATTGCCAACGAACGCCGCGTTCTGCGCGAGATCGAGGCGCCGATTTCCGAGCGTGCCGGCGCGCTGCTGGAGCAGTGCATCGCCCGCGGCTCGCTGACCTTCCGTTGCCACGTGGACATCGACCCCGAGCTGGGCCTGCGCCATGTGGTCGCCATGCAGGCGCTACGCGAACGGTACGCTGATCTGATCGACATGCAGTTCGTGGTCTTCCCGCAGACCGGCCTAGTCAGTCGCCCTGGCACCGCCGAGCTGATGCGCGAGGCGATGCAACTGGGCGTGGAAAACGTCGGCGGCCTCGACCCCTGTGGCATCGACGACGACCCCATCGCCCAGCTGGATATCGTCTTCGGCCTGGCCGTGGAATTCGGCCGGGGCGTCGATATCCATCTGCACGACAAGGGCGAGCTGGGTCTCTGGCAGATCGCCCGCATCGCCGATTACACCGAGCGCCACGGTCTGCAAGGCAAGGTCATGATCAGCCACGCCTACTGCCTGGGCATGGCGCCCTGGGAGCAGGTCGAGCCGCTGGCCGAGCGGCTCTCCGAGCTGGGCATTTCCCTGATGAGCTCCGCTCCGGCCGATACCCCGGTGCCGCCGTTCCTCGCCTTGCGCGAAGCCGGCGTGAACCTGTGCCTGGGCAGCGATGGCATCCGCGATGCCTGGTCGCCCATGGGCAACGGCGACATGCTCGAACGCGCCATGCTGTTGGCCTTCCGCTTCGACCTGTGCAAGGACGACGACCTTGCCGCCGCCTTCGCCGCTGCCACTGCCAACGGCGCTCGCGCGCTGGGCCGGGAGCCGGCGCGTATCGAGGTCGGTGCGCCAGCGGACTTCCTCCTGCTACCGGTCGAATCCCTCGGCGAGGCCGTGGTCGCGCGTCCAGCGCAGCGTCAGGTATTCAAGGCCGGCAGGCTGATCGCCGAGCATGGGCGGCTGCTGGAGTCGCGCCTGTGAGCAGTGCGCGCCTCGGCCTGAAAGCCAGCTTCGTGGTCGGCTTCGACGGCACGCAGCATGTGCTCTGGCGTCACGGCGAAGTCGTGTTCGAGGACGGGAAAATACTCTTCGTCGGACGCGGCTTTCCTGGTGACGTCGGCCAGTGGATCGATTACGGCCACGCGCTGGTCGGCCCCGGTTTCATTGATCTTGATGCGCTGGGCGATCTCGATTCCACGGTGCTCACCCTGGATAACGGCGCCGAATGGAACATGGGCCGCGTCTGGTCCGAGGACTATCTGCGCGCCGGCCCGAGCGAGTGCTACAGCGCGGACGAGGAGCTGTTCAAATACCGTTACGCCTTCACCCAGCTGATCCGCAACGGCATCACCACCGCCATGCCGATCACCTCCATGTACTACCGGCGCTGGGCCGAGCACTACGACGAATTCGCCGGGGTTGCCGCGCTCTCCGGTGAGTTGGGCCTGCGCACCTATCTCGGTCCCTGCTACATGAGCGGGATGACCTACGCTCGCGCTGACGGCAGCCCCGCGCAGCACTGGGATGAAGCCGCAGGGCTCGCCGGATTGAAGGAAGCCGAACGCTTCTTCCGCGACTTCGACGGTGCACACAATAGCCTGGTACGCGGCGCGCTGTTGCCCGATCGCATCGAAACCTGCACACCCGCGCTGCTGGAACGCACCGCCGCCATCCAGCGTGAACTGAACGCGCCGCTGCGCCTGCACTGCTGCCAGTCGCGCTACGAAGTGGAGCTGGTGCGTCGTCTGCGCGACACGTCCTCGCTGCAGTGGCTTGACCATTATGGCTTGCTCAACCCGCGCAGCGTGCTGCCCCACGGCATCCTGCACAGCGGCGATCACGAATTGCAGCGCCTCGCCGACACCGGCGCAAGCCTGGTGCATTGCCCCGTGGTGTTTGCCCGCGAGGGTGACGCGCTGGATTCCTTCGGTGCCTACCGCGCGCGCGGCATCAATCTCGCCATGGGCACCGACACCTTCCCGGCGGACATGCTCGACAACCTGCGCCAGGGCCTGAACATCGCGCGGGTGAAGGAGGGTGATGCCGAGCACACGCGCATGCTCGATCTGTACAACGCCGCCACCCTCGGCGGTGCCCAGGCGCTGGGCCGCGATGACCTCGGCCGTCTCGCCGTCGGCGCGCGTGCGGACATCACGGTGTTCCGCCTGGGTGATTTCCACCAGGGGCCATTCTTCGATCCGCTGAAGAACCTGTTCACCGCCGGCCGCGGCGACGATTGCATCGCCAGCTTCATCGACGGCCGCAGCGTGATGCAGGGCGGCCAGGTGATCGGCGTCGATTACGCCGACCTGCAACACCGCGCTGACGCACTGTTCCAGAAACAGATGCAGCACCACGCAGAGCGTGCCTTTGGCAACCCGCCGTGGCGCACGCTGTTCCGTTCCGCGATTCCCTTTGCCGACTCGTACAGCACCGCCGCACCGCTGCTCGATGCCCACGCACCGCAGGCTCATTGAAGGATCAATCCATGCTCAGCTTCGACTTCCAGCAGCTGTCCGCCCGCGAGAAATACAAAATCCTCATCGGCAGCGTCGTGCCGCGGCCCATCGCGCTGGTCACGACCATCGACTCGGAAGGTCGGGCCAATGCCGCGCCCTTCAGCTTCTTCAACGCCCTTTCTGCCGACCCGCCGATCCTCGCCCTGGGCGTGGAGAACTACAGCGACCTGAGCCCGAAGGACACCACGCTGAACATCCGTAACAATCAGGAATTCACCGTGAACATCGTCTCCGACGCGCTGGTGGAAGCCATGAACGTCTGCGCCGTGCCCTTCGAGCCAGGCTTCGACGAACTGGTCGCCGCCGGCCTCACCGCCATCCCCGGCACCCGCGTTGGCTGCCCGCGCATCGGCGAGGCGCCGGTGGCGCTGGAGTGTCGGCGGATGATGGCACTGTCCATCGGCCAGTCGCGGGAGATCATCCTCGGCGAAGTGCTGATGGCCCATGTGCGCGACGAGCTGATCGACCCGGCCACGCTGTACATCGACCAGCTCGGCCTCGATGCCATCGGCCGCATGGGCGGGCATGGCTACGCGCGCACGCGGGAGTATTTCGACTTGCCGACGCGGTCGCTCAAGCAGTGGATGGAGGCTCCCGGCGCAGGGCAGCGCCTCTGGCCCGAAACCGAAGAGCTTGCCTGAACCCTTGTAGGAGCGAGCTTGCTCGCGAACCCGCCCAACGCCGAATTACCCGGTGAATCCGTTCGCGAGCAAGCTCGCTCCTTCACAAAACTTTCCGCAGAAATGAGAATGCCCGGCATCCTGCCGGGCGTTTTCATTTCACTCCAACACTTACTGCTGATGCAGCTTCCACGCATCCCCGTGGGGCGCGGTGCCCTTGTCGTAGGGTCGAAACAGGGTCATGTAGGCCAGGCCCAGGACGATCACGATGCCGCCCACCAGGATGATCCCGTAGTTCAGGTACCAGGGCGCATCCGGCGTGCGCGGCCAGGACATGTTGATGATCGCCAGCACGCCGTAGGTCAGCGCCAGGATGTTCACGATCCAGCCCCAGTTGCCCAGGGTGAAGGCGCCGCTCGGCTTCCAGCCACGCAGGCGGGCGAACAGCGCGCCGCCGACGATCATCTGGAACGACAGGTAGATGCCGATGGCGGCGAAGCTCACCACCATGGCGATGGCGTTCTGCAGATAGAAACCGGCGCAGACGATCACGCTTGGGATCACGCCGCAGGCGATCAGTGCAGCCACCGGTACGTGGGTGTTGGGCGACAGGCGTTTGAGCAGGCCGCTGCCCATCACCATTTCGTCGCGGGCGTAGGAGTAGAGCAGGCGGCTGGCGGCGGCCTGCAGGCTGAGCACGCAGGAGACGAACGAGACGATGATCACCGCCATCACCAGGCGCGCGCCGGCCACGCCGAAGGCGTTGTCGAGGATGGTGGTCATCGGGTCCTTGTCGGTTCCGGAGATCACTGCCTGCATGTCCGGTACCGCGAGGATCAGCGCCAGGGCGGCGAAGATGGCCGCGCCGCCGCCGATCCAGATGGTCATGCGCATGGCCTTGGGAATCCGGCGGCTGGGGTTCGGGGTTTCCTCGGCGACATCACCGCAGGCCTCGAAGCCGTAGTAGAGGAACATCCCCGCCAGCGAGGCGGTGAGGAAGGCCGGCCAGTAGCTGCCGTCGATGCGGATGTCGAAGGTGTTGAACAGCACCGAGAACGGCTGGTGACGCTCGAAGATCAGCAGGTAGGTGCCGATCACCAGCGCGCCGAGCAGTTCGCAGATAAAGCCGAACATCGCCACGCGGGCCAGCAGCTTGGTGCCGGACAGGTTGAGCAGGGTGGCGATCACCGTCAGCGCCAGGGCGACGAAGGTGTTGGTCACCGGCGTGGATTCGAAGCCGAGCAGTGTGGCGATGTACGGGCCCGCGCCAAGTGCCACGGCGGCGATGGTCACGCACAGCGACACGGAGTAGATCCAGCCGACCATCCAGGCCCAGCGCTTGCCCACCAGGCGTCGCGCCCAGGGATACACGCCACCGGAGATGGGGAACTGCGAGACGACTTCGCAGAAGATCAGGCACACCAGCATCTGCCCGATACCCACCAGCAGGTAGGACCAGAACATTGGCGGTCCGCCGGCGGCCAGGCACAGGCCGAACAGGGTGTACACGCCGACCACCGGCGAGAGGTAGGTGAAGCCCAGGGCGAAGTTCTGCCAGAGGGTCATGCTGCGTTTGAAATTGGAGGTGTAGCCCAGCGCGCGTAGTTGCTCCGCGTCGCGGTCCAGGGCGGCGCCTGGCTGGATAGAGCTGTTCATCGTGGGGTTCCTGTCTGAGGTTTTCGCGTCGGCAGCCAATCGGGTGCAACGGAAAGCGTTGTTGTTATTGTTCGGCGCGCGGCATCAGCCGCGCGCCGTCTTGCTCCAAACCTCTCGTGTTCCGGATCGCG
Organism: Pseudomonas nitroreducens; assembly: GCF_010994165.1. Taxonomy (NCBI): domain Bacteria; kingdom Pseudomonadati; phylum Pseudomonadota; class Gammaproteobacteria; order Pseudomonadales; family Pseudomonadaceae; genus Pseudomonas; species Pseudomonas nitroreducens. The sequence goes on along the minus strand of NZ_WMBX01000005.1, from coordinate 99,149 downwards.
TTACAGCTTGATCCAGGTCGCCTTCAGCTCGGTGTACTTGTCGAAGGCGTGCAGCGACTTGTCGCGGCCATTGCCAGACTGCTTGAAGCCGCCGAAGGGCGCGGTCATGTCGCCGCCGTCGTACATGTTCACCCACACGCTGCCGGCGCGCAGGGCACGAGCGGTGAGGTGGGCCTTGGAGATGTCACGGGTCCAGACTGCCGCCGCCAGCCCGTACGGGGTGTCGTTGGCGATGCGGATCGCTTCTTCGGCGTCCTCGAACTCGATGACCGAGAGCACCGGGCCGAAGATTTCCTCGCGGGCGATCTTCATCGCGTTGCTCACGCCGTCGAACAGGGTCGGCTCGACGTAGGTGCCACCGGTTTCCTCCAGCACGCGCTTACCGCCGGTGAGGATCTTCGCGCCTTCGTCCTGGCCTGCCTGGATATAGCCGAGCACCTGCTCCAGCTGGCGACCATCGACCAGGGCGCCGACGTTGGTTTCCGGGTCCAGCGGATGGCCAGCTTTCCAGCCTTTGAGCGCCTCGACCACCAGCGGCAGGAACTTTGCCTTGATCGACTTCTGCACCAGCAGGCGAGATCCGGCGGTGCAGACTTCGCCCTGGTTGAAGGCGATGGCGGCGGCGGCTGCTTCGGCGGCGGCCTGCAGGTCCGGTGCGTCCTCGAAGACGATGTTCGGGCTCTTGCCGCCAGCTTCCAGCCAGACGCGCTTCATGTTCGATTCGCCGGCGTAGACCAGCAGCTGCTTGGCGATCTTGGTGGAGCCGGTGAAGACCGCGGTATCCACATCCATGTGCAGCGCCAGGGCCTTGCCGACGGTATGGCCGTAGCCGGGCAGCACGTTCAGCACCCCGGCCGGCAGGCCAGCGTCGATGGCCAGCTGGGCGATGCGGATGGCGGTCAGCGGCGAGCGCTCGGACGGCTTGAGAATCACCGAGTTGCCGGTGGCCAGCGCCGGGCCAAGCTTCCAGGCCGCCATCATCAGCGGGAAGTTCCACGGCACGATGGCGGCGACCACGCCCACCGGTTCGCGGGTGACCAGGCCGAGCTGGTCATGGGCGGTCGCAGCGACTTCGTCGTAGACCTTGTCGATGGCCTCGCCGCTCCAGCGCAGGGAGTCGGCGGCGCCTGGCAGGTCGACGTTCAGCGAATCGCCAATGGGCTTGCCCATGTCCAGGGTTTCCAGCAGCGCCAGCTCCTCGGCATGTTCTTCCAGCAGGGCGGCGAAGCGGATCATCACGGCCTTGCGGGTGGCTGGCGCTTCACGCGACCAGACGCCGGAGTCGAAGGTGGCGCGGGCGCTCTGCACGGCACGCTCGGCGTCGGCGGCGTCACAGCTGGCGACCTTGGCCAGCAGACGGCCATCCACCGGGCTGATGCAATCGAAGGTGTCGCCGGAGGCGGCGGCGAGGTACTCGCCCTGGATGAAGGCGCGGCCTTCGATCTTCAAGGCCTTGGCGCGGGCTTCCCATTCGGCGCGGTTTGGCTGGCTCATGCGTATCGCTCCTCGTTCTTGCTGTTGTGGGCGGAGACGGCCTGCGGACCGTCGCTGGAAAATACATTTGAAACCATATCTTAAGATTTTGCGGTTGCCAATACAGGTCGAAGAATGAACGTTTCAAAGCTCTTTTCAGAGCGAAATACCTTGCTGAAAGTGCCGAAAGCGATTTAAAAATATGGAGACATAGTTTTGAACGAAGGTGCTGCCAGCCTGCAGATAGACTTCGTCATCACCGCCAGAACAGGAACTTTTCGCGCAGGAAGCGTCCGTCCCAAGCGCCCCCTTCGCACTGCCGCCTATGAACGAATTCAGGAAAGTCCGCCCCGCCAGCTTCATGCGCCTGCGCCAGGAAGGGCGCACCGAGGAAGTCGCGCGCCGTCTGGTGGAGATGGTCGATCTCGGCCTCTACGCCGAGGGCGAGCAACTGCCCAGCGAAAGCGAGTTGGCCATGCAGTTCGGCGTCGCCACCGTGACCCTGCGCGATGCGCTGGCGGATTTGCGCGAACGCGGCGTGATCGAAACCCGCCGTGGGCGTAATGGCGGGAGTTTTGTCTGCTCGCCGCAGCACACGTCCGAGGACGCTCTGCTGGGGCAACTGCGCCAGATGAGTGCGCTGGAACTGCGCGACCTGGGCGACGAGCATGTCGCCATCGCCGGCGCCGCTGCGCGCCTGGCGGCGCAACGCTCCACCTCCGATGAGCAGGCGCGCATCGCTCAGTACCTGGATGCGCTGGCGAACGCCACGACTCGGCAGGAACAACGCCGCGCCGATGCGCGTTTCCATATCGAGATTGCCGTCGCCGCCCAGTCCGTGCGCCTGACCCACGCGGAGACGCGCCTGCAGGCGGAAATCGGCGAATGGCTTTGGCTGCTGGTGGAAGGCTTTCCGGGCGCTGCGGCCATCGAGCAGGAACACCGCGCCATTCTCGAAGCGATCAGTGCGGGCGACTCGAATCTCGCCAGCGCGCTGGCCGAAGCCCACGTCACCCGGGGCATCAGGCGGCTGATCAATCTGCGCCTGAGCTTGCTGGCCGACGACGGCTGAGTGGCACAACGCTTGCTGCTTTCCCGGCGCGCACGAGTGGGTGCGCAGCGAACCGACTGAGCGGGCCTCTCTGGCCTGCGCGATAACAAGAACAGCGAGGCACCCGGTCATGTCCAGCGAACAACCCTCGGATGAACTCCAGCGCTGCGCCCAGCGCATTGACGCTTCCATCCGTAACGTTTTCCAGCGTCTCGACGAACTGGCGGGCGACGTCGTGGCGATCTGGCGGGCGCTGGCGGAGGAAGGCAAGCGTCCGTCCTCGAAGGATCTCGGTGCACTGCGCCCGCGCATCCAGCACGACCTCACCGATGACGGTACGCGTCTGCACGGCACCGGCGTGGTGATCGAGCCGGGCGAACTGGCCGACCAGGACATGTACCTGGAGTGGTGGTACCACGGCCGCGGCGACAAGGTCGTGCCCATGAGCCTGAACTTCAACCGGCGCAGCGAGAGCTTCTACAACTACCTCAACATGCCCTGGTTCTCGCGCCCGCGCGCCAGCGGCCAGCCCTCGGTGGTCGGGCCCTTCGTCGATCTCTATGGCACCGACCTGTACATCCTCGCCTTCTCCGTGCCGATCCAGGTGGACGGTCGCTTCATCGGCGTCGCCGCCGCCGATATTGCCCTGCATGAGTTCGAGGGCGTGTTGCTGGGCAACCTGATGCAGATGGGGCATGAGGCCCTGGTGGTCAACGGCGAGGGCCGCGTGGTGGCCGCAAACACTGCCAACTGGTTCGCTGGCGACCTTGCCTACCGCTCGCTGGGGCGCGATGCGCAGGGCCGCGAACAGGAGCTGGCAGCATCCTTTTCCCACTGGGCAGTCATCGAGCGACCGCTGAACCGCCGACTGTCCGGCGCGGCCTGAGGCTGCCAAACGCTGCGCAATTGGCTAGGCTAGGGCGGTTCCCAACCTGACGGAAACCGCCATGAGCCAGTCGCTCGACACACTGCCCGACTTCGAACCGCTGAGCGCCGTGGATGCTCGCGTACTCGGATGCCTGATCGAAAAGCAGCTCACCACGCCCGAAGCCTACCCGCTGACCCTCAACGCCCTGGTCACCGCCTGCAACCAGAAGACCAGCCGCGACCCGGTGATGAACCTGACTTCCGGCCAGGTCGGCCAATCCCTGCGCCACCTCGAAGGCCGCGAGATGACCCGCCTGGTGATGGGCAGCCGCGCCGACCGCTGGGAGCAGCGCCTGGACAAGGCGCTGGAGCTGGTCAAGCCGCAGGTGATACTGCTCGGCCTGCTGTTCCTGCGCGGCCCGCAGACGCTCAACGAACTGCTCACCCGCAGCCAGCGCATGCACGACTTCGACGACACCGAGGAAGTTCGCCACCAGCTCGAACGCCTCGCCGGCCGCGGCATGGCCGTGCAGTTGGAACGCCTGGGCGGCCAGCGCGAAGACCGCTATATGCATTTGCTGGGCACCGAGGAGGACCGCGAGGCCGCCATCGCCGCCAGCGGTAGCCGTGCCTCTGGGGAGCGCAGTGACGGCGACGGTCATGACGAAGGGCGACTGGTCGAGCTGGAAGGCCGCATTGCGGCTCTCGAAGAGCGTCTCGCCTTGCTGGAGCTGGGCGTCTCGCGCGACTGATGCGATGCACCGCGCAGGTGGACCCAGGTCAATCTGCGCGACGCTAATCCAGCGTTAAGATTTGCCGCCGATAGTTAGGCTTGACCCTTGCTGCACCCGGAGCTTTCTCATGAGTCATAAACCCTCCCAGGCCCAGCTGAATGCAGTGCTCAGCCAGCTCACAGAAAGCGACTTCAAATCCATCAGCGATCTGAGCGGGCCGCGCGAAGCCAACCTCCTCGCCATACGTGAGCTGTTTCGCCAGGGGCTTATCAATGGTGTGCTGATTGATGACCCTTTCGGTACCGAAGACGACGACGGCCCGCTGCTGTGCAATGCCGAACGGTTGCGCCTGCGGAAGCCTTGTGCCCAAACGGTAGGGGAAGAGCGTGCCGAGTTGCTGATGCCGCGGCTGGGGTTCCTCACGCTCTAGGCAAATCGCAGACAAGAAAAAAGGCGCTGTGCTTGGGGCTCAGCGCCTTTTTCTTTGGACTTGGTGGAGCCGGGGGGATTTGAACCCCCGTCCGCCAGTTCTCCGCTGTCGGTTCTACATGCTTAGCCATCTCTACTAGGTTAACTCCTCGCGGCCCGAGTGGCAGGGCGCTTGGAGCGAGCTGTATGAGTTTTAGCCGTTACGTCTACAGCGAACTTGGCGGCGATCCTGTTCTATATGACAGACCTAATCTTCGGGTTTACAGGCATCCCCTAGGGTCTGCTAGCGGCACTTAGGCTGCTAGGGCGTAGTTGTCGTCGTTGGCAACTATAAAGTTGTGGCAGCTGATTTACGAGAACTGTCACCTACTCGGCATGCCCCTAGAGTTTTGTTACCGGCGTCGAATCCTAATCGGCCCCAAAACCTGTCAAGGTCGGGATTCATTCTACGGGAAAGCCGCCCCGATAGCCACCGGGGCGGTGTGAAGGCTTGTCAGGCCAGGAATTTCAGGACGGCTTCGGCCACGGCCTCGGAGGATGCGGGGTTCTGACCGGTGATCAGGCCGCGGTCGACTTCGACGTGGCTCTGCCAGTCCGGGCCCTTGCTGTAGCGGGCGCCGTTGGCTTTGAGCATGTCCTGGACGAGGAAGGGCACGACGTCGGTGAGGCCGACGGCTTCCTCTTCGCTGTTGGAGAAACCGGTGACGTGGCGGCCCTGCACCAGCGGTTGGCCGTCCAGTCCACGTGGATGGCGGAACACGGCCGGGGCGTGGCAGACGGCGGAGACGGTCTTGCCGCTGGAGTGGAAGGCTTCGATCAGGGCCACCGAGGCGCGGTCCTCGGCCAGGTCCCAGAGGGGGCCGTGGCCGCCGGGGTAGAAGACGGCATCGAAGTCGTCGGCCTTCACCTCGCTGAGCTTCACGGTGCTGGCCAGCGCGGCCTGGGCTTCGCTGTCCTGGCGGAAGCGCAGGGTGGCCGGGGTTTGTGCGTCTTCCTCGTCGCTCTTGGGGTCCAGCGGTGGTTGGCCGCCTTTGGGCGAGGCCAGCGTCAGGCTGGCGCCGGCATCCTTGAAGACATAGTAGGGCGCGGCGAACTCCTCGAGCCAGAACCCGGTTTTCTTGCCGGTATTGCCGAGCTGGTCGTGGGAGGTCAGGACTACCAGGATTTTCATGCTCACTCCTTCGGCGTATCGCTAGTCGTGCGGCTGCCGCCGAAGCGGCAGCCCGGACTGTCAGTGTAGGCAATGAGCCGCGCGCGTCAGCGCGACAGGGTGACACCCAGATAGGCGGCATACAGCACGCCGTTGAGCAGCAGCACCCAGACCGGCAATCCACTGCTGCGCTGGGCGTTGAGTCGTAGCCAAAACGCGGCGCCCAGCGTGATCAGCACGCCGGTGAGGACCTCGATGCGCGGCTGCCAGGGCGTGAGCAGGATGCCGATGGCGGGCAGCAGGGTGCCCTGGAAGACCATGGCGCCACTGATGTTGCCGAAGGCCAGGGTGTCGCGGCCGCGGCGGACCCAGAGGATGCTGTTGATCTTCTCCGGCAGCTCCGTGGCGATGGGGATGATCAGCAGCGACAGCAGCAGCGCGGAGAGGCCCAGCAGGTGCGACAGGCCTTCCACCCCATGGATGAAGCCTTTCGCGCCCAGCACCAGCAGCGCCACACCCAGCAACAGCTGGAGCAGGATGGTGGCGAGGTTGGTCGGCAGGCCGATGCGCGACAGGTACATGTGGTGGTCGGCTTCGGTGCCGTGGCCGTCGTCCACCAGGCTCCGCGAGGCGCGCAGGGTCAGGGTGATGTAGGCGACGTAGGTGAGTACCAGCAGCACGCTGAGGGCGATGCGCACGGAGCGCAATTGCGCTGGTACGAACATGGCGATGGTGGCGAAGCTGAAGGCGACCAGGAAGAAGTTCAGGTCACGCTGCAGGCCGCTGCGTTCCGGGCGGATGCGTCCGAGTAGGCCGCGGGCGCGCCAGGCGAAGCAGGCCATCAGGCAGGTGGAGAGGGTAGAGAGCATCAGTGGTGCGCCGAGGATGGCGCCGACGCCGACTTCCTCGTTGAGCGTGATGTTGCTCGTGCCGGCGAACAGGGCGAGCAGCGGGATCAGGGTTTCCGGCAGCGCCGTGCCGACGGCGGCGAACAGCGAGCCGGTGACGCCTTCGGAGATACCCAGGCGTTCGCCGAAGTGTTCCAGTGCGTTGGTGAAGAGTTCGGCGGCGACCAGGATCACCAGCAGCATGCCGAGCAGTTCGAGGATGAAGGTCAGCATGCGTGCAGCTCCAGACAGGTGGAGCGAAGAATGGGGTGGTGCATCACGGTGAAGCTCCCGGCCGGTGTAGTACCCATGACCACGCATCTCCCCGGCCGTTGCGGAGATCACGTGGTCAAAGGTCTTGCCAGGCTAGTCTGCTGGCGACGCCATGGCCTGAAATCCGTCTACGATCTGCTGCGCGTCGGCATAACTGCGTTGAGAACAGCTGAGAAATGCTCATTTACTATTCGTAAACTGCGCTTTCTCCGCTGCTCTCGCCTTGTTCTGCTCTAGCTCGCGAGATCGTCAACTGATTTGGGCCAAGTGTGTTGACGTCGCCCCCGTTCGCGGAACGGTCGGCTACTCCCCAATGACGCCGCGCATTTTAGCGGATCGGCCGCGCAGCTCAACCCATGGCTTACCAGGTATCGATCAGTGGACGCTTTTTCCCCTGGCGCTGCGCCGGACGTGGCGTCGAAGCCAGCCCGCGGAGCAGCCAGCGACGGGTGTCGGCCGGGTCGATGACGTCGTCGATCTCCAGGTAGCTCGCCATATTCAGGCCCTTGCCGTTGCGGTAGGCCGCGGCGACCAGCTTGTCGAACAGCGCCTGGCGCTCCTGCGCATCTTCCACGGCAGCCAGTTCCTTGGCGTAACCGAGACGGATAGCACCTTCCAGGCCCATGGCGCCGAATTCGCCGCTGGGCCAGGCCACGGTGAACAGCGCCGCGTGGAAGCTGCCGGCGGCCATGGCCTGTGCGCCGAGGCCGTAGCCTTTGCGCAGCACGACGGTGAAGACGGGCACCGTAAGGCTGGCGGCAGTGACGAACATGCGCGAAACGTGGCGCACGGTGGCGGTCTTTTCCGCCTCCGGGCCGACCATGAAGCCGGGGGTGTCGCACAGCGAGATGATCGGCAGGTCGAAGGCATCGCACAACTGCATGAAGCGCGCGGCCTTGTCGCCGGCCTCGGCATCGATGGCGCCGCCCAGGTGCATGGGGTTGTTGGCGATCAGGCCGAAGGGTTTGCCTTCGATGCGCACCAGCGCGGTGATCATTCCGGCGGCGAAGCCACGGCGCAGCTCCAGCACCGAGCCACTGTCCGCCAATTGTTCGATGACCTGGCGGATGTCGTAGACGCGCAGACGATTCTCCGGCACCGCATGGCGCAGCAGGCGCTGGTCGGCGCACTGCCAGTCGGTGATGTCACCCTGGAAGTAGGCGAGGTACTGGCGGGCGATACGGGTGGCTTCGGCTTCATCTTCCACCAGCACGTCGATCACCCCGTTGGCGCTCTGCACGTCGCTGGGGCCGACTTCCTCGGGGGAGAATTTGCCCAGGCCGCCGCCTTCGATCATGGCCGGGCCGGCCATCCCCAGGCTGGTGTCGCGGGTGGCGATGATCACGTCGCAGCAGCCGAGCAGGGCGGCGTTGCCGGCGAAGCAGCGTCCGGAGACCACGCCCACCAGCGGCACCAGCCCGGAGAGCCGCGCCAGGCCGACGAAGCTCATGTTGTCCAGCCCGGCCACGCCGACGAAGTCGGTATCGCCGGGGCGCCCTCCGCCGCCTTCGGCGTAGAGCACCAGCGGGATGCGCCATTGCTCGGCAAGGTGCAGCATGCGGTCGGTCTTCTTGTGGTTCATCACCCCCTGGGTACCGGCGAACACCGTGTAGTCGTAGGCCAGCACCAGGCAACGGGCCTTCTCGTCGCCGAATTGCGCGGCGTTGATACTGCCCAGGCCGCTGACCAGGCCGTCGGCGGGGCTGCTGGCGATCAATTCCTCGACGCTGCGGCGACGACGCTGGGCGGCGATGGCCAATGCGCCGTATTCGATGAAGCTGCCTTCATCGAGCAGGTCGGCGAGGTTTTCGCGCGTGGTGCGCTTGCCGTTTCGGTGGCGCTTGGCGACAGCGTCCGAGCGGCGCTCGTCGAGGCCGATGGCGTGGCGTTCGATGACTTCCGCGAGGTCCGCGCGGATGGCGTCGAGAGCGATGGCGGCGCTGCTTTCGTGGTCCTGCGCTTCGATGTCGGCCGGCTCAACGAACAGCAGCGCTTCGCCTTCGCCGAGGCTATCGCCGGGGGTGGCAGCCAGGCTATGGACGATGCCGCTGGCGCCGGCCTTTACCTCGAACTCCATCTTCATCGCCTCGACCACGGCGATGGTCTGGCCTAGGGCGACGGCGTCGCCGGGAGCCACCTGCAGGCTGACGAGGACTCCCGCACTGGGCGTGGCCAGCGGAACGCAGCCGGTGGGGGCTTCACTCGCGCGCTGGGCTTGCGGCGCAGCGCTGGCGTGGCTGAAAAATCGGTGCGGGTGGGTGTGGTCCTGCGCATCGAGCAGCGCCGGCAGGTGTTCTTCGATATAGCGCGTGGTGACCTGGTTGTCCGCCACTGCAGGATGGCGCAGCAGGTTGAGCAGCAGCGGAATATTGCTCGCCACACCTTCGAGGCGGAATTCGCAGAGGGCGCGGTAGGCGCGCTGCACCAGCTGTGGATAACCGCTGCTGCCGTGGACGATCAGCTTGGCCAGCAGCGAGTCGTAACCGGCGCTGTTGCGGTAGCCGGCGTAACCGTAGCCGTCCACGCGCAGGCCGGGGCCGCTGGGTGGTTCGTAAGCGCTGAGGGTGCCGCAGGCCAGATGCGGTGTGCCATCGCTGGCGAGGCTTTCCAGGTTGATCCGCAGTTGCAGGGCGTGGCCGCGCGGCGCGGGAATCTCGGCCTGAGTCAGGTTCAGCTCGGCGAGGCTGGCGCCGGCGGCGATGCGCAGTTGCGCCTGTACCAGGTCGATGCCGGTGACCGCTTCGGTGACGGTGTGTTCCACCTGCAGGCGCGGGTTGGCTTCCATGAACACGAAGTCGCCGCTGTCCTCGTCCAGGAGGAATTCGAAGGTGCCCAGCCCGCGATATTTCACTGCCTCGGCCAGGCGCACGGCGGCGGCGAGGATGGCGCCGCGCAGGCGTGGGTGCAGGTTGGGGCTCGGGGCGATCTCCAGCAGCTTCTGGTTGCGTCGCTGCAGGGTACAGTCGCGTTCCCACAGGTGGCTGACGCTGCGGCCGTCGCCGATCACCTGCACTTCGATGTGTCGGGCGCGCTGGATCAGGCGCTCGACGTAGAGGCGATCATCGCCGAAGGCCGCGCGGGCTTCGGCCTGACAGCGGGTGTAGGCGTCGGGGATTTCCTCGCCGCTGCGCACCGCGCGCATGCCGCGGCCACCGCCGCCGGCCAGTGCCTTGATCATCATTCCGGCGCCGGCGGGCAGTTCGCGGAAGAAGCGCTCGGCGTCTTGCTGCGAAGTGGCGTGATTGCTGCCGGCGACCAGTGCTACACCGTGGTCGCGGGCGAGATCGCGGGCGCGGGCCTTGTCGCCGAAGGCCTCCAGCACGTCTGCCGATGGGCCGACGAAGGTCAGGCCGGCGGCTTCGCAGCGGCGGGCGAAGTCGGCGTTCTCGGAGAGGAAGCCGTAACCGGGGTGCACCGCGTCGCAGCCTTGGGCCAGGGCGATGTCGATGATCTGTTGCTGATCGAGGTAGGCGCTGGCACCGCGTCCCTTGAGGGCAGCAGCCTGGTCGGTCTGGCGAGTGTGCAACGAGGCGGCGTCGTCTTCGGCGAAGATCGCCAGCGTGTGGATACCCAGCTCGGCGGCGGCGCGGGCAATGCGGATGGCGATTTCGCCACGGTTGGCGATGAGCAAGCGGGAGACGGGCATGGCGATTCCGTTGTGATTCTTGTGATCGGGAATCGCACCATCTTAGGGAGCGGCGGAGTCGGGGGAACGAACTGCGGCCTCGCGAATGGCGCAGGCTTCGCCGCCGTTATGGGCGGCGACCGGCGCAGTGGCCGGTCACCGCGACCGGGGTCACCCGTTGGCTCCGCCGTCGCCGGCGTTGTCCTTGAGCAGCTTCAGGGCTTTTTCGGTGTGCGCGATGCATTCCTTGGTGTTGCCGGCGGCCTGGGCCTGGGCGGCCTTTTCCTGCAGGCGCATCGCCTGTTCCTGGGCCTGGGTGTTGTTGGTGGTGGTTTTCACCGCGTCGTCGACTTTCTGCAGGTTGGTGCTGCACAGGTCGTCAGCAAAGGCCGGCGAGGCCAGCAGGGCGGCGGTGATGAGCAGGGCGGCGCGTTTCATGGCAGTTCTCCTGTCACGTTGGACCGATGGTCGGCGGCCCGGAAAGGCCGGCCGTACAGGGTGGACTGCGGTTTTTTACGCGGGGTTCAGAGTATTTGGCCGGTTGTTGTCGGGAGTTCGACGCAAACGCCAAGGCCTGCGCCTTCCAGCCCTTCGTGCAGGCTGATGCGCCCGCGGTGGATTTCCACGATGCGCTTGACGATGGGCAGGCCCAGCCCGCTGCCGCTGCTGCTGGCGACGCTGGGGCTGCGGTAGAAGCGGGTGAAGATCGCCGCGCGCTCGGCGGGGGCGACGCCGGGGCCGTTGTCGCGGACCCAGAGCGTCAGACGGTCGCTGCTGGTTTCCAGGGTGACGGAAACGCGGCCGCCTTCGGGGGTGTAGCGCAAGGCATTGCCGACCAGGTTGGTGAGCATCACCCCGAGCCAGGCGGCGACGCCTGGCAGGGTGGCTTCCTGGCTGTCGAGAGTCAGGTCGATCTGCTTGTCGATGGCCTGGGGCGCGAGGTCGGCGATGGTGTCTTCGGCCAGCAGGCGCAGGTCCACGGGGGCGAAGATCTCGTGCAGTTCTTCGGCGTCCAGACGGGCCAGGAGGAGAATCTGCTCCATCAGCGCGCTGATCCGCTCGACACTGCGGCTGACCTGTTGCAGGCCATGGGCGTGGGCTGCAGGGTCGGAAGAGCGCAGCGCTACCTGGGCGTGGGTGCGCAGGCTCGCCAATGGTGTGCGGATTTCGTGGGCGGCATCGCTGGTCAGCCGGCGTTCGGCCTCCATCGCCGAGTTCAGGCGCTCCAGCAGCAGGTTCAGTTCGTTGACCAGGCTGTGTACCTCCACTGGCGCCCGGCTCAAGGCCAGTGGGTGCAGACTGTGGGCGCTGCGCTGGTGCACCTGCTCGATCAGGCTGCGCAAGGGAGCCAGACCCTGGCGCACGCCGAACCACACCAGCACACCGATCAGCGGCAGCGCCAGCAATAGCGGGAACAGAGCGCTGAACAGCAAGAGGTGCAGCGTCTTGTGGCGGTAATGCAGGTTCTCGAAGACCCAGATGCGCACTTCGTCGGCGCCCGGCGTGGCCATCTGCAGTACACGCCAGTTGACGTCGCCGCTGAGCAGGTCGGAGAAGCCCGGCGGTTGTGCCTCGATGCCGTTCGGGGGCTTGTGCGTGGCGAGCAGCGGTTGGCCGCGATACCAGATAGCGTAGCCAAGTGAGGCTTCGCGGCGAAGCAGCGGCAGCCCTTCGATGGCTTTGCGGCTGCGCGCGAGGATTTCCATGGCGTCGCTGGACTGCGGATCGATGGCGTCGGCGATGTCCACCAGGCTCAGGGCGGCCTGGCCGAAGTCGATCATGTCCTGGTCGTAGAGGCGGTTCACCTGTTCGCGGGTCAACTGATAGGTGAACAGCCCGGCCACCAGCCACAGCAGGGAAACGCCGCCGATCAGCATCAGCAGCAGGCGCCGGCTGATGGAGCCGGCGCGGCGCGGCGTGCCGCTCAAGGTTGGGTGGCGCCTTCGGGGCGGTCGATTCCGTAGCCGATGCCGCGCACGGTGCGGATCAGGCTGTTGCCCAGTTTGCGCCGCAGGTGGTGAATGTGGACTTCGATGGCGTTGCTCTCCAGGTCACCGTCCCAGCCGTAGAGGGCTTCCACCAGTCGCGCACGGGACAGCACCTTGCCGCGTTGCTCCAGCAGCAGGCGTAGCAGCGCGTATTCGCGCGGGGCCAGATCGACCGGTGCGCCCGCCAGGCTGACCTGGTGGGTGGCCGGGTCCAGTGAGAGTTCACCATGTTTCAGCAGCGGTGCGGCGCGCCCGGTATGGCGACGGGTGAGGGCGCGGACGCGGGCCAGCAGCTCGTCGAGGTCGAAGGGTTTGGTCAGGTAGTCGTCGGCGCCGGCGTCCAGGCCTGCCACGCGATCAGCCACCTTGTCGCGGGCGGTGAGGATCAGGACCGGCGTCAGGTCGCCGCGCCGACGCAGGCTGCGCAGCACCTCCAGACCGTCCTTGCGCGGCAGGCCAAGGTCGAGCACCAGCAGGTCGAACTCGTCGGTTTCCAGCGCCTGCTCGGCGGCGACACCGTCGTTCACCCAGTCCACGGTGTCGCCTTCCAGCCCCAGCCCCGCGCGAATGCCATCGCCCAGCAACTGGTCGTCTTCCGCCAACAGGATTCTCATCTTCGCTCCCTTATCGCGCAGCGCCGCCGCGGCCATCCCGAGCAGGATAGCCGCCGCGGCGGTTTTGCGGCAGAGGGTGACAGCGCCGGCTTAACAGGGCGTTAACAAGGGGATGACGCCGTGGGCTGGGGTCGAGCGCGGACAGAGTCCGCTCCCTCGTTGGCCGGGGGCCGGCAGGAGCCAGCCATGTTCGCGACCCACCAGCGTTAGAGAGGGCGCGCCCGAGTCACGCGGTCCACCAGATAGACCACCCCGCGATAGTCGATGCCGCCGTGGGCGGACAAGCCGATTTCGCAGGTGCGGCTGGTGGAGACGCCTTCCTCGCAGTACTGCACCGCGTCCTTGAGCGTGCGCAGCGAGTGGGCGTTGAGCTCGGGCGTGGTGAAGCCCTTGTCGCCAGCGAAGCCACAGCAGTGGATGCCCTCGGGGATCACGACTTCGCGGGTGCAGCGCTTGACCAGCTCGATCAGCGCCTGGCTTTCGCCCAGGTGCTGGGTGCTGCAGGTGACATGCACGGCCACCGGCTTGTCCTGCGGCTGGAAGTCCAGGCGCTCGACCAGGTGGGTGCGGATGAACTTCACCGGGTCGTAGATCTTCAACCGGTCGTCCGCCAGGTCCTGCACCAGGCGCAGGGTGCAGGGGCTGGTGTCGCAGTAGATCGGATCGAGGCCGCCACGGCTGGCGCGCAGCAGCTCGGCGAGCAGCTCGTCGCGCTTGGCGTCAGCCTGCTGCTGGTAGCCCTTGGAGGCGAAAGGCTGGCCGCAGCAGAGGTTGTCGGCGTTGTCCGGGAAGATCACCTGATAGCCGGCTTTCTCCAGCAACTGACGAGTCTTGTCGATCAGCGGCATCTGTTCCTCGTCCGCCGCCGCCGGACCCATGGCGCGGGACACGCAGGCAGTCAGGTAGACCACGCGTGGGCGGCTGTCATCGAGTGTGCGCGGCGCTGCTGCGAGGCGCACCGGTTGCGGCATTGCCGGCGTCCACTGCGGCACACGGCCCTTGCTGGCGTGGCTCAGGGAGGCGCTGAGGCGGGCCAGGCGAGGCGCACCGAGCAGCATGCGCGCACCGTTGGCCGCATGCAGCATGAACTTCGTGCCCTTGATGGCGGTTGAGAAGTTGCGTGCCAGCCAGGTGGCAGTACCGGCGTGGTGCGCCTCTTCGCCGCGCAACTTCCTGATCAGCTCGCCGGTGTTGATGTTCACCGGGCAGCGCTGGGCGCACAGACCGGTGGCGGCGCAGGTGTCGATGCCCTGGTACTGGTAGTCGCGCTCCAGTTCGGTGGTGTCGATGCCGGCGCGGCGCTTGGCCTGGATGTCGCGCCACATCACGATGCGCTGGCGCGGGCTCAGGGTCAGCCCCTTGGACGGGCAGACCGGCTCGCAGAAGCCGCATTCGATGCACTTGTCGACGATCTCGTCGGCGGCCGGCAGCGGCTTGAGGTTCTTCAGGTGCAGCTGCGGGTCGTCGGTCAGCACCACGCCGGGATTGAGGATGCCAGTGGGGTCGAGGAGGCGCTTGAGTTGCCACATCAGCTGGTAGGCGTCATGGCCCCACTCCAGCTCGACGAAGGGCGCCATGTTGCGCCCAGTGCCGTGTTCGGCCTTCAGCGAGCCGCCGTACTCCACGGCGACCAAGTGCGCGACGTCGTCCATGAAGGCCGAGTAGCGGGTGATCTGTTCGGGGGACTCGAAGCCCTGGGTGAAGACGAAGTGCAGGTTCCCCTCCAGCGCGTGGCCGAACAGGATGGCTTCGTCGTAGCCGTGCTTGTCGAACAGCCCGATCAGGCGGTTCACGCCCTCGGCGAGCTGTTCGACGGGGAAGGTGACGTCCTCGATGATCACCGTGGTGCCAGTCTCACGCACCGCGCCGACGGCCGGGAAGGTGTCCTTGCGAATGCGCCAGAGCTGGTTGTAGACGACCGGGTCTTCGCTGAAGTCGACCTGCTTCTCAACCGGGTAATCGGCGATGGAGGCCATGATTTGTTCAAGCTGTTCGTGCAGTAGCGACTGGGTCGCCGCGCGGGATTCGATGAGCAGCGCGCAGGCGCCTTCGGAGAGGCTCTTCACCCATACCGGCATGCCTTGCATGTTTTCCACCGAGCGCAGGCTGCGGCGGTCCAGCAGCTCCACGGCGGAGACCGGTTGCTGCTTGAGCACGGTCACGGCCTTGCAGCAGGTTTCCACGTCGGGGAAGACGATCAGCGCGCTGGCCTTGTGCGGGTGATCCGGCACGGTGTCGTAGGTCACTGCGCTGATGAAGCCCAGGGTGCCCTCGGAGCCGACCATCAGGTGGGTGAGGATATCCAGCGGCTCGTCGTAATCGACCAGCGCATTGAGTGACAGCCCGGTGGTGTTCTTCAGGCGGTACTTGTGGCGGATTTTCGCGGCCAGCGAGGGGTTGGCGCGGGTCTGTCGGCCCAGTTCGGCGAGCTGCTCGAGCAACGCGCCGTGGCTTTCGCGGAAGGCGGCGATGCTCCCGGGCAACTCGCTGTCCAGCAGGGTGCCATCGGCCAGCAGCAGGCGCATGCCGGCGAGGGTGTGGTAGCTGTTCTGCGCCGTTCCGCAGCACATGCCGCTGGCATTGTTGGCGACGATGCCGCCGATCTTGCAGGCGTTGATCGAGGCCGGGTCCGGGCCGATCTTGCGGCCGAAAGGCGCCAGCCAGGCGTTGGCCTGGGCACCGATGACGCCGGGCTGCAGGCGGATCTGCGTGCCGCCTTCGCGAATGTCGCGGCCATTCCAGTTGTCACCCAGCACCAGCAGTACCGAGTCGCTCACGGCCTGGCCGGAGAGGCTGGTGCCGGCAGCTCGGAAGGTCACTGCGACCTGGTGGGCGTGGGCGGATTTGAGCAGCGTGGCGACTTCATCCTCGCTCTCGACGCGGATCACCAGCTTGGGGATCAGCCGATAGAAGCTGGCATCGGTGCCGAAGGCCAGGGTCGAGAGCGGGTCGTCGAAACGGCGTTCGCGGGGAATCAGGTGTTCTACCGTATCGAGGAAGGCGGCGGGGAGGCTCATGGCAGCTCCATTCATCATCGGTGAGCGTGGGCCGCTGGACGGCCCATCGGTGTTCTTTTTTTGCGTACACAAGGTGCGCTTTTTGCCGGGATGCTCCCAGGCTACCGCTCTCGTAGGGTGTATAACGCGCCAGCGTCATACACCACAGGAACGTCGCATAGCCCGTTCCAGGTTATGCGCGCTACGAAGAGCGATTACGCGCCCAGTTCGCGCACCAGCGAATCACGGGTGATCTCGCCGATGGTCTTGGTGCCAGTGAGCACCATGGCCACGCGCATTTCCTTCTCGAACAGGTCCAGCAAGTTCTTCACGCCGGCCTCGCCGTGGGTGGCCAGGGCGTAGAGGAAGGCGCGGCCAATGAGCACAGTGTCCGCGCCCAGGGCGATCATGCGCACCACATCCAGGCCGTTGCGGATGCCCGAGTCGGCGAGGATCTTCAGGTCGCCTTTCACCGCATCGGCAATCGCCGGCAGAGCGCGGGCGCTGGAGAGCACGCCGTCGAGCTGGCGGCCGCCGTGGTTGGAGACGACGATGCCGTCGGCGCCGAATTTCACCGCGTCCTTGGCATCTTCCGGATCGAGGATGCCCTTGATGATCATCGGGCCGTCCCAGAACTCGCGGATCCACTCCAGGTCCTTCCAGGAAATCGACGGGTCGAAGTTGGCGCCCAGCCAGCCGATATAGTCGGCAAGGCCGGTGGGGTTGCCGCGGTACTTGGAGATGTTGCCCAGATCATGGGGCTTGCCCAGCAGGCCGACGTCCAGCGCCCAGGCCGGGTGGGTCATGGCCTGCCAGACACGGCGCAGCGGCGCGTTCGGGCCGCTCATGCCGGAGTGGGCGTCGCGGTAGCGGGCGCCGGGCACCGGCATGTCGACGGTGAACACCAGGGTCTTCACACCGGCGGCCTTGGCGCGCTCCAGCGCGTTGCGCATGAAGCCGCGGTCCTTGAGCACGTAGAGCTGGAACCACATGGGGCGGTCGATGGCCGGGGCGACTTCCTCGATAGGGCAGACCGACACCGTGGACAGCGTGAAGGGAATGCCTTTGGCGGCCGCTGCGCGGGCTGCCTGTACTTCACCGCGCCGGGCGTACATGCCGGTCAGGCCGACCGGGGCCAGGGCGATGGGCATGCTCAACGTCTCGTCGAACAGCTTCGTCTCCAGGCTCAGTTCGGACATGTTCTTCAGCACGCGCTGGCGCAGGGCGATGCTGGCCAGGTCGTCGACGTTGTTGCGCAGGGTGCGCTCGGCGTAGGCGCCACCGTCGGCGTAGTGGAAGAGGAACGGCGGCAGCTTGCGTTGGGCCGCGGGGCGGTAGTCGGTAGAGGCAGAAATGATCATGGGCGTCCCATCGTTGAAGGTCTGTCGATTAAGGCGTCACGGTGACGGCAGGAACCCTGAACAAGCTAGACGCTTTGCCGGGCTTGTTGCAGCTATCGCGTGGCGCCTGGGCCGGCCGCCCCGCCGTTCTGTCTGTGAACGACGGGGCGGCGATGACTCCCTTAATGCACGAGCATGCCGGTGAAGATGTACGCCTGCGCGAGGGTGATCAGGCCCACCATGGCGGCGAACATCAGGCTGTGCTTGAGGGTGAAACGGAACAGGTCGGACTCCTTGCCGACCATGCCGGTGGCGGCGCAGGCCACGGCAATGGACTGCGGCGAGATCATCTTGCCGGTCACGCCACCGCTGGTGTTCGCCGCGACCAGGAGGGTGTCGTTGACGCCGATCTGGTGCGCGGTGGTGGCTTGCAGCGAGCTGAACAGCGCGTTGGAGGAGGTATCCGAACCGGTGAGGAACACGCCCAGCCAGCCGAGGAAAGGCGAGAAGAACGGGAACGCTGCGCCGGTGCCGGCCAGGACCAGCGCCAGGGTGGTGGACATGCCCGAGTAGTTGGTGACGAAGGCGAAGGCCAGCACCATGCCGATGGAGAGAATCGGCCACTTCAGCTCAAGCAGGGTTTCCTTGAAGGTGGTCAGACCAGTTTTCGCAGTGATCCGCAGAACAAGCATCGAGATCACGGCGGAGAGGAAGATCGCGGTGCCGGTGGCGGAAATCGGGTCCAGCTTGAACACCGCGGCAATCGGCGTCGGGTTGGCGACGATGGGGGCGGTTTTCACCACCAGCTGGTCCAGGTGCGGGATGGAGAAGTTGAACACCAGGCTATACAGCGCGCCGCCCGGGGCAAACAACGCCTTGAACGGCTTCAGGGTCCAGAGGGTGACCAGTACGGTCAGTATCAGGAAGGGCGACCAGGCTTTGAGGATTTCGCCGAAGCTGTAGGGCGACGGTTCGGTACTGCGAGCGCCGTTGCCGCTGCCCATGACCGCCGCGCCACCTGCGTTAGCGACCACTGCACGCTCGCTGGCCGGCTGCCAGACCTTGAGGAACAGGGTCAGGGAAATCAGGCTGACCAGCGCGGAGGTGATGTCCGGCAGCTCCGGGCCGATGAAGTTGGAGGTGAAGTACTGAGTGATGGCGAAGCTGCCCCCGGCGACCAGGGCGGCCGGCCAGGTTTCCTTCACGCCCTTGAGGCCGTCCATCATGAACACCAGCCAGAACGGTACGAGGATCGACAGGAACGGCAGTTGGCGGCCGGTCATGGCGCCGATCTTGAAGGCGTCGATACCGGTGACCTGGCCGGCCACGATGATCGGGATGCCCAGGGCGCCGAAGGCCACCGGCGCGGTGTTGGCGATCAGGCACAGGCCGGCAGCGTACAGCGGGTTGAAGCCCAGGCCGACGAGTAGGGCGGCAGTGATTGCCACCGGTGCGCCGAAGCCCGCCGCACCTTCAAGGAACGCGCCGAAGGAGAAGCCAATCAGCAGCACCTGCAGGCGCTGGTCGCCGGTGATCGACAGCACCGAGCTGCGGATCACTTCGAACTGGCCGCTCTTGACCGTGAGTTTGTAGAGGAACACCGCCGCGACGATGATCCAGGCGATCGGCCACAGTCCGTAGGCGAAGCCATAGCCGGCAGCGGCGATGGCCATGTCGGCGGGCATGCCGAAGGCGGCAATGGCGATGATGACGGAAAGGGCGAGGGTGATGCTGCCGGCGACGTGGCCCTTGAGGCGGAACACGGCGAGGGCGAGGAAGAAGAACACGATCGGGATGACGGCGACCAGCGCGGACAGGCCGAGGCTGCCGAGCGGGGTATAGATCTGCTGCCAGGTTTGCATCTGTGTTGGCTCCCTAATTGTTTTTGGGTGGAGGGCCTGGTTGCCGGTCGGGCGATTCCGGTGCGCTTGTGGCGCGTGGGCAGACGGTCGACTGATCGCGGCTTTATGTTGTGGTGCAATCCAGCTTGCGGTAAATTGGTATTACCAATTTACAAGGCTGAGCGCTCAGGGTAAAAGCCCTGCTGGCGACGTGTCAATTTACTGCTCTGCGACTTTTGTCGAGGGCGCTCGGGAACGTGAGCTGGTCTTGTTGCCGGCGGCGCCACTGGGTAGGCTGCCGCGCGCTGTGCAGAGCGCGTCTGGAGCGCGGCTCAGAGTGAGAGAGCGAGGGGGCACGAAGATGAGTTTTGGTCAGGTCAAGCAGCGCCGTTTGTCGGACGACATCGTCGAGCGGCTGGAAGCGATGATCCTCGAGGGCACTCTCAAGGCTGGCGAGCGCTTGCCCGCCGAGCGCGTGCTGGCCGAGCAGTTCGGCGTGTCGCGGCCCTCACTGCGCGAGGCGATCCAGAAGCTCGGCGCCAAGGGGCTGCTGGTCAGTCGCCAGGGCGGAGGCAACTATGTCAGCGAGGGGTTGGGCTCCATGTTCAGCGATCCGCTGCTGCACCTGCTGGAAAGCAATCCGGAGGCACAGCGCGATCTGCTGGAGTTCCGCCACACCCTGGAAGGCTCCTGCGCCTATTACGCGGCGTTGCGAGCGACCGAGGTGGATCACCAGCGCCTGAAGCAGTCCTTCGATACGCTGCAGGATTGCTATCTGCGGGTGGGCAAGGTCAGTCGTGCGGAGGAGGGGGCGGCGGACGCGGCGTTCCATCTGGCCATCGCCGAGGCCAGCCACAACGCCGTGCTGCTGCACACCATTCGTGGCCTGTTCGATTTGCTCAAGCGCAATGTGGTGACCAATATCGGCGGGATGTACGCACAGCGTGACGAGACGCGCGAGCAACTGATGCGTCAGCACCGCGAGTTGTACGAGGCGATTATTGGCGGGCACGCGGAAGCGGCGCGGGAGATTTCCCAGCGGCATATCGACTACGTGCAGGAAGTGCTGGCCGAGGTGCAGGCGAAGGAATTGCGCCTGCAACGCGCGCAGCGACGCCAGGGCGCGGTGGACGCCTGACCGGCAACACGCCCTCGCAGGAGGGCGCTTGGAGGCTCAGTCGTCCTTGCCGTGACGAATGGCGCGCTGGATTTCCCGGTCGGAGTCGCGCTCCTTCTCGGTGCCGCGCTTGTCGTACTCTTTCTTGCCCTTGGCCAGTGCGATCTCGCACTTGATCAGGTGCTTCTTCCAGTACATCGACAGCGCAACGCAGGCGTAGCCCTTCTGCTGCACGGCGCCGAACAGCTTGCCCAGCTCGCGCTTGTGCAGCAGCAGCTTGCGCGTGCGCACCGGGTCGGCGATGACGTGGGTGCTGGCAGTGGTCAGCGGCGTGATGTGACTGCCGAGCAGCCAGGCCTCGCCATCCTTGAGCAGCACGTAGCTGTCCACCAGCTGCGCCTTGCCGGCGCGCAGGCTTTTCACTTCCCAGCCGGCCAGGGCGATGCCTGCCTCGAAGCGCTGCTCGATGAAGTAGTCGTGCAGAGCCTTCTTGTTCTGCGCGATGGTCCCCGAAGGGTGTTTCTTCTGTTTAGCCATAGGCCGCGCATTATAGGGAGTCACTCGCCGCGCCGCTATCGGGACAGCATGCGACGGCATGCAAGCTTGAGGGTGCGTGGCTAATCTCGGAGAATGCGCGCTGTTTTTTTGATCAGAGGGCGCTGCTGTCCGGTCAGATGTCGGTCAGATGCCCCACAACACAAAGCGAGAAATCTATGAGCACGCATATCCAGCGTTCGGCCCTGCTGCCCTATCCGGCGAAGGCGCTGTACGACCTGGTCAACGATGTGGCGCGCTACCCGGAGTTCCTGCCCTGGTGTTCGGCTTCCACCGTACTGGCGGAAAGCGATACGGCCATGCGCGCCGAGCTGACCGTGGCCAAGGGCAGCATTACCCAGCGCTTCACCACCCGTAACGTGCTGGTGCCGGGGCAGAGCATCGAGATGAACCTCGAGGAGGGGCCGTTCACCCAGCTGCATGGCGTGTGGACCTTCAAGGCGCTGGGTGACAAGGCCTGCAAGATTTCCCTGGACCTGACCTTCGACTACGCCGGAGCGCTGGTGAAAGCCACGCTCGGCCCGCTGTTCACCCAGGCAGCGAACACCATGGTCGACGCCTTCTGCCAGCGTGCCAAGCAGCTGCATGGTTGAATCCGCGAGTATCGCCATCGAGGTGGTCTATGCCTTGCCGGAAAAGCAGATGCTGCTGCGCCTGAGTGTTCCCCGTGGCACTCGGATGCGCGAGGCGGTGGCGCTGTCGGATATTTCCGCTCATTTTCCCGATCTGGATGTGCAGAGCTGTCCGCTGGGCATCTTCGGCAAGGTAGTGGCCAGGCCCGACGAGCGCGTGCTGGAAGAAGGGGAGCGGGTAGAAATCTATCGCCCGCTGATCGCCGATCCCAAGGAAGTGCGCAAGCACCGCGCGGCGAGAGCCAAGGCGGCGCGCGGCTGATACTTCGGTGATGAAACCACGGCCAACAAAAAAGCCCGGCATTGGCCGGGCTTTTTTGTTGGCACGAATCCCTTACTGCGGATTCTTGTCCAGCGGTTCCGGAGTCGGGATCGGTACGGTTTCCACCTGATCGACTTCCTTCTGGATCTGCTCTTCCACGGAGCCGGGCTTGGCCGGTTGCTCCTTGGGTTGCTCGGGCTGCTGCTGAGGCGCTTCCGGGGCCAGTGGCGGGGTGACGCCGTCCTTGCCGAGGATCGATTCGTCGCGACTGACGCCAGGCATGAAGTCACCGTTCAGGCCGACCAACTGGTCGTTCTGGCCGAAATACAGGCTCATCCGCTCCTGCTGGCGCTGACCGCCGCCGGGCTGGATGCTGTACAGGTAATCCCAGCGATTGGGGTGGAAAGTATCCACGATCAACGGGTTGCCCATGATAAACCGCACTTGGCGTCGGGTCATTCCGGGCTTCAACTGGTCTATCATATCCTGCGTTACAACGTTGCCCTGCTGGATATCGATCTTGTAGACCCCCGGGAACGAGCAACCGGCGAGTGCGGCGAGTCCCAGCCCGAAAGCGAGACTGGTCAGCATGAGCTTGGCGTTTTGCATCAAGGGGTGACTTCCACTATCTTGGCTGAGCGACGAAATCCCGATCATACCTGTATTGAGGGGTGCTGCGAAGCATTCCGCGGCGAGAAAGCACACATGGTTGAAAATAGCGAACTGCGCAAAGCCGGACTCAAGGTCACGCTGCCGCGCGTCAAGATCCTCCAGATGCTCGACTCCGCCGAGCAGCGCCATATGAGCGCAGAGGATGTTTACAAGGCGCTGATGGAGGCGGGTGAAGACGTTGGTCTGGCCACCGTCTACCGCGTCCTGACCCAGTTCGAAGCCGCCGGCCTGGTGGTGCGCCACAACTTCGACGGCGGCCATGCCGTCTTCGAGCTGGCCGACAGCGGTCACCATGACCACATGGTCTGCGTCGACACCGGCGAAGTCATCGAGTTCATGGACTCTGAAATCGAGAAACGCCAGAAAGAGATCGTCAAGGAGCGCGGCTTCGAGCTCGTCGATCACAACCTGGTGCTCTACGTGCGCAAGAAGAAGTAAGCGTACGCAGATGCAGAAACGGCGACCCTCGGGTCGCCGTTTTCGTTTGTGCTCGCTCCTTCCAAGAAAGGGGTCAATCCTGCACGGCGGAGTCCACCATCTTGCGCGCGTGGGCCAGGGATTCTTTGGTCAGGTCGACGCCGCCGAGCATGCGGGCGACTTCCTCGATGCGTTCGGCTTTTTTCAGGTTGGCCACGGCGGTGCGGGTTTCGCTGGTGTCGCGGTCCTTGTGCACGAACAGGTGCTGGTGGCCCTGTGCGGCGACCTGCGGCAGGTGGGTGACGGTCAGCACCTGGCCGCGATCGCCGAGGCGGCGCAGCAACTGGCCGACCACTTCGGCGGTGGGGCCACCGATGCCGACGTCCACCTCGTCGAAGACCAGGGTGGGAATGCGCGAGGTCTGCGCGGTGATCACCTGGATGGCCAGGCTGATGCGCGACAGCTCACCGCCCGAGGCGACTTTCGCCAGGCCTTTCATGGGTTGGCCGGGGTTGGCGCTGACCAGGAATTCCAGCTGTTCCAGGCCGTTCACCTGAGGCTCATCGGAGGTGGCGTCGCGCAAATCGATGGAGAAGCGGCCCCCAGGCATCCCCAGGCGCTGCATTTCCACTTCCACGGCCTTGGCCAGTTGTGGTGCGGCGGCGCGACGAAGTTGGCTAAGCTCTGCAGCTTTCTCCTGGTAATGACGAGCGTAGGCGGCGAGCTCTTCGCCCAGGCGGTCGACGGCTTCGTCGTCGGCATTCAGCGCTTCCAGCTCGTCCAGCAGGCGTTGTTGCAGATCCTGTAGTTCGTGGGGCTGCACGCGGTGCTTGCGGGCGAGGCTATAGATAGCATCCATGCGCTCTTCCAGCTGCTGCAGGCGCAGGGGGTCGGCGTCGAAGTGGTCGACGAAACGGTTCAGTTCGCCGATAGCTTCCTCCACCTGTATTTGCGCGCTGGACAGCAGGTTCACCGCTTCGCTCAAGGCGATTGGCTGGCTCTGGAAGGCGGTGAGCCGATTGAGACTGGAAGTCAGCGCCGACAGCACATTGCCGGCGTCGTTTTCGCTGCACAGTTCGACCACCTGGCGGCAGGCGGCGATCAGGCTGCCGGCGTTGCTCTGGGTCTTGTGTTCGGCTTCCAGAGCCTCCAGTTCATTGTCACCCAGGCCGAGATTCTCCAGTTCTTCCAGCTGATAGCTGAGCAACTGATGACGAGCGCGCTGTTCGTCGCCGTTGCGTGACAGGCGGTCCAGTTCCTGGTGGGTCTGCTTCCAGCGTTGCGCGGCGAGGTGCACCTGGCGCGCCAGATCCTGGCTGCCGGCAAATTCGTCGAGCAGGCGGCGGTGGGTATCGGCCTTGAGCAGCGACTGGTGTTCGTGCTGGCTGTGGATGTCGATCAGCAGTTCGCCCAGGTGCTTGAGGTCAGCGAGTGGGCAGGGTGTGCCATTGATGTAGGCGCGGGAGCGACCTTCGGCGGTGATCACCCGGCGCAGGATGCACGGGCCATCCTGTTCCAGGTCGCGCTCTGCGAGCCAGTCGCGGGCTTCGGCAATCGCGCTGACATCGAAGCTGGCGAGAATGTCGGCCTTGTCGCAGCCGGGGCGTACCACGCCGCTGTCGGCACGGTCGCCCAGGGCAAGGCCGAGGGCGTCGAGCATGATCGACTTGCCGGCGCCGGTTTCGCCGGTGATCACGGTCATGCCGGCGGCGAGCTCGAGATCGAGGTGCTCGACGATGGCGTAGTTGTGAACGGACAGATGAACCAACATGGGCGGCGGCTCCGCAAAGATGTCTGTTTATTTATACAGTATTTTTTGCGGCTGGCAATTCTCCCTCGTCGCTTGCTGGTTGGTCCCTGAAGTCCCAGCCCTTGAAGTAAAAAAAAAGCGCCCCATATACACGCCAGAGCCGCGGACCATTGGGTTCGCCTTGTTTTCAAAGGCTTATTTTCTTTTTAGGAGAGTGGCATGTCTGACGAACAACAGACTCAGGATTCCCAGTTCAACGAGCAGCCCGAAGCCGGCGCTACCGGGGATCTGAACGCCCGCGTGCTGGAGCTGGAAGAACAGGTGGCGGCGGCGAAGGACCAGAGCCTGCGCGCTGTTGCCGAGTTGCAGAACGTCCGCCGCCGTGCCGAGCAGGACGTGGAGAAGGCGCACAAGTTCGCGTTGGAGAAATTCGCCGGCGACTTGCTGCCGATCGTCGATACCCTCGAGCGGGCGCTGGAGATGTCGAACCCGGAAGACGAAGCGATCAAGCCGATGCGCGAAGGCATCGAGCTGACGCTGAAGATGTTCCACGACACGCTGGTGCGCTACAACCTTGAGCCGGTCGACCCGCACGGCGAGCCGTTCAACCCCGAGCACCACCAGGCAATGGCCATGGAAGAGAGCATCCGCCTCGAGCCGGGCAGTGTGGTCAAGGTGTTCCAGAAGGGCTACCTGCTCAACGGTCGCCTGCTGCGCCCGGCCATGGTCGTGGTCAGCAAGGCGCCGGAACAAACTCCGCCTTCGATCGACGAGAAGGCTTGAAATCCATCACCCGGTCCCCATCTGGGTAATCAACCGAGCCAAAGACCCGCAACAGGGTCAGCGCGGAATCTAATTTCTGGAGAGTGAATTATGGGCAAAATCATTGGTATCGACCTGGGGACCACCAACTCCTGTGTGTCCATCCTGGAGAACGGTAACGTCAAGGTCATCGAGAACGCCGAAGGCGCTCGTACCACCCCGTCGATCATTGGCTACGCCAACGATGGCGAAATCCTGGTGGGTCAGCCGGCGAAGCGCCAGGCTGTGACCAACCCGAAGAACACTTTGTATGCGGTCAAGCGTCTGATCGGCCGTCGCTTCGAAGAAGATGTCGTACAGAAAGACATCAAGATGGTGCCTTACAACATCGTCAAGGCTGACAACGGCGATGCGTGGGTCGAGGCCAAGGGCCAGAAGATGGCTCCGCCGCAGGTCTCCGCCGAAGTCCTGAAGAAGATGAAGAAGACTGCCGAGGACTACCTGGGCGAGCCGGTTACCGAAGCGGTCATCACCGTCCCGGCCTACTTCAACGACAGCCAGCGTCAGGCCACCAAGGATGCCGGCCGCATTGCCGGTCTGGACGTCAAGCGCATCATCAACGAGCCGACCGCGGCTGCGCTGGCCTATGGCCTGGACAAGGCCAAGGGCGACCACACCATCATTGTCTATGACCTGGGTGGCGGTACCTTCGACGTTTCCGTGATCGAAATTGCCGAAGTAGACGGCGAGCACCAGTTCGAAGTGCTGGCCACCAACGGCGACACCTTCCTGGGGGGTGAAGACTTCGACCTGCGCCTGATCGACTACCTCGTCGAGGAGTTCAAGAAAGAATCCGGCATGGACCTCAAGGGCGACCCGTTGGCCATGCAGCGCCTGAAGGAAGCTGCCGAGAAGGCCAAGATCGAGCTGTCCTCGACCCAGCAGACCGACGTCAACCTGCCGTACGTCACCGCTGACGCTTCCGGCCCGAAACACCTGAACGTCAAGGTGTCCCGCGCCAAGCTGGAATCCCTGGTGGAAGATCTGGTTGCTCGCACCATCGAGCCGTGCCGCGTTGCGCTGAAAGATGCGGGCCTCGATGTCTCGAAGATCGACGAAGTGATCCTGGTCGGCGGTCAGACCCGCATGCCGCTGGTGCAGAAGACCGTTGCCGAGTTCTTCGGCAAGGAAGCGCGCAAGGACGTCAACCCGGACGAAGCCGTTGCCATGGGTGCTGCCATCCAGGGCGCCGTGCTGGCCGGCGACGTGAAGGACGTGCTGCTGCTCGACGTCACCCCGCTCACCCTGGGTATCGAAACCCTCGGTGGCGTGATGACCGCGCTGATCGACAAGAACACCACCATCCCGACCAAGAAGTCGCAGGTGTTCTCCACTGCCGATGACAACCAGGGCGCCGTGACCATCCACGTGCTGCAGGGCGAGCGCAAGCAAGCCGCGCAGAACAAGTCGCTGGGCAAGTTCGACCTGGCCGACATCCCGCCGGCTCCGCGCGGCGTGCCGCAGATCGAAGTGACCTTCGACATCGACGCCAACGGCATCCTGCACGTCGGCGCCAAGGACAAGGCTACCGGCAAGCAGCAGTCCATTGTGATCAAGGCTTCCTCCGGTCTGTCCGAGGATGAGATCCAGCAGATGGTCCGCGACGCCGAGGCGAATGCCGAGGAAGACCGCAAGTTCGAGGAGCTGGCCGCTGCCCGCAACCAGGGCGATGCACTGGTCCATGCGACTCGCAAGATGGTCACCGAGGCTGGCGACAAGGCCACTGCCGAGGAGAAGGCTGCCATCGAGAAGGCTCTCGGCGAGCTGGAAGTGGCCGTGAAAGGCGACGACAAGGCCGAGATCGAAGCGAAGATGAACGCGCTGTCCCAGGCGTCCACTCCGCTGGCGCAGAAGATGTACGCCGAACAGCCGCAGCCGGGTGCTGCCGCTCAGGGCGAGACCGCTGACGACAAGGCTGGCGACGACGTCGTCGACGCCGAGTTCGAAGAGGTCAAGGAGAACAAGTAAGCCGCGTGCTTGCTTCCGCTCCGGCGCACCGACCAGCGTGTCGGTGCGCATGAAACGTCACGCGGGGGCTTGCTCCCGCGTTGGCGTGTCTGGGGGAACGGTTTTTAGAGTGCAGGAAAGTTATGGCCAAACGTGATTTTTACGAGGTACTGGGTGTCGAGCGCGGCGCCAGCGAAGCGGACCTGAAGAAGGCCTATCGCCGGCTCGCCATGAAGTTCCACCCGGACCGCAATCCCGGCGACAAGGAGGCCGAGGATAAATTCAAGGAGGCCAACGAGGCGTACGAGGTCCTGTCCGACGCCAGCAAACGTGCGGCCTACGATCAGTACGGCCATGCCGGTGTCGATCCGCAGATGGGTGGCGGCGGTGCAGGCTTTGGTGGCGCAAGCTTCTCGGACATCTTCGGTGATGTCTTCAGTGACTTCTTCGGTGGTGGTGGCGGACGCGGCGGCTCTCGCGGCGGCCCGGCCCGTGGCGCGGACCTGCGCTACACCCTCGACCTGGACCTGGAAGACGCGGTGCGCGGCACTACCGTGACCATCCGCGTTCCGACCCTGGTCGGCTGCAAGACCTGCAGCGGCAGTGGCGCCAAGCCCGGCACTACGCCGGTCACCTGTACCACCTGCGGTGGTATCGGCCAGGTGCGCATGCAGCAGGGCTTCTTCTCGGTGCAGCAGACCTGCCCGCGCTGCCATGGCAGCGGCAAGATGATCACCGACCCTTGTGGCTCCTGCCACGGCCAGGGTCGTGTGGAAGAGCACAAGACCCTGTCGGTGAAAGTGCCGGCCGGCGTCGATACCGGTGACCGCATCCGCCTGACCGGCGAAGGCGAGGCCGGCGCCCACGGTGGCCCGGCGGGCGATCTGTATGTGGTGGTGAACGTGCGTGAGCACGACATCTTCCAGCGTGACGGCAAGCACCTGTACTGCGAAGTGCCGATCAGCTTCGCCGATGCTGCCCTGGGGGGCGAGCTGGAAGTGCCGACCCTGGATGGACGCGTGAAGCTGAAGATCCCCGAAGGCACCCAGACCGGCAAGCTGTTCCGTCTGCGCGGTAAGGGCGTTGCCCCGGTGCGCGGCGGCGGTGCCGGCGACCTGATGTGTCGCGTGGTGGTGGAGACGCCAGTGCAGCTGGACAAGCGTCAGCGCGAGCTGCTCGAAGAGTTCCGTGGCACCCTGCAGGGCAACTCCTCCAATTCGCCCAAGGCCAGTGGCTGGTTCGAGGGCATGAAGCGCTTCTTCGACGATCTGTGATACAGGGCCCCGGCGGTGCGAATCGCCCGGGGCCTTTTTAGCTTGGAGCTGTTTTATATGCGACGTATAGCCGTAATGGGCGCCGCCGGGCGCATGGGCAAGACCCTGATCGAGGCCGTGCAGCAGACTGGCGGCAGCGCTGGCCTGACTGCTGCGGTAGACCGCCCGGACAGCACCCTGGTGGGCGCCGACGCGGGCGAGCTGGCCGGCCTGGGCCGTATTGGTGTGCCGCTGTCGGGCGACCTGGCCAAGGTGGTCGACGAGTTCGATGTGCTGATCGACTTCACTCATCCGACCGTGACCCTGAAGAACCTGGAAGTCTGCCGCAAGGCCGGCAAGGCCATGGTCATCGGCACCACGGGCTTTTCCGCGGCCGAGAAGGAGCTGCTGAACGAAGCGGCGAAGGACATCCCGATCGTCTTCGCAGCCAACTACAGCGTGGGCGTGAACCTCTGCCTGAAGCTACTCGATACCGCCGCCCGCGTGCTGGGTGACGATGTGGATATCGAGATCCTCGAGGCGCATCACCGTCACAAGGTCGACGCGCCCTCCGGCACCGCGCTGCGCATGGGTGAAGTGGTCGCCAGCGCCCTGGGTCGTGATCTCGAGAAGGTGGCTGTCTACGGTCGTGAAGGTCAGACCGGCGCTCGTTCGCGCGAGACCATCGGTTTTGCCACCGTACGTGCTGGCGACGTGGTGGGCGACCACACCGTGCTGTTCGCCGCGGATGGCGAGCGCGTGGAAATCACCCACAAGGCCTCGAGCCGCATGACCTTTGCTCGTGGCGCCGTGCGTGCCGCGCAATGGCTGGAAGGGCAGGCCAGCGGCCTGTACGACATGCAGGACGTACTTGGCCTTCGCTGAGTGGCATGGCCGTACGTCGTGCAAAAGGTGGACCATGATGTCGCATTTCTGTAAACTACAGCTTTAGTGTGTCCACTAAAAGCAGCGCAGCATGAATCACATAAAAAGCGGGATGACTTCTTCTGATGTCATCCCGCTTTTTTACAATCTGCGCACGCCCAGCCAGGCTTGAACTACGGGAGGTCTTCTTGACTAAGCCAGCCATACTTGCACTTGCCGACGGCAGCGTTTTTCGCGGTGAAGCCATCGGCGCCGACGGCCAGACCGTCGGAGAGGTGGTGTTCAACACCGCCATGACCGGCTACCAGGAAATCCTTACCGATCCTTCCTACGCCCAACAGATCGTCACCCTGACCTACCCGCACATCGGTAACACCGGCACCACGCCCGAAGACGCCGAGTCGAACAAGGTCTGGGCCGCCGGCCTGATCATTCGTGACCTGCCGCTGCTGTCCAGCAGCTGGCGCGACAAGCAGTCCCTGCCGGACTACCTGAAAGAGAACGGCACCGTTGCCATCGCTGGCATCGACACCCGCCGCCTGACCCGCATCCTGCGCGAAAAGGGTTCGCAGAACGGCTGCATCCTGGCTGGCGACGACGCCACCGAGGAAAAAGCCCTCGAACTGGCGCGCGGCTTCCCGGGCCTGAAGGGCATGGACCTGGCGAAAGTCGTGTCCTCCACCGAGAAGTACGAGTGGCGTTCCAGCGTCTGGAACCTGGAAACCGACAGTCATCCGGAAATCGCCGCCGCCGACCTGCCGTACCACGTAGTCGCCTACGACTTCGGCGTGAAGCT
Organism: Pseudomonas nitroreducens; assembly: GCF_010994165.1. Taxonomy (NCBI): domain Bacteria; kingdom Pseudomonadati; phylum Pseudomonadota; class Gammaproteobacteria; order Pseudomonadales; family Pseudomonadaceae; genus Pseudomonas; species Pseudomonas nitroreducens. The sequence goes on along the minus strand of NZ_WMBX01000005.1, from coordinate 68,773 downwards.
GAACATCCTGCGCATGCTGGTCGCCCGCGGCTGCCGCCTGACCGTGGTGCCGGCGCAGACCCCGGCGAGCGAAGTGCTGGCCCTGAACCCGGACGGCATCTTCCTTTCCAACGGACCTGGCGACCCCGAGCCGTGCGACTACGCCATCCAGGCCATCCGCGAGTTCCTCGACACCGAGACGCCGATCTTCGGCATCTGTCTGGGTCACCAACTGCTGGCCCTGGCTTCCGGCGCGAAAACCGTGAAGATGGGCCACGGCCACCATGGCGCCAACCACCCGGTGCAGGATCTGGATTCGGGTGTGGTGATGATCACCAGCCAGAACCACGGTTTTGCCGTGGACGAGGCAAGCATGCCGGCCAACCTGCGCGCCACCCACAAGTCGCTGTTCGACGGCACCCTGCAGGGCGTCGAGCGTACCGATAGAGTGGCCTTCAGCTTCCAGGGCCACCCGGAAGCCAGCCCCGGCCCGCACGACGTTGCCCCGCTGTTCGACCGCTTCATCGCGGCGATGGCCGAGCGCCGCTGAGTCCGAGCTCGAAGAGGGAAAGAAGATGATGCCGACCCTGGGAATCACCGACCTCTGGACCTATGTCCTGGGTACGTTGTTCATCGTCCTGTTGCCGGGGCCGAACTCGCTGTTCGTCCTCGCCACTGCCGCCCAGCGCGGCGTGGCCTCGGGCTACCGGGCGGCGAGCGCGGTGTTCCTGGGCGATGCGATCCTGATGTTCCTGTCGGCGCTGGGTATCGCCTCGGTCCTCAAGGCCGAGCCGATGCTGTTCCTGGGCCTGAAGTACGTCGGCGCCGCCTACCTGTTCTACTTAGGGGTAGGCATGCTCCGTGGAGGCTGGCAGAAGCTGCGCCAACCACTGGATGCGGCCGCCGCGCCGGCCAAGGAAGTGGACGTCAACCAGCCGTTCCGCAAGGCGCTGCTGCTGAGCCTGTCCAACCCCAAGGCGATCCTCTTCTTCATCTCCTTCTTCATCCAGTTCGTCGACCCGGGTTACGCCTATCCCGGCCTGTCGTTCCTGGTACTGGGCACGATCCTCGAGATCATCAGCGCCTTGTACCTGAGTTTCCTGATTTTCTCCGGTGTGCGTCTGGCGGCCTGGTTCCGTCGGCGGCAACGGCTGGCTGCCGGCGCTTCGAGCGGCGTCGGCGCCCTGTTCGTCGGCTTTGGCGTGAAGCTGGCCAGCGCAACCCTTTCCTGAATATTGCAACGAGAGTCCCATGCCCAAGCGTACAGACATCAAGAGCATCCTGATCCTCGGCGCCGGCCCGATCGTCATCGGCCAGGCCTGCGAGTTCGACTACTCCGGCGCACAGGCCTGCAAGGCCCTGAAGGAAGAAGGCTTCCGTGTCATCCTGGTGAACTCCAACCCGGCCACCATCATGACCGACCCGGCCATGGCCGACGCCACCTACATCGAACCGATCAAGTGGCAGACCGTCGCCAAGATCATCGAGAAGGAACGCCCCGACGCGCTGCTGCCGACCATGGGCGGCCAGACCGCGCTGAACTGCGCCCTGGACCTGGAGCGTCACGGCGTTCTGGAGCAGTTCGGCGTGGAAATGATCGGCGCCAACGCCGACACCATCGACAAGGCCGAAGACCGTTCGCGCTTCGACAAGGCCATGCGTGATATCGGCCTGGCCTGCCCGCGCTCGGGTATCGCCCACAGCATGGAAGAAGCCTACGGCGTGCTGGAGAAGGTCAACTTCCCGTGCATCATCCGCCCGTCCTTCACCATGGGCGGCACCGGCGGCGGCATTGCCTACAACCGGGAGGAATTCGAAGAAATCTGCACCCGCGGTCTGGATCTGTCGCCGACCAACGAACTGCTGATCGACGAATCGCTGATCGGCTGGAAGGAATACGAGATGGAAGTTGTCCGCGACAAGAAGGACAACTGCATCATCGTCTGCGCCATCGAGAACTTCGACCCGATGGGCGTGCACACCGGTGACTCGATCACCGTCGCGCCGGCGCAGACCCTGACCGACAAGGAATACCAGATCATGCGCAACGCCTCGCTGGCGGTGCTGCGTGAGATCGGGGTGGAAACCGGCGGTTCCAACGTGCAGTTCGGCATCTGCCCGAACACCGGCCGCATGGTGGTGATCGAGATGAACCCGCGCGTATCGCGTTCCTCGGCGCTGGCGTCCAAGGCCACCGGCTTCCCGATCGCCAAGATCGCCGCCAAGCTGGCTGTCGGCTACACCCTCGACGAACTGCAGAACGACATCACTGGCGGCCGCACCCCGGCGTCCTTCGAGCCGGCGATCGACTACGTCGTCACCAAGATCCCGCGTTTCGCCTTCGAGAAATTCCCCAAAGCCGACGCCCGCCTGACCACCCAGATGAAATCCGTGGGTGAAGTCATGGCCATCGGCCGTACCTTCCAGGAGTCCGTGCAGAAAGCCCTGCGCGGCCTGGAAGTCGGCGCCACCGGTTTCGATCCGAAGCTCGACCTGAGCAACCCGGAAGCCGAGAGCATCCTCAAGCGCGAGCTGACCGTGCCCAATGCCGACCGCATCTGGTACGTCGCCGACGCCTTCCGCGCCGGCAAGAGCATTGCCGAAGTCTTCGACCTGACCCGCATCGACGAGTGGTTCCTGGTGCAGATCGAAGACCTGATCAAGGACGAGGAGCGTGTAAAGACCCTGGGTCTGTCCGCCATCGATCGCGACCTGATGCTCAAGCTCAAGCGCAAGGGCTTCTCCGATGCGCGCCTGGCCACCCTGCTGGGTGTGACCGAGAAGAACCTGCGCAACCATCGCCACAAGCTCAAGGTGCTGCCGGTGTACAAGCGCGTGGACACCTGCGCCGCCGAGTTCGCCACCGACACCGCCTACATGTACTCGACCTACGAGGAAGAGTGCGAAGCCAATCCGTCGACTCGCGACAAGATCATGATCCTGGGCGGCGGTCCGAACCGCATCGGCCAGGGTATCGAGTTCGACTACTGCTGCGTACACGCCGCGCTGGCCATGCGTGAAGACGGTTACGAGACCATCATGGTCAACTGCAACCCGGAAACCGTTTCCACCGACTACGACACCTCCGATCGCCTGTACTTCGAGCCGGTGACCCTGGAAGACGTGCTGGAAATCGTCCGCGTCGAGCAGCCCAAGGGCGTCATCGTGCAGTACGGCGGCCAGACCCCGCTGAAACTCTGCCGCGCCCTGGAAGAAGCCGGCGTACCGATCATCGGTACCAGCCCGGACGCCATCGACCGCGCCGAAGACCGCGAGCGCTTCCAGCAGATGGTCCAGCGTCTGAACCTGCGCCAGCCGGCCAACGCCACCGCGCGCAGCGAAGACCAGGCCCTGGAGCTGTCGAAGAACATCGGCTACCCGATGGTGGTGCGCCCGTCGTACGTACTGGGCGGCCGCGCCATGGAAATCGTCTACCAGGAAGAAGAGCTCAAGCGCTACATGCGCGAGGCCGTGAAGGTTTCCAACGACAGCCCGGTGCTGCTGGACCGCTTCCTGAACTGCGCCATCGAAGTCGACATCGATGCGGTGTGCGACGGCGAGACCGTGGTGATCGGCGCCATCATGCAGCACATCGAGCAGGCTGGCGTGCACTCCGGTGACTCCGCCTGCTCGCTGCCGCCGTACTCGCTGCCGCAGCACATCCAGGATGAGATTCGCGAACAGGTCAAGAAGATGGCCCTGGAGCTCGGCGTGGTCGGCCTGATGAACGTGCAGATGGCCGTTCAGGGCGAGGACATCTATGTGATCGAGGTGAACCCGCGTGCGTCCCGTACCGTGCCGTTCGTCTCCAAGTGCATCGGCGAGTCGCTGGCGAAAGTGGCGGCCCGCGTCATGGCTGGCAAGTCCCTGGCCGAAGTCGGCTTCACCGAAGAGGTGATCCCGCCTTACTATAGCGTCAAGGAAGCGGTGTTCCCGTTCGCCAAGTTCCCCGGCGTCGACCCGATCCTCGGCCCAGAGATGAAGTCCACTGGCGAGGTGATGGGTGTCGGCGACAGCTTCGGTGAGGCCTTCGCGAAAGCCCAGCTGGGCGCCAGTGAAATCCTGCCGAACGCCGGTTGCGCCTTCATCAGCGTCCGCGAGGACGACAAGCCGCAAGCCGTTCAGGTCGCCCGCGATCTGGTCGCGCTGGGCTTCGAGGTAGTCGCCACCGCCGGCACCGCCAAGGTGATCGAGGCTGCCGGCCTGCCGGTGCGTCGCGTGAACAAGGTGACTGAGGGCCGTCCTCACGTGGTCGACATGATCAAGAACGACGAAGTCACTCTGATCATCAACACCACCGAAGGCCGCCAGTCCATCGCTGACTCGTATTCCATCCGTCGTAACGCCCTGCAGCACAAGATCTACTGCACCACCACCATCGCGGCGGGGCAGGCGATCTGTGAGGCGCTCAAGTTCGGTCCCGAGAAGACCGTTCGCCGTCTGCAGGATCTCCATGCAGGAATCAACGCATGAGCAAATTTCCAATGACCGTCCAGGGCGCTCGCGCCCTGGAAGAAGAACTGAAATACCTGAAGACCGTTCTGCGTCCGCAGATCACCCAGGCCATCGCCGAAGCGCGTGAACTGGGCGACCTCAAGGAAAACGCCGAGTACCACGCCGCCCGTGAGCAGCAGGGCATGTCCGAGGCTCGCATCCGCGACATCGAGGCCAAGCTGTCCAACGCGCAGATCATCGACGTGACCACCATTCCGCACAGTGGCAAGGTGATCTTCGGTACTACCGTGGACATCGCCAACGTCGAGACCGACGAGACGGTGACCTACCAGATCGTCGGTGACGACGAGGCGGACATCAAGAACAGCAAGATCTCCGTCAACTCGCCGATCGCCCGTGCGCTGATCGGCAAGACCGAAGGCGATGCCGTTCTGGTGAAGACTCCGGGTGGCGATGTCGAGTACGAGATCGTTGAAGTCCGCCACGCCTGATCGGCAACCACTGAACGCAGGCGCCATCAGTTGGCTGCTGGCCCAGACATTCTGGGTCGGCGGCCTTTGGCTGCTTCAGTTCGTGGTGCTGCCGGCGCTGGACAAGATCGGCCTGGCGCCGCTGCTGGTGGAGTCCGTCGCTGACGCGCTGAAGCCGCTGCTGCTGGGTTTTGCCGGTTTCTGTGCAGTGCTGCAGGGGCTGGTGCTCTGGCAGGCCCGTGGCGCCGTCGCCTTCCTGCGGGAAGTGCGCGGACAACTGCTGCTGGCGGTGCTGGGGATGACCCTGACTTTCTTCGTCGTGCGCCAATTCGTGCCGGATGCCCAGCGCTGGTTCTGGTTCAACTATCTGGTGGTGGCGCTGTTCGGTCTGCTGCTGGTGCTGCAGCCGGTACCGGGGCGGGACGAGCGGGCCTGACGCGGCGGAGCCTTGCCGGCTCCGCGTTGCCGGTCTTGACTGTCAGAGCCCGCTGAAACGGCTGATGTTCGACAGGTTCTTGTTCGGCTTCGGATTGCGACGGTAGATCAGTGCCATCTTGCCGATGGTCTGAACCAGTTCGCAACTGCCGTTCTGGCAAAGTTCGTCGATCAGTGCGCGACGGTCGTCGCGTTCAGTGATGCGGAACTGCACCTTGATCAGTTCATGATCGTTGAGCGCGCGCTCAAGCTCGGCCATCACACCTTCCGAAAGACCGTTTTCAGCAACGGTCAATACCGGTTTCAGGTGATGCCCGATAGATTTGAACTGCTTTTTCTGCTCCTGAGAGAGCGCCATAATCTGACCCCTGGTAAAAAAGGCGGATATTCTACCCGAGTTTCGGTACTACCGGGATGCCGCTCAGACGAGGTAATACGTGGCCCGTTCCAAGACTAGCCATCGCTGGCTGAAAGAACATTTCGACGATCCGTACGTGAAGATGGCACAGCGCGACGGCTATCGCTCGCGTGCCAGCTACAAGCTGTTGGAAATCCAGGAGAAGGATCGCATCCTGCGTCCCGGCATGACCGTGGTCGACCTCGGCGCGGCGCCGGGCGGCTGGTCGCAGGTCACCAGCCGGGTGATCGGCGATAAGGGCACCCTGATCGCCTCGGACATCCTGCCGATGGACAGCATCCCGGATGTGACCTTCATCCAGGGGGACTTCACCGAGGACGAAGTCTTCGCCCAGTTGCTCGAGGCCATCGGAGAAAATCCGGTAGACCTTGTGATTTCCGATATGGCCCCCAATATGAGTGGATTGCCCGCCGTGGACATGCCTCGTGCCATGTTCCTCTGCGAGCTGGCCCTGGACCTGTGCACCCGTGTGCTGCGTCCGGGGGGCGATTTCCTGATCAAGATTTTCCAGGGTGAGGGTTTCGACGCTTACCACAAGCAGGTTCGCGAGAACTTCGAGAAGGTGCAGATGCGCAAGCCGCTGTCGTCACGCGACCGTTCACGGGAGCAGTATCTGCTCGCACGAGGCTTTCGCGGCGCCTAGACTGGAATGATTGGGCAGGCTTCTGGTCTATGCCTTGCAGGTTTTGCTTGTACCGGTGAAAGCCGGGGTTCATAAAGGGTTACAGACGGCGCCTGCCTGGCGGCGGGCGTTGTGTAGTAATTTTGGCCGGAAGGAGTCTGGCCGTCGTGAGAAGCGGTTTCCAGGGCGGAGCCGGCTTCAGAGGGTAGTCAATTGAACGACATGGCAAAGAACCTGATTCTGTGGCTGATCATCGCGGCGGTACTCGTCACTGTGATGAACAACTTCTCCAGCCCGAGCGAGCCGCAGACGCTCAACTATTCGGACTTCATCCAGCAGGTGAAGGACGGTAAGGTCGAGCGCGTGACCGTGGACGGCGCGGTCATCACTGGCAAGCGCCAGGACGGTGACACCTTCAAGACCATCCGCCCGGCCATCGCCGACAACGGCCTGATCGGCGACCTGGTCAACAACAACGTCGTTGTCGAAGGCAAGCAGCCCGAGCAGCAGAGCATCTGGACTCAGCTCCTGGTGGCCAGTTTCCCTATCCTGGTGATCATCGCCGTCTTCATGTTCTTCATGCGCCAGATGCAGGGCGGCGGCGGTGGCCGCGGCGGCCCGATGAGCTTCGGCAAGAGCAAGGCGCGCCTGCTGTCGGAAGACCAGGTGAAGACCACCTTCGCCGACGTCGCCGGTTGCGACGAGGCCAAGGAAGAGGTCAGCGAACTGGTGGAATTCCTCCGCGATCCGGGCAAGTTCCAGCGCCTGGGCGGTCGTATCCCGCGCGGCGTGCTGATGGTCGGCCCGCCCGGTACCGGTAAGACTCTGCTCGCCAAGGCGATCGCCGGCGAAGCCAAGGTGCCGTTCTTCACCATTTCCGGTTCGGACTTCGTGGAAATGTTCGTCGGCGTGGGCGCCTCGCGCGTTCGCGACATGTTCGACCAGGCCAAGAAGCACGCTCCCTGCATCATCTTCATCGACGAAATCGACGCCGTCGGTCGCCATCGTGGCGCCGGCCTGGGTGGCGGTCACGATGAGCGCGAGCAGACCCTCAACCAGTTGCTGGTGGAGATGGACGGCTTCGAGATGAATGACGGCATCATCGTCATCGCCGCGACCAACCGTCCGGACGTGCTCGACCCCGCGCTGCTGCGTCCGGGCCGCTTCGACCGCCAGGTGGTGGTTGGCCTGCCGGACATCCGCGGTCGTGAGCAGATTCTCAAAGTACACATGCGCAAGGTTCCGCTGGGCGACAACGTCGATCCGGCCGTGATCGCGCGCGGTACACCGGGCTTCTCCGGTGCCGACCTGGCCAATCTGGTCAACGAGGCCTCTCTGTTCGCTGCCCGTTCCAACAAGCGTATCGTCGACATGCGCGAATTCGAACTGGCCAAGGACAAGATCATGATGGGCGCCGAGCGCAAGACCATGGTCATGTCCGAGAAAGAGAAGAAGAACACCGCGTTCCACGAGGCCGGCCACGCTATCGTTGGCCGCCTGGTTCCGGAGCACGATCCGGTCTACAAGGTTTCCATCATTCCGCGCGGCCGCGCCCTGGGCGTGACCATGTTCCTGCCGGAAGAGGATCGTTACAGCCTGTCCAAGCGCGCTCTGGAAAGCCAGATCTGCTCGCTGTTCGGTGGCCGTATCGCCGAAGAGATGACCCTGGGCTTCGAAGGTGTAACCACCGGTGCCTCCAACGACATCATGCGGGCCACCCAGCTGGCGCGGAACATGGTGACCAAGTGGGGCCTGTCGGAAAAGCTCGGTCCGCTGATGTACGCGGAAGAAGAGGGCGAGGTGTTCTTGGGTCGTAGTGCCGGTAGCCAGCACGCTAACGTGTCCGGCGAAACCGCCAAGCTGATCGACCAGGAAGTGCGCCGCATCATCGACGACTGCTACGGCACCGCCAAGCGTCTGCTGGAAGAGAATCGCGACAAGCTCGACATGATGGCCGACGCGCTGATGAAGTACGAAACCATCGACGCCGATCAGATCGACGACATCATGGCCGGTCGTACCCCGCGCGAGCCGCGTGACTGGCAGGGGGGCAACTCCGGCTCTTCCGGCAACGCAGCCGCGCCCCGTGATGAAGGTCGCCAGGAAAACCCCATTGGCGGGCCTGCCGGCGAACACTGAGAGCACTGAATGAGTTCGTTGTACCACCCGACCCGGTTGCCTTGCGGCAACCGGGTTCTTGATTTAAGCCGCCCGCACGTCATGGGCATCCTCAATGTCACTCCCGACTCCTTCTCCGACGGCGGGCGCTTCAATCGGCATGATGCTGCATTGCGCCATGCGGCGGAGATGGTCGCGGCCGGCGCCACACTGATCGATATCGGCGGCGAGTCGACCCGTCCCGGCGCTCGCGTGGTTTCGCCCACCGAGGAGTTGGAGCGCGTCGCGCCGGTGGTCGAGGCGATTGCCCGCGAGCTGGATGTAGTGATCTCGGTGGATACCTCCACCCCGGCGGTGATGCGTGAAACCGCTCGTCTCGGGGCAGGCTTGATCAACGATGTGCGCTCACTGCAGCGTGATGGAGCCCTGGATGCCGCTGTGGACACGGGGCTTCCGGTTTGCCTGATGCATATGCGCGGCGAGCCGGGAAACATGCAGGACGATCCGCGTTATCCGAATATCCTCGAGGAAGTCCGCGACTTCCTCGAGGAGCGCATCGCCGTCTGCGAAGCCGTGGGCATTGCCCGGGAACGGATCGTCATCGATCCTGGCTTCGGTTTTGCCAAGACGCAGAGTCATAACCTGAATCTGTTCCGGCAGATGGAATGCCTGATGTCGTTGGGCTGTCCATTGCTGGTCGGTGTCTCGCGCAAGAGCATGGTCGGGCGCGCGCTTGGTCGTGAGGTGGGCGAGCGCCTGTACGGCAGCCTGGCCCTTGCGGCTCTGGCGGTCGCCAAGGGAGCCAGCATCATCCGCGTCCATGATGTCGCCGAGACGGTGGATGTGGTTCGAATGATTCACGCAGTGGAAAGTGCAACAGAAGAGGGGATGTCCGCATGAGCAGGAAGTATTTTGGTACCGATGGAATTCGCGGACGCGTAGGCACCCCGCCGATCACCCCAGACTTCGTGCTCAAGCTGGGCTGGGCCGTGGGCATGGCTTTCCGTCAGCAAGGCAAGTGTCGCGTGCTGGTGGGCAAGGACACGCGGATTTCCGGCTACATGTTCGAGTCCGCGCTGGAGGCTGGCTTGTCCGCCGCCGGTGCCGACGTGATGCTGCTCGGCCCCATGCCGACCCCGGGTATCGCCTATCTGACCCGTACCTTCCACGCCGAGGCGGGTATCGTCATCAGTGCCTCGCACAATCCGCACGACGACAACGGCATCAAATTCTTCTCCGGCCAGGGCACTAAGCTACCGGACGAGGTGGAGCTGATCATCGAGGAGCTTCTCGATGCGCCGATGACTGTCGTCGAGTCCGCCCGCCTGGGCAAGGTCTCGCGGATCAACGATGCCGCCGGCCGCTACATCGAGTTCTGCAAGAGCAGCGTGCCATCGAACACCAGTTTCGCTGGTCTGCGTATCGCGCTCGATTGCGCCCATGGTGCGACCTACAAGATCGCTCCCAATGTATTCCGGGAGCTGGGTGCCGAAGTGTTCGTCATCGGTGCGGAGCCCAACGGCCTGAACATCAATGACAAGTGCGGCTCCACCCATATGGGGGCGTTGCAGGAGGCCGTGCTGGCCCATCATGCGGATATCGGCATCGCCTTCGATGGCGACGGCGACCGGGTGATGTTGGTCGATCACACCGGCACCATCGTCGATGGTGACGAGATCCTCTACCTCATTGCGCGTGACATGCTTGATCGTGGCAAGCTGCACGGTGGCGTGGTAGGGACACTGATGAGCAACCTCGGGCTGGAGCTCGCTCTGCAGGAACTGCACATTCCCTTCGCCCGCGCCAAGGTAGGGGATCGCTACGTGATGTCCGAGCTGCAGTCGCGCAACTGGCAGTTGGGTGGAGAGAATTCCGGCCATGTTGTCTGTTGCCAGCACACCACGACCGGCGATGCGATCATCGCCGCGCTGCAGGTGCTGATGGCGCTGAAAACCCGAGGTCAGAACCTGGCTGAGGCGCGCATGGGCATTCGCAAGTGTCCGCAAGTGCTGATCAACGTGCGCTTTGCTGGTGGCGGGGTGGACCCGTTGGAGCATCCGGCGGTGAAGGAAGCCTGCGCCAAGGTGACCGAAGAGATGGCCGGTCGTGGTCGGGTGCTGCTGCGTAAATCTGGCACCGAGCCACTGGTACGGGTGATGGTCGAAGGCGACGAGGAAGCACGCGTGCGCGCCTATGCCGAGCAGCTGGCGAAAGTGGTTACAGAGGTATGTGCTTGATTTCTCTTGTCAGTTCCAAAAGCGTCGAGTAATATCTGCGCCCACTTTGCTCAGCGAGGTACAGCATGCGTCGACCCTTGGTGGCCGGTAATTGGAAAATGCACGGTACCCGCTCCAGCGTAACGGAGCTGATCAAAGGCCTGCGTCAACTGGCTCTTCCCACGGGTGTCGATGTGGCGGTGTTTCCGCCTTGTCTGTACATCAATCAGGCTGTTCAAGGTCTGAATGGAAAGGCGGTTGCCGTCGGTGCGCAGAATTGCGCGGTTGAGCCGATGCAGGGCGCCCTGACAGGCGAAGTTGCAGCCAGCCAGTTGGCGGATGCGAGCTGTTCCCTGGTGCTGGTCGGTCATTCCGAGCGTCGCCTGATTCTGGGTGAGAGCGATGGTGTGGTCAGTCGCAAGTTTGCGGCGGCTCAATCGTGTGGCCTGATTCCGATCCTGTGCGTGGGGGAAACCCGTGAGCAGCGTGAGGCGGGCAAGACTCTTGAGGTTGTCGGGCGCCAGTTGGGCTCGGTAATCGAAGATCTCGGTGTCGGGGCTTTTTCCCGCGCCGTTGTGGCTTACGAGCCGGTGTGGGCGATTGGGACGGGGCTGACCGCTTCTCCCGAGCAGGCCCAGGAAGTACATGCGGCGATTCGCTCGCAGATCTCGGCGGAAAACGCAGAGGTGGCAAGCGGCCTTCGTCTCCTGTACGGCGGCAGCGTCAAGGCAGCCAGTGCTGCCCAGCTGTTCGCGATGCCGGATATCGATGGGGGGCTCATTGGTGGGGCTTCCCTGAATGCGGATGAGTTCGGTGCGATCTGTCGCGCCGCAGGAAACTGAAGATGTTGGAAACAGTTGTAATCGTGATTCACCTGCTGATGGCGCTGGGTCTGGTTGTGCTGGTCCTGCTTCAGCAAGGCAAGGGTGCCGACGCCGGTGCGTCGTTCGGTGCAGGTGCTTCGGCCACCGTTTTCGGTAGCCAAGGTTCTGCTACCTTCCTGAGCCGCTTTACTGCTATACTCGCTGCGGTTTTTTTCATTACCAGCTTGGGTTTAGCGTATTTTGCTAAAGAAAAAGCTGATATGATTCGTCACGCTGGGCTTCCTGATCCGGCAGTGATGGAGCAGAAGCAGGAACAAGCTCCGGCAGCTAGCGATGTGCCGGGCGCGCAAGGGCAACCTCAAGCCCCTGCAGGCGGTAACGGCGACGTTCCGGCGGCTCCTGAGCAGAAGTAAGCAGGCAAGAGTTTTTGCCGAGGTGGTGGAATTGGTAGACACGCTACCTTGAGGTGGTAGTGGCCATAGGCTGTAGGGGTTCGAGTCCCCTCCTCGGTACCATATACGAAAGGGCCCGCAGTGCGGGCCTTGTCGTTTCGGAGTTTCGGTTGACCTTCAAGGGGCTCAACCGTATAATTTCGCACCAGCTTTGACGCGGGATGGAGCAGTCTGGTAGCTCGTCGGGCTCATAACCCGAAGGTCGTTGGTTCAAATCCAGCTCCCGCAACCAGTTTGGCAGAGCCCCTTTTCAGGGGCTTTTTGCTAGCTGGACAGTCCGCGCCGCCGGTTCAGGGCGGTCCTTAAGGGATGGGCGTTTCGCCCATTTTTTGTTTCTACAGCATACGCGAGGCGATCAGGTGTCGAGCAAGCTAGAACAGTTGCAGGCCTTGTTGGCCCCTGTAGTAGAAGCGCTCGGCTATGAGTGCTGGGGCCTGGAGTTCATTTCCCAAGGTCGCCATTCCCTGCTCCGGGTTTATATCGACCGTGCGGAAGGCATCCTGATCGACGACTGCGAGATCGTCAGTCGTCAGGTCAGTGGCATCCTCGACGTGGAAGACCCGATCAGTGGCGAATACACCCTGGAGGTGTCGTCGCCCGGTATGGATCGGCCGCTCTTCACGCTCGAACAGTTCGCCCGCTATGTCGGCGAGCAGGTGAAGATCAAGCTGCGCACGCCCTTCGAACGGCGGCGCAATTTCCAGGGCATTCTCCGTGGTGTGGAGGAGCAGGATGTGGTGGTCCTGGTGGACGACCATGAATACCTGCTGCCGGTCGACTCGATCGACAAGGCCAACATCATTCCCCGATTTGAGTGAGCCGCCAGAGCGCGGATTCCAATGGATTGAAAGGCGAGGCGTACGATGAGCAAAGAAGTACTGCTGGTTGTTGAGTCGGTATCCAACGAGAAGGGTGTTCCGCCTGGCGTGATTTTCGAAGCGCTGGAGCTGGCCCTGGCAACCGCGACCAAAAAACGTTTCGAGGACGACGTTGACCTGCGCGTGGAAATCAACCGCGCCAACGGCAACTACGAAACCTTCCGTCGCTGGACCATCGTCGAAGACGAGGATTACTCCAATCCGGCGTCTGAACTGACCGTCGAAGACGTGCAGGAAGAGCACCCCGGCATGAAGGCCGGTGAAGTCATCGAAGAGAAGATCGAGTCCATCGAGTTCGGCCGCATCGCCGCACAGACCGCCAAGCAGGTCATCGTGCAGAAGGTTCGCGAAGCCGAGCGCGCTCAGGTGGTCGACGCCTACCGCGAGAAGGTCAACGAGATCATCTCCGGCACCGTCAAGAAGGTCACCCGCGACAATGTGATCGTCGACCTGGGCAACAACGCCGAAGCGCTGCTGGCCCGCGACCAGATCATCCCGCGTGAAACCTTCCGCGTCGGCACCCGCGTGCGTGCCCTGCTGAAGGAAATCCGCAGCGAGAACCGCGGCCCTCAGCTGATCCTGTCGCGTACCGCGCCGGAAATGCTGATCGAGCTGTTCCGCATCGAAGTACCGGAAATCGCCGAGCAGCTGATCGACGTGATGGCCGCCGCCCGTGACCCGGGTTCGCGCGCCAAGATCGCCGTTCGCTCCAAGGACAAGCGTATCGACCCGCAGGGCGCCTGCATCGGTATGCGTGGTTCCCGCGTCCAGGCCGTCTCCGGCGAACTGGGTGGCGAGCGTGTGGACATCGTCCTTTGGGATGACAACCCCGCGCAGTTCGTGATCAATGCCATGGCTCCGGCCGAAGTGGCGGCGATCATCGTCGACGAAGATACCCACACCATGGATATCGCCGTTGCCGAAGACAACCTGGCCCAGGCCATTGGCCGTAGTGGCCAGAACGTACGTCTGGCCAGCCAGCTCACCGGCTGGACCCTGAACGTGATGACCGAGGCCGATATCCAGGCCAAACAGCAGGCTGAAACTGGCGACATCCTGCAGCGTTTCGTCGACGAGCTGGATGTCGACGAAGAGCTCGCCCAGGTACTGGTGGAGGAAGGCTTCACCACCCTGGAAGAAATCGCCTACGTACCGATGGAAGAGATGCTCAGCATCGACGGCTTCGACGAAGACATCGTCAACGAGCTGCGCTCGCGCGCCAAGGATCGCCTGCTGACCAAAGCCATCGCCACTGAAGAAAAACTTGCCGACGCCCAACCTGCCGAAGACCTGCTCAGCCTCGATGGTATGACCAAAGAGCTGGCCGTGGACCTGGCGCTGCGCGGTGTAACCACCCGTGAAGATCTGGCCGAGCAATCGATTGACGATCTGCTCGACATCGACGGCATGGATGAAGAGCGTGCTGGCAAGTTGATCATGGCCGCCCGGGCCCATTGGTTCGAGTAAGCATTCGCGGCCTGAGGAGAGAAGTGCATGACGCAAGTCACGGTGAAAGAACTGGCCAAGACGGTCGATACGCCGGTGGAGCGCCTGCTGCAGCAGATGCGCGAAGCGGGCCTACCCCATAACAATGCCGAGCAGGTAGTGACCGACAGCGAGAAGCAAGCGCTGCTGGCCCACCTGAAGGGCAGCCACGGTGATCGCGCGGATGAGCCGCGCAAGATCACCCTGCAACGCAAGACCACTTCGACCTTGAAAGTCGCTGGCAGCAAGACCGTCAGCGTCGAGGTTCGCAAGAAGAAAACCTACGTCAAGCGCGATCCTGAAGAGCTCGAGGCCGAGCGCCAGCGTGAGCTGGAAGAGCAGCGTGCCGCTGAAGAAGCTGTGCGTCTGAAGGCTGAGGAAGAGGCCCGTCAGCGTGCCGCTGAGGAAGAGGCCCGCCGCCAGGCGGATGCCGCTCGCCAGGCTGCCAGCTCTGCGCCTGCCGCTGCTGCGGTTGCTGCCGACGCCCCGCGCGCCGCGGCTCCTGCTCCGGCGGCGCCGGTCGCTGCTGCTCCTGCTGCGGACGACCGCAAGAAGGAAGAGCCCCGCCGTGCGCCCAAGCGCGACGAGGAAGACGAGCGCCGCGATCGCAAACATGCCCAGCATCGCCCGTCGATCAAGGAAAAGGAAAAGACCACCGCGCCGCGCGTCGTGCGCAGTGGTGGTGACGACGACGACAGCTTTGGCCGTCGCGGCGGTGGCCGTGGCAAGGGCAAGCTGAAGAAGCGTAACCAGCACGGGTTCCAGAGCCCGACAGGACCGATTGTGCGTGAAGTAAATATCGGTGAGACCATCACCGTGGCCGAACTGGCTGCGCAGATGTCGGTGAAGGGCGCTGAAGTCGTCAAGTTCATGTTCAAGATGGGCACCCCGGTGACCATCAACCAGGTACTCGACCAGGAGACCGCCCAGTTGATCGCCGAAGAGCTCGGCCACAAGGTCAAGCTGGTCAGCGAGAACGCCCTGGAAGAGCAACTGGCCGAGTCGTTGAAGTTCGAAGGTGAAGCCGTTTCCCGTGCGCCGGTCGTGACCGTGATGGGCCACGTCGACCACGGCAAGACCTCGCTGCTCGACTACATCCGTCGCGCCAAGGTGGCAGCTGGCGAAGCCGGTGGCATCACCCAGCACATCGGTGCCTACCACGTGGAAACCGACCGCGGCATGGTCACCTTCCTCGACACCCCTGGCCACGCTGCGTTCACCGCGATGCGTGCCCGTGGTGCCCAGGCGACCGACATCGTCATTCTCGTGGTGGCCGCGGACGACGGCGTGATGCCGCAGACCCAGGAGGCCGTGCAGCACGCGAAAGCCGCTGGCGTGCCGATCGTGGTCGCGGTGAACAAGATCGACAAGCCGGACGCCAACCCGGACAACATCAAGAATGGCCTGGCCGCTCTGGATGTGATCCCGGAAGAGTGGGGTGGCGATGCTCCCTTCGTCCATGTATCCGCCAAGGTGGGTACCGGCGTCGACGAGTTGCTCGAAGCCGTGCTGCTGCAGGCTGAAGTACTCGAACTCAAAGCCACTCCGTCGGCTCCGGGCCGTGGCGTGGTGGTCGAGTCCCGTCTGGACAAGGGCCGTGGCCCTGTAGCCACTGTACTGGTTCAGGATGGCACCCTGCGTCAGGGCGACATGGTGCTGGTCGGCGTCAACTACGGGCGCGTCCGTGCGATGCTCGACGAGAACGGCAAGCCGATCAAGGAAGCCGGTCCGTCGATTCCGGTCGAGATCCTCGGTCTGGACGGCACCCCGGATGCCGGTGACGAGATGACCGTGGTCGCCGACGAGAAGAAGGCCCGCGAAGTCGCTCTGTTCCGCCAGGGCAAGTTCCGCGAAGTGAAACTGGCTCGTGCCCACGCCGGCAAGCTGGAAAACATCTTCGAGAACATGGGCCAGGAAGAGAAGAAGACCCTCAACATCGTCCTCAAGTCCGATGTCCGTGGTTCGCTGGAAGCCCTGCAGGGCTCGCTCAGTGGCTTGGGCAACGACGAGGTGCAGGTTCGCGTGGTCGGCGGCGGCGTCGGTGGTATCACCGAATCCGATGCCAACCTGGCGCTGGCCTCCAACGCGGTGCTGTTCGGCTTCAATGTTCGTGCTGATGCGGGTGCGCGCAAGATCGTCGAGACCGAAGGCCTCGACATGCGTTACTACAACGTGATCTACGACATCATCGAAGACGTCAAGAAAGCCCTGACCGGCATGCTCGGCAGCGATGTTCGCGAGAACATCCTGGGTATCGCCGAAGTGCGTGACGTGTTCCGTTCGCCGAAGTTCGGCGCGGTCGCCGGCTGCATGGTCACCGAGGGTCTGGTGCACCGCAACCGTCCGATCCGCGTGCTTCGCGACGACGTGGTGATCTTCGAAGGCGAGCTGGAATCCCTGCGTCGCTTCAAGGATGACGTCGCCGAAGTGCGTGCCGGCATGGAATGCGGTATCGGCGTGAAGAGCTACAACGACGTTCGCGTCGGCGACAAGATCGAAGTGTTCGAGAAGGTCGAAGTCGCTCGTACTCTGTAAGGGTATTCGAGCGTGAACGCAGCGCCCGGGCCAGCTTGAAAGCTGCCCCGGGCGTTTGCCGCTTTCAGGCCCGGAGCCTTCTGGCTCGGGTAAGCAGGTTAGGAAAATGGCCAAAGAGTACAGCCGTACCCAGCGTATCGGCGACCAGATGCAGCGCGAACTGGCGCTGCTGATCCAGCGTGAAATCAAGGACCCCCGTCTGGGCCTGGTGACTATCACCGGCGTCGACGTGGCCCGTGACCTGTCCCATGCCAAGGTGTACGTCACCGTGATGGGCCAGGACGACAACGCCGAAGTGGTGAAGCAGAACACCAGCATTCTCAACGATGCCGCGGGCTTCCTGCGCATGCAGTTGGGCAAGGCGATGAAGCTGCGCACCGTGCCGCAACTGCACTTCAGCTATGACGCCAGTATCCGCCGTGGTGCCGAGCTGTCGGCGCTGATCGAGCGCGCAGTGGCAGCCGATCGCCGTCATGGCGGCGATGCCGAGGAGTAACGCGTGGCCCAGGTGAAACGCATTCGCCGTGCGGTCAACGGCGTGCTGATTCTCGACAAGCCGCGTGGCATGAGCTCCAACCAGGCCCTGCAGAAGGTGCGCTGGCTGCTCAATGCCGAGAAGGCCGGCCATACCGGCAGCCTCGACCCGCTGGCCACCGGTGTCCTGCCGCTGTGCTTCGGCGAGGCGACCAAGTTCTCCCAGTACCTGCTCGATGCCGACAAGGGCTACGAGACCGTCGCCCAACTGGGCGTGACCACCACCACCGGTGATGCCGAGGGTGAGGTCCTAGAGCAGCGCGAGGTGACCATTGGTCGGGACGCCATCGAGGCCATGCTGCCACGCTTCCGTGGCGACATAGAGCAGGTGCCGCCGATGTACTCGGCCCTGAAGAAGGACGGTCAGCCGTTGTACAAGCTGGCTCGTGCAGGAGAGGTAGTGGAGCGCGAGGCGCGTTCTGTTACTATTGCGCGCCTGGATTTGCTCGCCTTCGAGTCGCCCTGTGCGACGCTGGCCGTTTCCTGCAGCAAGGGCACCTATATCCGCACCCTGGTCGAAGACCTCGGCCGCGAACTTGGGTGTGGTGCACACGTTGCCGCCCTGCGCCGGACCCAGGCCGGACCTTTCCAGCTGAACCAGTCGGTGACGTTGGAGGCGCTCGAGAAAGTCCATGCCGAGGGCGGCAACGAAGCCCTCGACCGTTTCCTGCTGCCGGTGGATGCCGGCCTGGAACACTGGCCGCTGTTGCAGCTCTCCGAGCACAGCGCCTATTACTGGCTGCATGGCCAGCCAGTACGCGCTCCCGAAATGCCGAAGTTCGGCATGCTGCGGGTGCAGGATCACGAAGGTCGCTTCATCGGAATCGGTGAAGTGGTCGAAGACGGGCGCCTGGCGCCGCGTCGACTGATTCGGTCGTAAGGCCGGAACCGAGGGTGGCTGTCAGCAGGCACGGTCACTCCTCTTACTATGAACACAGGGAGAAGTCCCTGGCCTGTTACCTCAGAGGAAGCCCCATCATGGCACTGAGCGTCCAAGAAAAAGCCCAGATCGTTAACGAGTACAAGCAAGCTGAAGGCGACACCGGTTCCCCGGAAGTGCAGGTTGCACTGCTGTCCGCCAACATCAACAAGCTGCAGGACCACTTCAAGGCCAACGGCAAAGACCACCACTCCCGTCGTGGCCTGATCCGTATGGTCAACCAGCGCCGCAAGCTGCTGGACTACCTGAAGAGCAAGGACACCTCTCGTTACAGCGCCCTGATCGGTCGCCTGGGCCTGCGTCGCTAAGACGGCAAGCCTGAAGTGGGAAGCTGGGAGTCCGGGGTCGTTGGGCGGTGTATACCGCTCATCGGCTCTGGCTCCCGGCTTTCTCGCTTTTATAGGGAATGAAAACGGGTCCGACTCCCGGCATTTCCACAATTTCCCCCAAGGCAACTAAAGAGAAGGTAGAGAAACCGTGAACCCGGTAATCAAGAAATTCCAGTTCGGTCAGTCGACCGTCACCCTCGAGACTGGCCGCATTGCCCGCCAGGCCACCGGCGCCGTGCTGGTCACCATGGACGACGTCACCGTGCTTTGCACCGTCGTCGGCGCCAAGCAGGCCGACCCGAGCAAGAGCTTCTTCCCGCTCTCCGTGCACTATCAGGAGAAGACCTACGCAGCCGGCCGCATCCCCGGTGGCTTCTTCAAGCGTGAAGGCCGTCCTTCGGAGAAGGAAACCCTGACCTCGCGCCTGATCGATCGCCCGATCCGCCCGCTGTTCCCCGAAGGTTTCATGAACGAAGTGCAGGTTGTCTGCACCGTCGTTTCCACCAACAAGAAGTCCGATCCGGACATCGCTGCCATGATCGGCACTTCCGCCGCCCTGGCCATCTCCGGCATTCCGTTCGCCGGCCCGATCGGCGCTGCCCGCGTTGGTTTCCACCCGGAAATCGGCTACATCCTCAACCCGACCTACGAGCAGCAGCAGAGCTCCAGCCTCGACATGGTCGTGGCCGGTACCTCCGACGCCGTGCTGATGGTTGAGTCCGAAGCCGACGAACTGACCGAAGACCAGATGCTGGGTGCCGTTCTGTTCGCCCACGAAGAGTTCCAGGCCGTCATCCGTGCCGTTGCCGAGCTGGCAACCGAAGCTGGCAAGCCGAGCTGGAACTGGACCGCGCCGGTCGAGAACACTGCCCTGGTCAACACCATCAAGGCCGAGTTTGGTGCCGCCATCTCCGAAGCCTACACCGTCACCGTCAAGCAGGACCGTTACGCGGCCCTGGATGCCCTGCGCGAGCAGATCGTCGCCAAGTTCGCCGGTGAAGGCGAAGGCCAGTTCTCCGCAGGTGAAGTCAAAGAGGTCTTCGGCCTGCTGGAATACCGTACCGTTCGCGAAAACATCGTCAACGGCAAGCCGCGTATCGACGGCCGCGACACCCGCACCGTTCGTCCGCTGAAGATCGAAGTCGGCGTACTGGGCAAGACCCACGGCTCGGCGCTGTTCACCCGTGGTGAAACCCAGGCTCTGGTCGTTGCCACCCTCGGCACCGCCCGTGACGCCCAGCTGCTCGATACCCTCGAAGGCGAGCGCAAAGACCCCTTCATGCTGCACTACAACTTCCCGCCGTTCTCGGTTGGCGAGTGTGGCCGCATGGGCAGCGCTGGCCGTCGTGAAATCGGCCACGGCCGTCTGGCACGCCGCAGCGTTGCTGCCATGCTGCCGAGCCAGGACGAGTTCCCCTACACCATCCGCGTGGTTTCCGAGATCACCGAATCCAACGGTTCCAGCTCCATGGCTTCCGTCTGCGGTGCTTCCCTGGCGCTGATGGACGCCGGTGTTCCGGTCAAGGCGCCGGTGGCCGGTATCGCCATGGGCCTGGTGAAGGAAGGTGACAAGTTCGCCATCCTGACCGACATCCTGGGTGACGAAGACCACCTGGGCGACATGGACTTCAAGGTCGCCGGTACCGACAAGGGCGTGACCGCCCTGCAGATGGACATCAAGATCAACGGCATCACCGAAGAGATCATGGAGATCGCCCTGGGCCAGGCCCTGGAAGCTCGCCTGAACATCCTCGGCCAGATGAACCAGATCATCGCCGCCCCGCGCGCCGAGCTGTCGGAGAACGCTCCGACCATGATCCAGATGAAGATCGACACCGACAAGATCCGCGACGTCATCGGCAAGGGCGGCGCCACCATTCGTAGCATCTGCGAAGAGACCAAGGCCTCGATCGACATCGAGGACGATGGCAGCGTGAAGATCTACGGCGAAACCAAGGAAGCTGCCGAGGCTGCCAAGCAGCGCGTCCTGGGTATCACCGCGGAAGCCGAGATCGGCAAGATCTACGTCGGCAAGGTCGAGCGCATCGTGGACTTCGGTGCCTTCGTCAACATCCTGCCGGGCAAGGACGGTCTGGTGCACATCTCGCAGATCAGCGACAAGCGCATCGACAAGGTCACCGACGTTCTGCAGGAAGGCCAGGAAGTCAAAGTCCTGGTTCTGGACGTGGACAACCGTGGCCGCATCAAGCTGTCCATCAAGGACGTAGCCGCTGCTGAAGCCTCTGGCGTCTAAGCGGTAGCGAAATGAAGAGAGGGCCCCTTGCGGGCCCTCTTTTTTTGCCTTGAGAATGCGCTTTCCGCCGATCTCGCTCCAAGGATGCCCCGAGATGGACAAGCGCTACTGTCATTACCACAGTGCCCAGCCCGCGACCTGGCACTGTCAGCCTTGCGAGCGCCATTACGGCGACTGCTGCATTCCGCTCAATGCCGATGCGCCGGAGTACGCGCCGTCGTGCCCGTTGTGCCGGGGCCATCTGCGCTACCTCGGCGCGGCGAATACCGCGCAACCTTTCTGGGAGCGCCTGCCGAAGTTCTTCGCCTACGGATTCCAGGCCGGGCCATTGGCCTTCTGTGTCTTGCTGGCACTGGCCTGTGTGTTCATGCCGCCGATGTTCGTGCTCTGGATCGCCCTGTTCAGCGTGGCGACCAAATACCTGCATAGCGTGATCGAAACGGCGAGTTTTGGCGGCCAGGAAGCTCCAGGCCTGCTCGAAGCCTTCAGCCCCGACAGTCTGCGGATGTTCTTCCAGCAACTGGCGGTATTCCTGATCGCCCTGGTGCTGCTGTGGCTGGCTGCCGATTTCCACAGCGAGGCGATCTACTGGGCAGCCAATATCGCGGTCATGCTGGTTCTGCCGGCGAGCATCATCCGGCTGTCCCTGGACAAGAGCCTGGGGGCCGCGCTGAGCCCCAGCGAAGTGGGGCAGGTGATCGCGGCCATGGGCTGGCGTTACCTGATCCTCTGCGTGTTCCTGTTCATCCTCTGGCAGTCGCCCACTTATGTCGCCTGGCTTCTCTCCAACGGGCTGCCGCGGGTGGTGATGGTCCCGGTGGTGGCAGGCCTGACGGGTTATTTCGCCGTGGTGATGTGCGCCATGATGGGCTATGCCGTGTTCCAGTATCAGGGCCAACTGGGCTACGTATCCGCCGGGGAGGACGCCCCGGCCGGCTACGCCGCGCCGGAATGGCACCGCCGCAAGGCACTGGCCGAGGCGGAGGTACGAGTCAAGGAGGGACAGACCGGCGTGGCGCTGGAAATCCTCGTCGCGGCGCTGCGCGAAGGCCGCCAGGATCTCAAGCTGAATGAGCGCTATCACCAGTTGCTCTTCGCCCTGAACGAGCGTGCGGAATGCCTGAATCACCTGCCGCACTACCTGAGCCTGGCCAGCCGGCTCAACCCGCAGCTGGCTGCCAGCGCCTTCCTGAATGCCCGGCAACTGCAGGCGGATTACCTGCCCGAGGACCCGAGCGTCTGCGAACGCATTGCCGAGGTGCTGATCGAGCGCCACAAGGCCCGCGAGGGGCTGAGCCTGCTGCGCAACCTGCACAAGCGCTACCCAGATTACCCCGGCATTCCCCGCGCCTACCTGATGGCGGCACGGGCGTTTTCGGAGGAGCTGGGGCAGGTGGAACCCGCCCAGCAGTTGCTGGCTTTCATTCGCCAGCGTTATCCGGCGTTCGAGCAGATGGGCGAGGTGGTGCAGCTTGAGGCCGTGCTGGCGAAGTTGGGCAGGAGCTCAGGTACCTGATCGTGCAACCTGCATGGAGCGCAGCGGCAGACTTTGCAAACTGCAAGCGGTCGCTGTTTGGGTTTACTTGTTAAGTTGTTGATTAATAAGGTTTTTACTGGATCGTAAAAGCTGGCACAGGGCTTGCGATAGTCCTAGTGCAACTGCAGCCAGGAACGGGCCGCAGTTTTCCAACAATTCAGGAGAAACCGCCATGAAACGTTTCAACAAACTGGCCCTTGCCGCTGCCACCGCAACCGCTCTGAGCTTCTCGTTCGCCAACTCGGTGTTCGCCCAGCCGACGACTCTGGCCGCCAATGACACCGTCCAGAAAACTGAAGAGGCGGTTTCCGACACCTGGATCACCAGCAAGGTGAAATCCAGCCTGATCGCCGACAAGGACATCAGTGGCACCAACATCAAGGTCGAGACCAACAAAGGTGTGGTTTCGCTCTCCGGTAACGTCAAGACCGACGCCGAGAAGGAACTCGCGATCAAGACCGCCAAGGGCATCAAAGGCGTGACCGCTGTGTCCGCCGACGGCCTGAAATCGGTCGAGTAAGCACCACGGGTTCTCACCCCATCCAACTCCGAACAGGAGGATCGCCATGAACACTGACGTCATCAAAGGCAAGTGGAAGCAGCTCTCCGGCTCGCTCAAGGAGAAGTGGGGCAAGCTCACTGACGACGACCTGCAGGCGGCGGACGGACACGCCGAATACCTGGTGGGCAAACTGCAGGAGCGCTACGGCTGGACCCGCGAGAAAGCGGAAGAGGAAGTCCGCGACTTCAGCCGCCACCTGTAGCGCCTGAACCCAGGGATGATCAAGGCCCCGCCGGTACGCCGGCGGGGCTTTTTCATGGGTGAATCAAGGGGCCAGGTGTTGCTGGTATATCGTCAGTTGGCGGGTCGGGTCGGCTTCCGGGTAGTGCTGACGGAGGAAGCGTGACAGTTCGTGCACGGTCTGCAGGTCACCCTTCTGGCCAACCTGCTTGGCCAGTTGCAGGGTCAGGCCCGGCAGCATTTCGGGACGCAGGGCGGAGCGCGCCAGCCGGCGCCAGCTGCTTAGTGCCTGCACGGACTCATTGCGATGTAGCAGCTTGCGCAGCAGGTGTAATTGAATGGCCGGATGTGCAAGCAGCCCGGTATCGCTGGCGGCACTTTCCTCAGCCAGTCTGCGCAGCAGTGAGTCGGCCGCCGGGGAGGGCGGCAGGGCGAACAACTGCTTGAGGGTTTCGCTCATCAAGCCCCGGTCCTGCCTCCCTTTGGCTAAGCCATACAGGCGCTCGACCAGCAAAGGTTGCCCCGGGAACTGCCGCAGCAACTCCGCACCGCGCGCGGCGGCCTGGTCGAGGGCGAAGCGGCCGATCTGCTCATCCAACGATGCCAGGGCGCGCTTGAAAGGGGCTTCTGGGTCTTCCTTCGCCAGGTAGGCCTCGTCGACCGGCATCCGCCCAAGTTTGCGCGGCAGCCAGACGGCGAGGAAGCCGGAGACCAGCCCGCCGATGTGCGCGTAGTAGTTCACATGATCGGCGGCACGCAGCAGCCCGAACAGTTCCTTGCCCAGCCACAGCGGCAGGATCCACAGCGCTGGTGCCGTCAGATAGCCCATCAGCGGTCCGAGCCAGTAGAAGAACTGGATGCGCCGCAGGCCATAGGCGCCGATGTACATGCCCATCAGGCCGGAGATGGCGCCGGAGGCACCGATGCCCGGTACCCAGGACGGATCTAGCGCCCACCACAGCAGGCTGGAGCAGAAGCCACTGAACAGGTAGAGGCCCAGATACAGGGCTCGTCCCAAGGCTGCTTCCAGAGCGAAGCCGAAGATGAACAGGAACACCATGTTGCCGGCCAGGTGCCAGAAGCTGCCATGAAGGAACATCGAGCCGAACAGGCCCTGAACGGTGAACCGCTCGGGGATGAAGCCGAAGCGCAGGCTGCTGGTCAGGTCGCGGGCGGCTTCCGCTTTCAGGCGCGCGGCCTGCCAGGCGCTGTCCTGCTGGAAGGCCGGCAGCGCGCGCAGCTCATGGCCGAACTCCAGGTCCGAGAGAACGAGCCAGGCCAACTGTTGACGCGGCAAGGCCTCCAGGGCGCGCTGCTGGTCGGCTTCCAGGCGGTCGCGGCGCTCCAGCGAGGCGCTGAACAAGGGGCGTTCATGACCCAGCAGGTCCTGGTCGAGATAGACGCGTACGGCCTCTTCGCGCCGGGCGCTATCGCCCCCCTGGTAGCCGAAGTAGATCAGGACGTTGATGACGATGAGCAGCAGCGTGATGACGGGAGGCTTTTTCCAGTCCAGCGGATGCTCGGCGGGGACGATGACCATGGCGACCGGTCCTTGGCGCAAGTGGCGTGAGTGGCGGCGAGACTAGCACCTCGCCAGCACGGCTGTCAGTTGCCGCTGCGCTTGCTCTGGATGTCGCTCAGCCGATTGCCCTCGAAGCGGACGAAATACAACATGCCGCTCCAGGGGCCGTAGATCCATTCTTCCACGGCCACTTCCATGGATTCGCCGTAGCGGGGGCCAGGCACCTGCTTGTAGCCCAGGAAGGAACGGCTGACTGGCTCGCCGCAGCGGCTGAGCACGTCGCTGGTGACATCGCCGGTGCTGATGAGCTTGCTGTTGCAGCGCAAGCTGGCGGCCTGCGCGTCCAGCGCAATGACAGTGAGCGGTAACACAAGCGCGACCAGGCGCAGAGTGAAGAGGGGCTTCAATTGCGTTTGAACTCGATGCTTTTGAGTTTGTTGGCCTCGAAGGTGAGGATGTAGCTGGTGCCGTTGCGCGGCCCGTACACCCACTCCTCGACCCGGTACTCGCGGTGGTCGTAGCCGCTGAGGGTATAGCCGACTTCATCGCGGTGATCCGGCGCGCCGCACTTCTGCTCGACTTCCCAGGCACGGTCGCCGGCGTTGATCAGGGAACTACCGCAGCGCATGCTTTCCGCCTGGGCGCCCGCCGCGCAAAGCAGCAGGGCGCAGGACATCCAGGTCAGGGCTTTCATCGAACGACTCCTTACTCGCTATCGAGGTGAAGCTGGGCGGCCACTTTGCCACCATTCTCCGCTTCGCCGAAGCTGACGTCGATGAGGTAGATGCGGTCGTCCCCCAGGCCGCCCTTGCTGACCAGATAGTCCTTGATCTGGGTCGCGCGCTCCTGACCGAGCTTGCGCAGCAGCAATTGGCTGTCGCTCCAGGAGTCGAGCACGGCCTGGCGCATCTTCGCCGAACGCTCGTCCTTGCTCAGGTCCTGCCACTCCGCCGGAGGTTGTTTCTTCAGGCGCGCACGGTAGACGCCTTCGAGCAGGATCGGCTGCAGATCCTCCGGGACTTCCAACTGGCTGGCGTCACTGGGCACCTTGTCGCCGCGGCGCTGCAACATGCTGTAGTAGTTCTTCTGGTATTCCTGTTTCAGGCGCTTGTCGGCCAGCAGCGGGCCGTCGCTGGCTGCGGCGGCGACACCTTCGACTTCCAGCTTCAGGGCTGGGCGCTGCTTGAGCGCGCCGACCAGTTTGTCGAGGTTGGCCTGGGCGGCGGAATCCAGCTCGCTGGAGCCGGGTGCGAAGGTCACGCTGCCCAGGTCCTCGTCGCCGCCGCCGGCGAGCCCGGCGATGAATTTGAAGGGTGCCTGCACCGCGCGTACCACCAGGTTGCGCAGGGTCTGCCAGACGATGGGCATGACGCTGAACTGCGGGTTGTTCAGGTCGCCCTCCACCGGCAGCTGGATATCGATGTTGCCGTTGGCGTCCTTGAGCAGCGCGATCGCCAGTTTCACCGGCAGGTCCACAGCATCGGGGCTGTCGACCTTCTCGCCCAGTTGCAGGTGCTCTACCAGCACCTTGTTGTCGGCCTTCAGCTTGCCCTGGGTTATCTGGTAGTGCAGGTCCAGGTTCAGCCGGCCCTTGCGGATGCGATAGCCGGCGAACTTGCCGGAGTAGGGCGTCAGGGTGGTCAGCTCGACGCGCTTGAAGCTGGTGGCGATGTCCAGCTTCTCCAGCGGCGAGAAGGGGTTGAGGCTGCCCTTGATGGTGACCGGGGCGTACTTGTCGACCTTGCCCTTCACGTCCACCGAGGCGGGTGTCGGATTGCGGTTGTCGATGGTGCCGATCTCACCGCCCAGCTGCTGGATGGCGGTGGCGAAGTCCGGGCGCAGGGTCAGGTCGGCGAAGTTGGCCGAACCGTTGTTGATCTTCACCCCGCCGATACGGATGCCCAGCGGCTTGCTGTTGACACTGCCGCCTTTGTTCGCGGAGGACGATGCGGATTCCGGTTGCGCGATGATCAGCTCGCTGACGTTGGTGCTGCGGTCCTCGTTGATGATGAAGCGTGCGTAGGGCTCTTCCAGCGACACCGTCTGGATCAGGAGGCTGTCGCCATGCTTGTAGGCCAGGCCGTTGAGGGTCAGCTTGGTCCATTTGACGAAGTCGCGGCTCTTGAGGGTGTCCAGGGTATGCAACTGCGTGACCTGAGCGCTGCCGTTGACGCTGAAAGCCAGCGGCTCGGTGCCCTTGAGGTCGACATCGAGGTCGCTGGCCAGCAGACCGCTGCGCAGTTCCAGGCGGATGAACGGATCGATGTAGGCCTGGGCGACGCGCAGGTCGATGTCGCGGGTGGAGACCTTGAGCTTCGCGCTGACCGGGTTGGGGATGACCTGGCCGCTGGCCTCGATCTGGCCGCGGGGGCCGAGACCGGTCTTGAGCTTGAGCTGCAGGGGCGAGGTCAGGCCGCTGTCGAGGTTCTGCAGGTCGAGGTCCAGCGGGCCGACTTCGAGACTCACCGGCTTGCTCGGTGCGCGATCGGCCAGGTGGGCCTTGTAGCCGCGCAACTGGGTGTCGCGCAGGACCACGTGCCAAGTCTTCTTCGGCTCAGCCGGTGCGGCGGGCTGGGCACCTGCGGGCTGCGGTTGGGTCGTTGAAGCGGCCACGGCTGCTGGCGGAGTCTTGGCTGCATCGGTGGGCTTGCCTTGCGCTTTGTCCTCGGCCTCGGGGGTGACCACGGCCGTCTGCTGTTCCTTGGCGGCCTTCGCCGGGGGCGTTTGCGGCTGGCCGGTGGCAGTCTCGCCGGACGCCGCCTTGGCTTCGCTGGTGGGCTTCTCGGCAGGCTTCTGCTCGGGGGCGGCCTGTGCCTGAGGCGTTGGCTCCTCGGGGCGCTTGTAGGGTTTGAAGTCGGCGAAGAGCTTCTGCCAGTCAAGCTGCCCGTCCTTCTCCCGCGCAGCCCAGGCTTCCAGACCCTGGCTGCGAATCTGACCAACGATCACTTCCTGCTTGGCGAGGTCCAGCGCGGTGTCGGCGACATCCAGGGTGGCGAGCTTGGCGAGCGGCTTGCCTTCAGGTGATGTCAGGTCGAGGTCGCGCAACTTGATGGTCGTCTTGTCCAGCAGCAGCTGGGTGTCCTTCGACAGGTCCAGGTGGTAGTCGGAGGCGACGCTGAGCATGCCGTTATTCAGATTGAGCGGAGCGTTGTCACGCACATAGGGCCACCAGGCCTTCAGCGGCACATCGTCGACAGTGAAGCTGCCCTTGGAGGTGAACGGCACGATGCTCAGGTCGCCTTTCCAGTCGAGCTTGCCACCGTGCGGGCCGGTGGCGACCAGGGTCATTTCGGCACCGTCGTCAGGCAGCGTGCTGAGGTTGTGCAGCTCGAACCCCAACGGGTCGAAGACGAACTCCACCGGCTCGCTGGGGCGACGGTCGAGGAAATGCAGACTGCCTTCGGCCAGCCGTATGCGGTCGATGCGCAGCGGGAAGGGATCGCTCGGTTCCGCCGGCGGGGGAGTCGGTTCGCTCGGGGGGAGCTTGAACAGCCTGGTGAGATTCAGCGTGCCGTTCTCGGCGAACAGCAACTCGGTGTGCGGTGCATCGAGTTCGACATCCGCCAGGTGCAACTGGCGCTTCCACAGGCTATCGAGTTCGAGGTTGGCGTAGAGGCGGCGGAAACGTACCTGTTCCTGCCCCTCTTCGCCCAGGTGCAATCCCCAGAGGGTGAGCTCCAGGCTGAAGGGATTGAATTCTATGCGTTCCAGGCGCGCTGGGCCCGTCGAGTATTGAGCCAGTTGTTGGTTGGCTACGCGCAGGCCAATGCCGGGGAGAATGAGAAAACCCAGCAGGCAGTAGAGGGAGACCAGCAACAAGACCGCGCCGATGGCGCGTTTCAATCCTTTGGGCATGGCGAGAGTCGTTTCCGTCGTGACGTGCAGAACCAGTATGGCACGGCTGGGATGGTTCGATTCGAAAGTCGCCTTCGGACGCGGTTTTCAGTGATGTCTGTCAGTCGTTCAGGCGATTGGTGCGGGCGAACTCAACGAGGTCCACGAGGCTTTCAAGGTTCAGCTTCTCCAGAATGCGCGTCTTGTAGGTGCTGACGGTCTTCTGGCTGAGGAAGAGCTCCTCGGCGATGTCCTTGTTGCTCATGCCTCTCACCAGGCTGCGCAGCACCACCAGTTCGCGCGGCGTCAGGCTGGCCACCGGGTCGGCGTTCTTGTCGATGCTCAGTGACTTTTCCGGGAAGCAGCGATAGCCCGAGACCAGCATGCGAGCGGCGTTGAGAATGGCGCTGGTGTCCTTGTTCTTGCTGACGAAGCCATGCGCACCCGCGGCTTCGACCTTGCTCGAGTACAGGCGTTCATCCTGCGAGCTCAAGACCAGCAGGCGGATGTTCTCGTCGAAAATATGGATACGCGCCAGCAGGTCGAGGCCGTCCATCCCTGGCAGGTTGAGGTCCAGTATCACGAGGTCCGGCCGTTCCTTGCGGACAGCGTCCAGACCGCCATGACCATCGGCTGCCTCGCGTGCTACCTCGAACTGAGGATCCTGTTCAAGCAGCGAACGGATCGCCAAACGCATCGCGGGGTGATCCTCGATCAGCACCACACGTTTCTTCATGGTTGACTCCCTGAGTCCAAACAATTGCGCGCATTGATCTTGAAGATAGACCAGTTGTTCAAGCACCTACGGAATATTCCTATGCGTAGGACCGAAAGCATGCGGAGAATCAACTTAGGAGGGCATGGGCCTGCAATCGTGCGTGGAGACTTGCTGTGCAGACGGAATTCTGCTCAGCAAGTCCCGATAGGTCAGCGCTGCAGAGCCAGTGCCACACCTTGGCCGCCGCCGATACAGAGCGTCGCGAGGCCCTTTTTCGCGTCGCGGCGCAGCATCTCGTGCAGCAGGGTGACCAGTACGCGGCAGCCCGATGCGCCGATGGGATGGCCAAGGGCGATGGCGCCGCCGTTGACGTTCACCTTCGAGGCATCCCAGCCCAGTTCCTTGCCCACAGACAATGCCTGGGCGGCGAACGCCTCGTTGGCCTCGATCAGGTCCAGGTCGGCGAGCTGCCAACCGGCCTTCTCCAGGCAGCGGCGGGTAGCCGAGACCGGGCCGATGCCCATGATGGCAGGGTCGACACCGGCGTTGGCATAAGCGGCGATACGGGCCAGGACCGGCAGGCCCAGTTCCGCAGCCTTGGCCGCGCTCATCAGCAACACGGCGGCCGCGCCATCATTGAGGGTCGAAGCGTTGCCGGCGGTGACGCTGCCGTCCTTCTTGAACGCCGGCTTGAGCTTGGCCAGGGATTCTGCGGTGGTGCCGGCGCGGGGCTGCTCGTCGGTGTCGAAGCGCAGGGCTTCGCCCTTGCGCTGGGGAATCTCGATGGCGGTGATTTCGGTCTTGAAGCGCCCCGCTTCAATGGCCTCGGCGGCCTTGCGTTGCGATTCGGCGGCGAAGGCGTCCTGGTCCTCCCGGCTGATGCCGTACTTCTCCACCAGGTTTTCGGCGGTGATGCCCATGTGGTAATCGTTGAAGGCATCCCACAGGCCGTCCTGAATCATGCTGTCGACCAGTTTGGCGTGGCCCATGCGCAGGCCGGTACGGGCGCCAGGCATGACGTAGGGGGCGAGGCTCATGCTTTCCTGGCCGCCGGCGATGACGATATCGGCGTCACCACAGCGGATGGCCTGCGCAGCCAGGTGCAAGGCCTTGAGCCCGGAGCCGCAGACCTTGTTCACCGTCATCGCCGGCACCGTGTTGGGCAGGCCTGCGGCAATGGAAGCCTGGCGCGCCGGGTTCTGGCCGGCACCGGCGGTCAGTGTCTGGCCGAGGATGACTTCATCCACCCGGGCCGGATCCAGGCCGGTCTGTTGCAGCAGGCTGCGAATCACCGCGGCGCCCAGTTCATGGGCCGGCAATGTGGCGAGCGAACCCTGGAAGCTGCCGATGGCGGTACGGGTGGCAGCGACGATGACGACTTCTTGCATGACGCGAATCCTCTGGCTGGCGCGGCAACGGCCGCAGCGAAGGAGCATGGTTGCACGCTCGCCGCCGGCTCACCACCCTCCGAACCGAGTGGTCACGTTTCAGCGCAGAGGGGGCAGCCCCATTCGCCGGCGCGCGCGGTGCAGCGAACCGTTGCGCACCGCCCAGCGCAACAGCGGCACGCTGCGCTTCACGCTGGAACGGATCAGCTGGCGCTGCAGGCTGCCAAGGCTCAGGCCAAGCTGGTCAGTCGCCCACTCCGGGAGCAGGTCGATGCCGGCGCGCATCATCAGCATGCCGAAGGGCTTGGCAAGGAAGCTGGGGGCAGGGGCGTTGAAGAGCACGCTGACCACTTCTCGGGTGCGTTCGTCGTAGCGAAGCTGTGGGCGCATGTGTTGCAGGTAGGCCGCAACCTCCACCCGCGAGCGCGGGACATTGCGTGCACCGAGGCGCTCGGCGATCAGGGCTATCTCGTCGTAGTAGCGGTCCTGTTCTTCGCCGGAAAGATTCGGGTTCAGGTAGCGCAGGTGCGAGGCAAGGAAGCAACTGACTTCGGCGACGTGCACCCAGGTAAGCAAGTCCGGGTCGCTGGCCGCATAGGGGGTGCCGTCGGGAAGGGTGCCGTGGACGCCGTCGTGGATGCGTCGCACGCGCTCGATCAGCTTCTCGGCGTCACCGCGCGAACCGTAGGTGGTAGCGGAGATGAACTGCCCGGTGCGGCGCAGGCGGCCGAGCATGTCGGCGCGGAAGTTGGAGTGGTCCCACACTCCACCGAGCGCGGCCGGATGGAGCATCTGCAGGAGCAGGGCGCTGATGCCGCCAATGAGCATCGAGCTGAAGTCGCCATGGACTTTCCAGCAGATGGATTCCGGCCCGAACAGGCCGGGATCGCCCTTGGGCGACTCGAAGTCGACCCCGCCCAGGGCGAGGCCGGTCAGGCTGAGTACCTGGCTTTCGATATGACGGCGAACGGTTTCCATTGCGGCGGACAGGCCTCGGGGCAAGGACGACAGGTCTGTTCCATAAACCTAGCATCTTTGCGCCCTCGGCCTGTAGCGCAGGTCAACGGTTGAGGCGGTTGTCGATCAGCCCCTGGACCACGCTGGGGTCCGCCAGGGTCGAGGTATCGCCGAGGTTTTCCAGTTCGTTGCAGGCGATCTTGCGCAGGATGCGCCGCATGATCTTGCCCGAGCGCGTCTTGGGCAGGCCCGGCGCCCACTGCAGCATTTCCGGCTTGGCGAAGCTGCCGATCTCCTTGCTCACCAGGGCCAGCAGTTCCTGCTTGAGTGCGTCGCTGGGCTCGATGCCGTTCATGGTGGTGACGAAGGCATAGATGCCCTGGCCCTTGAGGTCGTGCGGATAGCCGACCACGGCGGCCTCGGCGACCGAGTCATGCAGCACCAGCGCGCTCTCCACCTCGGCGGTGCCGATGCGATGGCCGGAGACGTTGATCACGTCGTCCACACGGCCGGTGATCCAGTAGTAGCCATCTTCGTCGCGGCGCGCGCCGTCGCCGGTGAAGTAGTAGCCGGGGTAGGGTTTGAAGTACGTATCGATCATCCGCTGGTGATCACCGTAGACACTGCGGATCTGGCTGGGCCAGCTGGCTTTCACGGCGAGTACGCCGGAGCCGGGACCATCGATTTCCTTGCCCTGCTCATCCAGCAGTACCGGTTGCACGCCGAAGAAGGGGCGGGTCGCCGAGCCGGGCTTGAGGTCGGTGGCGCCGGGCAGCGGAGTGATCAGGATGCTGCCGGTTTCGGTCTGCCACCAGGTGTCGACGATGGGGCAGCGCTTCTCGCCGACGACTTCGTAGTACCACTCCCAGGCTTCCGGGTTGATCGGCTCGCCCACTGAGCCGAGCAGGCGCAGACTGCTACGGCTGGTCTTCTGCACGGGAGCATCGCCTTCGCGCATCAACGCGCGGATGGCAGTGGGTGCGGTGTAGAAGATGTTCACCTGGTGCTTGTCGATCACCTGCCAGAAGCGCGAGGCGTCCGGGTAGTTCGGCACGCCTTCGAACATCAGCGTGGTGGCGCCGTTGGCCAGCGGGCCGTAGACGATGTAGCTGTGGCCGGTGACCCAGCCCACGTCTGCGGTGCACCAGTAGATGTCGCCGTCGTGGTAGTCGAACACGTACTTGTGGGTCATCGCCGCGCCCAGCAGGTAGCCGCCGGTGGTGTGCAGCACGCCCTTGGGTTTGCCGGTCGAGCCGGAGGTGTAGAGGATGAACAGCGGATCCTCGGCATCCATCGGCTCTGGTGCGCAGTCCTCGCTGGCCTCGCGCAGGGCCTCGTGGTACCAGAGGTCGCGGCCTTCGACCCACGGGATCTCGCCCTGGGTGCGCTCGACCACGACCACGGTGGACACGTTCGGGCAGTCCGCCAGGGCTTTTTCCACATTCTTCTTCAGCGGGACGTACTTGCCGCCGCGCACGCCTTCGTCGGCGGTGATCACGGTGCGACAATCGGCATCGTTGATGCGGTCCCGCAGGGCGTCCGGGGAGAAACCGCCGAACACCACCGAATGGATCGCACCGATCCGTGCGCAGGCCAGCATCGCGTAGGCAGCTTCGGGGATCATCGGCATGTAGATGCAGACCCGGTCGCCTTTCCCGACACCGCGGCTCTTGAGCACATTGGCCAGGCGGCAGACATGGCTGTGCAGCTTGCGGTAGGTGATGTTGGCGGATTCGGCCGGGTTATCGCCTTCCCAGATGATCGCGACCTGCTCGGCGCGCTGTTCGAGGTGGCGGTCGATGCAGTTGTAGGTGACGTTGAGCTCGCCGCCCTTGAACCAGGTCGCCTGGCCCTTCGCGAGGTCGCCGTGGTGCACCGAGTGCCAGGGCTTGAACCAGTCGAGGAAGGTCTTGGCCTGCTCGCCCCAGAAGGTATGCGGGTCGTCTACCGACTGCTGGTAGAGGCGCTGGTAGGCATCGTTGTCGAGGTAGGCACGCTTGCGTACGGCCTCCGGCACGGGGTGAAGGCTGATCTCATGCATGGGGAATCCTTGTTGTTGTTTAGCCGAGATGTCCCAAGGGTGCATCCAAGGCAAGGCGGGTTCAAGGGTTGTCCATGCAGTTTCGACGCGCCACCAGACGGGAACGTTCCCGCGCGGGTGTTCTGATCGGTGCTGCAGAGCGCTAGGCGCAGAGGTGGGGAGGGCGGATGGAGCTGAGGGGGATGGCGGAGAGTGCCGGGCCGAGCAAACGGGTGAGCAGGCGCTCACCCGTTCGTAAATCCATCAGCCGCGGTGACGGCCGCGGAAGAAGTCGATCAGGCCCTGGGTGGAACCGTCCTCGGCGGCGCTTTCCTCGCTGCCGACCAGGCGCCCGTAGACCGCCTTGCCCAGCTCCTTGCCCAGCTCCACGCCCCACTGGTCGAAGGCGTTGATGCCCCAGAGGATGCTCTGCACGTAGACCTTGTGCTCGTACATGGCGATCAGCGCGCCCAGGCGGCGGGCGCTGATGCGCTCGAGCACCAGGGTGTTGCTCGGGCGGTTGCCCGGGATCACCTTGTGCGGTGCCAGGCGCTGCACTTCGGCCTCGTCCACGCCCTTGGCGCGCAGTTCGGCCTCGGCTTCGGCGCGGCTCTTGCCGACCATCAGCGCCTGGCTCTGCGACAGGCAGTTGGCGTACAGCCACTGGTGGTGGTCGGCGACCGGGTTGTAGCTGGACACCGGGACGATGAAGTCGGCCGGGATCAGGTGGGTGCCTTGGTGCAGCAACTGGTGGTACGCGTGCTGGCCGTTGCAGCCCACGCCACCCCAGATCACCGGGCCGGTGCCGGCGGACACCGGGGTGCCGTCCTGGCGCACGCTCTTGCCGTTGGATTCCATGTCCAGCTGCTGCAGGTGATCGGTGATGTTCCGCAGGTAGTAGTCGTAGGGCAGGATCGCGTGGCTGCGCGCGCCCCAGAAGTCGCCGTACCACACGCCGAGCAGGCCCAGCAGCACCGGGATGTTCTTCTCGAACGGCGCGGTGAGGAAGTGCTGGTCCATGCTGTAGGCGCCGGACAGCAGTTCCTTGAAGTTGTTGATGCCCACCGACATCGCGATTGGCAGGCCGATGGCCGACCACAGTGAGTAACGGCCGCCGACCCAGTCCCACATCGGGAAGACGTTTTCCGGGCGGATGCCGAAGGCGGAAGCGGCTTCCTTGTTGCTGGAAACGGCGATGAAGTGCCGGTACAGCTCCGCCTCGCTACCGCCCTGGGCCAGGTACCAGGCGCGGGCGGCCTGGGCGTTTTTCAGGGTTTCCAGGGTACCGAAGGATTTCGAGGAGACAATGAACAGCGTGGTCTCGGCGTTGAGCTTGGCGGTCATCTCGCGGAATTCACTGCCGTCGATGTTCGCCAGATAGTGGCAACGCACGCCTTTCTGGGCGAAGGGCAGCAGCGCTTCGGAGACCAGTTGCGGGCCGAGGAAGGAGCCACCGATGCCGATGTTCACCACATCGGTGATCGGCTTCTCGGTGTAGCCGCGCCACAGGCCGTTGTGCACGGCGGCGACCAGTTCGGTCATCTGGTGCAGCACGCGGTGCACCTCGGGCATCACATCGTTGCCGTCCACCAGCACCTTATCGCCGATAGGGCGGCGCAACGCGGTGTGCAGCACCGGGCGGCGCTCGGAGGCATTGATCACCTCGCCGCGGAACATGGACTGGATGGCCTCGCCCAGCTTGGCTTCCTCGGCGAGCTTCACCAGCAGGTCGAGGGTGTCCTGGCGGATCAGGTTCTTCGAGAAGTCGAGGAACAGGCCGCAGGCGCTGAGGGAGAAGCGCTTGAAGCGCTCCGGGTCCTGGGCGAATGCCTCGCGCATGGTGAAGCTCTGCAGTTCCTGGCGGTGGGCGGCCAATGCCTTCCAGCTCGCCAGTTGGGTGGCATCCAGCGGGGTGAGGTGGTGTTCCATGACGTACCTTCGGGTAAGACGGGCGTGTTTGAGCTTGAGGCTTTCGAACGGAAAAGATGCCCGGTGGTTCCGGGCGTCGTCTCTTCGGATCAGGCGAGCTGGACCGGGATCGCGTTGCTGGTATGGCTCAGCTCGTTACCGGGAGCCATGTACAACATGCGCGGCTTGTAGCCTTCCAGCTCGGCGTCGCTGAACTGAGCGTACGCGCAGATGATCACGCGGTCACCCACCTTGGCCCTGTGAGCGGCGGCGCCGTTGACGGAAATCATCCGCGAGCCCTCCTCGCCACGGATAGCGTAGGTGGTGAAGCGTTCGCCGTTGTCGACGTTGTAGATCTGGATCTGTTCGTACTCGCGGATTCCGGCGAGATCGAGCCATTCGCCGTCGATGGCGCAGGAGCCTTCATAGTCGAGCACGGCGTGGGTGACTTCGGCGCGGTGCAGTTTGGCTTTGAGCATGATGCTCTGCATGACGTGGCTCCTGTTTTTCTTCTGGTCGAGGAGAGCGGGGCGAGTATGCCCGAGCACCCGAAGTCGCTCAAGGCCGCGGTTGGCGCGGCTTCGAGGCGAAAATTCGGGTGTCGGGCGGGGAATCAGTCGATGTGGAAGGCGAGGTTGTCGATCAGCCGGGTGGTGCCCAGGAAGGCGGCAACCAGAATCACCAACTGATGATCCTCTGCGGTGGCGGGGCGCAGACCGGCGGATTCGCGGGCTTCGAGGTAATCGATACGCAGGCCGGCCGCTTCGATCTGCCGGCTGCCTTCTGCCAGCAGCGCGGGGAAGTCGCGCTCGCCCTGGCGGATGCACTCGGCCAGTTGCCTCAGAGTGCGCTGCAGCACCGGCGCGACGGCGCGTTGCTCGTCGGTCAGGTAACCGTTGCGGGAGGACAGCGCCAGGCCATCCTCCGCGCGCACGGTCGGCTCGCCGAAGATCTGGATCGGCAGGTTCAGGTCACGCACCAGCTTGCGGATCACCGCCAACTGCTGGAAGTCCTTCTCGCCGAACAGCGCCATGTCCGGCTGGACCATGTTGAACAGCTTGCAGACCACGGTGGCGACGCCATCGAAGTGGCCCGGTCGGCTGCCGCCGCACAGGCCTTCGGAAACGCCGGTCACGTGCAGGCGGGTCTGGCCGTCCATGCCGTCCGGGTACATCTCCTCGACGGTGGGGGCGAACAGCAGGTGGCAACCGGCGCTGAGCAGCTTCTCCTGGTCGGCGGCAAGGGTGCGTGGGTATTTTTCCAGATCTTCGCTGGGGCCGAACTGCAGCGGGTTGACGAAGATGCTGGCGACCACGAAATCGGCGCGCTGGCCGGCCTTGGTCACCAGCGCGGCGTGCCCGGCGTGCAGGTTGCCCATGGTCGGCACCAGCGCGATGCGCTTGCCTTCGCTACGGGCGCGCGCCACGGCGGCACGCAGCTCGCGGACTGTCTTCACTGTGTTCATCAGGCGAAACCGTGCTCCGGGCCAGGGAAGGTGCCGTCCTTCACGGCCTTCACATAGGCAGTGAAAGCGGACTGTATATCGGGCTGGCCTTCGAGGAAGTTCTTCACGAACTTCGGCGAACGACCGGACAGTGACAGGCCGAGCAAGTCATGCATCACCAGCACCTGGCCGTCGGTGCCGGCACCGGCGCCGATACCGATGACCGGGATCTTCACGGCTTCGGTGATTTCCTTCGCCAGGGCGGACGGTACGCACTCCAGCAGCAATACAGCAGCACCAGCCTGCTCCAGGGCAATGGCATCGGCACGCAACTGGCGCGCCTGGGCTTCCTGGCGACCTTGCACCTTGAAACCGCCGAACAGGTTGACTGCCTGCGGGGTGAGGCCCAGGTGTGCGCACACGGGGATGCCCATCTGCGCCAGGCGGACGATCGGTTCGGCGAGCCAGGAGCCGCCTTCGAGCTTGACCATATGGGCGCCGGCTTGCATCACTTTGACCGAGTCGCGCAGCAACTGGTCCAGGGAAGTGCCGGATTCGAACGGCAGGTCGGTGACGATCAGTGCACCCTTGTTACCGCGTTTGACCGCAGCGGTGTGGTAGGCCATGTCTTCGACGGTCACCGGCAGCGTGCTGTCGTGACCTTGCAGCACCATACCCAGGGAGTCACCGATCAGCAGCATTTCGGCACCGGCCAGGCTGGCGGTGTGGGCGAAAGTGGCATCGTAGGAGGTCAGCATCGCGATCTTTTCGCCGCTTTGCTTGAGACCTTGCAGGGTGGTCAGGGTGACATCAGGCATGAAAGTGTCCTCGGTTCTGCGCCGGGCAGGGGCAAACGGGGCCCTATAGTCCGGATCGAAAAAGGCGAAGTCAATTGCAGGTGTTACCGGACTGTTACGGCGTTACTGTCAGTGCGCCCCACACCTGGGGCGCAGCATGCCTCAGGACAGGCGCTCGAGGCCGCTGAACGGACAGGCGGCGAGCAGCTCGGGCAGGGTACGACCGTCGGGGAAACGCAGTTGTGGGGCCAGGTCTGCCAGCGGGTAGAGCACGAAGGCGCGGGCGTGCATGTGGTAGTGAGGGACAGTGAGGCGCGGCTCGTCGATCACCCGGTCACCGAACAGCAGGATATCGAGATCGAGGGTGCGTGGTCCCCAGCGCTCGTCCTTGCGTACGCGCCCTTGTTCCAGCTCGATGGTCTGCAGGGCATCCAGCAGGGCGAGTGGTTCCAGGTCGGTATCCAGCGCGGCCACGGCATTGACGTAACGTGGTTGGTCCGGCGGGCCCAGAGGATCGCTGGCGTACAGCGGGGAAACCACCGCTACCTTGCTGGCAGGAATCTGCGCCATGGCCTTCAGAGCGGCTTCCAGCTGCTGGCGCGGCTCGGCGAGATTGCTACCGAGCCCGATGTACACGCGCTCGCTCATTCGCTGCTGGTGCCTTCGGTGCGTGGGCCGCGACGGCGGCGGTTGTTGCCGCCCCGCCGGCGCTTGCGCGGGGCTGCGCCGGCTTCTTCCTGCTGGCTGGCCAGGTTGCGGATCATGCCGCGGCGCTCGCCGTCGCTGGCTTCCTGGTAGTCGGTCCACCAGTCGCCGAGACCTCCGGTTTCCTCGCCGGCACTCTCGCGCAGCAGTAGGAAGTCGTAGCCGGCGCGGAAACGCGGATTTTCCAGTAGCAGATCGGCCTTCTTGCCCTGACGGCGAGGCAGGCGCTCCTGCATGTCCCAGATCTCGCGGATCGGGATGGTGAAACGCTTGGGCACCGCAGTGCGGCGGCATTGTTCCAGGATCAGCTCGTGGGCGGCTTCCTGCATCGCCGGGATCGGCGGCATGCCGCGGTCCTGCAGCTTCAGCACGCGGGCGGGCAGGGCCGGCCAAAGCAGTGCGGCGAACAGGAAGGCCGGGGTGACCGGCTTGCCCAGGCGAATGCGCTCGTCGGTGTTGGCCAGGGCCTGGCGCATCAGCTTGCCGGCGTATTCCGGGTCATCCTTCAGCGCCTTGGCGCTCGCCGGGAACAGCGGAGCGAACAGGTCGTATTCGTTGAGCAATTCGAAGGTGCGCTCGGCCTTGCCGCTGAGGAACAGCTTGAGCACCTCGTCGAACAGGCGCGCGGACGGAATCTCGTTGAGCAGCGGGGCGAGACGGCGGATCGGCGCAGCGCTGTGCTTCTCGATCTCGAAATCCAGTTTGGCGGCAAAACGCACCGCGCGCAGCATGCGTACCGGGTCTTCAAGGTAACGCTGCTCCGGGTCGCCGATCAGGCGGATCAGGCGGTTGCGGATATCGCGCACGCCATGGGCGTAGTCGAGGATGCGTTCGCCGGTAACGTCGAAGTACAGGGCGTTGATGGTGAAGTCGCGGCGCTGGGCGTCGTCTTCCAGGGTGCCATAGACGTTGTCGCGCAGGATGCGGCCGGCTTCGTTACGCGAAGCGTGGGCGCTGTCGGTATCGTCTTCGCTGACCGGATGGTTGGCGCGGAAGGTGGCGACTTCGATTATCTCGCGGCCGAAATGGACATGGACCAGCTTGAAGCGGCGACCGATCACCCGCGCGTTGCGGAATTCGGCGCGCACCTGCTCCGGGGTGGCGCTGGTGGCGACGTCGAAGTCCTTGGGCGGAATGCCGAGCAGCGGGTCTCGTACGCCACCGCCGACGATGTAGGCCTGGTAGCCGGCCTTCGTCAGGCGCTCCACGACGTTCACCGCGTTCCTGCTGAACTGTTCCCGCCGCAGCGAGTGCTGATGATTGCCAACGACTTCCGGAGTAGTGCGGACAGCGCGCGGACGGCGCAATGGGGATCGGATGGACTGGATCAGCTTTTTCAGCATGTGTGCACTATCGGGAATGGGTGTATGGATGGCGTCTGCAGCGCCGCGCGTTCACGGCGTTTCCTGGAGGATAGCGGGTGCCTGCTGCTGCCTGGAAACAATTGGCAGCAAATCGTCTGCCGTCTGCGCCGCGGCGATTCTAGCATTGTGGGGTGGGATGATGAAGAAAACTGGGGAAAGGGACTTGCGGGGAGAAGGGGAGAGGGTGTAGCGAAAGCTACTGGGGGAGCCGAGGCTCCCCCCCAAATAGGTGCGTGCTTTGTTTTTATTATGATTACCGGGCTTGTTGTTTTTGTTTGTAGACCCGACCCTCGAAGCTATCTGCTTCGGGGAACCTTCCACACTTGGAAGGTGTTCAATAGCAAACGGATTGCTTTGGTCGCTGAGTGAGCAATGATCTTGCGATCCAACCAGTTTTGCGTGCTGCCTCAAGACAGTTTTATTCTTCTTGACCGGTTGCGGGACTGCTCCCGACGGCTACCCTTCTCCAAAAGAATCAGTTAGCTGCGCCTCCGCGATTTTGTTTTTGTTGTGCTGGAGTCGTTTCGTCTTGTTCTTATTTTGAGTGGTCGTGCTTGTTATTGTTGTTGTGCCAATAACAAAGCAGATGCCGTGCCAACTTTTGCGAATCCTTATTTTTCAAGGGTTTGCGAGGATTCACCTCCGAACGACAGGCACAAAAAAGCCGGGTTTCCGTTACCGATGAACCCGGCTTTGTTACGGAGCATGTCTCCGGTAACAGTGTGGTGACCTGTTACGAGTCCGCCGCAGCACCCGATTTGCGGCGTGGAATGCCCAGGCGCTGGCGACGTTCCCACAGGCATTTGCGGCTGATGCCCAGCTTGCGGGCCAGCTCGGTCTCGGTCATGTGGTCCTGGTGTTCGAGGACGAAGTGCTGGAAGTAGTCCTCCAGCGACAGATCCTCGGTGGGCTCGTGATTGCTGGCGCTGCCGTTGGTCGGGCGCAGGTCGCCATCATCGCCGAAGTCGTCTTCCAGATCGTCCAGCTCGATGTCGATGCCCAGCAGGTCGGCAGGGATTTCCTGGCTTTCGCTGAGGATCACAGCGCGCTCGATGGCGTTCTCCAGTTCGCGCACGTTACCCGGCCACGGGTAGTGACGGATGGCCTGCTCGGCTTCGTGAGAGAAGGTCAGCGCCGGGCGCCCCATCTGGGAGCACTGACGCGCCAGGAAGGAGCGGGCGATTTCCATGACGTCGGCTCCGCGCTCGCGCAGGGGCGGCAGCTTCAGCGAGATGACGTGCAGGCGGTAATAGAGGTCTTCGCGGAACTGGCCGGTCTTGGCCAGCATTTTCAGGTCGCGGTGGGTGGCAGCGATCAGGCGGACGTCGACCTTCTGCGACTGCACCGAGCCGACCCGGCGGATCTCGCCCTCCTGCAATACGCGCAGCAGGCGTGCCTGGGCTTCCAGCGGCAGTTCGCCGATCTCGTCGAGGAACAGGGTGCCGCCGTCGGCGGCTTCCACCAGGCCTGCGCGACCCGCGCTGGCGCCGGTGAATGCGCCTTTCTCGTGGCCGAACAGTTCGGACTCGATCAGGGTTTCCGGGATCGCGGCGCAGTTCACCGAGATCAGCGGCGCCTTGGTGCGCTTGGACAGGTTGTGCAGCGCACGGGCGACCAGTTCCTTGCCGGTACCGGACTCACCCTGGATCAGCACATTGGAATCAGTCGGCGCGACCTTGCGGATCTTGGTGTAGAGCTCCTGCATGGGCGGACAGGAGCCGATGATGCCGATATCGCCATCCGCGGCGGCGGTGTTACCGCTGCTACGCTCGGCGGCCTTGGCGTTACCGCGGGCTTCGGCGGGGGCGTTTCGGTTCTCCTGGCGATCCTTGAGGATGCGCGCCACAGCCTGGAGCATCTCGTCGTGGTCGAACGGCTTGGCGATGTAGTCCACCGCGCCCATCTTCATCGAGTCCACCGCCGAGCGCAGGCTGGCGTAGCTGGTCATGATCAGCACCGGGGTGCCCTGGGCCAGCTTGATCAGTTCGGTGCCGGGGGCGCCGGGCAGGCGCAGGTCGCTGACGATCATGTCGAACGACGGGATGCTGTAGCGCTCCTGTGCCTCCTGCACCGAGCCAGCCTCGCTGACCTGGTACTGGTTCCGCTCGAGCAACCGTCGCAGGGCGGAACGGATGATGGTTTCGTCTTCGACGATGAGGATATGTGCCATGTATTCAGCTCTCTCGACGTGCTCGTTTACTGCTCGGCCGTCGGGCCAGGATGCCGCGGCAAGGTGACGCTGATGCGGGTACCGCATTCGCGTTCCGGGTCTGCCGGGCTGTCTATGGTGATTTGCCCATAATGCTCTTCCACGATCGAATAGACCAG
This sequence comes from Pseudomonas nitroreducens, assembly GCF_010994165.1. Lineage (NCBI taxonomy): Bacteria > Pseudomonadati > Pseudomonadota > Gammaproteobacteria > Pseudomonadales > Pseudomonadaceae > Pseudomonas > Pseudomonas nitroreducens. Next base: position 26,565 of record NZ_WMBX01000005.1, on the reverse strand, counting down.
CGCGAGGCCCAGGCCGGTTCCTTTGCCCGGGTCCTTGGTGGTGAAGAACGGCTCGAACAGGCGGTCGATGATCGATTTGGGTATGCCGCTGCCTTCGTCCTCGACGATCAGGTCGACGGTTTGCTCGGAGGCTTCGCTGCGCACGCGGATCGCGCCGTTGGGCGGCGAGGCGTCGCGGGCGTTGGAGAGCAGGTTGATCAGCACCTGCGCCAGGCGCTGGGAGTCGCCTTCCACCCAGTGTTCCGGGTCGCACAGGTTGAAGAACTGCACGTCGACGCTGCGCTTGTTCAGCGAGAGCAGGCCGATGGCTTCCTGGGCGACGTCCGCCAGGCATACCGGCTCGGCCGCGACCTGTTTGCCGCCGGCGTGGGCGAAGCTCATCAGTGACTGCACGATGCGCGAGACGCGCTTGGTCTGCTCGAGGATCTGCCCGCTGATCTCGGTCAGTTCGCTATCGCCCTCGCGCTCTTCCCGCAGGTTCTGCGCCAGGCAGGCGATGCCGGTGATGGGGTTGCCGATCTCGTGGGCGACACCGGCGGCCAGGCGGCCGATGGAAGCCAGGCGCTCGGAGTGGATCAGCTTGTCTTCCAGGGACTGGGTTTCGGTGAGGTCTTCAACCAGCAGTACCAGGCCGCTGTTACCGGGCGCGAGCGGTTCCTCGATCGCCGCCTTGTGCAGGTTGAGCCAGCGGGTCTGGCCTTCGATGGACAGGCGCTGCTTGTGCAGGTGCTCGTCCGGCGCATCGATGAAGCCTTCCAGCAGGCCGCGCCACGGGTCGGGCAGGGCGGCCAGGCGGGAGCCGACCACGCGTTGCGCGCTGACGCCGGTGAGGTCCTCGATGGCGCGGTTCCACATGAGGATTTCCTGGTCCTTGGCCAGCGAGCAGACGCCCATGGGCAGGTCCTGCAGGGTCTGGCGGTGGTAGCGGCGCAGGGTGTCGAGTTCGGCGGCCAGGCCGGTGAGACGGGAGTGGTAATCCTCCAGGCGGCTCTCGATGAAGTGGATGTCCTCGGTGACGTAGGCTTCGCTGCTGGCCTTGTAGGGCAGGAAGGTTTCCACCATGTCCTGCGCCACGCTCGGCCCCATCAGGCCGGAGAGGTTCGCCTCGATGCGGTCGCGCAGACGGCGCAGGGCGTAGGGGCGGCGTTCGTCGAAGGGCAGGTGGAGGTCGCGAAGGGCCTGCTCCACTTCGCGCTGGGCGGTCTTCGCGCCCAGCGGCTTGGCCAGTTGGCTGGCGAATTCCTGCGGGGACACGGCGATCAGCTCGCGGCGCTGCGGGCGGCGGACATTGTCCACGGCGCAGGCTTCGGCGGCGCCCTTCTCTTCATCGCTGGCTTCGGTGAACAGCGAGACCAGGGTGAACACCAGCACGTTGGCGGCCAGCGAGGCGAGCGCCGCGAGGTGCCAGGTGGTGTCGTCCAGTACGTAGAGCGAGTTGAACAGCGGCAGATAGATGCTCTGCATGTTCGCGACCAGCGGGGTGAGCATGGTCGCGCCCCACACCAGCATGCCCGCCACCAGGCCGGCGATGAAGCCGCGGCGGTTGGCGGTCGGCCAGTAGAGCACGGCCAGCGCGCCGGGGAGGAACTGCAGGGTGGCGACGAAGGAGACGATGCCGAGGTTGGACAGGTCCTGCTCGGCGCCCAGCAGCAGGTAGAAGGCATAGCCGGCCATGATGATCGCGGCGATCAGGGCGCGGCGTGTCCATTTCAGCCAGCGGTAGATGTTGCCCTCGGCCGGCGGCTGGTAGAGCGGCAGCACCAGGTGGTTGAGCACCATGCCCGAGAGCGCCAGGGTCATCACGATGATCAGGCCGCTGGCGGCGGAGATGCCGCCGATGAAGGCGGTCAGCGCCAGCGCCGGGCTGTCCACCGAGATGCCCAGGCCGAGGGTGAAGTATTCCGGGTTGGTCGAGGCGCCCAGGTGCAGGCCGGCCCAGAGGATCGGCGGCACTGCCAGGCTCATCGGCAGCAGGAACAGGGGCAGGCCCCAGCTGGCGCTGAGCAGCGAGCGCGGGTTGAGGTTCTCGGTGAAGGTCATGTGGAACATGTGCGGCATCACGATGGCCGCGGCGAAGAACACCAGCAGCAGCGTGCGCCAAGGGCCTTCGGCGAGTGGCGTGTGCAGGGTGCTCAGTGCTTCCTGGTTCTGCAGCAGCCAGACTTCCAGGCCGTCGGGGCCGCCGAACACGCCATACAGCGCGAACAGGCCGATGGAGCAGAGCGCCACCAGCTTCACCAGCGACTCGAAGGCGATCGCCATCACCAGCCCTTCATGGCGCTCGCGGGTGGCGATATGGCGCGCGCCGAAGAGAATGGCGAACAGCGTAATCAGCGCGCAGAACGCCAGCGCCGCGCGGTTGGGCTCCGACTCGCGGGTGAGGATGCTGATCGAGTCGGTGACTGCCTGGATCTGCAAGGCCAGCATCGGCAGCACGCCGATCAGCATGAACAACGTGGTCAGCGCACCGGCCCAGGTGCTGCGGAAGCGGAAGGCGAACAGGTCGGCCAGCGAGGACAGCTGGTACGCCCGCGTGATGCGCAGGATCGGATAGAGCAGCACCGGGGCAAGCAGGAAGGCTCCGGAAACGCCCAGGTAGATCGCCAGGAAGCCGTAGCCGTACTGGTAGGCCAGCCCGACCGTGCCATAGAACGCCCACGCGCTGGCATACACGCCCAGCGACAGGGTGTAGATCAACGGGTGGCGCACCAGCCGGCGCGGGATGAAGCCGCGCTCGGTGATCCAGGCGACACCGAAAAGGACCATCAGGTAAGCGGCGCTGATCAGGATCAGCTGGGTGAGGCTAAAGCTCGTCAGCATCGCGCTGGCTCTGCAGGATGAAGGTGACGACGATCAGGATCAGCCACAGCAGATACGGGCGGTACCAGGCGCCGTGGGGATCGATCCACCAGTCCATGATGGCCGGTGAGAACAGGTAGATGCCCACGACCAGGAGCAACACCAGTCGGTAGATGTACATGTCGTCTCTCTCTTGGTTCGGCGGGCAGGCTACCTGTGCGCACAGTCGCCGGCAAGCCGACCCGGCTCTTGCCGAAGGAGCGGCAGACCTTGTGGGAGCGAGCGTGCTCGCGAACAAGCCCCCGCAGCGGGATTCGGGTTCGCGAGCAAGGGCTAGGCGCCCCCCCCCTCGGTCCTGCGAAGAGCCGCTGCTGTTTACCAGTCTAGAGCTGCGCGTCTTCCAGCGTCAGGCTATGGGGGATGGCGTCGGCATTCCAGTGCCTGATGCCCCAGGTGAGGACATCACCCGGAGCGCCTTGCGCCAGCCCGGCGGGCGGATTCTGACCCAGCGCCTTCAGGGCGCGTACCAGCAGCGGCGACGCCTGTGCGGCTTCCAGGGGCGGCGAGCGGTAGGACTTGCCCAGCTTGTGGCCATCGGGCTGGATGATCAGCGGGACGTGCAGATAGCGCGGCGCGGCGATGCCCAGCAGTTCCTGCAGATAGAGCTGGCGCGGGGTGTTGTCCAGCAGGTCGGCGCCGCGGACGATGTCGGTGACACCCTGCCAGGCATCGTCCAGCACCACCGCCAGTTGATAGGCGAACAGCCCGTCGCGGCGGCGGATGATGAAGTCACCCACTTCGCGGCCCAGATGCTGGTGGAATTCGCCCTGCAGGCGGTCGGTGAAGCGATAGTCCAGTTCCGGCACGCGGATGCGGATGGCGACGTCGCCGTGCCAGTCATGCTGGGCGTCGCGGCAGGTGCCGGGATAGATGCCGTTACTGCCTTCGAGCTGCTTGCGCGAGCAGGTGCAGGCGTAGGCCAGGCCGCTGCGCAGCCATTGTTCGACCTGCGCGGAGTAGGCTGCGTGGCGGTCGCTCTGGCGCTCCACCGGGCCGTCCCACTCGAAGCCGTAGCGTTCCAGGGTTTCCAGGATGGCCGCCTGGGCGCCGGGCATTTCCCGTGGCGGGTCGAGGTCTTCCATGCGCACCAGCCACTTTCCACCCACCGAGCGCGCATCCAGGTAGGAAGCGACAGCGGCCACCAGCGAGCCGAAGTGCAGGTAGCCGCTGGGCGTGGGGGCGAAGCGTCCGATGTACTGGGTGGCGGGCATGGCGGCTCATCAGATGGCAGCAGAAACGAAACGGGGCGCCGCAGCGCCCCGTTCGGGATCAACCAGGCTCAGGAGCCCAGCTGCTTTTCCTTGATTTCCGCCAGGGTCTTGCAGTCGATGCACAGGGTGGCGGTGGGGCGGGCTTCCAGACGGCGGATGCCGATCTCGACGCCGCAGGAATCGCACCAGCCGTAGTCGTTGTCTTCGATCAGTTGCAGGGTCTCGTCGATCTTCTTGATCAGCTTGCGCTCGCGGTCGCGGGCGCGCAGCTCGAGGCTGAACTCTTCTTCCTGGCTGGCACGGTCGGCCGGGTCCGGGAAGTTGGCCGCTTCGTCCTGCATGTGGTGCACAGTGCGGTCCACTTCTTCCATCAGCTCAACTTTCCATTTGTTGAGGATGGAGGTGAAGTGCGCGCGCATGCGATCGCTCATGTACTCCTCGCCCTTGGTTTCCTGGTAGGGCTCGAAGCCACGAATCAGTTGGCTGCTCTGTTGTTTTGCTTTGGTGGGCATGGATGACCGCCTCTCACTCTCGCTAATCCTCTCGCGGATGGTCCCTCTCCGGCACCGCCGGCCCCGCGCTCGCAGCGGGCGAACTTACCAGAACGATAACGGGGACGCTACTCCCGGTTGTCGAGGCTGGCAGTGCCCGCACATACCTGACTGCCAGCTTGCCGACCCACTGGTCGCGACCAGCGAGTTTCTCGGCAAACCTTCGCAGAATCGCTGGTGTTTGCCAGACGAAGCCTGCAAATTCCCAAGCGCCACACTGTCTATGCGCGGCTGCCCAGTATCCATCAGTGGCCTGTTAGAATCCCGGCTCTGTCGCAAAGTTCGGAATATTGCATGGCCACCACCTTCAGTGCGCGCAGTCGCGCCATCGAACCCTTCCACGTCATGGCGCTGCTGGCGCGGGCCAACGAGCTGCAGGCCGCGGGCCACGACGTCATACACCTGGAAATCGGCGAGCCGGACTTCACCACCGCGGCGCCCATCGTCGAGGCCGGGCAGCAGGCCCTGGCAAATGGTCACACGCGCTATACCGCCGCACGTGGCCTGCCGGCTCTGCGCGAAGCCATTGCCGGCTTCTACGCCCAGCGCTACGGCCTGTCGATCGACCCGCAGCGCATTCTCGTCACGCCCGGCGGGTCCGGCGCCCTGTTGCTCGCCAGCAGCCTGCTGGTGGACCCGGGCAAGCACTGGCTGCTGGCCGATCCGGGGTACCCGTGCAATCGCCACTTTCTGCGCCTGGTGGAAGGCGCCGCCCAGCTGGTGCCGGTCGGCCCGGAGAGCCGTTACCAGCTCACCCCGGAGCTCGTCGAACGGCACTGGGATCAGGACAGTGTAGGCGCTCTGGCCGCATCGCCGGCGAATCCTACGGGCACCCTCTTGCACAAGGATGAACTCGCCGCGCTGTCGTCCACACTCAAGGCGCGCGGCGGCCATCTGGTGGTGGACGAGATCTACCACGGCCTGACCTACGGCATCGACGCGTCCAGCGTCCTGGAGGTGGATGACGACGCCTTCGTTCTCAACAGTTTCTCCAAATATTTCGGCATGACCGGCTGGCGCCTGGGATGGCTGGTGGCGCCGCCGGATGCAGTGGGGGAGCTGGAGAAGCTGGCGCAGAACCTCTACATCAGCGCGCCGAGCATGGCCCAGCACGCCGCGCTGGCCTGCTTCGAGCCGGCCACCCTGGCGATCCTCGAGGAGCGCCGCGAAGAATTCCGCCGCCGCCGTGACTACCTGCTGCCGGCATTGCGCGAGCTGGGCTTCGGCATCGCCGTGGAACCGGAAGGTGCCTTCTATCTGTACGCGGATATCAGCGCCTTCGGCGGTGACGCCTTTGCCTTCTGCCAGCACTTCATCGAGACCGAGCACGTCGCCTTCACGCCCGGCGTCGACTTCGGGCGTTACCAGGCGTCGCACCATGTGCGTTTCGCCTATACGCAGAGCGTCGAGCGCCTGCAGCAGGCGGTGGAACGCATTGCCCGCGGCCTCAAGACCTGGCGCCCCTGATGCGCTTCGAGCCGGCGCTGGAAGAGGCGCGCCTGATCAAACGCTACAAGCGCTTCCTGGCGGACATCGAGACCGCCAGCGGCGAATTGCTCACCATCCACTGCCCGAACACCGGCTCGATGCTCAATTGCATGAGCGAAGGTTGCCGCGTCTGGTTCAGCCGCTCCGATGATCCCAAGCGCAAGCTGCCCGGTACCTGGGAACTGGTGGAGACGCCGCAGGGCCGCCTGGCTTGCGTTAACACCGGGCGGGCCAATCGGCTGGTGGAAGAGGCGCTGCTGGCCGGTACGGTGACCGAGTTGGCCGGCTTCGATGAACTGCGCCGCGAGGTTGCCTACGGGCAGGAAAACAGCCGCGCGGACTTCCGCCTGATGTACGCCGGCAAGCCGGTGTTCGTGGAGGTGAAGAGCGTGACCCTGGGCTTCGACGACACCACCGTCGCCGCCTTCCCCGACGCCGTTACCCAGCGCGGCGCCAAGCACCTGCGCGAACTGGCGGCGCTGGCGCGCGACGGTATGCGCGCGGTGCTGCTGTATGCGGTGAACCTGTCGGAGATCGAAGCGGTGCGCCCGGCGAAGGAGATCGATCCGGCCTATGCGGCGGCGCTGGCCGAGGCGCGTACTGCTGGAGTGGAAGTGCTGGCGTATGGGGCGCGGATTGATACCCAGGAGATGTTTCTGGACCGGCCGCTGAAAGTGTTGCTCTAGTCGCTCGCGAACCGGCCCGGAACCGTTCCTATCCTGGGTCGCTTTCGTCCAGCCAGATCCCCTGTTCATCCTCTCGGCAGGGCAGCGCTTGCAGAACATCCCCCAGGCACGGCCCCTGGATGCACTCGCCGGTCTCGATCAGGAACAGCGCGCCATGATGGCCGCATTGCAGCAGGCGGCCGCTGTCATCGAGAACGTTCTCGGCATCGTAGCCCAGGGGGATTTCCCGGTGCGGGCAGCGGTTGCGGTAGGCGTACACGCGGCCTTCGCGGCGCACGGCGAAGAGGTTCAGGCCGGCGGCCTTGAAGCCCCGGCTCTGGCCTTCGGCCAGGTCATGCGGGGCGCAGAGCAGGATCATTCGACACGGTCTCCATCAGGGCAGCCATTATCCGCGCGTGGATGGCAGGACCGGAAGAGGGTGCACTTCCGTGTGCTGAAGTTGGTGCTCGCCGGGAGCCCGGCGAAATCGGCGCCGACCTTAAGCCTCTCTGCAATCTAATGCAAATAATTATCAAATAGATTTCCTGATTTCCCTGTGGCAAGGTTCGTCCATGCTGCCGCACCGCGGCAGGCCACCTTTCGAACGAGGAATTCTGCAATGACGACCCTGACTGCGCCGGCCTCCGAGCTGTACCGCGCCTGGCAAGCGCTGCGCGCCGAGAAACCGCGCCTGCGCGCCCGCGATGCGGCGCACCACCTGGCCGTGAGCGAAGCCGAGCTGACGGCCAGCCGCCTGGGGGTGGACGCCGTACGTCTGCGCACCGACTGGGCCGAGCTGCTGCCGGCACTGGGCGAGCTGGGGCAGATCATGGCGCTGACCCGCAACGAGCATTGTGTGCACGAGCGCAAGGGGCCGTACCGCGACGTGACCGTTTCCGCCAATGGCCAGATGGGCCTGGTGGTTTCCCCGGACATCGACCTGCGCCTGTTCCTCGGCGGCTGGGCCAGCGCCTTCGCCGTCAGCGAGGAGACCGCCCACGGTACCCAGCGCAGCATTCAGGTCTTCGACCGCCAGGGCACCGCCGTGCACAAGGTGTTCCTCACCGAGCAGAGCGACCTCGCCGCCTGGGACCCGCTGGTGCGCAGCTTCACCGCTGCCGAGCAGCGCGCCGATCTGGAGCTGGTACCGCTCGAGCCCAAGGCAGTTGCGCTGGCCGACGGCGAAATCGACGTTGCTGCCTTGCGTGAGGGCTGGGCGGCCCTGAAGGACACCCACCATTTTTTCGCCTTGCTGAAGAAGCACAAGGTCCAGCGCACCCAGGCGCTGCGCCTGGCCGGCCGCGAGTGGGCCGAGCCCCTGGATACTGCCGAGCTGCCGCGCCTGCTGGAGGCTGCCGGTGCAAGCCAGTTGCCGATCATGCTCTTCGTCGGCAACGCCCATTGCATCCAGATCCACACCGGCACCGTGGAAAACCTCAAGTGGATGGACAACTGGTTCAACGTCCTCGATCCGCTGTTCAACCTGCATCTGAAGACGCCGGGCGTGGTCGAGTTGTGGCGCGTGCGCAAGCCGAGCAGCGATGGCGTGATCACCAGCTGGGAAGCCTTCGATGCTCAGGGCGAATTGGTGCTGCAAGTGTTTGGCGCACGAAAGCCGGGAGTTCCGGAGTTGCAGGGCTGGCGCGAACTTGCTGAATCCTTCCCGGCACTCTGAGGGCCGACACGATGAAGAAAGCTTCCATGACTGCCCGTCCGCTGCTGGCCGGGCTGCTCACCGGCCTCTGCCTGACGGCCACCAGCGCGCTGGCCGATGCGCTGCCGCAGCGCTGGGTGAGCGCTGGTGGTTCGCTCAGCGAATGGGTCGTTGCCCTGGGGGGCGAGGCCAAGCTGGTCGGCGTCGATACCACCAGCCTGCATCCGGCTTCGCTGCAGGGGTTGCCGAAGATCGGCTACCAGCGACAGCTCGCCGCCGAAGGCATCCTGGCGCTGCAGCCGGATATTCTGCTGGGCAGCGAGGAAATGGGCCCGCCGCCGGTCCTGCAGCAATTGCGTGCCGCGGGCGTGCGGATCGAAACACTGTCGGCCAAGGCTGACGAAAAGACCGTGCACGACACTATCCAGCGCCTGGGCGAACTGCTCGGCGCGGTGGACAAGGCGAAACGGGCCGAGTCGGACTTCGATGCACGCCTTGCCGCGCAGGACGCCTGGGTGAAGAAGGCCCAGGCCGCACAGGCCGCTCCCGGTGTCGTGCTGCTGGTCGGGCATGCCGGCGGCAACCTGCTGGTGGCCGGGCAGGACACCTCCGGCGACTGGCTGATCCAGCATGCTGGCGGCCGTAACCTCGCTACCCATACCGGCTACAAGACGCTCTCCAGCGAGGCGCTCACCGCGCTGAACCCGCAGGTGGTGGTGCTCAGCGACCGCGCCCTGGACGGCGACAAGGCACGTGCCGCATTGACCCAGCAGAATCCCGGCCTCGCCGCGACCAGCGCAGTGCGCGAGGGCCGCGTGCTGGTGCTCGACCCGACCCTGCTGGTCGGTGGCCTCGGTCCGCGCATCCCCGACGGGCTGGCTAGCCTCGCCCAGGCCTTTTATCCTTCCGCGCAGGCCCTGAACACGGAAAGTCGTCCTTGACCCGGATCGTTACCGCTCGACCGTTGTTCCTGTTCCTCGGTTTTCTCCTGCTGCTGGTCGTCTGGCTCTCACTGGCCCTCGGGCCGGTGAGCCTGCCGCTGGGCGATACCCTGCGCGCGCTGGCGCACATGCTCGGGCTGCCGGTGTCCGTCGACGGGCTCGGCCAGGCTGAACTGATCGTCGGGCAGATCCGCCTGCCGCGCACCTTGCTGGGCATCGCCACCGGCGGCGTGCTGGCGCTGGCCGGTGTGGCGATGCAGGGCTTGTTCCGCAACCCGCTGGCCGACCCCGGCCTGATCGGAGTTTCCAGCGGTGCCGCGCTGGGGGCCGCCATTGCCATCGTCTTCGGCGCCTCCATCGGCGGGCTGCCGGAAGTCTTTGCTCCTTATTTGTTGTCTGCCTGCGCCTTTGTCGGTGGCCTGCTGGTGACGGCGCTGGTGTATCGGCTGGGTCGCCACAATGGCCAGACCAGTGTGGCAACCATGTTGCTGGCCGGCATCGCGCTGACGGCATTGGCCGGCGCGCTGATCGGGCTGTTCACCTACCTCGCCGACGACGCCACGTTGCGCACGCTGACCTTCTGGAACCTCGGCAGCCTCAATGGCGCGAGCTACCCGCGTCTGTGGCCACTGCTGCTGATCACGTTGCTGGTAGCCTGCTGGTTGCCGCGTCGGGTGAATGCGTTGAATGCGCTGTTGCTGGGTGAGTCCGAGGCGCGCCACCTGGGCTTCGACGTCGAGCGACTGAAAATCGAACTGATCCTCTGCACTGCCCTCGGTGTGGGCGCGGCGGTGGCGGCGGCCGGGATGATCGGCTTCATCGGCCTGGTCGTGCCGCACCTGCTGCGGCTGATCGTCGGCCCGGATCACCGCGTGCTGCTGCCGGCATCGATGTTCGGCGGTGCGATCCTTCTGCTATTGGCCGACCTGATCGCTCGCCTGGCGCTGGCGCCGGCGGAGCTCCCGATCGGCATCGTCACTGCGCTGATCGGCGCGCCGTTCTTTCTCTATCTGCTGGTCCGGGGGCGCTCCTGATGCTGTGCGCAGACAAGCTGCGGGTGAATCGCGGCTCCCAGGTCGTCCTGCAGGATGTGAGCGTGACGCTGCAGCCGGGCGAAGTGCTCGGTGTGCTCGGCCCCAACGGCGCGGGCAAGAGCACGCTGCTCGGCGCCTTGAATGGTGAATTGCCGCTTACCAGCGGAGCGGTGAGCCTCGACGGTCGCCCGCTGGAGTCGTGGCAGGGCCCCGAGCGCGCGCGGCGGCTGGCTGTTCTGCCGCAATCGTCCTCGCTGAACTTCGCCTTTTCCGTCGAGGCGGTGGTGGGGTTCGGCCGGCTGCCTCACGACACTGGCCGCCAGCGCGATGAAACAATCATCCGCGAAGCGATGCGCGCCGCGGATGCCTCGCACCTTGCCGGGCGCAGCTACCTGGCGCTGTCCGGCGGTGAGCGCCAGCGCGTGCACCTGGCTCGGGTGCTGGCGCAGCTCTGGCCGGGCGGAGAGGAGCAGATCCTGCTGCTGGACGAACCGACGTCCGCCCTCGACCCGTTGCACCAGCACACCACGCTGCAGGCTGTGCAAGAGTTCGCCGGGCGTGGCGCGGCAGTGCTGGTCATCCTGCACGACCTGAACCTTGCGGCGCGCTACTGTGACCGCCTGTTGTTGCTGCACGAGGCGCGTGCACATCTGCTCGGCACGCCGCGCGAGGTGCTTCAGGCCGAACCCCTGCGCACGGTCTTCGGCCTCGACGTGCTGGTTCAGGAGCACCCGGAGCGCGGCCATCCGCTGATCATCGCGCGCTGATAGGAGTCGCCATGAAGAAGGTCCTGCTCGTCCCGCTGCTGGCGTTGCTCGCTGCCTGCCAAGGCCAGGTGGCTGCGCCGCCGCTGCCAGACTGGCAAAGCCCGGAAGAGCGCGACAGCGCCGCGCTGGGGGTGATCCGCGATCTGCGCAGCGGCGAGCAACTTTCCCCCGCGCAGCTGCTTGATCGACTTGCAGCGGCACCGCGGGTAATCGTTGGTGAGCAGCACGACAATCCGGATCACCATGCCCTCGAGCTCTGGCTGGTGCGCGCCCTGGCCGAGCGTCGCCCGAGTGGCAGTGTGCTGCTGGAAATGCTCGCCCCTGACCAGCAGAGCGCAGTCAGCGCCGCCCAGGCATCCGCCGCGAAGGGCGACATGCCAAACGACCTGATCGCTGCGCTGCGCTGGCAGCCGGGCTGGGACTGGTCACAATACGGTCCGCTGGTGATCTGGCTGGTGAAGCAGCCGGCGCCACTACTGGCGGCCAACCTGGATCGTGACGAGATCATGAAGATCTACCGGACCAAGCCGCAGCTGCAAGGCTCGGCGTCTACAGCAGCGTCGGTGCGCAATGCATTGCTGGAGGACATCCGTGGTTCCCATTGTGGCCTGCTGCCCGAGAGCCAGTACCCGGCGATGCTGGCGGTGCAGCAGCAGCGCGACCGGCGCATGGCCGAAGTTTTCAAGGCAGCTCCTGAACCCTCCGTGCTGATCGCCGGCGGCTTTCATGCGCGGCGCGATCTGGGAGTGCCGCTGCATCTGAAGGATATCGACGCGGCGCAAGGGCTGAAGGTGGTGATGCTGGCGGAAGTCGGCAAGCCCGTGGAGCCCGGCCAGGCGGATTACCTGTGGTATACGCCGGCCCAGCCCGCCACCGATTACTGTGCGCAGATGCGCGGTAGCCTGTAAGTCACACGACGGAGCCGGAAGGCTCCGTTTTTCATAGGCTCGCTGTCAGAACGACGCGCAAGAAATCGCGGGCAAAAAAGACCCGGCAAAGTGCCGGGTCTAAAACCGTGATTAGCCTGATGAGGAGATAATCTGAAGAGTCCGACTGCGTGGTCTCTCTAGCTTATCCAACTGGCCTCGCAGCCAGTTGTTGTAATAATAACCATTATCATTTGAGAGTCAACAGCTTTTCTGCGACTGATGCGAAGTTTTTTCTGCGGATTGGCGATGGGGCGGAAAGGTAAAAACCGGGGCAAAAAAAAGACCCGGCAAAGTGCCGGGTCGAAACCGTGATTAGCCTGATGAGGAGATAATCTGAAGAGTCCGACTGCGTGGTCTCTTGAGGTTATCGATCTGGCCTCGCGACCAGATGAATCAATAATAATCATTATCATTTGAGAGTCAACCTCTTTTCTGCAGATTTTTTCTCATCGACGAATGAGCTACCGCGGTAACGAAAAAGCCCGGCGCAAGGCCGGGCTTTCTCAAAGGGCTGAGGCTCAGTCCGGCTGGCGCTGCAGGCGCAACTGGGTGACTTCCTTGTTCAGCAGGTCGATGCGGCGTGCCATGCCCTCGATGAGGCTGTGGGCGATGCGCGGGTTGCTCTGCATCAGGCTGAGGAACTGGTCCTTGGGGATCACCATCACGGTGCACGGCTCGCTGGCGATGACCGACGCGCTGCGCTTCTCGCGGGTGAACACGGCCATGGCGCCGAAGATTTCGTCCTTCTGCACGTCACCGACCTTCTGCCCATCGACGAAGGCCTCGGCGTGGCCTTCGATGATGATGAACACGTGCTCGGCGTCATCACCCTGCTGGATCAGCTGCGCGCCGGCGGCGAAATGCTGGAAGCCGGTAGCCGGGCGGATTTCCGGTTGCTTGAGGTGCGCCAGCGCGTCGGACAGCAGCGCGGTGTGGCCGATCAGGTAGTGCAGGAACTGCTCCTGGCGCTCCTCGTCGCTGTGGATATGGCGGAACACTTCGCTGCGCGAATAGGGAATCAGGCACAGAGGTTCTTCGCTGACGTAACGGCACGGTGGCAGCTCGATACCCTGGCGCAGGCCGACCAGGTCGCCTTCCTGCAGGTAGAACAGCGGGCGCTCATCCACCAGCGCATGGACCAGGCCATTCTCGATGAGGAACAGATGCTTGCCGGGCAACTCGCCTTCCAGGTCGTCGGATCGCTCCAGGCGGATGGCTTCGCCAGCGGGTTCCAGGCCGGCGAGCAATTGCGCCGGAATGCCCTGCAGGCGATTGATCAGTCGATCGGCGTAGGCAGGTTGTTCACCGAGTAGGTACATGGCCGTAATTCCTTGATATGGCGACGGTCGAGGGCGCACGAAGGGCCCTGAGACCATAAGCGGACAGGCACCTTGCGTAAACATTTTCCCACAGAGCTTGTGAGCTAGCTCTTGTTACGTGCGGGAAATGTCTCAAGCTCGCCGAGAAGGGCTGCCTTGTGCGCGGGAGGAAGGTCGTTCCAGTGCACATCCAGCAGGGCACCCTCGATGGCGTAAAGGAGCACCTTGGAGGCACGGAAGCCCCGGGCGCGCACGGCCCGGTAAGCGCCGACCGCCCCCAGACGGCGCAGGTCGCCAGCGTTGTGGATGCCCACGGCGTGGAGCCACTGGGCAGAGGTCTTGCCGAGGTTCTTCAGGTGCAGCAGTTCGTCGTTCATCGTCGGTCCTTGCGATGGGCACGATGGGTGTCAGGTCTTGAAAAGGCCGAGAACTGCTCGTAGCGGCCGGACACACCCTGGAAGTGTAGCGGTGGATGAGAAAAGCGTGGCGTTGTGACATCGCCCTGAAAGCGGGGCAGGGCGATGTGGCGCAGGCAGGGCGCGCCGTGCGGCGCTGCCCACCGGCCGGAGTCATCGCGTGGCGGTGATTCCGGCCGACAAACGGTGGATCAGAGGCCCGGCAGGCGCTGGCGGATGCTGGCGACCAGGGTGTCGAGGCTGGCGGCGTCGGGGGTGTCGACGCGCTTGCTGTGTTGCTGCTCTTCGGCGCTGAGAGGGTCGCGACTGGCCTGCTGCGCCTGGATCACTTCCAGGGTCGCGTCGGAGGGGTCATTGCCCTCGGCCTGACGCTGGGTCAGCCAACTGCTGATCACCGCTTCCGGCGCCTGGCAGTCGAGGATCAGGAAGGGCACCCCGGTTTCCTCGGCAATTTCCCAGGCAGCGGCACGTTGCTCCTGCTTGAGGAAAGTCGCGTCCAGCACGACCGGGTAGCCGGCACGCAGGATATCAACGGCCAGCTCGTTGAGGCGTTGGTAGGTCGCGGTGGTGGCGTCGCCAGCATAGATGCCGGCCTTCAGTTGGCCTTGCTGGTCGGCCTGCTGTTCGCCGAACAGGCGCTTGCGCTCCACGTCCGAACGCAGGCGAATGGCGCCCAGTGCTTCTACCAGCCGCAGTGCGACCTGGCTCTTACCGACGGCGGAAACACCGACGGTCACCGCGAGGAAGCGCGAGGGAATGGCGCTGTAGCTCTCCGCCAGGTTGGCGTAGTTGCGATACTGGCGCAGCGTCGCGGCCTTCTGCACGGCGTCAGTCTGGTGCGCCAGGCTGAACAGCGCGATCTTGGCGCGGACCAGGGCGCGGTAAGCCTTGTAGAAATTCAGCAGGGCCAGCGACTGGTAGTCACCGGTGTATTCCAGGTACTGGCTGACGAAGCGTCGCGACAGGCACTTCAGGCCGCGGTCTTCCAGGTCCATGGCGAGGAAGGCGTAGTCGGCGGTGACATCGGTGAAGCGGAAGGGCTCGTTGAACTCGATGCAGTCGAACAGCACTACCTTGCCGTCGATGATCGCGGCGTTACCCAGATGGATGTCGCCGTGGCATTCGCGGATGAAGCCATTGGCCTTGCGCTGCTCGAACACGCCGTGCAGGCGCTCGAAGCTGGACTCCGCCCAGGCCTCCAGGGCATCCAGTTGCAGCAGGTCGGCTTTGTCCGAGAGCAGCGGACGGATCTGTTCGAAGTTCTGCCGCACCGGCGCCAGGCAGGCGTCCGGAGTGCCTAGTGGGTGCTCGCTGGGGACGACCGGGGTGCGCAGGTGGAAGTCGGCGATCTGATGGGCAAGGCCGTCGATATGCTGGGCGCTAAGTTCGCCGCGGGCCTGAACTTCGCTGAGCAACTGGCTCTGCGGGAATTCGCGGCACTGGATCATGTATTCGATGGCCGGGCCGTCGCCGCCGATCTGCGGGGCGGATTCGCTGCCGGTAATGGCGATGACGTCGAGGTACAGGCCTTCGGTCAGACGCTGGTTCAGGCGCAGCTCTTCCTCGCAGAAGTGCTTGCGCTTGGCAAGGTCGGTGAAGTCGAGGAAGCCGAAGTTCACCGGTTTCTTGATCTTGTAGACATGGGAGCCAGTGAGCAGCACCCAGGAAATGTGGGTTTCGATGACCCGGAAACCGTCGACCGGATGGGGGAAGAGGGCGGGGTTCTGCAGGGCTGCGAGTAGGGTCTGGCTCACGTGATGTCCTTTCCGGTCGAATTTTCTAAAGGCGGGCATTATGGCGGCTGGGTCGGCAGGTGCAAACTCTGCAGCCGGCCGGCAACCAAATGGCCATCGCGGGGTCATAGCTCGGCCACTGCCGTTCTTGTTGGATGCGCGGCAGTTCGCATCAAGCCCGGACGCCCGCTGGAGCGGCGTCTGTCTCCTGTGGACAAAGTACGTATAATGCGCCGCCATGACGCGTCCCCGATCTTCCAAACCTCGTAAAAAAAGCGGCAAATCGTCGCCTGCCATGCGCAAGTGGCTGGGCTGGGCTCTCAAGCTCGGTCTGGTTGGTGTCGTGGTGCTGGCCGGTTTTGCCGTGTACCTCGATGCGGTTGTCCAGGAGAAATTCTCCGGCAAGCGCTGGACCATTCCCGCCAAGGTCTACGCCCGGCCGCTGGAGCTGTTCGTCGGCCTGAAACTGGGCAAGGACGACTTCCTGCGCGAGCTGGATGCGCTGGGCTATCGCCGCGAGGCCTCGGTCGCAGGCCCTGGCGCCGTGTCGGTGTCCGGCAACGCCGTCGACCTCAATACCCGTGGCTTCCAGTTCTATGAAGGCGCCGAGCCTGCGCAGCGCATTCGCGTGCGCTTCTCCGGCGACTACGTGGCTGGCCTGAGTCGCGCCAATGGTGGCGACCTCGCTGTCGCGCGCATGGAGCCGCTGCTGATCGGCGGCCTGTATCCGGCACATAACGAAGACCGCATCCTGATCAAGCTGGATCAGGTGCCGCCTTACCTGATCGATACCCTGGTGGCCGTGGAGGACCGCGACTTCTGGACCCACCACGGAGTCTCGATCAAGTCCATCGCCCGGGCGGTCTGGGTCAACGCCAGCGCCGGCCAGCTGCGCCAGGGTGGCAGCACGCTGACCCAGCAACTGGTGAAGAACTTCTTCCTGACCAACGAGCGCAGCCTGTCGCGCAAGCTCACCGAAGCCATGATGGCGGTGCTGCTGGAACTGCATTACGACAAGCGCGAAATCCTCGAGGGCTACCTCAACGAGGTGTTCCTCGGTCAGGACGGCCAGCGCTCGGTGAACGGCTTCGGCCTCGCCAGCCAGTACTTCTTCAGCCAGCCGCTATCGGAGCTGAAGCTGCCCCAGGTGGCTTTGCTCGTTGGCATGGTGAAGGGGCCTTCCTATTACAACCCGCGTCGGAATCCGGAGCGTGCGCTGGAACGCCGCAACGTGGTGCTCGACGTGCTTGCCGAGCAGGGTGTGATCACCGCCCAGGAAGCGGCTGCCGCCAAGCAGGCGCCGCTGGGTGTGACCACTCAGGGCAGCATGGCCAACAGCTCCTATCCGGCCTTCCTCGACCTGGTGAAACGCCAGTTGCGCGAGGACTATCGCGACGAGGACCTGACCGAAGAAGGCCTGCGGATCTTCACCAGCTTCGACCCCATCCTGCAGATGAAGGCCGAGTCCGCCGTCAGCGAAACCTTCAAGCGCCTGGAAGGCCGCAAGGGCGTCGCCGAGACCGAAACCGCGATGGTCGTGACCAACCCGGAAACCGGCGAAATCCAGGCGCTGCTCGGCAGCCGTGACCCGCGCTTCGCCGGCTTCAATCGTGCGGTAGATGCGGTGCGGCCGATCGGTTCGCTGGTCAAGCCGGCGGTCTACCTGACCGCGCTGGAGCGTCCGAGCCAGTACACCCTGACCAGCTACATCCAGGACCAGCCGTTCCAGGTGAAGGGCAAGGATGGCCAGGTGTGGACGCCGAAGAACTATGAGGGCACCGCCAACGGCACCATCTTCCTCTACCAGGGGCTGGCCCGTTCGCTGAACCTGTCCACGGCCAGGCTGGGTCTCGACCTGGGCGTGCCGAACGTCCTGAAGACGCTGGAGCGCCTGGGCGTGTCGCCGAATTGGCCGGCCTATCCGTCGATGCTGCTGGGCGCGGGCGCGCTGAGCCCGATGCAAGTGGCGACCATGTACCAGACGATTGCCAGTGGCGGCTTCAATACCCCGCTGCGCAGCATCCGCAGTGTGCTGGCGGCCGACGGGCAGCCGCTCAAGCGTTATCCGTTCCAGGTCCAGCAGCGTTTCGATCCGGGCGCCATCTACCTGCTGCAGAGCGCCATGCAGCGCGTGATGCGCGAAGGCACCGGGCGCTCGGTCTACAACCAGTTGCCGGCGTCCCTCACCCTGGCGGGCAAGACCGGTACCACCAACGATTCTCGCGACAGCTGGTTCTCCGGTTTCGGCCAGGACCTGCTGGCGGTGGTGTGGATCGGTCGCGACGACAATGGCAAGACTCCGCTCACCGGTGCCACCGGTGCGCTGCAGATCTGGACCAGCTTCATGCGCAAGGCCAATCCCGCGCCGCTGGACATGCCGATGCCGGATAATGTCGTGCAGGCCTGGGTCGATCCGCATACCGGGCAGGGCACTGACGCCAACTGCCCGGGCGCAGTGCAGATGCCTTATATTCGTGGAAGCGAACCTGCGCTGGGCGCAGGTTGCGGAAACCAGACGCCAGCCGGCGAAGTCATGGACTGGGTGCGCGGCTGGTTGAACTGATGCAAGAGGATTGGAAGTGAGAAAAGCTTGGTTTGCAGCGTCGGCGACTCTGGCGCTTCTGTCCGGTTGTGCGACCCCGCAGCAGGGTGCGATTCCCGTGCAGGACTCCGGTACCTCCGTCTCCAACTCGGAGCGCGTTGGCCGCAGCGGTGGCAACACCCAGGCGCCAGTTCGTGCCGGTGCCGGCCAGAGCATCCCGCAGGGTGACTCCGGGGTTACCGTGATGGTCCCGCAGGATGCCGGCATGGCGCCGATCCAGACTTTCCCGGCGCAGAGCGGCGCCGCGCCGATCAGCACCTCGCCGATGACCACGGCGCCGGGAGCAACGGGAACGAGCTACTCGCAGCAGCCAATCTCCACCAGTGGTGGCATCACCTCCAATGGTGGTTTCCAGTCGCAGACCTACCAGCAGCCGATCAATCAGGCTCAGCAGGCTGCGCCGACCACCCAGAACTACCAGGGGCCTTCCGGCATTCCGTCGAGCAACACTGGCCTCTCGGCGGACGAGCAGCTGGATGGACCGGTGCTGGCGCTGCTCACCTCCGCCTCGCAGCAGCAGGGTGGTGGTGACCTCAACGGCGCTGCCGCCAGCCTGGAGCGCGCCCAGCGCATTGCTCCACGCGAGCCGCAGGTGCTCTACAAGCTGGCCCAGGTGCGCCTGGCACAGGGCGATGCTGCGCAAGCCGAACAGGTGGCGCTGCGTGGCCTGTCACTGGCCAACGGTCGCCCGACCATGCAGGCCAGTCTGTGGGATCTGATCGCCAAGTGTCGTGACCAGCAGGGCAATACCGCTGGCGCCGCCGAGGCACGGCAGAAAGCCAAGGTGACCCTGTAATGGACGGGCGCGTGCTGGCCGTCGCCGATCAGTTGCTGCTGATCGAGCGGGAGCTGCGTGCAATCGGTCTGTGGGGAAGCGAAAGCCCGTCGCCGGACAGGCTTTCCAGCGTCGAACCCTTCTGCGTGGATACGCTGGCGCTGGAGGAGTGGCTGCAGTGGATATTTCTGCCGCGGATGAAGCTGATCATCGAGAGCGGCGCGGACCTGCCCACTGCCTCGGGGATCCGTGCCATCGCGGAAATGGCTTATGCCAATGAGGGCGCGCGGGTGGCTGGTCTGCTCGATGCGCTCGGCGCCTTCGACCAGTTGATCAGCCCGACGCCCTGAGCGGGCGTCAGTTGCAGTTCTCGCGCAGGCTCTTTTCGCTGGCCGCGATACGGTCCTGACGTTCCTCTTCGGTGATGCGGCGAAGCTCGCCCTCACCATTGTCCACGCGGATGCGCGGATTGTTCTTCAACTGGGCCATGTCGTTACGTAGTTTGTCGCACTGCTTGAGGCGTTCGGCTTCCTGCTGCGCGACTTCCTGGCGCACCTTTTCGTCGGCGGCCTTCTGCTTTTCGTCCGCGCTGGGCGCGAGTTTCGGCAGGGCGTCGGCGGGCGGCGGGAAGTTGCTGCTGGCCTTGGGCGGTGCGGTGTTGGTGTTCACGGTGGCAGCATCGGCACCTTGTGGTGGCTGTGCCCCGAAGTGGGTGATGCCCTGGGCATCGACCCATTTGTAGACCTGCGCGGCCATCACGGTCGGGGCCAGTGCGAGCAGCAGGCTGCCCATGAAAATCGTCCGTCGCATGCTTTGTCGATCCTTGGGGTGCGGAGTCTGTCGGTAACTATAACCAAATCGCGGGCTTATTCACTCTGAGAAAGTTCACATCCCCGCTTCATTCAAAGCCATATATGGCTTGACTTGGCCGCTTCGTTTCAGAAGAATCCAAGGTTCGCTGCAGTGGGCCGGCCGCAAGCTGGTTTTACTCGGCAGACAAGAGGTGCTACCCGCGCCGCAAAGTTTCACCCTGTTTCGCGTTACCTCGCGCTGGGTGGAGGCTCTCCGTAACACAAACAGGAGTGTCTCCAGGTTCTGCTCAATCGGCAGTCGACGTAGCCGGCGATTACATTCGCCCATGTCTGCCGGGCAGCCATCCAAGTCGGTCCCCCACGTTGGGGGTTTCCGTATATAGCGTTCTAGAGGTGACAACGTGGAACTTTTATCCGGCGCTGAAATGGTCGTCCGCTCCCTGCGTGACGAAGGCGTTAAGTACATCTACGGGTACCCGGGCGGTGCCCTCCTGCATATCTACGACGCTCTCTTCAAAGAGAACGAAGTAACCCACATCCTGGTTCGCCACGAGCAGGCCGCTACCCACATGGCCGACGGCTATGCGCGGGCCACCGGCAAGCCCGGCGTGGTGCTGGTGACCTCCGGTCCCGGCGCGACCAATGCCGTCACCGGCATCGCCACCGCCTACATGGACTCCATCCCGATGGTGGTGATCTCCGGCCAGGTGGCGAGCAACATGGTTGGTACCGACGCGTTCCAGGAAACCGACATGGTCGGTATCTCCCGCCCGATCGTGAAGCACAGCTTCATCATCAAGCACCCGTCGGAAATCCCTGAGGTCATCAAGAAGGCCTTCTATATCGCCCAGTCCGGCCGTCCCGGCCCGGTGGTGATCGATATTCCGAAGGACATGGGCGATCCGACCCAGAAGTTCGAATACAACTACCCGAAGAAGGTGAAGCTGCGCTCCTACAGCCCGGCGGTCCGTGGCCACTCCGGCCAGATCCGCAAGGCCGCCGAGATGATGCTCGCCGCCAAGCGCCCGATCATCTACGCCGGTGGTGGCGTGATCATGGGCAATGCCGCCGAGCCGCTGACTGAGGTCGCGCGCATGCTCAACGTGCCGGTCACCAACACCCTGATGGGCCTGGGTGGCTATCCGGGTACCGATCGCCAGTTCGTCGGCATGCTCGGCATGCACGGCAGCTACACCGCGAACCTCGCGATGCACCACGCTGACGTGATCTTTGCCGTCGGCGCGCGTTTCGACGATCGCGTGATCAACGGCGAGACCGCAGCCAAGTTCTGCCCGAATGCCAAGATCATCCACGTCGACATCGACCCGGCCTCGATCTCCAAGACCGTCAAGGCCGACATCCCGATCGTCGGCCCGGTGGACAGCGTCCTGACCGAAATGGTCGCGATCCTCAAGGAAATCGGCGAGACCCCGAACAAGGAAGCCCAGGCGGCCTGGTGGAAGCAGATCGAGGAATGGCGTGGCACCCGCGGCCTGTTCCCCTACAGCATGGGCGACGGCAGCATCATCAAGCCGCAGACCGTGATCGAGACCCTCTGCGAAGTCACCAACGGTGATGCCTTCGTCGCTTCCGACGTGGGTCAGCACCAGATGTTCGCGGCGCAGTACTACCGCTTCAACAAGCCCAATCGCTGGATCAACTCTGGTGGCCTGGGCACCATGGGCTTCGGCTTCCCGGCCGCCATGGGTGTGAAGTTGAACTTCCCTGACGCAGACGTTGCGTGCGTGACCGGTGAAGGCAGCATCCAGATGAACATCCAGGAGCTGTCCACCTGCCTGCAGTACGACCTGCCGGTGAAGATCGTCAACCTGAACAACGGTGCGCTGGGCATGGTCCGCCAATGGCAGGACATGCAGTACAACAGCCGCTACTCGCACTCCTACATGGAATCGCTGCCGGACTTCGTCAAGCTGGCTGAAGCGTATGGCCACGTCGGCATGCGCATCACCGACCTGAAGGACCTGAAGCCGATGATGGAAGAAGCCTTCGCGATGAAGAATCGCCTGGTCTTCCTCGACATCCAGGTTGATACCAGCGAGCACGTCTACCCGATGCAGATCCGCGGTGGTGCGATGCGCGACATGTGGCTGAGCAAGACGGAGCGTACCTGATCATGCGACACATCATTTCCCTGCTGCTGGAAAACGAACCCGGCGCGCTGTCCCGCGTCGTCGGCCTGTTCTCCCAGCGCAACTACAACATCGAAAGCCTGACCGTCGCCCCGACCGAGGACCCGACGCTGTCGCGCCTGACCCTGACCACCGCCGGTCAGGACGAAGTCATCGAGCAGATCACCAAGAACCTCAACAAGCTCATCGAGGTGGTAAAACTGGTGAATCTCTCGGAGAGCGCGCATATCGAGCGCGAGCTGATGCTGGTGAAAGTGAAGGCTACCGGCGCCCAGCGCGCCGAGGTCAAGCGCACCACCGACATCTTCCGCGGACAGATCGTCGACGTCACCAGCAGCGTCTACACCGTGCAGCTGGCCGGCACCAGCGACAAGCTGGACAGCTTCATCCAGGCCATCGGCACCGCGTCGATCCTCGAAGTTGTCCGCAGCGGCGTCACCGGTATTGCCCGTGGCGACAAGACTCTCAGCATCTGATTTGAAATACGGCCCACGAGGCCAACTGACAGGGGATTACCCAAATGCGCGTTTTCTACGATAAAGACTGTGACCTCTCCATCGTTCAGGGCAAGAAAGTTGCCATCATCGGTTACGGCTCCCAGGGCCATGCACACGCCTGCAACCTGAAAGACTCCGGCGTCGACGTCACCGTCGGCCTGCGTGCGGGTTCTTCTTCCGTTGCCAAGGCTCAGAACCACGGCCTGAAAGTCGCCGAAGTGGCCGAAGCCGTTGCCGCTGCCGACCTGGTCATGATCCTGACTCCGGACGAGTTCCAGGGCCGTCTGTACAAGGACGAGATCGAGCCGAACCTGAAAAAAGGCGCCACCCTGGCTTTCGCCCACGGCTTCTCCATCCATTACAACCAGGTCGTACCGCGCGCTGACCTCGACGTGATCATGATCGCGCCGAAGGCCCCGGGCCACACCGTACGCTCCGAGTTCGTGAAAGGCGGCGGCATCCCCGACCTGATCGCGATCTACCAGGACGCTTCGGGCAATGCCAAGAACGTCGCTCTGTCCTACGCCTGCGGCGTTGGCGGCGGCCGTACCGGCATCATCGAAACCACCTTCAAGGACGAGACCGAAACCGACCTGTTCGGCGAGCAGGCCGTTCTGTGCGGCGGTTGCGTCGAGCTGGTGAAAGCCGGTTTCGAAACCCTGGTCGAAGCCGGTTACGCTCCGGAAATGGCCTACTTCGAGTGCCTGCACGAACTGAAGCTGATCGTGGACCTCATGTACGAAGGCGGCATCGCCAACATGAACTACTCGATCTCGAACAACGCCGAATACGGCGAGTACGTAACCGGTCCGGAAGTGATCAACGCCGAATCCCGTCAGGCCATGCGCAACGCTCTGAAGCGCATCCAGGACGGCGAATACGCCAAGATGTTCATCTCCGAAGGCGCTACCAACTACCCGTCGATGACCGCCAAGCGCCGCAACAACGCCGCTCACGGTATCGAAGTCATCGGCGAGCAACTGCGCGCCATGATGCCGTGGATTGCTGCCAACAAGATCGTCGACAAGACCAAGAACTAAGGTCCTTTCGACAAACGAGGAAACGCGGCGCTTGCCGCGTTTTTTCGTTTAGGGGCGGTGATCTGGTATAAAGCGGGGGTGCCGGACGTGTCCACGCAAAAGCGTGCACCGGCAAATCTCAGCCTCAACGAGTTCTCAAGGAATCGTCCATGAGTGAAGGTCACGAGGAGCCGAACAAGGCTTCCGACACCGAAGAAAGTCTGCTGCCCATCGATGAGCACATCGAAGAGGGCCATGACGCAGAAGGTCGCAAGGTTCGTCATCGCGGCATCTACCTGCTGCCTAACCTGTTCACTACTGCAGCACTGTTTACCGGCCTCTACGCCATCATCAATGCCATGAACGGCGATTTCTCCAACGCCGCCATCGCCATCTTCGTCGCCATGGTCCTCGACGGCCTCGACGGTCGTGTGGCCCGTCTGACCAATACCCAGAGTGCTTTCGGCGCCGAGTACGACTCGCTGTCCGACATGGTCGCCTTCGGAGTAGCTCCGGCGCTGGTCGCTTTCGAGTGGGCGCTGAGCAGCCTGGGCAAGGTCGGCTGGATGGTCGCCTTCATCTATGTTGCTGGTGCCGCTCTGCGTCTGGCGCGTTTCAATACCCAGGTGGGCAAGGCTGACAAGCGCTACTTCATCGGTCTGGCCAGCCCGGCTGCCGCGGCGCTGGTTGCCGGTACGGTGTGGGCGTTCGCCGACTTCGACGTTCAGGGCGCCAAGGTTTCCCTGCTGGTTGCGCTGATGGTCGCCGCCGCCGGCATGCTGATGGTCAGCAATATCAAGTACTACAGCTTCAAGGATCTTGACCTGCGCGGCCGCGTGCCGTTCATGGCAATCCTTGTAGTGGTGCTGGCATTCGCCGTGGTCTTCACCGACCCGCCGCGCATCCTGCTCCTGCTGTTCCTTGCATACGCAACCTCCGGCCCGGTGCAATACTTGTTGCAATTGCGCCGTCGCAAGCAGCCGCCTGCCGTGTAATTTCCAGCGGGCTCCGCAGTCTACTGGCGCATACAGCCAGTTGTTGCGGAGCCCGTCATGCTGATCAAGTCGTCCCGCCTTTCCGATTGCCACGAATCGGAAGTCATGCCCGAATCCCTCTATCTCTCCCGTCGCCACTTTCTCGGTGGTGCGATGGCGGCTGCGGCTCTATCCGGATTGCCGCGTCTGGGTTTTGCCGAGGGCGGTCGCTATGCCGATGTCGCCGAAGCGGCTGCCCCTTCCTGGCTCACGGAAAAGCTCGCCGCTACACGCTGGGATGCCGTCACGGTAAAAGATGAAGCCATCACACCGTTCAAGGACGCGACCACCTACAACAATTTCTACGAATTCGGCCCGGACAAGGGGGATCCCGCTGCCAATGCGGGTGCCTTGAAGACCGAGCCATGGTCCGTAGTGATCGATGGGGAGGTGGGTAAACCCGGCAAGTACGCGCTCGAGGACTTCATCAAACCCTATCTGCTGGAGGAGCGCGTCTACCGATTGCGCTGCGTCGAGGCTTGGTCGATGGTCATTCCGTGGATCGGCTTTCCGATCTCCGAGCTGATCAAGCGGGTCGAACCGACCAGCAAGGCGAAATACCTGCGCTTCGAAACCCTGGTGGATCGCAAGGATATGCCGGGTGTGCAATCCAACTTCGCCTTGATCGATTGGCCCTATGTGGAAGGGCTGCGCATGGATGAGGCGATGCATCCCTTGGCGATTCTGGCTGTCGGCATGTACGGCCGGGTACTGGCGAACCAGAACGGAGCGCCGCTGCGTCTGGTGGTGCCGTGGAAATACGGCTTCAAGGGAGCCAAGTCCATTGTGCGGATCAGCTTCGTCGAGGAGCAGCCGAAGACTACCTGGCAGAGTCTGGCTTCGGACGAGTATGGCTTCTATGCCAACGTCAATCCGACGGTAGACCATCCGCGCTGGAGCCAGGCGCGCGAACGTCGTCTGCCCAGTGGACTATTCAGCCCCAATGTTCGTCCTACCCTCATGTTCAACGGCTATGCCGATGAGGTCGCTTCGCTTTATGCGGGCATGGATCTGAGGAAGGACTACTGATGCGCTATCCGTTCTGGCGGGCCGGGGTATTTCTGGCTGCATCGGCGCCGCCACTCTTCTGGCTGTACCAGGCTTGGATCTTCGATCTGGGGCCGGACCCGGGCAAGGCGCTGGTGGACAGGCTGGGCCAGGGCGGTCTCGTCCTGTTGCTCATTACCCTGGCGATGACGCCTCTGCAGAAAGTCACCCGGTGGGGTGGCTGGGTACAGGTTCGCCGCCAGCTGGGTCTCTGGTGCTTCACCTATATAGTGCTGCACCTGAGTGCCTATGCCGTCTTCATCCTTGGGTTGGACTGGGCCCAATTGGGAGTGGAGCTGAGCAAGCGGCCCTACATCATTGTCGGCTTCGGGGCGTTCCTCGGGTTGCTGGCCCTGGCTATCACTTCCAACCGCTACAGCATGCGAAAGCTGGGGGCGAGCTGGAAGAAACTGCATCGCCTGATATATGTCATCCTCGGTTTGGGGTTGTTGCATATGCTGTGGGTCGTGCGGTCTGATCTGGAACGCTGGGCGGTCTATGCGATCGTAGGGCTTGTACTGATGCTCCTGCGCACGCCTCCGATAGCTCGTCAGCTGCCTCGATTGCGCAGTCGACCGACCGCCGGCTGAAGAAAGTTTAAATTAGTCGTTGACGGCCAATTTAAACTCCCTATAATGCGCACCACTCCCAGTGACGAAGCGCTGAAAGAACTTGAAAATCAAGTACTTACAGAGATTAGAGGTTGGGAGTGGTGATCAGGCAGGTGATTCGCTTGCCGCTCTTCATTAGCTGCTCCGGCAGCGAGCTGAAAAGAAGGTCGCCGAGGTGCTTGACAGTGAGTTTGATCGCTGTAGAATGCGCCTCCCGCTGATGAGAGGTTTGACTTCTCGGAAGCCCAAGCGATTGAGTAGAAAAGAAATTTTCGAAAAATAAAGCTTGACGAAAGATGAGGTTAGCGTAGAATGCGCGCCTCGGTTGAGACGAAAGCCTTAACCAGCTGCTCTTTAACAAGTTGAATCAAGCAATTCGTGTGGGTGCTTGTGATGTAAGACTGATGATCGACTGATTATCAGCAACGCAAGTAACACTCGTGAATTCGAG
>NZ_WMBX01000004.1:0-873368 GCF_010994165.1 Pseudomonas nitroreducens | reverse complement strand
CTCGAATTCACGAGTGTTACTTGCGTTGCTGATAATCAGTCGATCATCAGTCTTACATCACAAGCACCCACACGAATTGCTTGATTCAACTTGTTAAAGAGCAGTTGGTTAAGGCTTTCATCTCAACCGAGGCGCGCATTCTACGCTAGCCTCATCTTTCGTCAAGCTTTATTTTTCGAAAATTTCTTTTCTACTCAATCGCTTGGGCTTCCGAGAAGCCAAACCTCTCATCAGCGGGAGGCGCATTCTACAGCGATCAAACTCGCTGTCAAGCACCTCGGCGACCTTCTTTTCAGCTCGCTGCCGGAGCAGCTAATGAAGAGCAGCAAGTGAATCACCTGCCTGATCACCACTCTCAACCTCTAATCTCTGTAAGTGCTTGATTTTCAAGTTCTTTCAGCGCTTCGTCGCTGGGAGTGGTGCGCATTATAGGGAGTTTAAATTGGCCGTCAACGACTAATTTAAACTTTCTGCAAAAAACTGTCCGATCGATCAGTTTATCGCCATCGCCTGCCCTGGCAGACGGCGCTCTTGGCGCAGCAGGTAGACACCTACCAACAGGCCGACCAAGCACAGCGCCACCACATAATAAGCCGGGCCCAGCGGATCCTCCTTCATTAGTAGCGCGACGACCATCGGGGTTAGGCCACCGAAGATGGCGTACGCCAGGTTGTACGAGAAGGACAGACCGGTGAAACGGACCACCGGCGGGAAGGCGTTGACCATCACATAAGGCACTGCGCCAATGACGCCGACGCACAGACCGGTAATCGCATACAGCGGGAACAACCAGTCCGGATGCGCCTTCAAGCTGGTATAGAAGGCCCAGGACACTACGCCCAGCAGGATGCTTCCAACTATAAAGGTGCGCCCCGCGCCGAAACGGTCGGCAAGGCGACCGGCCAGGATGCAACCGACGCTCAGGCAGACGATGGCCACGCTGTTGGCCTTCAGCGCGGTCGCCGCATCGAAGCCGTAAATGGTCTGCAGTACCGACGGGGTCATCAGGATCACCACCACGATGCCGGCAGACAGCACCCAGGTCAGCAGCATGGACAGCACCACCGCCGGGCGATGTTCACGCACGACCACGCCCAGCGGCACTTCCTCGGCCAGTTGCTTGCGCAGTTGCAGTTCGGCGAACACCGGCGTCTCGTGCAGCCAGCGGCGCAGGTAGACGGAAAAGAGACCGAAGATACCGCCCAGCAGGAATGGAATCCGCCAAGCGTAGCCATGGACTTCTTCCGCGCTGAAGACACTGTTGATCAGGGTCGCAACCAGCGAACCGATAAGGATGCCCGCAGTCAGACCCGACGTGAGCGTGCCGCAGGCATAGCCGACATGGCGGTGCGGTACGTGCTCGGCGACAAATACCCAGGCCCCCGGCACTTCACCACCAATGGCAGCGCCCTGGATGACGCGCAGCAGCAGAAGCGCCAGTGGCGCCCAGATGCCGATCTGCTCGTAGGTCGGCAGCAGGCCCATGATCAGTGTGGGCACGGCCATGAGGAAGATGCTGAGGGTGAACATCTTCTTGCGGCCCAGCAGGTCGCCGAAGTGCGCCATGACCACGCCGCCCAGCGGGCGGGCCAGGTAGCCGGCGGCGAACAGGCCGAAAGTCTGCAACTGGCGTAGCCACTCGGGCATGTCGGCGGGGAAGAACAGTTTGCCGACCACGGTGGCGAAGAAGACGAAGATGATGAAGTCGTAGAACTCCAGGGCGCCGCCCAGGGCGGACAAGGAAAGAGTCTTGTAGTCGCTGCGGGTCAACGGACGTGACGCGGGCGCGGCAGGAGCGTTCACAGAAGGCATGGTGCTTTTTATCTCTGCAGGCAAGGTGGCTGCGGCCGGCAGCCGCAGGTGCCGCACCATAGCAAATTGCGCGAAGACGACACAGCGGCCGCGCCCGCGGGAAAATCTCGAAGTCCTGCGGTCGTCGCACAGGGCCCTGCTTCTATATAATGCAGCCGGGCCGATCAAAAGCTGCCCCAAGGCCTTGCACCGGCAGGTGTCTTGGGAGAGTTTTTCCACAACCTCACCATGAGTACGCCGGGGGCACGAGGCCCTTACCTATGATCGAGCTTGAACAAGAAGACCCCATCCCGCAGGGCGACCTGGCCTTGCAGATCACCGCCCTGCCACGCGAAACCAACGGCTTCGGCGACATCTTCGGGGGCTGGCTGGTGGCGCAGATGGATCTCGCCGGTACCGCCATGTCCAGCCGCATTGCCGGCGGCCGCGTAGCCACGGTAGCCATCGACCGTATGGCGTTCCTGGTCCCGGTCGCTGTCGGCGCGCAGCTCTCCTTCTATACCCAGACTTTGGAAGTGGGCCGCAGCTCGATCCGCATGCTGGTCGAGGTTTGGAGCGACGACCCGCTGTCCAGCGAGTGGCGCAAGGTCACCGAGGCGGTGTTCGTCTTCGTCGCCATCGATGGCAGCGGCCGTACCCGTCCGGTTCCTCCGCGTCGTGGCTGAAAACTGAAAACGCCGGCTCTCTCGCCGGCGTTTTCGTCTCCGCTTTACGGAATCAGCGTAGCGGTTTGCCGCGCACCGGAGCACCGTTGGCCTTGTAGTAGTCGGCGGTACTGCGGGGCAGTGCCGGACGGCCGCGCACCTTATCGGCGAGCTTCTCGGCCATCATGATGGTGGTGGCGTTGAGGTTGCCGGTAATGATCAGCGGCATGATCGACGCATCGATCACCCGCAACCCTTCCATGCCGTGCACGCGGCCTTCCCCATCGACCACCGCCATGTCGTCCTCGCCCATCTTGCAGGAACAGGACGGGTGGAACGCGGTTTCCGCATGCTCGCGAATGAAGGCATCCAGGTCGGCGTCGCTCTGCTTGTCCAGGCCCGGGCTGATTTCGCGGCCGCGATAAGGGTCGAGCGCCGGCTGGTTCATGATCTCGCGAGTGAGACGGATACCGTCGCGGAACTCCTGCCAATCCTGTTCGCAGGACATGTAGTTGAACAGGATGCTCGGGTGCTTGCGCGGGTCGCGCGAGGTCAGGTTGATTCGCCCGCGACTGGGCGAGCGCATGGAACCGACATGGGCCTGGAAGCCGTGCTCGCTCACCGCGTTGCTGCCGTTGTAGTTAATCGCCACCGGCAGGAAGTGGTACTGGATGTTCGGCCACTCGAATTCCGGACGGCTGCGGATGAAACCGCCGGCCTCGAACTGGTTGCTCGCGCCCAGCCCCGTACCGAGGAACATCCACTGCGCGCCGATCTGCGGCTGGTTCCACCATTGCAGCGCCGGGTACAGCGACACCGGCTGCTTGCAGGCGTACTGCAGGTACATCTCCAGATGGTCCTGGAGGTTCTGGCCGACGCCGGGCAGGTCGTGCACGACCTCGATGCCCAGGTCGCGGAGCAAGGCGGACGGGCCGACGCCGGAGCGCTGCAGCAGTTGTGGGGAAGCGATGGCGCCAGAGCAGACCAGCACTTCGCGGCGTGCTCGGACTTCCTTCAGCGCGTTGTCATCGCCATGCAGATAGGTCGCGCCAATGGCGCGCTTGCCGCTGAACAGGATGCGGTCCGTCAGTGCATGGGTGACGATGGTCAGGTTGGGGCGCTCGCGAGCCTGGTCCAGGTAACCACGGGCGGTGCTGGCGCGCCGGCCCTGCGGGGTAACGGTACGGTCCATGGGACCGAAGCCTTCCTGCTGATAACCGTTGAGATCCTCGGTACGCGGGTAACCGGCCTGCACGCCGGCCTCGACCATGGCGTGGAACAGCGGATTGTTGCCAGCCTTGGGCGTGGTGACGCTCACCGGGCCGTTGCCGCCGTGGTAGTCGTTGGGGCCGATGTCGCGCGTCTCGGCCTTGCGGAAATACGGAAGGCAGTCGAGGTAAGTCCAGTCTTCCAGGCCCTTCTCCTGTGCCCAGCCGTCGAAATCCATGGCATTGCCGCGGATGTAGCACATGCCGTTGATCAGCGAGGAGCCGCCCAGGCCCTTGCCGCGCCCGCATTCCATGCGGCGGTTGTTCATGTACGGTTCCGGATCGGTCAGGTACGCCCAGTTGTAGCGGCGGCCCTGCAGCGGGTAGGCCAGCGCGGCGGGCATCTGCGTGCGGAAGTCGGCGCGGTAGTCCGGGCCGCCGGCTTCGAGCAGCAGGACGCTGACGTCGGCGTCTTCGGTCAGGCGGGTGGCCAGTACGTTACCGGCAGAACCGGCGCCGATGATGATGTAGTCGTATTCCTGGGACATGCAGGCCTTCCTCTTTTTCAGGCATGACACCGCCCGCGACGCGTGCGCGCCGGTGTCTGCGTGTGGGGAATGGCCGGTGGTCAGGGAGTCATGCCTGCGACCGGCCTTTCATGGCTCGATCGCGGCGATCAGAACACCGAGGTGTAGTCGCCCAGCTCTACCTGTACGGATTTGATGCGAGTGTAGTGAGCCAGGGTGGTCAGGCCGTTCTCACGACCGACCCCCGATTGCTTGTATCCGCCAACCGGCATCTCGGCCGGCGACTCGCCCCAGGTGTTGATCCAGCAGATGCCTGCTTCCAGGCGGTGAATCGCCCGGTGCGCGCGGGCCAGGTCCTGGGTGACGACGCCAGCGGCGAGGCCGTACTCGGTGTCGTTGGCGCGGCGGATGGCCTCGTCTTCGCTGTCGTAGACGAGGATGCTCATGACCGGCCCGAAGATTTCCTCGCGGACGATGGTCATGTCGTCACGGCAGTCGGTGAACACGGTCGGGGCGACATACGCGCCCTTGCCGAACTCGCCCTGGGTGACGCGCTCGCCACCGCACAGCAGGCGGGCCTTCTGTTCTTTGCCGGACTCTATATAGGAGAGCACGCTCTCCATGTGTGGAAAGCTCACCAACGGGCCGAAGTTGGTGTTTTCGTCCTGCGGGTTGCCCAGGCGAATGCGCTTCACGCGTTCCAGCACCTTAGCCTCGAAGCGCGCCTGCAGGTTGCGCGGGATGAACACCCGGGTACCGTTGGTGCACACCTGGCCGGAGCTGAAGAAGTTGGCCATGACGGCAATGTCGGCGGCGCGGTCGAGGTTGGCGTCCTCGAAGATGATCAGCGGCGACTTGCCGCCCAGCTCCATGGTGACTTCCTTGAGCGAGGAGCTGGAAGCGCTGGCCATGACCTTCTTGCCGGTGGAGGTGCCGCCGGTGAAGGAAATCTTCTCGATGGCGGGATGCTCGGTCAGCCACTGGCCGACTTCGCGGCCGCTGCCGGTGAGCACGTTGAACACGCCATCAGGAAGGCCGGCCTCGGTGTAGATCTCGGCGAGCTTGAGCACGGAAAGCGGGGTGACTTCGCTGGGCTTGAAGATCATCGCGTTACCGGCGGCCAGGGCCGGCGCGGATTTCCACAGGGCGATCTGGATCGGGTAGTTCCAGGCACCGATACCGGCGACCACGCCCAATGGCTCGCGGCGGGTGTAGACGAAGCTGGTCTCGCGCAGTGGGATCTGCTCGCCTTCGATGGCGGGCACCAGGCCGGCGTAGTACTCCAGCACGTCGGCGCCGGTGACGATATCGACGAAGCGGGTCTCGGCCAGTGGCTTGCCGGTGTCGAGGGTCTCCAGTTCGGCCAACTCGTCGTTGCGTTCGCGGAGGATGTCGACGGCGCGGCGCAGGATGCGCGAGCGCTGCATGGCAGTCATCGCCGCCCAGACTTTCTGCCCTTCCACCGCGCTCTGCACGGCGCGCTCGACGTCTTCCTTCGAGGCGCGTTGTACCTGGGCGAGGACTTCACCGTTGGCCGGATTGATGGTTTCGAAGGTGGCGCCGCTGGTGGCTTCCACGTAGCGACCGCCAATGTAGAGCTTCTGTACTTCGAATCGAGCCATGGTGCGGTGGTCCTCTCTTGTCGGTGTCAGCGCAAGGCTGCGCCCGCTACCCGGGGCGCTTGGCCAGTTGTTGGTCGAGGTAGTCGTTGGCAATTGCCAACGCCTGCTCGGTGTCGAAGGCGTCGCCCGAAAGCGCGCCCCGCAGCCAGAGGCCGTCGATCAGCGCGGCCAGCCCGCGAGCGGCGCTGCGGGCCTGGGCCAGCGGCAATTCGCGGCGGAACTGGCTGCACAGGTTCGAATACAGCCGGTGGTCATTGATCCGTTGCAGGCGACGCAGCTGCGGCTGATGCATGCTGCTGGCCCAGAACGCCAACCAGGTCTTCATGGCCGGGCCGTTGACCTGGGAGCTGTCGAAGTTGCCCGCGATGATGGCGCGCAGATGCGAACGCGGTTCGTCGTTGCGCAAGGTAGCGCGGCGCTCGGCGACGGCCTTGCTCAATGCCGACATCAAATGTCGCATCGTCGCTTCCAGCAGCCCGTTCTTGTCCTGGAAGTAGTGGCTGATGATGCCGTTGGAAACCCCCGCCAGGCGGGCGATCAGGGCGATGCTGGCGTCGCTCATGCCCACCTGGTCCACCGCCTCGAGGGTCGCGTGGATCAGCTGGGAGCGGCGAATCGGCTGCATACCGACCTTGGGCATTTTTCAATCTCCTCTTCGCCGGGCGTACCTGTGCCGTCCGGCGATACTGTGGGCCAGTCTATTCGTTTTTTATTGAACGCTCAATCAACTAAGAATATGCTGCGTTGCATCAACACCTCCAGGCGCCCGCATGGCGGGGCCCGTACCGTTCATCGCTACGCCACACTCCAACCCGCAAGGATCGCAGAATCCGCACCGGATGTGTCGTAGCCG
Organism: Pseudomonas nitroreducens; assembly: GCF_010994165.1. NCBI lineage: Bacteria > Pseudomonadati > Pseudomonadota > Gammaproteobacteria > Pseudomonadales > Pseudomonadaceae > Pseudomonas > Pseudomonas nitroreducens. The sequence continues at coordinate 866,702 of NZ_WMBX01000004.1, read as the reverse complement.
CTCTCCCCGGTGACGTCGCCTGACGGCACCTGCCCGTTGCGACGGGCCCTTCACAGCCCGGCCCCTGCCGGGCTTTCTTTTGCCCTACGTCAGGACCTGCGCCGCGCGCCAACGACTATGGTTTCAGTCATACCCCTCGCGAGGAACGCCGCCATGCCGCAACACCCACTCTGGCAAGCCCTGGGCCGCCACTGGAAATGGATCGCCCTGCGCGGCGTCGCCGCCCTGCTGTTCGGCATCCTCGCCATGGTCTGGCCAGGTATCGTGCTGACGGTGATGGTGCTGTTCTTCGGCGCCTACGCCTTCGTCGACGGACTCTTCACCCTGATCGCCGCCGCGCAGATGCGCGAATCCGGCCGGCCCTTGTGGCCGCTAGTGCTGGTGGGAGTGCTGGGGATTGCTGCCGGGCTGGTCGCCTTCTTCTGGCCACAGCTGACCGCGCTGGGCCTGCTGATGCTGATCGCCGGCTGGGCACTGGTGATGGGCGTGCTGCAGATCATCGCGGCGATCCGCCTGCGCAAGGCGCTGCAGAACGAATGGTGGCTGGGGCTTTCCGGCGTGGTATCAGTGCTGTTCGGCGTATTGATGATCGGTAACCCGGGGGCCGGGGCGATTGCAGTGGCCTGGGTGATCGGCGCCTATTCGGTGTTCTTTGGCGTCCTGCTGATCCTGCTCGCACTGCGCCTGCGCAAGACCTCGACTTTCGATGCCTGATGAGCGGGACTGGTGCCTGCTGCGCCTGGACGACAACGGCAACCGCTTCGTCATGCGCCGCCAGCTGACCCGCGCCGAGGCCGAAGCTCTGGCGCGGGACTACCAGGCGCGCGGCCACAGGCAGACCTACTGGGCAGAGCGCGAAACGCCCCGCCCGGCCTGACTCAGCAGCCGGTCAGGCGCTCTTCCACGCGCTCGGCGGGAAAGAAGATCGGCCGCAGGCGCACCCCCACGGTATTGCCGAAGAACGCCGCGACCAGCCACAACCAGCCATGCAGACTGCCGGAGGCGATGCCGCTGAAGTACGCGCCGATATTACAGCCGTAGGCCAGGCGTGCGCCGTAACCCAGCAGCAGGCCGCCGATCACTGCCGCGACCAGCGAGCGAGCGGGAATCTTCAGGCTCGGTGCGAAGCGACCGGCGAGGCCAGCGGCCAGCAATGCACCGATCATGATGCCGAAGTCCATGACGCTGGTGACGTCCTGCCAGACCGGCGCAGCCAGCGCCTTGGCGTTGGCGTCGGCCTGCCAGAACGCCCATTGGTCGACGGCTATCCCCAGGCTTTCGAACGCCTTCGCGCCCCACAGGGCGAAAGCCGAAGTGACGCCCCACGGACGCCCGGCCAGCGCCAGGGTCGCGAAGTTCAGCAAAGCCAGTGCCACGGCGCCCCACACCAGCGGCCAGGGACCGCGCAGGAAGCGACCGGCACCGTGCTCGCCATTGCTCGCTATCAGCTCCAGCGCGCCATGGCGACGACGTTCCAGCACGACGCTGACGGCTGCAATGCCGGCAAACAGCGCCAGGCTCAGTATCAGCGCGGGGAACAGACCAAGGGACTGGACGATCGAGGTCGGCGGCAACGACGGCAGGGCGAACCACCAGCCGATATGGTGGGTGGCGATCACCGAACCGAGGATGAAGAACAGCAAGGTCACCAGCATGCGCGCATTGCCGCCGCCCACGGTGAACAGCGTGCCGGAAGCGCAGCCGCCGCCCAGCTGCATGCCGATACCGAAGATGAAGGCGCCGACGATCACCGAGGTTCCGGCCGGCGACACCAGCCCCTTCACTGGCTCGCCGAACAGCGTACCGGCCGCAAGCGCCGGGAAGAACAGCAGCACCGCGATGGCCAGCATCACCATCTGTGCGCGCAAGCCGGCGCCACGCCGTTCACGGATGAACACGCGCCAGGCGGAGGTGAAACCAAACGCTGCGTGGTAAAGGGTCAGCCCCAGCGCACCGCCGACCAGGAACAACAGTGCCTGGCGCCCGCTCACCGCCTGGGCGAGGAACAGCACGCCGGCCAGCAACAGAAGGACGGCAATCCAGAGCGCGCTGGACTTGCGCTCGGGGACGGTGGACAAGGCGAGGCTCATGGCGGCTCCGGGTTTTTCGAGAGGGGCGACAGTCTAGGGAGCGTAGTGCCTCCCGCCAACTTCGTAAGTCAGCTAAGGAAATAACCAGGTGTCAGGACACGACTTCGGGCGCATAACGCCTCAAGCGTTATCCGCCAAAACCGCCGTGCCAGGGGCCGGACGGCGGATAACCGTGAACGGTCATTCGCCCTACGCCCAGGCCTTGCGCAGTGCCTTGAGCGCCTCGGCGATCCGCGCCTCCGGCACCGCCGCGAAGCCCAGCACCAGTCCGGCACGCTGGTCTTCCGGCTCGGTGGACTCTGGCAGCCAGTAATCGCTCAGGGCATTTACCTCCACGCCGACGGACGCCGCGCGCCGCACCAATTCCAACTCTCGCTCGCGGCTATCGACCCGCACGCACAGGTGCAGGCCGGCGTCCACCGTCGGCATCGCTGCACAGCCGGCGACCTCCGGCCAGCCACGCAGCAGCGCGTCACGGCGGCTGCGAGCGGCCCGGCGCATACGACGGACATGCCGCTGGAAGTGCCCTTCGGCGATGAAGTCGGCCATCACCCGCTGGGTGCCGACTTCGGAATGACGTACATCCAGCGCCCGGCGGCGGGCAAAGGCCTGCGCCAGCGCCGGCGGCACGACGAGATAGCCCAGACGCAGCGCGGGGAAGGCGATCTTGCAGAAGGTGCCGACGTAGAGCACACGGTCATGGCGATCCAACGCCGCCAGCGGCATCAGTGGCGTGCCGCTGTAGCGGTACTCGCCGTCGTAGTCGTCTTCGACGATCCAGCCGTTGCTGCGCTCGGCCCATTCCAGCAACTCCAGACGGCGCGCCAGCGAGAGCGTTACGCCGGTGGGGTACTGGTGCGAAGGCGTGACGTAGACCAGCCGGCAATCCGGCAATTGCTCCAGTTGGTCGGTTCGCAGACCGTCCGCGTCCACCGCAACGCCATGCAGATGCGCACCCGCTGTGGCGAACGCATGCCCGGCGGCGCGGTAGCCGGGGTTCTCGATGGCTGCGCCGTCACCCTCGGCCAGCAGTACCTGCGCGCACAGCGCGATGCCCTGCTGGGCACCGCTGGTGATGATGATCTGCCCGGCGTCGCAGTGCAGGCCGCGGGTACTGCGCAGGTAGGCGGCGACCAGTTCGCGCAGGCGCTGCTCGCCGGCCGGGTCGCCGTAGCCCAGGCAGTCCAGCGGCGGATCGCGCCAGAAGCGCGCCTGCAGACGCGCCCAGGTATCGAAGGGAAAGAGATCGAAGGCCGGCACACCGACCCGGAAAGCGCGCGGCGCACCGGTGGGCGGCAGCGGCAGATGATGGCGCGCGAGGCGCTCCAGCGACGGTGCGTCGGGGCTGCGCGTTTCATTGCGCACCGTATCAACAGAGGGCTGCACCCGTTCGGCCACATAGGTTCCATCGCCAGTACGCCCCTCGATATAGCCCTCGGCGTAGAGCTGCTCGTAGGCGCGCACCACGGTATTGCGGGAAACATTCAGCGACGCCGCCAGGTCGCGGCTGGCCGGCAATCGCGAACGCGCCGCGAGGCGGCCATCGAGAATCCGCTCACGCAGCGCCTGGAACAACTGCAGCCCCAGCGGGCGCGCGGGATCGAGGCGAATACCGGACGGGTTAAAAGGCAGCGGAACACTCATGGGGCAGCTTCCAGGGCAGCGGCAATGGTTCCTTTGATTTGATCACGAATGGCTCTTTAGCAGAACCAATTCAGCGCCTAGGCTGGAAGCATTCCAACGCACACAAGGCCGTCACCATGTCTTCCGCTGTCGAGATTCGCCCGATCACCACCGATGATCACGCCGCCTGGCTGCCGCTCTGGCAGGGCTACCAGCGCTTCTACAAGACCACCATCGATGAGGCCACCAGCGCGGTCACCTGGCAGCGTTTCCTCGATACGGCCGAGCCGATGCACGCGGCCCTCGCCTGGCGCGACGGCGAGGCCATCGGCCTGGTGCACTTCATCTACCACCGCTCCTGCTGGACCCAGGGCGACTACGTCTACCTGCAGGACCTGTACGTCGCTGAAGGCCAGCGCGGCGGCGGCATCGGCGCGCAGTTGATCGAACACGTCTACGCCGACGCCCGCGCCAACGGCGCCTCGCGGGTGCACTGGCTGACCCACGAGAGCAACACCGACGCCATGTTCCTCTACGACCGGATCGCCGACCGCTCCGGGTTCGTCCAGTACCGCAAGATTCTCTGAGCCGGAGCGCCCATGAACGACCAACCCCTGCTGAACTGGCACCCCGCCGCCAGCCCCGAACGCCGCACCCTGACCGGCCGCAGCATCTACCTCGTGCCGCTGGACGTCGCCCTCCACGGCGATGACCTGTGGCTAGCGCTGCAAGGTCCGGATTCCGACCCGCTCCTGTGGGACTACCTGCCCTACGGGCCCTTCCCCGAACGCGCGCCGTTCGATGCCTGGCTGGCGGGCAACGCGGCGAGCAATGACCCGCTGTTCTTCGCCGTGATCGACCGTACGAACGGCCGCGCTGTCGGCCTGCTCAGCTACCTGCGGATCTTCCCCAAGGACGGCAGCATCGAAATCGGCCACATTGCCTACGGCCGCGTGATGCAGCGCTCGCCGGCCTCCACCGAGGCCGTGTACCTGCTGGCCAAGTGGGCCTTCGAGATGGGCTACCGCCGCCTGGAATGGAAGTGCAACGCGCTCAACGCCCGCTCCATGCGCGCCGCCGAGCGCCTGGGCTTCGTCTTCGAGGGCACTTTCCGCCAGGCTACGGTAGTCAAGGACCGCAACCGCGACACCGCCTGGTTCTCCATCATCGACAGCGAGTGGCCGCGCTGCGAGCAGGCCTTCGAGGCTTGGCTGGGTGCGTCCAACTTCGACGGCGAAGGGCGACAGCGCGCACACCTGGCAGAGCTGCGCCTGCGCTGATCTTTTCATTCTCCGGGAACTGCCTGCGCCGCGAAGGATCGGTGATACTGAAACTTTCGCAGCGCAGTCCCGGAGACCACCATGAGCAGCGACATCCAGACTCCCCGCGTCGAACAGGTGCAGATCGATGAGCTGCCCTGTTGGCGCATCCATACCGCTTATGGTGAAGCCCTGATTGCCCAGCAGGGCGCGCAACTGCTGAGCTACCAGCCCCACGAGCAACCGCCGCTGGTATGGCTGAGCGACACCGCGGAGTACCGCCATGGCCAGTCGCTGCGCGGCGGCGCGCCCGTCTGCTGGCCCTGGTTCGGCAACCTGGAGCGCAACCCGGTGGAAATCCGTACCGCCTACCAGGGCGACAAGCCCCCCGCCCACGGCCTGGTGCGAGCGCTGGACTGGCAGCTGGACGATATCGCCGACGAGCTGGGCCAGCTTTCCGTGCACTTCAGCTTCGACGCGCGCAACGGTCTGCCGGGCTGGGCGCACTCCGCACGGCTGGAGCTGGTGATGCGTTTCGGCGAACACCTGACGCTGGAAATGACCACCCACAACCTGGGCACCGCGTCGTTGCCGATCAGCCAGGCCCTGCACACCTACTTCGCCGTAGGCGACGCGCGCCAGGCCAGCATCGAGGGGCTGCAGGGCTGCCGCTATGTCGAAACGCTGGAAAACTGGGAGCTACGCGAGCAACACGGCGTGGTGCGCATTGCCGGGGAAACCGACCGCATCTACCTGGACGTGGAGAAGCCGCTGGTGATCCGCGACCCGGCCTGGGAGCGCGACATCCACATCAAGGCCAGCGGTTCGCGCTCGGCGGTGGTGTGGAACCCCTGGATCGACAAGGCCCCGCGCCTGTCACAGTTCCCCGACGATGCCTGGCAGCAGATGCTGTGTATCGAGACCGCGCGGGTCTGGGACGACGTGATGAGCGTGGCGCCGGGACGCAGCGAAACGATGACGGTGGAAATCTGGGGCAAACCGCTGGAGGGCTGATGCCTCAGCGGTATGACAATACGTAGGAGCGGACTCCGTCTGCGATCGGTCCGCATCGGGCCGTACGCCAATCGCGGACGGAGTCTCCTACGAGATGCTTCTGCGCTTGGGGTGAGGGAAGGCACTGGCACGGACTTATCTGAAGAAGACCGTTGCTCCTACGAGGGCAATACCCTACAGATCGCTCTCCTCCACCGGCCGCACCTTGGCGTCGTCGATGGCGTAGGCCGCATCGGCCAGGTCATTGCTGACCTTTTCAACCTTCAGCGTGCCGCTGACCCAGATCGGGTTGTAGATATCGTCGATCCGGATGCCCTTGGGGTAGCGCACGAGCACGATCTGGTTCGGCGGCGGCGGCGGCACATGGATGCAGGCGCCTGGGTAAGGCACCAGGAAGAACTCGGTGACACGCCCCTTGGCGTCGTTCTCCAGCGGCACCGGGTAGCCGCCCAGACGCAGCGCCTTGCCATTGAGCGCGGCAACGGTTTTGGTCGAGTACATCACCTGCGGCAGCTTCTTGTCGGACTGCTTGAGCCCGCCCTTGTTGGTGAAGGTGCCATTGGCCTCGGGGCCGTTGTGGGTGATTTCCGGCATGTTTTCCAGCGCCTTGCGGTCACTGGGCGGCATCAGGGACAGCCAGTCGGTTTCCGGGAGTTCGGCGGCGGACGCCAGGGAAGTCAGCAGAATCAGGCAGCAGGCGAGCAATGGTCGGCGCATCGTGGACTCGAGAGGCCCGGTCGGGCACAGGCGGGATATTCCTCCAGCGCCCTCCCCCTGGTGGGAGAGGGCCGGAATTCACCGTCAATTCTTCTTGATCAGGCCGTAAATGACCAGCAGCACGATGGCGCCGATCACCGCGCCGATGAAGCCTGCCGCCTGGCCGGCCGCGTAGATGCCCAGCGCCTGGCCGCCATAGGTGGCCAACAGCGAGCCGCCGATGCCGATCAGGATGGTCATGATCCAGCCCATGCTGTCATCGCCGGGCTTGAGGAAGCGTGCGATGAGTCCGACGATCAGGCCGATGACGATGGTTCCGATTAATCCCATGACAAACCCTCCTTGTGGGTTGAGCGCGGTGAGTACGCGCTTGTCATGGGACAGTGTAGGAAACGTCGGCGTTCCGTGTTTTGCCGCGCCCCAGAGCGACTGCCGGTGTTTCGCCAGCCTTACAGCGTTGTGGAAGACCGGCATGAAAAAAGCCGCGCCAGTGATTGACGCGGCTTCTTTCGGAGCACCGTAACGGTCAGCCCCTGGCGATCAACGCCTCGACCTCGGCGATACGCGCCTTCAGGGTCGGCAGGTCAGCGCTGCGCAGGGTGGCGTGGCCCACCTTGCGCCCGGCCTTGAAGGCCTTGCCGTAGTGGTGCAGGTGGCAGTCGGCGATGTTCAGCACCTCGGCCACCGGCGGCACTTCGCCGATGAAATTGAGCATGGCGCTCTCGCCCACTTTCGCCGTGGAGCCCAGCGGCAGGCCGGCGATGGCGCGCACGTGGTTCTCGAACTGGCTGCACTCGGAGCCTTCGATCGTCCAGTGCCCGGAGTTGTGCACGCGCGGAGCGATCTCGTTGGCCTTCAGGCCGCCGTCGACCTCGAAGAACTCGAAGGCCATCACACCGACATAGGCCAGCTTGTCGAGCACGCGGCCGACGTAGTCCTCGGCCAGCTGCTGCAGCGGATGGTCGGTGCTCGCCACGGAGAGGCGCAGGATGCCGTTCTCGTGGGTGTTGTGCACCAGCGGGTAGAAGCGCGTCTCGCCATCACGGGCACGCACCGCCACCAGCGACACTTCGCCGGTGAAGGGCACGAAGCCTTCGAGGATGCAGGGCACGCTGCCCAGTTCGGCGAAGGCGCCAGTGACGTCCTCGGCCTTGCGCAGGACCTTCTGGCCCTTGCCGTCGTAGCCCAGGGTGCGGGTCTTCATCACTGCCGGCAGGCCGATGCTGGCCACCGCGGCGTCGAGGTCGGCCTGGGACTGCACGTCGGCGAAGGCCGGGGTCGGAATCCCCAGGTCCTTGAACATGGACTTCTCGAACCAGCGGTCGCGGGCGATGCGCAGCGACTCGGCGTTCGGATAGACCGGCACGAACTGCGAGAGGAAGGCCACGGTCTCGGCCGGGACGCTCTCGAACTCGAAGGTCACCAGGTCGACCTGGTCGGCCAGTTGGCGCAGGTGGTCCTGGTCGCTGTAGTCAGCACGGATGTGCTCGCCCAGGGCTTGCGCGCAGGCGTCCGGCGCCGGGTCGAGGAAGGCGAAGTTCATGCCCAGCGGGGTGCCCGCCAGGGACAGCATGCGGCCCAGCTGGCCGCCACCGATGACACCGATCTTCATGGTTCTGCTCAGGCCTCGCGCGGATCGGGATTGTCCAGCACCGTCTCGGTCTGGGTGGCGCGGAACTGCTTCAGCGCCTCGTGGTATTTCGGGTACTTGGCGCCCAGGATGCTGGCGGACAGCAGGGCGGCGTTGGTGGCGCCGGCCTTGCCGATGGCCAGGGTGGCGACCGGGACGCCCGCGGGCATCTGCACGATGGACAGCAGCGAATCGACGCCCGAGAGCATGGAGGACTGCACTGGCACGCCGAGCACCGGCAGGTGGGTCTTGGCGGCGCACATGCCCGGCAGGTGGGCGGCGCCGCCGGCACCGGCGATGATCACTTCGATGCCGCGGCCATCGGCCTCTTCGGCGTACTGGAACAGCAGGTCCGGAGTACGGTGGGCGGAAACCACCTTCACTTCGTACGGAATGCCGAGCTTGTCCAGCATGTCTGCGGTGTGGCTCAGGGTGCTCCAGTCGGATTTGGAACCCATGATCACGCCAACCAGTGCGCTCATCGTCGTGCCTCTCTCAAGTGCGCTCTTGGGCGCGTCAGAAACCAACAAGCCACGACTCCGTGAGGGCGTGGCTTGTACGTGGCCAAACCGGCGGGCAGTGCCGGCTTGAAGGCGGCGCAGTATACCGCAAAGGGCACGACGGAGTGCACTGGGCATGACCGTTGGTCCCGATTTCGTCATTCCTGCATCGAAGATGCCTGCAACGACCTCCGAAGAGACTTCGGAAAAGCTTGCCTCAGCTCAAGATGGCCTAGGCTCAGGGGCTCAGACTCTTCTGACACGTTCCTGTCCCGGACGGGGCAGGTCCCTCACCCTTCAAGGAGCGAGTGCAATGTCCACGACCCTGCCCACGACCATGAAAGCCGCTGTCGTCCACGCCTTTGGCGAGCCGCTGCGGATCGAGGAAGTCAAAGTCCCGCTGCCCGGCCCCGGGCAGATCCTGGTGAAGATCGAGGCCTCCGGCGTCTGCCACACCGACCTGCACGCTGCCGAAGGCGACTGGCCGGTGAAGCCGAGCCTGCCGTTCATCCCCGGCCATGAAGGCGTCGGCTTCGTCGCCGCGGTCGGCGCTGGCGTCACCCGCGTGAAGGAAGGCGACCGCGTCGGCGTGCCCTGGCTGTACACCGCCTGCGGTTGCTGCGAGCACTGCCTGACCGGCTGGGAAACCCTTTGCGAAAGCCAGCAGAACACCGGCTACTCGGTAAACGGCGGCTACGCCGAATACGTGCTGGCGGACCCGAACTACGTCGGCATCCTGCCGAAGAATGTCGGCTTTACCGAGATTGCGCCGATCCTCTGCGCGGGCGTCACCGTGTACAAGGCGCTGAAGGAAACCGAGGCACGTCCCGGCCAGTGGGTGGCCATTTCCGGCATCGGCGGCCTGGGCCACGTCGCCGTGCAGTACGCCAAGGCCATGGGCCTGCACGTGGTGGCAGTGGACGTGGATGACGCCAAGCTGGAGCTGGCGCGCAAGCTCGGCGCCAGCCTGACCGTCAATGCCAAGAAAGAGGACCCGGTCGAAGTGGTGCAGCGTGATATCGGCGGCGCCCACGGCGTGGTCGTCACCGCCGTGTCCAACAGCGCCTTCGGCCAGGGCATCGGCATGGCCCGCCGCGGCGGTACCGTGTCGCTGGTCGGCCTGCCGCCGGGCGACTTCCCCACGCCGATCTTCGACGTGGTGCTCAAGGGCCTGCACATCACCGGTTCCATCGTCGGCACCCGCGCGGACCTGCAGGAAGCCCTGGACTTCGCCGGTGAAGGCCTGGTGAAAGCCACCGTCGCCGCCGGCAAGCTGGATGACATCAACGCCATCCTCGACCGCATGCGCGCCGGGCAGATCGAAGGACGGATCGTGGTGGAGATGTAGGCCCCGCTCCAAACACCAAGCTCTGCGTAGGATGGCGTGGAGCGCAGCGATACCCATCGATTGCGCTGCAGACAGCAAGGGTATCGCTGCGCTCCACCCCTCCTGCAAAAGCGTCCGGGCTCAGCTTCAGAACTCCACAGTGGTCGAAACCTCGAACTGCCGCGGCTCGCCCACGGCGACGTAGAGGTTGTTCGCCGCCGACGGGTAGTAGGTGCGGTCGAACAGGTTCTTCACGTTGAACTGGAAGCCGACGTTGTGGCCACCCAGCTTCGTGTCGTAGCTGGCGAAGGCATCGGTCACGGTGTAGGACGGCAATTCGAAGGAGTTGGACGGGTCGCCCGCACGCTTGCCCACGTAGCGCGGCCCGCCGCCCAGGCGCAGGTTGTCGCCGCCGAAGATCGACCCCGCGTCGTATACCGCCGCCAGCGAGGCGGTTTCCTTGGCCACGTTCTGCAGGCGGTTGCCCTCCAGCACCGGGTCTTCGGTGACCTCGGCATCCAGCCAGGCGTAGCTGCCGATCAGGTTCCAGTGCTCGCTCAGCTGGCCGGTGACATCCAGTTCCGCGCCATAGGAGCGCACCTTGCCGGCGGTGCTGACGCGGCTGTCGCCGTTGGCGTCGAGCTGGGTGACCATCACGTTGCGCTTGCGGATATCGAAGAAGGCCAGGTTGGCGGTGACGCGGCCGGGGATGTCGAGCTTGCCGCCGATCTCCCAGGAGGTCGCTTCTTCCGGCTGGATCGCCGAGTCGATCACCTCGCCCGTGGACAGCGGCGCGATGGTGGAGTTGGGCTTGAACGACTGGGTGTAGCTGCCATACAGCGACATCTCGTCGTTGATCTTGTAGATCACCCCGGCGCGCGGTACCCACTTCTGTCCGCTGATATCGGTGTTGGCCTTGAACGGCCGGCCGCGCCCGGCGTACTGGTCATACATCTGGTAGCGCCCGCCGGCGACCAGAATCCAGTGGTCGTCCAGGTGCCAGGAGTCCTGCAGGAACAGCGAGTCGCTGCGCAGCTTGTCGGTCTGGTCGCTGTCCGCCGGGCTGACGCGCGTGGCGGGTGAAATCTGCCCGTAGACCGGATCGAGGTAATTGAAGGTGGTGTTCTTCGTGTCGCGGATCAGGTCGGCGCGGTAGATCTTGCGCTTCTCGCTGTCGATGCCGAAGCTGACTTCATGGCGGAAGCCGCCCAGTTGCAGGTCGCCGTTCAGCCCGGCGGTGGCGAAGCTGTCGCTGCTCACCGCGCCGCGGGTGGCGTCGGTGCGGCGGGTCAGGGTGCCGTTGCTGTTGACCCTGGTGACGCGGGCCTGGTTGTCGTCGTAGGTCTCGCGGGTCCAGCCGTAGGCGAAATGCGCCTTCCAGGCATCGTCGATGCGCTGCTCGACGTCCAGTCGAGTCAGGTCGGAGCGGCCTTCAGTGATGTTGAAGGGCTCGTCCAGGCGACGCGTACGGGGGATATCCAGCGGCTTGTTGGTGCGCGGGTCGATGGCGGTGCCACGGTCGAACGGCGTCTTGAACTCGCGGTGCTCGTAGCTGAGGTTCACCGTGGTGTCCTCGCCGAACCAGGCCAGCGAGGGCGCGACGAGGGTCTCGCGCTGCTGGCCGAAATTGCGCCAGTAGTTCTCGTCCTGGTGATCGACGATCAGCCGGTAGGCCAGGTTGGTCTCGCCCAGCGGGCCGGTGGTGTCGATCTGCGCGCCGCTGCCCTGTTTGCCGTGGGCGTAGGTCGAGCCACGCAGGGTGACGGCGTTGTACTGCTGCAGCTGCGGCTTCTTGCTCACCACGTTGACGATGCCGCCCGGGTCCTGGATGCCATACAGCAACGAGGCCGGCCCCTTGAGCACTTCGACGTGGTCGGCGGTGGCGGTGAGGTTGCGGCCCAGCACCGAGGGCAGGCCGTCGCGCATGATCGAGCCGTCGCGGTTATCGCCGAAACCCCGCTTCATCACCGCGTCCTGGGTGCCGCCGAGGGTGTTGGCCTGGGTGATACCGCTGATGTTGCCAAGCGCGTCGTCAAGATTGCGCGGCTTCTGGTCGTGCAGCGCCTGGGCCGGGACAGTGACGATGCTTTGCGGGGTTTCCAACACCGGCGTGTCGGTGCGGCCGATGGAAGCAACCGGTGCCGGTTGGTAGCTGGTCGACGCCGCCTGGCCGGTGACGGTGGTGTCGGTGAGGCTCAGGGTGTCGGTCGGTACGCGCTCCAGGGTCAGGGTGCGGCCATCGAGGGCGCGGAAGCGATAGCCGGAGCCCGCTAGCAGGCGATTCAGCGCGTCGTTGGCACTGAGCTGGCCGGAGACCGCCGGGGCTTTGAGGTCGTACGGCGCCTCGTCGGTGTAGACCACACTGAGGCCGGTCACCCGGCTGAACTCGCTCAGCGCCTGGGGCAAGGGTTGAGCCGCGATGGCGAAACCAAAGCGCGCCTGCAGGGCAGCGCCGGCGGCGGCATTCTCGGCCCACGCGGAGGGAGCCTGCGCGGCGACCAGGGCAGCGCCCAGCACGACGGCGGCAAGGGGTTTCAGGGATAGCTCGGGAACAACGCGGCGCAGCGGGATCATCGGGGCTCTCTTGCTCGAAGGTCGGACTACACATGCGAATAAATCGCATTCATGACCACTACACGGAGCAGCCGCCGCAGTACCTCACCCCTTTTTCGAAAAAATCTTCGCCCTCAGCGGATCAGCACGAAGCGACCGAGCAGAGGCTGCTGATGGAAGCCCACCACCGCCTGCAGGGAATCCAGCGCCGCCTGAGGGTCGGTGCTGCGGAAACTGCCGCTGACCCGGCGCTGCGCCAGCTCGCTGTCCAGCAGCACGATGCGGCCCGGGTAGTAAGTGCCCAGGCGCTCCAGCACCTCGCCCAGCGGCGCGCGGTAGAAGGTCAGCCAGCCCTGGCGCCAGGCCAACGCGGCCTGGGCATCGGCGGGCTGCGCATCACCGAGCCGCGTGCCGTCGATGCCGACCCGTTCGCCAGCGCCCAGCACCACTTCCGGCATGCCGGCGGCATGGCTGCCACGCACCGAGACGCGGCCTTCGGCGACCGTGACGCGGGTCTGCTCGCCCTGGCGACGGACTTCGAACTCGGTGCCCAGCACCCGCGCCTCACCCTCTCCGGCGCGCACCACGAAGGGTTTGGGCAGATGTTTCACGGCAAAGGACGCAGCACCGCGCAGCAGGTCGACGCGGCGTTGTTCACCGTCCAGGGAAACCGCGACGGCGCTGTCGGCGTCCAGGGTCAGGCGCGAGCCGTCGCCCAGGGTGATCTCCCGCACTTCGCCCGGCGCACTGACGTAGTCGGCGGAGAGATCGGTCAGCCAGTGACCCGGCGACCACCAGCCACCGGCCCAGAGCATCAGCAACAGGCAGGCGGCGCTGGCCAGCGGGTAGGCCCAACGCCGGTGGTTGCTCTGCGCGCGGCGCGGCGCCGGGTGGTCCATCGCGGTGAGATAGGCGCCCAAAGCATCGCCCTCTTCCCCCGCCAGCCGCTGCGCCGGCAGGGCGCTGGCCTGCCAGAGCGCGTCCACTGCGGCGTAGGCGCGGGCATGTTGCGGATCGGCCGCCAGCCACGCCTGGAAAGCCGCCAGCCATACGTCGCCGCCAGCGTCGTTCAGGCGCAGCAGCCACTGGCGCGCCTGCCGCTGGGCGTCCTCGGGCGAGGTGGCGATTTCAGGCTTCATCGGTCGGCGGCTCCACGGCGATCTGCCCGCGCGGCGGACTCAAGGCTCGCCTTGCAGGCATCGAGGGCGCGCATCATATGTTTTTCCACCGCGCTCTGGGAAAGCCCCATGGCCGCGGCGATCTCGCCGTAGGTGCGGCCATGCACACGACTGAGCAGGAAGATATGGCGGGTGCGCTCGGGCAACTGGCGCAGGGCGTCTTCGATGAGGTCCAGTTCGGCGCCGGCCTGCACCGCCTGCTCTGGGGAAGGCTGGGCATCGTCCTGGTCGGGCAGCAGCGCGCTCAGGGTTCGCCCGCGCGAATCTTCACCGCGCAGGTGATCGATGGCGAGGTTGCGCGCACTGCGCAGCAGGTAGCTGCCGAGTTCTTCCACTGGTGCCTGCGGGCGCTTCCAGAAGCGCAGGAACAGGTCCTGGACGAGGTCCGCCGCGGTGGCCCGGCAACCGACGCGGCGTCGTACCAGGGCTTCCATGCGCGGACGCTGGGAAAGGAACACCCGCAGGAAATCCTCGCGCGGCAACGCCTCGGCGGGCGCCGGGGCGTCCGCGGCGCGGGAATCGGCCGGGCGGTCGGAATGGGACATCGGGGCAGCAGGCTCGCCAGCGGTCCGCACCGAAACCGGTGCGAGGGGGAGACCGTGGAAAGTCGCAAATGATAATGCTTATCAAATAAACAGAATAGCCCCGGCTGTCTGCCTCATGGCGTTTCGTCCAGCCCCAGGCCGCCTTCGAGCTTGCGCCAGAGCAGGCGAATCTGCGCCTTGCGCACCAGCGCACAGCGGTACAGGCGGATTTCCTGCGGGACAATCCAGTGCGGGCCGCCGCACAGCGCCAGCTCACCACGCGCCAGCTCCGACTCCATGCTCAGGCGCGGCACCCAGGCCACACCCATGCCTTGCAGCGCCATGCTTTTAAGGCTGTCGGCCATCGCCGTTTCATAGACCGTCGTGTAACGCAGGTTGCGCTGGCGCAGCAGCAGGTTCACGCCGCGACCGAGGAAGGCACCGGCACTGTAGGCCAGCAGCGGCACGCTCTGCCCGCTGTCGAGATCGAAGAGCGGCACGCCGGCGGAGTTCACCGCGCACACCGGCAGCATTTCGGTGCGCCCCAGGTGCAGCGAGGGGAATACTTCCGGGTCCATCTGCAAGGCAGCGTCCGGGTCGTAGAAGGCCATCATCAGGTCGCAGCCGCCTTCGCGCAGCAGGTGTACCGCCTCGCCGACGTTGGTCGCCACCAGGCGGCTGGCGATATTCAGGCCTTCCGAGCGCAGCCGGGAAATCCACGCGGGGAAGAAGCCCAGCGCCAGCGAGTGCGCGGCGGCGAACTGCAGCACCTCGCCCTGCCCGCCTTCCAGGTGGTGCAGGTGGCGCACCACCTGGCCGAGTTGCTCAACCACTGCGCGGGCGGTGACGAGGAACAGTTGCCCCGCTTCGGTCAGTTCGATGGGCGTGCGCTGGCGGTTCACCAGGGTCAGGCCGAGGGCGTCCTCCAGGCTGCGGATGCGTCGGCTGAAGGCCGGCTGGGTGACGAAGCGCTTTTCGGCGGCCTGGGAAAAACTGCGGGTGGTGGCCAGGGTGCTGAAGTCTTCCAGCCATTTGGTCTCGAGGTTCACGTCAACTCCAACGCATTCACACGCTGATCGATTGGTCAGGAGCCGGGCGCGCGTAGCACAGTCATACGCTCGCCGTCATCAATTCGTCACAGGGTACATTATGCCGTTCGTGCATGAGGCAGCCTTTAACAGCATTGGCCGACGAAAGGCGAAATCCCTAGTCTACCGGGCATCGCGGCACTGGCCGTGTTTCCCTGAGACAATTCCCGTCATGTCCCCTGTTGCATCGTTCCGCATCGAGAAAGACCTCCTCGGCACCCTCGAAGTACCTTCTGACGCCTACTTCGGCATCCAGACCCTGCGCGCTGTGAACAACTTCCGCCTCTCGGGCGTGCCGCTGTCGCACTACCCGAAACTGGTCGTCGGCCTGGCGATGGTCAAACAGGCGGCAGCCGATGCCAACCACCAGCTTGGCCACCTGTCGAACGAGAAGCACGCTGCCATCAGCGAAGCCTGTGCCCGTCTGATCCGCGGTGACTTCCACGACCAGTTCGTGGTGGACATGATCCAGGGTGGCGCCGGTACTTCCACCAACATGAACGCGAACGAAGTGATCGCGAACATCGCGCTGGAAGCCATGGGCCACACCAAGGGTGAGTACAAATACCTGCACCCGAACAACGACGTGAACATGGCGCAGTCGACCAACGACGCGTACCCGACCGCCATCCGCCTGGGCCTGCTGCTCGGCCACGACACCCTGCTGGCCAGCCTCGACAGCCTGATCCAGGCCTTCGCCGCCAAGGGCGTCGAGTTCGCCGGCGTACTGAAGATGGGCCGTACCCAGCTGCAGGACGCGGTACCGATGACCCTCGGCCAGGAATTCCACGCCTTCGCCACCACCCTGGGCGAAGACCTCGACCGCCTGCGTCGCCTGGCGCCGGAACTGCTGACCGAAGTGAACCTCGGCGGCACCGCGATCGGCACCGGCATCAACGCCGACCCCGGCTACCAGAAGCTGGCTGTCCAGCGCCTGGCTGAAATCAGCGGCCACCCGGTCGTTCCGGCTGCCGACCTGATCGAAGCCACCTCCGACATGGGCGCCTTCGTGCTGTTCTCCGGCATGCTCAAGCGCACCGCGGTCAAGCTGTCGAAGATCTGCAACGACCTGCGCCTGCTGTCCAGCGGCCCGCGCACCGGCATCAACGAGATCAACCTGCCGCCGCGCCAGCCGGGCAGCTCGATCATGCCGGGCAAGGTCAACCCGGTGATCCCGGAGGCGGTGAACATGTGCGCCTTCGAAATCATGGGTAACGACCTGGCGCTGACCATCGCGGCCGAAGGCGGCCAGTTGCAGCTGAACGTGATGGAACCGCTGATCGCCTACAAGATCTTCGACTCGATCCGCCTGCTCCAGCGCGCCATGGACATGCTGCGCGAGCACTGCATCACCGGCATCACCGCCAACGTCGAGCGCTGCCACCAGCTGGTGGAGCACAGCATCGGCCTGGTCACCGCACTGAACCCGTACATCGGCTACGAAAACTCCACCCGTATCGCCAAGACTGCGCTGGAAACCGGCCGCGGCGTACTGGAGCTGGTTCGCGAGGAGAAGCTGCTGGACGAAGCCACCCTGGCCGACATCCTGCTGCCGGAAAACATGATCGCCCCGCGCCTGATTCCGCTGCGCGCCTGATCCTCCGCCCGGCGCGAGCCGGGCACGTCTCACCGGTTGAGGGGGAGTATTCCTCCCTCACCTTTCAGGGATTGGTTACCCCCAGTCCCTTCTTTTATACCCGGCGCCGCGGGTTTACCCGAGGCGCCACGTCTCACCGGTTGAGGGGCCTCTTGGCCCACTCTCCTTTAGAAGGGACACCGCTTACCCCGGTGTCCCTATTTTTTTGCCTGAAATCCGGGCGCGGCGAAAAACATGGCGGACGGAGTCCGCGCCTACGCCGGTTCAGGTTTCGTAGGAACGGACTCCGTCCGCGATTGGCATGAGTCGCACGGGACCGTAGGGCGCATAACCGCTTGCTGTGATCCGCCAGTTCCGTGCCAGGCACAGTGGCGGGTAACGCTGCGCGTTATTCGCCCTACAAAACACTTTCCTGGAGTTCCGGTCGTGGCGGTGCGGCTTCTGTAGGAGAGAGAGGTACGCCATCGTCATTGCTCGCGAACACGATCTCCCTCCCGTCAATACCGGCGCAGGAGGGGTTCGCGAGCAAGCTCGCTCCTACAAAAAGCAGGGGCTGCGGGAGATCAATCCTGCCGTTGCAGGTGATCGAGAATCCGCCGATTGAGAGCGGCGATACGCTCCACGGCGTCCGCCTCATCGCACTCGGTATCCGACGCACCGAGCTGGCGGGCGCAGAGGTTGAGCGCAGAGAGCACCATCAGCTCATTGCTGGTGACGTAGGGGAATTTCTTCTTGCTGGCGCTGATCTCCGCCTGCAACAGCGCAGCCGCGTCCTGCAGCCGGCGCTCTTCACCGGCCGGCGCCCGGACGCTGTATTCGCGCCCGAGGATGCGCAGGACGCGGACGCCGTCGCCACTCATGCGCTGGCGCGGCTGTCGCTGACGCGGCGGATCAGCGCCTGCAGGCGAGTCGCGGTGGCGTTGTGCTTCTCTTCCTGCTCCATGAGCGAGAGTTGCAGCGTGTCGTTTTCCTCACGGGCCTTGAGCAGCTCTTCACGCACCTGGGCGTTGTCCTGCACCAGTACTTCATTCTGCTGCAGCAGCTCGGCGACCAGCTGTTCAAGTTGTTCGAGGGTGGAATCGAGCATGGGAGCCTCCGCAAAGCCTTTCAAAGGGTGCGGAGGATAAAGAAAGGGGCGCGGCGGGGCCAGTAAAAACGCGGTTCTTCTGACAAGCCGTATGCTGTCAATTCAATGGCTTACGAGATAATTCTCGTGCTATTTCAATGATTTCCTACCGCCAACGAAATTTGGACCGGGAATCAACCCACAAGGTTCGCCTCCGGCGCCGGCTTCCGCTCCGATGGGGAAGGCATCCTGCAGGAGCGAGCTTGCTCGCGAACCAGGGCTCGCTGCGGGGATTGTTCGCGAGCAATATCGATGGCCCCTCGCTCCTACGAAGAGCCGGAACGTCAGATGCGAATCACGCCTTCCTCACGCAGCAGCTTGAAGATTGCCTCGGCGCCCGCCTCGGGAGAGACGTCCTTGAGGACCTGCCCGGTACCGCCAGAGGCCTTGGCGGTGGCGGCCTTCATGCGTTCGGCGCCGGTCTTCGCCTTGATCACCTTCAGCCGCTTGGGACGCGGGCGCGCGGGTTGCAGGTTGCCGTCGGCAAGCAGTGGATCGTCCACCACCTCCACTTCGTGGGCTTCCAGATAACCCCGGCGAGCCGGGCCGAAGGCGCTCTGGCGAGCCGCCGGCGCGGCATTGTCGACGCTGGCGACGAAGGGCAGGCGCACCTTCAAACGACGGCGCTGGCCGCGAGGCAAGGCCTGCAATACCTGGGCACTGCCGCCTTCGACCTTCTCCACTTCCGCCAGGCCGACCACCAGCGGCCAGCCGAGGCGCTCGGCCAGCAGGAAGGGCAACATGCCGGAGCCTTCACCGGTTTCCGCCTGGGTACCGGTGAGCACCAGTTGCGCATCGCTGTCGCCCAGGTAGGCGGCCAATGCTGGCAGTACGTCGGCACCGGCAGGCTGTTCGAGCACGGCCAGCTCATCCAGGCCCATGCCGAGGTAACCGCGCAGCGCTTCTTCCCCGGCATCACCGGCATGCACGACGCGCAGGCGCTTACCGGCGAGGTTCATGCCCAGTTCCACCGCACGGGCATCCTGGTCGGCGCGCCGCGCACGGCCAGAGGCCGGGTGGGCG
The DNA here is from genome assembly GCF_010994165.1 of Pseudomonas nitroreducens. Classification (NCBI taxonomy): domain Bacteria; kingdom Pseudomonadati; phylum Pseudomonadota; class Gammaproteobacteria; order Pseudomonadales; family Pseudomonadaceae; genus Pseudomonas; species Pseudomonas nitroreducens. The sequence continues at coordinate 847,453 of NZ_WMBX01000004.1, read as the reverse complement.
CCGATGGACACCAGGGCGACGATGTTCAGGTCGTTCATAAGCCACCTCGGGCTTTCAAGCTGGCGTAAGGCGAATAACGCGCAGCGTTATCCGCCGATGATGCGTTGGCGGCGGATAAAGCCGAAGGCTTTATCCGCCCTACCGAGGAACTCATATCACGCTGCATCGCGCGCCGCTCCATTGCGATGGGCTTCGGCCAGGGCCATCAGCGCCTTGAGGATCGCGGCGGAATCACCGATCACCGAGAGATCGGCGCGTTTGATCATGTCGCAGCCCGGGTCCATGTTGATCGCCACCACCTTGTCGCAGGAACCGATGCCCTGCAGGTGCTGGATCGCCCCGGAAATGCCGACGGCAAGGTAGACCCGCGCGGTGACCCAGGTACCGGTGGCGCCAACCTGACGGGCACGCGGCATGTGGCCGTCGTCCACTGCCACGCGCGAGGCGCCTTCGGTGGCGCCGAGCGCAACGGCGGCGCGATGGAACAGCTCCCAGTCCTTCACGCCGTTGCCACCGGAGAGGATGAACTCCGCCTCGGCCATGGGAATCTGCGCCGGGTCCACGGCCACCGGGCCGAGGTCCTCGATGCGCGGCAGGTTGCGCGCGACGCTGCTTTCCAGCTCCACGGCGCGGGCCTCGTGCCGGGTTTCGCTGACCGGCTCCGCACACTCGGCGGCAGCCAGAATCAGGCGCGGCAGGTCGCGGTGCAGGTCCTGCTGGCCGGCTCCGGCGCGACCGATGCAGCGCTCGCCTTCGGCCTGCCAGACGCGGGTGGCCGGGCGTTCGCCCAGGCTGGCGGCGAGACGGCGGCCGAGTTCGCCGCCACCGGTGCGGCTGTCGGGCAGCAACCAGTGACGCGGTGCGAACTGGCTGTTGGCCGAACGCAGCGCCAGCACCCTTTGTTCCGGGGCGTAACCGTCGTATTCGTTGCCCTCGATCTGCAACAGGCGGTCGACGCCGGCGGTGTCGAAGGCGGTTTCCTTGTGCTCGCCGAACACCACGGCCAGCACCGCACCGTCGCTGCCGGCCAGCTTGCGGGCCAGGCCCAGCAGGTCGCGGTCGTGGCTGGAGAGGCGGCCGCCCACCATGTCGGGCACCACGGCAATCAGGAAGGCCGGCTGCTCGATGATCACCAGCGGCAGCTGCGTCACCTCCGGCGCGCTGCTGCGCTTGCCGCCTGCCGTACCTTGCTGGCCACCGGAACGGTCGATGCGCTTGACGCCATTGGCCCCGATGAAGCCGACGGCGTGGGGATTCTTGCGCACCACGCCGTTCGGCCCCATCCAGCGGCTCTCGCCACCCTGAGCCGATTGCATGGCCGCGTGCAGCGGGTGCAGGCGATTGCGGGCGATCCACTCGGCCCGCGGGTCGCGGCGGATGATGTCGCTCATGCTCGATGCTCCGGGCTGGAGTAGGGCGAATAACGCGCAGCGTCATCCGCCGAAGTGGCCGAGGCGGCGGATAAAGCCTTCGGCTTTATGCGCCCTACGGGGCTACGCAGGACGTTCACAGGTGCACCTCCACCGCTTCTTCACGGCGCGCCAGCGAGGGCTTTTTTGCCGGCACCTCGGTGGCCTCGATGAGGACCTCGGCGACCAGTTCGGCGATGTCCTTGATCTCCGGGCGCGGCGCGACCACGCCTTCGAGCATGGCGGTGCATTGCGGGCAGCCCACGGCAACCAGTTCGGCGCCGGTTTCCTTGATGTCGACCATGCGCATGTCGGGAATCCGCTGCTTGCCGGGGATGTCGGTGATCGGCGCGCCGCCGCCACCGCCGCAGCAGCGTGAACGGAAGCCGGAGCGGGCCATTTCCTTGACCTCGATGCCGATGGCCTTGAGCACGGCGCGCGGCGCTTCGTACTCGCCGTTGTAGCGGCCGAGGTAGCACGGGTCGTGGTAGGTCACGCTGCCGGCCTTGCTCTGGCCGAGGTTCAGCGCGCCCTTGCGCACCAGTTCATCGATGAAGGTCGTGTGGTGCAGCACCTGGTAGTTGCCGCCCAGCGCGCCGTATTCGTTCTTCAGCACGTGGAAGCTGTGCGGGTCGCAGCTGACGATGCGCTTGAAACGGTACTTGGCCAGGGTGGCGATGTTGCGTTGGGCCAGGGTCTGGAAGGTGGCTTCGTCACCCAGGCGGCGTGCCACATCGCCGCTGTCGCGCTCCTCCAGGCCGAGCACGGCGAAGTCGACGTTGGCGGCCTTGAGGACCTTCACGAAGGCACGCAGGGTGCGCTGGTTGCGCATGTCGAAGGCGCCGTCGCCGACCCAGAACAGCACGTCGGCCTGCTGCTTGTCCGCCAGCAGCGGCAGGTTCAGGTCGGCCGCCCAGTTCAGCCGGCCGCCGGGGGCGAAGCCGCCGGGGTTGTCGGTGGCGATCAGGTTTTCCAGCACCTCGGCGCCCTTGTTCGGGGTAGCGCCCTTTTCCAGGGTGAGGTGGCGGCGCATGTCGACGATGGCGTCGACGTGCTCGATCATCATCGGGCATTCCTCGACGCAGGCGCGGCAGGTGGTGCAGGACCAGAGCGTCTCGGCATCCACCAGCGCCTTGCCGTCCAGCGCGACGATCGGCTGGTGCGGGCCGCCGCGGTGTTCGCCCAGCGGTTTACCGGGATACGGGCTGCCGGCAAAGTTGGCGTCGCTGCCACCGGCAAGGCCGATGACCATGTCCTGGATGAGCTTCTTCGGGTTCAGCGGCTGGCCGGCGGCAAAGGCCGGGCACATGGCTTCGCACTTGCCGCACTGCACGCAGGCGTCGAAGCCGAGCAACTGGTTCCAGGTGAAATCGGTGGGTTTCTCGACGCCCAGCGGCGCCATCGGGTCCTGCAGGTCCAGCGGCTTGAGGCCAGTGGAGCGGCCACCGCCGAAGCGTTCGGCGCGGCGGTGCCAGGCCAGGTGCAGGGCACCGGCGAAGGCGTGCTTCATCGGGCCGCCCCAGGTCATGCCGAAGAACAGCTCGGACACACCCCAGGCCACCCCGATGGCAAGGATGGCTGCGAGGAACCAGCCGCCGAAACCCTCCGGCAGGATGCCGGCCACCGGCAGGGTGGCGATGAAGAAGCTCGCCGAGAACATCAGCAGGCTTTTCGGCAGGCGCATCCACGGGCCTTTCGACAGGCGCGACGGCGGGTCAAGGCGGCGCTTGGCGACGAACAGCGCGCCACCAAACATCAGCGCGGTGGCCGCCAGCAGGGCGAAACCGAGAATGCGGCTGTGCAGGCCGAGACCGTGCACGAGGATGGCCAGCAGCGCGGCCAGCACGAAGCCGCCAGCGGTGGCGACGTGGGTCTTCGACATGTACTTGTCGCGCTCGACCACGTGGTGCAGGTCGACCAGGTAGCGACGCGGCATCTTCAGCAGGCCGCCGATCCAGTCGACCTGCGCGGGCCGGCCACGGCGCCACATCGCGAAGCGCTTCACGGCGCCCAGCACGGCGAGGCCGAGGGCGGCGAAGAGCAGGATGGGGAGGATGATGTTGAGCATTTCTGGTCTCCCTACGGGACCTCAGGGGGCGCTGGACAAGCGCCCTCTCCCGCTTGCGGGAGAGGGCGGGGGGAGAGGGTGTTTCCGGTCGGCTCGGTCACTTGGCCCACCACCCTCTCGCCAACCCTCTCCCTGAAGGGAGAGGGGGTTGTCCGTGCTTGCCGGACATCACATGGCGTGTCTTAGAAGTCCTTGCACAGTCGCAGCGCGTCGTAGATCGCCGCATGGGTGTTGCGCTGGGCCACGCAGTCGCCGATGCGGAACAACAGGTAACCGTCACCCGGCTCGCTGAGACACGGCTGCGGCTTGATCGCGAACAGCGCCTCGACGTCGATCTGGCCCTTGTTGCGGGAGCCCTGCTTGAGCGCGTAGTACAGGCTCTCGTCCGGGCGCACGCCATTCTCGACGACGATCTGGTCGACCACCCGCTCTTCCTTCGCGCCGGTGTATTCGTTCTCCAGCACCGCTACCAGCTTGTCGCCCTCGCGGTAGACCTTCTCCAGCATCAGGTCGCCGGTCATGATCACTTCCTTGGGGTACATGCTGCGGTAGTAGGTCGGGAAGGTGGTGCCGCCGATGGCCACGCCCGGCTTGATGTCGTCGGTGACGATCTCGACCTGGGCGCCCTTGTCGGCGAGGAAGTCCGCCACCGACATGCCGCTGAACTCGCAGATGGTGTCGTAGACCAGCACGTTCTTGCCCGGCTCGACCTTGCCGTCGAGTACGTCCCAGCTGCTGACCACCAGCCCGTCGGCGGCGCCCCAGTGTTCGTTCTGCTCAAGGAACGGATGGCCGCCGTTGGCCAGCACCACCACGTCGGGGCGCAGGTCGAGGATGGTGTCGGCATCCGCGCCGGTGCCCAGGCGCAGGTCGACGTTCAGCCGCGCCAGCTCCAGCTGGTACCAGCGGGTGATGCCGGCGATCTGGTCGCGCTGCGGAGCTTTCGAGGCGGTGGTGATCTGCCCGCCGAGCTGTTCCTTCTTCTCGAACAGGGTGACGTCGTGGCCACGCTCGGCGGCGACGCGCGCGGCTTCCATTCCAGCCGGGCCGCCACCGACGACCACCACCTTGCGCTTCACGCCGGTGGTCTTCTCGATGATGTGTGGCACGCCCATGTACTCACGGGAGGTGGCGGCGTTCTGGATGCACAGCACGTCCAGGCCCTGGTACTGGCGGTCGATGCAGTAGTTGGCGCCGACGCACTGCTTGATCTGGTCGATCTGGCCCATCTTGATCTTGGCGATCAGGTGCGGGTCGGCGATGTGCGCGCGGGTCATGCCGACCATGTCCACGTAACCGCCTTCGAGGATACGCGTGGCCTGGTTCGGGTCCTTGATGTTCTGCGCGTGCAGCACCGGCACGTTGACCACTTCCTTGATGCCGGCGGCCAGGTGCAGGAACGGCTCCGGCGGGAAGGTCATGTTCGGGATGACGTTGGCCAGGGTGTTGTGGGTGTCGCAACCCGAGCCGACCACGCCGATGAAGTCGAGCATGCCGGTGTCGCTGTAGTACTTGGCGATCTGCTTCATGTCCTCGTGGGACAGGCCGTCCGGGTGGAACTCGTCGCCGCAGATGCGCATGCCGACACAGAAATCGTCGCCGACTTCGGCACGCACGGCCTTGAGCACTTCCAGGCCGAATTTCATGCGGCCCTCGAAGGTGCCGCCCCATTCGTCGGTGCGCTTGTTGACCCGCGGGCTCCAGAACTGGTCGATCATGTGCTGGTGCACGGCGGACAGCTCGACGCCGTCCAGGCCGCCGGCCTTGGCACGGCGAGCCGCTTGCGCGTAGTTGCCGATCACCCGCCAGATCTCTTCCGGCTCGATGGTCTTGCAGGTGGCGCGGTGCACCGGCTCGCGCACGCCGGAGGGCGACATCAGGGTCGGCCAGTTGAAGCCGTCCCAGCGCGAGCGGCGGCCCATGTGGGTAATCTGGATCATGATCTTGGCCCCATGCTTGTGCATGGCGTCGGCCAGGTTCTGGAAGTGCGGGATGATGCGGTCGGTGGAGAGGTTCACCGAGCTCCACCATTCCTGCGGGCTGTCGATGGCGACCACGGAGGAACCGCCGCAGATGGCCAGGCCGATGCCGCCCTTGGCCTTCTCCTCGTAGTACTTCACGTAGCGCTCGGTGGTCATGCCGCCGTCGGTGGCATACACCTCGGCGTGAGCGGTGGAGAGTACGCGGTTGCGGATGGTCAGCTTGCCGATCTGGATCGGCTGGAACATTGCCTCGAAAGCCATTGCGGCATCCTCACGGGATCAGAGGTTTCTTGTTGTCTGGCGGCCTTGCGGCTGCTTGTTCGCGAGCTAGCTCGCTCCTACAGGGGGCGAAAGATCAGAGCGGTTTGACGACGAACAGGCCGTCGTCGTGGCCTTCCTCGGCGCCGCTGTAGACCTGCTCGGCGACGGTGCGGATATCGCTGCCGCGTGCCTGGAGAATCTGGTCCATCGCGCCGGCGAACCAGCCGGTGAACATGTAGTCGACCTTGCGGTTGACCTTGCCGTAGACGTAGACGAAGGCCGAGTGCTTCAGGCGAACCTGGGCGGTGCCCTTGTCGAGGTCGATCTGCTCGATCTGGAACAGGCCCCAGCCGCGCTGGGACAGGCGCTTCATGTAGTGCTCGAAGACTTCCACGCCGACCAGGCCGTGGCACTCCGCTTCCTTCTCGCACCAGTGCCAGGCGGACTTGTAGCCGGCCTTGTAGAGGATTTGCGCGTAGCGCTCGGCGCCCAGCTCTTCCTCGATGCCCATGTGGTTGTTGACGAAGAAGTGCCGCGGTACGTAGAGCATCGGCAGGGCGTCGGTGGTCCAGACGCCGGTTTCGCTGTCGACTTCGATGGGCAGTTCGGGGGCGTGTTTGGCCATGTGTGCAGCTCCGATTCCGGGTAGGACCCGCTCGCTCTGGGAGAGGGTCGGGATGTAGAGGATCGCGGGTGAGCGCCGGCGGCCCTCACCCCTTGCCTCTCCCGCGAGCGGGAGAGTGGAAAGTCGCTGTTACTCGCCCCACACGTCTTTCAGGACGCGCACCCAGTTCTCGCCCATGACCTTGCGCACCACGCGCTCGGGCATGCCGCGCTTGAGCAGGGTTTCGGTGAGATTGGGGAACTCGCCCACGGTGCGGATGCCCAGCGGGTTGACGATCTTGCCGAAGTTGGTGAGGCGGCGGGCATAACCCTTGTCGTGGGTCAGCCACTCGAAGAAGTCCTGGCCGTGGCCCTGGGTGAAGTCGGTGCCGATGCCGATGGCGTCCTCGCCGACGAGGTTCATCACGTACTCGATGGCTTCGGCGTAGTCGTCGATGGTCGAGTCGATGCCCTTGGCGAGGAAGGGCGCGAACATGGTCACGCCGACGAAGCCGCCGTGGTCGGCGATGAACTTCAGCTCGGCGTCGGACTTGTTGCGCGGATGTTCCTTGAGACCCGACGGCAGGCAGTGGGAATAGGTGACGGGCTTCTTCGACTCGAGGATGACTTCCTCGGAGGTCTTGGAGCCGACGTGGGACAGGTCGCACATGATGCCGACGCGGTTCATCTCCGCGACGATCTCGCGGCCGAAACCGGAGAGGCCGCCGTCGCGCTCGTAGCAGCCGGTGCCGACCAGGTTCTGGGTGTTGTAGCACATCTGCACGATGCCCACGCCCAACTGCTTGAACACCTCGACGTAGCCGATCTGGTCCTCGAATGCATGGGCGTTCTGGAAGCCGAAGAGGATGCCGGTCTTGCCCTGCTCCTTGGCCTTGCGGATGTCCGCGGTGGTGCGCACCGGGATGACCAGGTCGCTGTTCTCGCGGATCAAATTGTTGCTCGTGACTATGTTGTTCACCGTGGCCTGGAAGCCTTCCCACACGGAGACGGTGCAGTTCGCGGCGGTCAGCCCGCCCTTGCGCATGTCCTCGAACAGCTCGCGGCTCCACTTGGCGATGATCAGGCCATCGATGACGATGCTGTCGGCGTGGACTTCGGCTGGGCTCATCTTGGCGTACCCCTTCTCAGGCTTGGCGCGCCGGGGCTTGTGCCGACGCTTTGCAGGCAGGATATCCCTGCCCCCCGAGGCGACCCGGTTCGAAAACGACCAGGGTCGACCCGAAAGCGTCAACCTCGCGACATGGGCGACAGCGTTTGCGTCGCGCTGGGGAATGTGTGGTGCGGAACCCCATGTGCTGCAGGGTTCGCAGTACCTGTAGGAGCGAGCTTGCTCGCGAATGCTCTTCGTTGCGGGACGCGGCGTGAGAGCTGAAAACGCCCTCTCCCCAGCCCTCTCCCTGAAGGGAGAGGGAGCGGTCCTGATTTCGCGGAAAGACCAGCGTCAACCAGCGAGCACTTGATCTGCCCGCTGCACGAACAGTCCCCTCTCCCTTCAGGGGGAGGGTTAGGGAGGGGGTATTTCGTCGGCGGCACCGGGTCCGCCGGGGGACATTCGCGAGCAAGCTCGCTCCTACAAGTAACGCTGCGCCAGGGCGATTTCAGCGCTTGCGCCAGCAGGCGAAGAGGTTCCACGCCACCAGGCCGGTGACGAAGGCGGAGCTGCTGTAGAAGAGCATGGCGTCCAAGGGGATTCCTCTTCAACGACAGCGCCCCCGCAAAGGGGGCGCTGGGTGGCGGGGGCTTACTTCTCGGCGACCAGGCGCGCGTGGGCGGATTCCTCGCCCAGGTTGTTCAACATCCGCTCGCTGTACCAGTCGAGGAAGTTGATCACACCGAACTCGTAGGTCTTGGAGTACGGCCCCGGCTGGTAGGCGGTGGAGTTGATACCACGCTGGTTCTCTTCGGCCAGGCGGCGGTCCTGGTCGTTGGTGGCGTCCCAGACTTCGCGCAGGCGCGCCACGTCGTAGTCGACACCTTCCACCGCATCCTTGTGCACCAGCCACTTGGTGGTGACCACGGTTTCCTGCGCGCTGATCGGCCAGACGGTGAAGACGATCAGGTGGTCGCCCATGCAGTGATTCCACGAGTGCGGCAGGTGCAGGATGCGCATCGATCCCAGGTCCGGGTTCTGGATGCGGCCCATGAGCTTCTTGCTGCCCTGCTTTCCGTCCATGGTCATGGACACGGTGCCCTGCAGCAGCGGCATGCGCACGATGCGGTTGCGCAGGCCGAAGCTGGCGTGGGCGTACGGAATCTTCTCCGCTTCCCAGGCGGTGGTGCAGGCCGCCACCTGGTCCTTGAACGCCTGGCTGGCGCGCGGGTCGGTGACGTCGTCCCACTCCAGCAGGGTGTTCAGCAGCTCCGGGTGCGAGCCGTTGCAGTGATAGCACTCGCGGTTGTTTTCCAGCACCAGCTTCCAGTTGGCCTTTTCCCGCAGCGTGGTCTGCACCGCCACCTTGGTGTTCTCCATGTCGTACGGCTCCATGTAGTGCTCGAGCGTACGCAGGAAGTCATCGATGGCCGGCGGGTTCTCCGACAGCGAGATGAAGATGTAGCCGCCGGCGGTCTTCACATTCACCGGCTTCAGGCTGTAGTCCTTCATGTCGAAGTCCGCGCCCATCTCGGTGCCGGCGAACAGCAGGCGGCCGTCCAGTTCGTAGGTCCACTGGTGGTACGGGCAGACCAGCTTGGCGACCTTGCCCTTGTCGCTGACGCACAGGCGCGAACCACGGTGGCGGCAGACGTTGTGGAAGGCGTGGATCTTGCCCTCGGCGCCGCGCAGCACGATGACCGGGTTGTCGCCGATCTGCAGGGTGAGGAAGTTGCCCTTGGCGGGGATCTCGCAGGTCATGCCGGCGATCAGCCACTCCTTGTGGAAGATCTCCTGCATGTCCAGCTGGAACAGGCGTTCGTCGTTGTAGAAGGGTTGCGGCAGCGAGAAGCTGTGGTCGCGAGTGCGCAGCATCTCGGCGGTGGCCTTGCGGGCCGGTTCCAGCGGATCGCCCAGACTCAGGGTAGTAGTGACGTCCATTGCTAGGTCCTCATGCCGCAGCCCGTTTGGCTGCCGGCGGAAATAAGTGGCTGATACGGTGTGCCACGCAGGGCATTTGCGGCAGGTGCCAGGCGCGCCGAGTGCGCCGTTTCCCGCCGTCTCGCTCAACCTGGGGGGTTGCTCGGCATGGAGCTGAGTGTGGGGCCGCGCCCTGTAGGAACCCTTATCCATGGGCGACACGGCCAGATCATTTCCCGACGCGCAACCGCACGTCCCAGGCGGCAGGTCGCGATAAGCATGCAAATGTCGCTGGCAGGTAAATGCATCGGTCATCCTCGTGCACACAATCCGCCCCATCAGGCATGCCGACAGGCCCCGTGCTTTCTACGCTCAAGCGACGTAGGCAACGGACCCCGGCGCTGCCCCCTCAGGCCCAGCACGGCCCGCGTGCGCGGAGAGACAGCATGTCGACGAACACCTTCCTCAACCCGGTGAACACCCAGACCTGGGCCAACGGCCGCCACCTGGTGCGCTGCGTGAAAGCCATCCAGGAAACCTGGGATGTGCGCACCTTCTGCTTCATGGCCGACGCGCCGATCATGTTCTTCTTCAAGCCCGGCCAGTTCGTCACCCTGGAACTGGAGATCGACGGCCAGCCGATCATGCGTTCCTACACCATCTCCAGCTCGCCCTCGGTGCCGTACAGCTTCTCCATCACCATCAAGCGGGTGCCCGGCGGCAAGGTCTCGAACTGGCTGCACGACAACCTGAAGGAAGGCGACCAGATCCCGGTGCACGGCCCGGTGGGCAACTTCAACGCCATCGATTTTCCCGCCGAGAAGGTGCTGTTCCTCTCCGGCGGCGTCGGCATCACCCCGGTGATGTCCATGTCGCGCTGGTTCTTCGACACCAACGCCAACGTCGACATGGTCTTCGTGCACAGCGCGCGCACGCCCAAGGACATCATCTACCACCGCGAGCTGGAGCACATGAACTCGCGGATCAACAACTTCAAGCTGTACCTGGTCTGCGAGAAGTACGAGATGGGCGAGTCCTGGGCCGGCTACCGGGGCTTCCTGAACAAGGCGATGCTGCAACTGATGGCGCCGGACTACCTCGAACGCGAAGTCTTCTGCTGCGGCCCGACGCCGTACATGCATGCGGTCAAGCGCCTGCTCGAAGCCGAAGGCTACGACATGTCGCGCTACCACGAGGAAGCCTTCGGCCCGACCCCACCGGAAGTGCGCGCCGACGTGAAGGAGCTGGCCGCCGAGGCCGCCGAAGCACCAGCCGTGCCGCTGGCCGAGCAGAACCTCGTGGAATTCTGCGAAACCGGCAAAAGCATCCGCGTGGCGCCGGGCGAGACCGTCCACGCCGCCGCTGCCCAGCTCGGCCTGCACATTCCCAAGGCCTGCGGCATGGGCATCTGCGGCACCTGCAAAGTAATGAAGCGCTCCGGCGAGGTGGAGATGGAGCACAACGGCGGGATCACCGACGAAGATGTCGCCGAAGGCTACATCCTGTCCTGCTGCAGCGTGCCCAAGGGCGATGTGGTGATCGAGTACTGATCACAGGCTGCCCCCATCCGTCCCACACGTTACCCACCGAGTTATCCACAGGAAAGGGGTGTCCCGGCGCAAGGCTGGAGACACCTCCGGCCGACCCGAATGGCCGCCTCGATCCCGCCTGCAACCCGCATGCCACGTGGCTTACAGCAGACCGGCGAGGCCATTGTGGCGACGCGTGGAAGCGCACAGGCACGGGCCTTTGCGGCGCCCGCCTGCGACAACTATCCACATTCGTTCAGTCTTCTTCCGGGGTTGCCTTGTAGCCACTGGACAGGCGCTGCTGCACGTCCTGTGGGACGGCGCTGTAATGGCTGGAGGAAAGGCTGTAGAGCCCCTGCCCGGCGGTAATGGATTTCAAGCGATTGGCGTAGCCGTCCATCTCCGCCAGCGGGACCTGGCCACGCACCAGCGCGACGCTGGCCGACAGCGACTCGGTACCCAGCACCTGGCCCCGGCGGCCGGTGAGATCGGCGGTGATATCGCCCAGATGCGACTCGGGCGTCGTCACCTCGATCTGCATCACCGGCTCCAGCACGATGCCCCCGGCATTGCGCAGCGCATCGAGCATCGCCTTGCGCCCGGCGGCCTGGAAGGCGATGTCCTTGGAATCCACCGAATGGCTCTTGCCGTCGAACACCGTGACCTTGACGTCTTCCACCGGGAAGCCGGCCAGCGGCCCGGCTGCCAGCGCCGCGCGCACGCCCTTTTCCACCGAGGGGATGAAGTTGCCGGGGATCACCCCACCCTTGATCGCATCGACGAAGGCGAAGCCCTCGCCACGCGGCAGCGGCTCGATGCGCAGGAACACCTCGCCGAACTGCCCCGCTCCGCCCGTTTGCTTCTTGTGCCGGCTGTGGCCCTCTGCCGCTCGCGTGGCGGTCTCGCGGTAAGGGACGGCCGGCGCGCGGGTCTGCACCTCCAGCTTGTATTGACCGGCCATGCGTTCCAGCAGGTAGCGCAGGTGCATCTCACCCATGCCGCGCAGCACGGTCTGCTGGGTCGAGGCGTTGTAATCCAGACGCACACAGGGGTCTTCGGCCTGCAGGCGCTGGAGGATTTCCGCCAGGCGCTGCTCGTCGCCGCGGCGGCTCGCCTCGATGGCCAGGCCCTGCATCGGCTCGGGGAATTCCAGCGGCTTGAGGTGGATGTGGTCCTCATCGTGGGAATCGTGCAGCACCACCCCGTACTCCAGTTCGTCGACCTTGGTCAGCGCGCCGAAGTCCCCCGGGATCAGCCACGGCGCCTCCTCATGCTTCTTCCCCTGCAGGCGCAACAGGTGTCCGACCTTGAACGGTTTGCGCCCGTCGCCGGCGAACAACTGCATTTCCCGGCGCACCGTGCCCTGATGCACGCGGAATACAGCCAGGCGGCCGACGAAGGGATCGATCACCACCTTGAACACGTGGGCCAGCACATGGGCCTTGGGGTCCGGCTGGCAGGTCACCGGGTGTTCCTTGCCCTTGTCGTCGGTGCGCAGGAACAGCGGCGGGTTGCCTTCGCCGGGGTTGGGCGCGAGGCGCGCGAGAATGTCGGCCAGCTCAGGGACGCCAGCACCGGTGCGGGCGGAAACGAAGCACAGGGGAATCAGGTGCCCTTCGCGCAGCGCACGCTCGAAGGGTTCATGCAGCGCCTCGGGCGCCACCTCGCCCTCCTCCAGGTAATGCGCCATCAGCGCCTCATCCACTTCCACCACCTGGTCCACCAGCGCCTGATGCGCCTCGGCCACGGAGGAGAAGTCAGCCTGCCCGTCAGGATTGAAGAAGCAATCCACAACCCGCGCGCCACCCTCGGCGGGCAGGTTGAGGGGCAGTACTTCCTTGCCGAACGACTCGCGCAAACCCGCCAACAGGGCCGGCAGGTCAACGCGCTCGGCGTCGATCTTGTTCACCACCAGCATCCGGCACAGGCCGCGTTCGCCCGCCCAGTCCATCATCCGCCGCGTGGACAGCTCGATGCCGTTCTGCGCATTCACCACCACCAGCGCGGTTTCCACCGCAGCGAGCGCCGGCAACGCGTGGCCGATGAAGTCGGGATAACCAGGGGTGTCGACCAGGCGGATGTGTGCGCCCGCGTGCTCGAAGTGCGCCAGTGCGGCGGCCAGTGAGTGGTGATACTCGCGCTCCATGGGGTCGGAATCGCAGAGGGTGTCGCCGCGCTCCAGCGAACCCATGCTGGGGATTGCGCCGGCGTGCTGCAGCAGCGCCTCGGCAAGCAGGGTCTTGCCGCTGTCACCGTGGCCGACCAGGGCCACGGTGCGGATCTGTTCCACCGAGTAACTGGACATGCTGGATCTCCCGCCACCAGGGTTTCTGCCCGCCGTGGCTAAATTATAGGCAGCCTCCCCCAGGGCCCTGGACAAATATTGATCAGCCCCGCGAGAGCCATAGGGAGCGGGGCTCGCAGCGATCCATCCACAACCCGCCCACAAGTTCCTGGCAGAACGCTGCACAGCCGATGTGGAAAACTCGCCGGAAAATCCGCTGGAAGCCAGTAACGACGCCACTTTCGCCATTTGATCAAAAAATGTACTGAGACGAGGACGGCGCGCCGTGCGCGGCCTCCAGCGATCTGGGTACAGCTTGTCCACAGCTTCCTCGAGATTCGCCCCACAGCCATTGTGGAAAGTTTTACGCCGCTCCCGGCGCCGGGGAAAAGTCGCTGTGGATCAATTGCTTGCTCCCTTGCTGGTCAATCCTTGAGCAAGGCTGTGAAACCCACGGCGGGCGTGGCACGGAGGATGTTTTCCACAGGAGGCGCACAAGCGGGTCAACACAAACCGGGGATAGCGGAGGAAAGATCGTGCACAGACCCTTTGCCGAAATCGATACACAGACTCCCAAGTGGTTGAAAAGAAGGAGTTGATCAGAAAACAGCCAGATTCTGGCAAGCCAGGCACCACCAGCTCCGCAGGCACCTCCCAACAGATTTTCCACAGGTTGGGCAAGCGTGCCTCCACAGCAGCTGTGGAGATCTCCCCAACGCTCACTTCTACCTCTGCAAGCCACGAATAACGGGCACCTTGCGAAAATGAGCGACGATTTTCCAGCCGTCACGAAAGTGCCGCGGGAGTGTCATTTTCCACCAGGTTGTCCACAGCTTTATCACAAGGTTTCCCCGGTATCTTCGCCAAACGCTGAAACACAGCCGGCGCGGCCTTCCCTGGGGTGCAGGGCTATGCTGGATTTCCCCAGCAGAGGAGCCAGTCCCATGATCCTGACCACCACACCCACCATCGAGGGCAAGACCATCCAGGAATACCGCGGCATCGTGGTCGGCGAGGCGATCCTCGGCGCCAACGTGTTCCGCGATCTGTTCGCCGGCCTGCGCGACATCATCGGCGGCCGTTCCGGTGCGTACGAGAAGGAGCTGGGGCGGGCGCGGGAGATTGCCTTCGAGGAGCTGCAGGAACGCGCCGAGGAGCTGGGCGCCAACGCCGTGGTCGGCATCGACCTGGATTACGAGGTGGTGGGCCAGAACGGCAGCATGCTGATGGTCAGCGTGAGCGGGACGGCGGTGCGGGTGTGAGCGGAGGCGTCACGCCTTGCGCGTCCGATTAATCCGCCCCAGGGCTTTCCCCTCACCCCAACCCTCTCCCTCAGGGAGAGGGAGCATTCCGTGCCAGCGATGGTACGGTTTTATCCTGCTCCGAACGGTCCCCTCTCCCTTGGGTGAGGGCTAGGGTGAGGGGCTCTGCGCGCTCTTGATTGAACTTTGAGCACATCGCTGCAGAACACGCCGCCCGTGACCTGCAAGCATCCATCCACAGGTTGGCGACAGGTTGCGCGAACAACCGTCCCCAGCGCCTGGGGACAACTCAGGCGCTCATCACCTTCCGAATATCCGCCGCCAGCGCCTCGACCCGCTCGATCTCGGTGTCCCACGAACACATGAAGCGCGCGCCGCCGGCGCCGATGAAGGTGTAGAAGCGCCAGCCGAGCTGACGCAGGGCTTCCAGCGCCGGTTCGGACATCTGCAGGAACACGCCGTTGGCTTCCACCGGGAACATCAGCTGCACGCCCGGCACATCGGCGACGCGCTCGGCCAGCAGTTGTGCACAGCGGTTGGCATGGCTGGCGTAGTGCATCCAGGCATCGTCCTGCAGCACGCCCACCCAGGGCGCGGCGAGGAAGCGCATCTTCGAGGCCAGTTGGCCGGCCTGCTTGCAGCGGTAGTCGAAGCCTTCGGCCAGTTCGCGGTTGAAGAACAGGATGGCCTCACCCACCGCCATGCCGTTCTTGGTACCGCCGAAGCACAACACCTCGACGCCGGCCTTCCAGGTCAGCTCGGCCGGGGTCGCGCCGAGGAAGGCGCAGGCATTGGAGAAGCGCGCGCCGTCCATGTGCAGATGCAGGCCCAGCTCGCGGCAGGTGGCACTGAGCGCCTGCAGCTCATCCGGGCGGTAGACGGTGCCGACCTCGGTGGCCTGGGTGATGGTGACCACGCGCGGCTTGGGATAGTGGATGTCCTGGCGCTTGAGGGCGATCTCGCGGATCGCAGCCGGGGTCAGCTTGCCCTGGGCGTCGGTGCGCGCCAGCAGCAGCTTGGAGCCGTTGGAGAAGAACTCCGGCGCGCCGCACTCGTCGGTCTCGACGTGGGCGGTCTCGGCGCAGATCACGCTGTGGTAGCTCTGGCACAGGGCGGCCAGGGCCAGGGAGTTGGCCGCGGTGCCGTTGAAGGCGAAGAAGACTTCGCAGTCGGTCTCGAACAGCTCGCGGAAATAGTCGGAGGCACGGGCGGTCCACTGGTCGTCGCCGTAAGCGCGCTCGTGGCCGCGGTTGGCCTCGGCCATCGCCGCCCAGGCTTCGGGGCAGATGCCGGAATAGTTGTCGCTGGCGAACTGTTGGGTGTTGTCGGTCATGGGGCTGCCTCGGCACTGCGCAGAAATGTCAGTCAGCAGCGTAGCGAAAACCCCGCCTCTCGTGCAGCCGGACTCTTACAGCCGCTGGTTCACGTAGGCGCTGACGAACTGCTTGGCATCCTGGGTCGCCGACAACTGCTGGTCGTAGCAGACCTTCCGGGTATTGCTCTCGCCGGGGAGCATCACTTCACCGCAATCGCCCCGCAGTACCAGGGCGATAGGTTCCCTGTCCTGGGAATGCAGCTTGAACAGGGATTCGTCGAGCAGGCTGAGGCCATCCATCCGATGGATGCGCATGTTCCATGCGTGGGCCACCCCGCCGATGCGCACCAGGAACATATTGGCCTTGCGCGGGCCTATCTGTTCAAGCCAGACCTTGACGCCGTCCGCACCGCTGTAGGCCTTGACCTCGGGTGCGGGTTGCGCGGGTATCTGCGTCGCATGGCCGGCCAGCGAAAACGCCGCTGCCAGCAGCAGGGGCAGGTTTCTCAATTTGAATTTCATGGTCCTCCACCTCGGCCTCTGGCGATCGGTAACGAACGATGCCGAGAATCTTCCTAAGAACTAGGTGAGATGGAGGATCAGAAACCGGAATGACTTCCTGTCAGATATATCTCTATCTGTCAGGGCAGCTTGGTCAGCGCCATCTGCTCGGAGATCGGCACGAACAGCTCGCGCAGGGACTGGGCGGTGCCGCCGTTGGGCTTGTCCGGCGAGGTCATGTTGAGCACGTAGCGGCCCTTGATCAGCCCCGTCAGGCTCGACTCGCCAGCCTTGTCGTCCGGGCCCGGCACGCTGATGGCCAGCGGGTCGCCCATACGGGTGCTGTCGATCACCGGCAGGTACTGCTCGCCGCCGAACTGCGCGGCGGTGCCGTTCTGCAGCGCGGCCTGGCGCGCCTGGTTGAGCAGCGAGACGTTCTTCGCGGTGGTGTCGCGCAGCTTGGCCTGGGCGGCCAGGTACTGCTTGGCGGCCTCACCCTGCTGGTCGGCGCCCGGCGCCGGCAGGCCGGTGTCGGTCAGGGTCACGACCAGTTGCTGGCTGCCATCGGCCTTGCCGTAGACGATGGTGGCACTGTCATAGCCGCATTCGCGGGACAGGTAGGGATAGCCGTAGACGGCCTTGGTCGGCGGCAACGCGCGTTCCAGTTCATGGCCGGAGCAACTGTCGCCAGCCGGGGTAGCGGCGGCGCTGCTGGCAGCCTGGGGCGCTTCGGCCTTGGCGGGTTTGCTGTCGTCACCACAGCCCTGCAGCGTCGCGGTGAGCAGCAGGGCGGAAAGCAGAGTCAGGGAACGGTTCATGGCGTCCTCGCATTTCGTGAGGGCCGCAGTTTAGTCCCTTGGCCGGGCGGTTCCTATCCGTAGCTTCGTTGCGCGGGTTTGCAAAGCCAGCGACCGGCTCCCTCGTCGAAGCCCGCGTCAATGACTGCGAGCCCATCGCCGCGCGACTCCAGGCAGAAGGTCCTCATGAACGTCGCCCGTGCGCCGTCCCCGCGGCTGTCGTGCCCACCAACGGTGACGCTGTACAGGCCCGGCTCGAGGGGCCGGGCCGGAGTTTTCTCGGTGAAGCCGGGGATCGCCTGGCCGTAGGCGAAGCAGGTGTCGCTGCGCAGCGGCACGCCCTGGGCCGGCTCGATACTGGAAGATGCCCAGAACGGCTCGTAAGGCTCGCGGGAGACCTCGATGTCATGCACCGCTACCTGCCGCTCATCCACCTTCAGCGTGCGGTTGAAGAACAAACCGGGCGACTTGAACGCCGCGCCGCCGAAGCACAGCGTCCTGCCCTGCATCCAGACATTGGCGTCGCCGTCGAACAGGCGCGACATGCCCCAGGCCGACCCCGTCGACACCAGCAGGGCAAGGCCCAGCGCCCCCCATAGAAAGCAGCGCTTCATCCGCATGACTCCACCGGCCACGCCGCCCTGGCGCAGGCATGTCGCATTCTGACCAGCCGTCGCGAGCAATTCCACGCACCCGGTCGCTTTTGCGCCTGTCGCGGCATGTCGCAAACGCACCTACCCGCGACGTGCGCAGGCATCTGGACCGGCTGGGCCAGTCATACCATCGCTGCCATGGGGGCCACTCGGCTCCGTACCGGCCATGGCGCTTCCGGGCGCCGCAGGGAGACCAGCGATGTTCAGCAAGCACGACCAGATCCAGGGCTATGACGACGAACTGCTCGCGGCGATGAATGCCGAGGAGTCCCGCCAGGAGGACCACCTCGAGCTGATCGCCTCGGAGAACTACACCAGCAAGCGCGTCATGCAAGCCCAAGGCAGCGGGCTGACCAACAAGTACGCCGAAGGCTATCCGGGCAAGCGCTACTACGGTGGCTGCGAGCATGTGGATAAGGTCGAGCAGTTGGCCATCGACCGCGCCAAGCAGCTGTTCGGCGCCGACTACGCCAATGTGCAACCGCACTCCGGCTCCTCGGCCAACGCCGCCGTGTACCTTGCCCTGCTCAACGCCGGCGACACCCTCCTGGGCATGAGCCTGGCCCACGGCGGCCACCTGACCCACGGCGCCAAGGTGTCGTCCTCGGGCAAGCTGTACAACGCGGTGCAGTACGGCCTGAACACCGACACCGGGCTGATCGACTACGACGAGGTCGAGCGCCTGGCCGTGGAGCACCAGCCGAAGATGATCGTCGCCGGCTTCTCCGCCTACTCCAAGACCCTGGACTTCCCGCGCTTCCGCGCCATTGCCGACAAGGTCGGGGCGCTGCTGTTCGTCGACATGGCCCACGTTGCCGGCCTGGTCGCCGCCGGCCTCTACCCGAACCCGCTGCCCTACGCCGACGTGGTCACCACCACCACCCACAAGACCCTGCGCGGCCCGCGCGGCGGCCTGATCCTGGCCAAATCCAACGAAGAGATCGAGAAGAAGCTCAACTCGGCCGTCTTCCCCGGCGCCCAGGGCGGCCCGCTGATGCACGTGATCGCCGCCAAGGCGGTGTGCTTCAAGGAAGCGCTGGAGCCCGGCTTCAAGGACTACCAGGCCCAGGTGATCAAGAACGCCCAGGCCATGGCCAAGGTGTTCATCGAACGCGGCTATGACGTGGTTTCCGGCGGCACCGACAACCACCTGATGCTGATCAGCCTGGTGAAGCAGGGCCTGACCGGCAAGGAAGCGGACGCCGCCCTCGGCCGCGTCGGCATCACGGTGAACAAGAACGCCGTGCCGAACGACCCGCAGAGCCCGTTCGTCACCTCCGGCATCCGCATCGGCACCCCGGCGGTCACCACCCGTGGGCTGAAGGAAGAACAGTGCCGCGAGCTGGCCGGCTGGATCAGCGACGTGCTGGACCACCTGGGCGACGCCGACGTCGAGGCCAAGGTGGCGACTCAGGTCGCCGGGCTGTGCGCGGACTTCCCGGTCTACCGTTGACGAACTTCCTTCTCCCTCTGGGAGAAGGTGCCCGAAGGGCGGATGAGGGGGAGCAACCCCCTCACCCCAGCCCTCTCCCCAGGGGAGAGGGGGAAGAGATCAGGAGCACCCCATGCAACGCTACTCCGGCTTCGGCCTGTTCAAGCACTCCCTGAGCCACCACGAGAACTGGCAGCGCATGTGGCGCACGCCCACGCCCAAGCCGGTGTATGACGTGGTCATCGTCGGCGGTGGCGGGCACGGCCTGGCCACGGCCTACTACCTGGCCAAGGAGCACGGCATCACCAACGTCGCGGTGGTCGAGAAGGGCTGGCTGGGCGGCGGCAACACCGCGCGCAACACCACCATCGTGCGTTCCAACTACCTGTGGGACGAGTCGGCGCTGCTCTACGAACACGCGATGAAGCTGTGGGAAGGCCTGTCCCAGGACCTGAACTACAACGTCATGTTCTCCCAGCGCGGGGTCTACAACCTCTGCCACACCCTGCAGGACATGCGCGACGGCGAACGCCGCGTGAGCGCCAACCGCCTCAACGGCGTGGACGGCGAGTTGCTCAACGCCCAGCAGGTGGCCGAAGAGATTCCCTACCTGAACTGCACCAAGAGCGCCCGCTACCCGGTGATGGGCTCCACCGTGCAACGTCGTGGTGGCGTGGCCCGTCACGATGCCGTGGCCTGGGGCTTCGCCCGCGCGGCCGATGCCCTGGGCGTGGACCTGATCCAGCAGACCGAAGTGATCGGCTTCCGCAAGCAGGACGGCGCGGTCATCGGCGTCGAGACCAATCGCGGCTTCATCGGCGCCAAGCGCGTCGGCGTGGTCACCGCCGGCAACTCCGGGCACATGGCGATGCTCGCCGGCTTCCGCCTGCCGATCGAATCGCACCCGCTGCAGGCACTGGTTTCCGAGCCGCTGAAACCCATCATCGACAGCGTGATCATGTCCAACGCCGTGCACGGCTACATCAGCCAGTCGGACAAGGGCGACCTGGTCATCGGCGCCGGCATCGACGGCTACAACGGCTACGGCCAGCGCGGCTCCTACCCGGTGATCGAACACACCCTGCAGGCCATCGTCGAGATGTTCCCGGTGCTCTCGCGCGTACGCATGAACCGCCAGTGGGGCGGCATCGTCGACACCACCCCGGACGCCTGCCCGATCATCGGCAAGGCTCCGGTGAAGAACCTGTTCTTCAACTGCGGCTGGGGCACCGGCGGCTTCAAGGCCACGCCCGGTTCGGGCAACGTCTTCGCCGCCACCCTCGCCAAGGGCGAGCCGCATCCGCTGGCCGCGCCCTTCTCCATCGAACGCTTCCACACCGGCGCGCTGATCGACGAACACGGCGCCGCCGCCGTCGCTCACTAAAAGCCGCCCGAAGGGCGAAATCTGATGACCCTCTCCCTTCAGGGAGAGGGTGCCCGAAGGGCGGGAGAGGGTGCTGAAGGCGCGAGCCAACCCTCAACTGAAACGAAACAACGGGAGAGCGACCCTCTCCCCAACCCTCTCCCTGAAGGGAGAGGGAGCCGGTCAGCCGGCAAGATCAGTTTCCGGAGGCTACAAAATGCTAAACATCTTCTGCCCCCATTGCGGCGAGCTGCGTTCCGAAGAGGAATTCCACGCCAAGGGCCAGGCGCACATCCCGCGCCCGCTCGATCCGGCCGCCTGCACCGACGCCGAATGGGGCGACTACCTGTTCTTCCGCGACAACCCGCGCGGCATCCACCACGAGCTGTGGGTGCACGCCGCCGGCTGCCGCCAGTACTTCAACGTCACCCGCCACACGGTGACCTACGAGATTCTCGAAACCTACAAGATCGGCGAAAAACCCAGCGTCACCGCCGCCAACTCCGAGAAGAAATCCGCTGTCCAGCCCGCCGTGGAGAAGGCCTAATGAGCCAGATCAATCGCCTGTCCCGTGGCGGTCGCATCGACCGCAACAAGCCGCTGACCTTCAGCTTCAACGGCCAGAGCTACCAGGGCTTCGCCGGTGACACCCTGGCCGCCGCGCTGCTGGCCAACGGCGTCGACATCCTCGGCCGCAGCTTCAAGTACTCGCGCCCGCGCGGCATCGTCGCCGCCGGCGCCGAAGAGCCCAACGCCATCCTGCAGATCGGCTCGCGCGAATCCACCCAGGTGCCCAACGTGCGCGCCACCCAGCAGGCGCTGTACAGCGGCCTGGTGGCGACCGCCACCAACGGCTGGCCGAACGTGCAGAACGACCTCATGGGGATCTTCGGCAAGGTCGGCGGCAAGCTGATGCCGCCGGGCTTCTACTACAAGACCTTCATGTACCCGCAGTCCATGTGGCTGACCTACGAGAAGTACATCCGCAAGGCCGCAGGCCTCGGCCGCGCGCCCACCGAAGTGGACCCGGACAGCTACGACTGGATGAACCACCACGCCGACGTGCTGATCGTCGGCGCCGGCCCCGCCGGCCTCGCCGCCGCCCTGGCCGCCGCGCGCAGCGGTGCGCGGGTGATCCTCGCCGACGAACAGGAAGAGTTCGGCGGCAGCCTGCTGGATACCCGCGAAACCCTCGACGGCAAGCCGGCCGAGGAATGGGTGGCCAAGGTGATCGCCGAGCTGGAAGGCAACCCGGACGTGCTCCTGCTGCCGCGCTCCACGGTCAACGGCTACCACGACCACAACTTCCTCACCATCCACGAGCGCCGCACCGACCATCTCGGTGAGACCGCGCCGTTGGGTCAGGTGCGCATGCGTGTACATCGCGTGCGTGCCAACCGCGTGGTGCTCGCCGCCGGCGCCCACGAGCGCCCGCTGGTCTACGGCAACAACGACGTGCCGGGCAACATGCTCGCCGGCGCCGTCTCCACCTATGTGCGCCGCTATGGCGTGGCACCGGGCAAGAAACTGGTGCTGTCCACCAACAACGACTACGCCTACCGCGTCGCCCTGGACTGGCAGGAAGCCGGTCTGCAGGTGGTCGCCATCGCCGACGCCCGCCCCAATCCGCGTGGCGAGTGGGTCGAGGAAGCGCGCAAGCGCGGCATGCGGGTCATCACCGGCAGCGCGGTGATCGAGGCACGCGGCAGCAAGCGCGTGAGCGGCGCGAAGGTGGCGTCCATCGACACTTTCCGCCACAAGGTCAATGCGCCCGGTGAGTGGCTGGACTGCGACCTCATCGCCAGCTCCGGCGGCTACAGCCCGGTGGTGCACCTGGCCTCGCACCTGGGCGGCAAGCCGGAATGGCGCGAGGACATCCTCGCCTTCGTGCCCGGCCTGGCCTTCCAGAAACGCCTCTGTGCCGGCGCGGTGAACGGCGTGTTCCGCCTCGCCGATGCCCTGGCCGACGGCTACCAGGCCGGCAGCCAGGCCGCTGTCGACGGCGGCTTCAAGGCTGTCGACGGTGAGCTGCCGGTGGTCGCCGAGCGCGCCGAGGACGCCACCCTCGCGCTGTTCCAGGTGCCCCACGAGAAATCCACGGCGCGCGCGCCCAAGCAATTCGTCGATACCCAGAACGACGTCACCGCCGCCGCCATCGAACTGGCCTGCCGCGAGGGCTTCGAGTCCATCGAGCACGTCAAGCGCTACACCGCGCTGGGCTTCGGCACCGACCAGGGCAAGCTGGGCAACATCAACGGCCTGGCGATCGCCGCCCGCGCCCAGGGCAAGAGCATCGCCGACACCGGCACCACCATGTTCCGCCCCAACTACACCCCGGTGACCTTCGGCGCCGTCGCCGGCCGCCACTGCGGGCACCTGTTCGAGCCGGTGCGCTTCACCGCCCTGCACGCCTGGCACGTGAAGAACGGCGCCGAGTTCGAGGACGTCGGCCAGTGGAAGCGCCCGTGGTACTTCCCCAAGCGCGGCGAAGACATGCACGCCGCCGTGGCCCGCGAGTGCCGCGCCGTGCGTGAAAGCGTCGGCCTGCTGGACGCCTCGACCCTGGGCAAGATCGACATCCAGGGCCCGGACGCCCGCGAGTTCCTCAACCGCGTCTACACCAACGCCTGGACCAAGCTGGACGTGGGCAAGGCCCGCTATGGCCTGATGTGCAAGGAAGACGGCATGGTCTTCGACGATGGCGTCACCGCGTGCCTGGCGGACAACCACTTCGTCATGACCACCACCACCGGCGGCGCGGCGCGCGTGCTGGAGTGGCTGGAGCTGTACCACCAGACCGAATGGCCGGAGCTGAAGGTGTACTTCACCTCGGTCACCGACCACTGGGCCACCCTCACTCTGTCCGGCCCCAACAGCCGCAAGCTGCTGGCCGAGGTCACCGACATCGATCTGGACAAGGACGCCTTCCCCTTCATGACCTGGAAGGAAGGCAAGGTCGCCGGCGTGCCGGCGCGGGTGTTCCGCATCTCCTTCACCGGCGAGCTGTCCTACGAGGTGAACATCCAGGCCAACTACGCCATGGGTGTGCTGGAGGCCATCGTCGCTGCGGGCGCGAAGTACAACCTGACGCCCTATGGCACCGAGACCATGCACGTGCTGCGCGCCGAGAAGGGCTTCATCATCGTCGGCCAGGACACCGACGCCTCGGTCACCCCGGACGACCTGAACATGGGTTGGGCGGTCGGTCGCACCAAGCCGTTCTCCTGGATCGGCTGGCGCGGCATGAACCGCGCCGACTGCCAGCGCGAAGACCGCAAGCAGCTGGTGGGCCTGAAGCCGACCAACCCGATGGACCTGCTGCCCGAAGGCGCGCAACTGCTGTTCACCCCGCAGCACACCGTCCCGGCGACCATGGTCGGCCACGTCACCTCCAGCTACATGAGCAGCAGCCTGGGCTACAGCTTCGCTCTGGCGGTGGTGAAGGGCGGCCTCAAGCGCCTGGGCGAGAAGGTCTACGCCCCGCTGGCGGACGGCCGGGTGATCGAGGCGGAGATTTGCAGCTCGGTGTTCTACGACCCGAAAGGGGAGCGGCAGAACGTGGATTGATTCGGAGCGGCCGGTTGCCCTCACCCTAACCCTCTCCCAGGGGGAGAGGGGACAGGTCGGAGCCGTCGGCGAGCACGACACTCACAGCACACTCAGCTCGGCCCCCTCTCCCTCGGGAGAGGGCTGGGGTGAGGGGAAACAGGCGATAAGCGCCCCCAAGGTGAACAGAACATGAGCAAAGCCAACCTCTACCAGCAACGCCCCGCCGACGGCATCCAGGCCGAATCGCCCCTGCACCACGCCGAGCTGGACAAGCTCGCCGCGCGCAAGGTGGCCAATGCCGGCGTGACCCTGCGCGAGAAGAAATTCCTCGGCCACCTGACCCTGCGCGGCGACGCCCACGACCCAGCCTTCGCCGGTGGCGTGCACCAGGCCCTGGGCCTGGAGCTGCCGGTCGCCCTGGGCCTGGTGGCCAAGGGCGAAACCTCGCTGCAGTGGCTCGGCCCGGACGAGTGGCTGCTGATCGTCCCCGGCGGCGAGGAATTCGCCGTCGAGCAGCGCCTGCGCGAGGCGCTTGGCGAAGAACTGCACTACTCGGTGATCAACGTCAGCGGCGGCCAGACCCTGCTGGAACTCGAAGGCGCCAAGGTCCGCGAAGTGCTGATGAAGTCCACCGGCTACGACGTGCACCCGAGCAACTTCCCGGTGGGCAAGGCGGTCGGTACGAACTTCGCCAAGTCCCAGCTGGTGATCCGCCATACCGGGGAGCACACCTGGGAGCTGGTGGTGCGCCGCAGCTTCTCCGACTACATCTGGCTGTGGCTGCAGGACGCCTGCGCCGAGTACGGCCTGCAGGTAGCGGCGTAAGAAACGCTCTTCCCCCTCTCCCCCTGGGAGAGGGCCGGGGTGAGGGAAACCCCACTCCAACCTCTGCAACCAGAGGAAAACTTCGGAGCCAGACCATGAGCCGCACCCCCGATACCTGGATCCTCACCGCCGACAGCCCTAGCCTGCTGGGCACGGTGGACGTGGTCACGCGCTACCTGTTCGAACAGCGCTGCTACGTCACCGAGCACCACTCCTTCGACGACCGCCTGGCGCAGCGCTTCTTCATCCGCATCGAATTCCGCGCCGGCGACGGCTTCGACGAGGCGGCCTTCCGCGCCGGCCTCGCCGACCGCGTCTCGCCCTTCCAGATGAACGTCGAACTGACCCCGCCGGGCTACCGCAGCAAGGTGGTGATCATGGTCTCCAAGGCCGACCACTGCCTGAACGACCTGCTCTACCGCCAGCGCATCGGCCAGTTGCCGATGGACGTGGTGGCGGTGATCTCCAACCACCCGGACCTGGAACCGCTGGCGCGCTGGCACGGCATTCCCTACCACCACTTCGCCCTCGACCCCAACGACAAGGGCGCGCAGGAGGCGAAGGTCTGGCAGGTGATCGAGGAAACCGGCGCCGAGCTGGTGATCCTCGCCCGCTACATGCAGGTGCTGTCCCCCGAGCTATGCCGGCGCCTGGACGGCTGGGCGATCAACATCCACCACTCGCTGCTGCCCGGCTTCAAGGGCGCCAAGCCCTACCACCAGGCCTACCAGAAGGGCGTGAAACTGGTCGGCGCCACCGCCCACTACATCAACAACGACCTCGACGAGGGCCCGATCATCGCCCAGGGCGTCGAGCCCGTGGACCACTCCCACTACCCCGAGGACCTGATCGCCAAGGGCCGCGACGTGGAGTGCCTGACCCTGGCCAAGGCCGTGGGCTACCACATCGAGAAGCGCGTGTTCCTGAATGCCAACCGGACGGTGGTGCTGTAGAGCAGCACCCGTAGGGCGCATAACGCCACAGGCGTTATCCGCCGTGCCGGCCTGAACGGCGGATGGATGGAGCTCATCCGCCCTACGCTTCTGGAGCCACCGGTGAAGCCGGTGACCAGACAGCGCACCGAACAAGCCCCCTCTCCCTCTGGGAGAGGGCTGGGGTGAGGGGCTCTTAGACCTCCTCCCACGCACCGAGCAACACCGACAGCCCAGCCGGCTGCCAGCTGTACCGACCGGCCCTGTCGCGCAACACACGACATCCCAGTGCAAAACCGCGAGCCGCAGGGCCCGCCTTTGTACCCACAAACACAATGAGGAATGCGTATGTCTGGCAATCGTGGTGTGGTTTATCTCGGCCCAGGAAAGGTCGAGGTCCAGAACATCCCCTATCCGAAAATGCAGGACCCGCAGGGCAAGCAGATCGACCACGGGGTGATCCTGCGCGTGGTTTCCACCAACATCTGCGGCTCCGACCAGCACATGGTCCGTGGCCGTACCACCGCGCCGGAGGGCCTGGTGCTGGGCCACGAGATCACCGGCGAGGTGGTGGAGATCGGCCGTGGCGTGGAAACCATGAAGATCGGCGACCTGGTCTCGGTGCCGTTCAACGTCGCCTGTGGCCACTGCCGCACCTGCAAGGAGCAGCACACCGGCGTCTGCCTGACGGTCAACCCGTCCCGCGCTGGCGGCGCCTATGGCTACGTCGACATGGGCGGCTGGGTCGGTGGCCAGGCCGAATACGTGATGGTCCCCTACGCCGACTTCAACCTGCTGAAGCTGCCGAACCGCGACCTGGCGATGGAGAAGATCCGCGACCTGACCTGCCTGTCCGACATCCTGCCCACCGGCTACCACGGCGCGGTAACCGCCGGCGTCGGCCCGGGCAGCACCGTCTACATCGCAGGCGCCGGTCCGGTCGGTCTTGCCGCCGCCGCCTCCGCACGCCTGCTGGGCGCCGCGGTGGTGATCGTCGGCGACGTCAACCCGACCCGCCTGGCCCATGCCAAGGCGCAGGGCTTCGAGATCGCCGACCTGTCCAAGGACACTCCGCTGCACGAGCAGATCGCCGATCTGCTGGGCGAGCCGGAAGTGGACTGCGCGGTCGACGCGGTGGGCTTCGAGGCCCGTGGCCACGGTCATTCGGGCTCGCAGCACGAGGCTCCGGCCACCGTGCTGAACTCGCTGATGGGTGTGGTGCGGGTGGCCGGCAAGATCGGCATTCCGGGCCTCTACGTCACCGAAGATCCGGGCGCGGTGGACGCGGCGGCCAAGCAGGGTTCGCTGAGCATCCGCTTCGGCCTGGGCTGGGCCAAGTCGCACAGCTTCCACACCGGTCAGACCCCGGTGATGAAATACAACCGCCAGCTGATGCAGGCGATCATGTGGGACCGCATCAAGATCGCCGATGTCGTCGGGGTGGAAGTCATCACCCTCGACCAGGCGCCCAAGGGCTACGGCGAGTTCGATGCCGGGGTACCGAAGAAATTCGTCATCGACCCGCACAACCTGTTCCGCGCCGCCTGACGGCGCACCCGCCCCCGGCCGCGAGCCACTTCCGCGGCCGTCTCTCCAGGGGAGCCGCAAGGCTCCCTTTTTTTGTCCGCGCGGCCGGGGCGTGTAGGAGCGAGGGGGACGCCTAGTTCTTGCTCGCGAACCTGCCCAGCACCGGCGCAACCGGGACATCTGTTCGCGAGCAAGCTCGCTCCTACAGATAAGACGTCAGTGCTTGGGAGCGGGGCAGTTGAAGTCGCCTTCCTGGCAGTCGGACAGCGTCTGCAGCTGCTTGATGCGCTGATCGGTCATGGCCTTCAGGCAGTTGCTGTAGGCCATCGGGTAACCCGAACCACCCTCGACGCTGGAGGTCTCGAACTTGCAGCTCAGGTCGCGGTAGTTCAGCCAGGCTTTCTGCGCGGCGGTGAGCGCTTTCTTCTGTCCGGCATCCAGGCGCTGGCGGTAGTGCCCGTAGAGGTCGTTGAGGCGCTTGTCGCTGGCTTTGTAAGCGGAGCCGATGCAAGCGTTGATATCCGCCTGGGTCTGGGCGTCGGCGCAGTCGGCAGCGGCCTGGGCGAGGGAGGAGAAGGCCAGCAGGCCGAGGGGAAGGAGCAGGAACTTCATGGGGACGCGATCCGTTGTTTTGGATGGAATCCCCACTCTAGCCGCTCGGGCAGGAAAGCGTTGTAGGACGCAGGCCCAGGTTCGATCCAGGACCGGCGGCGGATAACGCCTGGGGCGTTATTCGCCCTACCTGGGGCCGAACCCCTGTCGTAGGGCGGATAACCGCTCGCGGTTATCCGCCGTTTCGTCGCAGGTTCAGCCCAGCAGCTTCGCCGCCATCCGCTCCAGCGCCTGGCGCTGGAAGGCGCGGAAGTCCGCGTCCGGCTGCTGGCCTTCAAGCATCGGCAGGAAGGGATCGACCACCTCGGTGCGCACGCCAACCATTTCCTCGATCACCGCGTGACCGCAGAACGGCACGTAGGCTTCCGCGTAGCCGCCTTCGTGCACCACCACCAGCTTGCCAGCGCACAAGCGCTCGGCGGCGTCACGCACGGCGGCAGTCATGAAGCGGAAGGTCTCGCTGTGGGCGAGCATCCGCGCCAGTGGGTCCACGCCGTTGGCGTCGAAGCCGCTGGCGACCACGATCAGCTCGGGCTGGAAGCGTTCCAGCGCCGGCACGATGAGGGTTTCCATGGCCGCGCGGTAGGCGTCGTCGCCGCTGCCCGGATAGAGCGGCACATTGAGGTTGTAGCCCTTGCCCGCGCCTTCGCCGATGTCGTCCACGGCGCCAGTCCCAGTGGGGTAGCAGTCGGCCTGGTGGATCGACAGGGTCAGCACGTCGTCACGGCCGTAGAAGATCGCCTCGGTGCCGTTGCCGTGGTGCACGTCCCAGTCGAGCACCGCCACGCGCTGGATGCCGTGGCGCGCCTTGGCCGTCTCCACCGCCACGGCGATGTTGGCCAGGTAGCAGAAGCCCATGCCGCGATCGGGCAGGCAGTGGTGGCCCGGCGGGCGGGACAGCGCGTAGGCGTTGTCCAGTTCGCCGCGCAATACCGCGTCCACCGCGGCGATGGTCAGGCCGGCGGATTGCCGGGCGATGTCGTAGGTGCCATGGCTGACCATGGTTTCCTCGCCCATGTCGCCGTGGCCGGCTTCGCTGTACGCCTTGAAGCGCTCCAGGTAACTCGCCGGGTGCACGCGCAGCAGGTCTTCCTCGCTGGCCAGCGGCGCGCTGGACAGGTGCAACTGGCTGCTCAGGCCGGAGACATCCATCAGGCTTTTCAGCCGGCGCTTGCTCTCCGGCGACTCGGCGTGGCCGGCGCCCACCGGCGGCTGCAGCCAGCCGCCGACCGGGAGGATCAGGGCATGCAGCCCGGTCGCGTGCCAGAAGCAGCGCTCGTCGAAGAAGAACCCGGTACGACGGCTCATGCGCGGGCCGCCTTCAGGGCGCGCTGGCGCTTGCGGCTGAACAGCCAGTAGACCGGCGAGACCACGCCCAGGCCGACGACCCAGGAGATGTCCGCGCCGTTCATGGCCTGCGCGGCGGCGCCGGTGTAGAGCGCGGTGGACATGAACGGCACCTGCACCAGGATGCCGAGGATGTAGCAGTTCACCGCGGTCCAGTTGAAGGTGCCGTAGATACCGCCGTCACGCCGGAAGAACGACAGCACGTCGTATTCGCCGTGGGCCACCAGGTAGTAGTCGACCAGGTTGATCGCGCTCCAGGGCACCAGGACGTAGAGCAGCAGCAGGATGAAGTTGGTGTAGTTGGCCATGAAGTTGTCCTGGCCGAGCAGGGCGATGGCCAGCGAGCCACCGAACAGCGCCAGGGCGATCACCGCGCGCCAGCCGGCCTGGGCCGACCAGGACGGCAGCAGGGTCTGGCCGACGGTGATGGCCGAGAGCGTGCCGCAGTACAGGTTCATCGAGTTGGTCGCGGCGATGCCGATGGAGAACACCGCAACCATGATGGCGCTGAAGCCGCCGGTCATCTCGATCAGGCCGGCGATGACGTCGCCCTCGCCCACCGACAGGCCGACCAGCACACCCAGCAGCATTGGCAGGATGGAGCCCAGGCAGCAGCCCCAGTAGCTCGACCAGAACGCAGTGCGCGCACCGGTGCCCTGCGGCATGTAGCGCGAGTAGTCGGAAACGTAGGGGGCGTAGGCCAGCTGCCAGAGCGCGGCGATGGACAGCGCGCCGAGGAAGCCAGGGATGTTGTTCTCGTTGCGCTGCAGCAGGTCCGCCGGCAGGCCGTGGACGAACACCAGCCAGACGAAGCTGACCAGCAGCACCGCGCCGGACAGCCAGGACATCACGCGGGTGTAGCCGTGGATCAGGCGGTAGCCGAACACCGTGGCGATCACGCTGATCGCACCCACCAGCAGGATGCCGGTGTTGGTGCCGATCACCTCGAAGCGCGCGTGCAACGCCTGGCCGCCGAGCACCAGGTTGGAAGCGAAGAAGCCCAGGTACATGATCACCACCAGGGCGACCACCAGCAGCGAGCCGAAGGAGCCAAACTGGCCGCGGGTCTGCACCATCTGCGGCACGCCCAGCTGCGGGCCCTGGGCCGAGTGCAGGGCCATGAACACGCCGCCCACCAGGTTGCCCAGCACCAGCGCCAGCACGGCGGCGAAGAATGGCAGCTTGAACACGGTGACCGCCAGGGCGCCGGTGACCACGGTCAGCAGCATGATGTTGCTGCCGAACCAGATGGTGAAGAGGTCGCGGGCGCGGCCGTGTCGTTCGTGCGCAGCGATGGGCTGGATGGTGCTCAGCTCCAGCGTCGTCGCCTGGTTTTGCGTCGTTGTCATGGTGTTTCTCACGCGTCGTTGGCAAGGCAGGCCCGGCGCAAGCGCCGGGCGCGGATCAGGAAAGGGAAATCAGCGAGCGGCCCAGGCGTTGAAGCGCTGTTCCAGCTCTTCGCCGTGGTCGACCCAGAAGGCCGCGTCCACCGAGCGGGCGCCTTCGAGGTTGGCCGGCGCGGTGGGCAGCGCGTCGCGCACGTCCGCCGGCAGCAGGTCGAGGGTGCCCTTGTGCACGGGGCCGTAGGGGATGTTCTCGGAGAAGGTCTTCTGGGTCTGGGGCTGACTGGCGAAGGCGATGAACTTCTCGGCCAGCGCCTTGTTCGGCGTGCCTTTCACCACGGCCCAGTATTCCGGGTCGTACAGGCTGCCCGGCCAGACGATGCCCAGCTTCACGCCTTCCTTCTGCGCGGCGGCGATGCGGCCGTTGTAGGCGGCGCTCATCACCACGTCGCCGGCGGCCAGCCACTGCGGCGGTTGCGCGCCGGCTTCCCACCACTGGATGTTGCCCTTGAGCTGGTCGAGCTTGGCGAAGGCGCGGTCGACGCCTTCCTTCGTGCCGAGCACCTTGTAGATATCTTCCTGCTTCACGCCGTCTGCCAGCAGGGCGATTTCCAGGGTGTACTTGGCGCCCTTGCGCAGGCCGCGCTTGCCCGGATATTCGGCGGTGTTCCAGAAGTCGGCCCAGGACTGCGGGGCCTTGGCGACCTTGGCGCCGTTGTAGGCCATGACCATGGACCAGACGTAGGTGGCCACGCCGCACTCGCTGAGGGTGCCGGGGACGAAGTTCTTCTCGTCGCCGATGGCCGCCGGGTCGATGCGCTCGAACAGGCCTTCCTCGCAGCCGCGCAGCAGCTCGGGGCTTTCCACCTCGACCACGTCCCAGGTGACTTTGCCGACATCGACCATGGCCTTCACCTTGGCCATCTCGCCGTTGTATTCGCCGGCAACGATCTTGCCGGCGCCACTGGCCTCGAAGGGCTTGAAGTAGGCCTGCTCCTGGGCCGCCTTGGTGGCGCCGCCGAAGGAGATGACGGTGATGCTTTGGGACTGGGCATTCACGCTGCCGACAGCAGCAGCGAGGGCACAGGTGATGGAGATGCGCGTGAGCAAGGACACTTTCATGGAACGACTCCCACAGCCGGATTGGCGTTGTTGTGTTGCTGGGCAGTACCCCCGGCCAGAAGCCGGGCAAAAGGGTTCCATCGCGCGGGCGTCTTTGCGCTCGCGGCGTTGTTGTTGGTGTTCTTTTTTGTAGGAGCGGGATTGCTCGTGAAACTTCGGCGCTAGCGGGTTCCCTCTTCCTAACCCTCTCCCTTCAGGGAGAGGGTTAGGAAGAGGGGCCCTCAGACCCAGCACAAAAGCTTCGCGAGCAAGGACTAGGCGTCCTCCTCGCTCCTACAAAAGTGCGTGCCTTACAGCACGCCGATTTCCTGGGCCGTGCGATCCACCGCGCGGCGGGTCTTGTCGACCAGTTCGTCGATCTCGGCACGACCGGCGACCAGCGCCGGGGCCATGATCATGCGGCCGAGGGTGGAACGGATGATCACGCCTTCCTCGAAGCCGATGGTGCGGCAGCGCCAGGCGATGTCGTTCTCGTTGTCGAAGCGCTTGCGGGTGGCCTTGTCCTCGACGAACTGCAGCGCGGCGACGAAGCCGGTGCCCTGGATGTCGCCCACCAGCGGGTGGTTGCCGAAGACCTCGCGCAGGCACTGCTGCAGGTACGGGCCAGTGTCGTTCTTCACCGCAGTCACCCAGCCCTCGTCACGCAGCGCGCGCAGGTTGGCGACGGCTACGGCGGCGGCCACCGGGTGGCCGGAGTAGGTCAGGCCGTGGGCGAACACGCCGCCCTCTTCCACCAGCGCCTGGGCGATGCGCTTGCTCAGCACCAGGCCGCCCATGGGGATGTAGCCGGAGGTCAGGCCCTTGGCGATGGACAGGGTGTCCGGCTGGAAGCCGAAGTGCTGGTGGGCGAACCACTCGCCGGTACGGCCGAAGCCACCGATCACTTCGTCGGCGCACAGCAGCACGTCGTACTGACGGCAGATGCGCTGGATTTCCGGCCAGTAGCTTTCCGGCGGGAAGATCATGCCGCCGGCGCCCTGGAACGGCTCGGCGATGAAGCCGGCGACGTTGTCGGCGCCCAGTTCGAGAATCTTCTCTTCCAGCTGCAGCGCGCAGCGACGGCCGAACTCGGCCGGGGTCAGGTCACCGCCGGCGGCGAAGAAGTAGGGTTCGTCGATGTGCGCGATGTCCGGGATCAGGCCGCCCATCTCGTGCATGAACTTCATGCCGCCCAGCGCGGTGGCCGCCAGGGTCGAGCCGTGGTAGCCGTTCCAGCGACCGATCATGATCTTCTTCTGCGGCTTGCCTTCGATCTGCCAGAAGCGGCGCACGGTACGGATCAGCACCTCGTTGGCCTCGGAGCCGGAGTTGGTGTAGATCGCGTGGCTGTAGTGGTCGGGCAGCAGGCTGAAGAGCGTCTCGGAGAGTTCGATCACCGCCGGGTGGGTGGTGTGGAAGAACATGTTGTAGTACGGCAACTCGTCCAGCTGGGCGGTGGCGGCGGCGGTCAGGTCCTTGCGGCCGTAGCCCAGGTTGGTGCACCACAGGCCGGACATGCCGTCGATGTACTTGTTGCCGTCGTTGTCCCACAGATGCAGGCCTTCGCCACGCACCATCACGCGCGGGCCCTCGGCGTTCAGCGCCTTCTGGTCGAGGAAGGCATGGATGTGGTGGGCCGCATCGGCTTTCTGGTATTCACGGGTGTCGCGCGGGGCGCGGGTGTTGTCGGTCATCGACTTTCTCCTCTATCCCTCGGCGGTGCTCCGGCAGCCGGCCTGAGGGGTCTTCAGGGGATCGAGGGCGACGGACTTACCTGGGCAGTCTCACCGGCCGTCTCGAACGGTTCGGTTAGAACCTGTTTACGATCTGCTGCGCGTCGGCATGGCGGCGTTAAAAACAGGCTCTTATGAATCGGGGTATTGCTCAGGCGCCGGGTTCGACCCCGGCGGCCTGCCTTGTCTTCAGTCGCGCAGCTGGAACCAGGTGGTCTTCAGCTGGGTGTACTTGTCGAACGAATGCAGCGAGAGGTCGCGGCCGAAGCCGGACTGCTTGCCGCCACCAAAGGGAATCGCCGGGTCCAGCGCGTCCACGGTGTTCACCGACACGGTGCCGGCATTGAGCTTGCGGGCCACGCGGTGGGCGCGGTGCAGGTCGTCGCTCCACAGGGAGGCGGCGAGGCCGTAGATGCTGTCGTTGGCCAGACGCACGGCTTCCTCTTCGCTGTCGAAGGGGATGACTGCAAGCACCGGGCCGAACACTTCGTCGCGGGCCAGGGACTGTTCCGGGCGCACGCCGGTGAAGAGGGTCGGTTCGATGAAGTTGTCCGAGCCATTGAAGCTCAGCTGGCGGCCACCGCAGGCGAGCTGCGCGCCATCGCTCTGGGCGCGGTCGATGCAGGCCATGATGCCGGCGGTCTGCTTGTTGTCGACGATGGAGCCGGCGCGGCTGGCCGGGTCCAGCGGGTCGCCGGGCGCCCAGTCGCGGGCCTTGGCGATCAGGCGCTCGACGAACTCGTCGTGGATCGAACGCTCCACCAGCAGGCGCGAGTTGGCCGAGCAGACTTCGCCCTGGTTGAAGAAGATGCCGAAGGCGGCTTTTTCAGCGGCGAGGTCGAGGTCGCGGCAGTCGGCGAACACCAGGTTCGGGCTCTTGCCGCCGCACTCCAGCCAGACCTGCTTGAGGTTGGACTGCGCGGAATACTGCATGAAGTACTTGCCGACCTGGGTCGAGCCGGTGAACACCAGGGCGTCCACATCCGGGTGCAGGCCCAGCGCCTTGCCGGCGGTTTCGCCCAGGCCCGGCACGACGTTCAGCACGCCTTCGGGGATGCCGGCTTCGAGCGCCAGCTCGGCCAGGCGCAGGGCGGAGAACGGCGACTGCTCGGCGGGCTTGAGCACCACGGAGTTGCCGGCGGCCAGCGCGGGCGCCAGCTTCCAGGCGGCCATGTCGAGCGGGAAGTTCCACGGCACCACGGCGCCGATCACGCCCAGCGGCGTACGGGTGATGGTGGCCAGGGCGTTCTGCGCGGTCGGGGCGACCTGGTCGTAGAGCTTGTCGAGGCTTTCGGCGTACCAGGAGAACACGCCAGCGGCGCCGGGCACGTCGATATTCCAGGCGTCCATCACCGGCTTGCCCATGTTCAGGGTATCGAGCAGGGCCAGTTCGTCGCGGTTGGCCATCATCAGCTCGGCGAGCTTCTGCAGCACGGCCTTGCGCTCACGCGGCGCCATGCGCGCCCAGGGGCCGGTTTCGAAGGCCTGGCGGGCAACCCGCACGGCGGCGTCGATCTCGGCCGCGCCACAGGCGGCGACATTGGCCAGCAGGCGATTGGTCGCCGGGTCGATGGACGCGAAGGTCGCGCCGTCCTGCGCAGCCACGCGGCGGCCGCCGATCAGCGCGCTGTCGATGAAGGTCTGCCGGGCAGCACGCTGCCGCCAATCGTTGAGCTCGTACACCAGGGCACTCCGTGGAGGATCGTTGTTGTTGGAATGTGGATTGGATGGTCGCCGAAGGCCTTGCCAAGGAAAATTATTAAATTTGTCTTCGGGGTATATGAAAAAGCTGGGCAGCCTCGCACCAGCCCGGAGCATGGCGCGCCATCGCGGGGCGTGCCTGCGCACCGCTGCAGGGCCCGTATTCAGCGGGTCAGCGCACCGTACAGCTCGGGGCGGCGGCACGCCAGGTAAGGGAAAGTGCCGGCCTGGCGGGCACGCTGCTGCGTGTCGAGATCGACGATCAGCAGACTCTCCGCGGGCCCGGCGGCAGCCAGGCGCTCGCCGTCCGGCGCGACGATGCAGGAGCCGCCGAGGAAGGCCAGTCCGTCCTCCACGCCGCAGTGGTTGCAGTAGGCGACGAACAACTGGTTCTCCACCGCCCGCGCCGGGACGATCACGCCCGGAACCGCGCCGTACTCCGGCGTCAGCGCGGTGGGGATGAGGATCAGCCCGGCGCCGTTCAGTGCGTGGGTGCGTACCGCCTCGGGATACTCCACGTCGAAGCAGATCAGCAGGCCGATACGCCAGCCGGCGTAGTCGAACGGGGCTTCCAGCACATCGCCGGCGCTGAACACTTCGCGCTCCATGGCGCCGAACAGGTGCGCCTTGCGGTAGTGCCCGATGGCCTTCCCGGATGGGCCGATCACCTGCACCGAGTTGTACGGCTTGCCGCCCTGAGGGTGGCGTTCGGCGTAGCCGTAGGCGATAGCCAGCCCGAGGCGCTGCGCCAGCTCGCCGATACGCCGGGCGGATGGCCCGTCCGCCGCTTCGGCCAGCTCGTTCATCTGCTGCGGGACGTTGTAGCCGCCCAGCCAGAGTTCCGGGCAGAGCAGCAGCTGCGCGCCGGTTGCGGCGGCCGCGCTGGCCTGGCGCTCCAGTTGGTCGAGGTTGCCGGCAACGTCGCCGGGAAGTCCGCAGGTCTGCCACAGGGCCATGCGCATGGGCTTTACTCCAGTCCGCGTGTACGGGATTTGCAGGGTGCATTTAGGGTTTGGGCGGAGTATGCCCGCGCCCGGAGGGACGCAGCAGGCGGCCAAGGCCATGAAAAATGTGGTCCCCGGCGAGGAAAATCTTCGCCACGGGCCGCCCCCCCCGGCCGGCTCAACGCGGTATCTTGTATAAAAAAGCATCAACGAGGCGTGCAGTGGCTTCCTATACCTTGCGGCAACTGAAGTATTTCGTGACCACCGTGGAGTGCGGCAGCGTGGCTGAAGCCTCGCGCAAGCTGTACATCGCGCAACCGTCCATCTCCACGGCGATCAAGGGCCTGGAAGAGAGCTTCGGCGTGCAGCTGTTCATCCGCCACCACGCCCAGGGCGTGTCGCTCACTCCCAGCGGCGCGCGCTTCTACCGCAAGGCGCAGGAACTGCTGCGCATGGCCCACGAGTTCGAGCAGAACGCCCTGGCCGACAATGACGTGGTCGCCGGGCAGATCGACATCGGCTGCTTCGAGACCGTCGCCCCGCTCTACCTGCCGCGGCTGATCTCGGGCTTCCGCGAGCGCTACCCGGGCGTGGAAATCCGCATCAGCGACGGCGAGCAGCAGGAGCTGGTGCAGGGCCTCACCGCCGGCCGCTTCGACCTGGCGCTGCTCTACGAACACGACCTCGACGCGACCATCTCCACCGACCCGCTGATGCCCGCCCAGCGCCCCTACGCGCTGCTGCCGGAGAACCACCGCTTCGCCAAGCAGGACAAGGTGTCCCTGCGCGACCTGGTGCTGGAACCGATGATCCTGTTGGACGTGCAACCCAGCCGCACCTACTTCGTGCGCATCTTCGAGGAACTGGGGCTGAACCCGCACATCGCCTTCAGCTCGCCCTCCATCGAGATGGTGCGCGGCATGGTCGGCCAGGGTTTCGGCTTCTCGGTGCTGGTCACCCGCCCGCATTCGGAGTGCACCTACGACGGCAAGAAGGTGGTGATGGTGAACATCGCCGAGGACGTCAGCGCCTCCGGCCTGGTCGCCGCCTGGCTCAAGCGCGCCCAGCTGACCAAGCCGGCGCAGCTGTTCGTCGACTTCGCACGGGAGGAGTTGAGCGGGAAGCACTGAGGCCTGCTGTTCGTAGGAGCGAGCTTGCTCGCGAACAGACGTCGGCGCTGCGGCCTGCCCTCACCCTCTCCCGGAGGGAGAGGGGACTGGTCGGCATGCACTGAATACACAGCGCTCGCCGGCTAACTCCGAAAACAAGCCAACACTGCGAACGGCCCCCTCTCCCCCTGGGAGAGGGCTGGGGTGTGGGAAACACCCAGGCACCAAACTCCCCTCCCGTCACTCCCCGTGCCCCTCGCCGACATCCGGCGTTACAATCTCGCCCCCTTTCGTTTCCGTTGTCCCATCGTCCCCATGCTCATCTGGAAAGAGCGCGTGCAGCGCCTGATCACCCTCGTCCTCGGCCTGCTGCAGCGCTACCCGCGCCTGATCGCCCTCTTCGGTTTCTGCTCCGGGGTGTTCAGCTTCGTCATGGTCGACCGCCACCGCGCCGGTTTCGCCCGCGCCATGGCCATCGTCATGCTGGTCAGCTGGATCTGGCTGATGCTGGAGAACCTGCTCACCAAGCGCTTCAAGAGCCGCTTCGGCTGGGAAGTACCGCCGGGCCTGCTGCGCTACGCGACCCAGTTGATCCACCAGGAAAGCCTGTTCTTCTGCCTGCCGTTCTTCTTCGTCACCACCACCTGGAACAGCGGCCAGGCGCTGTTCACCGGCGTGCTGACGCTGGCGGGGCTTGCCGCGATCACCGACCCGATCTACTACAAGTGGCTGTCGGTGCGGCGCTGGACCTTCCTCGGCTATCACACCCTGACGCTGTTCGCGGTGCTGCTCACCGCGCTGCCGATCATCCTCCACCTGAGCACCCCGCAGAGTTACCAGGCGGCGCTGGGCATCGCCGTGCTGCTGTCCTTCCCCAGCCTCGCGGTGACGGTGAAGATCCACAAATGGTGGCGCTGGTTCGCCCTCGTCGGCCTGACCCTGTCCATCGGCGCGGTGGGCTGGTTCGCCCGCGCCTGGGTGCCGCCGTCGACCCTGTGGATGACCGAGATGGCGGTGACCGAGAGCTTCGACAACGCCCAGCGAACCCCAGGCGACAGCCTGGAAACGGTCAGCGTCGCGCAGATCAAGAGCCAGGGCCTTTACGCCTACACCGCGATCAACGCTCCGCGCGGGCTGAACGAGCGCATCTATCACGCCTGGCGCAAGGACGGCCAGGAAGTCGACCGCATCGCCCTGGACATCAAGGGCGGCCGCGAAGCCGGCTATCGCGCCTGGACGCACAAGCAGAACTTCCCCAGCGACCCCAGCGGCAAGTGGCAGGTGCAGGTGCTCACCGAAGCCGGACAAGTCATCGGCACATTGCGCTTCGAGGTCACGCCCTGACCGCTCGGTATCCTTGACCCGCCTCGGCGCTTTCCTCTACATAGAGCCTCTCCCGAGAACAAAAAGCACCGAGAGAGTCATGACCGATACTGCCCTGCACCCGTTCGACCGCGCCGTGGCCCTGCAACCCGTCGCCGGCCAGCCCAACCTCTACGAAGGCCACACCAGCCAGGACTACTGGAACATGGTCGGCCCCTTCGGCGGCGTGACCGCCGCGGTCCTGCTGCAGGGCGCGCTGCGCCATCCGCAGCTGCTCGGCAGCCCGGTGTCATTGACGGTGAACTATGCCGCTGCCGTCGTGGCAGGCGCCTTCCAGGTCGAAGCCATCCCGGTGCGCACCAACCGCTCCACCCAGCACTGGCTGCTGCAACTGACCCAGCCCGATGACGCCGGCGAACAGCAGGTCACCACCACCGCCACCCTGGTCACCGCGCTGCGCCGCGAAACCTGGAGCCTGACCGATATCCCCGCGCCGAACGTCGCTCCGCCCAGCGACTTCGAGCCGATGAGCCCAGCCGCCAAGGGCGTGGCCTGGCCCAGGCAGTACGAGATGCGCCCGGTCTCCGGCGCCTTCCCGACGAAATGGGACGGCAGCGGCGAGACCAGCCGCAGCCAGCTCTGGATGCGCGATGCACAACCACGCCCGCTGGACTTCCTGTCCCTGGCGGCGCTGAGCGACATCTTCTACCCGCGCGTCTGGCTGCGCCGCGCCACGCCGGTACCGGCCGGCACCGTGTCGATCACCACCTACTTCCACACCGACGCGGCGCAACTGGCCGAGGTCGGCACCGGCCACCTGCTGGGCGACGCCCGCGCCCAGGAATTCCGCAATGGCTTCTTCGACCAGAGCGCGCAGCTGTGGAGCGAGTCCGGCGCGCTGCTGGCGACCAGCAACCAGATCGTTTACTACAAGGAATAAGTGCCTCAGACCCGTTTTCGGAGGGGCATGGGTCACCTGTAGGAGGTATTGCGGCAGGCAGGCAACAAAAAGCCCGGCACTTGGCCGGGCTTTCTCATCGCTGTGCAGTAGGCTCAGACCTTGCGCACGAACTCCGACTTCAGCTTCATCGCGCCGATGCCGTCGATCTTGCAGTCGATGTCGTGGTCGCCGTCGACGAGACGGATGTTCTTCACCTTGGTGCCGACCTTCACCACCAGGGACGAGCCCTTGACCTTGAGGTCCTTGATCACGGTGACGGTATCGCCGTCCTGCAGCAGGTTGCCCACCGAGTCCTTGATCACGCGCGCGTCGCCGTCAGCCTCGGCGGATGCATCGGCGGACCACTCATGGGCGCACTCGGGGCAGACCAGCTGGGCGCCGTCTTCGTAGGTGTATTCGGAATTGCATTTGGGGCAGGGCGGCAGCTGGCTCACGGCGGTTCTCACAGTGGAAACGGTAAAAAGACCGCAGAGTATATAAGGTTTCTCCCGTCCCTGCCCGGCAACAGCATTGACAATGAGCCAGCACCGTTACAAAAGCGTAAGAATCCATCGCTATAAAAGGCGGCCTCTTCGATAAGAAAAAGGACGCCACGCCATGCTGCACAAGCCCTCCCCGCTCGCGCTGAGCATCGCCGTCGTTCTGGCGAGCCTGGCCGCCGAAACCGCCCATGCCGTTCCGGTATCGCCCATCATCAGCGACGCGCAGACCAGCAGCCGGACCCTGGCCAACCAGGACACCCTGACGGTCACCCGCACCGGCAGCCTGGTCACCAGCGGCAAGAGCCTCGACCTCAAGGGCGCAGCTACCGGCAGCGGCGTGGTCATCGACAACAGCGGCCTGCTGCAGTCCACCACCGGCCGCGTGGTCGATACCTCCGGCAGCGACAGCACCACGCGCTTCTACCAGATCATCAACCGCGAAGGCGGCCGCATCGGCGGCTACGACGACGCCATCCGCATGAACAACCCGTTCAGCGCCGGCAGCCTGCTGATCGACAACGCCGGCAGCATCACCTCGGCCACCGGCCAGGCGCTGGACCTGGACAAGCTGCAGAGCGCCGCCGCCACCACGATCATCAACCGCGCCAGCGGGGTCATCCACAGCGACGGCAACGACGCGATTCGCCCCGGCGGCAACGCGAGCATCACCAACTACGGCGAGATCAGCAGCTCCGACATGGTCACCGCCGACACCAAGAACGACGGCATCGACTTCCAGGGTGCCGCGGGCGGCCAGGTGGAAAACCACGGCCTGATCAGCGGCGGCCGCCACGGCATCACCACCGATGTGGGCGCCACCCTGATCAACCATGCGGACGGCGTGATCATCGGCCGCAACGGCTCGGGCTTCGGCTCGGACGGCGACGGCACCGTGATCAACTACGGGCGCATCAGCGGCGCCTACAACGGCCTGGTGCCGGACGGCGACGGCGATGGCGTGGACATCGACTACACCGGCCACATCGAGAACCACGGCATCATCGAAGGTCTCGGCGCAGCCGGCTCGAAGGACGGCTCGCCCAACGGCAGCGAAGGCATCGCCATGGGCGGCGGCACCGTCATCAACTACGCCGGCGCGGTCATCCGCAGCGTCGACCGCGGCATCCTGGTCGACGACGGCAACGGCAACAGCGGCTTCAGCTCCACCACACTGGAAAACCACGGCACGATTTCCGGCGAATCCTCCTCGGGCGTTACCCTCTCGGGCGACCTCGACGACACCGTGATCAACGACGGTCTGATCCACGGCGGCAACGGCATCGCATTGGAAATGGGCGGCGGCAACGACAGCCTGGTGCTGCTCTCCGGCAGCCGCTTCGAAGGCCTGGTGGACGGCGGCAGCGGCCGCGATAGCGTGACCCTCGACGACGCCGCCGGCGGCAGCTTCGGCAACAGCAGCAACTTCGAATGGCTGGAAGTGAAACAGGGCAGTTGGGCCCTCTCCAGCGTGAACGACTTCAGCGAAGGCGGCGAAGTCTTCAGCGGCGCCAGCCTGAGCAACACCGGCAGCCTCCTCGGCACCCTGCAGGTCAACCAGGGCGCCACCTACTCGGGCAGCGGCAGTGTCGGCGGCCTGGACGTCGCCGGCACCCTGGTCGCCTCGCCGACCCTGGGCGCTGCCCACGTCACCGGCAACCTCAACCTGCAGAGCGGCTCGACGCTCTCCTTCGGCGTGGAGCCCAGCGGCGCCCACGCCATCGTGCAGGTGGACGGCACCGCCAGCATCGCAGGCTCGCACCTCGCCGTGCAGGCTGGCAGCGGCAACTGGCCGTGGCAGAGCAGTGTGCAGGTCATCAGCGCTACCGGCGGCGTCAGCGGGCAGTTCGCCGACGTGAAGAGCAACTTCGCCTTCCTCACCCCGACGCTCAGCTACAGCGCCAATAGCGTCGACCTGCAACTGATCCGCAACGACGTGCAGTTCGGCGACCTGGCCAGCAGCAGCAACGGCCGCAATGCCGGCGCCGCGCTGCAAAGCCAGAACGGCGGCGCGCTGTACAACGCACTGGTCACCAGCGATGCAAGCAACGCCAGCGCTGCCCTGGATCAGTTGGCCGGCGCCAGTAACGCCAGCCTCGCCACCGCGACCATCGTCGGCAGCCAGCAGGTCGGCAGCGCCATGCTCAACGCCGTACGCCAACTGGGCAGCAGCAGCTTGCTGGCTGCCACCGAGCGCAACGATACGCCGATGCTCGCCGCCACCGGCGTGCCCAGCGAAGCGCGCAACCTGAACGACCCGAACGCCTCCGGCCGGCTGTGGGTACAGGGCATCGGCAGCCACGGCAAGCTCGACGAACACAACAAGAGTGGCGACCTGCAACAGAACACCGGCGGCACCCTGCTCGGTGCCGACTGGGCGGTGACTCCGGACTGGCGCCTGGGCGTGCTGGGCGGCTACTCGCACACTGACCTGGATGGCAGCGGCGGTGTTTCCGGCGATATCGACAGCTGGCACCTGGGCACCTACGCGCTGCACCAGAGCGGCCAGCTGGCCGTGCGACTGGGCGCGGCCTACAGCAGCCACGACGGCGAGAGCAAACGCCGGGTCGAGTTCGACGGCGTCAGCGATCGCCCCAAAGGTGACTATGACGCCGACAGCTGGCAGGCCTTCGCCGAGACTGGCTACGCCATGGGCAGCGGCCGCCTGAGCGCCGAGCCCTACGCACGCCTGGACTACCAGCGCTACGAGCGCGATTCGTACGACGAGAAAGGCGGCGCCGCCGCACTGCACGTCGACTCCCAGGACCAGGACAACCTGAGCAGCACCCTGGGCCTGCGCATCGCCCGCCTGGATACCCTGAGCAACGGCATGAGTTTCACCCCGCGCCTGGGCCTGGGCTGGCGTCACACCTTCGGCGACATCGACAGCGAAACCCGCCAGTCCTTCATTGCCGGCGGTGATGCCTTCAGCGTCCAGGGCACCGCGTTGGACCGCAACAGCCTGCTGCTGGACGTCGGTTTCGACGTCGGCCTGTCCGCACGCAATAGCGTCGGCATCGGCTACAGCGGGCAGATGGGGAGCAATGCGCAGAACCACGCGCTGATCGCCCAGTGGCAGATGGCGTTCTGACCTGAACAACGTGCAACGAAAAAAAGCCCGGTACCCACCGGGCTTTTTCCTTTGAGTCTTTGACACGGATGAATCGGAAATTTCCCGGCCAATCTCGGAGCACGGCAAATGGCCTCACACCCCGGAGACGGCAAAGCTTGCGGCCCCGGTCAACCGACCGGCATTCGCCAACCCTCGATGAGTGAGCACCCTCATGAAAAAGCTTTGCCTCCTGATCGCCGCCTGCGCCGTCCTCGCCGCCTGCGACAAGAAACCCGAGCCGACCTCGCAGACCGCTGTGCCCGCAGCCGCCACCCAGCAAGCCAAGCCTGCGCCGCAACCTGAAGCCGCGCCGGCGGAGCAGCCCGCACCGGCTTCCACCGAGGAACAAGCCACTCCGGCAGAGCAGCCAGCCGCCGAACAGGCCGCACCGCAAGCGCAACCCGAGACCGCCGACAAGCCGGCCGAGAACAAGCAGCAGTAGGATTTCACCCGGCTTTACAGCGCATTCCAGCCAGCCGCCGCGGGGCGGCTGGTTGATTCAGGGGCGCAGTTGGCTGAGGTAAGCGGCCAGCGCCTTGATGTCGTCATCGCTGAGTAGCCCGGCTACCGCCAGCATCGGCGAGCCGGCCCGGCTCGGGTCCTTGTCACGGTAGCGCTGCAGCGCGTGGGTCAGGTAAGGCCTGGGCTGCCCGGCAATGCGCGGGAAGCCATCACGGCCCATCGCCTGGGCGCCATGGCAGGTCACGCAGACCGTGGCGAAACGCTGGGCACCCTGCTCGATCTCCGCCGCGTCAGGCACGGCTTCCGTGCGTGGCAGGACCTCCTGCTGGCTGAAGTAGTAAGCGATATTCACCCGCTCGTTGAGCGTCAGCAGCTTGGCCGCCTGGTTCATCACGAAGTCGGTGCGCTGGCCGTCGACGTACTTCTCGAAGGCATCGAACAGGTACTGCGGATTCTGCCCGGCCAGGTTGGGGATGTAATCGCGCTTGCTGTTGCCGTCCTTGCCGTGACACTTGCTGCACAGCAGGATGCGCTCCTCGGCGGCCGCATAG
The DNA here is from genome assembly GCF_010994165.1 of Pseudomonas nitroreducens. NCBI lineage: Bacteria > Pseudomonadati > Pseudomonadota > Gammaproteobacteria > Pseudomonadales > Pseudomonadaceae > Pseudomonas > Pseudomonas nitroreducens. The sequence continues at coordinate 803,352 of NZ_WMBX01000004.1, read as the reverse complement.
GCCTGTTCGCGCTTGGCCGGGTCCTTCTCCAGGGCAGCAAGCCGATCCATCATTTCCGATGACTGCGCCAATGCCTGGGCGCTCGCGCACAGCAGCACCCACCACAGAACGACTCTCCCCATCACCGCACCCTGGTCAGTTTTCCCAGCGTCGACGCTAATGGGTTTCTGAAGGAAGTTTCCGACGCAGATCAAGCAAACGCGCCGTCGGCTGAAAAACCTGCGGGCAAAAAAAGGGGGAGCATCGTGCTCCCCCGTGGGACTGAACCTTAAAGACCCGTCTGTCCTTGGTCAGCCTTCAATTTCAACCAGGATCTCACCGGGGTTGACCCGGTCGCCCTTGGCTACGTGGATGGCCTTCACGGTGCCGGCGATGCCCGCCTGCACTTCGGTCTCCATCTTCATGGCTTCGGTGATCAGCACGGCCTGGCCGGCCTTCACACTGTCGCCTTCCTTCACCAGCACATCGACGATGTTGCCCGGCATGGTGGTGCTGACATGGCCCGGCTCGCTGGCGTGCTTGCGCTTGTTGCCACCGCCGCCGACGAACTCGTTGAGCGGCTCGAACACCACTTCTTCGGGCATGCCATCCACCGACAGGTAGAAGTGGCGCTTGCCGTCGGTCTTCACGCCGACGCCGGTGATGTCCACGCGGTAGCTCTCGCCGTGCACGTCGACCACGAATTCGGTCGGTACGCCCTCACCGCCGGCAGCGGCGACGCCCTTGCCGTTGGGGATCGGCAGCAGCTCTTCGGGTTTCAGGGTGCCGGCGGCACGCTCCTCGAGGAACTTGCGGCCGATGTCGGGGAACATGGCGAAGGTCAGCACGTCCTCTTCGGACTTGGCCAGGCTGCCAATCTCTTCGCGCAGCTTGTTCAGCTCCGGCTTGATCAGGTCGGCCGGGCGCACGTCGATAACTTCCTCGTTGCCGATGGCCTGGCGGCGCAGCTGCTCGTTGATCTTGCCCGGCGCCTTGCCGTAACGGCCCTGCAGGTAGAGCTTCACCTCGTTGGTAATGGTCTTGTAGCGCTCGCCGGCCAGCACGTTGAAGAACGCCTGAGTGCCGACGATCTGCGAGGTCGGGGTGACCAGGGGCGGGAAACCGAGGTCTTCGCGCACGCGGGGGATTTCCGCGAGCACTTCGGGCATGCGGTTCAGCGCGCCCTGTTCCTTGAGCTGGTTGGCCAGGTTGGAAATCATCCCGCCCGGTACCTGGTTGACCTGCACGCGGGTATCCACGCCAGTGAACTCGCTCTCGAACTGGTGGTACTTCTTGCGCACGGCGTGGAAGTACATGCCGACTTCCTGGATCAGCTCCAGGTCCAGGCCGGTATCGAACGGGGTGTCGCGCAGGGCGGCGACCATGGATTCGGTGCCCGGATGGCTGGTGCCCCAGGCCATGCTGGAGATCGCGGTGTCGATGCGGTCGGCGCCGTTTTCCACAGCCTTGAGCTGGCACATGCTGGCCACGCCGGCGGTGTCGTGGGAGTGCACCACCACGTCCAGCGGCAGCGCCTCTTTCAGCGCCTTGACCAGTTGGCCGGTGGCATACGGAGTCAGCAGGCCGGCCATGTCCTTGATGGCGATGGAGTCCACGCCCATGTCGGCCATGGCCTTGCCCTGGGCAACGAAGGCCTCGATGGTGTGCACCGGGCTGGTGGTGTAGGCGATGGTGCCCTGGGCGTGCTTGCCAGCAGCCTTCACCGCTTCGATGGAGACGCGCAGGTTACGCACGTCGTTCATCGCGTCGAAGATGCGGAACACGTCGATGCCGTTGACCGCCGCCTTGGCAACGAAGGCACGGACCACGTCGTCGCTGTAGTGGCGGTAGCCCAGCAGGTTCTGCCCGCGCAGGAGCATCTGCAGACGGGTGTTGGGCAGCGCGGCCTTGAGCTTGCGCAGGCGCTCCCACGGGTCTTCCTTGAGGAAGCGTACGCAGGCGTCGAAGGTGGCGCCGCCCCAGACTTCCAGCGACCAGTAGCCGACCTTGTCGAGCTTGTCGCAGATGGGCAGCATGTCCTCGGTGCGCATCCGGGTTGCCAGCAGCGACTGGTGGGCGTCGCGCAGGATGGTATCGGTGACGGTGACTTTCTTGGCAACGGTCATGTACGTGATCCTCACAGGCCAGCGTGGGCGGCAATGGCGGTAGCGATGGCGATGGCCAGGTGCGACGGAGTGCGTTTGATGGAGTACTGGGTCAGTTCCGGGTGGCTTTCGACAAAGCTGGTGTTGAACTGGCCATTACGGAATTCCGGGTTCTTGAGGATTTCCTGGTAGTAGGCGGCGGTGGTCTTCACGCCCTGCACGCGCATGTCGTCCAGCGCACGCAGGCCGCGATCCAGCGCCTCTTCCCAGGTCAGTGCCCAGACCACCAGCTTCAGGCACATCGAGTCGTAGTACGGCGGGATGGTGTAGCCGGTGTAGATCGCCGTGTCGGTGCGCACGCCGGGGCCGCCGGGCGCGTAGTAGCGGGTGATCTTGCCGAAGGACGGCAGGAAGTTGTTCTTCGGGTCTTCGGCGTTGATGCGGAACTGCAACGCGAAGCCACGGTGGATGATGTCTTCCTGCTTCACGGACAGCGGCAGGCCCGACGCCACGCGAATCTGCTCGCGGACGATGTCGATGCCGGTGATTTCCTCGGTGATGGTGTGTTCCACCTGCACGCGGGTGTTCATCTCCATGAAGTACACCTCGCCATCGGCGAGCAGGAACTCCACGGTGCCGGCGTTCTCGTAGCCCACGGCCTTGGCGGCGCGCACGGACAGGTCGCCGATGTAGGCGCGCTGCTCGGGGGTCAGCTGCGGGCTGGGGGCGATCTCGATGAGCTTCTGGTTGCGGCGCTGGATCGAGCAGTCGCGCTCGAACAGGTGCACGGTGTTGCCGAAGGAGTCGGCGAGAATCTGTGCCTCGATGTGCTTCGGATTGACGATGCACTTCTCGAGGAAGACCTCCGCGCTGCCGAAGGCCTTGGTGGCCTCGGAGATCACCCGGGGGAAATTCTGCTCCAGCTCTTCGCGGCTGTTGCAGCGACGGATGCCGCGGCCGCCGCCACCGGAGGTGGCCTTGAGCATCACCGGGTAGCCGATGCGCTCGGCTTCGGACAGGGCTTCGGCCAGGTCGGCGACGTTGCCTTCGGTACCGGGAGTGCAGGGCACGCCGGCGGCGATCATGCTGCGGCGCGCCTCGGTCTTGTCGCCCATGCGGCGGATGACTTCGGCGGACGGGCCGATGAACTTGATCCCGCGCTCGGCGCAGATATCGGCCAGCTCGGCGTTCTCGGAGAGGAAGCCGTAACCGGGGTGCAGGGCGTCGCAACCGGTTTCCACGGCCAGGTTCACCAGCGCCCGCGGGTTGAGGTAACCCGCCAGCGGGTCGGCGCCCAGGCTGTGCGCTTCGTCGGCACGCTTCACATGCAGGGCGTGGCGGTCGGCGTCGGAATAGACGGCCACCGAACGAATGCCCATCTCGGCGCAGGCGCGCACGATCCGGACAGCGATCTCCCCACGGTTGGCGATCAGGATTTTCTTGATCACTGCGGCTTTCCCTCGGCCCGGGCCTTGTGGACCCCGGCGTAAAGACCAATCGGCAGCCCCGTTCAGGCAGCTGGATTCTCTTGTGGATATTCGTGGCCGGAGCGGGTTCCGGCGTGTTTTTACCCTAGCGCGGGAGGGAGGATTAACCAAAATCAATAATTATTGGGGTAGCCATAAAGAATGCTTTATAGTCGCTGGAAAATGTCGTCATCGAGCAGGCTTCTATGCGTAAGTCATTGATGCGTATGACCCTTCGCCAGCTGCAGGTTTTCCGCGCGGTGTGCGAAAGCCGTTCCTACAGCCGCGCCGCCGAGGAAATGGCCCTGACCCAGCCGGCGGTCAGCCTGCAGATCCGCCAGCTCGAAGAACTGGTCGGCCAGCCGCTGTTCGAGTACATCGGCAAGAAGCTCTACCAGACCGATGCCGCCGACGCCCTGCTGCGCGCCACCAACGACATCTTCCAGCGCCTGGAAGTGCTGGACATGAACCTCTCCGACCTCAAGGGCTCGCTGCAGGGCCAGTTGCGCCTGGCGGTGGAATCCAGCGCCAAGTACATCACTCCGCACCTGTTCGCCGCGTTCCACGCGCAGCACCCGGATGTCAGCCTGAACCTCACGGTGGTCAACCGCGCCCAGGTGATCAAGCGCCTCTCGGATAACCGCGACGACCTGGTGATCATGTCCCTGGTGCCGCAGGACATGGCGCTGGAGTTCCTGCCCTTCCTGAACAACCCGATCGTTGCCGTGGCACCGCCGGACCACCCGCTGTGCAACGCCGCGAAGCTTTCGCTGAAGGACCTGGAACCCTATCCGCTGCTGATCCGCGAGCCCGGCTCGGGTACGCGCAAGGCCTGTGAGGAACACTTCCAGCAGAAACGCGCGCACTTCGCGCAGACACTGGAGTTCGCCTCGCTGGAGGGGTCACGGGAAGGGGTGTTGGCGGGACTGGGACTGGCGCTGCTGCCACGCCATGCGGTGAGCCGCGAGCTGCAGTCCGGGCTGCTGCACGAACTGCCGGTGGAAGAGCTGCCGCTCTACCGCAGCTGGTGTCTGGTACATGCCCGCGGCAAGCGCCTGAGTCCGGTGGCCCAGGCGTTCGTCGCCTTCATCCGTGAAGAGCGGGCGCTGATCAGCCAGCTTGCCGAACGCTTCGCTGGCCCGCCTTCGCCGAAGTGAGGTAGGCGGCGGCGATCAGGTCAGGGTAATCGGAGGTTTCGAGGGCGAGGCGCTGGGCCTCCATGCGGTCCTCGATGGCGCGACGGAACTGCATGCGCCGCTGGTCTTCGAGCTTGCGGCGGGTCTTGCTGTCCACTTGGAGCTGGGTGTCGTCGATATGGCGGGGCATCTCGCATCTCCCAAGGCCTAAGGGCTGGAGACGCCAGCATGCTGGGGGCGGATGACGGTTTGACGACGCGGCAATGAAAGCGGCGGTGACGCCGACGAGCGGTCGGCGGCACCGTTACGGCCGAATCAGGACGCCTCTTCCGGCCGCTCTTCGTGGTTCTTCACCACCTTGGGCGACAGGCGCAGGCTGCGCAGGCTGCGCTTCACGCTCTTGAGGTGGTTCACCAGGTCCGGGCCGCGGGCCATGGCCACGCCCATCGCCAGAACGTCGATCACCACCAGGTGGGCGATGCGCGAGGTCAGCGGGGTGTAGATGTCGGTGTCTTCATGCACGTCCACCGCGAGGTTCACGGTCGCCAGGTCCGCCAGCGGAGTCTGGCTGGGGCAGAGGGTGATCAGCGTGGCGCCGGCTTCGCGCACCAGGTTGGCGGTCACCAGCAGGTCCTTGGAGCGGCCGGACTGGGAGATGCAGATCGCCACGTCCGAAGGTTTCAGGGTCACCGCCGACATGGCCTGCATGTGCGGGTCGGAATACGCCGCCGCCGACAGCAGCAGGCGGAAGAACTTGTGCTGGGCATCCGCCGCCACCGCGCCCGACGCGCCGAAGCCGTAGAACTCGACACGCTGGGCGTGGGCGATGGCCGCGATGGCGCGCTCCAGGGCGTGAGTGTCGAGGTGCTCGCGCACTTCCATCAGCGAGTGCAGGGTGGTGTCGAAGATCTTCAGGCTGAAGTCCGCCACCGAGTCGCTCTCATTGATCGAGAACTGGCCGAAACTGGCGCCGGCGGCCAGGCTCTGCGCCAGCTTGAGCTTGAGGTCCTGGAAACCGCTGCAGCCGATGGCGCGGCAAAAACGCACGATGGTCGGCTCGCTGACGCCGACACCATGGGCGAGGTCCGCCATGGAGCTGTGCATGACCGATGCAGGGTCCTGCATCACGTGATCGGCAACCTTGAGCTCCGACTTGCGGAGCAGATGACGCGACTGGGCAATGTGCTGCAAAAGGTTCACAGGGATGGGCTCGGTGATAGTTGTCTGAAATTTATGTAGTCTAGTTGTAGTTATACTACAAAACTACTCGCCAAGCCCAGGGAATAAGTCGTTGAATATGCCCGCCAGCCTTAGTCTTCCCAGTTCCTGCGACATCCTGGTATTCGGCGGCAGTGGTGACCTGGCCCTGCACAAGCTGCTTCCGGCGCTCTATCACCTGCACCGGGAGAATCGCCTGCCGGCCGACACGCGGATCTTCGCCCTCGCCCGCAGCAACCGCGACAATGCCTCCTACCTTGCCCTTTCCGAGCGCAACTGCCGGGTGCAGGTGGCGCGCAGCGACTTCTCCGCCGAAGCCTGGCGCAGCTTCGCCCAGCGCCTGCAATACGTCGCCATGGACGCCTCGCAGAGCGCCGACTTCGGTCGCCTGGCCAAGGCCCTCAAGCGCAGCGAAGGTCGCGTGCTGGTGCACTATCTGGCCACCACACCGAGCCTGTTCGCGCCCATTGCACAGAACCTGAAGATCGCCGGCCTGGCCGGGCCGCTGGCGCGCATCGTGCTGGAGAAGCCGCTGGGCCATTCGCTGGAATCGGCGGTGGCGATCAACCAGGCCATCGGCGAGGTGTTCGACGAATCCCGCGTGTTCCGCATTGACCACTACCTGGGCAAGGAAACCGTGCAGAACCTGATGGCCCTGCGCTTCGCCAACACCCTGTTCGAGCCGGTATGGCGCAACGGTTTCATCGATCACGTGCAGATCACCGTCAGCGAAACCCTGGGCGTGGAAAACCGCGGCGGCTATTACGACCATGCCGGGGCCATGCGCGACATGGTGCAGAACCACCTGTTGCAGTTGCTCTGCCTGGTGACCATGGAAGCGCCGGTGCGCTTCGATGCCGAGGCGGTACGCAACGAGAAGGTAAAGATCCTCCAGGCGCTCAAGCCGATCACCGGGCAGGACGTGCAGGACAAGACCGTGCGCGGCCAGTACACCGCCGGACACATTGGCGGACAGGGTGTTCCGGCCTACTGGTTCGAGAAAAACGTCGACAACGACAGCGATACGGAGACCTTCGTCGCCGTTCAGGCGGAGATCGATAACTGGCGCTGGTCTGGCGTGCCGTTCTACCTGCGCACCGGCAAGCGCATGGCGAAGAAGTGCTCGGAGATCGTCATTCAGTTCAGGCCGGTCCCCAACAGCCTGATCGGCAACGGTGCCGGCGCGGCCAACCGTCTGTGGATAAGACTGCAGCCCGAAGAACGCATCAGCGTGCAACTGATGGCCAAGGCCCCCGGCAAGGGCATGCAGCTGGAACCAGTGGAGCTGGACCTCAACCTCGCCCAGGCTTTCAGCATCAACAAGCGCCGCTGGGACGCCTACGAACGCCTGCTGCTGGACGTGATCGAGGGCGACTCGACGTTGTTCATGCGCCGCGACGAGGTGGAAGCGGCGTGGAGCTGGGTCGACCCGATCATCAAGGGCTGGCACGAGCACTACCAGAGCCCGCGCCCCTATCCGGCCGGCAGCAACGGACCGGAGCAGGCGCAGACGCTGCTGGAGCTGCAGGGACGGCGCTGGCTGGAGTGATAGGGCTCCTACAGGATCAAAGGCCCCCTCACCCTAACCCTCTCCCGCAAGCGGGAGAGGGGACCGTTCGGTGGAGGATGAAGCCTTGGCGTCAGCCGGTACGGACGGCTCCCTCTCCTTGGGGAGAGGGCTGGAGCGAGGGGATGCGCTGGCACCGCGTGGCCGACAGAAGACCGTTACTCTTGCATACATCGGACGTACCGAATTCTGGCGCGATCCGTTGACCTCGCTCAGCACGCGCAGCCCGCGGACTTTCTAGAGTGGCAGCCTTTTTCCCACTACCCGCCGCATTGCCATGTCCCGCACTCCGTTTGCCCCTGAACTGCTCTGCCCCGCCGGCTCGCTGAAAAGCCTGCGCCACGCCTTCGCTTACGGCGCCGACGCCGTCTACGCCGGCCAACCTCGCTACAGCCTGCGGGTGCGCAACAACGAGTTCGACCACGCCAATCTCGCCACCGGCATCAACGAAGCCCATGCCCTGGGCAAGCGCTTGTACGTGGTGGTCAACATTGCCCCCCACAACGCCAAGCTGAAAACCTTCCTGCAGGACGTCGAGTCGGTGATCGCCCTCGGGCCGGATGCGCTGATCATGTCCGATCCCGGCCTGATCATGCTGGTTCGCCAGCATTTCCCCGAGATTGATATTCACCTGTCGGTGCAGGCAAACGCGGTGAACTGGGCCAGCGTGGAGTTCTGGCGCCAGCAGGGGCTGAAGCGGGTGATCCTCTCCCGCGAGCTGTCGCTCGAAGAGATCGGCGAGATTCGTGAGCGCGTGCCGGGCATGGAGCTCGAGGTCTTCGTCCATGGTGCGCTGTGCATGGCCTACTCCGGGCGCTGCCTGCTGTCGGGCTACATCAACCGCCGCGATCCCAACCAGGGCACCTGCACCAACGCCTGCCGCTGGGAATACCAGACCCACGCCGCCCACGAAGACGAGCTGGGCCATGCGGTGCGCAACGTCGAGCCGACCCTGGGTATCGGTGCGCCGACGAAGGAGATCGTCCTGCTCGAAGAGGCCAACCGCCCCGGCGAGCTGATGGAAGCCTTCGAGGACGAGCACGGCACCTACATCATGAACTCCAAGGACCTGCGCGCCATCCAGCATGTGCAACGTTTGACGCAGATGGGCGTGCATTCGCTGAAAATCGAGGGCCGCACCAAGTCCCACTACTACGTCTCGCGCACGGCCCAGGCCTACCGCAAGGCCATCGACGACGCCGTCGCCGGGCGCGCCTTCGACCTCGGCCTGATGGACACCCTCGAATCCCTGGCCCATCGCGGCTATACCGAGGGCTTCCTGCGCCGCCACGTGCATGACGAGTACCAGAACTACCAGTACGGCCACTCCCTCTCCGAGCGCCAGCAGTTCGTCGGCGAGTTCACCGACGAGCGCCGTCACGGGCTGGCCGAGGTGCGGGTGAAGAACCGCTTCGAAGTCGGCGACAGCGTCGAGCTGATGACCCCGGCCGGCAACCGCACCTTCCGCCTGAATGCCATGGAGAACGCCCGTGGCGAGTCAATCGGCGTCGCGCCGGGTGATGGCCATCTGGTGCATATCCCGGTGCCCGGGGAACTGGACCTGCAGTACGCCTTACTGATGCGTAACCTGAATGGCGGAACCACACGGGATGCTCGCGAAGCGACGGCCGACGGATGCGCGAACGAGTGCGGCAAGTGTGGGTGTGGTGGCGGTTGATTTAGCTGCAGGAACCGCGAGCTTGGTTAGTCACCTGCACCACTCTCACGGGTTCTGCAGGAACACCACATACCCCCTGAACCACCGGCTCTGCGCCAGGTAATCCGGCGCCTGCCATTCCCCGTACTGCGCCAGCCCGATGCGGAAGGGCAGTTGCAGGCGCGCCACGCGCGGGAGGTAGGCCTGGTAGTTGGGAATGGTCGTGCGTCCCTGGTAGGTCTGCACCACTACTTCGTCGACGACGCCGGCCAGGCGATTGATGGTCTCCGGTGCGCCGTTGCTGCCCCAGTCCATCAGCCCGGTGATGCTCAGCTTGCAGTCCTCGGGCAGGCGCGTGCGCAGGTCCTGGAGGAAGTCGACGTACTCGTCCAGGTAACGCGTGCGCGCATCGAAATCGACCTGCACGCCCACCACCGGGTTGCCCGCCGCGCGCCAGCGGCGCAGCTGGGACAGCAGGGTGCGGTAGATGTCCTCGTTCCAGCGCAGGGTGTGGGCGCGGTAGACCACCCAGACCTCGCCCTGCTTCAGGCGCGGAATGGCGATGCCCTGGGCGATCAGGCGGGCCTGGCCTTCGCGCTGGCGCGGCGCGCTGACCTGGCCCTGCAGGACGTAGAGCGTGCGAGCCTGGGCCAGCACTGGCTGGGGCGCGACGCCGCTCCAGAGCCAGAAGGCATCGTGGTCCGCGGCGTCCACGCCGGCCGCCGAGGCGTTGCCAACGAGCAGCGCCAGCGCCAGCACCACGGCCCGGCGCACCAGGATTACCAGTAGTACTTCAGAGACTTCGCCCAGGGCGTGGCGGAGTACTGGCCCTTGAGCGTGCGGAACCACTGCTTGCGCTGCACCGGGGCAATGTCCTGGCTGCCGCAGCCATTGAAGCCGCTGGGCGCGAAGCAGTTGATGGCGCGGAACAGCGCGTACGCGCGGTCCTCTTCCACCGCCTGCTTGTCGGCGATGACCTTGAGGTAGCCGTCCATGCGCGAGTAGGGCGTGCCGGGGAACAGCGACTCGCCCCCGCCCAGTTCTCGCTCGCTGGGCTGGGTGTCGAGGGGGAAGCCGTCCAGGCCGTTGCGCAGGATGAATTCGCCCAGGCAGTTCAGCGCCTTGGGCGGCTGCGGAGATTGCAGCAGGTCGCGGGCGACGTCGACGATCGCCGGGCACTCGTAGCCGCTGTCGTTCTTGCCGCCGGGCCACTGGAACAGCGACAGCGGCATGCTGCCGTAGAGGTAGCCGATGCTGGCGCCCAGGGGCTTGCCACTGCCATCGGTGGGCAGCAGGGAGAGGTCGTCGATGTAGGCCTGGTACTGGCCATGCAGCAGGTCCTTGTAGAGCAGGGCGAACAGCGCGGTATCGCGCTCTTCCACGGAGACGCTGGTGGATTTCGCCTGCTGGCGCAGCAGTTCGGGCCCCGCGATGTGGCGCAGGAGGATTTCGCGGATGATCGGCGTGTGCACCGGCGAGCCTTCGGCGAACACCTTCACCAGGCGGTCGCTGCGCTCATAGTTGAAGGCCAGGGCCAGCTCCAGCTGGTCGCGCTGCAGCGGCTGTACCGCCTGCGGCAACAGGCGCAACCAGAGTTTCTCGGCGGCGATCCAGTCGTTGCCGGCCTCGAGGGCGAAACCGCGCAGGACCTGCTGGCTGAAGGCAAGGTAGTCGAGCTTGGCGGGCGGCTCTTCGGGCAGCGACTTCAGCGCCTCGACGGGCTTTTCCTCGACATAGAGCTGGTAGGCCGCCGTCAGGTAGTCGTGCAGGCCGGGGTTCTTCGCGAAGAGGTCCTTCTGCGCGGCCAGTCCCGCAGCGTCCAGGGCGCGGGGCTCGCTGGGCTCGTGGTGGCGCATCTGCATCAGATCGAGCACCGCCAGCAGACGCGCATCCCGCACGTCGGCCGGGTGCGCGGTGACCAGCAGCTTGTTGTCGACTTCCTGCACCAGTTGGGCGAGATCGTCGGCATCCTCGCGGGCGAACAGCTCGGCGTACTCGCCGGCCAGCCGGCCTTCATCGCTCATCAGCCAGTAGACACGCCGCGTCAGGCCCTTGGCCGAGGCGCCGTAGCGGCCTTGTGGATAAGCCTTGAGGTAGTCGCCCAGCGCGGATTCGGCCTGGACGAGGATCTTCTTGTCGACCTTGCGCAGATCCGGGTAGCCCATCTCGTCGAAGGCGTTCTGCTGCGCCTGGTTGAGCAGCGCACGGGCGACCATGTAGCGCGAGGTTTCCTTCAGCCAGGCCTGGTCGCTGTCCTGCAGGCTACGGAAGGATTTCAGCGCGTCGGCGAAGCGCCCGCTGTAGAAGTCCGCCGCACCCTTGAGGTAAGTACGGTAGGCCTTGGCCGGGGCGCTCTGCAGGTCGCCCGGCAGCAGCACGCTGAGCTGGGTTTCGTCCCACTGGCAGGCACCCAGCAGGGTCAAACGCGCCCGGGCCAGGCCCTGGCGCTCGCCGGCGGTGAGGCTGTCGGCCAGCAGCAGCTGGCTGAGGAAGTCCTGGGCGGTGAGCGGATTGTTGCTGCGGCAGCGGCTGCCTTCGCCGCTGGCGAAGCTGTCGGCGGAGGACTGCACGGTATCCGCCGGCAGGCCGATGCGCGCGGCAAGATCGGCCAGGGACGCGGTGCTGGTGCTGTCGGTCGCGTCTTCCGGGGCCGCGCCGTCGAGCCAGCGGGCCAGCGGGAAAGGCACCTGGCCGTAACCCAGCTGCTGCTCGTCGTCGGTCAGCGCGCGGTTGGGGATGCTGGCCTGGCCGGCATCGGCCAGCAGCAGTTGCAGATTGACCCGGCTGTCGTTGCCCGGGCTCAGGAAAGGCAGGCTGTTGCACACGTCCAGCGTGTCGCGCTTGAGGTTCCAGCTCGGATAACAGGAGTCGTCGCTGCTCGCGCGCGCCTCCTGCACGCCGAGGCAGCCGGTGATCAGGGCCAGCAGGGTCAGTCCGTACAGACGCATGAATGATCCTTGTCCGTTGGAGCCCGCACGCCGGGCCGGAATTCAGAGCAGGAAGAATCTTACCTCGCCGCGCCTGGTCTTGCCCGCCTGCATGGGGGCAAGACTGTAAAAGCGATCTACCGCACAGCAGGGCCTGCGACACGTTGTCCAGCTGATTCCTTCTTTGTTCCGGCTCAAAGAAGGAATTTGCCGACCGGGTATTTCTTCTCCCAACGACAGATCGTCGAATACGGAGAGTTACCCATGCTTGATCAGGAAGAGATTTCGCTTTCCCGCCGCACCCTGCTCGCCGGCGCCGTGGTCCTGGGCGTCACCGGCAGCATGCTTGGCAGCGGCACGGCAATGGCCGACGGGGAGGCAGCGCCGAAGAACATGGGGCCGGCCGTGGACCTCTCGAAGCTGGAGCACGTCCAGGTCGAGCTGGTTGCGCCACCCTTCGTCCATGCCCACGAGCAGCGCGCCAAGGGCAAGCCCAAGGTCGTGCAGTTCCGCATGGTGATCGAGGAGAAGAAGCAGGTCATCGACGACGACGGCACCGAGATCCACGCCATGACCTTCAATGGCTCGGTGCCCGGGCCGATGATGGTGGTGCACCAGGACGACTACCTGGAACTCACCCTGGTCAACCCGGCGAGCAACACCCTGACCCACAACATCGACTTCCATGCCTCCACCGGCGCCCTGGGCGGCGGCGCGCTGACCATCATCCAGCCCGGCGAGGAAGTGAAACTGCGCTTTCGCGCCACCCGCCCCGGCGTGTTCGTCTACCACTGCGCACCGGGCGGCGCGATGATCCCCTGGCATGTGGTCTCGGGCATGAACGGGGCGATCATGGTGCTGCCGCGCGACGGCCTGAAAGACCGCGACGGCAAGGCGCTGAAGTACGACAAGGTGGTCTATATCGGCGAGCAGGACTTCTACGTCCCGCGCGACAAGGACGGCAACTTCAAGCGCTATGGCACGCCCATGGAAAGCTACAACGATATGCAGCAGGTCATGAAGGGGCTGATTCCCAGTCACATCGTGTTCAACGGCAAGGTCGGCGCCCTGACCGGCAAGAATGCGCTCAAGGCCAATGTCGGCGAGACCCTGCTGATCGTCCACTCCCAGGCCAACCGCGATACCCGCCCGCACCTGATCGGCGGCCATGGCGATCACGTCTGGGCTACCGGCAAGTTCAACAATCCGCCGGAAGAGGACCTGGAAACCTGGTTCATCCCCGGCGGTGCGGCCGGCGCGGCGCTGTACACCTTCCTGCAGCCGGGCCTGTACACCTACCTCAACCACAACCTCATCGAAGCGGTGCTGCTGGGCGCCGCGGCGCATATCCAGGTCGAAGGCCAATGGAACAACGACCTGATGAGCCAGATCCAGCCGCCCACTGCGATCAAGTAGGCCCCGAGGCCGGCCCATCCGGGCCGGCCCCTTCCCAGCAAACGATAACGACGACCGGGCAGACCATGCGCAAGACCATCCTGATCGGCGTAACCGTCGCGCTGCTGCTGGGCGGGGCTTTCCTCCTGCTGCGGCCACAGCACGCAGCGGAACTCGCACCGCAAACCGTGAGACTCGAACCCCGCGACTTCGACTTCCGTCCGGCGGGCGACTACTGGCTGGAGAAACAGGCAGTGGACGCGCCTTCGCGGCGAGAACACCTCGCCCCGCGCTTCGAAGTCATGAAATTCCAGGTCAGCCAGGGCGAATACGCCCGCTGCGTGGCCGAAGGCGATTGCCTGCCGCTGGGCAACAGCGCTCCCCGCGACGACCTGCCTCTCACCGGCGCCAGCCTGCTCGATGCGCAGCTCTACGCCGACTGGCTGTCCAGACGCACTGGCCAGCAGTGGCGGCTGCCGACCGATCGCGAGTGGGCCTTCTTCGCCGGCTCGCGCTGGGCCGACGATGCCCTGCGCATCGACGACGACGATGGCAGCAACCCCGCCCGGCGCTGGCTGGCGCGCTACCGCCTGGAAGCACAGACCCGCACGAGTGCCTCGGCGCTGCCCCAGGTGCGCGGCAATCACGGGCTCAATGAATACGGCGTGGCCGACCTGGGCGGCAATGTCTGGGAATGGACCCGGAGCTGCCATCAGCGGGTCAACCTCGACGCCCGCGGCGCACAGACCGAACGCGCCGAATACTGCTCGATCCGCATCGCCGAAGGTCGCCACCGGGCGGCGATCAACGATTTCGTCCGCGATGCCCGCGGTGGCGGCTGCAGCGCCGGGCAACCACCGGACAACCTCGGCTTCCGCCTGGTCAGGGACATCCCTTGATTCCCCTCAAGTTCCGCCACGGCCCTTAGCCGGTATGCTGCGGCGAACTGACGGGAATCATCGCCGTGACCGCCAATCTCTCGCTCCACCGCGCCTGGCTGGGCAGTTTGCCGCCCTTCGCCAACAGCAGCCGCGAGGAACAGGACGACATCCTCCGCCAGGCCAGCATCCTGCGCCTGGTCAGCGGCGCGGCCGTGTTCGAGCAGGGCGCGCCGGCGAGCAACTTCTACCTGCTGGTGCACGGCCGCCTGAAGGCCACCCAGCTCACCGGCGATGGCCAGCGGGTGCTGGTGCGGGTGGTCAATCCGGGCGACCTGTTCGGCTTCGTGCGCGCCCTGGGCCTTAGCAGTTACCCCGCGACCGCCACCGCCAACCGGGACAGCCTCGTGCTGGCCTGGCCCACCAGCCAGTGGGAACCGCTGCTGGCCCGCCACCCCGGTTTCGCCCTGAACACCGTCCAGGCCATCGGCGAGCGCCTGCAGGAAGCCCACGTACGTTTCTGCGAGCTGGCCACCGAAGAGGTCGAACGGCGCGTCGCGCATACCGTGCTGCGCCTGGTGCAGCAGTCCGGCCGAGCGGAAGCCGACGGTATCCGCATCGATTTCCCGGTGACCCGCCAGGACATCGCCGAAATGACCGGCACCACCCTGCACACCGTCTCGCGCATTCTCAGCGCCTGGGAAGAGCGTGGTCTGGTGCGCGGTGGCCGGCAGAAGCTGCTGGTGTGCAACCCGCAGCAGCTGATGCGAGTGGCCGGTGGCGACGAGCGGGAAGTGCTGGTCGAGGACGCTTGACTGCAATCAAGGAGCGTGGTGCGCGCCCTTCCCTAGACTGACCGCCTCCCTGCCAAGATTGACGGCCACCACGACTGCGGCCGCCGTACCCCACTCCGCCCGAGGCCAGCCATGACCGATACCTTCATCGAACGCACCCTGAGCGACCTGGCCTTCAGCCTGCCGGGCAGCTGTGCGCTGTTCCACGACTACAAGCTCGACTTCTGCTGTGCCGGCCAACGCAGCCTGGGCGAGGCCGCCAGCGAGCAGGGCCTGGACGCCCGGCGCATCGCCGAAGAACTGCAGGCGCTGCCACCGGCCAATGAGCAGACCGACTGGCGTCTGACCAGCAACGACCAGCTCATCGACCACATCCTCGAGCGTTACCACAAGGTCCACCGCGAGCAATTGCCGGCGCTGATCCCGCTGGCCGAGCGGGTGGAGAAGACCCACGCCGCGCACCCGCAGTGCCCCGCCGGCCTGACGGCGCACCTGAAGACCATCCAGGAAGAGCTGGAATGGCACATGTGCAAGGAGGAGAGCGTGCTCTTCCCCTGGCTGCGCCAGGGCATCCCGCTGTCCCACGTGCAGGGCCCGATCGGCGTGATGCGCCATGAGCACGACGAGCACTCGCAATCCCTCGCCGTGCTGGCCGACCTGACCGACGACCTCACCGTGCCAGCGGACGGCTGCAACAGCTGGCGGCGACTCTACAGCGGCCTGGAAGAACTGCGTCGCGACCTGATGCAGCACATCCACCTGGAGAACAACCTGCTGTTCCTCGGCGCCAACCACCCGGCCTGAGCGCCGGACCGGGAGCCAGGAGGGCGACCAGTGACAGCTTGCCTCACCACGCTGCCCGGCGGCATCGCACATACTGGCGGGATTGTCCCCGCCCAGGAGCGCCCCGCCATGCAAGCGCATCGCGTCCACCACCAGATTCTGTGCGGCCACCACCTGTTCAACGTGCTCAACGAGGAACAGCTGGAGCAGTTGCTCGCCACCAGCACGCTGCTCAACCTGGAGAAGGGCGACAAGCTGTTCCTCCAGGGCGAGCCGGCCCATGCCTTCTACTTCGTGATTTCCGGGGCGGTGAAAATCTACCGCCTGACGCCGGAGGGACAGGAGAAGGTGCTGGAGGTGGTCGGCAGCCGGCAGACCTTTGCCGAAGCCATGATGCTGATGGACACCCCCGACTACGTGGCCTCGGCCCAGGCGCTGGAGCCCACGCAGGTCTACCGCTTCGCCAACCGCACCTACATGGAGCTGCTGCACAGCAACCCGCAGCTGCCCTTCTCCCTGCTCGCCACCCTCTGCGTACGCCTGCACCGGCGGATCAACGAGATCGAAACGCTGTCGCTGAAGAACTCCACCCACCGCGTGGTGCGCTACCTGATCACCCAGCTCAATCGCCAGGGCAGCGAAATCAACCGCTTCGAGCTGCCGATGGCCAAGCAACTGGTGGCCGGGCACCTGTCGATCCAGCCGGAGACCTTTTCCCGCGTGCTACGGCGGCTGATCGACGAAAAGATCATCGACCTCGACGGACGCAACGTGCAGGTACTCGACGTCGCGCGGCTGGAACAGTTCGAGTAGGTCCATGCGCCAGTGCCTGTATTGCCAGCACGAGAGCCCCCAGGACGCTGCCGATTGCCCGCAGTGCGGGATGCCTCTGCCGCTTGATCAGGAACTGGCAAAGCAGCGCCGGCTGAAGCGGTTCGCCTGGTACTGCGCGATGCTCGCGGTGTTCTGCGCGGCGATGATGGTCTGGCTGCCGCGCTGAGGCCCGCTCGCCTTTGCTTTTCGTAGGACCGAGGGGGCGCCTAGCCCTTGCTCCTTCAGGAATGCGTCGTCCGCCGTCAGCCTTGGCGACGGGTGAGCTGCCGATACAGCTGCGGCAGTTGCACCGGCAGCTGCGCCGGGTCGTTGAGCAGCAGGTAGCCCTGGCTGCCGAACAGGTGCGGCAGGTAGTCCGCGGCCTCGCGGTCGATGGTGATGCAGAACGGCACCAGCCCAGCGCGACGGGCTTCCAGCACCGCCTGGCGGGTGTCCTCGACGCCGTAGCGTCCCTCATACAAATCCAGGTCGTTGGGCTTGCCGTCGGTGAGGATCAGCAGCACGCGCTGGCGTTCCTTGCGCTCCAGCAATAACTGCGTGGCCCGGCGGATCGCCGCGCCCATGCGTGTGTAATAGCCAGGACGCAGCGCGCGGATGCGCCCGCGCACGGTGTCGTTGTGGCGCTCGTCGAAGGTCTTCAGCTGGGTCAGGCGCACCTGCTGCCGGCGCAGCGAGGAGAACCCGTACAGGGCGAAACGATCGCCAACTGCCTGCAGCGCCTCGCCGAAGAGCAACAGGCTGTCGCTGATCAGGTCGATGACGCGGTGGTCGTTGTCGATATGCGCGTCGGTGGACATCGACAGGTCCGCCAGCAGCAGGCACGCCAGGTCGCGGCGGGTTTGCCGTCGCTCAAGAAACAACCCCGGCTCGCTGCAGGCGCCCAGGCGTCGTTCGACGCTGAAATCCAGCCAGGCCTCCAGGTCCAGTTCGGCGCCCTGGGGTTGCCGGCGCAGCCACTGCGGCTGCTGGCGCAGGCTTTCGAACTGCCGGCGCAGCCGCCGCGCGATGGGCGCCAGAGCGTCCGGCAGCGGCGCCGGCACGGCATCGCGAGGCAGCATCGGCTGCAGGCAGACGTGGTCTTCGATCAGTTGCTGGCGGCGGTAATCCCATTCCGGCAGGCGGATACCCTCGCCCAGCGGCACGTCGTCGAAGTCGGCGGCGGGCAAATCGAGATCGAGCTTCAACCCGCCGCCCTTCTTCTGCCGTTGCCGGGACAGGCTCAGGTGATCGAGGTCGTCGGCAACCTTCGCTGCATCGAGGTCTTCGCTGTCATCGCCGGCGCGATCCAGTTCGATGTGCTCGGACCAGCTGAACAGATTCTCCAGACGGAACAGCAGCAGCCCGCCACGGCCGGGGTCCTGTTCGACACGCTCGGCACGCTTGCGCGCCAGGCCCTTGGCTTCGCTGTGGGCGGAGCGGCCCTGCTCGGCGCCATCGATCAGGTCGGTGTGCTGCGGCGCGGCCAGGCGCTGCGGCGGGTAGAGCCACAGCGGCACCGGCCAGGGCGCCTTTTCACTTCGGGGCAGACGTTCGATGCTGCCCGGATCGCGCAGCGCCTGTTGCAGCGCCAGCTCCAGCTCCGCCTCGGCAGGCGGCAGCGCGCCCGGGTCAGGCCTCAGGCTGAGCAGGGCGTTCACCATTCGGTGATAGCGCGGGCGCAGCAGTGGGTAACGCTCCAGCACCGTTCGCGTCCAGGCCTGGTTATCACGGGCCCAGTGGCGCAGCGGCTGGCTGTGGGCGGCGAGCAGCGCCAGCCAGCGGTAGAGCTCGCGGTTCAGCTCGGCGTCGGGGAATACCGCCAGCTGTGCCGGCAGGCGCAGGGAGTCGGCGTCGAACCAGGCTACCGGCAGTTGCTGGCAGGTACCGGCAACCTGTTGCAGCAGGCTGCGGCGTACCAGCAGCTCACGGGCACTGGCCGCCTCCACGCCGACCCCGGCTTCGCCGCCGGTGCCACGGAACAGCAGCAGCAGGCTGCGCCGCACCTCCTCCAGGGCCACTGCCGCCTCTTCGAACTCCGGGCTGGCGCGGCGGATGATGAAGCGGTGCCAGGCGCGGCCGAAGCCCTCTTCGATTTCGAGGTGGATGGTCATGGCGACTCCGGGAGAAAGAAGGCACAGGGAGGCGCGGCACCGGATGCCGCGCCGAACCAGTCCCCTCTCCCCTCAGGGAGGGGGCGCTAGAAGCGCTGACGGTCATATCGCAGTCATCCGACAGGCGCTGTAAACGTCGAAAGGCCCGCCGCAAAGCGGACGGGCCCGGGTTGACGAGATCGATCAGCCCACCTGTGCCACGCCGGAAGCGACAGCCATACGACCGCGCTGACGGAAGCTCAGCAGGTAGCAGATCAGCCCGATGAAGAAGCCCACACCGGAGTACAGGCGCAGCCAGAAGAAGATCTTCAGTTGCTCGACCGTGGCCATGAATGGCATGGCAGCGCCATCGGCCGGCATGCGCTGCAGCCAGACCTGGACGATGCCGGCGGCGGTGAGCATCAGGGTGATCAGCAGCATGGCGATGGTCATCAGCCAGAAGCCCCAGATCTCCAGGCTCTGCGCACGGGCGTCAGGCGCTTCGCCGATGCCCCGCAGGCGCGGCATGGCGTAGCTGATCATGGTCATCACGATCATCGCGTAGGCGCCGTAGAAGGCCAGGTGCCCGTGGGCGGCGGTGAGCTGCGAGCCGTGGGTGTAGAAGTTCACCGGGGCCAGGGTGTGCAGGAAGCCCCACACGCCGGCGCCGAGGAAGGCGGTCACGGTGGTGCCCAGCGCCCACAGTGCGGCGGCCTTGTTCGGGTGCTCGCGGCGGCGGCGGTTCACCATGTTGAAGGCGAACAGCACCATGGCGAAGAACGGCAGCGGCTCCAGCGCCGAGAAGATCGAGCCCAGCCACAGCCAGACCTGCGGCGCGCCGATCCAGAAGAAGTGGTGGCCGGTGCCGATGATGCCGGTGATCAAGGCCATGGCGATGATCACGTAGAGCCATTTCTCCACGACTTCGCGGTCGACGCCGGTGATCTTGATCAGCACGAAGGCCAGCATCGCGCCCATGATCAGTTCCCACACGCCTTCCACCCACAGGTGCACGACCCACCACCAGTAGTACTTGTCGCGCGACAGGTTCTCCGGGTTGTAGAAGGAGAACAGGAAGAACACCGCCAGGCCCACCAGGCCGGTCATCATCACCACGCTGACGGCGGTCTTGCGGCCTTTGAGCATGGTCATGCCGATGTTGAAGAGGAAGCCCAGCGCCACGACCACGATGCCCATCTTGGTGATGGTCGGCTGTTCGAGGAACTCCCGGCCCATGGTCGGCAGCAACTCGTTGTGGGTCAGCCTGGCGAGACCCGCGTACGGCACGAACAGATAGCCGAGGACGGTCAGCACGCCGGCGATGGCGAAGACCCAGAACAGCACGATGGCCAGTTTCGGGCTGTACAGCTCGCGGTCGGCCTCTTCGGGGATCAGGTAGTAGGCCGCACCCATGAAGGCGAACAGCAGCCAGACGATCAGCAGGTTGGTGTGCACCATCCGTGCGACGTTGAACGGGATGGCGGGGAACAGGAAGTCACCGACCACGTACTGCAGGCCCATGATCAGGCCGAAGACGATCTGTCCGACAAAGAGCATCAGGGCGAACACGAAGTACGGCTTGGCCACCGACTGCGAGGCGAATTTCAGATAGGGATTGCCCGGGGTCATGCTCAACCCTCCTTGTTCGGCGGCCATTTGTTGGTGTCGATCTTCGAGGTCCACAGCAGGAACGCCGCGAGATCGGTGACCTCCTGGTCGCTCAGGTGGAACTGCGGCATCTGCCGGCGGCCGGGGACGCCCAGCGGCTGCATCTTCATCCAGGCCGCGAGGAAGGAGCCGAAGGCGGCGTCGCCACCGCGGCGGATCGCGACGTTGCCCAGTTCCGGCGCAAAGTAGGCGCCTTCACCGAGGATGGAGTGGCACCCCACGCAGTTGTTCTGTTCCCACACCAGCTTGCCGCGCACCACCGACTCGGTGAGCTCACTCTCGTTGGTGCGCTTGGGGAAGGTGGTTTCGGTGTGATAGGTCAGCGCGAGGAACACCAGGAAGAAGAAAACGCCTCCTCCCAGGTAGATGTTCCTCGCCATCCCTTTGGTAAATGTCTCTGACATGGGGCCCTCCTAGGTCACGGTCGGGGCCATTGTAGAAACCGTCCCTGGCCGCCTCGCTTGATGGCAATCAAGAAAGACCAATGCTTCTAGTCGGGTATTTTTCCTACATGAAATCAGTGAGTTGCATGTAGGACGAGGATTGCCCCGGTAACCAGCAGCGGCCAGCCAAGGAGCAGCGATTGCCACAGCCGCGGGCCATGGCCGAGTTCCATGAAGCGCAGCACGATGAGCCATGCCTTGCCCAGGCCCAGCAGCAGGATCACCGCCACCGGCAACAGGGCATCGGGCGCGTGGTGACCGAGCCAGACGGCGGCAGCGGACATCGGCAGCATCAGCAGCCAGGCAAGCAGCAGCGTGTTCACGAGCCAGGCGCCAGCACGTAGACCAGCGGGAACAGCACCACCCAGACCAGGTCGACCATGTGCCAATAGAGCGCGCCGGACTCCAGCCCACCCAGGGCATCGCCGCGGTAGGCGCCGCGCAGGCAGCGCAACGTCATCCAGCCGAGGATCACCAGCCCCAGCAGCACGTGCAGAAAGTGGAAGCCGGTGATCAGCCAGAACAGGGTGAAGAAGGTGCTGTATTCCAGGTCCAGCCCCTGCGCGGCGAGGTGATGGTATTCGCCGGACTTGAGCACTACGTGGACCAGCCCCAGCAACACGGCAACCCCCAGCAGTGCAGCCGCACGCCGCTGCCGGCCGTGGCGCACCTGCTCCACCGCCAGCGCTGCACAGAACCCGGCGGTAAGCAGTGTCAGGGTCAGCGCCAGGGCGGTGGACAGGTCCAGTTGCGCGCGGCCGGCACGGAAACCTTCGACGTCCAGGTACTGGGCCACGGCGAAGACAATGATGAGGATGGCGAAGACGGTCAGTTCGGCGAGGATGAACAACCACATCGCCAGGTCGCCCGGCAGGTGCCGGGCATCGAGTGTCGCGTCAGGCGAAGTGGACATCGACCAGGTCCATCAGCGCGGCGACCGTGGCCTCGTCGTCCGACAACGGCTCGGCGAGCCCGGCGCGGCAGGCATCGCGGGGCGCCACGCCGGCGTTGAACAGCCGCGCGGTAAGCACCAGCAAGCGTGTCGAGCAGACTTCCTCCAGCTCCTGCCGGCCCAGCCGGCGCAGGGCCACGCCCAGCTGCGTCAGGCGTTGCGCCAGTTCCGGCGCGACCCCGGCCTCGCGGACGATGATCGCAGCCTCCGCTTCCGGCGCCGGATAGTCGAAGCGCAGGGCGACGAAGCGCTGGCGGGTGCTGGGTTTCATGCCCTTGAGCAGGTTCTGGTAGCCGGGGTTGTAGGACACCACCAGCATGAAGCCGGGGGGCGCCACCAGGGATTCACCGGTGCGCTCGATGAACAGTTCGCGGCGATCGTCCGCCAGCGGGTGCAGCACGACCACGGTGTCCTGCCGCGCCTCGACCACTTCGTCGAGGTAGCAGATGCCGCCTTCGCGCACCGCGCGGGTCAGCGGGCCGTCCTGCCACCAGGTGCCGTCGCTGCCGATCAGGTGGCGGCCGACCAGGTCCGCTGCCGACAGGTCGTCATGGCAGGCCACGGTGTACAGCGGCAGGTTCAGGCGCTGCGCCATGTGCTGGACGAAGCGGGTCTTGCCGCAGCCGGTCGGGCCCTTGATCAGTACCGGCACGCCCTGCGCGGACGCCTGCGTGAACAGCGCCACCTCGTTGCCGGTCGGCTGATAGAAGAGCGGCGGATCGTTCTGCGCGGGGGCGTTCATGGCGGGCGACTCTCGGTTGGCAGTTGTCGGCTCGCACGCTAGCCAGCCACGCCTCCTGCCTCAAGCACGGCGCGAAGAGTTCTTGATTGCCATCAAGCCGAGTCTGCTCGAGCCGCTCCTAGAATCGCCACAGACGCCGGGGGGAAGCCGGCGAAAACGAACGGCGCCTCGATGCGCCCAGCCTGTGAGGAGAGTGTTCATGAACAAAGCCCTGGTTGCCCTGCTGTTCGGCGGCCTGCTGGTGCAGACCACCGCGATGGCCAGCACCGGCGAGGAACTGTTCAAGGCCAAGGCCTGCGTGGCGTGTCACGCCGTCAACAAGACGGTGGTCGGCCCGGCCTTCAGGGAAGTGGCAGCGAAGTACGGCGCCGATGGCGTGGCGCACATCAGCAACAGCATCAAGACCGGCAGCAAGGGCGTCTGGGGACCGATCCCGATGCCGGGCAACGCCGTCAGCCCGGACGAGGCCAAGGTTCTCGCCGAATGGATAGTCACCCTGAAGTAATCCATCCCGGGCGTTTCACGCCCCACGCGATCGGCACGCTCAGAGCCGGTCGCTTCTCTCCAGCAACGCCAGGCAGGCATCGGCCGGCACGGGCTGGCTGATCAGGTAACCCTGGATTTCGTCGCAGCCGTGGGCGCGCAGGAAGCGCAGCTGTTCGGCGTGCTCGACGCCCTCCGCCACCACTTTCAGTTCCAGGCTGTGCGCCATGGCGATGATCGCGCGGGTGATAGCCGCGTCCTCGCCGCGCTCCGACAGGTCGCGGATGAAGGTCTGGTCGATCTTCACATAGTCCACCGGGAAGCGCTTCAGGTAGCTGAGCGAGGAATAGCCGGTGCCGAAGTCGTCGATGGCCAGCTTCACGCCCATCTCGCGCAGCTGGCGGAAGGTCGCGGTGACGCTCTCGACGTTGTCCAGCAGTTGGCTTTCGGTCAATTCCAGCTCCAGCAGGTACGACGGCAGGCCGGTTTCCTCCAGCACGGTCCGCACCAGGTCGACCAGATTGCCGGTGCGCAACTGGTGCACCGACAGGTTGACCGACACCCGCAGCTCGCGCCCCTGGCGCTGCCACGCGCGGGCCTGCTGGCAGGCGCGGCGCAGGACGAACTCGCCGATGGCGCCGATCAGCCCGGTCTCCTCGGCCAAGCCGATGAAATCGCCCGGCGGCACCATGCCCATCTCCGGATGGCGCCAGCGCACCAGTGCCTCGGCGCTGTCCAGGCGCTCGTTGGCGAGGTTCAGCTTGGGCTGGTAGTGCACGTCCAGCTGCCCCTCGTCGATCGCCTTGCGCAACCGCGTCTCCAGCTGCAGGCGCTCCAGGGTGCAGGCCTGCAGGTTGTCGGTGAAGAACTGGAAGGTATTCCCGCCCAGGTGCTTGGCATGCTGCATGGCCATGTTCGCCTGGCTCATCAGCGCAGAAATTTCCCAGGCGTTGTCCGGCAGCAGGCTGATGCCGACCGAGGCACTGACCACCAGTTCGTGGCCGCCCACGGTCATCGGCGTGCGCAGCTTCGCCAGCAGGCGGCTGGACAGCCGCGCCAGCGCGGCGAGGCTGGCGTAGGAGTCGATCAGCACGGCGAACTCGTCGCCGGACAAGCGGGCGATGGTGTCGGCCTCGGGTACCGTCTGGGTCATGCGCCGCGACATCTGCCGCAGCAACTGGTCGGCGACCTCGTGGCCGAGGCTGTCGTTGAGCAGCTTGAAGCGGTCCAGGTCGATCAGCAGCAGCGCCGCCGTGCGGCCTTCCTGGCGCGCGCGCTGGCTGGCCTCGTGCAGGCGCTCCTTGAACAGCGTGCGGTTGGCCAGCCCGGTGAGTTCGTCGTAATGCGAGAGGTAGCGCAGGCGCTCCTCGGCATCGCGGCGAGCGGTGAGGTCGGCGAAGAAGCCGACCACATGGGCGACCTGACCGCGGCTGTCACGCACCACGTTGAGCTGCAACCACTGCGGGTACAACTCGCCGTTCTTGCGCGTCTCGATCAGCTCGCCCTGCCAGGTGCCCAGGCGCTCCAGGTCGGTGCGGATCGCCTGGTAGCGCCGCAGGCTTTCCGCCGACCCCATCAGGCGCGCCACGTTATGCCCGAGCAATTCCTCGCGGCGGTAACCGGTGAGGGAGGTGAAGGCCTCATTGATGGCGATCAGGCGGTAATCGGGGTCGAGGATGATGATGCCTTCGCTGGCGGCCTCGAACACCGTGGCGGCCAGGCGCTGTTCCTCCTCGCGCAGCTTGCGCGGGGAGATGTCGGCGCGGGTGCCGACCATCCGCGTGACCTGCCCGCGACCATCGCGCTCCATCACCCGGCCACGGTCTTCCACCCAGACCCAGTGGCCGGCGGCGTGGCGCACGCGGTATTCGATGCGGTAGCCGTCGGTGCGGCCCTTGAGGTGCTCGACCAGCGCGCGGCGCAGCAGCGGTACGTCGTCGGGGTGCAGGCGCGGGCGCAGGTCGTTGCGCACGCTCTTCACCGATTCCTGGGTGATGCCGAAGATCTCCTCCAGGTGCGAGTGGTGCACTTCGTCGGTCAGCAGGTTCCAGTCCCACAGGCCCAGCTCGCTGGCCTCCAGCGCCAGGGCCAGGCGCGCCTCGGTGTGGCTGAGCTTGGCGCTGCCCGCCTCCACTCGCTCCTGCAGCGCGTCGCGGGCGCGGCACAGTTCGCGCTCGGCGCGGCGGCGCTGCTCGACTTCATGCTCCAGGTCCTGGTTAAGCGCCTCGGTCTGTGCGTTGGCGCGCTCCAGGTGCGCCACCAGCGCCTGGGCCTGGAAACGCCGCAGCAGGCCGACGTGGACGACCCGATGAATCTGCCAGGCCACCACCAGCAGCGCGGCCAGCAGGATCACCCCGAGCACGCCCCAGCCCTGCTGCAACGGGTTATCGCTGATCAATAAATAGGCAATGGACGGAAACAGGCAGGGCAAGGCGAAGGTGAGAAAGGCCGGCAGGCTGACCGCGTAGGCGACACTGGCGGACAGGATGGCCGCGGCGATCAGGCCGAACACCAGGGATTGCTGGAGGAAGGCATCCGGCGGGACCAGGGCGATCGCGGCAAAGGCCAGGGTCAGGCCCGAAGCCCCGGCGCCGAACAGGAAGGTGCGCTGCCAGTGCGGGCTGGCCTGGCGCTCGGCGGAAGCGGCATTGAAGGCGGAGACCTGGATCAGCCGCAGCACGGCCAGCAGCACCAGCCAGACCAGCCAGCCGGCCAGCAGCCCCGGCTGCACGTAGTCCCACAACAGCCCGGCGCAGGCCAGGCCATTGAGCAGCATGAGCAGGGTCGGCACCCGCGAGCCCTGGTAGAGCAGGCGCGTGCGTTCGACGGCAATTTCGTGAGCGTACTGCTGGCGGATCTCGGCATGGCTCACCGGGATCGCCGAAGGCTCTACATAAGCGGTCATAGGCGTTTTTCTTGTAGGTTCTGGCCTAGGCGTCGGCGGAGCATACCCGAGGAGCTAGCCCCACCCAAGCAGGATGATGGCAATTGGCTGCAAGCCCTCCCAACTTTCGTCGGGAAGACGCCGGACGGCGGCCCGGTTTGCCGGGGAAAACCGCCCGTCGGTAGAATGCCTCCCCATGAACGATGACATCTCCTACCTGCTCAACTCCCTCAATGACCCGCAGCGCCAGGCCGTAGCCGCGCCGCTGGGGCGCCAGCGCGTACTCGCCGGCGCCGGGTCCGGCAAGACCCGCGTGCTGGTGCACCGCATCGCCTGGCTGATCCAGGTCGAGAACGCCTCGCCGCACAGCATCCTGGCCGTGACCTTCACCAACAAGGCCGCCGCCGAAATGCGCGCGCGGATCGAGCAGTTGCTGGGGATCAACCCGGCGGGCATGTGGGTCGGCACCTTCCACGGCCTGGCGCATCGCCTGTTGCGCGCGCACTGGCAGGAAGCCGGCTTGCCGGAGAACTTCCAGATCCTCGACAGCGACGACCAGCTGCGCCTGGTCAAACGCGTGGTGCGCGAGATGGGGCTGGACGAGCAGCGCTGGCCGCCGCGCCAGGCGCAGTGGTTCATCAACGGCCAGAAGGACGAGGGCAACCGCCCGCAGAACATCCAGGCCGGCGGCGACCTCTACCTGTCGACCATGGTCAGCGTCTACCAGGCCTACGAAGACGCCTGCGCCCGTGCCGGCGTCGTCGACTTCGCCGAACTGCTGTTGCGCTCGCTGGACCTCTGGCGCGACCGCCCGAGCCTGCTGGAGCACTATCAGCGGCGCTTCCGCCACATCCTGGTGGACGAGTTCCAGGACACCAACGCCGTGCAGTACGCCTGGCTGCGCTTCCTCGGCAAGGGCGGCGAGAGCCTGATGGTGGTGGGCGACGACGACCAGTCGATCTACGGCTGGCGCGGCGCGAAGATCGAGAACATCCAGCAGTTCGGTGACGATTTCGCCGGCACCGAGGACATCCGCCTGGAGCAGAACTACCGCTCCACCGGCACCATCCTGAAGGCCGCCAACGCGCTGATCGCCAACAACAGCGGGCGCCTGGGCAAGGAGCTGTGGACCGATGGCGTCGACGGCGAGCCGATCACCCTGTATTCGGGCTTCAACGAGCACGACGAGGCGCGCTACATCGTCGAGACCATCGAGGACGCCCTGCGCAAGGATGGTCTGAAGCGCAGCGAGATCGCCATCCTCTACCGCTCCAACGCCCAGTCCCGCGTCCTGGAAGAGGCGCTGCTGCGCGAGAAGATCCCCTACCGCATCTACGGCGGCCAGCGCTTCTTCGAACGCGCCGAGATCAAGAACGCCCTGGCCTACCTGCGACTGATCCGCCTGCGCGATGACGACGCCGCGCTGGAGCGGGTGATCAACGTGCCGCCGCGCGGCATCGGCGAGAAGACCGTCGAGGCGATCCGCAACGCCGCGCGCCTGAACGGCACCTCGATGTGGCGCGCGATCAACGACGTGATCGCCGCCAAGGCCGTGGCCGGCCGCGCCGCCAGCGCGTTGAACGGCTTCCTGGAGACCGTCGACCTGCTCGCGGTGAAGGTCGAGGGCCTGCCGCTGCACCAGATGACCCAGATCGTCATCGAGCAGTCCGGCCTGGTCACCTACCACAAGGAAGAGAAGGGCGAGAAAGGCCAGGCCCGGGTGGAAAACCTGGAAGAACTGGTCAGCGCCGCCCGCGCCTTCGAGACCCCGGACGACGAGGACACCCCGCCGCTGGTGGCCTTCCTCGACCACACCGCGCTGGAATCCGGCGACACCCAGGCCGACGCCTTCGAAGACAGCGTGCAACTGATGACGCTGCACAGCGCCAAGGGCCTGGAGTTCCCGCTGGTGTTCCTCGCCGGCATGGAAGAAGGCCTGTTCCCGCACAAGATGAGCCTGGAAGAGCCCGGCCGCCTCGAAGAAGAACGCCGCCTGGCCTACGTGGGTATCACCCGTGCCATGCAGCGCCTGGTCATGACCTATGCGGAAACCCGCCGCCTGTACGGCAGCGAGACCTACAACAAGGTCTCGCGCTTCGTCCGCGAAATCCCGCCGAGCCTGATCCAGGAAGTGCGCCTGTCCAACTCGGTGAGCCGCCCGCTCTCGGGCAACCAGCGCAGCGGCAACCTGTTCAGCGGCGCCAGCGTGCCGGACACCCCGTTCAGCCTCGGTCAGTCCGTGCGCCACCCGCTGTTCGGCGACGGCGTGATCCTCAACTTCGAAGGCTCCGGCGCCCAGGCACGGGTGCAGGTGAACTTCGACAGCGAGGGCAGCAAGTGGCTGATGATGGGTTACGCGAAGCTGGAAGCGATCTGAGCCGCTAGCCCCCACCGCAAGAGAGCGTAGGGCGAATAACCGGGAACAGGTTATGCGCCGGTTCCTCGGCGGCGGATGACGCTGCCGCGTTATTCGCCCTACGACTGTGCTCCCTGGAGGCAATCCAGGGCTGAGACGGCGGGCTCAGTGATGCCCGCCGCCGTTCTGCTCGAAGGTCTCGATCAGCGCCACCTGCATCCGCGAATGCACGCGGATGAACCAGCGCCAGAACACCGCGATCACCAGCGCGGCGATCAGTGCCACCACCACCAGTAGCTCGCCCGGCGGCAGGATGCTCGAACTGAGCGCCGCCAGCAGCAGCATCATGCCGCCCAGCGACAGCAGCGGGATCAGCTCGGAAATCACCCGGCGCACGCGGGCCGTGTGGCGGCCGGCGCTTTCCGCCTTCACGCCCATTTCCGCCAGCAGCATCGCCAGCGCCTTGAGCTTGCGGTAGGCGGCGATCAGGAACGGCAGCGACAGCAACAGCGCGGCGCCCCAGATCAACGCCTTGTGCAGCGCCTCGGGCTCGACGAACTGCGCCAGCCACTGGCCGATCTGCCCGGCGAAGAACGCCAGGCCGAAGAAGATGCCGATCACCAGGGTCAGGTTGACCCCGACCTGCAGCAGGATGCGCCGGATCATTCCGGCGAGGATCGCCTTGTCGCCCCGCGGCTTGATGCTGCGCAGCCACTCGCCGTACAGGCTGAACACCCGCACCATAGGTGACGGCAGGCTGCGGCCCAGGTACAGCGCCAGCGGGTCGGCGGAGCGGATCAGGTAGGGCGTCAGCAGCGTGGTGATGGCCGACACGCCGACCACCACCGGGTAGAGGAAGTCACTGGTCACGCCCAGGCTCATGCCCAGCGCGGCGATGATGAAGGAGAACTCGCCGATCTGCGAAAGGCCCATGCCCACGCGCATCGAGGTGCGCCCGTCGTTGCCGGCAATGAAGGCGCCGGCACCGCAGGAGATCAGTTTGCCGGCGACCACCACCAGGGTGATCACCAGGATCGGCGCGGCATAGTCCACCAGCACCTTGGGGTCGATGGTCAGGCCGATGGCGACGAAGAAGATCGCGCTGAACATGTCGCGCACCGGCTCCATCAGGCGCTCGATCTGGATCAGCTGGCGCGACTCGGCCATGATCGCGCCGATCAGGAAGGCACCCAGGATCATGCTGTATTCCAGCTTCACCACCAGCAGGCAGAAGCCGAAGCACAGGCCGAGCACCGTCACCAGCAGCATCTCGTTGCTTTCGAATTTCGCCACGTAGGCCAACAGGCGCGGTACCAGCAGGATGCCGACGACCAGTGCGACGACCATGAACAGGCTCAGCTTGCCGACCGTGGAGAACACCTGGTCGGCCTCCACCGTGCCGCTCACGGCAATGCCGGAGAACAGGGCGATGATGCCGATGCCGAGGATGTCCTCGATGATCAGCACGCCGAAGATCAGTTGGGCGAAGCGCTCGTTCTTCATCTTCAGATCGCCCAGGACCTTGATGATGATGGTGGTGGAAGACATCGCCAGGATCGCGCCGAGGAACAGCGAATCCATGGTGCTCCAGTCGAACAGGCGGCCGATCTCGAAGCCGGCCCAGATCATCAGGGTGATTTCCAGGAACGCGGCGATGAAGGCCGTGGCGCCGACCTGGAACAGCTTGCGCAGGCTGAATTCCAGCCCCAGGCAGAACATCAGGAAGATCACCCCCAGTTCGGCGAGGGTCTTGATCGTGTCCTCGTCGTGCACCAGCGCGAAGGGCGGGGTGTGCGGGCCGATGATCACCCCGGCGATGATGTAGCCCAGCACCACCGGCTGCTTGAAGCGGTGGCAGAGGATGGTGACGAAACCGGCGATCAGCATGATCACCGCGAGGTCCTGGATGAAGTCGATGGCATGCATGGTCGGCGGTCCTCGCGGCGTGGGGTCAGGGGATCGCGCGGCTGACGGCCTCGCTCAGCGAAGCCTACCATCCGAGCCTTCCGACAGGCGGCTCTGAAAGAATCAGTAACAGACTGATTTGGAAAGGGATTCAACCGCCCCCATATCAGGGGTCGGGCCCGAACAGGGCAACAGCACGAAACAAAATCCGGCTGGCCCTCACCGGCCCCGGCCTGCAACATGACGTGCGTCGTATACCAACCAAGAGAATGACAACGATGAAGCGCTTTCTCAGCCTTGCCATGGCCTTCTGTGTCGCCGTGACGCTCAGCCTCGACGTCAACGCCGCCAAACGTTTCGGTGGCGGCAAGAGCATGGGCTCTGCGCCGAGCCACCAGGCCCGCCAGGCGCAACCCAACGCC
Organism: Pseudomonas nitroreducens; assembly: GCF_010994165.1. Lineage (NCBI taxonomy): Bacteria > Pseudomonadati > Pseudomonadota > Gammaproteobacteria > Pseudomonadales > Pseudomonadaceae > Pseudomonas > Pseudomonas nitroreducens. Next base: position 772,689 of record NZ_WMBX01000004.1, on the reverse strand, counting down.
GCGCCGAATTCCCCGACTGCCGCCGGCCCGGCCGCGACCGGTGCCGCCGCAGGCGCTGCCGGCGCCGCTGCCAAGAGCGGCGCTTCGCGCTGGCTCGGCCCGCTGGCCGGCCTCGCCGCCGGTGGCCTGCTCGCCTCCATGTTCATGGGCGACGGCTTCCAGGGCATGCAGTTCCTCGACATCCTGATCATCGCGCTGATCGCCTTCATCGCGTTCCGCTTCATCGCTTCGCGTCGCCGCCAGCAGCAGGGCCAGCAGCCCGCCATGGCCGGCGGCCACGCGCCGATGCAGCGTGAAATGCCGGCTGCTCCGCCGTCGATCTTCGGTGGCGCGTCCCGCCCGGTGATGGACAGCCGTCCGGTGATCAACGCCCCGAGCTGGTTCGATGAGACCCGTTTCATCGGCGCCGCCCGCGAGCACTTCATGTCCCTGCAGCAACACTGGGATGCCAACGAGATGGACAAGATCGCCGAGTTCGTCACCCCGCAGATGCTGCAGTTCCTCAAGCAGGAGCGCGCGGACCTGGGCGACAGCTACCAGTCCACCTACATCGACAACCTCGACGTGCAGCTCGAGGGCGTGGACGACCAGGCCGACAAGACCATCGCCACCCTGACCTTCAGCGGCGTGTCGAAGTCCTCGCGCTTCGACCAGGGCGAACCCTTCAGCGAAAGCTGGCGCATGGAGCGCGCCCAGGGCGACAACCAGCCCTGGCTGGTGGCTGGCATCCGCCAGAACTGACCCTGCGCGTGAAGAAGAAGCCCGGCGATTGCCGGGCTTTTTCGTTTTTGCACATCGGCCACAGGCTTGCCCTGCCCCCGCCGCTCGTCCGGACGGCGCCCGCGCAGTGGTCTTGCGCGGAGGGCCGGCTACTACTGTATAAAGCGCGCCATTCGTCGAATATAGAGAGGCCCCGTCTGTGGAAGATGTGATCGAGAAACTGCGTGAAGCGAACGAGCCGGTTCCGGTACCGCTGGAACTGCCCGACGAAGAACTGCTGGTGGAGATCGAGGAAGCGCTGCTGATCGGCATTCCGTCGGAATTCCGCGAGTTCCTCCTGCTGGTCAGCGACGTCGTCTATGGCCGCCTGGAACCCGTCACGGCGACCGATCCACAGTCCCACACCTACCTGCCGGAAGTCGCGGCCGTGGCCTGGGCCAATGGCCTGCCACGCGAGCTGATCCCGCTCTGCGCCGACGGTGACGACTACTACGCGGTCGCCGAGGACGGCGAGGTGATTCTCTGGGCCGACGGCGAGCTCACCGAGGAAACATGGGACTCCGTCTGGACCTGGGCACGCGACGTATGGCTCGATACTTGAAGCCCCATGTCGGAATTTCCTGAAACTTCCATGGTCACACAGGCAACCCAGCGTACCTCCAGCCCTTGCTGCCCGGGCGGGTACGATGCCCCGTGGAGAAACTATGAAGTTGAAAGCCTTGTTCACCTGCCTGTTGCTGCTCGGCCTCGCCGGATGCGCCGACAAGGCCGTGGTGACGCTGCAGGACGGCAGCGAAATCCTGGTGAAGGATCACTCCGACTACGACAAATACAATGACTACTACGAATTCGAGCAGTTGAACGGCGAGACGATCCTGATCAAGAAGGACAACGTCCGCTTCATCAAGACCCCCTGAAGGGCGCCCTAGCGCGCCCCCAGCCTTCCCCCGCTTTCCAGCTCCAGCAGATTGAGCAGGTACTGGCCGCAGTAGCCCAGGTCCTGTTCGATGGCTTTGCGTGCGCCTGCGCCATCTCCACGCTCCAGCGCCTGCAGGGTGTCTTCGTGGAAGTCGTTGAGGCGCAGCGACAGGTCGGCCTCGGTGAACAGCCGGTTGAAGAACGGCCCCACCTGCAGCCACAGCGCCTCGATCATGCGCAGCAGCGTGGGGTTGCCACAGGCGCGGTAGAGCGTCAGGTGGAACAGGCTGTTGGCTTCCAGGTAGCCATGGACGTCACGGGCGTTCAGCGCGTTTTCCATGCGCTCGGTGCAATCACGCAGCACGGCCATGTCGGCGGGCCGCAGGTGCCGCGCCGCATCCTCCACCGCCAGCCCCTCCAGGGATTGCCGCACCTGCAGGATCTGCAGGTAGCGCTCGCGGGTCATCACCGGCACCCGTAGCGAGCGCTGCGGCTCACCTTCCAGCGCGCCCTCTGCCACCAGGCGTTGCAGGGCGGCGCGGACCGGCATCGGGCTGGTGCCCCATTCGTCAGCCAGGTCGCGGATCTTGAGCCGCTCGCCAGGCTGGAAGCGCCCGCTCAAAAGGGCCTGGCGCAGGTTCTGGTAGAGCTGTTCCTGAAGGTTGTCGGCCATGGTTTCACTCCCGCCCGGCCGGCGGCGCCGGCAGTTGGGCGAAGGTCAGGCTGCAGTCGTGCTTCATCTCGCTTATCCCTTGTTTTCGATCAGACAGTTGCCGCCATCCACCACCAGCACTTCGCCGGTGATGTAGCTGGCTTCGGGCGAGGCCAGGAAGGCAATGGCGGCGGCCACCTCCTCCGGTCGCCCGGAACGACCCAGCGGCGTGCGCCGCCCGGCCTGGATTTCTTCTTCGCTGCTGGAGCCGGTGGCAATCCAGCCCGGCGCCACGCTGTTCACCGTCACCCCGCGCTGCGCCACTTCCAGCGCCAGCCCCATGCTCATGCCGAGCATTCCGGCCTTGGCCGCGCTGTAGGCCGACTCGCCCGGATTGCTGGCCCGCGTGCCGGTGGTGGAGCTGACGTTGACGATGCGCCCGTAGCCGCGCTCCAGCATGCCCGGCAGCAGCGCACGAGTGAGCAGGAAGGCGCTGGTCAGGTTGCGCGCCAGCGACAGGTTCCAGGTTGCCAGGTCCATCGCCGCGAGTTCGGCGAAGGGTTCGGGGCTACCCTGCATGGCCATGCCGGCGTTGTTCACCAGCACGTCTACCCTTCCCCATTGCGCCTGCGCCCACTCGGCCAGGGCAAGGACGTCGCCTTCATCGGTCAGGTCGGCGGGCAGAGCGCGGGCCTCGAAGCCCTCGGCGCAAAGCTCCTGCGCCCGCTGCAGGACCCGCTCGCTGCTGGCGGTGAGCAGCAACTTCACACCGTTGCGCGCCAGCTGGCGTGCACTGGCGAAGCCGATGCCGGACTCGCTGCCGGCGCCGCTGACCAGAGCTACCTGGCCGGCCCAGGCGGACTCATTCGTGACATCTTTCATGGGCATCTTCTTGTTCTGTGATCACAAAATTCGTTACAGGGCAGATTATCAGGCAGTTGCTTCGCTGTATTGACATTTTTGTGATCACAAATGGAAGATGTGCGAAATAACAAACGAGGTGTGCAACATGACCGCCAGCGGAATCGCCCAACAGGCCGTGGATCTCTTCACCGCCCGCGAGCGCCAGCGCTTCCTAGAACAGAACCCCAAGTCCGTCGCCCTCGCCGAGCGTGCGCACCAGTCGCTGTACGCCGGTGTGCCGATGCACTGGATGGCCGACTGGTCCACGCCCTGCCCGCTGTTCGTCGAACGCGCCCAGGGCGCCCGCTTCTACGACGTGGACGGCCATGACTACGTGGACTTCTGCCTCGGCGATACCGGCAGCATGTTCGGCCACTCGCCGGCGCCGATCGCCCGCGCCCTCGCCGAACAGGGCGCGCGCGGCCTGACCACCATGCTCCCCGGCGAAGACGCGGTGGTCTGCGGCGAGTTGCTCGCCGCGCGCTTCGGCCTGCCCTACTGGCAGGTGACTGCCACTGCCACCGACTCCAACCGCTACGTGCTGCGCTGGGCTCGCGCGGTGACCAAGCGCAAGACCCTGCTGGTGTTCGACGGCTGCTACCACGGCACCGTCGACGACGTGATGGTGCGCTACCGCGACGGCGAAACCGTGCACCGCTCCGGCCTGGTCGGCCAGGCCTACGACCTGACCCAGCACAGCCGCTCCATCCCCTTCAACGACGTCGAGGCGCTGGAAGCCGCGCTGGCCCAGGGCGACGTCTGCGCCCTGCTGTGCGAGCCGGCGATGACCAACATCGGCATGGTCCTCCCCGACCCAGGTTTCATGCAGAAGTGCCGCGAGCTGACCCGTAAATACGGTTCGCTGCTGATCATCGACGAAACCCACACCATCTCCACCAACATCGGCGGCTGCACCCAGCTGTGGAACCTCGATCCGGACTTCTTCGTGGTCGGCAAGCCGATCGCCGGCGGCGTGCCCTGCGGCATCTTCGGCTGCAGCGCGGAGATGGCCGAACGCATGGCCGCCTCGCGCCAGAGCGCCCAGGAAGACAGCCACGGGCACGGCCACAGCGGCATGGGCACCACGCTCTCGGCCAACGCCCTGGCCATGCACTGCATGCGCGCCAACCTGGAACAGGTGATGACCCAGGCGGCCTACGACCACATGCTGCCGCTGGCCAAGCGCCTGGCTGATGGCTTCCGCACGCTGATCACCAAGCACGACCTGAAGTGGTCGGTGACCGAGCTGGGCGCGCGCAGCGAGTTCCAGTTCTGCCCCGTCTCCCCGCGTACCGGCGCCGAGGCCGAAGCGGCCTTCCACGACGAGCTGCAGATGGCGCTGCACCTCTACCTGATCAACCGCGGCATCCTGATCACGCCGTTCCACAACATGACCCTGTGCTGCCCGGACACTACTGCCGCGGACGTGGATCGCCTGATCGAGACCCTCGATGCCGGCATCACCGAGCTGCTGGCGATCCCCGGCGCGCGCGAGGCCTGATCGAAACTCCCCCTGTAGGAGCGAGCTTGCTCGCGAACCCGCCCCGCAGCGGATTTACAAAAGAGCGTTCGCGAGCAAGCTCGCTTCTACGAAGAGACAATTCGGCGCCCCGCGCCCACCGAGGACCACCATGCAATTCGCCGATCGAAAGGAAGCCGAAGCCTTCCTCGCCGCCCACCCGGACGTGCGCAGCATCGAACTCTTCATCATCGACTCCAACGGCATCCCGCGCGGCAAGCTGCTGCACCGCGACGAGCTGCTGGCGATCTACGACAACGGCCGCCCGCTGCCCAGCTCGATCCTCGCGCTGACCGTGCAGGGCGAGGACGTCGAAGGCACCGGGCTGGTCTGGGAAGTCGCCGACGCCGACTGCTGGACCTACCCGCTGCCCGGCAGCCTGACCCTGCAACCCTGGCGCGCCAGCCCCACCGGCCAGCTGCAGGTGAGCATGCACCCGACCCAGGGCCTGCCCGCCACGCCCGCCGACCCGCGCCAGGCGCTGTCCCGCGTGGTCGACCGGCTGAAGGCCGACGGCTTCCACCCGGTGATGGCGGTGGAGCTGGAGTTCTACCTGCTGGACAAGCAGCGCGACGCCAACGGCCGCCCGCAGCCGGCGCTGCAGATGAACGGCATCCGTCCGGAAGCGCCGCAGGTCTACGGCGTCTACGAGCTCGAACAACTGCAGCCGTTCCTCGACGACCTCTACGCCGCCTGCGAAGTGCAGGGCCTGCCGGTACGCACGGCGATCTCCGAGTACGCGCCAGGCCAGGTCGAGCTGACCCTGGAGCACCGCTTCGACGTCATGCAGGCCATCGACGAAGGCGTGCGCTACAAGCGCCTGGTCAAGGGCGTGGCGAACAAGCACGGCCTGCAGGCCTGCTTCATGGCCAAGCCGTTCGGCGACCGCGCCGGTTCCGGCATGCACCTGCACGTCAGCCTGGCCGACGAACAGGGCAACAACCTCTACGCCAGCGAAGACATTCACGGCACTCCACTGCTGCGCCACTCCATCGGCGGCATGATGGCGCGCCTGCTGGATTCCCTGGCGATCTTCTGCCCCAACGCCAACTCCTTCCGCCGCTTCCAGGCCAACAGCTATGCGCCGCTGGCCAAGAGCTGGGGCGTGAACAACCGCACCGTGTCGTTCCGCGTGCCTGGCGGCCCGGCGAAGACCCGGCACATCGAGCATCGCATCTGCGGCGCCGACGCCAACCCGTACCTCGCGGCGGCGGCGATCCTTGCGGCGATCCATGAAGGCATCCGCGAGCAGATCGACCCAGGCGCGCCCATCGTCGGCAACGGCTACGAGCAGGCCACCGAATTCCTCCCCACCGACTGGCTCACCGCGCTGCGCGCGCTGGAGTCCTCCACCTGGGCGCGCGACGCGCTGGGCGAGGAATTCCTCAAGGTGTTCCTGGCGATCAAGTGGGAAGAGTTCCGCCAGTTCATGGGCGAAGTCGGCGAGCAGGATTGGCGCTGGTATCTGCATCACGCCTGAACGACTGACCGAAACGGCGGATAACCGTGAACGGTTATTCGCCCTACGTAAGATGTCCGCTGGGCTCCCGTAGGGCGCATAACGCGAAGCGTTATCCGCCATTTTGCGCCCAGCAATCAGCTCACCCGCCGACACGCAAAAGACTTACGAAAAATTTACCCTGCCAGAGTGAAGATTCTGGTCTTTTCTTGGTCAGTAGTTCCACGGGGCGCGGCTGAGCGCTTCCGTGGTCAACGCGGCGCCGCCGGTCTGCCTGCCGGCCGCCGTCCTCTCTCAGGCAGGGAGAACCCGTAGACAATGAGCACTCCCGTCGTACTGATCACCGGCGCTGCCGGTGGCCTCGGAAAAGCCATCGCCAAACGTTTCGCCCAAAGCCACTGGCGCATCGCCGCCACCGATGTGGATAAAGCCGGCCTGCATGCGCTGAACGCGCAAGTACCGCTGGACGCCACCGCCGTCGGCGACCTGCGACGAGCGGACAACTGCCACAGCCTGATGTCCGACATCCTCGCCCGCACCGGCCGCCTCGATGCCCTGGTGAACGCCGCCGGCGTCTGGCGCGAAGGCCCGGTGGAAGACTTCAACGAGGACGACTTCGACCTGGTCCTGGGGGTCAACCTCAAGGCGGCGTTCTACATGTGCCAGGCCGCGACGCCCTACCTCAAGGAAAACCACGGCAGCATCGTCAATATTTCCAGCGACTCCGGCCGCCAGGCCTACCGCGGCTCCGCGGCCTACTGTGCGAGCAAGGCGGCGCTGACCATGCTCACCCGCACGCTGGCCCTGGAACTCGCCGAATCCGGCGTGCGGGTCAACGCCATCTCGCCGGCCGACATCGCCACGCCGATGCTCGACTACCAGGCCGAGCGCTACGGCCAGGGCAACCCGGCGGCCTACAAGCGCGAACTGCTGAAGGATTATCCTCAGGGCAAGGTGGCGCGCTTCATCCGCCCGGAGGAAGTCGCCGAGCTGGTCTGGTACCTCTGCAAGCCGGAATCCGAAGCCATCACCGGTGCGGACCTGGCCATCGACTTCGGCCTCTCGGCCGGGCGCTGAAGCGCAGCGACGTGAACGGGCGGCCAGGGGTCGCCCGTTTTCGTTCAGGGCGTTGTTCGAACGGCAGATACACCGCTGGCGAAGGGTCCACTGGCGCCGCTGCTCAATCAGGGATATAGAAAAAACTGTGTCGCCAGCCGCGCTCGGGTTGTCCAGAGTGAGGCCCCTTTCCTTTTCCCCAGACAATTGCCCGAGAATTCCATGGAACCTGGCAACCACCAGCTCAGCATGACCGTCCTGATGACCCCCGACATGGCCAACTTCTCCGGCAATGTCCACGGTGGCACCCTGCTCAAGTACCTCGACGAGGTCGCCTACGCCTGCGCCAGCCGTTACGCCGGCTACTACGTGGTGACCCTGTCGGTGGACCAGGTGATCTTCCGTCAGCCGATCCACGTCGGCGAACTGGTCACCTTCCTTGCCTCGGTGAACTACACCGGCCGCACCTCCATGGAGATCGGCGTGAAAGTGGTCACCGAGAACATCCGCGAGAAGTCCGTGCGCCACACCAATAGCTGCTTCTTCACCATGGTGGCGCTGGACGACGAGCGCAAGCCGATCGTCGTGCCACAACTCGATCCGCAGACCAAGGACGAGAAACGTCGCTTCGCCCAGGCCCAACAGCGTCGGCAAATTCGCCAGGAGCTGGAACAGCGCTACAAGGAGCTTCGCGACGAATGACGGACGTTCGCGACATTTCCTGAAAAGAAATCCCGCGTGTCGCGGAAATTTCCCAATGCGTCAACAGGTTACCCTTGCGTGAAAGCAAGGTAGGAATTGATTACTACGCCTAAACTTTTCACACGCGGGTTTGCCCCCGTGACCCACCGTCGAGCGACCCGGTGCTGATGCGCAGTCCAGTCGCTCCCTGAGTGCCCGGAGCCCAGACCATGCATCACACCCCGTTACTGACCACCCTCGCCGTCGGCTTCGTGCTGGCCTTCGTCCTCGGCGCCCTGGCCAACCGCCTGCGTATCTCGCCGCTGGTGGGCTACCTGCTCGCCGGTGTGCTGGCCGGGCCGTTCACCCCCGGCTACGTCGCCGACCAGGCGCTGTCCGTGGAGATCGCCGAACTGGGCGTGATCCTGCTGATGTTCGGCGTCGGCCTGCACTTCTCGCTCAAGGACCTGTTGTCGGTGAAAGCCATCGCCATCCCCGGTGCGGTGGTGCAGATCGGCGTCGCCACCCTGCTCGGCCTGGGCCTTGCGTGGATGATGGGCTGGAACTTCGGCGGCGGGCTGGTCTTCGGCCTGGCGCTGTCGGTGGCCAGTACCGTGGTTCTGCTGCGCGCGCTGGAGCAGCGCCAGCTGATCGATACCAAGCGCGGGCGCATTGCCATCGGCTGGCTGATCGTCGAGGACCTGGCGATGGTCCTCACCCTGGTCCTGTTGCCGGCCCTGGCCGGCTCCCTGGGCGGCACCTCCGACGGTGGCGACGGCGGCCTGCTGATGCCGATCCTGCTGACCCTGGGCAAGGTCGCGGCCTTCGTCGCGGTGATGATCGTCGGCGGTCGCCGCTTCGTGCCCTGGGTGCTGGAGCGCGTCGCCAAGACCGGCTCGCGCGAGCTGTTCACCCTCGCCGTGCTGGCCATTGCCCTGGGTATCGCCTACGGCTCGGCGGTGATCTTCGGCGTGTCCTTCGCCCTCGGCGCCTTCTTCGCCGGGATGATCCTCAACGAGTCCGAGCTGAGCCACGAGGCCGCCGAGAACTCGCTGCCGCTGCGTGACGCCTTCGCCGTGCTGTTCTTCGTCTCCGTCGGCATGCTGTTCAACCCGGCGATCCTGGTCCAGGAACCGCTGCCCGTACTGGCGACCTTCCTGGTCATCGTCTTCGGCAAGTCGGTGGCGGCCTACGTCATCGTGCGGATGTTCGGCCACCCCAACAGCACCGCGCTGACCATTGCCGCGAGCCTGGCGCAGATCGGCGAGTTCTCCTTCATCCTGGTCGGCCTGGGCGTCACCCTGAACCTGCTGCCCGAAGCCGGCCGCGACCTGGTGCTGGCCGGCGCGATCCTGTCGATCCTGGTCAACCCGCTGCTGTTCATCGCCATCGACCGCCTGCAGGCGCGCCAGGAGCAGAAGGCCGAGAGCGAGCCCGGCGTGGTCCAGGTGGAGCCCCAGGACCTGCCGCCGCCGGTGCTGGAGCACAACCACGCGATCCTCATCGGCCACGGCCGCGTTGGCGCGCTGGTGAGCGAGCGGCTGCGCAAGGACAAGGTGCCGGTGGTGGTCATCGAGGACAAGCGCGAGAAGGCCGCCGAACTGCGCGAGCACGGCCTCTGCGTGGTGGTGGGCAATGCCGCCAATCCCGATGTGCTGACCCAGGCCAACATCACTTCGGCGCGCTGGCTGCTGATCGCCATTCCCAACGGTTTCGAGGCCGGGACCATCGCCAGCCACGCGCGGGCGATCAACCCGAACCTGGACATCATCGCCCGCGCCCACTTCGACGCCGAAGTGGATTACCTGGAGCAGAACGGCGCCAGCCTGGTGATCATGGGCGAGCGCGAAATCGCCCGCGGCATGGTCGAGCGGGTCGAACGCGAGGACGCCGCCGCGGCACCGGGCGACGACCACCTGCCGCAGTCGGCCTGACGCCATGCTGCGCCGGCTCTACGACTGGACCATGCGCCTGGCGGGCCATCCGCGGGCGGAGCTGGCGCTGGGCGGAGTGACCTTCGCCGAGAGTTCGTTCTTCCCCATCCCGCCGGATGCACTGCTGGTGCCGATGGTGCTGGCCAACCGCGCCAAGGCCTGGCGCTACGCGGCGATCTGCATTGTCAGCTCGGTGCTGGGCGGCATCGCCGGCTACTTCATCGGCCTGCTGCTGTTCGAGACGGTGGGCCAGGCGATCCTGGCCTTCTACGGGCTGCAGGAGAACTTCGCCGAGGTCGCCGAGCGCTACAACGAGCTCGGCTGGCTGATGGTGCTGTTGGGCGGCGGCTTCACCCCGCTGCCCTACAAGCTGATCACCCTCACCAGCGGGGTGACCCAGCTCGATCTGGTGCTGTTCATCGCCCTGAGCGTGGTGGCGCGCACCCTGCGTTTCGCGGCGACCTGCGCCCTGCTGTTCTGGGCCGGCCCGGCGCTGCGCGAGGCCATCGAGAAACGCCTGGGGCTGGCGTTCGGCCTGCTCACCGCGATGGTGGTGGGCGGGTTGCTGCTGGGCAAGTACATGCTCTGAGGCGGCAGGCGGCAGGCGGGATGGTGTAGGAGCGAGCTGGACATGCCCTCACCCCAACCCTCTCCCGGAGGGAGAGGGGGCCGATCAGCATTCTGTGGATAACTCGGCGTCAGCCGGAGAGCTTCACTCTGCCCACCCGCTCAGGACAGTCCCCTCTCCCCCGGGAGAGGGTTAGGGTGAGGGGCGCACCCAGCGCAGGATTCCCCCCTAAAACCCCGTTCAGATCACCCCAACTTCACCGCCTCGAACTTCACCCGCGGATGGGCGATGCGGTCCTGGGCGCGCACCAGCTCCAGCTCGTAGCTGCCGCAGGCCTGGGTCTCCAGCAGCACTTCGTGCACGGCGGCGGCGCAGAATTCGAAGGCTGTGCGCAGGTCGTCGCCCAGCAGCAGACGGGCGAGGAACAGGCCCGAGGTCAGATCGCCCACGCCTACCGGCTGGCGCGGGAAGGCCAGCAGCGGGCGGCGCAGGTGCCAGGTCTCGTCGAGGGTCACCAGCAGCATCTCGAAGGCATCCGCCGGCTTGCCGGGGTAGTTCAGGTGCTTCACCAGGATCGCCTTCGGGCCGCGCACGAGGAGGCCACGGGCCATTGCCGCGCAGTCTTCCAGGGAGGTCGGCTGGCGGTCGCAGAAGCTGTCCAGCTCCAGCTGGTTCGGGCACAGGTAGTCGGCCACCGCGGCGGCCTCGTGGAGCAGGAACTCACCGACTTCCGGGGCGACGATGCAGCCCTTCTCCGGATGGCCCATCACCGGGTCGCACAGGTAGACCGCACGCGGGTTCACCTCGCGGATGCGGCGCACCACTTCGAGGATCGAACGGCCCTGCGCCGCACTGCCCAGGTAGCCCGACAGCACCGCGTCGCAATTGCCCAGCTCGCCAATGGCAGCGATGCCGTCCACCAGCGCCGGAATCTGCTCCGGCGGCAGCACCTGGCCCGTCCAGTGGCCATACTGGGTATGGTTGGAGAACTGCACGGTGTTCAGCGGCCAGACGTTCACCCCGACGCGTCGCATGGGGAACTCCGCGGCGCTGTTGCCGGCGTGGCCGAAGACGACGTGGGACTGGATGGCGAGAACGTGGGGAGTGCGCGGCATAACGGTGTCCTGCTACAGAATGGGGCAGTATGGGGCGCAATTCACACGCTGTGAACATCCCCCTCTCGCCGCCCGGCGGCGGAGTGAGTAAGCTGATGCGCCGATTCCGAGGAAGCCGAAGTGGACCTGGGCAATCTTTTCATTTTCATGCTGGTTGTCGCGGGCGCCGCCTGGTGGTGGCGCGCCCATGGCATCCGCGAGCGTGCACTGGTCCTGGCCAAGCAGCACTGCGCGCGCGAGGGCGTGGAACTGCTGGATGACGCCATGGCCCTGCAGCGCTTCCGCTTCCAGCGCGACGGCCGCGGCAACCTGCGCCTGGCCCGCGAATACGCCTTCGAGTTCACCGCCACCGGCCAGGAACGCTACGCCGGTAGCATCGCCATGTTCGGCCAGCACCTGGGCCGGGTCGAGCTGGCGCCGTTCCGCATGGAGCCGGAGCCGCGCATGCCGCTCTCGCCGGTCGCTACCTTCCATCCCACCGCCCAGCCGGTGGACGAAGAGATTATCGACGCGGTCTTCGACGACACCCCTGCAGCGCCGCGCGCCAAGGCAGAAGTGGTGCGCCTGGACGAATGGCGCCGCGCGCACCAGGGCAAGAAAGTCGGCGACTAGAGCCGCGCGCGGATCTTCCGCCAGTCCTCTTCCACCGCCGCCGTCATGGCCTTGCGTAGCAGCCGGCAGCGCCCGCGATGCCAGAGTGAATAGCGCCGCTTCTGGTTGCGCCGGCAGCCCTCGAACAGCCAGTCGGGATCGAAGCCGTCCCACACCCCCGCCGTTACCCAGCTATTGCTCCAGACCACCGGCGCCACTTCCAGGCGGAAGATCTTCTCCAGTTCGTCCAGTGGGTAGCCGCTGATCGCCAGGGTGCTCGCGATGGTAGCGAGATCGGCCTCGTCCAGCTCGGTATCCAGCCACAGCTCGGACAGGGCCAGCCAGACGGACTCGCGGGCCGGGTCGTTCATTCGTGGCCCAGCAGGAAGCGCGACACGCGCTCGGCGCTGTCTTCGGGAAACTCCTGCATGAAGCAGTGGCCACCGTCGACGCACTGGCCACTCACCACCGTGTTCGAAGCGCACCAGCGTGCCACCGACTTGGGCACGAACGGGTAGGTGCGCTCGCCGAACAGCACCTGGGTCGGCGTCACCACCTTGCCCAGCGACGGCCACAGGCGCTTGGGAAAGGAACTGAAGATTTCCGCCTCGCGGCTGGGCCGGCATTTCAGTTCGACACCTGCTTCGGTGCGCTTCATCGCGTTCTCCACGTAGGCCCGGAGCGCGGCGTCGGTCCAGCCCTTGAAGATACCGCGGCCGTGCAGGCCGGCGTAGGCCGCCTCGCGGTCCGGCCACTGGCTGCGCCGCGAGCGCGCCTTCTGCACCATGGTGCGGCGCTTGTGCAGGCCGAGTACTTCGGAAAGCGCCATCACGCCGATCATCGCCGGGGTAAAGAGCACCGGGTCGAGCAGCACCGCGCGGCGGAACAGCTCGGGATGCCGGCCGAGGATCAGGCTGGTGAGCACGCCGCCAAAGCTGTGCCCGGCGGCGTAGTGCGGCACGTCGCCAAAGGCTTTGTTGCCGGCCTGGAAGGCCTCCACCGCCATCTCGGCATTGCGGTTCCAGCCATGGAAGCGCCCGCCGTGGTCACTGTCGCCGTGGCCCTGGACGTCGCACAGCCAGAGGTCGAAATCCTCCGCCAAGACTTTCAGCATCGGCTCGTAGGCACGCCCACAGAAGCCATTGCCATGCAGGAAGTGCAGCAGCGGCTTGCCACTGGGCTCGCTGCGCCAGCCGCGCAGGGTGAAACCGGCGGACCCTTCGTGGGTCCAGGACGACAACTGCATCGAAGCTCTCCATCGGGATGCGGCAGTTTAGCGAGGCAGCGGGGCGCCGGACCAGCGCGCGGTCATGCTATTGTCGCCGACCCTTGGTCGAACACCGTCGAACATGTCGCCTACCCGCCCCCTTCGCCTGCTGCTGATCTGCCTGCTCCTGCTGGCCGGGCTGGTGCTGTCGGTGTTCTGGGCAGGCGAGAAGGCGCGGCACCGCGCGCTGCTGGCCGAGGCGGAAACCGCCCATGAGCAGCTGGGCCTCTACGCCAGTTCCCTGCATACCCTGATCGAGCGTTTCCGCAGCATTCCCTCCGTGCTGGCGCTGGACCCGGAACTGCGTGCGGCCATGCGTGGCCCGTTGACGGACGAGGTGCAGCACCGGCTCAACCTCAAGCTGCAGGAAATCAACGGCGCGGCACGCTCGTCGACGCTGGAGCTGCTGGACCGCAGCGGCCTCGCCGTGGCCGCCAGCAACTGGAACCTGCCGACCAGCTACGTCGGCCACAACTACAGCTTTCGGCCCTACTTTCGCCAGACCATCGCCCAGGGCGCCGGGCGCTTCTACGCAGTCGGCGTGACCACCGGCATTCCCGGTTACTTCCTGTCCAACGCACTGCGTGACGACGCGGGCACCTTCCTCGGCGCCATCGTGGTCAAGCTGGAGTTTCCCGACCTCGAACGGCAGTGGAGCCAGACCCCGGACGTGGTGCTGGTGAGCGACAGCAAGGGCGTGGTGTTCCTCGCCAACCACCCGCGCTGGCGCTACCGCGAGCTGATGCCGCTGGACGCGGTGGCCCGCGCGGAACTGGCCGATACCCGCCAGTACCACCGGCAGCCGCTCAGCGCGTTGCCGCACCGGACGCTGGAAAGCCTCGGCGAGCATGCGCGCATGGTGCGTGTCGACGGCCAGGAAATCAGCGGCGACTACCTCTGGCAATCGGTCGGCCTGCCGGAAGAAGACTGGACCCTGCACCTGCTGCGCGACACCCGCGGCGTGCAGTCGGACGTCACCAGCGCCCGCCTGGCCGCCGCCGGCGCATGGATGGCACTGGTATTCCTCGTCCTCTGGCTGCAGCAGCGACGGCGCCTGGCCCGCCTGCGCCAGCGCAACCAGGAAGAACTGGAGCGCCTGGTCGAGCAGCGCACCGCCGCCCTGCGCACTGCCCAGGACGGCCTGGTGCAAGCTGCCAAGCTGGCGGCGCTGGGGCAGATGTCCGCCGCACTGGCCCACGAAATCAACCAGCCGCTCACCGCCCAGCGCATGCAGCTGGCCAGCGTGCGCCTGCTGCTCGATGCCGGCCGCCAGGACGACGCCCGCGCCGCGCTGGTGCGCGTGGACGAGCTGCTCGAACGCATGGCCGCGCTGACCGGCCACCTGAAGACCTTCGCCCGCAAGACCCCCGGCGGCCTGCGCGAGCGCATCGAACTGGGCCACGTGGTCGAGCAGGCGCTGCAACTGCTGGCCGTGCGCATCCGTACCGAAGGCGTGGACATCCACCAGGCGCTGGAATCACCGGCCTGGGTGCTGGGCGACGCGATCCGCCTGGAGCAGGTGCTGGTCAACCTGATCCGCAACGCCCTGGACGCAGTGGCCAACAGCGCCCAGCCACGCATCGAGCTGACCCTGCGCCGCGACGGCGAACACTGGTGCCTGGAAGTCGCCGACAACGGACCGGGCATCGATGAGGCGCACCTGGCCAGCGTCTTCGACCCCTTCTTCACCACCAAGCCGGTGGGCGAAGGACTGGGCCTGGGGCTGGCGGTATCCTACGGCATCGTCCACGAACTCGGCGGGCGCCTCGGCGCCGCCAACCAGCCCTCCGGCGGCGCCGTATTCCGGCTCAGCCTGCCGGCCGCCAGCGAAGAATCCAGACCATGAGCGAGACCATTCTCTTCGTCGACGACGAAGCCGCCATCCGCGACGCCGTGCAGCAATGGCTGCAACTCTCCGGTTTCGAAGTGCGCCTGTGCAGCAGCGCCGACGAGTGCCTGAAAGGCGTCGCCCGCGAGCTGCCCGGCGTGGTCATCAGCGATGTACGCATGCCCGGCACCGACGGCCTGGCCCTGCTCGACCGCCTGCAGCAGCTCGACCGCGACCTGCCGGTGATCATGGTCACCGGCCACGGCGACGTGCCCATGGCGGTGCAGGCGATGCGCCAGGGCGCCTACGACTTCATCGAGAAACCCTTCACCCCCGAACGCCTGCTCGACAGCCTGCGCCGCGCCCTGGAGAAACGCCGGCTGGTGCAGGAGAACCGCCAGCTGCGCGAGCAGGCGGCGCTCAAGGACCAGATCGAATCCCGCCTGCTGGGCGTCTCGCGGCCGATGGAAACCCTGCGCCGGCAGATCATGGCGCTGGCCGGTACGCCGGTGAACGTGCTGATCCGTGGCGACACCGGTAGCGGCAAGGAGCTGGTCGCGCGCTGCCTGCACGACTTCGGCCCGCGCGCCGGCAAGCCCTTCGTCGCGCTGAACTGCGCGGCGATTCCCGAGCAGTTGTTCGAGACCGAACTGTTCGGCCACGAAAGCGGCGCCTTCACCGGCGCCCAGGGCAAGCGCATCGGCAAGCTGGAGCATTCCAACGGCGGCAGCCTGTTCCTCGACGAGATCGAAAGCATGCCGCTGGCCCAGCAGGTGAAGCTGCTGCGCGTGCTGCAGGAACAGCAGCTGGAACGCCTGGGTTCGAACCAGAGCATCAAGGTCGACCTGCGGGTGATCGCCGCCACCAAGCCGGACCTGCTGGAAGAGGCCCGCGCCGGGCGCTTCCGCGAGGACCTGGTGTATCGCCTGAATGTCGCCGAGCTGCGCCTGCCGCCCCTGCGCGAACGCCGCGAGGACATCCCGCTGCTGTTCGAGCACTACGCGCTGCTGGCCAGCGAGAAGTTCGGTCGCGAGGCCGTGCCGCTGTCGGCAACCCAACTGGCCCGCCTGCTCGCCCACGACTGGCCGGGCAACGTCCGCGAACTGGCCAACGCCGCCGAGCGCCACGTGCTCGGCCTGGACCGCGCCGAGCTACCGGAAGCGCCGGCCGGCAACGGCCTGTTCGAACGCATGGAAGCCTACGAGGCGCAGTGCATCCGCCAGGCGCTGGGCCAGTGCAAGGGCGACATCAAGGCGGTGATGGAGCTGCTCGGCCTGCCGCGCCGCACCCTCAACGAGAAGATGCAGCGCCACGGGCTGAGCCGTGGGGACTACCTGGGCGAGGACTGAGCCGGCAACGGCTCGGACTTCGTGCGCCGGGTCAACCAGAGGGCGCCTATGCAAGCCCAATGAACCAGCAGAAGCAACGGCCCGAGGATCGCGATTGACGCGACGAGGGGCAGACCGCTGGAAGCCTGCAGACGCATCACGGCTTCATGGAAAAAGACGTAGCCCAGCAGACCAAACATGGCGGTGATGCAAACCCAGCCGAAGAAAGTGCTTACGGCTGCGAGCAGAATTCGGCCCGTAGAATACCGGGGCAGCCATGGCGGAAGCTTCAGATAGACGCACGCCAGCACCACCGTGGCAGGAACCAGCCAGGACAGCATTTCCACTGCCAGCGCCCACTGCCCCACCTTGTTGAGCAGAAACACCCGCACCACACCCGACAGCGGCTTCGCGGCGAGTGCAGAAAAGCCCAGCGCTACACCCAATGCAACGTGCACCCGCGGAATCGGCAACGGCTCTGTCAGACGCTGGCGCGCACAACGCGACCGGATGGCCGCCAACAGGATCCACAGAGGAACAAGGCAGAGCAGCAGGTGCGCCAACGTGCCGACAATCAGTACGGCCGGGATGACGAACATCGAGAAGTCACTGAGCTCGTTCAGCAGACGGGCGATCCCCTGGATCTTGCCCAGGAGGAATGCGCGGTACAACTCCATCGCAAGCGCCTGCAAGACCGCAAAGACTACTGCCAGTGTCACGAGGGGCATGAATTTTCGAATCCGATGGCGCTCGCGCTGTGCCTGCATGAACAGCACGACCACCGCTGCGCTGGCCACCAGCGAAGACAGCCAGGGCCCAAGCAAATCCGGTGCATCCGACAACAGCCGCATTATTGGGGCGCCTTCGCTCCAGCGTCGCAGTGTATCCAACAGCATGGCGCCCATGCCGACGAGAAACATCGCTGCCACCACGAGATATGGCTGCCAGAGCGCTGGCACGGAGGCCTCCGCCTCTTCCCCCAGTTCGGCCAGGGGGGTACTGAATGGGCTTTCCTGCACTTGTCGGGATCCTGAAAGTTTGCTGCTGATGACTATTGTGCCGGGCATCAGCAATCGACAGAGGGCTACCGGGGCGCGGCAGCCGCCATCTGCTCGGCGAAGAACCAGCCGGTACACCAGCGCGCCAGCGGCCAGAGCAGTGCGAGCAGCAGGATCGCTGGAGGCAGCAGGTAGAGCGGCAGGCTGCTGGAGTTCAGCGAGCTGTAGGCGGCGAAGGCCACCAGGACCGACGCCAGCACGATAGCGACCATCCATAGCGCCAGCAGGACCAGCGCGCAGGCCAGCACGCGGCCGGCGGCGAAGCGCGAGAGCCGGGCGGGCAGGCGAGTCCGCACGGCCGTCATGACGATGGCGAAAGGCAGTACGCAGCTCGACAGCATGAATACCGACTGCCAGCCGTCAGCGCCGCTGTACAGGTAGAGCACTCCGTAGCCGAGTGCCGTGACCAGCTTGTAGATCACCACGGTGAAGCACAGCGCAACCGCCAGCGCCACATGCCAGGAAGGCAGCGTGGCGGCCTGGCCCGGCGCCATCGGTTCACACCGTGAGCGCGCCAGGTGCAGGACCAGCCAGAGCGGCAGTAGGCAACCCAGGGCCAGGTTGATCAGCGAATTGACCTGGCCATACAGGGCTATCCAGAGGGTCCGGGAGCCCTGCTCGAACGCCCACTGGTAGAAGGACACGCTCAGGTAGGACACGGCGATGCTGACGACCATGGTGGCGATCAGATAGGCCACGCCGAAGCCTACCAACAGTCCGGCCAGCGGCTGGAAGCGTGCGATACCGTGGCGCTCGCGCTGGTAATGCACCAGCAGCAGGACTGCCGCGGCATAGAAAGCCAGCCCACCCAGCCAGTTCGCCAGCATGGTCGGCAAGTACTGAGGCAGGCGCTCGCGGTAGTTGCCCAGGTCGAAGATCCACTGCACGGCATTGCTGCCGAAGAACACCACGGCCGCGGCCACGATCATGGCGGCGACGAACTGTAGGGGCTCGCGGCCGACCGATGCCAAAGCGGCTTTCGGTGCGGTGAGCGGTGCCTGGGGTGTCGCAAAGGGATTGTCACTGGTCATCTCGGCATCCTTGTCGAATCCGGCCTGCGGCGCGGAGTGTGCCCAGCCTACCAGCCCGCCGGCTCTTTTCCACCGCGCATAAAAAAAGGCCGCTGATAGCAGCGGCCTTGAGACGGACGTCGATCTGGAGCAATCAAGAATCGGCGTCGGGAAGCTTGCCGGCGGTGAGGCCGGTAACGGCGTTGCTCGAAAGCCGCGCTGTTGGGTCAAGTATATTGACCGATCAGACAGGAATACAGATCACGGACGGGGAAAGACTGTTACAGCATCTGTAACAGTCATCTGGAAACCATCTGAAACGCGGGCAAAAAAACGCCGCATATCGTATGCGGCGCAAGGTGTTGAGAAGCCCGGCTCACGCTCCGGACTTCCCGGGGGAAGCGGCCGATCAGGAATCGGCGTTGCTGCTGGCAGCGGCCTTGGCAGTCTGCTCGGCGGACTGGGCCTGCTGCTGGGCGATCACTGCTTCGTTGGCCTTGACCATCTTGTCGGTCATCAGGCGCGATTCTTCGGCGAAGCTCAGCTGAGTGAAGGACAGCGAGCAGACGGACAGCAGGGCAGCAACATAAAGCGAACGGGACATGACGGTGATCCTTTCTGAACACCCGATTGGTCGGGGTTGGAGAAAGGTTACGGCGCAACAGTGGGTAGAAAAATAGCTAGCTAACCAACAAAGCATTGCCTAAAAAGCAACAATCCGCGCCGATCGTCCGAGAACACCGATATAGAGCGGCTGCGACGATCTGCCGCGCCAGCGCCCAAGGTCCGAGATGGCCTTATGCCCAGTTGACGGGATCGTTGAGCGCTGCTTCGTCCTCTTCGAACATCTTCGGCAATTCCATCTTGAGGAACTCGACCCAGGTGCGGATCTTCGCGTCGAGGAAGCGTCGCGACGGGTACAGCGCGTAGATGTGCCTCACGTGCAAGCTGTGCCGGGGCAATACGCGCACCAGCGAGCGACGCCGCAGGGCGGGCGCGGCGACATAGCTGGGCAGCAGGCAGATGCCCATGCCGGCGGCAGCTGCGCCGGTCAGCGCCTCGGCAACGTTGACCATGAAGGTGTCGCGCGGGCGGATCACGCTCTCTTCATTGCCCTCCTCGAAGGCCCAGCCCTCGGGGAAGGTCGGGTCCTGCAGGCGCAGGCACTGGTGCTGGTGCAGGTCGGCGACGCTGGTCGGGGTGCCGCGCCGCTTGAGGTACTCGGGGCTGGCACAGAGCACGCTGTAGATAGTGCCCAGGGTCTGGGCGACGAACTCGGAGTCGGGCAGTTCGCGGTCGCGGGTGATCACCACGTCCTGGCCTTCCTCGAGGATGTCCGGCTGCCGCTGGGCCAGGGTCAGCTCGATGTAGACCTCGGGAAAGGATTCGCAGTAGCGCGAGATCAGCGGGATCAGGTGCTGCTGGCCAAGGCCGGTGAGCGAGTGCACGCGCAGCCGGCCGCGCGGCTTGAGGTGCGCGCCGCTGGCCTCGGCTTCCGCCTCTTCGACGTCGGCGAGGATTTCCCGGCAGCGCAGCAGGTAGCGCTCGCCGGTTTCGGTCAGCGCCAGGCGCCGTGTCGTGCGGTGCAGGAGGCGGGCTTCAAGTTGCGCTTCAAGGTCGGAAACCACGCGCGAGACCTGGGCGGTGGACAACCCCAGGGCGTTGGCGGCGGCGGTGAAACTGCCAGCATCCACCACCCGGACGAAAGCCCGCATCGCGTGAAGTACGTCCATCCTTCCCCCTGCTTATCCGTCTTGTAGGAGACGGCGACAATTATTGTCCGCGCCGCAAAACTGAATCGCAGTATAGGGTCGTTTTTTAGCGATTGTTACCACGTATAGTGCCGGACAAGTCGCTGCAGCAACGTTGGGCATACCAGGCTCATCGTACGGCCGCCGATACACCAATCGACGGCCCTCTCCCCCGCGCATACCTGGCTGCAGCGACTGACTCTTTCTCCAGGGGCGGCCTTCTTCGGATGGCCGCCCTTTTTCGTTTCTGGTCAGCTGATTGGCAGGCGCAAGCCATTACACCGGGCAGAAGGCAGAACCTGTAGAAAAGCGTCTAGCGCGGCAGCGGGTAGAGGCGCTCGTCGAACTGCTCCAGGCGCACGAACTCCAGCGGTTGGTCGTTCTCCAGATTCTGCAGACGGTCCTGATACTGACGCAGGAAGTCCTGGCGCGCGTCGTTGCTGATGTAGGGCACATGCCAGGCCACGAACGGCGGCAGCACGCTCATGCCGGTGTAGGCCAGGGTGCCACGCAGGATCGGCCGCAGCATGTCTTCCAGCGGACCGTGGATGGCGCCGTCGCCGAACATGTGGTCGCGCCCGCCGAGGGTCACGGTCACCAGCGCCTTCTTGCCGGCCAGGCCGCCCTGGTCGTAGAAGCGCTTGCCGCCGTAGCAGATGCCCGAGACCAGCACGCGGTCGAACCAGCCCTTGAGGATGGCCGGCGCGGAGAACCAGTAGATCGGGAAGTTGAAGATCACCAGGTCGGCCCAGAGCAGCTTGTCCAGTTCGGCCTGGATGTCGGCGGCGATGGTTTTCGCCTTGGCGCCTTCGCGCTGTTCCAGGGCGTAGACCAGGTACTCGGGGTTGGCGCGGGCGCCGAAGTCGGCGGCGCTGGCCACCGGGTTCCAGTTCATCGCGTAGAGGTCGGAGACCTGCACTTCGTGGCCCTGGCCGCGGAGGGTTTCCTCGGCGAGCTGGTACAGCGCGGTGCTGAAGGATTGCGGTTCGTTGTGGGCGTGGACGATCAGTACGTTCATGTGGATTCCTGGCCGGAAAGGCAATTCTTGGCGGATCGGTGTGTTGGCTCGGCACCCTCTCCCCAGCCCTCTCCCTGAAGGGCGAGGGAGTATTCGTATTCATGCACCGTCTCCCGCCGGTCGCGCCGAAGCGCTTTTGCGCCCCTCTCCCGCTTACGGGAGACGACTGCATGGCTGCAGGAGGTAGAGCGCAAAGCCGAGGGCTGGGGAGAGGGCGCTGTTCAGGCGCTCAGAGTTGAATGGCCTTGAGCTCGACGAACTCGTGCAAGCCCTGCTCACCCCATTCGCGGCCGTTGCCGGACTGCTTGTAGCCGCCGAAAGGCGCACGGTAGTTGAAGGCACCGCCGTTGACGAAGCATTGGCCGGCGCGCATCTGCCGCGCCAGGCGCAGGCCATCTTCGCGATCACCCGCCCAGACGGCGCTGGACAGACCAAACGGCGAGTCGTTGGCGATAGCGATGGCTTCTGCTTCATCGACATAGGGAATCAGGCACAGCACCGGGCCGAAGATTTCCTCGCGGGCGATGCGCATCTGGTTATTCACCCCGGCGAAGATCGTCGGCTGCACATAGTGCCCGCGCTCCAGATGCGCCGGGCGTTCGGCGCCGCCGCAGACCAGCTGCGCGCCCTCTTCCTGGCCGACGCGAAGGTAGTCGAGCACGGTGCGGCGCTGGCCGCCCGAGCACATCGGGCCGAGGAAGCTGTCGGCGTCCAGCGGGTCGCCCATCTTCAGCGCAAGGGTTTCGGCGCGGGCGATTTCCACGGCTTCGGCATAGCGATGAGCCGGCAGCAGCATGCGCGTGAGTGCGGTGCAGGTCTGCCCGGAGTTGATCATCACGTCCTGCACACCATGGCGCACGGCGGCGGCGAGGTCGGCATCGGCGGTGATCAGGAACGGCGACTTGCCGCCCAGCTCCAGGCACACGCGCTTGACCGTCGGCGCCGCGGCTTCGGAGACCTTGACGCCCGCGCCGGTGGAGCCGGTGAACGAGACCATGTCCACGTCCGGATGCCGTGCCAGCGCTTCGCCGACCTTGGAGCCGGGGCCGCTGACCAGGTTGAACACGCCGGCTGGCAGGCCGATGGCGTGGACCATGTCGGCCAGCAGGAAGGCGTGCAGCGGGGTGTCCTGACTCGGCTTGACCACCACGGTGCAGCCGGCGGCAAGCGCCGGGGCGAGCTTGCCGATCAGCTGGTGCAGCGGGTAGTTCCAGGGGTTGATGAAGGCGCAGACGCCCACCGCTTCCTTGACGATCAGCGAGTTGCCGACCTCGCGCACTTCGTCCATGTGCGCGGCCATCGCGGCATAGCTTTCCAGACCCTCGATCGGCCCGTCGACCTGTACCATGCGGCACCACTGCACCGGCATGCCCAGCTCGGCGGTGATCAGCGCGGCCATTTCGTCGGCGCGGTTCTTCAGTTGTTCGGCAAGGGCGCGGATGTAGCCGGCGCGCACGTGGGACGGCGTTTGCGACCAGGCCGGGAAGGCACGGCGGGCGGCGTCCACCGCGCGGTTCACGTCGCCTTCGCCGCCCAGCGGCACGCGACCGACGCAGTCCTCGGTGGCGGGGTTCTGCACCTCGGCCACGCCCTGCCCTTGCGGCGCCACCCAGGCGCCATCGATGTAAAGCTGAGAACGATCACGCATAACGTTTCTCCTGGAGCAGTTCGGCGGCGCACAGGGCGATGCGGCGGCAGGCTTCGCGCAGCGGTTCGGCACCGAGCACCAGGCCCAGGCGGATGTGCCCGGCGGCGCTGGGGCCGAAGGCTTCGCCGGCCAGCACGGAGACTCCGTGGCGGTCCAGCAGCACATCAGCGAAGTCCTGGGCGGAGAGCCCGGTGGCGCGGATATCCACCATCACGAACATGCCGCCGTCCGGGCGCAGGGCGCGCACGCCGACGCAATCGGCCAGGCAGTCGAGCACCAGGTCGCGGCGCTGGCGGTAGGCCTCGCGCATGGCTTGCAGTTCCGGCAGCCTGGCTTCCAGCGCGGTGCAGGCAGCGTCCTGGATGAAGTCCGGCGAGCCGTAGAGCATGCACAGGGCGAGGTTTTCCAGGTGCGCGCAGAGCTCGCGCGGGCCGACCACCCAGCCCACGCGCCAGCCGGTCATGGCGTGGGATTTCGACAGGCTGTTGAGGGTCGCGGTGCGCTCGGCCATGCCCGGGAGGCTGGCGGGGCTGATGTGTTCGCCGTCGAACAGCAGCTCGCTGTAGACCTCGTCGGAGATCATCCACAGGTCATTGCTCACGCACAGCTCGGCGAGCTTTTCCCAGGTGGCGCGCGGCAGGCTGGCGCCGGAGGGGTTGTGCGGGCTGTTGATGGCCAGGGCGCGGGTGCGCGGGGTGATCAGCGCGGCGACGTCCTCGGCCTGCACGCGGAAGCCGTGCTCGGAACGCACCGACACCGGGATGACCTTGGCGCCGCAGGCACCGAATACCGCTTCGTAGGTGACGTACATCGGCTCGGCGACGATCACCTCGTCGCCCGGATTGAGCACGCACTGCGCCACGGCATACAGCGCGCACTGGGCGCCAGCCAGCACCACCACGTCATCGGCGGTGACGGCCTGGCCGCTGCGCTGGCTGTGACGGCGAGCAATGGCCTCGCGCAGCGAACGCTTGCCGCGCACATCGGCGTAGTGGGTGTTGCCGGCCAGCAGGCTGTCGATGGCCGACTGCACGATGGGCACGGGAGTATCGAAATCGGGGTCGCCCACCGACAGCAGCAGGATGTCGTCGCCCTGCTCCATGCGCGCCAGGGCGCGGTAGTGGATGTCCCAGGCGGCGGCGCCGTCGCCGGCGATGCGTTGGGTGAAGTTCGAGTAGCGCATGGTGTTCATCCTTCAAGGTGCCAGGGCCCAGGGGCCCCGGCGGGTGCAACAGGTGCTACTGGGCGCAGGCGTGTTTCAGCTCGATCAGGGTCACGCCCGGATGGGCGAAGCCGCTGCGCAGGTCGCGCTCCAGTTCGTCCAGGCTCTTCGGCTGACGCATCTCGCAGCCGTAGGCACGGCCGAGCAGGGCGAAATCCGGGTTGCGCGGCAGGACGCCGATGGGCTCGATGTCCAGGCCGATCATGTCGTCGCGGATCTGCCCCAGCGCATCGTTGTTCCACAGCAGCACCACCAGCGGGCTGTCCAGCTCTTCGGTGGCGGTGGCCAGTTCCTGGGCGGTGTAGAGGAAGCCGCCGTCGCCCACCAGCACCAGGCCGGGGCGCTCCGGCGCGCCGAACTTGGCGCCGATGCCGGCCGGCACGCCATAGCCCAAGGTGCCGTAGCCGGTGGGGTGCAGCCAGCCGCGCGGTGCCTTGCTCGGGTAGAGGTAGTTGGCGGTGTAGGCCAGCTGGGTCATGTCGCTGGCGATGAAGGCGTTGTCCGGCAGGACCTTGGCGATGCGCTGCAGGATCGACTGGTGGATGCGTTGCAGCGGCGCGTGGCCAGCTTCGATCTGCGCACGCAGCTCGGCGATGCGCGACTGCGCTTTCGCCGCGTCACGGGTCGCGCTGGGCAGTGCGGCGAGCAGGGCTTCGGCGGTCGCTTTCGAATCGCCCAGCAGCGCCACGGCGCTCGGGTAGAAGTCGTTGAACTTGCGCGAGTCGACATCGACGCGGATCACTTCGCCGCTGACCGGCAGGCGGTCGCGCCAGAAGTCGGTGTCGGCCATCTCGGTGCCGATGGCGAGGACCACGTCGGCCTCGGCGATCATGTCCCAGCCGGCCTGGGTGCACAGGGTGGCGCCGGCGGAGAGCGGCGCTTCCGGCGCCAGCAGGCCCTTGCCGGCGACACTGGTGAACAGCGGCGCGGCCAGGCGCTCGCTCAGCGCAGCCAGGGCATCGGCGGCATGCAGCGCGCCGCCGCCGGCGATGATCATCGGGCGCTGGGCGGCCTGGAGTTTATCCACAGCCTGCTGGAGCGCATCGGCGCTGGGCTGGCCGCGGCCGGCGCGGCGCACCACTTCGTGGGTCCAGTCGCGGGCGACGGGGTTGGCGAGCACGTCCAGCGGCACCGAGATGTGCACCGGGCGCGGGCGCTCGCTGTCGAACACGGCAAAGGCGCGGGCGATCAGTTCGGGCAAATCCTCTGGGCTCAAGGCAACAGCCGAGAACGCGGTGATCGGCGCGGTCATAGCACGCTGGTCCTGGGTCTCGTGCAGGCAACCCCAGCCCTTGCCCAGGCTGGCGGTGTGGTTGACGCTGGAGATCACCAGCATCGGGATCGAGTCGGCGTAGGCCTGGCCGATGGCGGTGGCGGCGTTGGTCACCCCCGGCCCGGTGATGATGAAGGCCACGCCCGGCTTGCCGCTGACCCGCGCGTAGCCGTCGGCCATGAAGCCGGCGCCCTGCTCGTGGCGCGTCAGCACATGGCGGATGCCGCTGCCGGGCAGGCCGCGGTACAGCTCCAGGGTGTGCACACCGGGAATGCCGAACACGGTGTCGACGCCATAGTTGGCCAGCAGGCGTACCAGGGCCTGGCCGCCGGTGAGTTTCTTGTCGTTCTGCATGTTCACTCCTCGAAGCGTTCTTCGTAGAAACACGCCTGCCGCGAACGCTCCTCGGTGGATTCGTTCGCGGGCAGCCCGTGCCTACAGGCAGGTCATTCAACGGTGCGGATCAGCGCATCCACCGCCACGGCGCCGTCGGCGTCCGCCAGCAGCGGGTTCACGTCCAGTTCCAGCAGGGTGTCCACGTGCTCGCAGGCGTAGTCGGCGACGGCGCGGATGGCTTCCACCAGCGCCTCCAGGTTCACCGCCGCACGGCCACGGAAGCCGGTGAGCAGCGGCGCGCTGCGCAGGCTCAGCAGAGCATCACGGATCGCCGCGTCGGTTGTCGGCAGCAGCAGGCTGCGGCTGTCCTTGAGCAGCTCGACGAGGATGCCGCCGGCGCCCAGCACCAGCGCCAGGCCGAAGCCGTTCTCGCGCTTGATGCCGACGATCAGCTCGGCCAGCGGCGGATTGGCCATGCGCTCCAGCAGCACCTGGTCAAAGGGCACGCCGGGCGCGTGGCGGGCGATGTTCTCGCGCATGTCGAACAACGCCGCTTCCAGCGCCGCCTCGTTGCGCAGGTTGAGCGCCACACCACCGGCTTCGGTCTTGTGCGGCAGTTGCGCGCTGACCACTTTCAGTGCCAGCGGGAAACCGACATCGGCGGCCGCTTCGCGGGCTTGTGTGGGGGTGCTCAGCGCAGCGCGCGGCAATGGCAGACCGAAGGGTTTCAACGCCTGCTTGGACTGCCACTCGTCCAGCAGACGACCTTCGCCTTCCAGCGTCTGCGGGCAGAGCGGCACCAGGGCGGCTTCGCCACGGGCCAGCAGGGTTTCGCGACGCTGACGGTAATGGGCGATGCGGCCCCAGGCGGCGAGTCCGTCTTCCACGCCTTGCAGCGCGGCGACGCCGTGGGAGTGCAGCAGTTCTCGGGCATGCCTGGGCAGCAGCTCCGGCAACGCGGAGGCAATGAAGCCCACCTTGCCGTGACGCTCCAGCGCGGCGCAGTACAGCTCCAGCAGCAGGTCGCACTGCGGACGCTCACCGGTCTCTTCGCCGGGATAGTCGAGCACCAGCAGGGCGGCGTCGGCTTCCGTGCGCAGGGCGCTGTCGAGCATCTTCTCCAGCGCCGGGCCATCGCCCCAGATGGCGGTGGTGAAGTCCAGCGGGTTGGCGATATTGGCGTAGTCCGGCAGCACCTGGGCCAGTTCGGCGCGCTGGGCATCGAGCAGCTTGGGCAGGCTCAGGCCATTGCGTTCGGCGTAGTCGGCGATCAGCCCGGCGTCGCCCCCGGAGCAGGCAAGCGCGGCTAGGCTGGGGCCGGCCGGCAGGTTGCCGCAGGCGGCCGCCTTCAGGGTTTCGATGAAGCTCACGGGACCGCTGACGCGAATGACGCCGAGGCGGTCGAACAGCGCGTCGTACAACGCATCGGAGCCGGCCAGGGAGCTGGTGTGGCTGAGCGCGAGCTCGGCACCGATCTCGGAAACGCCGGTCTTCAGCGCAATCACCGGAATGCCTTTGCTCAACGCCTTGAAGGCGGCGCGGGCGAAGCCGGGGACGTTCTTCAGGCCTTCCAGGTGCAGGCCGATGGCGGTGACGCGCGGCTCGTCGAGCAGCACGTCCATCAGTTCGGCCACGCCCAGCTGCGCCTGGTTGCCCACCGAGGCCATGTAGGCGATGGGCAGCGAGCGGTCGCTCATGGACAGGTTGTAGGCGAAGTTGCCGCTCTGGGTCAGCACCGCCACGCCCTTCTCGACCATGTGCCCGCCGTGGGCCACCGGCCACAGCGCGGAGCCGTGCAGGTAGTCGAGCAGGCCATAGCAGTTGGGGCCGAGCAGGGCCATGTCGCCGGCGGATTCGAGCAGGCGACGCTGCAGCGCTTCGCCTTCGGCGCCGGTCTCGGCGAAGCCGGAGGCGTAGCAGATGGCGCCGCCGGCATCCTTGGCGGCCAGCTCGGCGACGGCCTGCAGGGTGAGGTCGCGGTTGGTGGCGACGAACACTGCATCGGGGCCTTCGGGCAGTTCGGCGACGCTGCGCACGCAGGGCACGCCTTCGAGTTCGTCGTATTGCGGGTTGACCAGCCACATCGCACCGGGAAAGCCGCCTTCGGCGCAGCGCTTGAGCGCGCGCGCCATGCTGCGGCCACCGATGAAGGCGACGTGACGGGGGGCCAGCAGGCGCTGGAGGTTTTCGCGTTTCATGACACGGGCCTCAGCGCAGCAGCGGACGCAGCAGTTCGCGGGAAATGATGTGGCGCTGGATTTCCGAGGTGCCTTCCCAGATGCGCTCGATGCGCGCATTGCGCCAGATGCGTTCCACCGGGCCTTCGTCCATCAGGCCCATGCCGCCGAAGATCTGCACGGTCTCGTCGGCGACCTTGCCCAGCACTTCGCTGGCGAACAGCTTGGCCATGCCGGCTTCGCCGTCGGTCATGGTCCCGCGGTCCATCTTCCAGGCGGTGTGCAGGGTCATCAGTTCGGCGGCGCGAATCTGCGTGGCCATGTCGGCAAGCTTGAAGGAGATGCCCTGGTAGCTGCCGATGGCCGCACCGAATTGCTTGCGGTCTGCGGACCATTGCAGCGCCAGGTCCAGCGCGCGCTGGGCCTGGCCGACGCAGTTGGCGGCAACCATCACACGGCCAGCGGTGAGCCAGGCGTTGGCCACTTCCCAGCCCTTGTCGACTTCGCCGAGGACCTGGGAGGCCGGCACGCAGCAGTCGTCGAAGAAGATTTCGTAGGTGTGGTAGCCCTTGTTGCTCACGCATTTCGGGCCGCGGCGCACGGTCATGCCGGCAGTGCCCTTGTCCACCAGGAAGGCGGTCACGGCGTTGCGCTTCTTGCCGTTGCGCTCGAAGGTGTCGGTCACCGCGAAAACAATGGCGAAGTCGGCGTGGCCGGCGTGGCTGATGAAGTGCTTGGAGCCGTTGATCACGAAGTCCTCGCCGTCACGCACGGCGCGGGTCTTGATCGAGTTGGCGTCGGAACCGGCGCCCGGCTCGGTGAGGGCGAAGCAGTCGATCTTCTCGCCCTGCACCACTGGCAGCAGGTAGTTCTGGATCTGCTCGCCCTTGCAGGCCATGAGGATCTTCGAGGGCCGCGCAACGAACACGTGCAGCGCCCAGGAGACCTTGGACAGCTCGCGCTCGACCAGCGCCTGGGACAGGTAATCCAGGCCGCCGCCGCCCGCTTCCTCGGGCATGTTGAAGGCATAGAAGCCGGCCGCCAGGGCTTTGCCACGAATCTTCGCGGCCAGCTCCGGGGACACTGCGTCGGCGCGGTCCACTTCTTCTTCGTACGGCAGCAGTTCTTTCTCGACGAAAGCCTTGACCGCCTCGACGAGCATTTCCTGTTCCTGGGTCAGTTGGAAATCCATCACATCACCTGCAGCCGTCAGCGGCCTTTGAATTGGGGGGAGCGTTTTTCGGCCACGGCGCGCAGCGCCTCGGCGGCGTCTTCGCTGCGACCGCAGAGCAAGCCGGCGGCCTGTTCGGCTTCCAGCTGCTGGGCCAGGGTGCGGCTGGCGCCTTCACGGATCAGGCGCTTGGTGTGGCCGAAGGCGTAGGTCGGACCAGCGGCCAGGCGTGCGGCGAATTCGCCGACCTGAGCCTGCAATTGATCGTCAGCGACCACTTCGCCCACCAGGCCGGCGTTCAGCGCGCGCTCGGCGTTCCACAGTTCATCGAGGAACAGCAGGCGCTTGGCCGCTTCGCTGCCGATCAGGCGCGGCAGGTGCCAGCTGGCGCCTGCGTCCGGGCAGTAGGCCATGCCGGTGTAGCCGGCCTTGAAGCGGGCGGAGGCGCCGGCGATGCGGAAATCGCAGCACAGGGTCAGGTCCATCCCGGCGCCGACGGCGGTGCCGTTGACGGCGGCGATGGTCGGCTTGTCCAGGCTGTGCAGGCGGCGCATCAGGGCGTGGGCGGTTTCGGTCCAGCCGTAGGTTTCCAGCTCGCCACGGGCTTCGGCCTCGGCCCATTCGGCAAGGTCGGCGCCGGCGCAGAAGCTGCGGCCTTCACCGCTGAGCACGATGACGCGCGCGGCCTCGTCGACTTCATAAGCGTCGAGCAGGGCCAGCAGGTTCTTGAGCGTGGGGACGTCGAGCGCGTTGCGCTGCTCGGGGCGGTTCAGGGTGATCCAGGCGATACCGTCCTGGACCCGGCTGAGCGGGGATGGCTGAGTCATGCTGCCCTCGTTCTTGTAGTCGTTGGCTGAGGCGGATGAAGCGTTGGAGGCAATACTAAACAAGTGTTCAGCAAGCTCGCAATCCACCCGAATGGGGGGCTTGTAACGTGCCGTCGAACGGCGGGAAGGCCGCGCGACGCGGGGGCTGAGGGGTTTCCACAGGGTTTTCTCCGAGAGCTTGTTACAACTTCGAACAAACGGCCCTGCGGGCCTTCGCGGACAGAGTCCGCTCCTGCGCCTCCGGGAGCGGTGGAATCCTTGTAGGAGCGAGCTTGCTCGCGAACAGATTTTCCGGCGGTTCCGGCGTTGGGCGGGTTCGCGAGCAAGCTCGCTCCTACAAAGAGCCAAAGAAAAAGCCCCGCGAGGCGGGGCTTTTCCGATGCAGGAAGACTCAACCGATACTCGGCAGCGCCTCCTCGCTCAACACCTGGCCACGCTTGCGCCTGAGCAGGTAGTAGGCGAGATAGCACGCGCCCATGAAGCCGAAGCCCCAGTACAGCGACGGGCGCTGGGTCGGGTCCAGGGCGAGGAACACGAACAGCGAGCAGCAGATCGCGATGCACGCCAGCGGGATCAGCGGGAACAGCGGCGCTGCGTATTTCAGGTCGGCCACGGTGCCGCCCTTGGCCATGTGCTCGCGGCGGAAGCGGTACTGGGCGTAGGCGATGACGATCCAGGTGACGGTGCCGGCCATTCCGCTCACCGCCATCAGCACCATGAACAGGGTGTCGGCGGCGACCACGCTGGTGAGCAGCGACAGCAGGGCGAAGCCGAGGCTGATCAGCAACGCGTAGAGCGGCACGCCACGGGCACTGAGCTTGGACAGCTTGCGCGGCGCCATGCCGGTCTTGGACATGGCCCAGAGGATGCGGGTCGACGCGTAGAGGCCGGAGTTACCCACCGAGAGGATCGCGGTGAGAATCACGAAGTTCATCAGGTCGGCGGCGTAGGGAATGCCGACCCTGTCGAACACCTGCACGAAGGGGCTTTCCATCAGCCCAGCCTGCTTCCACGGCACGATGCAGGACAGCACGGCAATCGCCAGCACGTAGAAGATCAGCACGCGGAACACCACGTTGCGCACGGCGCGCGGGATGCTCTTTTCCGGCTGGTCGGTCTCGCCGGCGGCGACGCCCATGATCTCGCAGCCCTGGAAGGCGTAGACCACCGTCATCATCACCGCGAACACGGCGGACAGGCCGTTGGGGAACAGGCCGTCGCCGACCAGGTTGGACAGCCCCGGCGCGGCCTCGCCGCTGTTCAGCGGAATGGCGCCGAAGATCACCAGCAGGCCGACCACGATGAAGCCGAGAATGGCGGCGACCTTGATTCCGGAGAACCAGTATTCCGCCTCGCCGAAGGCACGGGTGGCCAGAGCGTTGAGGGAGAACAGCACGACCACGAAGAAGCCCGACCACAGCCAGATCGGCACGTCGGGGAACCAGCGGGTCATCAGCATGCCGGCGGCGGTGAATTCCAGGCCGACGGTGGAGGCCCAGCTCATCCAGTAGACCCAGCCGATCATGAACCCGGTGGCCGGGCCGATGAAGCGCGTGGCGTGGGCCTGGAAGGAGCCGGAGACGGGCATCTGCACCGACAGCTCGCCCAGGCAGACCATCACCAGGTACATCAGCAGGCCCGCAACCAGGTAAGCGAGGATGGCGCCCATCGGGCCGCCCGAGCTGATGGTGACGCCCGAGCCCATGAACAGGCCGGTACCGATCACGCCGCCGAGGGACAGCATGAAGATGTGGCGGCTCTTGAGCGCGCGGGTGAGCTGGATCTTCTCGCCGCTACGGGCGTGATGGGACTCAGACATGGCGCACCTCCGGGAAACGGCGGGCGCGACGGAGCGGAACTCTACGTTGGATCATTATTGTTATCTCCAATCAATCAGAGGCCGTGGCTCGGGCACGGATGCCACCGGATTATTGGAAGGCGATGTAAGACCCCGTTGTTCCTACGGATCGAAGTTGTAGAAAGATGTAAGGATTTTGTGCGGGGCGCGTGGGGCTGGGCTTTCAGCGGGTTTCTTTTGTAAGAGCGCTCCCTGGCTGGCAAGACGCTGGGGCGATCCCCTCACCCTGGCCCTCTCCCAAAGGGAGAGGGGACTGTCCTGGGCAAGCTGCAAAATTGGTGCTCGCCGGCGAATGCCGAACGCGCCAACTACGCCGAACGGCCCCCTCTCCACCTGGGAGAGGGCTGGGGTGAGGGCCGTCCGCCCGCGCCGAAACTACGCCCGGATGCTCTTAAAAAGCTCAGAAGCAACCACCCTCTCCCGCTCCAGCCGCTCCAGCCAATCACCGAGCAAAGCCCCCGCCAACGCCGCCTCCTCCAGCTCACCCAGGCAATCCCCCAACCCGCGCAACCCCATGGACCGGCAGCTCCCGGCCAGCCGATGCGCAAGGCTCGCGGCTTCGACGGCGTCATCCTGGCGCAGCGCATCCAGCAGCAGCGGCCATTGCTCATCGAGCAGCTTCCACAGGCTGGCGAGCAGCTCGTTCAGTTTGTGCTCGCCCAGCAAACGACGATGGGTCTCTAGGACCTGCCGATCCAGCGGGCCGTTATCCACAGCCTCCGGCAACAGCTCCCAGGTCACGCCGGACAGCGCACGGCGCAGGTCGTCCAGGCGCAGCGGCTTGCCCAGCACACCCTGCATGCCAGCCTCGAAATAGCGCCGGACCATGCCCGGCTGCACGCTGGCGGTGAAGGCGTGGATCGGTGTGGTCGCGTTGAGTCCGCTGGACTGCGTGCGGATCGCCCGGCACAGGTCGAGGCCGTTCATCCCCGGCAGGTGCATGTCCAGCAGGATCAGATCGAAGCGCCGTGCAGCGGTAAGCGCCAGCGCCGGCGCCGCGTCCTCGGCGAGTTGCACGCGGTGACCGTCGCGCTCCAGCAGGGCCTGGGCGACCTCGCGGTTGAGGGCGACGTCCTCCACCACCAGCACGTCCAGCGCTGGCGCCTGTTCGTCGGCCACGCTGGAGCGCGGGACCACGCCCGGCGCCAGGACGATGTCGAACCAGAAGGTGCTGCCCTCGCCTTCCAGGCTTTCCACGCCAATCTCGCCGCCCATGGCTTCCACCAGCCGCTTGCTGATCGCCAGCCCCAGCCCGGTGCCACCGTAGCGCCGCGCTACCTCGTCGCTGGCCTGGGTGAAGCGCTGGAAGATCTTTTCCTGCTGCTCGGCGGAGATGCCGATACCGTCGTCGGTCACCGTGAAGCGCAGCCGCTGGCCGGCGTCGCCGGTCTCCAGCACAGCGACCTCCAGCAGCACCTCACCCTCCTCGGTGAACTTCAGCGCATTGGCCAGCAGGTTACTCAGCACCTGGCGCAGGAACTGCTCGGCGCCCCGGCAACCGTCCTGTACCTGGGGTTCGATACGCAGGCGCAGGCAAGTGCCGTTGTCGTCGGCGCATGGCTCCAGCAGGGTCACCACGTCGTCCAGCAGGCGCCGCAGGGAGAAGTCCACCGGCTCCGGCTGGCTGGCGCCGTCCTCCAGCTTGGCGAAGTGCAGCACCTCGTTGAGGATCGCCAGCAGTCCTTCGCCTGCTGTGGATAACGCTTGAAGCCGGCGCCGGTCCTGCTCCCCCAGGGGCGCGGCGCGCAGCAGTTCGGCCATGCCGAGGATGCCGTTGAGCGGTGTGCGGATCTCGTGGCTCATGGTGGCAAGGAAGCGGCTCTTGGCGCGGTTGGCGGCCTCGGCCTCCTCCTTGGCGCGGCGCAGGCTGGCGGTGCGCCGCTCGACCCGCCGCTGCAATTCGTCACGCTTGCTCTGCAGCGCTTCGCGGTCAGCCTCGCGGCGCCGCAACTCGGCACGCAGGGCCCGGCGCAAACCGTCGAGGGCATCGGCGACGGTGTCGATCTCGTCTTCTTCGCCTGAGCGTTTTTTAGCCAGCGCCAGCTCGGTGCCCAGGTTGCCGCCAGTGAGCCCGCGGACGAATTCGGCCATGGCGCGCAGGTGGCGGGTAACCAGGCTGTGGAACAGCCAGCTCAGTGCCACCGCCAGGCCGCAGAGGAACACGCCCATCCACAACAGGCTGGTCAGCCCGCCGTGGAGCAGGCGCAGGTAGACAGCGCCCAGGTCGATGCTGACTTCCAGCTCGCCCAGGTCGCGGCGCTCGCCGTCCGGCGGCTGGAAGGCCAGGGCGTAGCGCTCGGTACGGAACGGCCCACGTGTGTCGTCGGCGTCCTGCACCAGGTTGAAGTCGGCGCTGCGCAGGCGCACCTGGGCGATGTCGGGGAAGTCGGCCAGGCCGTGCAACTGCACGTTGAGCTGCTCCTGGTTGAGGTCCCACAGGCTGCGCTCGAAGCTGGCGAGGTAGCCGACGCGGATCAGCTCCAGGCGCGCATCGATGTCGCGCATCTCGCGGCGGTACTCGAAGTACAGCTGCACGGCGCTGGCCAGCACGGTGAAGCACAGGCTGAACAGCAGCACCCGCAGCAGCAGGCGCCGGGCCAGGCCGCCGGGCAGCTTCAACGCGGCACCCCGTCGCCGGCGAGCATGGCGCGGTAACCGCGCTCGCTCTCGTCCAGCCAGCGGGCGATGCTGCCGTCGTCCACGCGCCGCTTCAGCGCGGCGTCGATCTCGTCCATCCGCGCGGCCAGCGGCGAATGGCGCGAGACGGCGATGCGCAGGTAATCCACGGTGAGCGGCCGGGGCAGCGCGGCGATGTCCTGCCCGCCGGCCAGTTGCTCGGCGAACAGGGTGCCGGTGCGCCGCTCATGGGCGATGAAATCGATGCGCTGGCGGATCAGCTTGCCGAAGTTCTGGCGGCTGTCGGAGACCCATTCGACGTTGCCGTGCTCGGCGACGAAACGGTCGAACTCAGGTCCGTAGCTCTCGCCGAAGAGCAGCCCGCCGCGGTAATTCGCCAGATCGCTCAACTGGTCGAAACGCACCGGCTTGCGGCGGTTGTAGAAGATCGCCACTTCCTCGCGCAGCACCGGCACGCGGGAGAACAGCAGGCCGTCGTCGCGCTGCGGGGTCTGGTAGGCGAGCACCACGTCGACGCGGCCTTCGGCGGCGTCCAGCAGGCAGCGCTTCCAGTTGCCCAGCACCACGGTCTTCACCTCGTAGCCCAGTTCGCCAAGCACGCTGCGCACGGTTTGCGGCGCCAGGCCGCGCACTTCGTGGCCGTCGCTCCAGGAGATGGGCGGATAGACGGGGTAGTCGCAATAGCGGACGGGTTGGGCGGCGCCAGCAACACCGTCCGCAGTCGGCAGAGATAGCGCCAGGCACAGCAGGAACAGCCAGCGCATGTCTCAGGCGTCGGCAGGCGTGGCGGTGAACAGGTAGCCGGCGCCGTGGATGGTGATGATCAGCTCCGGCTCGGCCGGGTCGTCGCGCAGCTTGCGGCGCAGGCGGCCGACCAGCACGTCGATGGAGCGGTCGTTGGGCAGCCATTCGCGGTTGCGGATCTGGTCCATCAACTGGTCGCGGCTGAGGGTATGGCCAGTGTTGCGCAGGAACACGCCGAGCAGCTGGAACTCGCCGTGGGTCAGCGGGGTTTCGCTGCCATCGCGGTCGATCAGGCGGCGGCGGTCCGGGTCCAGGGTCCACTGGGCGAAGCGCTTGTGGTGCTGACGACTGACTGGCGTGCAGGCGGCAGCGGGCTGGCGCGCGTGGCGCACGCGGCGGATCAGGTTCTTGGCGCGGGAGACCAGCTCGCGGGGGTTGAGCGGCTTGATCACGTAGTCATCGGCGCCGCACTCCAGGCCGACGATGCGGTCGATGTCGTCGTTGCGGCCGGTGATCAGGATGATGCCGACCTCCGAGCGCACGCGCAGCTCGCGGGTCAGGGTCAGGCCGTCCTTGCCGGGCAAACGGATGTCGAGCATCACCAGGTCGATGGGCTGCCCGCCCTGTTCGGCTTCGGCCAGGCTCGCCTCGGCCTGTTCGGCGGTGCCGGCACAGAGCACGTCATAGCCCTCCTCGCCCAGGTAGGCCTGGAGGAGCTCGCGAACCACCGGATCGTCGTCGACGATCAGTACACGGGAAGTCATCGCAATACCCTGCTGACGCCACCGCTCGTGGCGGGGCAATTCTTGTTATACGTGGAGGTAGAGCTGTAGGAGCTGTCCTGCAGATGGCCGCAGGTTACCGCTCGCTGAACAATCGATCAACAGGCCGCCGGCGACCGGCTGAAACGCTGCCGGCCGCCATGCTGGAGGCCGTCTACCCAGGCCTCGCAGATCTGCACGCCCTGTTCCGGGGTGAAGGTATTGGGGTTCAGCCCGGATTCCAGCCACAAGCCATCGAGCAAGGCGCTGAGGGCAATGGCGGCGAGGTCGGCGTCGAAATCGGACCATGCCTGTTCCTGCGCCAGATCCTTCAGCGCCTGCGCCAGCAAGGTGCGGTACTCACCGTAGGAATGGTCATGCGCCTGGTTGATGGCTTCGGCGGTCT
Organism: Pseudomonas nitroreducens; assembly: GCF_010994165.1. NCBI lineage: Bacteria > Pseudomonadati > Pseudomonadota > Gammaproteobacteria > Pseudomonadales > Pseudomonadaceae > Pseudomonas > Pseudomonas nitroreducens. Next base: position 736,253 of record NZ_WMBX01000004.1, on the reverse strand, counting down.
TCACCGCGCCCCAGAACGCGAGCCAGGCATCCAGCAGTTGCGGGTCGAGCAGTTCGGCACAGAACGACGCCCGGAAGAACGCCGACAGCCGAGCGCGTGCATCCGGCGCCGCCTCGGCGATGGCTTCGCGCAGCAACTGCATCACGCGCCCGGTGACGGTCAGGTAGGCCTCGGCCACCAGTTCGTCCTTGCCCGAATAGTGGTGGTTGATCAGCCCCACCGAGACGCCGGCTTCGGCGCAGATCTTGCGAATGGAAGCCCCCTGGAAGCCATGGCGCTTCAGGCACGCGAGGGTCGCCTCGATCAGCAGCGCCTTGCGCTGCTCCGGCTCCAGTCGGGTAAAGCGGACTTCCTCGTTCATGCCTGGCTCCTAAAGTGTCAGGTGGCCAATCTGAACGATTGTTCGATTAGGCGCCAGTACCTACCCGTTCGGGGAATGGTCCGGGTTGTGCCCCTGGTCGAGAGTGGCTTCATCCGCGATATCTCCAATCCATAACAAAATCAAAGGTGGGACTGACATGCAGAAAACGCTCGCAGCAGTACTCAGCGCGGCGCTGGCGACCTTGCCGGCACTGGGTCACGGGGAGGATGCCGCCGGCGCGAAGACGCTGCGGCTGTACAACTGGACCGACTACATCGGCGAGCACACCGTCGCCGACTTCGAGAAGGAAACCGGGATCAAGGTGGTCTACGACACCTTCGATTCCTACGAGACCGTGCAGGGCAAGTTGCTGCCCGGCCGCTCGGGCTACGACCTGGTGGTGCTCAACGCCGCCCTGGTGCCGCCGCTGCTGAAAGCGGGCGTGTTCCAGCCGCTGGACAAGTCCAAGCTGCCCAGCTGGAACAACCTCGACCCCGACGTGCTCAAGCACCTGGACCACTACGATCCGGGCGTGAAGTACTCGGCGCCCTACACCTGGGGCAGCAACGGCATCACCTACAACATCGACAAGATCAAGCAGCGCATGCCCGATGCGCCCATCGGCTCGCTGGCGATGCTGTTCGATCCGAAGATCGTGTCGAAATTCGCCGATTGCGGGGTGACCATCATCGATTCCCCCACCGACGTGATCCCGCTGGCCCTGGCCTACCTCAAGCGCGACCCCAACAGCGCGCTGCCCGAGGATCTGAAGGCCGCCCAGGACCTGCTGCAATCGATCCGCCCGTATATCCGCAAGTTCGACTCCACCAGCTACCTCAACGGCCTGGCCAACGGCGACCAGTGCATGGCGATGACCTGGTCCGGCGACTACGCCACCGCCCAGGCCCGCGCCGACGAAGCCGGCGCCAAGGTCAAGCTGGGCTACTTCGTGCCCAAGGAAGGCTCGCTGATCTGGTTCGACGACTTCTACATCCCGGCCGACGCGCCCCACGTGGAAAACGCCCACAAGTTCATCGAGTACATGCTGCAGCCCAAGGTCGCTGCCGGTGTCGCCGACTACATCCGCTACGCCTCCAGCAACGCCGCCGCTACCCCGCTGCTGGCCGCCGAAGTGCGCAACGACCCGGCGATCTACCCCGACGCCGAGACCCGCGCCCGCCTGTTCACCCAGAAAGTGCAGACCCCCAAGGCCACCCGCCTGATCACCCGTACCTGGAACGCGGTGAAGACCGGGACCTGATAGCGCAAGACCACAGCCCCCTCTCCCCAGCCCTCTCCCTGAAGGGAGAGGGGGCAGCCCGCAGCCACGTTCAAGGAAGTCGTCTTCCTGTGATGTCGCTGACTGCGTGCCCGCAATGACCGTCGTAGTCACCGAGTACTCCGAACGGTCCCCTCTCCCTTCAGGGGGAGGGTCAGGGAGAGGGCAAGGACTCGCACGACGAACCGTAATTTCGAGGTACAGACAATGACCACCACCACCCCAGCCTTCTTCGCCCAGTTCAACGACGAGCAGCTGGTCGCCGCCGACAAAGCCCACTACATGCACGGCTACCACGTGTTCGACGATCACCGGGTCAACGGTGCGCTGAACATCGCCGCCGGCGAGGGCGCGTACATCTACGACACCAAGGGCAATCGCTACCTGGATGCCGTAGGCGGCATGTGGTGCACCAACATCGGCCTGGGCCGCGCGGAAATGGCCGACGCCATCGCCGAGCAGGTGCGCCAGCTGGCCTACTCCAACCCGTTCTGCGACATGGCCAACGTCACCGCCATCCAGCTCTGCGAAAAACTCGCGCAGCTCGCCCCTGGCGACCTGGACCACGTGTTCCTCACCACCGGCGGCTCCACCGCCGTGGACACCGCCTACCGGCTGATCCAGTACTACCAGAACTGCCGCGGCAAGCATGACAAGAAGCACATCATCAGCCGCGTCAACGCTTACCACGGCTCGACCTTCCTCACCATGTCGCTGGGCGGCAAGGTCGCCGACCACCCCGCCGAGTTCGACTTCCTCAAGGACGTCATCCACCACATTTCCTGCCCCAACCCCTACCGCGCGCCGGAAGGGATGACCGAAGGGGACTTCCTCGAATTCCTGGTGAAGGAATTCGAAGACAAGATCCTGGAACTGGGTGAAGACAAGGTCGCCGCCTTCTTCGCCGAGCCGATCATGGGCTCGGGCGGCGTGATCATCCCGCCCAAGGGCTACCACCAGCGCATGTGGCAGGTATGCCAGAAGTACGACGTGCTCTACGTCGCTGACGAAGTGGTGACCTCCTTCGGCCGCCTGGGCGCCTTCTTCGCCTCCGAGGACGTGTTCGGCATGCAGCCGGATATCATCACCACCGCCAAGGGCCTGACCTCCGGCTACCTGCCGCTGGGCGCGTGCATCTTCTCCGAGCGCATCTGGAAGGTGATCGGCGAGGCCGACAAGGGCCGCTGCTTCGCCCACGGCTTCACCTACAGCGGGCACCCGGTGAGCTGCGTCTCGGCGCTGAAGAACATCGAGATCATCGAGCGTGAAAATCTGCTGGAGCACGTGAAGGACGTCGGCGGCTACCTGGAGCAGCGTCTGCAGGAACTGGCCGACCTGCCGCTGGTGGGCAGCGTGCGTTGCCAGAAGCTGATGGCCTGCGTCGAGTTCGTCGCCGACAAGCGCAGCAAGGTGCTCTTCCCCGAGGAGCTGAACATCGGCGAGAAGATCCACCTGCGCGCCCAGGCCAAGGGCCTGCTGGTGCGGCCCATCGTGCATCTGAACGTGATGTCGCCGCCGCTGACCATCACCCGCGCGCAGGTCGACGAGATCGTCGACACCCTGCGCGAATCGATCCTGGAGGCCGCCGCTGACCTCCAGCGCAGCGGTGATTACGCGGGGCACTGATGATCGATCCGAGGATTTTGCCTACACCCCGGCAGCCCTTTATGCTGGCGGGCATGAGCGAATCTCAGGCACTGAGCGAAACGTCCGATGCACTGGCCCTGCATGCCTGGCATGCGGGGCTGGCGCGCGTCATGGCCAGTGTCGGCGAGGTCGTCTTCGTCGAACGCCTGGCCGACGCCCTGGGCTGCCTGGTACCACTGGAGTCGGTGATGCTCGGCCTGGAACAGCGTGGCCAGCCGCCGCAACCGCTATACCAGCGCGGCATCGACCCGGAGCACCACGAGGCGCTGATCGATCGCTACTACGCCCGCGGCTACCTGCTCGACCCCTTCTGCCTGGCCATGGAAGACGGCCTCACCGAAGGCTTCTACCCACTGGCCGATATCGCCCCGGACGATTTCTTCGCCAGCGAGTACTACAAGACCTACTACCTCAAGTTCGGCTGCACCGAGGACTGCCACTTCATCATCGACCTGGGCGAGTCGCGCAAGGTCTCGCTGTGCCTGTACCAGGGCAGGAGTGGCGCGCGCTTCAGCGAAACCCAGCTGGACCTGCTGGCTACCGTCCTGCCGCTGGTGCGCGAACTGATCCGCCAGTTCGAGCGCAACGGCGGGCTGGACCTGCTGCTGGCCGGGCGCGGTGTGAGTGTCAGCGACCCGGACGAGCAGGCGCCGCTGAACCGGCATATCCGCGCCGCCTTCATGAACTTCGGCGCCGACCGGCTGACCGAGCGCGAACGGGAAATCGCCCACCTGCTACTGCGCGGCCACTCGGTGAAATCCAGCGCGCGGGTGCTGGATATCTCACCGGAAACCGTGCGCATGCACCGCAAGCACCTCTACACCAAGCTGGAGATCAACTCCCAGGCGGAACTGTTCTCGCTGTTCATCGACTGGCTGACCGGCGGCGCCACCGCGGCCTGACGCCACTTCGGCGCTGGCCCAAACCTGTAGGAGCGAGGGGGGAGCCTAGCCCTTGCTCGCGAACGCCTAGGCCGCACCCACCCGGTTGGCGAGCAAGCTCGCTCCTACAAAAAAGCGCTTCTCGCATTACCCGCCGATGCGGCATCCCGCCCGGAAATCTGCCAACCTATGGCCTTTCCCGCTGTCTGACCCGTGCCCCACCACCAGGAGAGCTTCCCGATGCCCCGCCGCTGGCTTCCCGCCTTGCTGTTGGCCGCCGCCCTGCCGCTGCACGCCGCCGAATCCAAACCCACCTATGGCCCGGAACTGGAGCGTTTCAACTACGCCTACCCGGTCGGCCATTACAGCTTCGCGTCCCAGGGCCACCACATGCACATGGCCTATATCGACGTGAAGCCGAAGAAACAGCCCAACGGCCGCACCGTGGTGCTGCTGCACGGCAAGAATTTCTGCGCCGGTACCTGGGAAACCACCATCGCCGCGCTGAGCGACGCCGGCTACCGCGTGGTGGCGCCGGACCAGATCGGCTTCTGCAAATCCACCAAGCCCGAGCGCTACCAGTACAGCTTCCAGCAGCTGGCGACCAACACCCACGCGCTGCTGGACCACCTGAAAATCGGCAAGATCACCCTGCTGGGCCACTCCACCGGCGGCATGCTCGCCGCCCGCTACGCGCTGATGTACCCGCAGCAGGTGGAGCAGCTGGCCATGGTCAACCCCATCGGCCTGGAAGACTGGAAAGCCCTGGGCGTGCCCTACCGCACGCCGGACCAGTGGTACGAGCGCGAGCTGAAGACCAGCGCCGACAGCATCCGCCAGTACGAGCAGGCGACCTACTACGCCGGCCAGTGGAAGCCGGAGTACGACAAGTGGGTGAACATGCTCGCCGGCCTGTTCAACGGCGCCGGCCACGAGCGCGTGGCATGGAACTCGGCGCTGCTCTACGACATGATCTTCACCCAGCCGGTGGTCTACGAATTCGGCCAGCTGAAGATGCCGACCCTGCTGCTGATCGGCACCAAGGACAACACCGCCATCGGCAAGGACATCGCTCCGGCCGAGCTCAAGCCGAAGCTGGGCAACTACGCCGAACTGGGCAAGGCGACCGCCAAGGCGATCCCCAACGCCACCCTGGTGGAGTTCGACGACATGGGCCACGCGCCGCAGATCCAGGACCCGAAGCGCTTCCACGAGGCGCTGCTCAAGGGGTTGGCTGATCTGAAGCACTGATGCTCCTTCCGTGGTCTGTGCCGGCGTGGGGCTATCGCGAACAGAGTCCGCTCCCACGTTCCCCTGAAGCTCCGGTACGGGGAGAGCCCCTCCCCCCAACCCTCTCCCAAAGGGAGAGGGAGCCGTTCGGTGTACTGGATCGGTAACGAAGATAGCCGGAAAGCTCCAAGCTTCCCGAGCGCAGAGGACAGTCCCCTCTCCCCCTGGGAGAGGGTTAGGGTGAGGGCCTGCCGAGGCACCGGGCACAAGTTGTAGGAGCGAGCTTGCTCGCGAACCGCCCAGCGCCAGCGCCGCCGGGTAATCCGTTCGCGAGCAAGGACTGGGCGTCCCCCTCGCTCCTACAGGCGAATACCGTCGACAGCGCCAACAAAAACGCCGGCTCCCCTCGCAGGGAGCCGGCGTTTTCATTCAGCCGAAAGAATCAGCCCAGGTTCTTGCCCAGCAACGCGTGGTACAGCTCGCTATCGCCGAGCACGCCGACCACGCGGCTCTGCTCCTGCAGTACCAGCTTGTGGCCGGTCTGGTAGCGAATCTGCAGCGCGTCGCGCATGCGGATGTTGACGTCCACCAGGGTCGGCTCGTGCTTGAGCTTCTCCACCGGGTCGCCCGGGCGCCATTGCTGCAGGTCGATGATGTTGCTGCCCTGGCGCGCGGTCTTGATCTGGTTTGTCTCGGTCAGGCCCAGCCAGCAGTCGCGGCCCTGGTCGAAGCACACCTCGTCGGCCTGGCGGCGGCACTGGTCCAGGCCACGCATCAGGCTCGAACCACAGAGCACATTGAGCGGATTGGTGTGGGCGACGAAGGTACGCACGTAGTCGTCCGCGGGGCTGAGCACGATTTCCTCGGGCTTGCCGTGCTGGATGATGCGGCCGTCCTTCATGATCGCGATGCGCGTACCGATCTTCAGCGCCTCGTCCAGGTCATGGCTGACGAAGACGATGGTCTTGTGCAACTGCCGTTGCAGCACCAGCAGTTCGTCCTGCAATTGCTGGCGGATCAGCGGGTCCAGCGCGGAGAAGGGTTCGTCCATCAGCAGGATGTCGCCATCCATGGCCAGCGCACGGGCCAGGCCGACGCGCTGCTGCATGCCGCCGGAGAGCGAGTCCGGGCGCTTGTCGCGCCACTGCGACAGGCCGACCAGCTCCAGCTTCTCGTCGATCACCTTCTTCCGCTCGCTGGCCGGGCGGCCCTGCATCTCCAGGCCGAAGCCGATGTTCTCGGCCACGGTCAGCCAGGGCATCAGCGCGAACTTCTGGAACACCATGGCGATGCGCTTGGTGCGCATGGTCTTGAGCGTCGCCGGCGAGCAGTTGGCGATATCCACCTGCTGGCCCTCGTGCTCGATCAGCAGCTTGCCGCGGCTGACCCGGTTGAGGCCGTTGATGCAGCGCAGCAGGCTGGACTTGCCCGAGCCCGAGAGCCCCATCATCACGCAGATCTCGCCGCGATTGACGTCCAGGCAGGCATCCTCCACGCCCAGTACCTGGCCGGTGCGCTTGAGGATTTCCTCGCGGCCCAGGCCCTGGTCCAGCAGCTTGAGCGCTTCCTTGGTGTGGGTGCCGAAAATCACATCCACATGTTCGAATCGAATCGCCGACATAGTGCTTACCTCCCCCGCAGCGAACGTTGCTTGCACACCCGGTCGAGCAGGATGGCGAGCAGGACGATGGCCAGACCGGCCTCGAAGCCGAGGGAAATGTCCGCGGTGTTGAGCGCATTGACCACCGGCTTGCCGAGGCCATCAGCACCCACCAGCGCGGCGATAACCACCATCGACAGCGACAACATGATGCATTGGGTGATCCCCGCGCCGATGCTCGGCATGGCGTGCGGCAGCTCGATGCGCGTCAGCAGTTGCCAGCGCGAGCAGCCGAAGGCCTTGCCGGCGTCCATCAGTTCCGCCGGCACGTCCTGGATGCCCAGGCAGGTCAGGCGGATGGGCGCGGCGATGGCGAAGATCACCGTGGAGATCAGGCCCGGAACCACACCCAGGCCGAACAGGGTCAGGGTGGGGATCAGGTAGACGAAGGTGGGTACCGTCTGCATCAGGTCCAGCAGTGGCCTGAGCCCGGTGTAGAACCAGGGCTTGTGCGCCGCCAGGATGCCCAGCGGCACCCCGATGGCGATACACACCACCGTGGCGAAGATCACCTGCGCCAGGGTCTCCATGGTCTCCTGCCAGTATCCCAGGTTGAGGATCAGCAGCAGCGAGGCCAGGGCGAATACCGCAAGGCCCCAGCTGCGCTGGATGTAGAACACCAGGAAGACCATCAGCGCGATCAGCACCAGCGGGTTGAACCAGAGCAGGCTGTTGGTGACGCCGTGGATGAGGAACTCGAGGGTGTCGGAAATCTTGTCGAACACCGACGCGCCATGTTGCGTGAGCCAGTCGACGAAGGCGGCGATATGCTCACCCAGCGGTAGCTTGTGGTCAGTCAGAAACATAATGCGGGCCCATCAGAAGCTTAGGGAATCGGCCAACGGCAATTACTTCGGCTCTTAGTTCGAGAATGCCACCTTGGCTGCCGCCAAGGCTGGTTTGCCGTCACGGGTGGTCACGCCGGCGAGCCAGGCGTCGAGCAGTTCCGGATGGTCCTTCAACCAGGCTTTGGCCGCCTCTTCGGGCTTCTTGCCCCCGTTGAGGACGGCGTCCATGAGTTTGTTCTCCATGTCCAGGGTAAAGGTCAGGTTGGTCAGCAGCTTGCCGACATTCGGACACTCCTGGGCGTAGCCCTTGCGCACGTTGGTGTAGATGGTCGCGCCGCCGTAGTTGGGGCCGAACACGTCATCGCCACCTTCGAGGTACTTCATCTTGAAGCGGGTGTTCATCGGGTGCGGTTCCCAGCCCAGGAACACGATCCACTGGTTGCGGCGGTCGGCGCGTCCGACCTGCGAAAGCATGCCGGCCTCGCTGGACTCCACCAGCTTGAACTTGCCCAGGCCGAACTGGTTCTTGTCGAGCATGCCCTGAACCAGGCGGTTGCCGTCGTTGCCCGGCTCGATGCCGTAGATCTTGTTGTCGAGCTTGTCGGCGAACTTGGCGATGTCGGCGAAGGACTTCAGGCCGCCGTCATAGGCCGCCTGGGTGACAGCCAGGGTGTACTTGGCGCCCTCGAGGTTGGCCTTCACCGTCTCCACCGACCCGTTGTCGGCGTAGGGCTTGATGTCGTTGGCCATGCTCGGCATCCAGTTGCCGAGGAAGACGTCCAGGTCCTTGTTCGCCAGCGACTTGTAGGTCACCGGGACGGAAAGCATGGTCACCTTGGTCTTGTAGCCAAGGGACTCCAGCACCTGTCGGGTAGTGGCGGTGGTCACGGTGATGTCGGTCCAGCCGACGTCGGAGAAACGTACCGTGCCGCACGAGTCAGGTTCAGCGGCCTGAACCGCCAGCGGCGCGCAAATGGACACAGCCAGCAGCAAAGACTTGAAACCATTCATGAGCGTACTCCTCTGCGGGGTGGGCGCCGGCGCTGCCCACGGTGGGGCGCGGCGGTCTGAATTATGGTTGGGGCCTGGGGCGGGCCCTTTTGTTGTCATTTCGTAAACGATCATGGAGCAGGAAAATTTCGTCGCATACCGGGTGGGTCGCATCCAGTGCAGGCGAAGTCGTATTCAGCACCAGCCATGTCGCATCCAGTGGAAAGGCCCGGTTCCAGCGACTTCCAGAAGCTCGGATCAATCCATGGCGGCGGTTTTCTGGCCCCCCGGCGCCGCGCCCGATGAGCCGGGAGCGACACCCTGCAACCAGCCATCGAGCACCTGCGGATTGGCTTTCAACCAACTCTTGGCGGCCTGGCGGGGATTGCGTCGCTCGTTGAGCACCGCATCCATCAACTGGTTCTCCATCGCCAGATCGAACTTCAGGTTCTTCAGCAGCCGCGCGACATTGGGGCACTCCTGAAGATAGCCTGCTCTGACGTTGGTGAAGACCGTTGCGCCGCCAAAGTTGGGACCGAAGTAGGAATCCCCTCCCTCCAGATAGTTCATTTGGATGCGGGTATTCATCGGGTGCGGCTCCCAGCCCAGGAACACGATGGGCTGTTTCAAGGCCCCGGCTCGCTTGACGTAGGCCAGCATGTCGGCCTCGCTGGATTCCACCAGCTTGAAGTCGCCCAGGCCGAAGGCCTTTTCCTTGATCATCTTCTGGATCAGCTGGTTGCCATCGTTGCCCGGCTCGATACCGTAGATGCGCCCACCCAGCTGCTCCCTGAATTTTGCGATATCGGCAAAAGTCTTCAGCCCGGCCTCGTACGCGTAGCGCGGCACCGCCAGGGTGTACTTGGCGCCTTCGAGGTTGGCGCCGACGGTTTCCACCTGGCCCTTGTCGGCGAAGGGCTTGATGTCGTTCGCCATGCTCGGCATCCAGTTGCCGAGGAACACGTCGATCTTCTTCTCCGCCATCGCCTTGTAGGTGTCCGGCACGGACAGCCGCACCACCTGGGTACGGTAACCCTGGTGGCTGAGCACCAGTCGCGTCACCGCGGTGGTCACGGTGATATCGGTCCAGCCCACGTCGGCGAAACGCACCACGGAGCAGGATTCGGGTTCGGCGGCGCGCACAGCGCCCGGTAGTACCACGGATAACGCCAACAGCGACGACACAAGACTCTTCATGAGGCCAGCCTCTGACTGCGGAGAAGGGGGGTGGACACGGGCGAACGCGGCCGTTCGTCGGTGGCGGATCATGGAACAGCGCGACCGCCCACGCCTATCGACCGGTCGTGGTTCGCGGCGATCGCGTCGTAAAGAGGCAAGCTTTCGTCGGCCCCGGAACAGGCGGCCCCATGCCCTGCTCCGGCAAGGTGTACCGGCGGCGTTATTGGATACGGCCGCGTCGTCGATGGACGTCGCCGGTGCCGGACTTGGGTCGATCATGACCGGGCATCGCGGGCACAGGGACGTGCCTATCCCACTCTACTTACGGATGCGCAGCTCGCTCGGAGTCCGGCATGGCAATCAGTGTGTTCGACCTGTTCAAGATCGGTATCGGCCCTTCCAGCTCGCACACGGTCGGCCCCATGCGCGCTGCCGCGCTGTTCGTCGGCGCCCTGCGCGAGCGGCAGTTGCTCGAACGCACCACGCGCGTGGAAGTGCGCCTGTATGGCTCGCTGTCCGCTACGGGCGTCGGCCACGGCACCGACCGCGCGGTGATCATGGGCCTGATGGGCGAATGGCCGGACCGCATCGACCCGCGCCAGATCGAACCACGCATGGCCACGCTGCGCGAGTCCGGCGAATTGCTGCTGGCCGGCAGTCGCGCGATCCCCTTCGACTGGATCCGCGACATGCGCCTGCTCGAAGAGAACCTGCCCTACCACCCCAACGCCATGCGCCTGACCGCCATCGAAGGCGACCAGGTGCTGCACAGCGACACCTACTACTCCATCGGTGGCGGCTTCGTGGTCGACGAGGAACAGGCCGCCTCCGGCAGCCTCGACACCGACAGCACCGTGCTGCCCTACGACTTCGCCAGCGCCGCCGAACTGCTCGTGCTCTGCCGCCGCCACAACCTGCGCGTGTCCGAGCTGATGATGGCCAACGAGCGCATGTGGCGCAGCGAAACCGACATCCGCGAAGGCCTCAAGGTCATCTGGCAGGCCATGCGCGACTGTGTGAACAACGGCTTGAGCCAGGAAGGCATCCTCCCCGGTGGCCTCAACGTGCAGCGGCGTGCCGCACGCCTGCACCGCAACCTGCAGGAAATCGGCAAACCCAACGTCATCGGCTCGACGCTCTCGGCCATGGAATGGGTCAACCTCTTCGCCCTCGCCGTGAACGAGGAAAACGCCGCCGGCGGGCGCATGGTCACCGCGCCCACCAACGGCGCGGCCGGCATCATCCCGGCGGTGCTGCACTACTACATGCGCTTCAACCCCGATGCCAGCGACGACGACGTCACCAACTACTTCCTGGCCGCTGCGGCCGTCGGCATCCTGTGCAAGAAGAACGCCTCCATCTCCGGTGCCGAGGTCGGTTGCCAGGGCGAAGTCGGTTCCGCCTGCGCCATGGCCGCCGCAGGCCTCGCCGAAGTGCTCGGCGCCAGCCCCGAGCAAGTCGAGAACGCCGCCGAGATAGGCCTGGAACACAACCTCGGCCTGACCTGCGACCCGGTCGGCGGCCTCGTCCAGGTGCCCTGCATCGAGCGCAATGCCATCGCCGCGGTGAAGGCCATCAACGCCGCGCAAATGGCCCTGCGCGGGGACGGCCAGCACTTCATCAGCCTCGACCAGGTGATCCGCACCATGCGCAACACCGGCGCCGACATGCACGACAAGTACAAGGAAACCTCGCGCGGCGGATTGGCCGTCAGCATCATCGAGTGCTGACCCGCAATCGACCACGCCAGGCCTGGCGCGCCCCCTGATGGCGCAAGCGGTACGCCCGTCCCGACGGCACCAGGGGCGTTACCGTTCCGGGCACAGCACCGCCGGTCGCGTGACCGGTGAGTGCTACCAAAAACCCCAGCCCAAGATCCATGCGTATTTGCGACCTTCGAGGCGTCGCAATCCGGGCCTGCAAAAGCGGCATTCCCATGCCGTTTTCTTTTTTAATTGAACGCCCATTCAACCTAGGCACGGCATTTGCCTTGCTAATAGGTAGAGAGAACAGAGGAGCAGTCCGGGCCGCGCCCGGGTCAGGTTCCCGAACAGAACAACAAGCATAAGAAACGCCTCCAGCGAGGCGACTGTGACTAGCGTGAGGTGATCGAATGAACGCGTTCAACCCCGGAGTTCCCCCGCAAAACCGAGCTCCGCAGTCCATCGGCTTCCTGCTGCTGGACAACTTCACCCTGATCTCCCTGGCCTCGGCGGTGGAGCCGCTGCGCATGGCCAACCAGCTGTCCGGTCGTGAACTCTACCGCTGGCACACCCTGAGCCTCGACGGCCGCCAGGTCTGGGCCAGCGACGGCCTGCAGATCACTCCTGACGCAGCCTGCGACAGCGCTCCGCAGATGGACACGCTGATCGTGGTCGGTGGCGTCGGCATCCAGCGCAGCGTCACCCGCGAGCACACCACCTTCCTCCAGGCCCAGGCGCGCCTGGGTCGCAAGCTCGGCGCCGTGTGCACAGGCAGCTGGGCCCTGGCCCGCGCCGGCCTGCTCGACGGCTACGACTGCTCGGTGCACTGGGAATGCCTGGCCGCCATGCAGGAAGCCTTCCCCCGCGTGGCCATGAGCACCCGCCTGTTCTCCATCGACCGCAACCGCTTCACCTCCTCCGGCGGCACCGCGCCGATGGACATGATGCTGCACCTGATCGGCCGCGAGCACGGCCGCGAGCTGTCGGCGGCGATCTCCGAAATGTTCATCTACGAGCGCATCCGCAACGAGCAGGACCACCAGCGCGTGCCGCTCAAGCACATGCTCGGCACCAACCAGCCCAAGCTGCAGGAAATTGTCGCGCTGATGGAAGCCAACCTCGAGGAACCCATCGACCTCGACGAACTGGCCGTCTACGTCAATGTCTCGCGTCGCCAGCTCGAGCGCCTGTTCCAGAAGTACCTGCACTGCTCGCCGTCGCGCTACTACCTGAAGCTGCGCCTGATCCGCGCGCGCCAGTTGCTCAAGCAGACCTCCATGTCCATCATCGAAGTCGCCTCGGTCTGTGGCTTCGTCTCCACGCCGCACTTCTCCAAGTGCTACCGCGAGTACTTCGGCATCCCGCCGCGCGACGAGCGCCAGGGCCAGCCGATCGGCCAGCCGGTCATGGTCATGCCGATCCCGCAGGATCTCGCCCTCATGCCCAACTCCTCGGCCATCTCGGCCCTCAGTCAGGCCCAGGGCGAATCCACCTTCGCCAGCGTGCGGGTGCTCTGAATCCAGGGAGGCGGGAAACGAAAAGGGGAGGCCCATGGCCTCCCTTTTTTCATTCCTGTGACGCATTACGCCCCATCATTCAGATTCGTCTGAATCGCAAATCGCGCTGAATCTCGCAGTCTCCGAAGGGTTCGCCAGCATTCTTCGGAACCTCGGGACACATGGAAACCGCCCTCGAATACCTGGCCCAGCGAACGCGGGAGCTCTATCGCAAGGCCATCGAACAGGATCACGCAAGCCTGACCGGCATCCAGCTGCTGCGCCAACTCGAACGCCTGCGCCCGGAAATCTTCGACGTCAGCCGCCACCTCACCGACCTTTTCGGCGAGCACACCGGCGCGCTCGAACAGGCCAGGGCCGACAAGGCGGAAAAACTCATCGTCGCCCTCCACCGCCGGCTGCTCAGTGGCTACTGGCACCTGCTGCGCACCCGCCGCGCCGAGCGCAAGACCGCCGCCCTGCTGATGCAACGCATGGTCCGCAGCCTGCAGGAAATCCACTTCAACTGCTTGCAGAACCACCACCCCGCCCCGCCAGGGCTGTGGAGCCTGCTGCACCAGGTGTACGGGCGCGCCCTGCGAATCGAAGTCCAGCACCTGCCCATCGACGACGGCGAAGCCTTCGAGCCGCGCAGCCAGACCGTCGCCGGTGGCTATCTGCACTGCCTGCTCGTGGTTGGCTCCCGGCCGTTGGAGATTCCCGCGCAATACCTGCCGGCATTGATCGAATCGACCCAGGTCTTCTCCTCCATCGTGCACATCCGACCGGAGCAACCTGGCAGCCATTGGCTGCTCGAACGCGAGTACGACCGGCCCTTCCGCGAACCCGACACGACCAGCCGTGAGCAGGGCCTCGCCCTGGCGCTCGACGAACTGCTGGACATGCTCAAGCGCTTCACCGACGCGAGTGCGGGCGACTCAGCCTTTGACCTGAATGCCCACCTGCTCGCTTGCTGGAACGAAACCGGCACCGAGCCCTGGCAGGTCTGCCGGGGCTTCCCGGCACTGCTCGCGCACCTGGGCGTCGCCGACGACACACGCCTGGATGCGAGCCACTTCGAGCGCCAGCAAGAAGTGAGCGATGTCTGGTCCCAGCAACGCGGCGGCCGTGGCGGGCTGGACGAGATGGTCGCGCACCCGCACGACATCGAATTCAACCGCCCGGTGTCCAAGGCCAGCCTCCCGCCTGCCCGGCCGCTGACGCAGCCTCGTAGCAGCGAACGGCACTTCAGCGGCCACTGGGAAGGCTCGCCGCCACCCACCGTCGGCGAGCTGCTTGGCATCCGCCAGTCGGCCAGCGGCTCCTGGTACCTGGCGCAGGCGGAAAGCCTCCGCCTGCTCGGCGGCGAACGCTACGAGTTGCGCGGCGCCTGGCTTTCCTCAGAGCCGCGCCCCTGCCGCCTCAGCCTGCGCAGCAAACTGCAGGAGAGCGCGCCGCGCCACGGCTTGCTGTTGCCTGAAGGGAATGGGTTGCGCGTGCTCTGCCCGACACTGCCGCTGGATGCCGGGCGAAAGGTCACGGTGGAGGACCAGGGCCGACGCTACCTGGCCCTGCTGGGCGATCCCATTGGCGACACCTTCCCGCTGTCACCGCTGGAAGTGGCCGCCGACCTGCCCTGAAGGCAGGGCTGGCGCCAGCGGCGATCACAACGCCTTGGGTACCAGCGCCGGCAGCAGCTGGCGGGAGATCGCCTCGCGTACGGCCGGCAGCAGGGTGGCGTTGCCGGCGAGCATTTCCTCCACCAGGCGACGCAGCGCCAGGGAGCGCTCCGGCGTCAGACCACGCACGGCGTATTCGCAGGCCTGCTCCGCGGTGACATCCGGCGGCACGGCGAAGCCCAGCGCTTGCAGGCGTTCGCGGAAATCGTCCTGGTCGATCAGGTCGGCGTGCATCATCGCGGGTCTCCTTGGGAGCGGCAGGGTCTGCCTCGATTCTGGTAAGCCCGGCGGGGCGCGGCAAGCACCTGTCCGGCGGAATGTCCGCGGCGGGCAAGCGCAGGTCGTTTTCGACTAACCGGGGCAGCGGCGCGGCGCGCAGACTGGCTTCCACACCCTGCGGCGGCACCAGCACCGGCTGCAGGGCCTCGCACACTGAGAGCCCGCATCGGCTCGATTTGTCCCCTGCCGCGCGTCGGGCGCCGCAGGGGATTTTTTTGGCTCAGCGCAAGTGGCGGCGCAGGAATGCCAGCAGAGCGACGCGCAACTGCACCACTTCCGCCACGTCGTGGGCGCGCAGGCAGCCGTGGACCAGGCCGGGCCCGGCGAAGTACTCCACGTCCACGCCAGCCGCGCGCAGACGGTCACGGTAGAGAGCACCGTCATCGCGCAGCGGGTCGAATTCGGCGACAGCGATGAAGGCCGGCGGCAGACCACGCAGGTCTTCGGCCATCAGCGGCAGCGCGAGGGGATCGCGACGGTCGGCGGGCCGCGACAGGTAGGCGTTCAAACAGTTATCCACCTCCTCGCTGGTCAGCAGGGGCGCGTTGGCGCACTGCGTGCGCGAGGGTGTCGGCTGGTCGCCCAGAGCAGGGTAGATCAGCGCCTGGGCCCCCGGCAGCGGCTCTCCCGTGTCGCGCAGGGCGAGGCAGAGCGCGGCGCTCAAATTGCCGCCGGCACTGTCGCCGGCCACCACCAGGCGGGCGATGTCCACCGGTTCGCCCAGGCTGCCGCTGCGCAGGCGCTGCCAGACGATCCGGCAGTCGTGCAGGGCGGCGGGATAGGGATGCTCCGGCGCCAGCCGGTAGCTGACGGCAACCACCAGGGCCTGGAGCCGGGCGGCCAGTTCCGCGCAGATGACGTCGTGGCTGCCGGCATTGCCCAGCGTCCAGCCGCCACCGTGCAGATAGAGCACCGTGGGCCAGCCGCTTTCCGGCGCGAGCGAGGCGGGCCGGTAAAGACGGATTTCCGGCAGGCCTTCCAGCAGCAGTTCGCTGATGCAAAGCCCAGCCGGGCGCGGCGGGCAGAAGGCCTCGGCCATGCGTAGATAACCTTCGCGCTGGGCGGCGAGGGTGGGACTGGCGACGGCCATCGATTGCGTGCGAACGACGAACGCCTGCATGGCATCGGACAGCGGATAGCGCCGCGTCATGGAGCGCTCAACCCGGCAGGCCGATGACACGGCCCACGTAGTCCGGACGCGGCAGCGGCCGATGGGCCTCGGCCAGCGCCAGCACGCGCTCCAGCACCACGCCTTCGAAGGGCGCTGAACGTGCCCCGCCTTCGAGGTTCACGTGCAGCAGCATCTGTTCGCTGGCGGCCAGGGCGAGGTCTTCGCCGGCGCGGTGCAGGCTGTGGAAAACATGCAGGCGCTTGCGGTCGTGGGCGATCAGTTGGGTGCGCACTTCGACCTTTTCACCCTCCTTCACCTCGTGCAGGTAGTTCAGGTGTACTTCGAGGGTGAACAGGGAAGCGCTGGTGGCGGCGCGATGCTCCGCGTCGAGGCCCAGGTGATCCATCAGGGCGTCGGTGGCGTAGCTGAACAGCAGCAGGTAGAAGGCGTCGCGCAGGTGGCCGTTGTAGTCGGTCCATTCGGCGAGGATGGGGGTTTCCCAGGTTTTCAGGGCGTGCATGGCTGTGCGTCCGTGAGGCCCTCACCCAGCCCTCTCCCAGTAGGGAGAGGGGCGGTTCGGAGCGGGTGATGAACCGTGAGGTTAGTCGGCGAAGGCGAAGCCGTGTCTGGACTTGGTGTCCTTGATGGCGCCGAGTACCGCCAGCAGGCAGTCGTCGCGATAGCGCTCCAGCTCGGCAATGCTCCGCGAGCCCTGCTGTTCACTGGTGCCTTCCACGACGCGGTCGATCAGCGTGTCGGTCAGCTCCGGGGCCGGCAGGTAGGTCCAGGGCAACTGCAGCGCCGGGCCGAACTGGGCCATGAAGTGACGCATCCCGGCGTTGCCGCCGGCCAGGGTGTAGGTGAGGAAGGTGCCCATGAACGACCAGCGCAGGCCGGCGCCGAAGCGGATGGCGTCATCGATCTCGCCGGTGCTGGCCACGCCATCGTTGACCAGGTGCAGCGCCTCCCGCCAGAGGGCTTCGAGCAGGCGGTCGGCGATGAAGCCCGGTACTTCCTTCCTCACGTGCAGCGGCCGCATGCCGAGCGATTCGTAGACCTTGATCGCGGCCTGGACGGCTTCGGGCGCGGTCTTCTCGCCGCCCACCACTTCCACCAGCGGCAGCAGGTACACCGGATTGAACGGATGGCCGACCACGCAGCGCTCGGGGTGTGTAGCGTCGGCGTAGAACTCGCTGGGCAGCAGGCCGGAAGTGCTGGAGCCGATCAGGGCGTTGGGCTTGGCGGCGGCGCTGATCCTGGCGTGCAGCTCGCACTTCAGGTCGAGGCGTTCGGGGGCGCTTTCCTGGATGAACTCGGCGTCGCGCACGCACTCTTCGATGGTCGCGACAAAGCGCAGGCGGTCCTGCGAGGCGCCGGGGGCGAGGCCAGCCTTTTCCAGCGCCGGCCAGGCATTGGCGATGCGCGCGCGCAGAGCGGCTTCGGCGCCGGGAGCCGGGTCCCAGGCGACGACGTCGAGGCCGTGGGCCAGGGCGCGGGCGACCCAGCCACTGCCGATGACGCCGCTGCCGAGGGCGGCGAAGGTTTTGATGTCGGTGATGAAGGGCATGGTAGCTCCAGCAGGAATGAGGGATTACCTGTAGGAGCGAGCTTGCTCGCGAACAAAGTCCGCAGCGGGGCTGGTTCGCGAGCAAGCTCGCTCCTACGAAGAGCAGTTCGTACGCAGGGTGATTGGATCAGCGCGGCTTGAGATTCATCTTCCTGCGCCCCTCGGCCGGGGTCAGGGCGCGGCCGCCCAGGCGCTGGATGATCTCGATGGCACGTTCGACCAGTTGGCCGTTCGTGGCGTGCACACCACGGTCCAGCCAGATGTTGTCTTCCAGGCCGACCCGCACGTTGCCGCCCAGCAGCATGGCCTGGGCGACCATGGGCATCTGCGAGCGGCCGATGCCGAAGCCGGCCCAGGTCAGGCCGTCGGGGATGTTGTCGGCCATGGCCTTCATGGTGGTGGTGTCCGCCGGTGCGCCCCACGGGATGCCGAGGCAGATCTGAATCAGCGGGTCCTCCAGCAGACCTTCCTTGAGCATCTGCTTGGCGAACCAGAGGTGGCCGGTGTCGAAGATTTCCAGTTCGGCCTTCACGCCCAACTCGGTGATGCGCTTGGCGCCGGCACGCAGCTGGGCCGGGGTGGAGACGTAGATGAAGTCGCCATCGCCGAAGTTCAGGGTGCCGCAGTCCAGGGTGCAGATTTCCGGCAGCAGTTCTTCGACGTGCTTCAGGCGCTCCAGCGGGCCGACCAGGTCGGTGCCGGCGCCGAACTCGAGCGGCTGTTCGCCCTGGCCGATCTGCAGGTCGCCGCCCATGCCGGCGGTGAGGTTGATAATGACGTCGGTGTCACTCTCGCGGATGCGTTCGACCACTTCGCGGTAGAGCTTCACGTCGCGGCTGGGCTTGCCAGTCAGCGGGTCGCGGACGTGGCAGTGGGCGACAGTGGCGCCGGCCTTGGCGGCCTCGATGGCGGCGGCGGCGATTTCCTTCGGGGTGACGGGAATGGCCGGGTGCTTGCCGACGGTATCGCCGGCGCCGGTCACCGCGCAGGTGACGATTACTTCGTAGTTCACGGTGGCTGTCCTTCTTGAGGTCGAACGAACCCACTGCGCGCCGGACGACGCGCAGGGAGTTGCTGGTAAGTGGTTACTTGAGCGAGGCCTGTACGGCGGCGAGGCCGTCCTTGCCGTCGAAGGTGGTCACGCCATCGAGCCAGGCCTTGAGCGGCTCGGGGTTCTGCTTCAGCCAGGCCTTGCCGGCATCCACCGGCTGGCTGCGGTCGAGGATCGGCACCATCACCTGGCTCACCTGCTGGCTGCTGAACTTGAGGTTGTGCAGCAGCTTGGCGACGTTGCCGCACTGCGCCTGGTAGCCGCCGGCGGTCATGATGGAGACGGTGGCGGAGCCTTCGTTCGGGCCGAACACGTCGTCACTGCCGGTGAGGTACTTCATATCGATCTGCAAGTTCATCGGGTGCGGTTTCCAGCCGAAGAACACCACCCACTGCTGGCGCTTGATGGCGCGCTTGACCGCGGTGAGCATGCCGGCCTCGCTGGACTCGACGATCTGGAAGCCCTTCAGGCCGAACTTGTCGTCGGCGATCATCTTCGCGGTGATGCGGTTGGAGCCGCTGCCGGGCTCGATCAGGTAGATCTTGTTGCCCAGCTTGTCCTTGAACTTGGCGATGTCGGCGAAGGTCTTCAGACCGCCATCGTAGACGTAGGTCGGCACAGCGTAGGTGGACTGCGCGTCCGGCAAGGTCGGCGGGGTGATCACGTCGATCTGCTGCTTGTCGAGGTAGGGCTTGGCCACCGGCTGCATGGTCGGCTGCCAGTAGCCGAGGAAGACGTCGAGCTGCTTGTCGGCCATGCCGGCGAGGACGATCTGCTGCGAGGCGCTGGTCTGCTTGACCTTGTAGCCCAGGCCGTCGAGCACGGCTTCGGCCACGGCGCTGCTGGCGACGACGTCGGTCCAGTTCACCGTGCCCATGCGCACGTTCTGGCACTGGGCGGGCTCGGCGGCCCAGGTGGTGCTGGCGGCGGCCATTAGTGCGGCGCAGCCGAGCGCTCTGATCGATAGCTTCATGACTTCTCCCTCAAGGCCTTTGCGGCGTTGGTTATCGTTGTTGTACGTCATGCGGCCCTCAGGGGGCTGGAGAACAAATTACGCAGGCGCAGCCCCGGCGAATCGCACTGCGGCGACCAGCTCTTGCACAGCAGCGACCTCCCCGATTGCCAGGGCGACTTGCATGGTTCATAAGCAAGGGCAGGCTGCCACTATGTCGCCCTCCCATCGCACGGTACCCGCCATGTCCCAAGACTTCTGGTTCCTGCTGTTGCCCGGATTTTCCGTGATGGGTTTCGTCTCCGCCGTGGAGCCGCTGCGGGTGGCCAACCGCTTTCGCGGCGAACTCTACCGCTGGCACCTGATGAGCATGGATGGCGGACCGGTGCTGGCCAGCAACGGCATGTCGATGAACGCCGACAGCGGCCTGGAGGCATTGCACGAAGGCGATACGCTGCTGGTGGTGGCGGGTTTCGAGCCGCTGCGCGCCTGCACCCCGGCGCTGCTGCACTGGCTGAAACGGCTGGACCGTGATGGTGTGACACTGGGCGGCATCGACACCGGCAGCTTCGTGCTGGCCGAGGCTGGCTTGCTGCAGCGCCAGCGCTGCACGGTGCACTGGGAAGCGCTGGAGGCCTTCCGGGAGACTTATCCACAGGTGCAGGCGACCCAGGAGCTGTTCGAGATCGACGGCCCGCGCATCACCTCCGCCGGTGGCACCGCGTCCATCGACCTGATGCTCGACCTGATCGCCCAGGCCCACGGGCCGGAGCTGGCGGTGCAGGTATCGGAACAGTTCGTGGTCGGGCGTATTCGCAACCGGCAGGACCACCAGCGCTTGCAGATCGCCAGCCGCTATGGCGTGAGCAACCGCAAGCTGGTGCAGGTGATCGGCGAGATGGAGCGCCACACCGAACCGCCGCTGACCACGCTGGAGCTGGCCGAGCGCATCCAGGTGACACGGCGCCAGCTGGAGCGCCTGTTCCGCTTGCACCTGAACGACACGCCGTCGAACTTCTACCTCGGCCTGCGCCTGGACAAGGCCCGCCAGCTGCTGCGCCAGACGGACATGAGCGTGCTGGAGATCGGCGTGGCCTGCGGCTTCGAGACGCCCTCGTACCTGTCGCGCAGCTACCGGGCGAAGTTCGGGGTGTGCCCGAGCCAGGATCGGGTCGGGTTGCGCAAGGTCGTCGCCAAGGCAGTCATCCCGCAGGCATGAGTCTCCTGCAGGAGCGAGCGGGCTCGCGAACGGTGTCAATCGGCAGTGTCGGAGCTTCGCGGGCTCGCGAGCAAGGGCTAGGCGCCCCTCGGTCCCACGAATAGCAGGTTGGCAATATCTGTGTGGTCGCCGTCATTTACCCGTTCACGGGCCGAGCGGAGTATGGAGACCAGCTTCCCCCCACTGCCTTTGGAGACCACCATGAACGAAGCCCGCCCCCCTCTGCCGCCGTTCACCCGCGAAACCGCGATCCAGAAAGTCCGCCTCGCCGAGGATGGCTGGAACAGCCGCGACCCGCACCGTGTATCACTGGCCTATTCACCGGAGAGCCGCTGGCGCAACCGTGCGACCTTCGTCCAGGGGCGCGAGCAGATCGTGCAATTCCTCACCGCCAAGTGGGTGCGCGAGCAGGAGTACCGGCTGATCAAGGAGCTCTGGGCCTTCACCGACAACCGCATCGCCGTGCGCTTCGCCTACGAATGGCACGACGACTCGGGCAACTGGTTCCGCTCCTACGGCAACGAGAACTGGGCGTTCGACGAGAACGGCCTGATGTACGAGCGCCACGCCTGTATCAACGACCTGCCAATCAGCGAGGACGAGCGCCTGTTCCGCTGGCCGCAGGGGCGCCGGCCGGATGAGCATCCGTCGCTGAGCGGGCTGGGACTGTAGCGGGTTATCCACAATCCACAGCCGGTTGGCTGTTTTACGAGCGGTCCTGCCCGCGAACGACCTCTGCAACGAGGCCGGTTCGCGAGCAAGCTCGCCTTTACAAAAGCTGTTATGCCGGGACAGCGCGGGCGGGAACGGTGGAGGAGATGCGGCTGTCCTCCAGGATCATCGCCGCCGCCCGCTCGCCGAGCATGATGCACGGCGCGTTGGTGTTGCCGCTGATCAGCGTCGGCATGATCGACGCGTCCACCACGCGCAGGCCCTTCAAGCCATGCACGCGCAGGCGCAGGTCGACCACAGCCATCGCGTCTTCGCCCATCTTGCAGGTGCCCACCGGGTGGAACACGGTAGCGGCGTATTCGCGCAGGTGCTCCAGCAGTTGCTCGTCGGTCTGCACCTGCGGGCCGGGCAGCATTTCGGCGCCGCGGATGTTGTCGAACTCCGGCTGGGCGAGGATCTTGCGCGCCAGCTTCACGCCTTCCACCAGCACGCGGCCGTCTTCCTCGTTGGCGAGGAAGTTGTAGTCGATCTCGATGTCGCCGCCGGGCTTCACGCGCAGCTCGCCGATGCTCTTCGGGCGCAATACGCAGGTGTGCACGGCGTAGCCATGGCCCCACTCGAACAGGCGGCCACGGTGGCTGCGGTAACCGGGGACGAAGTGGAACTGCACGTCGGCCAGGCCATCCGCCAGCGGTGTGCGGGCAAAGCCGCCGGCTTCGACGTAGTTGGTGGTCAGCCAGCCCTTTTTCGCCAGCAGGTACTTGAACGGCGACAACAGGATTTGCGGCAGCGAACCCAGGGAGAAGCCCAGGCTAAGCGGGCTGGGCGAGCGCACGGTGACCAGGCCGTCGAGGTGGTCCTGGAGGTTCTTGCCCACGCCCGGCAGGTCGTGCGTGACCGCGATGCCGGCGGCTTTCAATTCCTCGCCCGGACCGATGCCGGAAGCCAGCAGTATCTGCGGCGAACCGAGGGAGCCGGCCGACAGAATCACTTCGCGGCGCGCCAGCAGGCGTTCGCCGCTGCGCAGTTCGATGCCGGTGACGCGCTCGCCTTCCAGCAGCAGACGGCCCACCTGGCGGCCGCTCAGCACGGTGAGGTTCGGGCGCTGCAGCGGCGCGACGAAGGCGCGGTAGCTGCTCAGTCGCTTGGCGTCCTTCTGGGTCACGTTGTAGATG
Organism: Pseudomonas nitroreducens; assembly: GCF_010994165.1. NCBI lineage: Bacteria > Pseudomonadati > Pseudomonadota > Gammaproteobacteria > Pseudomonadales > Pseudomonadaceae > Pseudomonas > Pseudomonas nitroreducens. Next base: position 713,334 of record NZ_WMBX01000004.1, on the reverse strand, counting down.
CCCACGCCCTCGAACTCGCGGCCGTTGAAGTCATCGTTGCGGCGCAGGCCGAGGTGTTCGGCAGCCTTGATGAACAGGTTCGACAAGGGGTTCGGATCACGCGGCTTGTCCACCACCAACTCGCCGAGGGTGCCGTGCAGCGCCGGGTCCTGGCCCAGCAGGTTGCGCTCGGATTTCTTGAAGAACGGCAGCACATCCTTCCAGCCCCAGCCGGGGCAGCCGTCCTGCTCCCAGCGGTCGTAGTCGGAGGCGTGGCCACGGATGTAGATCATGCTGTTCATCGAGCTGGAGCCGCCCAGGGCCTTGCCACGCGGGCAGTGCAGCGAGCGGTTGTTCAGCCGCTGCTGCGGTGCGGAGTAGAAGTTCCAGCTGAAGATCTTGCTCTTGTACAGCGTGATGGTGCCGGCAGGGGTCTGCACGCGCGGGCTGGCATCGCTGCCGCCGGCTTCCAGCAGGCAGACGCGCACCGACGGGTCGGCGCTCAGTCGGTTGGCCAGGACACAGCCGGCGGAGCCGGCGCCGACGATGAGGTAGTCGTAGGTGGAATCGTTGGACATGGGGGTTTTCCTTTGGTCCTTGCGTGAATGGCAGAACCCCTCACCCCAACCCTCTCCCGAGGCAGAGGGGGCCGAACGGTGCTGCAGCGAATCACCGTATCGGCCGGCGCCCTGCAGAAGGCGCCGGCCGACGGCAGGTCAGTGCGCTTCTTCCAGGTCGTCGTGCAGCAGCCCGAGGATCTCGCGCTTCATCTCGATGAACTGGCGGTCCATGACCATGTCCAGCGAGCGCGGGCGCTCGATGGGCACGTCGAGGATGCGCTTGATGCGGCCGGGGCGTGCGCCCATGACGTAGACGCGATCGCCCAGCAGGATGGCCTCGTCGATGTCGTGAGTGACGAACACCACGGTCTTCTTGCTGTGGTCCCACACGCGCAGCAGCAGTTGCTGCATCTGCATGCGGGTCTGGCTGTCGAGAGCGCCGAAGGGCTCGTCCATCAGCAGGATCTGCGGGTCGTTGGCCAGCGCGCGGGCGATCGCCACGCGCTGCATCATTCCGCCGGAGAGCTGCTTGGGATAGTTGTTCTCGAAGCGGCGCAGGCCGACTTCGTCGAGGTAGTAGTCGACGATCTCGCGGCGCTCGGCCGCCGGCATGCCGCGACGCTTGAGGCCGAACTCGACGTTCTGGCGCACGGTCAGCCAGGGGAACAGGGTGTAGCTCTGGAACACCATGCCGCGGTCGGCGCCCGGGCCGTCGACCAGTTGGCCGCCGACGTAGATGTCGCCTTCGGTGGGCTCGGCCAGGCCGGCAGTGAGGTAGAGCAGGCTCGACTTGCCGCAGCCGGACGGGCCGACGATGACCGCGAACTGCTGGTCCGGCACTTCGAAGGAGACGCTCTCCAGCGCGCTGAAGGTGCCGCCCTCGGGCGTGCGGTAGCGCAGGCTGACGTTCTCCACCCGCAGGCGCGGCGGCCTGGCTTGTTCCTGACCGGTCACGGCCGCTTCTTCCTGCTTGATCGCTACTGCGCCCATGACGCCACCTTCAGTCGGATGAATCGGAAGAGTTGGTCGGTAATCAGGCCCAGCAGGCCAATGATGGCGATGGCCAGGAAGATCACGTCGACCTGGAAGCCGCGCATGGCCTTGAGGCTGATGTAGCCCAGGCCGCTGGAGGCGGCGACCAGTTCGGCCACGACCAGGTAGGTCCAGGCCCAGCCCATGGTCACGCGCAGGGTGTCGAGCACGCCCGGCAGCGACGCCGGGCCGAGCACGTGAAGGACCACGTCGCGACGGTTGCAGCCCAGGGTGTAGGACGCATTGACCAGGTCCTTGGCGACGCCGCGGGAGACGTCCGCGATCATCACCAGTTGCTGGAAGAACACGCCGAAGATGATCACGGTGACGCGCTGTTCCAGGCCGATGCCGATCCACAGGATGAACAGCGGCACGAAGGAGGTCACCGGCAGGTAGCGAATGAAGTTCACCAGCGGTTCGAGGAAGGCCTGGACGATGCGGAAGCTGCCCATCAACAGGCCCAGCGGCACCGCCACCAGCGAGGAGATGATGAAGCCGATCATCACCACCTTGACGCTGGCCATCACGTGGGTGGCGAGGGTGCCGTCACTGGCCAGGCGCACGCCGGCCGCGAGCACCGCGTCCGGGGTGGGCAGGAACATCGCCGGCACCACGCCGCCATAGGAGAGCCCGGCCCACAGACCGAACACGAGCAGCCAGCACAGGGTGCCGGCGGACCAGACCAGCTTCAGCGGCAGGTCGACCTTGGGCGTCAGGCAACGGCTGAGCCAGGATTGCGAACGACGAGGCATCGCGGATTCCTCCAGGCGAGCGGCACGGCGCCGCCCGCGGGGACAAGAGTGAGACGGTTACTCGGAGACGAAGCGCGGGTCGACCAGGTCGTCGTAGCTGACTTCCAGGCGCTTGCCCTGCAGGCCGCTCCAGGTTTCGTTGGCGAGGCGGATCAAGCCCTTGATGTCGCCGGGCTTGCCGGGAGTGCCAATGAGTTGCTCGCTCATGGCCTTGTCGTAGAAGCGCACGCCCTTGGCGGCATCGGCCAGGGCCTTGGGATCGGAGAGGTAACCGCCGACGCCCTTGGCCATGATGGCGTAGGCCTCGTCCGGGTGCTCCTTGGTGTATTGCACGGCCTTGTACAGGCCTTTCACCAGGGCCTTGACGTCCTCGGGCTGCTTCTCGATCACGTCGCAGTTGAGGGCGACCACGTCGACGATCACGCCGGGGGTGGTGGAGCTGTCTACCAGCACCTTGCCCTGCTGCTTCTCGCGTACCAGCGAGAGGTGCGGTTCCCAGGTCACGGCGGCGGGTACGCGGCCGGCGATGAAGGCGCTGGCCGCGTCATCGGCGGTCATGTTCTGCACCTTGATGTCGCTCATGCTCATGCCGGCGTGCTTGAGCAGGTAGGCCAACCAGAACTGCGAGACAGAGCCTTCGTTGACCGCCACTTCCTGGCCCTTCAGCTGGGCCAGGGAGGTGACGTCCTTGCCCACCAGCACGCCGTCGCCGCCATGGCTGTCGTCCAGCGCAGCCACGGCCTTGAAGCAGAACTTCGGCCGGTACTTGAGGATTTCGTCGATGGTGGAAGCGGAGCCGGAGAGCTGGCCGGAGGCCTGGGCCGCCATGTACATCGAGGCTTCCTCGATGGTGGTCAGCTGCAAGTCGAGGCCCTGCTCCTTGAAGTAGCCCAGGTCGCGGGCGAGATAGAGGGTGCCGTAGCCGACCCAGGTGGTATGGCCGATGGACAGGGTACCGGCCTGCGCGCCAGAAGCGGCGGCGAGAGCCAGGGCGGAACACGCGATGGAACGCACGAGCAAGGACTTGATCATGAAGCACTCCCACAGCCGTTTGGCTTTGTTGTTAATTTACTGCGGCAGTGGCCAGGAGGCCGGTAGAACCGGGACATGGGCGGCATCGGGCTCTATGGCCCAGCGTCTGAAGGCTTTGTCTCGCGACATGTCTGACAGGCCGATGGTGGCCGAAGCGGGAGGCTCGGAAAATTATTAAATATGTCGTTGCGCCATAAGAAAAAGCTGCCTTGCCGGCGAAATTGCACCAGCATGGCGCAGGGGAGAGCTCGGCCGCGCGCGGGTTGTTCCGCGCTGCACTATGGTTGAACGCAGCTCTCCTCAAGGAAGGTTTCCAGCATGGCCCCCCGCCCCATTCTCTCGGCCCTGGCGCTCGTCGCCGGGCTGTCGTTGCATCCCGCTGCTGCCGTTGCCGCCCAGGGCCAACCACAGGCCAGTGCGCCCGCTTCGCCGGCAATGGCCGAAGAACTGAAATGGCCCCGGGATTTCGCCCTGGGCGACCAACATGTGCAGATCTTCCAGCCGCAGATCGAAGACTGGGACGGCACCCGCATGGGCGGCCGGGCGGCCATCGCCATCGGCGCCGCCAATGCCGCGCCCACCTATGGGGTGGCGCAGTTCTCCGCCGCCGCCGCCATCGACAAGGCCAGCGGCCTGGTGCAACTCACCGACCTGCGCATCGAAAAGGTCGAAGTCCCCACCGCACCAGACAGCGCCGACAAGGTGCGCGATGCCCTGGTGGCGCGGCTGCCCAAAGAAGGCCTGACAGTCTCCCTCGACCAGTTGCAGGCCAGCTACGCGGTGAACCAGCAACTGGACAAGCTGCGCCACGTGGAAGTGAAGAACGACGCGCCGCAGATCATTTTCGCCAGCACCCCGACCGTGCTGGTGATCATCGACGGCCAGCCGAAGTGGCAAGCCCTGACGGGCAGCGACTTCGAGCGGGTTATCAACAGCCGCGTGCTGCTCCTGCGCGACGCCCAGGGCAACAACTACCTGAACGCCGCCGGTAACTGGTACACGGCGCAGGCGCTGGACGGCACCTGGCTGGTGCTCAGCCAACCGCCCAAGGTGCTGCTCAGCGCCCAGCAGGCGGCGGAGAAGGCCGGCCCGGTGGACGCTCTGCTGCCCAAGAACGGCAAGAAGCCGGGCAAGGCGCCGGCCGTGCGGGTGGCCACGCAGCCCACCGAACTGATCGTCAGCGACGGCACCGCGCAGATGGCGCCGGTGGACGGCGTCAGCCTGCTGAGCCTGAACAATGCCGATCACGCGGTGTTCGTCGATCCGACCCACAACACCTGGTACGTGCTGGTATCCGGCCGCTGGTTCAGCGGCCCGGGTGAGAAAGGCCCGTGGACCTATGTGCCCGGCAAGGACCTGCCCGCCGACTTCGCGAAGATCTCCGCCAAGGACCCGAAAGCCAACGTCCTCGTGTCGGTTCCCGGTACGCCCCAGGCCAAGGAAGCCGCCATCGCCGCGAGCATTCCGCAGACTGCCAGCGTCTCGCGCAGCAAGGCCACGCTGAAGGTGACCTATGACGGCGCGCCGAATTTCCAGTCGATCACCGGCACCAGCCTGAACTACGCGGTGAACACGCCGACGCCAGTGATCGAAGTGACGGCCAACCAGTTCTTCGCCGTGAGCAACGGCGTCTGGTTCACCGCGCCCAGCCCGAGCGGGCCGTGGCAAGTGGCCACCGAAGTGCCCGCGGCGATCTACGGCATCCCGCCCAGTTCGCCGGTGTACTACGTGACGTATGTGCACATCTACTCGGTGACCCCGCAGACCGTGGTTGTCGGCTACACGCCGGGATACCTGGGCGTGGTGGTCAACAGCGACGGCACGGTGGTGTACGGCACGGGCTACGCCTATCCCGCCTATGTCAGCAGCACGGTGTACTACGGTTATCCACCGACCTATGGCTACGGGGCGGGCTTTGCCGTCGGCGCGCTGACCGGCTTCGCCTTCGGCTACGCCGCCGGAGCCTGGTGGGGCACGCCGGAGCCATACTGGGGCCCGTACTGGGGACCTTATCCACAGGGCGGCTGGAGTTATACCAACATCAACCAGGCCAACTTCTACGGGCGCTGGGGCCAGGGCACCGTCACCCACGCCGATGGCTACAACGCCTGGACCGGCACCCAGTGGCAGGGCAGCTCGGCGGCCGGCTACAACCCGCGCACCGGCACCCGTTTCGCCGGTAGCCAGGGCGCGGCGTTCAACCCCTATACCGACCAGGGAGTGGCCGGCCGGCGCGGTGCCTATTCCAATGCTTCCACCGGTATCTCCGCCGCAGGGCGCAGTGGCGTGGCCTACGATGCCGATAGCGGCGACTTCAAGGCCGGCCAGCAGGGCGTGAAGCACAACGCCCAGACCGGTCGCACCACCATCGCCGAGCGCGGGGTATCCGGCGATGTGGATGACGGCCGCGGCAGCTACGACCACGACAACCGCGGCGTGACCTACAACCGCCGCACCGGCAACGCCGTGGCCTGGAAGAATGGCGACGTCTACGCCGGGCACGATGGCAACGTCTACCAGCACACCGACAACGGCTGGCAGCAACACACCAGCAATGGCTGGCAGCCCGTCCAGCCGAACCAGGCCAACATGCGTGGGCAACTGGAGCAGCAGTACCAGTCGCGGCAGGTCGGCCAGCAGCGCTTCAATCAGACGCAGCGGCAGTGGGGCGGTGGAGGGCATTTCGGCGGCGGCCACATTGGCGGCGGCGGTTTCCGCCGCTGAGGGTGTGGACAAGGTTTTCCACACCGCCTGAGCCTGTGGAAAACCACGTCAGGCAAGGATCGGCACTTATCCACACACCTTGCCCTTGCCCCCTCACCCTCGGCAAGATGCCCGCTCCCACCACCCTCTTGGGGTTGCCGTGACCGCTCTGTTCCAGGCCCTGTGGCCATTGTTCGCGTTGATCGTCGGCGGCTTCGTGCTGCGCCGCAAAGGTTTCCCCGGCGAGGCCTTCTGGCCGGCAGCCGAGCGGCTCAACTACTTCATCCTGTTTCCTGCGCTACTGGCCAGCAGCCTGGCCAGCGCGCCGCTGAACGACCCCGGCCTCGCCCGCCAGGCGCTGGCAGTGGTGCTCGGGCTGGGTATCGCCTGGATTGCCCTGCTCATCGCCAAACGCCTGCGTGGCTGGAATGCCGCGCGCTTCGGCGCCATCGCCCAGGGCGTGCTGCGCTTCAACACCTACCTGGGGCTGGCGGCCGTGGGCAGCCTCTATGGCAAACCGGGCCTGACCCTGGCCGCGCTGATGCTGGCGCTGATGGTGCCGACAGTGAACGTGATGTCGGTCTGGGCGCTGACTGCCGAACGCGGCATCAGCCCGCGTTCGCTACTGCTGCCGATTGTCAGGAACCCGCTGATCCTCGCCTGCGTGGCGGGCGCGTTGCTGAATGTGAGCGGCATCGGCCTGCCCGGCGGTACGGACCGGCTGTTCAACCTGCTGGCCGTAGCGAGCCTGCCGCTGGGCCTGCTCTGCGTGGGTGCAGCACTGCAGCCGCAGGAGCTGCGCGCGGAGGTCTCGGCACTGGGCTGGAACTGCGCAATCCGCCTGCTGGCCATGCCTTTGCTGGCCTTCGCCATCGCTCGCCTGCTGGCACTGCCGCCGCTGGAGAGCGCACTGCTGGTGATGTTCTTCGCGCTCCCCACAGCCCCGACCGCCTATGTACTGACCCGCCAGCTGGGCGGCGAAAGCGGACTGATGGCGGGGATCATCACCCTGCAGACACTGCTGGCCGGCGCCAGCCTGCTGCTGGTGATGGGTGCGATCCAGGCGCTGGGCTCCTGAAATTTGTCCACTGCATCTGGATTGAACCTGCGCAAATCCCCACCGATCTGTGGAAATATTCCGCGAAAGCCTGCTGAAAGCTTGACCCCCTAGCATCGCCGCCTCGGTCCTCCCGGCCGGACCTGCGTTCGCGCAGCGTACAAAAACAACAATCGGTGATCGCTCATGCCCCGTTTCCTGTCCGCCCCCGCTCCCACTCCGTCCGTACCACTCGTGCTTATCCACAGCCGCTGCTGAACCTCGGCGCCGAGACGGAGTTATCCCCATGCTGACTTTCCTCGCCTTCGCCATGGTGGCGACCTTCATGTTCCTGATCATGACCAAGCGGCTTTCGGCACTGATCGCGCTGATCCTGGTCCCGATCGCCTTCGCCCTGCTCGGCGGCTTCGCCAAGGGCCTGGGACCGATGATGCTGGACGGCATCCGCACCCTCGCGCCGACCGGCGTGATGCTGATGTTCGCCATCCTCTACTTCGCCATCATGATCGACTCCGGGCTGTTCGACCCGGCGGTGCGGCGCATCCTCAAACTGGTGAAGGGCGATCCGCTGAAGGTATCGATGGGCACCGCCGCGCTGGCGATGATCGTCTCGCTGGATGGCGACGGCTCGACCACCTACATGATCTGCGTGGCCGCCGTGCTGCCGCTGTACAGCCGCCTGGGCATGAGCCCGCTGCTGATGGCCTGCCTGATCATGCTCTCCAGCGGCGTGCTGAACATGACGCCCTGGGGCGGCCCCACTGCCCGCGCAGCCAGCGCCCTTCACGTCGACCCGGCGGACATCTTCGTGCCGATGATCCCGGCCATGCTCGCCGGGATCGCGGCGATCTTCGCCCTCGCCTGGGCCTACGGCAAGCGCGAGCGCGCCCGCCTGGGCGAGTTGCACCTGCCGATCGACCACGAAGCGATGGCGGAAGTGAGTGTGTCGCAATACCCCGAGGTGCGTCGGCCGAAGCTGCTGTGGTTCAACGCCGTGCTGACCGTTGTGCTGATGGGCACCCTGATCGCCGGCCTGCTGCCGATGCCGGTGCTGTTCATGATCGCCTTCGGGATCGCGATGATCGTCAACTATCCCTGCATCCTGGAGCAGAAGAAGCGCATCGGCGCCCACGCCGAGAACGTCCTCGCGGTGGTCTCGCTGATTTTCGCCGCGGGCGTATTCACCGGGATCCTCTCCGGAACGGGCATGGTCGAAGCCATGTCCAAGAGCCTGCTGGCGGTGATCCCGCCGGCGCTGGGGCCGTATCTGGCGACCATCACGGCGCTGGTGAGCATGCCGTTCACCTTCTTCATGTCCAACGACGCTTTCTACTACGGCGTGCTCCCGGTACTCTCCCAGGCCGCCGCGCAGTACGGCATCACGCCGGTGGAAATGGCCCGTGCCTCCATCGTCGGCCAGCCGGTGCACCTGCTCAGCCCGCTGGTGCCCTCGACCTACCTGCTGGTAGGCCTGGCCAAGATCGACTTCGGCGACCATCAGCGCTTCACCCTCAAATGGGCCGTGCTGGTGTGCCTGGCGATCCTCGCCGCCGCGCTGCTGCTGGGCCTGTTCCCGCTGTTCAATGACTGACCGATCAACGACCGACTTCGAGTACCGCGACAATGGAATGGCTGACCAGCCCTGAAATCTGGATTGCGTTCTTCACCCTGACTGCCCTGGAAATCGTCCTGGGCATCGACAACATCATCATGATCTCCATCCTGGTCGGCCGCATGCCCAAGCACATGCAGCCGCGCACGCGCTTCTTCGGACTGGCGCTGGCGATGGTCACGCGCATCCTGCTGCTGCTCTCGATCACCTGGGTCATGCGCCTGACCGCCGACCTGTTCCACGTGTTCGGCCAGGGCATCTCCGGGCGCGATCTGATCCTGTTCTTCGGCGGCCTGTTCCTGCTGTGGAAAAGCAGCAGCGAAATCTTCCACGGCCTGGAGGGCGAGGATGAAACCGAGGGAGAACCCAAGAGCGTGATGGGTGGCTTCATCGGCACCATCATCCAGATCGCCATCATCGACATCGTGTTCTCGCTGGACTCGGTGATCACCGCCGTGGGCATGGTTTCCAACGTGCCGGTGATGGTCGCGGCCATCGTCGTGGCGGTCATGGTGATGATGCTGGCGGCGGGCGCCATCAGCGACTTCATCGACAAGCACCCGTCGCTGAAGATGCTCGCGCTGTCCTTCCTTATCGTGGTCGGCACCGTGCTCATCGCCGAAGCCTTCGAAGTCCACGTGCCCAAGGGCTACGTCTACTTCGCCATGGCCTTCTCGCTGGCGGTGGAAGCGCTGAACATCCGCATGCGCACCGCGCGTGGGAAGAAGGAAGTGGACCCGGTGAAGCTGCGCAAGGACATCCCAGGCCAGTAGCCCACGGCAGGCAATAAAAAACCGGGCTATCCACAGCCCGGTTTATCCACAGCAACGTACCTCAAGGACGTGCAACCGGCTCCGGCCAGTTCAGCACGCCCTTGTCGTTGAAGCGCACCGTACCGAACAACCCACCGGCCAGTTTGCCGCTGATTTCGTAGGGCATGCCCTGGCGCGGTGGACCGCCGGACAGGCCCCAGGCCTGGCGGAGCGCAGAGAAAGCCGAGATGCTCACCGGCACACTGATCACCGTTTCGCCGAATCGCGGCACCTGCCCGCTGGCGTCGCTCACCCCGCTGGCCAGCGGCTGGCCGTTCACCGAAAGGTCCAGGGCGATACCGTTGTAGTCGATGGCCTGGTCATTGGGGTTCTGCACCCGCAGCTTGACCGTGAAGCGCGCTTCCATGCCCTGCCCGGTCGCCGGCTCCAGGCCGACCAGGTCGATGCGCAGCGGATCGCGCGTGCCGAACAGACTGCTGCACGCGCCCAGCGTCAGTAGCGCGGCCATCAGGATCAGGCGATGTAGCTTGGCCATGCGGCCTCCTCGTCGATTCACTTCAGGGTAGCCGGGCGCAACCGCCATACGGTGTTACCCACATCATCGGCCACCAGCAGGCCGCCAAACTTATCCACAGCGACGCCGACCGGACGGCCCATGGCTTCCTCCTTGTCGTTGACGAAACCATCCAGCACCGTCACCGGCTGGCCGTTGGGCTTGCCGCCGCCGAAGGGGATGAACACCACCTGGTAACCGCTGCGCGGCTTGCGGTTCCACGAGCCGTGCTGGCCGATGAACACGCCGCCACGATAACGCTCCGGCAGCAGGCTGCCCTGATAGAAGGCAAGGCCGAGGGAGGCGGTGTGCGAACCCAGGGCGTAGTCGGGCACCAGGGCCTTCTGCACCATGTCCGGGCGCGGCGGTTCGACGCGTTTATCCACATGCTGGCCGAAGTAGCTCCAGGGCCAGCCGTAGAAGCCGCCGTCCTTCACCGAGGTCATGTAGTCCGGCACCAGGTCGTTGCCCAGTTCGTCGCGCTCGTTGACGGCTGTCCACAGGGCGCCGCTGTTGGGCTCCCAGCCCAGCCCGTTGGGGTTGCGCAGGCCGGAGGCGAATACCCGCACGTTACGGCTGGAAAGGTCGATCTGCAGGATCGCCGCGCGGTGCTTCTCCGCGTCCAGCCCGTTCTCGCCGACGTTGCTGTTGGAGCCGACGGTGGCGTAGAGGTAGCGGCCGTCGGGGCTGGCGAGGATGTTCTTGGTCCAGTGGTGGTTGATCGGCCCGCCCGGCAGGTCGACGACCTTTTCCGCCGGTGCGCTGATCGCCGTCTCGCCAGTCTTGTACGGGAAGCGCACCACGGCATCGGCGTTGGCCACATACAGCCAGTTATCCACAAGCGCCATGCCGAAGGGCGAGAACAGACCTTCCAGCAGCACGCTGCGCTGTTCCGGCACGCCATCGCCATCGCTGTCGCGCAGCAGGGTGATGCGGTTGGCGCTGGGTACCGAGGCCCCGGCCTTGGCCATGACCTTGCCGGCGACCCAGTCCTTCAATCCGCCGGACTCTTCCTTGGGCGGTGCCGAGCTTTCCGCCACCAGCACATCGCCGTTGGGCAGCACGTAAAGCCAACGCGGGTGTTCCAGCTTGTCGGCGAAGCGCTGCACCTCCAGGCCTTCGGCAGCACGGGGCATCTGCCCGGCGGGCCAGCCGGTGGCGGTGGCGATGTTGACGGTGGGCAGCACGCTGCTCTGGGGTTCGGGCAATTGCGGTTGAGGTCCGGTGCCGGCGGTGAACGGCAGCGCCGACTTGTCGCCGCAACCGGCCAACGCCAGTACGATCAGGAGGGGGAACGACCTACGCATGCGACTTCTCCTCGGCCTGTGGCGCATCCATGTCGATGAGCACTTCTGTCAGCAAATGGTTAGGCAGTCTAGACATATCCGCCCGCCGATCCGTGCGAAATAACCGATGCAAAGCCTCTCGCACCCGTGTTTGATCGGCTTTACTGACAGACAGGAATCCCGGCAAATCAGAGATTTGGCGAACCCTCAGGGAAGAACGAGGGTCTACCATGACAGTCTTGTGACAATCGCCTGAATGCTGCCGTGTCCTTCTCGGCCCTCCGCGCTGTCTGTACGGAGCCGCGGGCGAGGTCGTTACAGGGTCCGTCGACGGACGCTCCGCCCGCGGGCCCATTTGCGTGCAAGGGGGCCCGACATGCTCAAACTGCTCGATCTGCTCTCTGCCGTCGCCCTGTTGGTGTGGGGCACTCACATCGTCCGCACCGGCATCCTCAGGGTCTACGGCAGTAACCTGCGAAAAATCCTCAGCCGCAGCGTGGAAAAGCGCCCGCTGGCCTTCGCCGCCGGCATCGGTGTCACCGCGCTGGTGCAGAGCAGCAACGCCACGGCGCTGCTGGCGACCTCCTTCGTCGCCACCGGACTGATGGCCCTGGCGCCAGCGCTGGCGATCATGCTCGGCGCGGACGTCGGCACGGCGCTGATGGCACGGGTGCTGACCCTGGACCTGTCGTGGCTGTCGCCGCTGTTGATCTTCTTCGGGGTGATCTTCTTCCTCGGCCGACAGAAGTCGCGCCTGGGCCAGCTCGGCCGGGTGTTCATCGGCCTGGGGCTGATCATCCTGGCGCTGCAGCTGATCGTCGCGGCAGCGGAGCCGATGACCCAGGCCAAGGGCGTCAAGGTGCTGTTCTCCAGCCTGACCGGCGACGTGATGCTGGATGCGCTCACCGGCGCGCTGTTCGCGATGATTTCCTATTCCAGCCTGGCGGCCGTGCTGCTTACCGCGACGCTGGCCGCCTCCAAGGTGATCTCGCTGAAAGTGGCGCTGTGCCTGGTGATCGGCGCCAACCTGGGCAGCGGAATCCTGGCGATGATCAGTGCCTCCTCGCAGAACGCCGCCGGCCGCCGCGTGGCGCTGGGCAGCCTGCTGTTCAAGGTCGCCGGCTGCGCCCTGGTGCTGCCGCTGGTGGGCCCGCTGGCAGACTGGATCGACCACTGGCAGTTCAGCACCGCCGAACTGGTGATCGCCTTCCACGTGCTCTACAACACCACCCGCTGCCTCGCCTGCCTGCCGCTGACCGGACAAATGGCGGCCTTCTGTACGCGCATCATGCCCGACCGCCATTCGCCGGAAGATATCGTCCGCCCGCGTCACCTCGACCCCGGTGCGCTGGACACGCCAAGCCTGGCGCTGGTCAACGCGGTGCGCGAAACCCTGCGCATGGGCGATATCGTCGAACAGATGCTGAACAACCTGATGCAGGTTATCCACAGCGGCGACCCGCTGCTGGGCAAGGAAATCCGCAAGCAGGACGACGACGTCGACGCCCTCTACACCGCGATCAAGCTGTACCTGGCGCGCATGCCCCGCGAAGACCTGAGCGAAGCCGACAGCCGTCGCTGGGCGGAGATCATCGAGCTGGCGATCAACCTCGAGCAGGCGGGCGACATCATCGAACACATGCTCGGCGCCGTGCAGGACAAGAAGACCTCGCGCAGCCGATCCTTCTCCGACAACGGCCTGGAGGAGATCACCGTGCTGCACGGTCAGTTGGTGGCCAACCTGCGCCTGTCCCTGTCGGTGTTCCTCAATGGTGACCAGGAAGGCGCCAAGCGCCTGCGCCGTGCCAAGCAGCGCTTCCGCCTGCAGGAACGGCGCTTCGCCCACTCGCATGTCGACCGCCTGCGTCAGCAGGTGGTACAGAGCATCGAGACCAGCTCGCTGCACCTGGACCTGATCAGCGACATGAAGCGCTTGAACTCGCTGTTCTGCGCCATCGCCTATGCTGTTCTGGACAACCCGGATGCCAGCAGTTCGGCAACCACTGAACCTGGGGAAGACGATGACTTCGTCGAGCGCGAAGTCGAAGCGGTACAGGATCAGCAGCGCCCGGCTCCGCCCGGCTCCAGCGCGACGGGTTGACGGCCAGGGACTGGGCGAGCGCTTCGACGGAGCGTTCGCCAGCTCCTACAAAGTCCTGATATCACGACGCCCAGGGTTCGGGCAGAATCCGCCGCCATGGAAGCATGCACTCAATCCCAACGCCCTCCCTCGGTCAGCGCCAGCCTGACCCAGGCCATTCTGCTGGCGGCCGTGCGTCTCGGTATGAACCGCGATGCGCTGCTCGCTGCCAGCGGCATTCAGCAATCCCAGCTCAGCGACCCGGATGCGCGTATCGACTTCGCGCTGCAGGAGCGCATGTGGCAGGTGATCCAGACCGACCTGAAGCACGATGAGCCCGGCCTGGCCATGGGCCGCGCCCTGTCGCCGGCATCCTTCAGCGCGCTGGGCTATCTGCTGCAGTCGAGCACCACGCTGGGCGACGCCCTCGAGTCGGCCATGCGCTACCAGCGCCTGGTAGGCGAAGGCGGCCAGGTGGCCATCGAGGCGCAAGCCGAGATCATCTGGGTGACCTACCGCCCGCTGAGCCCCGAAACGCCGGCGACCCGCGCCCGCGCCCTGGCGCTGCTGGGGTTCTGGGCGCGCCAGCTGCGCGCCCTGCTCAGCGGCCTGCAATTGGCCGGCTGCCGCTTCATGCACAGCCAGCCGGAGAATCTCGAAGAATATGAAAAGGCCTTCGGCTGCCCTCTGCAGTTTGAAGCGCCTGACTACGCCATGGGCCTACCCAGGGCACTCATCGACGCACCACTGCCCCAGGCCAATCCGCCGCTGCGCGATCTGCTGCGCCAGCACGCCGAAGGCCTGCTCGCCCGGCTGCCCAGCGCCAGCATCAGCGGCCGTGTCGTCGCCCTCCTGGGTGAGCAACTGGCCCGCGGCGAACCGGGCCGCGCTTCGGTTGCCAGCGAACTGGGCCTGAGCGAGCGCACGCTGCAGCGCCGACTGGCGGAGGAAGGCAGCAGTTATCAACAGCTGCTCGCCGACACCCGCCGGCAACTGGCGGAACGCTACCTGGGCGAAGGCAACCTGCCGGCCACGGATATCGCCGCCCTGCTCGGCTATTCCGAACCCAGCGTGTTCTTCCGTGCCTTCCGTCATTGGACGGGGCTGACACCGGGCGAATATCGCCAGCGGAGGCGGCAGTCAGGCAGTTAGCCGGCAGCGACAAGCAGCGGCCAGCAGGCTTTTCAACAGACTTGCCTACAGGATATCCACAGCCTGCGACTCAGCCGTTCGGTCCCCGCGCCGCGAGATAGGCCAGGAAGGCCTCGCGGCTGGAATAGCGCGGCTCGTAGCCGAACTCTTCCTTCAACCGGCGATTGTCCAGCACTGGCCGATAGCGCAGGTAGTCCACCTGCTCCGGGCCGAAGCGCGACAAACCCAGCGGCTTGAGCAGCCCCAGCCCCATGCGCAGCAGGCCTGCGGGCATGGACCGATAGGGTTTGTTGAGCAGGCCGGCGATTTCGCGCAAGGACAACGCACCATCGCCGGCGAGGTTGTAGATGCCCTCGCTGCCGCGTTCCAGCCCCTGGCGGATCACATTCACGACATCCTGGTCCCAGATGAACACGAAGCGGCTGCGGTGCCCCAGCACGCCCACCATGGTGGGCCGGGCAAAGAGTTCGCTCAGCGGGTTATGCACACGTCGGCCGAGAATGGTGCCGGGACGCAGGATCAACTGCTTGAGCTGTGGATAACGTTTCCGCGCATCCGCCAGCAGTTGTTCGATCTCCTGCTTGCAACGCGCCTGGAGCAGGTGGGGGTGTCCGCGCAGCGGATGGGATTCGTCGATCCACTCGGCATTGTCGCGGTGGAAGCCATAAGCGACGCCGGAGCTGGTGACTATCAGTTGCTTAACGCCGGTCTGCCGCGCCGCCTCGATCAGCGCGCGAGTGCCGCCGACTTCGATGGCATGCAGCTTCTGCGGGGTCATTTCCCGCGGCGGGTTGACCACGGCGGCGAGATGGACGATGGCGTCCGGTCGCCATTGTTCTACGCAGGCATTCACCTGCGCAGCCACACCCAGGTCCAGCGCAACCGGCTCGATGTTCGGTCGCAGGCCCTGGGTATTGATGCGCCTGACGTCTCCGGCGATCAGCGTCCAATCCAGGTGCTGCACGGCCAGTTCATTGAGCAGGCTCTGCCCCAGAAAGCCAGCGGCGCCGGTGATCAATACGCGCATGAAACCTCCAGATCGCTCGGGAACGCGGCGAACTTTGGGCTATTGAAGGGTGCGTGCTTGCAGCGTAGTTCCACTGCGCCAGCACCGACAGTGACCGCACAAGCCAGCCCCATGACCAAAGATGCCACCCGACAAAGGTTGAACGCGGTGGGTTCGCGTCGGTCAATCCGCTATCCTCACGGCTTTGCGTCCAGGCTCACCGCTCATGCGTTGGTTGTTCGTCCCCCTGCTGTCCCTGCTGCTCACCACCTGGTCCCTTGCCGACCAGCGACAGACGGTCGAGGCCTATCAGCTGGAGAACGGCATGGGCGTACTGTTCAAGCCCACCCACGAGAAGGGCCACGTGTCGATCCGCCTGATCGTCGGCGTCGGCTTCAGTGATTTCAGTTGCCGCGACCGGCAGCTTCCGCACCTGATGGAGCACCTGTTCTTCAGCGGCCTGGATGGCGGCGACGAGGCCGACCTGGAAGCGCGCATGCAGGCCCTGGGCGGCCAATGGAACGCCTACACCAGCGAGGGCGACACCGCTTTCGTCGTCGAATCCCCCGCCGCCACCCAGCGCCAGGTGCTGGACCTGCTGCTGGAAATCATCACCCGCACCCAGCTCGACCAGCGCAAGATCGACTCCGCCAAACAGGTACTGGTGCGCGAGGACGGCGGCCATTATTCGCACCTGCAGCGCTGGCTGGACCACCAGAACGTCAGCCGCGCCGGCCAGGAACAGCTGGCCGTGGAACTGGGGCTGTCGTGCGACGAGCGCGCGCCTGTGGATAACCTGACCCGGACCCAGCTGGAGCAGTTGCGCAAGGACTGGTATGTCCCCAGCAACATGACCCTGATCATCGTCGGCGACCTCGACCCGCGCCTGCCGGTCTACCTGGGCCGTACCTACGGCGCCCTGGTCGATCACGGCACCCCGGAGCGCCGCGACCTGCCGCAGATGAAAAAGGGGGCCGAGCGCCAGCGCAGCCTGACCACCGGGCTGTTCGGCGAAAGCGCGGTACTGCACTGGATTTTCCCCGAGCCGGCGGAAGCCGACGGCGCCACGCTGGACCTGCTGCAGGCCTACCTGAACGATGCGCTCTACACCGAACTGCGTGTACGCCGGGAGCTCTCCTATGGCCCCTGGAGCGAACGCACCGCCTGGGCCAACCAGGGCTTCATGAGCCTGAACGCCGATGTCGAGCGCGATCAGGAGAAGGTGACCCAGCAGGCCCTGAAGGACCTGGTGGATAAGATCCGCCACGACGGCCTCGACCCACAGCGCTTTGCCCGCATCCAGCGCGTGGCGCGCGCGCAACTGGCCTGGAGCACGCCGGGCAACTCGACGCTGGCGGATTACTACTGGGGCGCGCTGGCGGACTTCGACGACGGCAAGTTCCCCGACGAGGACAAGCGCCTGGCAAGGGTCAGCCTCACGCAAGCCAACGACGTGGCGCAGCAGCTGTTCAAGGACGAGGGGTATCTGCGTATCGAGAAACCGCTGCTGGACGACGATAGGGTCTATCCACTTTCAGCGCTGGGCGCGCTGCTGTTGGCGGTACTGGTCGGGCTGGCGCTCCGGCGCCGGCGGGGCTGATTGCCCGCCGGGCCGGATAAGCCTCAGAGGGCGAGGCGGCGGATGACCTGGCAGGAATCGTCCGGGTCGACCTGGGCGCGGAAGCCCAGCTCGCGGGCCATGTCGCGCATGTCGCGGTCCATGGACGAGTCGATCGAATACATCTGGTGGAAGCCATTGCGCTTGGCCACGTCGATCAGGTGGCGCATCAGTGCAAGGCCAAGGCCCAGTTGCTTGAACTCGTCGGCGATGGTCACCGCGCATTCGCATTGCTGGTTGTCCACAGCCGCGTAACGGCTGATGCCGACTTCGCGCAGCTCGCCGTCCACATGGGTCAGTGCGATGAAGGCCATGGTGGTCTGGTAGTCCACGTCCATCAGGCGATCGAGCAGCTTGTCGTCGATCTTCACTTCGCCGTGGAAGCGGAATTTGCGGGTCATGGGGGATAGGCGCTCGAGGAACAGGCGCTCGCGCTCGCGGTCTTCGGCGCGCAACGGCCGGATCAGCACATGGCTGCCGTCTTCGAGAGTTTCTATCCAGTGATCGGCGCCAACAGCCCCGAGGGCTGCGAGCTCGGCGGTGGGGTGGGTGATCATGACGCGTTCTCCGCTGGAGAAGAGGGATTGGGTTGACCCTATCCTTCTCCTGCGCGGTCCGGGCAAGCCTGACTTGAGTCAATGCCGCCCGAAACCGCGCTGGGGCAGAACGTCGCAGAGGGTCTCAGACCCCAGCGGCCAGCGCCCCTTCCCGCGCACGGGCGCCCTTGCGGAACAGCACCAGGGTAGCGAGCAGGCCCAGGGCCGCCGCACCACTGAGCCAGATTCCCGGCGCGGCCTTGTTGTCGAGGGTGTGGATAAGCCAGGTGCAGACCGCCGGGGTGAAGCCACCGAAGGTCGCAGTCGCCAGGCTGTAGGCCAGGGAGAAGCCGGTGGTGCGTACGTCGGCCGGCATGATCTCGGTGAGCGCGACAACCATCGCACCGTTGTAGCTGCCATAGAGAAAGGACAGCCATAGCTCCACCTCCAGCAGGCGAGCGAAGCTGGGCTCCGCCACCAACCAGGACAACATCGGGTAGGCGGTGACCAGTGCCAGCACGGTGGCGGCCAGCAACAGCGGCTTGCGGCCGATGCGATCGGACACCGCCCCCATCAGCGGCAGCCAGATGAAGTTGGACAGGCCCACGCACATGGTCACCAGCAGGCTGTCGAAGTCCGACAGGTGCAGCTCGTTCCTGCCGAAGGTCGGGGTGTAGGCGGTGATCAGGTAGAACGACACGGTGGTCATTACCACCATGGCAGTGCCGGCCAGCACCAGGCCGAAGTTCTGGGCGATGGAGCGCAGCACCTGGCCCAGGGTCGGACGATGCTTGCGCTGCTGGAACTCCGGGGTTTCCTCCAGCGAGCGACGGATGATGAACAGCGCGGGGACGATCAGGCAGCCGATGAAGAAGGGCACGCGCCAGCCCCACTCGCCCATGTCCTGCGGGCTCAGCCAGTGGTTGAGGATCACGCCCAGCAGGCCGGCAAACACCACGGCGACCTGCTGGCTGGCCGACTGCCAACTGACGAAGAAGCCGCGCTTGCCCGGGGTGGCGATTTCCGCGAGGTAGACCGACACGCCGCCCAGCTCCACGCCGGCGGAAAAGCCCTGCAGCAACCGGCCGAACAGCACCAGCAAGGGTGCTGCGACACCCAGGGTGGCGTATCCCGGAACAAAAGCGATCAGCAGGGTGCCCATGGCCATCAGGCCAAGGGTGATGATCAGGCCCTGGCGGCGACCGTGGCGGTCGATATACGCGCCAAGGAAGATGGCGCCCAGCGGGCGCATCAGGAAGCCGGCGCCGAAGGTCGCCAGCGACAGCATCAGGGAGGCGAAGGGGTCGTCGCCGGGGAAGAAGGTCTTGGCAATGGCGGTGGCGTAGAAGCCATACACCATGAAGTCGTACATCTCGAGGAAGTTGCCACTCACCACGCGGAAGACGGCTTTGGCTTTGGAATTGTTCGAGGCCATGGGGACATCACTCAGGCTGACACACGGGAAATTTCCACGAGGGAAATCGACAGTCGCCATCCGGGTGGATCGGGGCAGTGGAGGGCCGACTTATTTGTAACCCTATGTGTAATGACCGCCATCAGACAATCGAAAAATGGCTGAAAGGTTTGAATTACATGGGTTTGAAAGCTTCGTGAAAGCTTCGATGCTGTTCGTCGGCAAAAACAAGTAACGTCTTGACAGTTATAAATTGGTACTTGGTTTTTTTGACAAATAAGATTATTCCTGAAACTTTATATCAACTTCCTTCAGAAACTTCCTAGGAAACTTTCGCCATACAAGATTATTAACAAGCTATTTTACTGCGTAATAAATCCTAATTTTATATAGGAATTTTCTTTCAATAATCATTAACTTTTCCCACAAATTAAACGGAAAAGGCTAATGATATGAAATGGAGTTTCCTACTCATCCTGACGTTGACAGGATGCAATGGCTGGGTATCGCCGGAAACCGACAGTCGCTTGACCGAGCGGTACTTCCAGGTCCTGTCAGGCCCGCCACTGCCCGGCCTGCTGGTTGCTTCCGCGGTGCAGTGGAACGCCGACTACGCAGTAACCGCCGCCCACACTCCTTTTCTGATGAATCAGGCGTACCGCTGCAGCACCGGTTGCGACCTGCTGTTCATCGCTCACAAGGCTGCGGGTGAAGTTCCGCACTGGCGGGATTTCCGCCCAGGTGAACAGGTGACCGCCATCGGCAGCAGCACGCTGATGATCCCGGTGAGTTCCCAGGGTCGGGTCTGGCCGGTCCCGTTCATCAACTCCGGATCGCAAAGTACCGAGCGCTACGGCGTGCACGATGCCGCGATGGCCAAGGGCATGTCCGGCGGCCCGCTGCTGGCCGGAGATGGCAGCGTGCTCGGGATCAACATCGGCTTCCACGCCGGCTGGACGCCACCGGCGAACCGACCGGAACTGGCCGGAATGGAGCGGCTCAGTGTCTTCGTGCCCTACCAGGTGATCCAGCGCGAATGGCTGCTGTTCCAGGAGCAGACGAAGCGCGGGGCGGCCCGCCAGTTTCAGGCGAAGAACCAGTAGCACACGCCGATGGACGCCAGCACGCCGGCCAGGTCTGCCAGCAGCGCGCAACCCACGGCATGGCGGGCACGCTGGATACCGACGGCGCCGAAGTACACGGCCAGCACATAGAAGGTGGTCTCGGTGCTGCCCTGCACGGTGGCGGCTACCAGGGCCGGGAAGCTGTCCACGCCGTGGGATTGCATGGTCTCCAGCAGCATCGCCCGCGCGGCGCTGCCGGAGAACGGCTTGACCAGCGCGGTGGGCAGTGCATCGACGAAACGGGTATCCCAGCCCACGCCCTCGACCACCCAGCGAATGCCGTCCAGTGCCATCTCCAGCGCACCTGAGGCGCGCAACACGCCAACGGCGCAAAGCATCGCCACCAGGTACGGCAGCAGGCTCCTGGCAACGTCGAAGCCTTCCTTCGCGCCTTCGACGAAGGTTTCGTACACCGGCACCTTTTTCAGCCAGCCGACGATGAGGAACAGCATGATGATGCCGAACAGCGTCAGGTTGCCCAGCAACGAGGACAGTTGCGCCAGCGCGGTGGCGGACAGCCCCGCCAGCAGCGCCATGAAGGCACCCAGCGCCAGCGCGCCGGGAATCAGGTAGGCCAGCACGACCGGGTCCCACAGTCTCAGGCGCTGCATGACGGCAACGCTGAGCAACCCGACCAGGCTGGAGGCGCTGGTGGCCAGGAGGATCGGCAGGAACACCAGGGTCGGGTCCACCGCGCCCTGCTGGGCGCGGTACATGAAGATGGTCACCGGCAGCAACGTCAGGGAGGAAGCGTTGAGCACCAGGAAGAGGATCTGCGCATTACTCGCAGTGGTGCTGCTGGGGTTGAGCTCCTGCAGCGCCTTCATGGCTTTCAGGCCGATGGGCGTGGCGGCGTTGTCCAGGCCCAGGCCGTTGGCGGCGAAGTTCAGGGTGATCAGGCCGATGGCCGGGTGGCCGGCGGGCACTTCCGGCATCAGGCGGCGGAACAGCGGGCCAAGGACGACCGCGAGCTTTTCCACCAGCCCGGCCTTTTCGGCGATACGCAGGAAGCCGAGCCAAAGGGTCAGGGTGCCGAACAGCAACACCATGACTTCCACCGACAGCTTGGCCATGGCGAACAGGCTTTCCACCATGGCGGCGAAGACGGTGGCTTCGCCCCCCAGCAGCCAGCGGGAAAGCGCGGTGACCGCCGCCACCATGAAAAAGCTCAGCCACAGGCCGTTGAGCATGAATCGTCCCCCTTGGAATGGCCCGGATGATAGCGGCACGGCCCCCTCCGACGCCAGAAACGACAAGGCCCCGGACGCTGCCGGGGCCTTGTGGATAACCCTTGCGGGTCAGCGAGCGGCGGGGCTTTCCTTGCCATCCGCGCCCTCGCCTTCGAGGAAGGCTTCAACGCGACCGTTCTGCATGGCCTGCCAGTAGCGGGCACCTTTCTGCGCGTCGTACACGCCTTCCCACTTGGAGATGACCAGCACCGCCAGGGCGTTGCCGATCACGTTCAGTGCGGTGCGCGCCATGTCCATGATGCGGTCGACGCCGGCGATAAAGGCCAGGCCTTCCAGCGGAATGCCCACGCTGCCGAGGGTCGCCAGCAGCACCACGAAGGAAACGCCCGGCACGCCAGCGATGCCCTTGGAGGTGACCATCAGGGTCAGCACCAGCATCAACTGCTGGCCGATGGACAGGTCGATGCCGTAGAGCTGGGCGATGAAGATCGCTGCGATGCTCTGGTACAGGGTCGAGCCATCGAGGTTGAACGAGTAGCCGGTGGGCACCACGAAGCTGCTGACCGCCTTCGGCGCGCCGTAGGCTTCCATCTTCTCGATGATGCGCGGCAGCACGGTCTCGGAGCTGGCGGTGGAATAGGCCAGGACCAGCTCGTCCTTGAAGATGCGCATCAGCTTGATGATGGAGAAGCCGAACAGGCGTGCGGCCAGGCCCAGCACCATGAAGGCGAAGAAGGCGATGGCGAAGTACACCAGTACCACCAGCTTGGCCAGCGGCAGCAGCGAGGCGAAGCCGAAGTTGGCCACCGTCACGGCGATCAGCGCGAACACGCCGATGGGGGCGTAACGCATGATCATGTGGGTGACGCGGAACATGGCCTCGGCCACGCCCTGGAACATCTTCACCAGCGGCTCGCGAGTCGGCGCCGGCAGCGAAGACAGACCCAGGCCGAACATCACCGAGAAGAAGATGATCGGCAGCATTTCGCCACGGGCCATTGCCGCGAAGATGTTCGACGGGATCAGGTTGAGGATGGTCTCGATGAACGCGTGGTGGTGTTCGACTTCCTTGGCGGTCTGCGCGTACTGGGAGATATCCACAGTGCCCAGGGTGCTCATGTCGATGCCGGCGCCGGGCTGGAAGATGTTCGCCAGCAGCAGACCAACCACGATGGCGACCGTGGTGATGATTTCGAAATAGATGATGGTCTTCAGGCCGATCCGCCCGAGCTTCTTAGCATCCCCCATGCCGGCGATGCCGACGATGAGCGAGGAGATGACGATCGGAACGACGATCATCTTGATCAGGCGGATGAAGATATCGCCCGCCGGCTGGAGGATGTTGCTGATCCACCAGGCCTTTTCCGCGCTGAAATGGTTGAGCGCGGCGCCCAGTGCAATTCCGAGTACCAGGCCGATGAGGATCTGCCAGGCGAGGCTGAGCTTGGCTTTGCCCATAGTGAGTCACCCTTGATTCTTGTGGAAGTCGGGGTCGCCAAACCATCGGGATGCCGACGGCCAGCGAAAAAAGGGGCGCATGATTCCGACCCACCCCTTTCCCGTCTAATGCCGGAAACGCCTACCCCATGCACAATCGGCATAGGAAAAGACATCTGAAACCTTGGTTCCAGGTCGTAAGACCCTTGATTTTCTGCATGATCCAGGTTCCTCGATGCCTGTCACGCAGCGCTCTGCAAAGCCGTCTAGGCTTGGTGCTGATTGGCCATCAATGGCCCGGATTGTTCGGATAAGAAGTCCGCGCGCGCTGACGGGCGGGTTCTTGTTACCGGATGTACGGTCGCCGCCAGGGGACCGTCATGGATGGCCGAGGGCGAGGAAAAGGGCCCTTCGACTGCGAGGCTGGCGGGAAAGCAGGCACTGTGGATAAGTGTCGGATTCCGCTCTTCATTATTGGGATGCCGGAGGGCCGTCGATTCGGCCGACGGGGATCGGCGAGGCATTGTAGGACGGATCCTTCGGAGTGCGGATTGACCGACATCAGTGAAGTTCGAGCGGTTTCGAGCAAGGGCGCGGATACCCTGCCGCCGCGACAGCCGGGTAAGCAATGGGTTGTTCGATGTGATGAAAACACAACGCGGTGACACTCTGAATAAGGACGCTCCATGACGCGACGCTCTGTAGTACCTACCCTGCTTTTTGCCGGTGCACTCGCGCTGGCCGGTTGTTCCAGCCAGAAACCGGACGCCTCGCAGTACTCGGGCTTCCTCGGCGACTACTCGCAACTCAAGCCCGCCACTTCGCCCAGTGGCCAGCCGGTGCTGCGCTGGGTCGACCCGAACCTGAAGCTCGCGAACTACAGCTCGGTGCTGGTCGAGCGGCCGGTCTACTACCCGCCGCCCAAGCCGAACGAAAACATCGATCAGACAACCCTCAACGAAATTCCCGACTACCTGAAGAAGCAGGTCGAACTGCAGTTGGGCAGCCGCTACCGCATCGTCCAGCAGGCTGACCGCGACACGCTGGTGCTGCGCACCGCGATCAGCGGTGTGGACGTATCGAACGAAGGCCTGCACGCCTATGAAGTCATCCCGATCGCTCTGGTGGTAGCGGCAACATCGACCGCCATCGGCACACGTGACCAGGACACCGAGGTTTTCGTGGAATTCGAGGCATTGGATGGCGCGACCAGCAAGCCGGTCGCCAAGGTGGTGCGCAAGGGTGCAGGCAAGACGCTGGAGAACTCCAGCACTCACCTCACCCTCGACGACCTGAAGCCGGTGCTCGATGGCTGGGCGCGCGACGCGGCCAACTTCAAGCCCTGACCTGTGTGGCGCTCCGGAACCGGTGCGAGCGCGTCGCCCCGGTTCCGTACGCCTTGCCTGACCCAGCCCGCTGACGCGGAGGTACTCCCTGTACCCCTAGGTCGCTCAAGACATGGCGCATCCCGAACGTCCCGGCCCCCTGGCCATGCGTACGCCGTAATGGCGACGCGGTATTCGAAATCGGTGCATCAATACCAGTTGGGATCGCTCTTGAGCTGGTCGTCGAGGATCCGTTTCACCGAATCGTCCGGCTCGCCGAGCCAGCGGAAACTGGCGTGCTTGCTCGGCGACTTGTCCGCCGGCAGGTTCTCGGGAACCTTCACATACAGCGCGTAGGCCTTGTCCTTGTCCCAGGTGAAGGCCACGTACAACCGTTCGGCGGCGCAGTTGTGCTGCTCGCACAGCTGACCCACCAGATACTTGTCGCCCTGCTCGTCCACCGCCTGCATCGGCGTGGCGGTGCCGCTGAGGTTCATCACCCAGTCCGGCAGGCGGCTCTCGTCCTTGACTACCGATTGCCAGGTTTCACGGTACTGCTCGTCGGTGGCGATCAGCTCGTTGAGGCGGTACTGCGCGTCCTTGTCCGCCTCGGCGGCCAGGGCATTCGCCCCGGCGCCGGCAAGCAGAAGGGACAGCAGGAGGCTGCGGGTAAAACTCATCGGTAAGCTCCTTGCTCGTCTTCAGCCTGGTCCGTGGGCATCAACCTCGACGACGACCCATGAAGAACGACACGATGAACAGCACCAGGAAAATCACGAACAGGATCTTGGCGATACTGGTGGCTGCGCCTGCGATACCACCGAAGCCGAGGACTGCGGCGATGATGGCGATGATCAGGAATGTCAGTGCCCAGCTAAGCATGGGGTCTCTCCTCTTCTCGTTGTCGGTTCGGCACCCACTCCAGGTGCCTGCTCCAGTGAAAGCCCGCGGAGTATTCGCAAGGCAGCCTCCGGAAGGCTTTGTCCGCCCGGGCGCTTCCGGGCACTGCGGACGTATCGGACAGGCCCTCGGCCCGCCGGCGATTCATGAATTCGGTCAGAACACCCAGCCGCCCTGCGGTCGCGCCATCGGCTGCACCTGCGCCTGGGTCTGTGCCTGCGGGGCAGGCAGCACCTGGGGCTGGTTGCGAGCCGGCGCGGTCTGTGGATAACGCGAAGCTTCGCGGTACAGGCCAGGCGTGCTGGAGGTGGTCGGCACGTAAGCGGCCGTAACGCTGGCGGCCTGAGTGCGGGAGACCTGCATCTGCAGCTGCACCTGATTGATCAGCAGCAGCACAAGGGCACCGGCGAAGAAGATCCGGCTCCAGACATCGATTCGTGCGACGTGCACCTGGCTGTTCATTGCGCTGTTCATCCCGTTTCTCCTGCCCGCCTCCGGTCTTCTTGTTCGAGCTTCGGTCCGTTTTCTATCGGACTTTTCGCTCTCGCCGCCGCGGGTGGTTTGTTGACTGGCTTATCAGAGAAATTGCACGCCGCGTGCCAGTCTTGAATTTTCTATTTTTACCTTATAAATCAATAACTTAAATCTAGTACTAAGGTCCCTTTGAGCTGCATCCTGCACGATGGGGGAGGATTGGTCGTGCGTTTTGCAACCCCGCTTCCAGGGCGCGTCCCTGCGCCCTGTGAACCACGTCACTTCAGCGAGTGCTTGAGCTGGCTCATCTGGTCATGGCAGGCCCGCACCTTGGGCAGTTCGGCACGCAGCAACGCCTGGGTTTCCGGCGTGCCTTTCTGCATGGCGTCCTCGAAGGCATGGAGGATGCGATCCTCGGTTTCCTCCAACTGGGCGACGTAGGTGGCGCCTTCGTCGCTCGCCAGGGTGGCACGGGTGTCGGCGTAGACCTGGCGCAGCTTGCCCAGCAGGGTGCCGCCGGTGGCGGGCTCCTCATGGTTGGCGGCAACCTTGCCGGCGAGAGCATTGATCACGTCGGTCTTGGCCTGCGCCATGGACTGGAACAGCCTCTGCAGACGCGCGTCCTTCACTTCCTGGATGGCGTGCTGGTAGAAGCGCTGGCCGTCGCGGGTGATCTCGATAAGTTCGTTGAGCTGACTGGTCATGCGGGACATGGGAGTTACTCCTGCAAGGAAGGATGGAATCGTTAGGCGGCCTGGCCGGCCACCTTCAGCGCGGTGGCGTCCACCTCACGCACACCGCGGGTCTTGCGCGCGGAATCGATCAATTGCTGGCGCTCGTCGGCGCTCGGTACCTGGCCACTGAGGGTCACCACGCCATCGCGGGTGGACACACCGATGGACAGGCCATCCAGCGCGTGGGCTGAGAGGATGCCGGCCTTGATCTGGCTGGTTATCCAGGCATCGCTGACAGCCGCCTGGGCGTCGCCGACGGATTTCTCCAGCTTCTGCGCCGACGCGGCATCCGGGTCGACCTTGAGGCGGTTATCCACAGAGGTGACGCCTTCGGTCTGCGCGGCGAGATGAGCAGCCTGCTGGCTGGCGTCCTCGCTGGCAGCCGTGCCCTCCAGCGTGACGGCGCCGGAGCGACTGGTGACCTTGATATCCAGGCCGTCGGCACGTTTTTTCAGCAACAGCTTGGATTTCACCTTGGCAGCGAGGGTCGCGTCGTCCCAGCGCTGCACAACGCCATCGTCCCTGGCGGCATCGCCTTTCTGCGCATCCGCCAGGGAGGCATCGACGGCCAGTTGGTTATCCACAGCGCTTATACCTTCGACACTGCCGGCAATCTGCCCGGCCAGTGCCTTCTGCTCCTCACTGGCGACAGCGCCGGTCAGTTGTGCGCGGCCGTTCTCGACGTCCACCTTGATGGCGTAAGGCTTGAGTTCGCGATTGAGATTGATGGCCGTCCAGATCGAGCCCTCCTGGCGGGCTTCGGCCAACTGCGCGGCGATTCCGGCTTCGGCAGCGTGGCTGGCGAGAGGCTGCAGGGCGAGCAGCGCGGAACCCAGGGCCAGGGCAAGGATCTTCGGGTTAGGCATGGCGGTCTCCGTCCAACGATGTTTCGCTATTGGATTCGCAAGCCCCATGCCAGTGCGTTTATTAGAATAAAAATCTTTTAATTCAATATGTTGAGTAATTCATACCGCACCCCTGACTGTGCACCCTGCCCGAGGGGATCGAAAGATTCTTGCAACTTGCACGAAAATCCCTGGACTAAGCAAAATCCCACACTTAACAACAACGATTCATACGAGGAAAACGCTGAATGGACGCAACGCCTGAACAGCAGGGCCGCATCCTTCTGGTCGATGACGAGTCCGCCATCCTGCGCTCGTTCCGCTATTGCCTGGAGGACGAAGGCTATAGCGTGGCGACCGCCAGCAGCGCACAGCAGGCCGAGAACCTGCTGCAACGTCAGGTATTCGATCTTTGCTTCCTCGACCTGCGTCTGGGCGATGACAACGGCCTGGACGTTCTGGCGCAGATGCGGGTGCAGGCGCCCTGGATGCGGGTGGTGATAGTCACCGCGCATTCGGCTGTGGACACCGCCGTGGACGCCATGCAGGCCGGCGCCGCCGACTACCTGGTGAAACCCTGCAGCCCCGACCAGTTGCGCCTGGCCGCCGCCAAGCAACTGGAAGTGCGCCAGCTCACCGCGCGCATCGAGGCGCTGGAAGGAGAGATGCGCAAACAGGGCGACGTGCTGGAATCCCACAGCCCGGCCATGGCCGCTGTGCTGGAAACCGCCCGCCAGGTCGCCGCCACCGACGCCAATATTCTCATCCTCGGCGAGTCCGGCTCGGGCAAGGGCGAATTGGCGCGGGCGATCCACAACTGGAGCAAGCGCGCGAAGAAATCCTGCGTAACGATCAACTGCCCTTCCCTGACCGCCGAACTGATGGAAAGCGAGCTGTTCGGCCACAGCCGCGGTGCCTTCACCGGCGCCACCGAAAACACCCTGGGGCGCATCAGCCAGGCGGATGGCGGCACGCTGTTCCTCGACGAGATCGGCGATTTTCCCCTCACTTTGCAGCCAAAGTTATTGCGATTCATCCAGGACAAGGAGTATGAGCGCGTCGGTGACCCGGTGACCCGCAACGCCGATGTGCGCATCCTCGCCGCCACCAACCGGGATCTGGCCGGCATGGTCGCCCAGGGCGCGTTCCGCGAAGACCTGCTCTACCGTCTGAACGTCATCGTGCTGAACCTGCCGCCGCTGCGCGAACGCGCCGAGGACATCATCGGCCTGGCCGAACGCTTCCTGGCGCGCTTCGTGAAGGACTACGGCCGCCCTGCCCGCGGCTTCACCGACGAGGCCCGCGCGCTGCTGCGCCGCTACGCCTGGCCCGGGAACGTGCGAGAGCTGCGCAACGTAATTGAACGGGCGAGCATCATCTGCAATCTTGATCTCATTGGCGTGGAACAGCTCGCCATCGGGGAACAGACTTCCAACTCCGCGCCGCGCATCGGCGAGGCAATGAGCCTGGAGGAACTGGAGAAAGCCCACATCGCCGCCGTGATGGCCTCCAGCGCTACCCTTGACCAGGCGGCCAAGACTCTGGGGATCGACGCTTCCACCCTCTATCGCAAGCGCAAGCAGTACAGCCTGTGAACCTGCCTATCCCGATGACGCTGCGCACGAGGCTGTTTCTCAGCATCTCCGCACTCATCACGGTAGCCCTGCTGGGCCTGCTGCTGGGCCTGTTCAGCGTGGTGCTGACCGGCAGTCAGCAGGCCCAGCTGATCCAGCGCAACTTCGAAGCCATCGAGGTCAGTCAGCGCCTGCGCCAGGCGCTGGGCGACGAACTGGTGCAGGTTCTCAGCGCGCGACCGAGCGCTGAACATCTGGAACTGGCCCGCACGCATTTCTCCCAGGCGCTCGAGCGTGGCCGCGCGCTCGCGCGCAACAGCGGCGAACGCCAGGCCATGACGGAGATCGCCGACGCCCACCGACTGTTCGTCGAGGCGACCGATACGCCTGGACCGGGGCGCCCGGAACTGCTGGAAGACAGCGACCTCAGCCGCACCCTGGACGTCCTGCGCAACCGTTTGCTGGCGCTGCACCAGGTGGCGATGGAAAACATCAGCAACGACGAACGCTCGGCCCGTGACCGAACCTTGCTGATCAGCGGCCTGCTCGGGCTGATCGGCATCGCCATCCTGGTCGTCGGCTTTATCACCGCCCATAGCATCGCCCGGCGCTTCGGCGCCCCGATCGAGACGCTGGCCAAGGCGGCGGACAAGATAGGCCAGGGGGATTTCGACGTGACCTTGCCGGTCTCCGGCGTCGCCGAGATGTCTTCCCTGAGCCGCCGCTTCGGCCTGATGGCCGAAGCGCTGCGCCTCTATCGGGCGAGCAACACCGAAGCCCTGGGCTCAGGGCGCAAGCGCCTGCTGGCAGTGCTGGACAGCATCGATGACGGCCTGGTGATCCTTGATCGGCATGGCCGCATCGAGCACGCCAATCCGGTCGCCACGCGCCAGTTGTTCTCCCATGGCGATCCCCAGGGCCAGGACCTCGGCACGATGCTGAACAACCCGGCGCTGACCCAGGCAGTGCAGCGCGTGCTGAGTGGCAACCTGCTGGAGGAGACCCCGCAGGACCTGGTGGTGGAAGTGAGCGGCGAAAGCCGGCTGCTGACCTGGGGCATTTCGCCGGTCAGCCATGACGACGGCCGCAACATCGGCGCGGTGATGGTGGTGCGCGATGTCACCGAGCAGCGCGCCTTCGAGCGCGTGCGCAACGACTTCGTGCTGCGAGCCTCACACGAACTGCGCACCCCCATGACCGGCATGCACATGGCCTTCGGCCTGCTCGCCGAGCGCTTGAAATTCCCCGCGGAATCCCGCGAGCGAGACCTGGTGCGTACGGTGGACGAGGAAATGCATCGTCTGGTGCGGCTGATCAACGATCTGCTGAACTTCTCCCGCTACCAGAGCGGCACTCAGAAGCTGGAGTTGCAGCCCTGCGACGTTGCCGACCTGCTTCGTCAGGCGAACCACCGCTTCATCGGGCCCGCAGCGGAGAAGCACATCGAGTTGGACCTGGAGATCGCCGAGGGACTGCCGCCCATCAACATCGACCGCACACAGATCGAACGGGTGCTGGACAACCTGATCGGCAATGCCCTGCGCCACACTCCCGAGGGCGGCACTATCCGCCTGCAGGCGCGTTGCCAGGACGAGCGCGTGGCGATTGCCGTGGAAGATAGCGGCGACGGCATACCGCTCAGCCAGCAGGGACGCATCTTCGAGCCTTTCGTGCAGGTGGGTCGCAAGAAAGGCGGCGTCGGACTTGGCCTGGCCCTGTGCCGGGAAATCGTGCAATTGCACGGCGGACGCATTGCCCTGCGCTCGCAACAGGGCAAGGGCTCGCGCTTCTACCTGCTGTTGCCGGTTTAAGACGTCGGTACGGCCAGCAGCAGCGCGGCGGTTTCCAGATCCGGTTCGCCGTCGAAGCGCGCCGGGCGGAAACGCATCTGGAACGCCGCGATCACATTGCGGGTTTCCTCATCCATCGCACCATCGAGCGGCACCGCGTAACCGTGGCGTGCCAGCTGCTGCTGGAACCAGACCGGTGCCGGCAATTGCCCATTCAGCTCGGCCAGCCGGCGCGACAGCTCGCCCGGTTTCGGCCAGGGAATCAGGCCCGCGTCGGCCAGCTTCTTCCAGGGAAACAGCGGGCCCGGGTCGACCTTGCGCTGCGGGGCGATGTCGCTGTGCCCGAGGATGTGTTCCGGGGTGATGCCCTGGCGCTTGGTGATGTCCTTGAGCAAGGCGATCAATGCGTCGATCTGAGCATCCGGATAGGGATACCAGATCTTGCCGCTGGGGGTGTCGCGGTAGCCGGGGTTCACCAGTTCGATGCCGATGGACGTGGAATTCAGCCAGGTCCGGCCCTGCCATTCGCTGGCGCCGGCGTGCCAGGCGCGACGGTTTTCGTCCACCAACTGGTAGATGGTCGCCGGGTTGTCGCCGATCAGGTAGTGCGCACTCACCTCGCCGTGGGTCAACAGCGCCAGCGAACGCGGCAGGTCGGCCGAGGTGTAGTGGACGATGACGTACTGGATGCGGCTGTCCTGGTTCTTCGACACGTGCTCGCGATCGATCTGCAGCCCCTTGTCGGCGCAGCCGGCGAGCAGTGTGGTGAGAAGCAAGAAGGTCAGGACACGCAGGGTCATGGCAGTTCTCAAGGGGACAGCATCAGGCGGCGATGTGCAGGAAGCTGCGCACGTTCTGCAGGAGCATGTTGACGCTGAGCATGATCAGCAGCATGCCGGCCAGACGCTCCACCGCCATCAGCCCGCGCGGGCCGAGGAAGCGCTGGAGGAATGCCGCCTGCATCAGGATGAAGGCGGTCGCGGCCCAGGCCAGGATCACCGCCAGATACAGCTCCCACAAGGGACCAGTGTAGGTGCTGCGCAGGGTGATCAGCATCGCCAGCGCTGACGGCCCCGCCACCGCCGGGGTAGCCAGCGGCACGAACAGCGGCTCGTTGTCCGGCATGTCGCCCAGCACGCCCTGGGGCGTGGGGAAGATCAGGCGCATGGCGACCACGAACAGGATTATGCCGCCAGCGATACCGGTGGCTTCCTTGGACAAGCCGAGTCCGGTGAGGATGTGCTCGCCCAGGGTGAGGAACAGCAGCAGCAGACCCAGCGCGAAGAGCAGTTCACGCAACGCTACCTTCAGACGGCGTTCAGCCGGTACGGATTTGAGGGCGGCGAGGAACACCGCGATATTGCCGAATGGATCGGTGATCAGAAAGATCAGGATGGCGACGCCGAGCATGACCGGGAAAACTCCAGCAAGAACGAGCCACTGCACAGCAAGGCTTTGTGAATAACAGAAAAAATCGCCCTGTGGATAACGACTTACCCACAGGGCGATGCGTTGTGAATCAGGATTTCTTGATCTTTTCCGGGCGCTTCCAGCCTTCGATCACCCGCTGCTTGGCGCGACCGACGCCCAGGGTGCCGGCCGGGACTTCGGCGGTAATGGTGGAACCCGCGCCAGTCGTGGCCCCGGTGCCGATATCCACAGGCGCCACCAGCGAATTGTTGGAGCCGATGAAAACGTCCTCGCCAATGCTAGTGCGCCACTTGTTGGCGCCATCGTAGTTGCAGGTGATGGTGCCGGCACCGATGTTGGAGCGCGCACCGACTTCGCTGTCGCCCAGGTAGGTCAGGTGGCCGACCTTCACGCCATCCTGCAGGTGTGCATTCTTCAGCTCGACGAAGTTACCCACATGCACCTTGCGCTCCAGCACGCTGCCCGGACGCAGTCGGGCAAACGGGCCGACATCGCTGTCGGGGCCGACATGGGCGCCTTCCAGGTGCGAATTGGCCTTGATGATCGCACCGCGACGCAGCGTGCTGTCCTTGATGTAGCAGTTCGGGCCGATCTGCACGTCATCCTCGATCTCCACCTGACCCTCGAGAATCACGTTGATGTCGATGCTGACGTCGCGGCCGACGCTGACTTCGCCACGAACGTCGAAACGCGCCGGGTCGATCAGGGTCACGCCTTGAGCCATCAGGCGGCGCGCCACGCGCTGCTGGAAGAAGCGCTCCAGCTCGGAAAGCTGCAGGCGGTCATTGGCGCCCTGGGTTTCCATCGCCACCTGCGGCTGGGCAGTGGCCACGCGCAGGCCGTCCCCCACCGCCATGGCGATGACGTCGGTGAGGTAATACTCGCCCTGGGCGTTGGAGTTGGACAACCGCGACAGCCAGCCCAGCAGGCGCTCACGGGGCGCAGCGAGGATGCCGGTGTTGCCTTCGCGGATGGCACGCTGCTCGGGGGTAGCGTCCTTCTGCTCGACGATCGCCCGAACCTCGCCATCGGCGCCGCGGATGATGCGGCCGTAGCCAGTCGGATCGTCCAGCTCGACCGTCAGCAGCGCCAGCTGTTCCGGCGTGGCCTGGGCCATCAGGCGTTCCAGGGTCGGTTGCTCGATCAGCGGCACATCGCCGTAGAGGATCAGCACATTGTCTGCACTCAGGAACGGGGCTGCCTGCGCCACAGCATGGCCGGTACCCAGCTGCTGTTCCTGGATAACGAAATTCAGGTCATCCGCCTGCAGGCGCTCACGCACCAGGTCGGCGCCATGGCCAATCACCACATGGATGCGCGACGGGCCAAGGCCCCGGGCGGTATCGATCACGTGGGCAAGCATCGGTTTGCCAGCGACCGGATGCAGGACTTTCGGCAGTGCCGAGCGCATGCGGGTGCCCTGGCCGGCAGCAAGAATGACGATTTCGAGAGACATGGGTGGGAGACCGTCCTGGTGAGCGGGATTATCCGCGAGTGGAAAAAGAAAAAGGGTAGCCAAGGCTACCCTTTTCCCATTTGACGCTGAAGTCCCTGAGGACTTCGCGGCTTAGCCGCCGTACTTCTTGCGAACCTGCTGGACCGTGCGCAGTTGCGCTGCGGCTTCGGCCAGGCGGGCTGCGGCGGAGCTGTAGTCGAACTCTGCACCTTTGCCTTGCAGAGCCTTCTCAGCTTCCTTCAGTGCGGTCTGGGCAGCCGCTTCGTCGAGGTCGCCTGCGCGAATCACAGTGTCGGCGAGAACCTTGACCATGTTCGGCTGTACTTCGAGGAAGCCGCCGGAGATGTAGTACACCTCCTGCTCGCCACCCTGCTTCACCAGGCGGATCGGACCCGGCTTGAGCTCGGTGATCAGCGGCGCGTGGCCCGGAGCGATACCCAGATCGCCCAGGGAGCCGTGCGCTACGACCAGCTCGACCAGACCGGAGAAGATCTCCGCTTCGGCGCTGACGATGTCGCAGTGGACTGTAATAGCCATACCCTTGCCTCACGTAATTAGGCTGTCGATGCGCTACTGCGCTAGGCCAGGCGGCGTTGGAATCGATCTCAGAATGCTCGTTTACCAACGTAAACTGCGCTTCTTCGATCAATTCCGCCTTGCCTGACCGTCGCTCGCAACGCTCCTCGACGGCCTGGGCGCCCGTTGCCGGGCGCACGGATTACAGCTTCTTCGCTTTCTCGATGGCTTCTTCGATGCCGCCGACCATGTAGAACGCCTGCTCGGGCAGGTGATCGTAGTCGCCGTTGAGGATGCCTTTGAAGCCAGCGATGGTGTCCTTCAGGGAGACGTATTTGCCCGGCGAGCCGGTGAATACTTCAGCCACGAAGAACGGCTGGGACAGGAAGCGCTGGATCTTACGAGCACGGGCCACCAGCAGCTTGTCGGCTTCGGACAGTTCGTCCATGCCGAGGATCGCGATGATGTCCTTCAGCTCCTTGTAGCGCTGCAGAACGTACTGCACGCCACGAGCGGTGTCGTAGTGATCCTGGCCGATGACCAGCGGGTCCAGCTGACGGGAAGTCGAGTCCAGCGGATCCACGGCCGGGTAGATACCCAGCGAGGCGATGTCACGGGACAGTACGACAGTGGCGTCCAAGTGGGCGAAGGTGGTCGCCGGGCTCGGGTCGGTCAGGTCGTCCGCGGGAACGTAAACGGCCTGGATCGAGGTGATCGAGCCTTTCTTGGTGGAGGTGATGCGCTCTTGCAGAACGCCCATCTCTTCGGCCAGGGTCGGCTGGTAACCTACTGCCGAAGGCATACGGCCCAGCAGTGCGGATACTTCGGTACCGGCGAGGGTGTAACGGTAGATGTTGTCGATGAACAGCAGTACGTCACGGCCTTCGTCACGGAACTTCTCGGCCATGGTCAGGCCGGTCAGCGCAACGCGCAGACGGTTGCCCGGCGGCTCGTTCATCTGGCCGTAAACCAGGGCTACCTTGTCCAGTACGCCGGAA
The DNA here is from genome assembly GCF_010994165.1 of Pseudomonas nitroreducens. Classification (NCBI taxonomy): domain Bacteria; kingdom Pseudomonadati; phylum Pseudomonadota; class Gammaproteobacteria; order Pseudomonadales; family Pseudomonadaceae; genus Pseudomonas; species Pseudomonas nitroreducens. The sequence goes on along the minus strand of NZ_WMBX01000004.1, from coordinate 678,395 downwards.
TCCTTCATCTCGTGGTAGAAGTCGTTACCCTCACGAGTACGCTCGCCCACACCTGCGAACACAGAGTAACCGCTGTGCTCCATGGCGATGTTACGGATCAGTTCCATCATGTTGACAGTCTTGCCGACACCGGCACCACCGAACAGACCGACTTTACCGCCCTTGGCGAACGGGCAGACCAGGTCGATAACCTTGATGCCGGTTTCGAGCAGGTCGTTGCCGCCAGCCTGGTCAGCGTAGGACGGAGCGTCGCGGTGAATACCCCAGCGCTCTTCTTCGCCAATCGGACCGGCTTCGTCGATCGGGTTGCCCAGCACGTCCATGATACGGCCCAGGGTCTTGGTGCCGACCGGGACGGAGATGGCTGCGCCGGTGCTTTCCACGTTCAGGCCACGCTTGAGGCCTTCGGTGGAACCCATCGCAATGGAACGAACCACGCCGTCGCCCAGCTGCTGCTGAACTTCCAGAGTGGTTTCGACGCCCTGAACTTTCAGGGCCTCGTAGATGCTCGGCACGGCATCGCGCGGGAATTCCACGTCGATCACGGCGCCGATGATTTGAACGATACGTCCGCTACTCATGTCTGGTTCCTCTGAATTTTGAACCTGTTCTTACACCGCGGCAGCGCCGCCGACGATTTCCGAGATTTCCTGGGTGATCGCCGCCTGACGTGCCTTGTTGTAGATCAGTTGCAGACCACTGATCAGATCACCGGCGTTGTCGGTAGCGTTCTTCATTGCAATCATCCGGGCCGCCTGCTCACAGGCGTTGTTCTCAACCACGGCCTGGTACACCTGGGATTCCACGTAGCGCACCAGCAGGCCGTCGAGGAGGGCCTTGGCGTCGGGTTCGTAGAGGTAGTCCCAGTGGTGCTTCAGCTCGGCATTGTCCTCGGCCACCAGCGGAATCAGCTGTTCCACGGTCGGCTTCTGGGTCATGGTGTTGACGAACTTGTTGGAAACCACGTACAGGCGATCGATACGACCTTCCAGGTAGGCATCCAGCATGACCTTGACGCTGCCGATCAGATCGTTGATCGACGGCTCTTCGCCCAGGTGGCTGATAGCTGCAACCACGTTGCCGCCATAGCTCTTGAAGAAGGATGCACCCTTGGAGCCGATCACGCAGAGATCAATCTCCGCGCCACGATCGCGCTGCCCGCTCATGTCCTTGACGAGCGCCTTGAACAGGTTGATGTTCAGGCCGCCAGCCAGGCCACGGTCGGAGCTCACCACGATGTAGCCGACGCGTTTTACTTCACGCTCGACCATGAACGGGTGACGGTATTCCGGGTTGGCGTTGGCCAGATGGCCGATCACCTGGCGAATGCGCTCCGCGTAGGGACGGCCGGCCGCCATGCGCATTTGTGCCTTGCGCATCTTGCTCACCGCCACCTTTTCCATGGCATTGGTGATTTTTTGCGTGCTTTTGATGCTCGCAATCTTGCTGCGAATCTCTTTTGCGCCTGCCATTTCACACCTATCGGTTTAGCAGGCGGGGGCCGTCACCGACCCCCGCTGCGGCTTACCAGGTTTGGGTGGCCTTGAACTTCTCGATGCCGGCCTTGATGCCTGCGTCGATTTCGTCGTTGAAGTCACCCTTCTCGTTGATCTTCGCCAGCAGAGCGGCGTTCTCACGTTGGAAGTAGGCGATCAGCGCTTGTTCGAAGGCGCCCACCTTGGCGATCTCGACGTCCTGCAGGAAGCCACGCTCGGCGGCATACAGGGACAGCGACATCTCGGCGATGGACATCGGCGCGTACTGCTTCTGCTTCATCAGCTCGGTAACGCGCTGACCATGTTCCAGCTGCTTGCGGGTCGCGTCGTCCAGGTCCGAGGCGAACTGGGCGAAGGCCGCCAGTTCACGGTACTGGGCCAGGGCGGTACGAATGCCACCGGAGAGCTTCTTGATGATCTTGGTCTGGGCCGCGCCACCGACACGGGATACCGAGATACCGGCGTTGACGGCCGGACGGATACCCGAGTTGAACATGGCGGATTCCAGGAAGATCTGGCCGTCGGTGATCGAGATCACGTTGGTCGGAACGAACGCGGAAACGTCGCCGGCCTGGGTCTCGATGATCGGCAGGGCGGTCAGGGAACCGGTCTTGCCTTTCACTTCGCCGTTGGTGAACTTCTCTACGTACTCTTCGGAAACGCGGGAAGCGCGCTCCAGCAGACGGCTGTGGAGATAGAACACGTCACCCGGGTAAGCTTCGCGGCCCGGCGGACGGCGCAGCAGCAGGGAGATCTGGCGGTAGGCAACAGCTTGCTTGGACAGATCGTCATAAACGATCAGAGCGTCTTCGCCGCGGTCACGGAAGTACTCGCCCATGGTGCAGCCGGAGTACGGAGCCAGGTATTGCAGAGCGGCGGATTCGGAAGCGCTGGCAACCACCACGATGGTGTTGGCCAGGGCGCCGTTTTCTTCCAGCTTGCGAACGACGTTGGCGATGGTCGATTGCTTCTGACCGATGGCAACGTAGACGCAGCGGATGCCGCTGTTCTTCTGGTTGATGATGGCGTCGATGGCCAGAGCGGTTTTACCGATCTGACGGTCACCGATGATCAGCTCGCGCTGGCCACGGCCAACCGGGATCATGGCGTCGACCGACTTGTAACCGGTCTGAACCGGCTGGTCTACCGACTTACGCCAGATCACGCCCGGTGCCACTTTCTCGACAGCGTCGGTCAGTTTGGCATCGATCGGGCCTTTGCCATCGATCGGGTTACCCAGGGCGTCGACAACGCGACCCAGCAGTTCCGGACCAACCGGGACTTCCAGGATGCGGCCGGTGCACTTGGCGTTCATGCCTTCTTTGAGGTCCTGGTATTCACCCAGTACCACAGCACCGACGGAGTCTTGCTCCAGGTTCAGCGCCATACCGTAGACGCCGCCCGGGAATTCGATCATCTCGCCGTACATGACGTCGGCCAGACCGAAGATGCGCACGATGCCATCGGAAACACTGACGATGGTGCCTTCGTTGCGCGCTTGCGAGGCGACGTCGAGTTTCTCGATGCGCCCCTTGATGATTTCACTAATTTCGGAAGGATTGAGTTGCTGCATGCCGCTGCCCCTTCAAACTCAAGATTTCAACGCTTCGGCCAGTTTCGCGATTTTGCCGCGCACCGAGCCATCGATTACCAAGTCGCCGGCGCGAATAACCACGCCGCCGATCAGGCTCGCGTCTTCCGACGCATGAAGTCGCACTTCGCGACTGAGCCGGGCGCTGAGAGCCTTGGCGAGTTTGTCCTGCTGTTGCTGGTCCAGGGCGAAGGCACTGGTGACCTCGACCTCGACCAATTTTTCCTGCTCGGCCTTGAGTTGCTCGAACATCACGAAGATGGTCGGCAGCAGGTCGAGCCGCTTGTTTTCAGCCACAGTCCGGACGAAGTTCTGGGCCGGAGCATTGAGCTTGTCGCCACACACGTCGATCAGCGCGTCAGCCTTGGCGGCTGCGGTCAGCTGAGGCTCCTTGAGCAGCTGGCGCACGGTGTCGTCCTGCGACACTGCAGCCAGCACACCCAGAGCAGCAGACCAATCGGCCAATTGCTGATGAGCCTGGGCGTACTCGAAAGCCGCCTTCGCGTAAGGACGAGCCAATGTGGTCAGTTCTGCCATATCGCCCTCTGCTTAGATCTCGGCGGCCAGTTGATCAACCAGCTGCTTTTGCGCGTTGGCATCGATCGAAGCACCCAGGATCTTCTCGGCGCCGGAGACAGCCAGGGCACCCACTTGGGCACGCAGGGCGTCCTTGACGCTGTTGAGTTCCTGTTCGATCTGGGCTTTGGCCTGGGCGATCATGCGATCACCTTCGGCACGGGCCTGATCACGGGCTTCGTCAACGATCTGGTTAGCGCTCTTCTTCGCCTGCTCGATGATTTCGGCTGCCTGAGCCTTGGCTTCGCGCAGTTGCTGACCCGCTTTCTCGTGGGCCAGTTCCAGGTCACGAGCCGCGCGGTTGGCAGCGTCCAGGCCGTCGGCGATCTTCTTCTGACGCTCGTGCAGAGCCGCGATGACCGGAGGCCACACGAACTTCATGCAGAACAGGACGAAGATGGCGAACGCGATGGCCTGGCCGATCAGAGTTGCATTAATGTTCACGCCAATACCTCGCTCGTTCGTTGTTCAGTCACAGATTTCCGCGTTGCGGAAATTACTGGGCAACCTGAGCAATGAACGGGTTAGCGAAGGTGAAGAACAGAGCGATACCAACACCGATCATGGTCACGGCGTCGAGCAGGCCGGCGACGATGAACATTTTGACCTGCAGCATCGGAACCATTTCCGGCTGACGAGCAGCGCCTTCCAGGAACTTGCCGCCCAGCAGGCCGAAGCCGATGGCGGTACCCAGAGCGCCCAGACCGATCAGCAGTGCAACGGCGATAGCAGTGAGTCCAACTACAGTTTCCATTTTTCCTCCCGACTTTTTTGTCGTGTTGGTTAAAGGTTGAAGCAAGTTAAGGTGGTGAAGCTCTTCTTACGCCCACTCCCGCGAGGGAATGGGCGCATAGAATCTTTGGATCAGTGGCTGTCTTCGTGGGCCATCGACAGGTAGACGATGGTCAGCATCATGAAGATGAAGGCCTGCAGGGTGATGATCAGGATGTGGAACACGGCCCACGCCCAGTTCAGCACCACGCCCATGCCGCCCAGCCAGAGGATGCCGGAACCGAACATCACGGCGATCAGGATGAAGATCAGCTCGCCGGCGTACATGTTGCCGAACAGACGCAGTGCCAGGGATACCGGCTTGGCGATCAGGGTCACGAACTCCAGCAGGAAGTTCACGGGGATCAGGATGATCTGAACCACCATGTTGCTGCTGTGGAACGGGTGCAGGGTCAGCTCGCCGAGGAAGCCGCCGATGCCCTTGACCTTGATGCTGTAGAAGATGATCAGCGCGAACACGGCGATCGACATGCCGAAGGTGGCATTCGGGTCGGTAGTGGCCACGGCGCGGAAGAACAGGTGCTCGTTGCCGGTGACCGCCTGAGCCGCCAGCGGCAGGAAGTCCACGGGCACCAGGTCGATCAGGTTCATCAGGAAGATCCAGACGAACACGGTCAGCGCCAGCGGTGCGATGAGCGGATTACGGCCGTGGAAGGTGTCCTTCACGCTGCCGTCGACGAACTCCACGAGAACTTCGACGAAGTTCTGCAGGCCGCCAGGTTGACCGCTGGTGGCCTTCTTGGCTGCCATGCGGAAGATCAGGATGAACACCAGGCCGAGGAATACGGACCAGCCCAGGGTATCAACGTGGAATGCCCAGAAGCCCATTTCCTTGGCTTGTTCGGCGGTGTGGGCGAACCCCCAGGAACCATCCGGCAGACGACCCAGGGTCAGGTTCTGCAAGTGGTGCTGGATGTAACCCGAAGCGCTTTCTGCTGCCATGTTTGCCTCAATCGCTCTAAGGTCTTGTAAATGTGTTTCGCATCAGCAGGGGTGCAAACCAGCTGACCGCGAGGGTCAGCAGGTAGAGGCCGAACAGCGCCAGGGGCGCCAGCGGCTTCACACCTGCGAACGTCAGTGCGAAGAGCACTGCCGTCAGAATCAGTTTTCCCGCCTCACCGGCATAAAAGGACCGGACTATCAGCTGGGCAGAACGCGCGCCGCTATAACGGAACGCCTTGCGAGCAAAGTACAGATTCGGCAACCACGCAATCAGGCCTCCGAGCAATCCGGAATAACCTGCGACCGATCCCCGGGCAAACCACAGGGTTGCTGCACCGATAAGCAGCACCACCAGTTGGACGAGCAACAGGCGAAACGCCGGTTGACGATGGAAGGGCAAACGATTGGGCTTGCGGGGTTCCATCTGAGCTCACAGTCCTCTGGCGTCGGCTTCACAAATCAACAACTTGGCATACTTTGTGCCGACAAAATTGCGCGCAGAGTATAGGGGGCGCCGCATACCCGTTCAACCGTCAGGTAGTGATTTCCGACGACCCCCTACATAGCCTTTCGTATCAGCGTATGTGGGCGAGCACACCCTGCAGCTCGTCGAGGGAGTTGTAGCGGATCACCAACTGGCCCTTGCCCTTCTGGCCATGGCGAATCTGCACGGGAGCGCCCAGGCGCTCGGCCAGGCGCTGTTCGAGGCGGCTGATGTCCGGGTCGGTCCTGACCGTTTTGACAGGTTCCTCGGATGTATTGAGCCACTGGCGCACTAGTGCTTCGGTCTGACGCACAGTGAAACCGCGTGCGACAACATGTCGCGCACCCTCAACCTGCCGATTCTCCGGCAGTCCGAGCAAGGCGCGGGCATGGCCCATTTCCAGGTCGCCATGGGAGAGCAGGGTCTTGATCTCCTCCGGCAGAGCGATCAGCCGCAACAGATTGGCCACGGTGACGCGGGATTTGCCCACGGCGTCGGCGACCTGTTGCTGGGTCAGCTGGAATTCCTGCTGCAGGCGCTGCAGGGCAGCCGCTTCCTCGATGGGATTGAGGTCTTCGCGCTGGATGTTCTCGATCAGTGCCATGGCGATGGCAGCTTCGTCGGGCACTTCGCGGACCATCGCCGGGATCTTGTCCAGGCCGGCCTGCTGGGTGGCGCGCCAGCGGCGCTCGCCAGCGATGATCTCGTAGCGACCGTTGCCAATGGGGCGCACCACGATCGGCTGCATCACACCCTGGGCCTTGATCGACTGGGCGAGTTCCTCGAGGGCCTGTGGGTCCATGTCGCGGCGGGGCTGGTACTTGCCGCGCTGGATCAGGTCCAGCGGCAGGTGTTGCAGCTCCTTGCTGTCCACCTGAACGGCTTCTTCCTGCAGCGTAGCGGCGCTGGAGCCACTGAGCAGGGCGTCCAGCCCGCGTCCGAGACCTCGTTTCTTGGCGGCCATGCGGGTTCCTTAATCTCTTAGGCGGGTGCGGTGGTGCGAGCGGCGCGCTGACGGCGCACCAGCTCGCCGGCCAGCGCCAGGTAGGCGAGGGCACCGCGCGATTGCTTGTCGTAGACCAGCGCCGGCATGCCGAAGCTGGGGGCTTCAGCGAGTCGCACGTTGCGCGGGATCACGGTGGTGTAGAGCTTGTCGCCGAAGTGTTCCTGCAACTGCGCGCTGACGTCGTTGGTCAGGCTGATGCGCGGGTCGTACATGGTGCGCAGGAGGCCTTCGATCTTCAGCGCCGGATTCAGGCGCTCGGCGATGCGCTGGATGCTGTTCATCAGGTCGGTCAGCCCTTCCAGTGCGTAGTACTCGCACTGCATGGGGATGATCACGCCGTCCGAGGCGGACAGGGCGTTGACCGTCAGCATCGACAGCGACGGCGGGCAGTCGATGAGGATGAAGTCGTAGTTCTCGCGGATCGGCGCCAGCGCGTGGCGCAGACGATGCTCCTTCATATCCATTTCCAGCAGCACCACTTCCGCCGCGGTGAGGTCGCGGTTGGCGGGCAGCAGCTGGTAACCGCCGTGCTCGGAGAACTGCATGGCCTGGGCCAGGTCGCATTCGCCGGTGAGCACGTCGTAGATGGAATGGTCCAGGGACAACTTATCCACACCGCTGCCGGTGGTGGCATTGCCCTGTGGATCGAGGTCGATCAGCAGCACGCGTCGCTTGGTGGCGACCAGCGATGCCGCGAGGTTGATACAGGTCGTGGTCTTGCCGACGCCGCCCTTCTGGTTGGCGATCGCGAATACCTTAGCCATGGTTTTCCCCACTCCCCGTCATGCAGTGCGGCGCAGTATCAGCAGATGGCGCTGGCCTTGGCAACCCGGCACCGCCAGAGCGTGTTCGGCTTCGACCCGGAAATCCTCCGGGAGTGCCGCGAGCTCGTCGCTGGGGTGCACGCCTTTCATGGCCAGCCAGTTGGTCCGAGTGTCACCCAGGTGACGCGTCCAGTTCGTGAAGTCTTCGAGGCTGCTGAAAGCCCGCGAGACGATCCCGTCGAACGGCTGCTCGGGCTGGAAGGCTTCCACACGGCTGTGGATAACCTGCAGGTTGTCGAGCTTGAGCTCCAGCTTCACCTGGGTCAGGAAGCGGGTCTTCTTGCCGTTGCTGTCCAGCAGGGTCAGGGACTTTGCGGGGAACAGTATGGCCAGCGGGATACCAGGCATGCCTCCACCGCTGCCGACATCCAGCCAGCGCTCACCGCCGGCGGCTTCGAATTGCGCGACGATGCTCAGGCTGTCGAGCAGGTGGCGCGAGACCATTTCATCCACATCGCGCACGGCGGTGAGGTTGTAGGCCTTGTTCCACTTGGCCAGCAGGGCCAGGTAGTCCAGCAGTCGTTGCTGGGCAGCGGCGTCGATATCCAGGCCGAGCGTCTGGATGCCACGCGCGAGTTCGTCGGCGTGGCGGGCAGTGACCACGGACATCAGGCGCTCTGCTCCAGCTGACGACCGGACGAGCGTTTCTTCAGATGGATCAGCAACAGGGAAATCGCCGCCGGTGTCACGCCCGGGATGCGGCCGGCCTGACCGAGGGTTTCCGGTCGGGCATTACCCAGCTTGAGCTGAATCTCCTTCGAGAGCCCGGAAATGGACTGGTAGTCGATATCCACAGGCAGGCGGGTGTCTTCGCTGGCACGCAGGCGAGCGATCTCTTCCTGCTGGCGATCGATATAGCCGGCGTACTTGGTGCGGATCTCCACCTGTTCGGCGACCTGCGGGTCTTCTGCGCCAGCGCCGGTCACTTCGGCCAGGCTTGCGTAGTCGATTTCTGGACGGGCCAGCAGGTTGAGCAGGTTGTATTCGTGAGCCAGCGGAGTGCCGAAACGTTCGGCGATGGCATAGCCCTGCGCAGTGTTGGGGCGAACCCAGGTGCTCTTCAGCCGCTGTTCTTCACGCTCGATACCTTCGCGCTTGGCTTCGAATACAGCCCAGCGCTCGTCGTCGATGAGACCCAGCTCGCGGCCCTTTTCGGTCAGGCGCAGATCGGCATTGTCCTCGCGCAGGATCAGCCGGTATTCGGCGCGCGAGGTGAACATGCGGTACGGCTCCTGGGTGCCGAGAGTGATCAGGTCGTCGACCAGTACGCCGATGTAGGCCTCGTCACGACGCGGGCACCAGCTGTCGCGGCCTTGCGAACGCAGTGCGGCGTTGGTGCCGGCGAGCAGGCCCTGGGCGCCGGCTTCTTCGTAGCCGGTTGTGCCATTGATCTGGCCAGCAAAGAACAGGCCGTCGATCACCTTGGTTTCCAGGCTGTACTTGAGGTCACGCGGGTCGAAGTAGTCGTACTCGATGGCGTAGCCCGGGCGAACGATATGCGCGTTCTCCATGCCGCGGATTGACCGGACGATATCCAGCTGCACATCGAAGGGCAGCGACGTGGAGATGCCGTTCGGATACAGCTCGTGCGTGGTCAGGCCCTCGGGTTCGAGGAAAACCTGATGGCTGTCCTTGTCGGCGAAGCGATGGATCTTGTCTTCGATCGACGGGCAGTAACGCGGACCGACACCTTCGATCACACCGGAGTACATGGGCGAGCGATCGAGGTTGGACGCGATGATCTCGTGGGTCCGCGAGTTGGTGTGGGTGATCCAGCAACTGACCTGGCGCGGGTGCATTTCCCTGGAACCGAGGAAGGACATCACGGGAATCGGGGTATCGCCCGGTTGTTCGGTCATCACGCTGAAATCGACGCTGCGACCATCGATGCGCGGAGGCGTCCCGGTCTTCAGGCGACCGACACGCAGCGGCAGCTCGCGAAGGCGCTTGGCCAGGGCGATGGAGGGCGGATCGCCTGCGCGGCCGCCGGAGTAATTCTGCAGACCGATGTGGATAAGTCCGCCGAGGAAGGTGCCGGCGGTAAGCACGACGTTATCCGCATGGAATTTCAGACCCATCTGGGTCACCACGCCGCGCACCTGATCCTGCTCGACGATCAGGTCATCGCAGGACTGCTGGAATATCCAGAGGTTGGGCTGGTTCTCCAGAATTTCCCGCACCGCTGCCTTGTAGAGGATGCGGTCTGCCTGTGCACGCGTAGCGCGTACGGCCGGGCCCTTGCGGCTGTTCAGGACGCGGAACTGGATTCCGCCTTTATCGGTGGCCAGCGCCATGGCGCCGCCCAGGGCATCGATTTCCTTGACCAGATGGCTCTTGCCGATCCCACCGATGGCGGGGTTGCAGCTCATCTGGCCGAGGGTTTCCACATTGTGGGTGAGCAGCAGCGTCTTCACGCCCATGCGTGCAGCCGCTAATGCGGCCTCTGTGCCGGCATGGCCGCCGCCGATCACGATCACGTCAAAACGGGAAGGGAAATCCACCACGCACCTCGTGCCTGTTGATCAAGGAGAAAGAAGAGAGCCGGACAGTATAGGGGTTAAGGGCTTTCGATTGAAGGCGCTGAACAAAAAATAGCCAATCGGTTTTGTTCGACGCTATAGAAAATAAAAGAGAGGAACTTTTTTAAATCTTTTTAGAGCTTGTGTTTATGTATGGTGAAGCGGTTTTCTGTGGAAAAGCTGATGCAGGCCTTGAACCATAAAGGTTTCAGCCGATAACAACCCTGTGTCGATGCTGTCAGGTTGCAGGGGATCTCCCGTGTTCAGCCTGTGGATGAAGTGGCATGTTATCAACAGGTGGATTTACCCACAGGATGGCGCAGGGGTTGTCTACTAAGCTGTACGGTACTTTTCCACAGGGTTCACGAATGCCTGTGGAAGGTCCCTTTAGTTCTCTGAAAGCCATGTATAACTAGGCCTCAGCTGAATTCATGGCTGTGGATAGATGTTCCAGAGGAAAAACGCAGGCGACAGGACGCGCGGCGACGGTATGGCTCCGTCACCGGTAGGGAAAGCCTGGGTTGTGGATTACTTGCCGATGCAGAAGTTGGAGAAGATTCGGCCGAGAAGGTCGTCCGGCGTGAAGGCGCCGGTAATCTCCCCCAGTGCCTGCTGGGCCTGGCGCAGGTCCTCGGCCAGCAGTTCGCCTGCGCCGCTCAGGGTGAGCTGTGCGCGACCATGCTCCAGGCTGTCTCCGGCCTGGCGCAGGGCCTCCAGATGGCGACGGCGGGCGCTGAAGCTGCTCTCGGCGGTCTGTTCGAAGCCCATGCAGGCCTTGAGATGCTCGCGAAGCAGCTCCAGGCCGTTGCCGGAGCGGGCAGACAGGGTGATGGTGACGTGGCCGTCAGCGCTCTCCTGCAGTCCGATGGACTCTGTGGATAAATCCGCCTTGTTGCGAATCAGGGTCACGTGCGCCGGATCGGGTCGGCTGTCCAGGAACTCAGGCCACAATGCGAAGGGGTCGCTGGCTTCCGGCGCGGTGGAGTCCACCACCAAAAGCACGCGGTCAGCTTCGCTGATTGCCTTCAGTGCGCGTTCCACGCCGATCTTTTCCACATGGTCATCGGTGCTGCGCAGGCCGGCGGTGTCGATAATGTGCAGCGGCATGCCGTCGATGTGGATATGTTCGCGCAACACGTCGCGGGTGGTGCCGGCGATATCGGTGACGATGGCGGCTTCGCGGCCGGCCAGGGCGTTCAGCAGGCTCGATTTGCCGGCATTGGGACGCCCGGCGATCACCACGGTCATGCCATCGCGCAGCAGCGCGCCCTGGCCAGCCTCGCGCAATACTGAGGCAAGCTCTGCGCGCACCGCATCCAGTTGCGACAGCACATGGCCATCGGCGAGGAAGTCGATTTCCTCTTCCGGGAAGTCGATGGCGGCCTCGACATACATGCGCAGGCCGATCAATTGATCGGTCAAGCTGTGCACGCGGCGGGAGAATTCTCCCTGCAGTGAACGCACGGCATTGCGCGCGGCCTGGGCCGAGCTGGCCTCGATAAGGTCGGCAATGGCTTCAGCCTGGGCCAGGTCGAGCTTGTCGTTGAGGAAGGCGCGTTCGCTGAACTCACCCGGACGGGCCTGGCGCGCCCCCAGCTCCAGGCAACGTTGCAGCAGCATATCCATCACCACCGGGCCGCCGTGGCCCTGCAGTTCCAGCACATCCTCACCGGTGAAGGAATTCGGGCCGGGGAAGAACAGCAGCAGGCCTTCGTCGATGACGTCGCCATCATCGGCATGGAACGGCCCGTAGTGCGCATGGCGCGGCTGCGGCTCGCGCCCGCTCAGGGTAATGGCCATGGCGCGGGCGCGGGGACCGGAGACGCGGACAATGCCCACCCCGCCACGGCCCTGAGCGGTGGCGACGGCGGCGATGGTTTCACGGGCTGTATTCATGTCGGCGGTCTCGCGGTTGTGTTCGTGGCGCGCGGGAAAGCAACGTTATCCACATAGCAAAACGCCCCACGAGGGGGCGTCTTGTCGATCGGTTTCAGGCTGCGATATCAGGCGGAAGCCTTCTTCGCGGAAGCCTCGATCCGACGGGTAATGTACCACTGCTGCGCGATGGACAGGCAGTTGTTCACAACCCAGTACAGAACCAGACCAGCCGGGAACCACAGGAAGAAGAAGGTGAAGATGATCGGCATCAGCTTCATGACCTTGGCCTGCATGGGGTCCGGCGGAGTCGGGTTGAGCATCTGCTGAACCAGCATGGTAGCGCCCATGATGATCGGCAGGATGAAGAACGGATCCTTCACCGACAGGTCGACGATCCAGCCCAGCCACGGAGCCTGGCGCATCTCGACGCTTTCAAGCAGTACCCAGTACAGGGAGAGGAAGACCGGCATCTGCACCAGGATCGGCAGGCAGCCGCCCAGCGGATTGATCTTCTCTTTTTTGTACAGCTCCATCATCGCCTGGGACATCTTCTGACGATCGTCGCCGTGCTGTTCCTTCAGGGCGGCCAGTTTCGGCGACACGGCGCGCATGCGGGCCATGGAGCGGTAGCTGGCGGCGGACAGCGGGAAGAAGGCCAGTTTGATGACGATGGTCAGGAATATGATCGACCAGCCCCAGTTACCTACCAGGTTGTGGATATGTTGCAGCAGCCAGAAGATCGGCTGGGCGATGAACCACAGCGGACCGTAGTCGACGGTCAGTTCCAGGCCCGGGGACAGTTCCTTCAGGTACGCCTGCAGTTTGGGGCCGGCGTACAGGGTCATGCTGGTTTCGCCCTTGGCACCCGGCGCAACCGTCAGGTTGGGGCCGGTGTAGCCGACGATGTAGTTGCCCTGAGCGTCCTTGCGGGTCATCACGCTGTGGGTATCGCCCTTGGCGGGAACCCAGGCGGTGACGAAGTAATGCTGCAGCCAGGCTACCCAGCCTCCCTGGACGGTTTCCTTGAACTGCTCCTTGTCCATGTCCTTCATGGACACTTTTACGTAGGGCTTTTCAGGGGTCCAGACCGCGGCGCCGAGGTAGGTCGACACACCGGTCGCGGTGGTGGAGGACGGGTCGACGCTGGCGTCACGCTTGAGCTGGGCGAACAGCGAGGCGCTCCACGGTTTGTCGCTCTGGTTGTCGATCAGGTAGCTCACGCCGACCTGATAGGCATTGGGGTTGATGCACTCGAGCTTCTTCTGCGCCTTTTCCTTCTCGGTGCAGTCGCTTTTCAGGCCGCGGTGGAAGGTGAAGCGCTTGATGTAGCTGACGTCGTCCTGTGCATAAGTCAGGTCGACGACCATCTGGTCCTGGCCGTCCGCCAGTTCGTAGACAGGTTTAGCCGACGCGTAGAGCGGGCGCCCGCTGGCAGCGGCGTCCGGACCATTGGCACCGGTCAGGCCGCTCTGGGCCAGGTAGGTACGCTGGTTGTCACGCTCGAACAGCGGGAACGGCACATCCGGGCGGTCCTGGCGCAGCGGGTACTGGGTCAGACCAAGCTTGATCACGTCGCCGCCGCGCGGGTCGATGGTCAGGTCCAGGACATCAGTCTTCACGCGGATCAGCTGTTCGCTGGCTGCTGCCGGCTTCTGCTCGTTAGGCAGGCTGGCCTGGGCGTTCTGCGTGGTGGGTACGTCAGCGTTGGCCGCGTTGCCGGCAGGCACGGAAGTGTCCGGCAGGCCTTCAGTCTGATTGAAGGTCGCGGTCTGCGCCGGCAGTTCGGGCTGGCCGTAGTCCTTGTTCCACTGGAGAACCAGCGCGTAGGACACGATTGCCAGGGCGACGAATAGGATTGAACGTTTGATGTCCATGGTTACTCGGCCGTCGAGGAAGGGGCGGGCTTGGAAGGATCTGGCGGTACCGGGTCGTAGCCACCGGGGTGCCAGGGATGGCAGCGGCCTAGGCGACGAGCGGCCAGCCAGCTACCACGCAGGAAGCCATGGATTTCAATGGCCTCCTGCGCGTAGCAGGAACAGCTGGGGTAGAAACGACAGTGCCTGCCCATCATGGGACTGATGGCGTAGCGGTAAAACTGGATCAGTAACAGCGCCAGTCTACGCATGGGAACTGTCGGCCACTCCCGGAGATTCTATCGCGGGTTCCGGACTTGGCCGATTGCGCAACAGGCGCTTCCAGAGTTTGCCGAACTGCTGGTGCAGCTCCGGATTCTCCAGATCGCCGAGGCCTTTGCGCGCGATCACCACGATATCCAGACCAGCCAGCTTCTGCTGGTTGAGGCGGAAGGAATCGCGGAGAAGGCGTTTAAGGCGGTTACGCTCGACGGCGAGCTTGACGTTCTTTTTGCCGATCACCAGGCCGAGGCGGGGATGATCGAGACCGTTTTCGCGCGCCAGCAGCAGAATGTGCTTGCCGGGAACCTTGGAGGTGGGGGAGTCGAAGACTGCTGTGAATTGCCGGGCTGTCAGAAGACGTTTTTCCCGGCTGAAATCTTGACTCACCACCTGTGTCGGACAAATCAGACGGTCAGACGCTTGCGGCCCTTGGCGCGACGACGCGACAGAACCTGACGACCGTTCTTGGTTGCCATGCGAGCGCGGAAGCCGTGGACGCGAGCGCGCTTGAGGGTGCTGGGTTGGAAAGTACGTTTCATGATTCGGTACCTGGGTTTGACGACATGAGGTCGCAGTGACCCCGTTTAAAGAGACCGGCGATTCTAGTGAAATCATGCGGTCAGGTCAATTTCCAACCAGCATCGGAAACAAAATCTATAGAAAGGAAGGAGATCTCTTTCTTTAAAGATTGAATCGATGATTATGTTTATGCAGGCATCTGCCTGTGCATAACTCCTCCAAGGGAACAGGGTGCGCGGGGTACAGCCAATGATAACCCTGTCGGGAAGTCGTGCGCGGGTTGTGTGGGGCCGGTTGGAAAGCTGGGTATGGAATGTGGTTTTTTCCACAGAAGTTTTTTCCACAGATTGATCCCCTGCGTCGTCCCCTGCCCCATCAAGCTGTTATCCACAAGGTTCAAGGCGCCATTACCCGACCACCGGTAAAATCATTAACACCTTGATTTTGCTTGTGTCCTGGCACGCTTAACTGTGGATAAGTTGGTCTGGCGCGGATACAATGGCGGTCTGTTTCGCTTTGCGACTTCTTTTGGGGGATATCCGTGTCCGTGGAACTTTGGCAGCAGTGCGTGGAGCTTCTGCGCGACGAGCTGCCGTCCCAGCAATTCAACACCTGGATTCGACCTCTGCAGGTCGAGGCCGAGGGGGAAGAGTTGCGCGTCTACGCACCCAACCGCTTCGTACTCGACTGGGTCAATGAGAAGTACATGGGCCGCCTGCTGGAGCTGCTGGGCGAGCGTGGCAATGGCCTGATCCCGGCGATTTCGCTGCTGATCGGCAGTCGCCGTAGCCGCACGCCAAGGCCTGCCCTGGTGCCGACGCCCCAGGTCAACGTGCAGCCTGTAGCGCAGCCGGCGGTTGCCCCGGCGTCCTCTGCTGCTCCGGCGCCCGTTGCGATGTCCGTTTCCGAGCCCCAGTCAATCCAGGCTGCGCCGGTGCAGACCATTGCCGATCTGGACGAGTCGAGCCCGGGGATCGATCC
This sequence comes from Pseudomonas nitroreducens, assembly GCF_010994165.1. Classification (NCBI taxonomy): domain Bacteria; kingdom Pseudomonadati; phylum Pseudomonadota; class Gammaproteobacteria; order Pseudomonadales; family Pseudomonadaceae; genus Pseudomonas; species Pseudomonas nitroreducens. The sequence goes on along the minus strand of NZ_WMBX01000004.1, from coordinate 662,652 downwards.
GCTGGCGGCGGCGATGCCCGCTGCTACCGTGCGTAGCGAGCGCAACGTGCAGGTAGAAGGTGCGCTCAAGCACACCAGCTACCTCAACCGCACCTTCACCTTCGAGAACTTCGTCGAGGGTAAATCCAACCAGTTGGCCCGCGCGGCAGCCTGGCAGGTGGCGGACAACCTCAAGCACGGCTACAACCCGCTCTTCCTTTATGGGGGCGTCGGCCTGGGTAAAACCCACTTGATGCACGCTGTGGGTAACCACCTGCTGAAGAAGAACCCCAATGCCAAGGTCGTCTACCTGCATTCGGAACGCTTCGTCGCGGACATGGTGAAAGCGCTGCAGCTGAATGCCATCAACGAGTTCAAGCGTTTCTACCGGTCGGTAGATGCTCTGCTGATCGACGATATCCAGTTCTTCGCCCGCAAAGAGCGTTCCCAGGAAGAGTTTTTCCACACCTTCAACGCCCTCCTCGAAGGCGGCCAGCAGGTCATCCTGACCAGTGACCGTTACCCGAAGGAAATCGAAGGCCTGGAAGAGCGCCTGAAGTCCCGCTTCGGCTGGGGCCTGACGGTGGCCGTGGAGCCGCCGGAGCTGGAAACCCGTGTGGCGATCCTGATGAAGAAGGCCGAGCAGGCCAAGGTCGAGTTGCCGCATGACGCTGCGTTCTTCATCGCCCAGCGCATTCGCTCCAACGTGCGGGAGCTGGAAGGCGCGCTCAAACGTGTGATCGCGCACTCCCACTTCATGGGCCGGCCGATCACCATCGAGCTGATCCGTGAGTCGCTGAAGGATCTGCTGGCCTTGCAGGACAAGCTGGTCAGCATCGACAACATCCAGCGCACCGTCGCCGAGTACTACAAGATCAAGATCGCCGACCTGCTGTCCAAGCGCCGTTCGCGCTCGGTGGCGCGTCCACGCCAGGTAGCCATGGCACTTTCCAAGGAACTGACCAACCACAGCCTGCCGGAAATCGGCGTGGCCTTCGGCGGTCGGGATCACACCACGGTGCTGCACGCCTGTCGTAAGATCGCTCAACTCAAGGAATCCGACGCGGATATCCGCGAGGACTACAAGAACCTGCTGCGTACTCTGACCACCTGACGCAGCCTCACGAGGCAAGGGACTAGACCATGCATTTCACTATTCAACGCGAAGCTCTGTTGAAACCCCTGCAGCTGGTCGCTGGCGTCGTCGAGCGCCGCCAGACGCTGCCGGTTCTTTCCAACGTCCTGCTGGTCGTCGAAGGTCAGCAACTGTCGCTCACCGGTACCGACCTCGAAGTCGAACTGGTTGGCCGTGTCACGCTGGAAGATGCCGCTGAGCCGGGCGAAATCACCGTGCCGGCGCGCAAGCTGATGGACATCTGCAAGAGCCTTCCCAGCGATGCCGTGATCGATATCCGTGTCGACGAGCAGAAGCTCCTGGTGAAAGCCGGCCGCAGCCGCTTCACCCTCTCCACCCTGCCCGCCAATGACTTCCCCACTGTGGAAGAAGGCCCCGGCTCGCTGACCTTTAGCCTGGTGCAGAGCAAGCTGCGTCGCCTGATCGATCGCACCAGCTTCGCCATGGCGCAGCAGGATGTTCGCTACTACCTCAATGGCATGCTGCTGGAGGTCGGTGGCGGTACCTTGCGCGCCGTGGCTACCGACGGTCACCGTCTGGCCATGTGCTCGCTGAGCAATGGCGTGCCGGAAGCACAGGATCGCCATCAGGTGATCGTGCCGCGTAAAGGCATCCTGGAGCTGGCTCGTCTGCTCACTGAACAGGACGGCGAAGTCTCCATCGTTCTTGGCCAACACCACATCCGTGCGACCACCGGCGAGTTCACTTTCACCTCCAAGCTGGTGGACGGCAAGTTCCCCGACTACGAGCGTGTGCTGCCCAAAGGCGGTGACAAGCTGGTGATCGGTGATCGCCAGGTGCTGCGCGAAGCCTTCAGCCGTACTGCGATTCTTTCCAACGAGAAGTACCGCGGTATCCGTCTGCAGCTTTCCAATGGCCTCCTGAAGATCCAGGCGAACAACCCGGAGCAGGAAGAGGCGGAAGAAGAAGTGCAGGTCGACTACAACGGTGGCAGCCTGGAAATTGGCTTCAACGTCAGCTACCTGCTGGACGTCCTGGGTGTGATGGGTACCGAGCAGGTACGCATGATTCTCTCTGACTCCAACAGCAGTGCGCTGCTGCAGGAAGCGGACAACGACGATTCTGCCTACGTCGTCATGCCGATGCGCCTCTGACGCGTATCGATGTCCCTTACCCGCCTTTCGGTCACCGCGGTGCGCAACCTGCACCCGGTGACCTTCTCCCCCTCCCCCCGCATCAACATCCTCTACGGCGAAAATGGCAGCGGCAAGACCAGCGTGCTGGAAGCCATCCATCTGCTCGGCCTCGCGCGCTCGTTCCGCAGCATGCGTCTGCAACCTGTCATCCAGTACGAAGAACCGGCCTGCACGGTGTTCGGACAGGTACGTCTGGGGAATGGCTTCGATAGCAGCCTGGGTGTTTCACGGGATCGCCAGGGCGAGTTCCAGATTCGTATCGATGGGCAGAATGCACGCAGTGCCGCCCAGCTCGCCGAGACCTTGCCGCTGCAGCTGATCAATCCGGACAGTTTCCGTTTGCTGGAAGGTGCGCCGAAGATTCGCCGGCAGTTTCTCGACTGGGGTGTGTTCCACGTGGAACAACGCTTCATGGTCGCCTGGCAAAGACTGCAGAAGGCCCTGCGGCAGCGGAACTCGTGGCTCCGGCATGGTAGACTGGACGGTGCTTCGCAAGCTGCGTGGGACCGGGAATTATGCTCGGCGAGCGACGAAATCGATGCGTATCGGCGGTCCTATATCCAGGCCTTGAAACCCCAGTTCGAGCGTACTCTGGCCGAGCTCATCCAGCTCGACGACCTGACGCTCAGCTATTACCGGGGCTGGGACAAGGAACGCGAATTGAGTGAGGTGCTGTCGTCCAGCCTGCTGCGTGATCAGCAGATGGGCCACACCCAGGCGGGGCCTCAACGGGCGGATCTGCGAATTCGCCTGGGAGGACACAATGCCGCGGAGATCCTGTCCCGCGGTCAACAGAAATTGGTGGTCTGCGCGTTGCGGATCGCCCAGGGGCATTTGATCAACCAGGCGAAACGCGGGCAATGCGTCTACCTGGTGGATGACCTCCCCTCCGAATTGGATGAGAAGCATCGGTTGTCTTTGTGCCGGCTTCTCGAAGATCTGGGTTGCCAGGTATTCATCACCTGCGTCGACCCGCACTTATTGAAAGACGGCTGGCGAATGGAAACGCCGGTGTCGATGTTCCACGTGGAACATGGGCGCGTCTCTCAGGACACTACCATCGGGAGTGAAGAATGAGCGAGAACACCTACGACTCTTCCAGTATCAAGGTACTGAAGGGACTGGACGCCGTACGTAAGCGTCCGGGCATGTACATCGGTGATACCGACGACGGCACTGGCCTGCACCACATGGTCTTCGAGGTCGTGGACAACTCGATCGACGAAGCGCTGGCGGGCTACTGCAGCGAGATCAGCATCACCATTCACACCGATGAATCCATCACCGTGCGCGACAACGGCCGCGGCATTCCGGTAGATATCCACAAGGAAGAAGGGGTCTCCGCGGCCGAGGTCATCATGACCGTCCTTCACGCCGGCGGTAAGTTCGACGACAACAGCTACAAGGTCTCCGGCGGCCTGCACGGCGTAGGTGTGTCGGTGGTGAACGCCCTCTCCCATGAGCTGCGCCTGACCATCCGCCGTGAGGGCAAGGTCTGGGAACAGGTTTATCACCACGGCGTTCCGCAATTCCCGCTGCGCCCGGTGGGCGACACCGAAGGTTCGGGCACTGAGGTTCACTTCAAGCCCTCTCCAGAAACCTTCCACAACATCCACTTCAGCTGGGACATCCTGGCCAAGCGGATCCGCGAACTGTCCTTCCTGAACTCCGGCGTGGGCATCGTCCTGCGCGATGAGCGTGCCGGCAAGGAAGAGCTGTTCAAGTACGAGGGCGGCCTGCGTGCCTTCGTCGAGTACCTGAACACCAACAAGACCGCGGTGAACCAGGTCTTCCACTTCAACTGCCAGCGCGAAGAAGACGGCGTCGGCGTGGAAGTCGCCCTGCAGTGGAACGACAGCTTCAACGAGAACATCCTCTGCTTCACCAACAACATTCCGCAGCGTGACGGCGGTACCCACCTGGCAGGCTTCCGCTCCGCCCTCACCCGCCACCTGAACAACTACATCGAGCAGGAAGGCCTGGCGAAGAAGTTCAAGATCGCCACCACCGGCGATGACGCCCGTGAAGGTCTGACCGCGATCATTTCGGTGAAGGTGCCGGATCCGAAGTTCAGCTCGCAGACCAAGGACAAGCTGGTTTCCTCGGAGGTGAAGACCGCCGTGGAACAGGAGATGGGCAAGTACTTCGCCGACTTCCTGCTGGAGAACCCGAACGAAGCCAAGGCCGTGGTCGGCAAGATGATCGACGCCGCCCGCGCCCGTGAGGCCGCGCGCAAGGCTCGTGAGATGACCCGCCGCAAGGGCGCGCTGGACATCGCCGGCCTGCCGGGAAAACTCGCCGACTGCCAGGAGAAGGACCCCGCCCTCTCCGAACTGTACATCGTGGAGGGTGACTCCGCGGGCGGTTCTGCCAAGCAGGGCCGTAACCGCAAGACCCAGGCGATCCTGCCGCTCAAGGGCAAGATCCTCAACGTCGAGAAGGCTCGCTTCGACAAGATGCTCTCCTCCCAGGAGGTCGGCACGCTGATCACCGCTCTGGGCTGCGGTATCGGTCGCGAGGAGTACAACATCGACAAGCTGCGTTACCACAACATCATCATCATGACCGATGCTGACGTCGACGGTTCGCACATCCGTACCCTGCTGCTGACCTTCTTCTTCCGTCAGCTGCCGGAGCTGGTCGAGCGCGGCTACATCTATATCGCCCAGCCACCGCTGTACAAGGTCAAGCGCGGCAAGCAGGAGCAGTACATCAAGGACGACGTGGCCATGGAAGAGTACATGACCCAGTCGGCCCTCGAAGAGGCCAGCGTGCACGTCAACGAAAGCGCCCCGGGCCTGTCCGGCGAAGCGCTGGAGAAGCTGGTCAACGAGTACCGCACGGTCATGCGTACGCTGTCCCGCCTGTCCCGTCTCTATCCGCAGGACCTGACCGAGCACTTCGTCTACCTGCCGCGCATCGATGTCGACCAACTGGGCGACCAGGCTGCCATGCAGGGCTGGCTGGACCAGTACCAGGCTCGCCTGAAGGCCGCGGAGAAATCCGGTCTGGTGTACAAGGTCAGCCTGCGGGAAGACCGCGAGCGTCACCTGTGGCTGCCGGAAGTCGAGATGGTTGCCCATGGCCTGTCGAGCTACGTCACCTTCAACCGCGACTTCTTCGCCAGCAATGACTACCGCTCGGTGACCGAGCTGGGCGCCAAGCTGAACAGTCTGTTGGAAGAAGGCGCCTATGTGCAGAAGGGCGAGCGCAAGAAGGCCGTCAGCAGCTTCAAGGAAGCCCTGGAGTGGCTGATGACCGAAGGCACCAAGCGTCACAGCATCCAGCGATACAAAGGACTGGGCGAGATGAACCCGGACCAGCTGTGGGAAACCACCATGGACCCGAACGTGCGCCGCATGCTGAAGGTGACCATCGAGGATGCCATCGCCGCCGACCAGCTGTTCAACACCCTGATGGGCGATGCCGTGGAGCCGCGCCGCGACTTCATCGAGAGCAACGCCCTGGCGGTGTCCAACCTGGACGTCTGATTCGGGAAAGCGACAGGCAAAAAGAAAGGGCCCTTTGGGGCCCTTTTCTTTTGTCGGCGTGAGCGTCAGGAGGCTTCGGCAACTGCCTGCGGCGTGGCATCGGCCGGCAGCTCGCCCATCTCGCGCAGGGTCTGCGCAACCCAGTTCTCGGCGCGCTGGTTGAGCTCGGTAATGGCGCGTGCGCCCTCGCCTTCTGCATACATGGCCGGGCCTATCACCACCTGGATGGTGCCGGGGAACTTCGCCCAGCCATTCTTCGGCCAGCAGTGCCCGGCGTTGTGCGCGATCGGCAGAACCGGCAGGTTGGCGTTGACCGCCAGTGCCGCGCCGCCGCGGGAGAATTTGCCGATCTGACCCGTGGGGACGCGGGTGCCTTCCGGGAAGATCAGTACCCAGGCGCCCTGCTTGAGGCGCTCGTCACCCTGTTTGGCGATCTGCTTGAGGGCCAGCTTCGGTTGCTCGCGGTTGATCGCAATGGGCTTGAGCAGCGCCATGGCCCAGCCGAAGAAGGGAACGAACAGCAACTCGCGCTTGAGTACCTGGCTGAGCGGCTCGAAGTAGCCGGTGAGGAAGAAGGTCTCCCAGGTGCTCTGGTGCTTGGCGAGGATCACACAGGGCTGGTCCGGGATGTTCTCCGCACCCTTGAGTTCGTAGCGCACGCCGACCATCACGCCGGCGAGCCAGACGGCGAACTTGCACCAGGCCTGCGCGATGAAGCGGTAGCGCGCGCGGAATGGCAGGAAGGGCGCGATGAGCAGGCTGAGGGTGCCCCAGACGAAGGCGCTGGACGACAGCAGCAGGTAGAAGAGAACGGTTCTGATGGCCTGCACTATCGACATGGGAGATGGATCCTCAGGAAAGTAGGTGGTCGGCAACCGCTGCCAGATCGTCGAATACCAGCGTGCCTTCTGGCAACGTCTTGGCCAACGTACGCTCGCCCTTGCCGGTCTTTACCAACACAGGCAGACAATCGACGGCCAGCGCGGCGTCCAGGTCACCCCGGCTGTCACCGACGAACCAGACGCCCTTCAGATCTACGCCGTAGTGCTGGGCTATCTGCCGCAGCATACCGGGTTTCGGCTTGCGGCAGTCGCAGCCGTCGTCGGGACCATGGGGACAGTAGACCACCATCCCGAGTTCACCCCCCTGCTCCGCCACCAATTCCCGCAGGCGCGCGTGCATGCTTTCCAGCGTGGCCAGGTCGTAATAGCCCCGGGCGATGCCGGACTGGTTAGTGGCCACGGCTAGGGTCCAGCCGGCTTTGCTGAGGCGCGCGATGGCAGTGATGGCGCTGGGGATCGGAATCCACTCGGCAAGGGATTTGATGTAGTCGTCGGAGTCCTGGTTGATGACGCCGTCACGGTCGAGGATCAGTAGCTTCATGGGGGCTTCGGTAAGTCGGGCGCGTGGAGAAGTCGGAAACGAAAAAGCCGGGAGTCCGTTACGGTGAACCGTTTCGAACTCCCGGCTTCCTCAGGCAGGCATCAGCCCAGCAGCGAGATGTCGGCGACGCCGAGGAACAGCCCGCGAAGCTTGGCCAGCAGTGCGTAGCGGTTGGCCTTCACGGCGCTGTCGTCCGCGTTGACCAGTACTTCCTCGAAGAAGGCATCGACCGGCGCGCGCAGGGCCGCCAGTTGGGCCAGGGCTGCGCGATAATCGCGAGCCGCGGCCAGCGGAGCTACTTCCGCTTCGGCGCTTGCCACGGCGCTGCCAAGGGCCTTCTCGGCGGTCTCGGCGAACAGGCTGGCGTTGACGGTGGCAGGCACCTCGCCTTCTGCCTTGGCCAGGATGTTCGACACGCGCTTGTTGGCAGCGGCCAGGGCTGCGGCTTCTGGCAACTGGCGGAACGCCTGGACGGCCTGCACGCGCTGGTCGAAGTCCAGCGGAGCGGTCGGCTTGAGCGCGCGGACGGCCTGATACACGGCGACGTCCACGCCCTCGTCCTCGTAACGGGCACGCAGGCGATCAAAGACGAAGTCCTGTACCTGCTCGGACAGACCCTCGGCTTTCACCTTGTTGCCGTACTGGGCCACAGCCACGCCGATGGCGTCGACCAGGTCCAGGTCCAGCTGCTTCTCGATGAGGATGCGCAGCACGCCCAGGGCGGCACGGCGCAGGGCGTAGGGGTCCTTGCTGCCGGTGGGCAGCATGCCGATGCCGAAAATGCCGACCAGGGTGTCGAGCTTGTCGGCCACGGCGACTGCGGCGCCGGTGAGGGTGCCCGGCAATTCCGCGCCAGCGCCGCGCGGCATGTACTGCTCGTTCAGCGCCAGGGCGACATCCTTGGCTTCGCCACCGGCAGTGGCGTAGTAGTAACCGGCGATGCCTTGCATCTCCGGGAACTCGCCGACCATCTCGGTGGCCAGGTCGCACTTGCAGAGGATGCCGGCGCGGGCGGCGTTGGTCGCGTCACCGCCGATGCGCTCGGCGATGTAGGCGGCCAGCTTGGAGACGCGCTCGGCCTTCTCGTACACGGTGCCGAGCTGGGCCTGGAACACCACGTTCTTCAGGCGGGCGTTGAAGGCTTCCAGCGGCTGCTTCTGGTCCTGCTTGAAGAAGAACTCGGCGTCCGTCAGGCGCGGGCGCACCACCTTCTCGTTGCCGGAGACGATGTGCTCCGGTGCCTTGCTCTCGACGTTGGCCACGGTGATGAAGCGCGGCAGCAGCTTGCCGTTGGCGTCCAGCAGGCAGAAGTACTTCTGGTTGTCCTGCATGGTGGTGATCAGTGCTTCCTGCGGCACGGCGAGGAAGCGTTCCTCGAAGGAACACACCAGTGGCACCGGCCACTCGACCAGCGCGGTCACTTCGTCCAGCAGGTCGGCCGGGACGATGGCGCTGCCCTTCTGCTCGGCGGCCAGCTCGGCGACGCGCTTGGAGATGATCTCGCGGCGCTCGGCGAAGTCGGCCAGCACGTGGGCGCTGCGCAGGTCTTCCAGGTAGTTGGCCGGAGCGCTGATGCGCACGTTGGCCGGATTGTGGAAGCGATGGCCGCGGGATTCGCGACCGGCTTTCTTGGTGAGGATCTCGCAGTCGACGACGTCATCGCCGAACAGCATCACCAGCCACTGGGTCGGACGCACGAACTCTTCACGACGGGCAGCCCAGCGCATGCGCTTGGGAATCGGCAGCTCGTTCAGCGAGGTTTCGACGACGCCCGGCAGCAGGCCCACGGCTGGCTGGCCGGGGATGCTCTGGCTGAACTTGAGCTTCGGGCCGCTCTTGTCGATCTGCTCCAGGTCCACGCCGCACTTCTTGGCGAATCCCAGGGCGGCCTGGGTCGGGTTGCCGCTGGCGTCGAAGGCAGCCTGCACAGGCGGGCCGTCGAGGTTCACGGTACGGTCGGGTTGCTGCACGGCAAGCTGGTCGATCTGCACGGCCAGGCGGCGTGGCGCGGCGTAGCAGCGTGCGGCGGCGTAGGTCAGGCCGGCGGCCTTCAGGCCCTTCTCGATGCCGGCCAGGAAGGCTTCACCGAGGCTCTTCAGCGCCTTGGGTGGCAGCTCTTCGGTGCCCAGTTCGACGAGGAAATCCTTCGCGCTCATTATTCGGCCTCCTTCAGCTTGGCCAGTACTTCGTCACGCAGTTCGGGTGTGGCCATCGGGAAGCCGAGGCGGGCGCGGGCCTGCAGGTAGCTCTGCGCCACGGCGCGGGCCAGGGTGCGCACGCGCAGGATGTAGCGCTGACGCTCGGTCACCGAGATGGCGCGGCGGGCGTCCAGCAGGTTGAAGGTGTGCGAGGCCTTGAGGACCATCTCGTAGGTCGGCAGCGGCAGTTGCAGCTCGATCAGGCGGTTGGCTTCGCTTTCGTAGAAGTCGAACAGCTCGAACAGCTTCTCGACGTTGGCGTGTTCGAAGTTGTAGGTCGACTGCTCCACTTCATTCTGGTGGAACACGTCGCCGTAGGTGACCTTGCCGAACGGGCCATCGGCCCACACCAGGTCGTACACCGAGTCGACGCCCTGGATGTACATGGCCAGGCGTTCCAGGCCGTAGGTGATCTCACCGGTGACCGGGTAGCACTCGATACCGCCGACCTGCTGGAAGTAGGTGAACTGGGTGACTTCCATGCCGTTCAGCCAGATTTCCCAGCCCAGACCCCAGGCGCCGAGGGTCGGCGACTCCCAGTTGTCCTCGACGAAACGGATGTCGTGCACCTGCGGGTCGATGCCGATGGCCTGCAGCGAGCCCAGGTACAGCTCCTGGAAGTTTTCCGGGTTGGGCTTCAGGACCACCTGGAACTGGTAGTAGTGCTGCAGGCGGTTGGGGTTTTCGCCGTAGCGGCCGTCGGTGGGGCGGCGGCTGGGTTGCACGTACGCCGCGTTCCAGGTTTCCGGGCCCACGGCGCGGAGGAAGGTGGCGGTGTGGAAGGTGCCGGCGCCTACTTCCATGTCGTAGGGCTGCAGCACCACACAGCCCTGATCGGCCCAGTATTTTTGCAGGGCGAGGATCAGGTCCTGGAAGGTGGGCACGGCGGGCGTAGTCTGGCTCACGAATTTCACCTGTGCTGGATATGCGACTAAAACCCGGCAGTATACCCCAAGACGCCTGCAGCTTGGGCTTCTCAGCGATTTCCGGCCGCCCGGCGGAAGTTCACGAATCGACCGGAAGATTTGCCGGATGACTGTATTTTCATACAGTGAATTGTCTATAGTCGGGCTTTCCCTGTCAGGACGATCGCCATGCCCCGCTGCTTCTGGTGTAACGACGACCCGCTGTACATCGCCTACCACGATGCCGAATGGGGAGTGCCCCAGCGCGATCCGCGGGCGTTGTTCGAGATGCTCATCCTCGAAGGCGCGCAGGCGGGGCTTTCGTGGATCACCGTGCTGAAGAAGCGCGAGCGCTACCGTGAGGTGCTGTTCGGCTTCGATCCCGAGCGCCTGGCGCGCATGAGCGACGAGGAGATCGAGGAGCGCATGCAGGACCCGGGCATCATCCGCAACTTCGCCAAGCTCAAGGCGGCGCGGCAGAACGCCCGGGCCTGGCTGGAGCTGGATGACCCGGTGACGTTCCTGTGGTCCTTCGTCGGCGGTAAGCCCAAGGTCAATCACTTCAGCGAACGCGGCCAGGTGCCGGCGGTGACGCCCGAGGCCGAGGCGATGAGCAAGGCGCTGCGCAAGGCCGGTTTCAATTTCGTTGGCCCGACCATCTGCTACGCCTTCATGCAGGCATAGTCAATTCGTATAGCGATGGCAGTCCGTGGTGTGGTCGTTGAGCATTCCCACGGCTTGGAGATACGAATAGCAAATCGTGGGGCCAACAAACTTAAACCCTTTCTTTTTAAGCTCTTTGGACATTCGCAAAGACAGCTCATTCTGAGTCGGTATTTCCTGAATCGATTTGTAGTGGTTTTTAATAGGCTCACCACCAACAAACGACCATAGATATTCGACAGGATTATCCAGCGTTAACCACGCTTTGGCGTTATCCCTTGCAGCATTGAATTTCGCCCGATTGCGAATTAGTGAAGCATCCTGCATCAGCTCATCGATTTTTGAGTCTGGCATTTCTGCCAGTTTTTCAGCATCGAAGTTGTATAGTGCACGGCGGAAATTTTCTCGCCGCTTCAAAACCAATATCCAAGACAGGCCGGCTTGAAATCCTTCTAACAAAAGTTTTTCGAATAGGTGGCGAGGGTCATACGACGGGACGCCCCATTCCTCATCGTGATACTGCTGGTATATAGGCTCATCAGAACACCAAGCGCATCGTTTTATGCTCATCAGTAAAACCTTATTTAGTTTGAGCTAACGCACTTTCAAAAGCAGCTTTGTCGCCACCAATAAGCCAACGATTTGCGCAAAACGCTACGGTTTTATTAATTTCAACTATTTTTTCTTCCGTAACTGTAGCTATAGAGTCTTCACCGCTTTCACGGTCAATTTGTAGTGCGAGGGTTGAAGAAAGCGGGATTATGAAATATTCGATTTCGTTACCATCTCCCTCGTCAAAAACCGCACAGCATACTGGCGTGTCTGAGCTTATGAAAATACTACCTTCGCTTATTAGGACGGTCCAGCGAGACTCATAAAAGTCCTCTGCGGTCATACTTGATATAAGAAGAAATGCAGCAAGTGCTGGGTCTTTACTCGCCTCGATGCCATTGAGACTTTCTGAGAATTTTTGAAAGTCGTCCGTCTCAATGCCAACTTCCATAGCTTTTGCGGCAGCTTCGGGATTAGTTTGTATGAACGAATAGATTCCTTTTAATATGGCTTCATCTATACGGCTTTTTATCTCATTTATCGAAGTAGGAGTTCGCCGCCGTAGAAATCCCAGATAAATAGCAAGAGTCATTTTATCCAGTATGGGGTTTTCGCCTTTGAGGTCACTAATTGCTTTGTTATAGCGACCGTCTAATGGAGAGAGAATCGACTTCTCAATCGTATAGGCTGAGATTTCGTCATCTTCATACTCAATATTGTAAAGGTAGTTTTCAGAAAGAAGATTTCTTGGATTGAGCGGCTTTAGGATTCCGTCATTCTTGTCGCAGAAATAAAGTTTTCCACTATCAGGATGAGCAAATTTTTCCTGATATGACTGCGGGACATAATGCTGATTTTTTGGCTTATTCATAGCAAGGCTCTCCAAAAAAATTAAGTATAGCCTGTCCCAACTATACATATCCATCGATAAAATACTCATCGATACGCTCTTCACATTTGTCATTTTTATAGCTAAACACGTGTTTTATTGCACGAGTATATGCACCGCCGTTTTTTGCAGTTTCATGCTTGTATTCAATAGTTAATCTATTCAAACAAGCATAAATCATTTTTTCTTGATTTGATTTTTCATCTAACTGCTTTTTAACAAGTGCGTTTCTTTCTTTTGCAGCAGCAATAGACGGAGCAGAAAAATTTTGAGGATTTACATATAACACAAAGCAGAATAAACAAAATATTATGAAAAATAAATCGCAAGCTTTACAGTGTCCCATAGCATTTAAGGTGGTTTTTTATATTATACAGATAAATAGCAATTAAACTTTGTTTGTAAGCAATCATCTGTTCCTTTAATACGATAGCCCCATAACGTAGATTTGATGTATTCAAAGCCGCTCATCGTTTCTAGATAATCTTCCAAAACAATGTTCTCAACATGCTCTTCTGCCAATCTACAAAATTGCCAGAATTTGTTCTCTTGCCTTAATAGTGCTAATTTAACCAAGGTTTGATTTCCCAGGCTTTTCTGTAAGCTCTTCAAGTCAAGATTAAAGAATCGACTAAACTTTCTCCACATTATCGATTTTGTTTTTCCGAAGAAATTGTAAGTTTTATATCTCCACAGCCGAGCGACTGCTTTATTTTTCATTGCGTCATCTGTCTTGTCTCGAAGACTTTTCATTATGTATTTAGTAATATACGAGGTCGGCGATGCAGCCTTTACCCCCTCTTTTTTTGCTTCCGCTTCCGAAATTTCGACAATGCGAACAGCTTTATCGCTATGTCCAAAGTGCTTGTAGATGAGTCTTTTGAGTTCTTCCGATTGGGTTGGATGAACATAAAAAAGGCTGTGCATATGCGGGCATTGGTCTTTGTGTGCTTCTTTTGACCACACTCCAAGCGTCTCGATGCCGTGGCGCTCTCTGTCTTTGTTGAGAGCGACAAGCCTGCTAGAAAGCCAATCTGAGGCTTCTCGTGGTGTTGATCCGTTCCATTTTGTAGCTCCGTTACCAGGGTTGGGGTGGAAGCTCGCTGGGCACGTGAACGTAGTGAATAGAGCCATATAGCCAAAGCTGACGGCTTGCTCTTCAAGGTCCTTTGCCTTCATATAGAGTTCAGATGCCTTGCGCTCATCAGTCAGTGCAAAGTCTGATAACTTCTTACGTTCTTCTGTTTGGTCATCTTTGATGATGACCACCTCTGCATTTTCAATAAATTCAGCTTGTTCCAAATCAATTTTCTCTTGATATGCAAGAAGCTCATCACTGCAATATTGGGTCTTATTTTTGCCAATAGCACCAATTTTCAATAAGTGTAGCTCTCTATCTCGCCTTGCCACACGCTCGATTATTTTCTTTAATTTCCTGAATTCGCGATTTTCGGCAATAGAGAAATCCGTCTTAACAATATTGCTATTGTTCGCTTTGACTATTTCAGACGTTTCTATGTAGTAGTTTGAAATCTTATCGAAAATTGTGCCTTGGCCCTTCAAGTCTCTAAATCGAATGCTCTTATAAATATGCAAATCTGCAAGCTCTTCTCTATACAAATTTATATAGGAAGCTTCCAGAATCAATTTTTTAATCGCTTTGTTTTCGCAAATATAGTGAAAGATTCTGTTGATTATGTTGGCGAAAGATATTGCTTCTTTATCGTAATCAGTGATTTTTTCCCTGTATGAAAATGTAGATACCTTGAAGTTTTTTAGCGTAACGAGTTTTTTTCCTATCAAAATCTTTTCAAATTCTGGCTCTTGTTCGGCACTGGAAAGAAAAGGAATGGAAGGTTTTTGCTCGAAACTAACATTATCTACATAGTCAAAGGTTTTAGTAGCTATGGATAAATTCGATATGATTACTTTGAGTTTTGCACAAAGTTCATGAATCTGAATATCTTCTTTTTCGTATATTGCAGCAGCATCAGAAATATTTTTTTTGGATTCTGATGAAAGGGGTTGTGTTTCTAAAATAAATGGTATAATAGATTTAAGTAAAGTCATTTGTTATATTAAATTGTGGTAGATTCATTATAACAAATAAAAAAATAAGTAAAGAGCCGAAAGGCTCTTTTTTTATCAAGTTAAATAAGTCGTGTCGCTTTTAAATAATGTATGTCGCTTAACTGAATATAAAATTTCGAATGCTTCTGTTTTTGCTCTTCTTGGATAACTCTAAAATAACTGTCGCAAGCACTGATTATGCAGTTTTGAAGGTTCTTAAATTTTCACATTTCCGCTTCGGTAGTATCTTTTTAGTTTCTCAAACTCTATATCTTCGTTAAGCTTTTTCTTTGTCTTTAAGCTTACTGATATTTTGTCTAGCAAATTGTCAGCCGGTGCTTTATCTTCAAAAGATTGATATTTACCTGCAATTTTCCTATCAAGGCTTTTGCTTTCTTCTGAATTTGAGAATATATCAATCACTCTTTCAATGATGAGATTTGAGAAATCGAGAAGTTCATCTTTTATCCGTTGAATCTCTGAATTTAACTTTTCAAAAATTGTTCTCTTGTTATCTATTTTTACATCTAGATTTTCTTCTTCATCATGTTTCTCCGCTATGGAGCTAATAATTTTCTGATGAATTTTTTGATCTTCAATAATCGAATTATTCAGGATTTTCTGAATACTCTTATCGCTCTTAATATCGACTTTGATTTTGCTAATTTCATCGTTTAAGTCAAGAATCTGCTTGTTGTAGAAGCTTGCTACTCTCTCGATTTTAGGCTTTCTCGCATCTTCTTCTATGAGCCTCATTCTCTTTTTGTGCTCTTCTGTATTGTCTAGTTTTTTTGCTTCGACGTTATATTTCAGAAGCATATTATTAGTATGTTGATAAAACAAAGTTTGAAAATATTGAGCTTGTAGTTTTTTTGCTTTGTATGAACGATTTGAGAAGTCGAGCTTTTCAGCATCGGGATATTCTTTTTTTACATTCTCGATGTTGTCGTTCACGAATTGCTTTTGAGCATTAAGCAAGTCGTATTTATTTGTTCGCTTGTTTTTTGCTTCAACGAAAATGTGCGGGTGATTTCCAATCTCGTCACCATGATAGACGACGAGCTTTATAGGGTAGTCTGGAAAGTTTTTAGAGTAGAATGATGCGATTGATAAAATCATATCCTCAGCTTTTAGATGAACATTATTATGAGCGGGGATTTTAAAAAACGCCTCTTGTATAAAGACTTTATTGCGAGCAATGTCAGCTTTATTTTCACTGACTTCGTTATGAAGCGTTAAAAACTTCCTGACTGTTTCAGTCTTTTGATTTTTGCGTGAGAAGTCGAATTCTGAAAGCTGATTAATCACTTTTTCAATATTGAAAATTTCTTTTTCTTCTAAAATTTTCGAAAGAAATATTTTAAGGTTATTGCTATCGTCAGTTATTGAATTGTGCCACTTGTTCACTTTCGCTTTATATTTGCTCAGCGTATCAATGGCGTCAGACTTTTCATTTTTCGATTTTTGTTCTGCATCAACTTTGTGAATGAATGACTCTTGAATTGTCCTTTTCTGTTCATCTGTGAGTGAGTTGAGTTTGATAATTTGAGAACTTACACTCGACGCCCATACAAGATTTTCATCTGATTTTTCTTCGTCCCATTCTAAAATTTTAGTCGAGATTATTTGATTGGTTTCGTTCGGTGCTATGCGCAGAGAGTGAGCAACAGACTTGAAAAGTTTTGCTTTTCCCATCCTGTCATTTTTGAAATTCAAATGTTTGTAAATCATTGTTACTGCTTTTTTTGTTGTCATAATGTCACCAATATTTTTTAGTTGTTTGTATTCCTTGTTTTGTTGATTTAGAAAAAATGATGAGCGATGTAGCGATATTTTTTATAAATCATTTGTAGAAAATGAGTTAAAAATTGGAGCGAGAGCGAAATTTTTAATCAGTTTCGTATTGTGCTTCTGCTCTTGCTTTTGCTTCTGTCTCAATGACTAATTGCGAGCGAATTCGAAACCTCATCTTTGCGCAGCAAAGTGTGGTGTAGAATGTAGCGAGTTACTTAAAGCCCTCTAATTTAATAATAGCATTTGGAATGTCTGGAATTGGCTGTTAGCTGAAATTATCAAGTTGCCTATTTTTAGTCGAAGCATAAAAAAACCCGGATTTCTAATCCGGGCTTTTTTTATGCTGGTCAATATCTATTATTGGCATCGTAGTCGGGTCAAACAATTCGATTTCTTCATCTGCATACGGGTCGGTTTGGTCTTCGTGAATAACCAAATCGCCAGATTGGTTTTGCGGCAAATTAAATTCGTATCTATTAACAAAGTCGTCGTTTTTATTGTAGAGAATCTGAGTTTCGAGTTTGTCATTGATAGAAATATCGATAACAAAATCATAACCAACTTCGCATTTGCTTATGGATATTTTCGAAGTGTTGGTTCTTAAAATCTTGTTTATGACGGCTCTTTGTTCTTCATCGTTCAATGCAGCATCAAGCTGCTCGTAGTCGAAAGTGTCCGCTTCGTTTTGGGAACGCTTTAGGGCATTTTCAGCTTTGATTTCATCAATTCTTTTTTGAGTTTCGTCAGAAAGCTTTTCCAAGGCTTCGAGTCTATTGACCAGTGCTTTGCTCACTGTGCCCATTTCGATAGCTTTAAGAATGTTCGCTTTTTGCTCTTCTGTTTTAAGAAAACCTGACCTAAGTTTTTCGGCTTCTTCGTCATTAAAAACGGATTTTTGCGTTAGAGACTTTTTGAGGATGGAAAGATTTATCTCTCTGAAAAAAACTCGTTCAACGTCATCGTAGTCGAACCAAACCCTACCAGATTCGGCACACTGATTGGTCTCTGATTTAGTGCATATGAGATATTTCTTCTCACCGCCTTTCCATTTCATATGTGCTAACCGCATGGGTGCGAAGCAGTTATCACAGGTCATGACATTACGAAAGATGTTCTTGAATCCCGATACCCTACCTCTGGTATTCGAAGTTTTGCGGTTTTGAATCTCTGCTCGAAGCTCTTCGAATTCGGAGCGGGTAATTAGTGCAGGGTAATAGTCGTGAATAACTTCACCCGGCACTCTGATTTTATTTCCATTATCATCGTATTCAATACGGTGGGTTTGCAAATCACCACATACCGCACTTCGATTTAGAAGGTGTGAAACTGTTTCTTTAGTGAATGGTTTAGAAGATCTTCGCTGTTCATTCACTTTTGCAGTTGCGGTATACATTCCGTATGTTTTTAGAAGAGACAAGCACAGCTTCACATCAGAAGCTTCTGGCTCCCTAAACTCAATCCAATCTTCTGTTCTGACCAACCAAAACGGCAGAGAACCATAAACAATTTTTTTATCTTTTGCTTTTTCTCTGCGTGCTTCGTGTTGAATTGTAATGCGCTCAGATTTCGTGCGGCTTTCTTCGTGTGCACGGTAAAGCAAGGTTTGAATTTCAATGCCTTCAATAAACTGATTATCTGAGTTTATCGAATACCGCTTGTAAGGCGAGAGCGTGGCAATATCTACGCCATTTTTTATGATGTCGAGAATGACAGAATGAGCTATGTAGCCGCCCTGGCGTGATATTCTGTCAAAGCTCTCGATTACCAGAATTGAGCCTTTTTCAATCTGACCGTTTTTGACTTTTTCCAAGAAATCCTTGATTGCGCCTTTTTTTATGTTCTTGCCGTTGAAAGACGACAAACGGTCTAGGAAAACAGGTTCTACTAATTCACCGTTATTCTCCTGCAAAAAGCGCTCAATCTGGCCGAGCTGACGACGCTCAGAATCTCCCTTAGCTTGCTCTAAGGTAGACATCCGAATGTAGGCGTAGACTGGGGTTCTGCGGCGCATTGCTGGTCTCCTGGGGCGTCCTAGACGTATTCTAGCGCTATACGAATAGGTTACGCCTGCATGCAGGCCACCGGCATGGTGATGGACCACACCACCGACTGCGACCGCTACAACCAGCTGACCCGCGCCTAAGGCAGCGTCCTGGATGTAGTCGCAGACCTGCAACGTCACGCCGTCGCGCGTGACGACGAAGCAGAGCTGCAAACCTTCTGCTCCCACGCGCTTGCGCAGTTGGATCTGCTCGATGCGGTAACCGGTTGCGCGGAAGCAGTCTTCCGCCGGGTGCAGCTTGCGCGTCGGCCGCAGCCCACTGGGCCAGGCCGCCAGCGCGGCGAGCAGCAACCACCTCCAGCCGAACAGGCGGCGCGTCATGCCGCCCTCCTCCGCCACCACCACGCACTGAGCCCAGTGAGCCCCAGGCGCCGGGATCGGGTGTGCCCGGCACCGCGCTGCCGATGGCGCTGTCGTTCACGCCCTGGGGCAACGGCAGGGGTTGATCGACGGGCTGGCTCGCCTGCGGATCCGGGCCTTGTTTTCATTCGAGGAGCTGTCGTCGGCAGCCAGCACCGTCAGGCTGGCGCCCATCGCCAGCAGGCAGCACAGCCGTGCAAGTAAGGTTCGGGTACGCATCGCGGGCCTCCGGGCCTCCGGGCCTGTGGATCGGATGGCCGCAGGTTGCGCGCGCGGTGTGGGCGCCGCGTGTTCGCTCTGTGCTGATCGTGTGGGGGCGGCCGGCGATGCCCGAAATGCCGGCGCGAGCGGCTACAATGGCCGCCATCTGCTTGAAGGAGTTTTCCGTGGAGAAATTCAAGGGCGCACTGGTGGTGGGCTTCCTGCGGTTGTTCGCCATGCTGCCGTGGCGCGCGGTGGGAGCATTGGGCGCGGGCATTGGCTGGCTGATGTGGAAGCTGCCCAACCGCTCCCGCGAGATCGTTCGGATCAACCTGTCGCACTGCTTCCCCGAGCTGTCCGCAGCCGAGCTGGAAAAGCTCGTCGGCCGGAGCCTGATGGACATCGGCCGCACGCTCACCGAGAGCGCCTGCGCCTGGATGTGGTCGCCGCAGAAATCGCTGCAGTACATCCGCGAAGTGGAAGGCATGGAAGTGCTGGAAGAAGCGCTGGCCTCCGGTGACGGCCTGGTCGGCATCACCAGCCACCTGGGCAACTGGGAAGTGCTCAACCACTTCTACTGCTCCTACGCCAAGCCGATCATCTTCTACCGCCCGCCCAAGCTGAAGGCGGTGGACGACCTGCTGAAGAAGCAGCGCGTGCAGCTGGGCAACCGTGTTGCGCCGTCCACGCCCGAAGGCATCAAGAGCGTGATCAAGGAAGTGAAGAATGGCGGCTGCGTCGGCATTCCCTGTGACCCGGAACCGGACCTCGGCTCGGGCCTGTTCGTGCCCTACCTGGGTACCACCGCGCTGACCAGCAAGTTCGTGCCGTCGCTGCTCTCGCGCGGCAAGGCGCGCGGGGTGTTCTTCCACGCCGTGCGCCTGCCCGATGGCAGCGGCTACAAGGTGATCCTCGAAGCGGCGCCGGCGGACATGTACGACAAGGACATGGCAGTGTCGGTGGCAGCCCTCAGCCGTGAGCTGGCCAAGTACGTGCGCGCCTACCCGAGCCAGTACATGTGGACCATGAAGCGCTTCAAGAAGCGGCCCGAAGGCGAGGCGAAGTGGTACTGAGCGCGCGTCGCTCAATCGACCCGATAGGCACGGCGCCCCTGGATTATTGAAGCGTGGGGCGTCAGGCTGAACGTCCCACGCTCCAGGAACCCCCCCATGCTCGGCCTGCCGACCACCGCCACCGCGCCGTTCTGTCCCTCGGAAGTCAAAGGCAGCATCCAGGTTGCGGCCAGCGCGCCATTGTGGAAGCGCATCCTGCAGTTCGCCGGCCCCGGCCTGCTGGTCTCCATCGGCTACATGGACCCGGGCAACTGGGCCACCGCCATCGAGGCCGGCTCCGGTTTCGGCTACCAGTTGCTGTTCGTGGTGCTGTTGTCGAGCCTCGCGGGGATGGTCCTGCAGTGCCTGGCCATGCGTCTGGGAATCGTCACTGGCCAGGACCTGGCGCAGCTGTCGCGCAGTCGCTACAGCCTGGGCGGCGCTCGCCTGCAATGGCTGCTGGCGGAACTGTCGATCGTCGCCACGGACCTTGCCGAAGTGCTCGGCTGCGCCCTCGCCTTCCACCTGTTGCTGGGTGTCGACCTGGTCACCGGCGTCATCCTCACCGCCTTCGACACGCTCATCGTGCTCGGCCTCAAGGGCCAGCGCTTCCGCCACCTGGAAGCGATCATGCTCGGCCTGATCATCACCATCAGCGGCTGCTACCTGGTCGAGCTGATTCTCATCAAGCCACACTGGCCGGACGTTGCCGCCGGCTTCCTGCCCAGCTGGGACGCCATCAGCCAACGCGAGCCGCTGTACCTGGCCATCGGTATCCTCGGCGCCACGGTGATGCCGCACAACCTCTACCTGCACTCTTCGATCGTGCAGACGCGCCAGGTCAGCGGCAGCAACGGCAAGGCTGCGGCGATCCGCCTGACGCGCATCGACACCGTGGTCTCGCTGAGCCTCGCGCTACTGATCAACGCCGCCATCCTGATCCTCGCCGCCGCGGCCTTCCACGAGACCGGCCACACCGGCGTCACCGAGATCCAGGACGCCTACCGCCTGCTTGAGCCGCTGGTGGGCACCGGCCTGGCGGCGATTCTCTTCGGCGTTGCGCTGCTCGCTTCGGGGCAGAGTTCCACCTTCACCGGCACCATCGCCGGGCAGGTGATCATGGAAGGCTTCCTGCAGATGAAGATTCCCTGCTGGCAGCGCCGCCTGATCACCCGCGCGCTGGCGCTGATCCCGGCGCTGATCGGCGTTCTGATGCTGGGCGACAAGGCGATCGGCAAGCTGCTGGTGCTCAGCCAGGTGGTGCTCAGCCTGCAACTGCCCTTCGCACTCTGGCCGCTGATCCGCTTCACCAGCGATCGCGCGCTGATGGGCGAGTTCGTCAACAGCCTGCTGACCCGCGTGCTGGCGTGGACCTTGTTCTGCGTCATCAGCGCCGCCAATCTCTGGCTGCTGCTGCAACTGCTGGCTTGACCTGACCCATGGGTTTGAGGCCCATTAATGCGCTGACATTCAGGACGGATGCCATCCATGGCCAACCAAAGGCAGTACCCGCGGACCCCGATGAAGTGCCGGATCAAGATCAGCCACCCCGACTTCGGCGACGTGTTCGGCCACACCCGTGACTTGTCGGACGGCGGCGTCTACGTTCGCCATGAAGTACTCGCCGCACTGCCCGCGGGGACGCGCGTCACCGGCCAGGTGCAGGACATGCCCTTCGATGCACCGATTCTTGAGATGGAAGTGATGCGCACCGACGCCGAGGGCGCCGGCTTCCGCTTCGTCGCAGACGCCTGAAGGCTGCTTTTTGTAGGAACGAGCAAGGGCTAGGCGCCCCTTCGGTCCTACAGGTAAGGCAAAGCCTCCGAATCCATCAGTTCGCCTCGTTCACCGCACTCAGGAACGCCCGCGTCCGCTCGTGCTTCGGGTTGCCGAAGAACTGCTGCGGGCTGCCCTGCTCGAGGATGCTGCCCTGGTGGAAGAAGCACACGCGGTCGGCGAACTCGCGGGCGAAGCCCATCTGGTGGGTGACCATGAGCATCGTCAGGTTGTGCTCGGCGCCCAGCTTGCGCACCACGTTGAGCACTTCACCGCACAGCTCCGGGTCCAGCGCCGAGGTCACCTCGTCGAACAGCATCACCTTGGGCCGCATCGCCAGGGCACGGGCGATGGCCACGCGCTGCTGCTGGCCGCCGGAAAGCTGCGAAGGATAGTGCTCGAGCTTGTTGCCCAGGCCGACCATCTCGAGCAGCTCCACCGCCCGCTCGCGCGCTTCGTCGCGGCGCATGCCGAGCACCTGCACCGGCGCTTCCATCACATTGCGCAGCGCGCTCATGTGCGGGAACAGATTGAAGCTCTGGAACACCATGCCGATCTTGCTGCGCACCTTGCGCACGTGGCTTTCCGGCGCGCGCACCAGGGCGTCGTTGCGCTTGAGGTGGGTCAGCGGTTCGCCGTCCACCTCGATCACGCCGCTGTCGATGCTCTCCAGGGTCATCAGCGCGCGCAGCAGGGTCGACTTGCCCGAGCCGCTGGGGCCGATGATGGCGACCTTCTCGTTGGCGCCCACTTCCAGGTTGAGGTCCTTGAGCACGCTGAAGCTGCCGTAGCTCTTGCACACGTTGCGGAAGCTGACCATGGGCTGGGCTGCCTCGGCGCGCGCGGTCGGCGAATCCTCGGTGGCGATGCGGGAGGACATGGCTCCGGCAGTTTGCAGGGAGTGAACAGTCATCGGTTTTCCTCCGGAAGAGTCAGTCATGGCAGCGCCGTGCGTTTTTCCACCTGGCGCACGACGCTGGCCAGGCTGATGGAGATGAGCAGGAAGAACACCCCGACCAGGGTGATCGGCTCCAGGTAGCGGAAGCTGTCGGAGCCTATGTTCTTCGCCTGCTGCATGATTTCCACCACCGTGATCGCGGAGAGCACCGGGGTGTCCTTGAACATGGCGATCAGGTAGTTGCCCAGCGCCGGCAATACCGGGCGGATGGCCTGGGGCAGGATCACTTCGCGGTAGGCCTTGAAGGGCGAGAAATTCAGCGCGGTAACCGCCTCCCATTGCCCGCGCGGCACCGCTTCCAGACCGGCGCGGTAGACCTCGGCGGTGTAGCAGGCGTAATGCAGGGCGATGCCCAGGGTGCCGGCCACCAGTGCGGTCATGCTCAGCCCGTAGAGCGGCAGCACGTAGAACAGGAAGTACACCTGGATCAGCAGCGGCGTGCTGCGGATGAATTCGATCAGCCAGGCCGCCGGCCACGACAGCCAGGCGTGGCGGCTGCGCCGGGCGATGGCGAAGAGCAGGCCGAACACCACCGCCAGGGCGAAGCCCACCAGGGTGATGGCGATGGTGCGCAGCGAGGCGTGCAGCAGTTGCGGCAGGATCTGCCAGGCGAAGTCCCAGTCGAAGAGTTTCATCACAGGCCTCCGTGGATGCGGCCGTGCCCCAGCCAGCGCTCCAGGCGCCGCATGAGGAAGACGATGAGCTGGGCCATGACGAAGTACAGCACCAGGGTGAGGGCGAAGATCTTCATGGTCTCGAAGGTCGCCTGGTCCAGCTGGCGCGCGCGGAAGGTCAGGTCCGAGAGGGTGATCAGCGACACCAGCGAGGTGTTCTTCAGCAGCTCGATCAGCAGGTTGGTGCCCGGCGGAATCGCGCAGAGCAGCGCCTGCGGCAGAATGATCCGACGAAAGCGCGTGAACGGTGTCATGTTCAGCGCCAGCGCCGCCTCGTACTGTCCCTTGGGTACCGAGCCGATGGCGCCGCGCATGACTTCCGCGCCGTAGGCGCCGATGTGCAGGCCCAGGCCGATGATCGCCACGCTGTAGGCGCTCATCTCCAGGTTGAACGGCGGCAACGGCAGCACAAAGTACAGCCAGAACAGCTGCACCAGCAGCGATGTGCCGCGGAACAGCTCGATGTAGCCGATCGCCAGCCAGCGTACCGCCGGCCACGGCGCGAGCCGGCCGAGCGCGGCAAGAATGGCGGCGGCCACCGCCAGCAGGGAACCGAAGACAGTCACCTGGACGGTGACCCAGGCGCCCTGCAGCAGCAGAGGAAGTAATTCACCCATGATGCGCATCCTGTAACGACAGGTTCGACTCAATGGCCGGCCGGGCGCGTCCTATGGCAGGCGCGCGCCCGCGACGGTCACTGTTTGCAGAGCTCGGCAGCGGTCTTGTCGGTGACGTTGGACTTGTCGAAGCCGAACGGTTTCACCGTCGCCAGGTGCTCGGCGCCACCCAGCCAGCCCTTGAGCTGCTGGTTCACCGCGTCGCGCAGGTCCTTGTCCTCCGGGCGGAAGGCCAGGGCGCCGTAGCCGATGTGCGCAGGGTCGTCCTTGAAGTCGCTGATGGCTTCCACCGCGTCACCGCCCTTGGCCGCCAGGCCCTTCATGGTCAGCGCAGTGCCGACGCCGGCATCGGCGCGGCCGGCGCGCACGGCCTGCAATTGTGCGGTGGTATCCGGCACCTGGACGATCTGCTCTTCCGCCACGCCTTCGGCGCGGGCGTAGCCCATCTCGGCGGTGCCGGACATGATCGCCAGCTTCACGTCAGGATTGTTCTTCACGTCGGTGTAGCTGTGCAGGTTCTTCGGGTTGCCTTTCTTCACCAGCAGGGTGTCGGGAATCTGGTAGTGGGGGTCGGTGAAGATCACCTGCTGGCAACGCGGCGGGGTGATGTACATGCCGGCGGCGATCACATCGAAGCGGCCGGCGCGCAGGCCGGGGATCAGCGCGCCCCATTCGGTCAGCACCGGTTCGATCTTCTTCACGCCCATCTTGGTGAAAATCTGCGTGGCGATTTCCGGGGATTCCCCGGTGACCTTGCCGGACGTCTCGGTGTAGGCGAAGGGCGCTTCGTTGGCGTAGCCGATGCGCACGGTGCCGGTGCTCTGGATGCGTTCCAGGGTGGTTTCGGCGTAGCTGCCGGCGCTGGCCAGGGCGCCGGCGGCGAGGGTACAGGCGAGGCTCAGGCGGCGCAGGAAAACAGGGGCGGTACTCATCTTCGGATCTCCTGGACTTCTCTTGCCGAACGCTCATGGCGCGCGGCGATGGATGGCAGGTAGCAATGTCGTACGACTGTTGTTCTTGTAGATCGGGCCCCGGGTGGGGCCTTCCGAAGTTCTCTCGGCGCTGTCGCAGACGTTGCCGAGAAGCTCGACGCCAGACTAAGGCCGGGCGCCTTGCGGCTCTTCCCGATCGACAGCTGCGCGGCGGGAAAAAGCCACCGTCGCGACGAACGCATCCGGCGGTTTTTTCTGCGCGGGCCTGACAATGCGGGCCGGTGTGCCATGCGATGTCCTGCGCCCGAGCATACGCAAGCCACTTCTTTATCGACATTGCACTAGGACAATTGCCGCCGGTATGCCGGTCGGTCACTCTGCACCCCTGACCAGACGGAGCGCTGAAGATGGAAGCCTGGCGTCGCGCCCTGGCCGACCTGCGGGTCGGCGAATCCAAGTACAAGACTTTGGTGCAGGCCATTGCCGGCGACATCGAGCAGGGCCGCCTGAGCGACGGCCAGCGCTTGCCGCCGCAGCGCCACGTCGCCGATGGCCTGGGGATCAGCGTGCAGACGGTGACCAATGCCTACAAGGAACTGGAACGCCAGGGTCTGGTGCGCTGCGAGGTGGGGCGTGGCAGCTTCGTCTCGCGGCGGATGACCGAGGGCATGGCCCATTACATGGTCGACCACCCCGAGCGCGCACTGGTGGATTTCTCCATCGCCAGCATCGTCCACACGCGCGAGCACGACCGTCTCTGGCAGGACACCTGCCGCGCGCTGGCGCAGGAAACCGACCAGCCCTGGATGCGCGCCTGCCGCCCGGTCGCCGGCTTCGATGCGCACCGCGATGCCGGTGTGCAATGGCTGGCGCAGCTGGGCCTGCAACGCGAGCGCGATGACGTGCTGATCACCAACGGCGCCGCCCACGGCATCTTCCTCGCGCTCGCCTCACTGGCCGGGCCGGATGACGTGGTGCTCTGCGAACAGCTCACCGACCACGGCGTGATCGGCAATTCCCAGGTACTGGGTTTTACCCTGAAGGGCGTGGAGATCGACAAGCAGGGCATCGATCCCGAGCACTTCGAAGACCTCTGCGCGAACGAGCGCATCACCGCGCTGGTCTGCACGCCCAACCTGAACAACCCGACCTCCTGCCTGATGCCCGACGCGCGCCGCCGCGAGATCGCCGCCATCGCCCAGCGCTACGGCGTTCACGTGATCGAAGACGACGTCTACGGCCCGCTGCTTGGTGAGCGCCGCCCGCCGCCACTCAGCCACTACCTGCCGGACCTGTCGTTCTACTGCACCAGCTTCACCAAGAGCGTGCTGACCGGCCTGCGCATCGGTTACCTGGCCATGCCGCGGCGGCTGGCACTGCGCACCGAGAGCATCCTGCGGGTGAACAGCTGGATGGCCACGCCGTTGCTGGCGGAAGTCGCCTCGCGGTGGATTCGCAATGGCAACGCCCAGGCGCTGATCGGCCTGCAGCGCCAGGTGCTGGAGAAGCGCCAGGGCTTGGTGCGAGACCATCTTGGCGAGCATCTGCGCGGTTGCGATCCGCATTCCCTCAGCGCCTGGATCGGCATTCCCGAGCATTGGGAGCTGGACAGCCTGGTGCGCGAGCTGCGCCATCGGCACATCGCCGTCACTCCGCCCGATCCCTTCATGGTGCGCGGCACGCCCAGGCCTCGCGCGGTGCGTTTGTGCATGGGGGCGGAGTGCAGCGACGAGCGCATGGTGTCCGCGCTGGAGGACATGCGCGAGCTGTTCGGGCAGTACCCGAAGATTCACGATTTCTGACGTGGCTGTTTTGTAGGAGCGAGCTTGCTCGCGAACCCGCCCAGCGCCAGAGCCGCCGGGGAGCACGGTTCGCGAGCAAGGGCTAGGCGCCCCCCTCGCTCCTACGAAAATCCCTCTGCGAACGACATCGTCCTAGTACATTCATCGCGACAATTTCCCGCCCCTACACTCGGCCCCACTGCATTCCCCGGAGGTCGAGATGGAGCCGATTCCCCTCGTCGAGCTGTACCGAGCACGCCAGCGCATCCAGGGCCTGGTGCGGCAGACGCCGCTGGAGCATTCGCCCAGCCTGTCGCGTCTGCTCGGGGCGCCGGTGTACCTCAAGCTCGAATCCCAGCAGATCACCGGCAGCTTCAAGCTGCGCGGCGCGAGCAACGCGATCGCTCAGCTTCGCGATGAGCAGAAGGCCAAGGGCGTGGTCGCGGCCTCCACCGGCAACCACGGCCGGGCGCTGGCCCACGCCGCGCGCATGCTCGGCGTGCACGCCAGCATCTGCCTGTCGCAGTTGGTGCCGGCGAACAAGGTGCAGGCCATCCGCGAACTGGGCGCTGAAGTCTGCATTATCGGCAACAGCCAGGACGACGCCCAGGCCGAAGCCGAACGCATTGCCCGTGAGCAGGGCGCGGCGCTGCTGCCGCCCTTCGATCACCCACAGATCATCGCCGGCCAGGGCACCCTGGGCCTGGAAATCCTCGAACAACTGCCGGACGTGCGCCAGGTGCTGGTACCGCTCTCCGGCGGTGGCCTGTTCGGTGGCGTGGCGCTGGCGCTCAAGCAGGCGGACCCGAGCATCCGCGTGCACGGCATCAGCATGCGCCGAGGCGCCGCCATGGCCGCCAGCCTCGCCGCTGGCCACCCGGTGGACGTGGAAGAGTTGCCGACCCTGGCCGACTCCCTCGGTGGCGGTATCGGCCTGGACAACCGCTACACCTTCGCACTCGCCCGTGACTACTGCGACCAGTTGCACCTGCTCGACGAGCCCTCCATTGCCGCCGGTATCCGTCACGCCTACCGCGAGGAGCGGCAGGTGGTCGAAGGCGCGGCCGCCGTCGGCATCGCCGCGCTGCTGGACGGCCTGATCGCGCCGGTCGGCCCGGTGGTGGTGGTGGTCAGCGGCCGCAACATCGCCATCGAACAACACCAACAGATCCTCGAGGAAACTGCCCATGGCTGACGTCACCCTGCTCAGCGAAGCCGACCTGCGCGCCTGCGTGGCGATAGACCGGGAGAGCCTCGACGCCGTCGAACAGGCCTTCCGCCTGCTGGCCACGGCGCCGGTGGCGATGCCGCCGATCCTTCGCCTGGACGTGCCCGAGCACAACGGCGAAGTCGACGTGAAGACCGCCTACCTGCCGGGCCTGCCGCGCTTCGCCATCAAGGTCAGCCCCGGCTTCTTCGACAATCCCAAGCTGGGCCTGCCCAGCCTCAACGGCATGATGATGCTGTTGTCCTCCAAAACCGGCCTGCTCGACGCGCTGCTGCTGGATAACGGCTACCTCACCGCCGTGCGCACCGCCTGCGCTGGCGCAGTGGCGGCAAAATGGCTGGCCCGCGAGGATTCGCGCCAGGTCGCGCTGATCGGCGCCGGGGAACAGGCGCGGCTGCAGCTCAAGGCGCTGTGCCTGGTGCGGCCCATCGAAGGCGCCAGCGTCTGGGCGCGGGACATCGCCAAGGCGCGGCAATGTGCGGAAGAGC
Organism: Pseudomonas nitroreducens; assembly: GCF_010994165.1. Lineage (NCBI taxonomy): Bacteria > Pseudomonadati > Pseudomonadota > Gammaproteobacteria > Pseudomonadales > Pseudomonadaceae > Pseudomonas > Pseudomonas nitroreducens. The sequence goes on along the minus strand of NZ_WMBX01000004.1, from coordinate 634,307 downwards.
TGAGCGGCAGCCTGGGCATTGCGGTCACGCCTTGCGCCAGCGTCGACGAAGCGCTGGAAGGCGCCGACATCGCCATCACCACCACGCCCAGCCGCGAACCGCTGATCCAGAAAAAACACTTGCGCCCCGGCCTGCACATCACCGCCATGGGTTCGGACGCCGAGCACAAGAACGAGATCGCCGCCCAAGCGCTGGCCGCCGTCGACCACTACGTCGCCGACCGCCTCAGCCAGACCCTGGTGCTGGGCGAGCTGCACCACGCGGTAGCGGCCGGCGAGGTCAGCCTCGACGAGGATTTCGCCGAGCTCGGCCAGGTGATCGCCGGGCTGCGCCAGGGCCGTGAGCGCGCCGAGGACATCACCCTTTGCGACCTCACCGGCACCGGCGCCCAGGACACGGCCATCGCCGGCCTCGCCTTCCAGCGTGCACAGCGGATGGGCAAGGGATTCCGTTTCAGCAGCTGAGAATTTTTCGTCCCGCTTCGCGGGAAGAGCGCCCTCGCCCCAACCCTCTCCCGCAAGCGGGAGAGGGGACCGTCAGGTGCAGGATGAAGCCGCGGCGTCAGCCAGCTTGGACTGCCCCCTCTCCCTCTGGGAGAGGGTTGGGGTGAGGGGAACCAAAAGTCTCGGGCTATCCCGACGAAGCCCGACAACGATTCCCCCAAGAGGATTTCCGCATGTCCGAAATCGTCGTCAACCTCCCCTTCAGCCGGGAGGAGTATGCCCAGCGGATCGCCAAGGTCCGCGCCAGCATGCAACAGCGCGGCATTGAACTGCTGCTGGTTACCGATCCATCGAACATGGCCTGGCTGACCGGCTACGACGGCTGGTCCTTCTACGTGCACCAGTGCGTGCTGCTGGCGCTGGACGGCGAGCCGGTCTGGTTCGGCCGCGGCCAGGACGCCAACGGCGCGCGGCGCACCGTGTTCATGCAGGCGGACAACATCGTCGGCTACCCCGACCACTACGTGCAGTCCACCGAACGCCATCCGATGGATTACCTGTCCCGTGAGGTCATCGCGGCGCGCGGCTGGGCGAACAAGACCATCGGCGTGGAGATGGACAACTACTACTTCAGCGCCGCCGCCTTCCGCTCGCTGCAGGCGAACCTGCCGAACGCCAGGTTCGTCGATGCCACGGCCCTGGTGAACTGGCAGCGCGCGGTGAAGTCGCCGCGCGAGATCGAGTACATGCGCGTCGCCGCGCGCATCGTCGAGAAGATGCACGCGCACATCGTCGAGCGCATCGAACCGGGCATGCGCAAGAATGAGCTGGTCGCCGAGATCTACAGTACCGGCATCCTCGGCGCCGACGGCCACGGCGGCGACTACCCCGCCATCGTCCCGCTGCTGCCCACCGGCGCCGACGCCAGCGCGCCGCACCTGACCTGGGACGATACGCCCTTCGAGGGCGGCGCTGGCACCTTCTTCGAGATCGCCGGCTGCTACAAGCGCTACCACTGCCCGCTGTCGCGCACGGTGTTCCTCGGCAAGCCGCCGCAGCATTTCCTCGATGCGGAAAAAGCCGTGGTCGACGGCATCGCCGCGGGCCTCGACGCAGCGAAGCCGGGCAACACCACCGGCGACATCGCCCGCGCCTTCTTCGGCGTGCTGGAGAAGTTCGGCATCCACAAGGACAGCCGCTGCGGCTATCCCATCGGGATCAGCTATCCGCCGGACTGGGGCGAACGCACCATGAGCCTGCGCCCGAGCGACAACAGCGTGCTGGAACCGGGCATGACCTTCCACTTCATGCCGGGCCTGTGGATGGATGATTGGGGTCTGGAGATCACCGAGAGCATCCTCATCACCGAGCGCGGCGTGGAGACCTTCTGCGACTACCCGCGCCAGCTGTTCGTGAAGGAGTGAGGCGATGACTCAGTCCCTCGATAAAGAGCTGCGCGAAAACCCCATCGCCGCCAGCGTCGATTTCCAGCGCGACGGCGTGCAGCACGGCCACCTCAAGCTGCCCTACTCGCGGGACGATTCGGCCTGGGGCGCAGTGATGATCCCGGTCTGCGTGGTGAAGAACGGCGACGGCCCCACCGCGCTGCTCACCGGCGGCAACCATGGCGACGAATACGAAGGCCCGGTGGCGCTCAGCCGCCTGGCCCAGGAGCTGCGTACCGAGGACGTGCGCGGCCGGGTGATCATCGTGCCGTTCATGAACACCCCGGCGTTCCACGCCGGCAAGCGCACGTCGCCCATCGATGCCGGCAATCTCAACCGCAGCTTTCCCGGCCGCCCGGACGGCACGGTGACGCAGAAGATCGCCGACTACTTCCAGCGCACCCTGTTGCCGCTGGCGGACGTGGTGCTGGACATCCACTCCGGCGGCCGGACCCTGGATTTCCTGCCCTTCGCCGCCTGCCACGTGCTGCCGGACAAGGCCCAGCAGGAAGCCAGCGAGGCGCTGATGCGCGCCTTCGCCGCGCCCTACGCCATGCGCATGCTGGAGCTGGATGCGGTGGGCATGTACGACAGCGCCGCCGAGGAACAGGGCAAGCTGTTCGTCACCACCGAGTTGGGTGGCGGTGGCACCAGCAGCGCGCGCACTGTGGCCATCGCCCGGCGGGGTGTACGCAACCTGCTGGTTGAGGCTGGCATTTTGCGCGGCGAGATCGAGCCGGCGAAATCGGTGATGCTCGACATGCCCGACGGTGACTGTTTCGTCGCCAGCGAGCACGGCGGCCTGCTGGAGATGTGCCGCGACCTGGGCGAGCGTGTCGAGCGTGGCGAAGTGCTGGCGCGGGTGCACGACGTGCTGCGCACCGGCGCCGCGCCGGTGGAGTACCGCGCCAAGCGCAGCGGCATCCTCGCCGCGCGGCATTTCCCCGGCCTGGTGCAGAGTGGCGACACCCTGGCGGTGGTCGCCGAGGTACTGGACTGAACGGGAGCCCGTCATGATCAAGCTCGACCGCTACGACCTGAAGATCCTGCGCATCCTCGCTGGCGACGGGCGCATCACCAAGTCGAGCCTGGCCGAGGCGATCAACCTCTCGGTCAGCCCGGCCTGGGAGCGTGTGCGCAAGCTGGAGGAGGCCGGGTTGATCAAGGGCTACCGCGCGCAGATCGACTGGCCGGTGCTGTTCAAGCAGCAGCAGGTGCTGGTGGAGATCACCCTGGCGCGGCATACCGCGCAGGACATGAGGCGTTTCGAGCAGCGCCTGCAGCAGTCGCCGGAGGTCGGCTTCTGCTACGCCACCGGTGGCGGGGTGGATTACATCGCGATGATCCAGGCGCGCGACATCGACCACTACCAGCGCTTCATCGACCAGCTGTTGCTGGAGGACGTGGGGATCGAGCGCTACTTCACCTATATCGTCACCAAGGTGATCAAGACCCAGGAGGCGGCGATTCCCGCCGAGGCGCTGGAGGCAGGTTCCCTGTAGGAGCGAGCTTGCTCGCTCCTACAAGACCAAAGACCGCTGACCCGCGGGAGAGGGCTGGGGCGGAGAAAGCCCCGTGCACCTGAATTCATCTGAACAAAAATTGCACAACAAAACCTGACTTTGCGGTCCGGATCGACTACAATGCGCGCCGCTCGGCATGGTGCCGGGCATGGGTTCCCTCACCCCATCGACGAAAAAGGCCCAAGCATGTCGGCATCCCTTCCGGCTGCACGGCGCGGCGCACTCGCCGGCCTGGTCGCGTTCCACATCCTGATCATCATCGCCAGCAACTACCTGGTGCAGCTGCCAATGACCCTCTTTGGCTGGCACACCACCTGGGGCGCGTTCAGCTTCCCGTTCATCTTCCTGGCCACCGACCTCACCGTCCGCCTGCTCGGCAAGCGCCCGGCACGGCTGGTCATCGCGCGGGTGATGATCCCGGCGCTGCTGGCTTCCTACGTCATTTCGGTGATCTTCCAGGAAGGCGCCTTCAGAGGTTTCGCCTCGCTGGGCGAATTCAACACCTTCGTGGCGCGGATTTCCCTGGCCAGCTTCCTGGCCTACGTATTCGGGCAGATCCTCGACATCCAGGTCTTCGACCGCCTGCGCCGCCTGCGCCAGTGGTGGATCGCCCCGGTGGTCTCGACCCTGTTCGGCAACCTGCTGGACACCTTCACCTTCTTCTCCATCGCCTTCTGGCACAGCGACAACGCCTTCATGGCCGAGCACTGGGTGGAGATCGCCTGGGTCGACTACGGCGTGAAGCTCGCGGTCATGCTGATGCTCTTCGTGCCGCTCTACGGCATGCTGCTCAGCGCCATCACCCGCAACCTGCGTCGCGCCGCCACGGCCTGACGCCACCCGAAAAAGCCCAACAGCGGCGGCAGAACTGCAAAAAGATTTGCCGCCGCCGTCCCCCGCTTAGGAAAAAACCGCGCGCCCGCGGCCCCTAGGATGGTTCCCATGCCATCCGCCCAGGAGCCGCCGCCATGTCCTACGCCCATCCCCTGCTGTTCAAGTCGCTCTGCTACGTGAACGGCCATTGGCTGCACAGCGCCAGCGGCGCCAGCATCGCCGTCGACAACCCCGCAACCCGCGAAGCCATCGGCCACGTGCCGCTGCTCGACCGCGAACAGATCGTCGGCGCCATTGACGCTGCCGCCGCGGCCTTCCCGGCCTGGCGAGCGCGCAGCCTGGATGAGCGTGGCGCCCTGCTGCGCCGCTGGGCCGAACTGATCCTCCTGCACCGCGACGACCTTGCGCAGATCCTCAGCCTGGAACAGGGCAAGCCGCTGGCCGAGGCCCTTGGCGAGATCGACTACGCCGCCAGCTTCATCCCCTGGTTCGCCGAAGAGGCTCGGCGGCTGAACGGCCGCAACATCCCCAGCCACATCCCCAATGCGCACCTGGGCACGGTGGTCGAGCCGGTGGGCGTCGCCGCGCTGCTGACGCCGTGGAACTTCCCCTCGGCGATGATCACCCGCAAGGCCGCCGCCGCCCTCGCCGCGGGCTGCAGCGTGGTGGTCAAGCCGGCCCACGAGACGCCTTATTCCGCGTTCGCTTTGGCACAGCTGGCCGAAGAAGCCGGCTTCCCCGCCGGCGTGTTCAACGTGCTGCTGGGCGAGCCGCAGATGGCCATGGAAACCCTGGTCGGCGACAGCCGCGTGCGCGCCGTGAGCTTCACCGGCTCGACCCGCGTGGGGAAGCTGGTGCTGCAAGCCGCCGCCCGCGACGTGAAGAAAGTCGCCCTGGAGCTGGGCGGCAACGCGCCCTTCATCGTCCTGCCGGACGCCGATCTGGAGCAGGCGGTGAAGTTCGCCCTCGACGCCAAGTTCCAGACCTCCGGGCAGGACTGCTGCGCGGCCAACCGCATCCTGGTCGCCAGCGAACTCTATGAGCCCTTCCTGCAGCGTTTCGCCCGCGCCGTGCGTGAGCTGCGCGTCGGCCCGGCCAGTGATGCGCGCAGCCAGATCGGCCCGCTGATGCACCAGGGCGCCTTCGACGTCACCTGCGAGCGCGTGCGGGACGCCGTCGACCAGGGCGCGCGCCTGCTCGCCGGCGGCGAACCCCATGCACTCGGCGGCTGGTTCCACCAGCCAACCGTGCTGGCCGACGTCACCCCGCAGATGCGTATCTGGCGCGAAGAAAACTTCGCGCCGATTGCCGGTGTGAGCGCCTACGACGACCTGGACGAAGCCGTCCGGCAGGCCAACGACACCGAATACGGCCTGGCCGCCTACCTGTGTGGGCAACGCCTGGATCACCTCTGGCCGCTGATGCGGCGCCTGGAGTTCGCCATGGTGGCGGTCAACGGCGCCAAGTTCACCGGCCACCCCATTCCCTTCGGCGGCATGAAGGCCTCTGGCCTGGGCCGCGAAGGCGGCAGCGAGGGCTTCGAGCCCTTCGTCGAAACCAAGTACTTCGCCTTGCACCACGGCGCCATCTGACCGGGAGACCATCGCCATGACCGACTACGCCAAGCTGTTCATCGAGGACCGCGCGCACTTCATGCACCCCTCGACCCACGCCCACGATCACGCCAGCGGCGCGCTGCCGGGGCGGATCATCTCCGGTGCCTCCGGCGTGCGCATTCGCGATCACCAGGGGCGCGAGCTGCTCGATGCCTTTGCCGGCCTGTACTGCGTGAACATCGGCTACGGCCGCACCGAAGTCGCCGACGCCATCCATGCACAGGCCACGCAGCTGGCCTACTACCACACCTACGTGGGGCACTCTTCCGAGGCGATCATCGAGCTGTCCGCGCGGATCATCCGCGACTGGGCGCCGTCCGGCATGAAGAAGGTCTACTACGGCCTCTCCGGCTCCGACGCCAACGAAACCCAGGTCAAGCTGGTGCGCTACTACAACAACGTGCTGGGCCGGCCGCAGAAGAAAAAGATCATCTCGCGCCAGCGCGGCTACCACGGCTCGGGCATCGTCACCGGCAGCCTCACGGGGCTGGCGAGCTTCCACCAGCACTTCGACCTGCCGGTGGACGGCGTGAAGCACACGCTGTGCCCGCACTTCTACAAGGCGCCGGCGGGCATGGACGAAGCGAGCTTCGTCCGCCACTGCGCCCAGGAGCTGGAAAACCTGATCCTCGCCGAAGGCCCGGATACGGTGGCCGCCTTCATCGGCGAGCCGGTGATGGGTACCGGCGGCATCATCGTCCCACCCAAGGGCTACTGGGAGGCGATCCAGGCGGTGCTGGCGAAGTACGACGTGCTGCTGATTGCCGACGAAGTGGTCTGCGCCTTCGGTCGCGTCGGCGACAAGATGGGCAGCCAGCGCTACGGCATGCGCCCGGACCTGATCACCACGGCCAAGGGCCTGACCAGCGCCTATGCGCCACTGTCGGCGGTGATCGTCGGCGAGAAGGTCTGGGACGTGATCGATAGCGCGTCCAGCCGCGAAGGCGCCATGGGCCACGGCTGGACCTACTCCGGCCACCCGATCTGCGCCGCGGCGGCGCTGGCCAACCTGAACATCCTCGAACGGGAGAACATCACCGCCAACGCCGCGGAGATCGGCGGCTACCTGAACCAGCAACTGCGCCAGACTTTCGAGGGCCACCCGCTGGTGGGTGAAGTGCGCGGCGACGGCATGCTGGCCGCGCTGGAATTCATGGCCGACCGCGAGGCTCGCACGCCCTTCGACCCGGCGCTGAAGGTCGGCCCGAAGGTGTCGGCTGCGTGCCTTGAGCGCGGCATGATCGCCCGCGCCATGCCCCATGGCGACATCCTCGGTTTCGCCCCGCCGCTGGTGCTCACTCGCGCCGAGGCGGACGAGATCGTCGGCATCGCCAGGTCGGCAGTGGATGCGGTGGCTGCCGAGGTGCTGTAGAGACTTTGCGTAGGAGCATTGCTCTTTGTAGGAGCGAGCTTGCTCGCGAACGGGCTTGGCACCCTAGCCGCCGGGAGGTCCGTTCGCGAGCAGGGGCTAGGCGCTCCCCTCGGTCCTACAGGTATCCCGCACCAGATTGCGTGGCGGCACCGAAAAGGGCGCTTAGGCGCCCTTTGCCTTGTCCAGCTTGCGCAGGAACACCGTCATTTCCTTCTCTGCCTGCTTATCGCCATGGGCCTGGGCGGCAGCCAGCCCGTCGGTCCAGGCGGTGCGGGCGCCGTCCAGGTCTCCCTCGGCCTGCAGCGCCTTGCCCAGCAGCTTCCAGGCGGCGGAGTACTTCGGGTCCTGCTCCACGCAGCGGCGCAGGTACTCGGCGGCCCTCGCTGCGTCGCCGGCATCCAGGTAGCCCTTGCCCAGGCCGAAGCGCAGCAGCGAGTTGTCCACGCCCTTGGCGAGCATCTTTTCCAGTGATTCGATCATGGCGGGTCTCCGTCAGCAGGTCGCCATTCTGCCCCAAGATCAGTGCCTCATGTGCGCCAGAAGGCGGGCGTCAGCAGGATCAGCAGCGAGAATACCTCCAGCCGCCCCAGTACCATCGCCAGGCTCAGCACCAGCTTGGCGCTGCCCGGCAGATGGCCGTAATGCACGGCCGCTTCGCCCAGCGCCGGGCCCAGGTTGTTCAGGCAGGAGGCGAGCGTGGAGAACGCCGTGAGCTGGTCCACGCCCAGGGCCAGCAGCACCAGCATCAGGGTCACGAAGGTCAGCAGGTAGATGGAGAAGAACGCCCACACCGACTCCACCACGCGGTCGGAGACCGTGCGCCGCCCCAGCTTGACCAGGAACACCCCGTTGGGATGCAGCAGGCGCAGGAATTCGCGCATGCCCTGGCGGTACACCAGCAGCATGCGCATCACTTTCATGCCGCCGCCGGTGGAGCCGGCGCAGGCGCCGATGAAGGTGCTGTAGAGCAGCAGATACGGCAGCAGGGTCGGCCAGGTGCTGAAGTCGGCGAGACCGAAGCCGGTGGTGGTCGCCACCGAAATCACCATGAACGCCGCGTAGCGGATCGCCTGCAAGGGCGAGTCGTAGTGGTGTTTGAGGATCAGCGTTGCCGCGGTGATCAGGAACAGCACCAGCAGGATGCCCAGGTAGGCCCGGCATTCCGGGTCCTTCAGGTAGTGGCTGACCTTGCGCTGGCGCCAGGCGAGGAAGTGCAGGCTGAAGTTGATCCCGGAAACCACCAGGAATGTCATGCAGATCAGCTCGATCAGCGGACTGTCGAAGTAGCCGATGCTCGCATCGTGGGTGGAGAAGCCACCGATGGCGATGGTGGAGAAGCTGTGGCCGACGGCGTCGAACAGGTTCATTCCCGCAGCCCAGTAGGCCAGAGCGCAGGCGAGGGTCAGGCCGCAGTAGATCAGCCAGAGGGTCTTGGCGGTATCGGCGATACGCGGCGAGAGCTTGTGGTCCTTGAGCGGCCCGGGCATCTCCGCGCGGTACAACTGCATGCCGCCGATGCCGAGCATCGGCATCACCGCCACCGCCAGCACCACGATGCCCATGCCGCCCAGCCACTGCAGCTGCTGACGGTAGTAGAGGATGGCGTGGGGCAATGCATCGAGGCCGGTGAGCACGGTTGCACCGGTGGTGGAGAGGCCCGAGAAGGACTCGAACAGCGAGTCGACCAGGCCCATGTGCGGTGCGTCGGACAACGCGAAGGGCAAGGCGCCGAACGACCCCAGGACGATCCAGAACAGCGCCGTAACCAGGTAGCCATCGCGAATGCGCAGGTCCTGCTTGTGCTGGCGGCATGGCCACCAGAGGGTGAAGCCGGTCAGCAGGGTGACCAGGAACGACAGCGCGAAGGGCTGCCAGGAGCGCTCGGCGTAGTGCAGGTCCACGAGCAGTGGCGGCAGGTGCGTAACGCTGAACAGCATCAGCAGTACGCCGAGGATTCGGCCGATGGAGGAGTAGCGCATGACCCGAGGCAGACAAGCAGGAACAGGCCGCGCAGGGTGACAAGTGAGGCTGGCTGGCGCAGTAGGACCTGTCTGAAAGAGCCTCGGAATTAGCTGGCAGGGCTGCCTTGTGGCGGCCCCGGGTCGATCAGAAGAAGGTCAGGCCGGCCTGGAACAGCCGCTCGACGTCGCGGATGCGCTTCTTGTCCACCACGAAGAGGATCACGTGGTCGCCGGACTCGATCTTCGTCTCGCCGTGGGCGATCAGCACGTCGTCGTCGCGAATCACCGCGCCGATGGTGGTGCCCGGCGGCAGCTGCACTTCGTTGATCCTGCGGCCGATCACCTTGCTCGACTTGGCGTCGCCATGGGCGACCACCTCGATGGCCTCGGCGGCGCCACGGCGCAGGGAGTGCACGCTCTCGATGTCGCCGCGGCGCACGTGGGTCAGCAGGGTGCCGATGGTGGCCAGTTGCGGGCTGATGGCGATGTCGATCTCGCCGCCCTGCACCAGGTCCACGTAGGCGGGGTTGTTGATCAGCGTCATCACCTTGCGCGCGCCCAGGCGCTTGGCCAGCAGCGAGGACATGATGTTGGCCTCGTCGTCGTTGGTCAGGGCGAGGAACAGGTCGGTATCGCCGATGTTCTCTTCCAGCAGCAGGTCGCGGTCGGAGGCGCTGCCCTGGAGCACGATGGCGCTGTCGAGGTTGTCCGAGAGGTGTCGGCAGCGTGCCGGGTTCATCTCGATGATCTTCACCTGGTAACGGCTCTCGATGGCCTCGGCCAGGCGTTCGCCGATGTTGCCGCCACCGGCGATGATGATCCGCTTGTAGCTGTCCTCCAGGCGGCGCATCTCGCCCATCACCGCGCGGATATGGGCTTTGGCGGCGATGAAGAACACCTCGTCGTCGGCCTCGATCACGGTGTCGCCCTGGGGGATGATCGGCCGGTTGCGCCGGTATATCGCCGCCACGCGGGTATCGGCATTGGGCATGTGCTCGCGCAGCTGGCGCAGCTCCTGGCCCACCAGCGGGCCGCCGTAATAGGCACGGATACCCACCAGCTGTGCCTTGCCCTCGGCGAAGTCGATCACCTGCAGGGCGCCGGGGTATTCCACCAGGCGCTTGATGTAGTTGGTCACCACCTGTTCGGGGCTGATCAGCACATCGACCGGGATCGCTTCGTTGTCGAACAGCCCGGCGCGGGTCAGGTAGGCCGCCTCGCGCACGCGGGCAATCCGCGTCGGGGTGTTGAACAGGGTGTAGGCGACCTGGCAGGCGACCATGTTCACCTCGTCGCTGTTGGTCACCGCCACCAGCATGTCGGCGTCGTCGGCGCCGGCCTGGCGCAGCACGGTGGGGAACGAGGCCTTGCCCTGGACGGTGCGGATGTCCAGGCGATCGTTGAGGTCACGCAGGCGTTCGCCGTCGGTGTCGACCACGGTGATGTCGTTGGCTTCGCTGGCCAGATGCTCGGCCAGAGTGCCGCCGACCTGGCCGGCACCGAGGATGATGATCTTCATGGAGCGGGGTGCTTTCCGTTTCGATCCGTTGGGAGTCGGCGCCTGTTACTTGGCCGAAATCTTGATCAGCTTGGCATAGTAGAACCCGTCATGCCCGCCTTGCTGCGGCAGCAACTGGCGGCCATGGGGCTGCTTCAGGCCCCACGGCCCGGACAGGTCCAGCTCGCGGGCACCGGGGGTGCGACCAAGGAACGCGGCGATCTGCTCGCTGTTTTCCTGTGGCATCACCGAGCAGGTCGCGTAGACCATCACGCCGCCGACTTCGAGGGTCGCCCACAGCGCGTCGAGCAGTTCGCCCTGCAATTGCGCCAGCGCCTCGATGTCCTCGGCGGTGCGGGTCAGCTTGATGTCCGGATGGCGGCGAATCACCCCGGTGGCGGAGCAGGGTGCATCCAGCAGGATGCGCTGGAACGGCTTGCCGTCCCACCATTTGGCCGTGTCGCGGGCGTCGGCGGCGAACAGTTGGGCATCGAGTTGCAGGCGTGCAAGGTTCTCGCGCACGCGCACCAGGCGGCTTTCTTCCAGGTCCACGGCGACCACGCCAGCCAGTGCGGGCTCGGCCTCCATCAGGTGGCAGGTCTTGCCGCCGGGAGCGCAGCAGGCGTCCAGCACGCGCTGGTTCGGCGCCAGTTCCAGCAGGTCGGCGGCCAGCTGTGCGGCTTCGTCCTGCACGCTGACGCGGCCTTCGGCGAAGCCGGGTAGTTCGCGCACGTCGCAGGGCTGCACGAGGTTGATGCCGTCACGGCTGAACTCGCAGGCGGTCGCTTCGAAGCCGACGCGGTTCAACTCTTCCAGGTAGGCATCGCGGCTGCCGTGGCGGCGGTTCACCCGCAGGGTCATCGGCGGGTGGGCGTTGTTCGCGGCGCAGATGGCCTCGTACTGCTCCGGCCAGGATTTCTTCAGCGCTTTCTGCAGCCAGCGTGGATGCGCCAGGCGTGCAGCCGGGTCCTTGTCGACCTCGGCCAGCAGGGCTTCGCTCTCGCGCTGGGCGCGGCGCAGCACGGCGTTGAGCAGGCCCTTGGCCCAGGGCTTCTTCAGCTTGTCCGCGCAGCCGACGGTCTCGCCAATGGCCGCGTGCGGTGGAATGCGGGTGCAGAGCAGCTGGTACAGGCCGACCAGCAGCAGCGCCTCGACGTCACGGTCGCCGGCCTTGAACGGCTTCTGCAGCAGGCGCGCGGCGAGGGTGGACAGGCGCGGCTGCCAGCGGGCGCTGCCGAAGGCCAGCTCCTGCACCAGGCCACGGTCGCGCGGCTCGACGTTCTCCAGTTGGGTCGGCAGCGAACTGCCCAGCGAGGCGCGGCCGGCCAGCACGGCGGCCAGCGCGCGGGCCGCCGCCAGGCGAGGATTGGTACTCATGCGTCCGGCCCTTGCCGGCCAAGCGTCTGGCCAGCGGCAAACTGTTCGCGGCGGCTGTTGAACAGGTCGGCGAAGGCCAGCGGCTTGCCGCCAGGCAATTGCAGGCGGGTCAGCAGCAGCGCGCCTTCCCCGCAGGCGACCAGCAGGCCGTCGCGGCTGGCGTCGAGGATCTTGCCCGGTTCGCCCTTGCCCGGCGCGGGCTTGGCGCCAAGTACTTTCAGCGCGGCGTCACCGAGCGTGGTGTGGCAAACCGGCCACGGCGTGAAGGCACGGATGCGGCGCTCCAGCTCGTCGGCCGGGCGCGACCAGTCGATGCGTGCCTCTTCCTTGTTCAACTTGTGTGCGTAGGTGGCCAGGGTATCGTCCTGCACCTCGCCCCTGAGCGTACCGGCGGCGAGGCCGGCGATGGCCTCGACCACCGCCTTCGGGCCCAGCTCGGCGAGGCGGTCGTGCAGGCTGCCGCCAGTATCCTCGGCTGAAATCGGCGTGCCGACCTTGAGCAGCATCGGCCCGGTGTCCAGGCCGGCTTCCATCTGCATCACGGTGACGCCGCTCTCGGCGTCGCCGGCTTCCACCGCGCGCTGGATCGGCGCGGCGCCGCGCCAGCGCGGCAGCAGCGAGGCGTGGCTGTTGATGCAGCCCAGGCCCGGGATATCCAGCACCGCCTGCGGCAGGATCAGCCCGTAGGCAACCACCACCATCAGGTCCGGCTTGAGCGCGGCCAGCTCCGCCTGGGCGGCTGGGTCGCGCAGGGTCGGCGGCTGCAGAACCGGCAGGCAATGGTCCACGGCAAGCTGCTTGACCGGGCTGGGCATCAGCTTCTGGCCGCGGCCGGCCGGGCGGTCCGGCTGGGTGTAGACGGCGACGATCTCGTGCGGCGTATCCAGCAGGGCCTTGAGGTGCTCGGCGGCGAATTCCGGGGTGCCGGCGAAGACGATGCGCAGTGCTTGGCTCATATCGGGCTCTTCAAAAAGAAAAGGCTTGCCGGGGCAAGCCTTTGGGAGATGGGGTCACGCCTGTTGCCGGTGCTGCTTTTCCAGCTTCTTGCGGATGCGGTCGCGCTTGAGGTTGGACAGGTAGTCGACGAACAGCTTGCCGTTCAGGTGATCGCATTCGTGCTGGATGCACACGGCGAGCAGGCCCTCGGCCTCTTCCTCGAACGAATTGCCGTCGCGGTCCTGGGCCTTGATCCGCACCTTCTGCGGGCGGTCTACATTTTCGTAGAAACCGGGCACCGACAGGCAACCTTCCTGGTACTGGTCCATTTCCTCGGTGAGGTAGTCGAACTCGGGGTTGATGTAGACCCGGGGCTCGGACTTGTCTTCGGACAGGTCCATCACCACGACACGCTTGTGCACGTTGACCTGCGTCGCCGCCAGACCGATGCCGGGCGCTTCGTACATGGTCTCGAACATATCGTCGATCAGCGTGCGCAGGGCGTCATCGAAGACCGTGACCGGCTTGGCGATGGTCCGCAGGCGCGGATCGGGGAATTCGAGAATGTTCAGAATGGCCATATGCGTTTGTGATGCACTTGTGGAATAAAGTCAAAATCGGCTGCTAATATGCTGAGCAGCATCGAAAAACGGCTGGAAAGCGCGGTAGGGGCGGCTTCCAGGCGTTTCATGTGTACACATAATAAAGGGATTCACCGCATGAGGAAAACACTACTCGCCCTGCTGCTGCTCGCCGCAGGCGGGGTGGCGCAGGCTGCCGTGCAGCTCAAGGACGGCCATCCGGATCGTTATACCGTAGTGAAGGGCGACACCCTCTGGGACATCTCCGGCAAGTTCCTCAGCAAGCCGTGGAAGTGGCCGGAAATCTGGCAGGTGAATCCGCAGATTCAGAACCCGCACCTGATCTACCCGGGTGACGTGCTGAGCCTGGTGTACATCGATGGCCAGCCGCGCCTGATGCTCAATCGCGGCGAGTCGCGCGGGACCATCAAGCTGTCGCCGCGGGTGCGCAGCACCCCGATCGCCGAGGCGATCCCGACCATCCCGCTGGACAAGATCAACGCCTTCCTGCTTTCCAACCGCATCGTCGATAGCGACGCCGACTTCTCCAACGCCCCCTACGTGGTCGCTGGCGACCAGGAGAGCGTGATCAGCGGCGCCGGCGACCGTGCCTACGCTCGCGGTAACTCGCTGTCGGAAGAGAACAGCTATGGCATCTTCCGCCAGGCCAAGGTCTACACCGACCCGGAGACCAACGAAGTCCTGGGCATCGACGCCATGGACGTAGGCGGTGCCAACGTCACGGCCAAGGAAGGCGACGTCGCCACCCTGATGCTGACCCGCACCACCCAGGAAGTCCGTTCGGGCGATCGACTGTTCCCCACCGAGGAGCGCGCGATCACCTCCACCTTCATGCCCAGCGAGCCGAGCACCCCGATCAAGGGCACCATCATCGATGTGCCGCGCGGCGTGACCCAGATCGGCAAGTACGATGTGGTGACCATCGACAAGGGCACCCGCGACGGCCTGGCCGAAGGCAACGTGCTGGCCATCTACAAGCTGGGCGAGACCGTCCGCGATCGTGTCACCGACGAAATGGTGAAGATCCCGGACGAGCGCTCGGGCCTGGTGATGGTCTTCCGCACCTACAACCGCCTGAGCTACGGGCTGGTGCTGACCGCTACCCGCTCGCTGGAAGTCAACGACCGCGTCCTGAACCCCTGATGCGCAAGTGACTTGAAGAAACCCCGCTCCGGCGGGGTTTTTTGTTGGGCGTGATCCGGAAGGGTCCGACAGCGAAGGCCCAGGCCGGCGCGGCATAGTCCGGGGGTCTTCCGCACGCCAAGGATTGCGCCATGCCCGTTGCCCCGACCCTTTCACCCGCCGAGCTCGAAGCGCGGCTGCGCCTGCACGCCCTGCCCGAGCTGGGACCGCGTCGCTTTCATCGTCTACTGGAGGCCTTCGGTTCGGCGTCCGCTGCACTCAGTGCGCCGGCGGCCGCCTGGCGTTCGCTCGGGTTGCCGGCCGCCTGCGCCGAACCGCGCCGCGATGCGTCCATCCGCGAGCAGGCAGCAGAGGTGCTGCACTGGCTGGAGGCCGCCGAACATCATCTGGTCATGTGGGATGCACCCGGCTACCCCGCCCTGCTCGCCGAGCTGGGCGATGCGCCGCCGCTGCTGTTCCTGGCCGGCGAGCCGAACCTGCTGGAGCGGCCGCAACTGGCGATGGTCGGGAGCCGCCGGGCCAGCAAACCGGGGCTAGATACGGCGCGAGCCTTCGCTCGCAGCCTGGCCGGCGGCGGTTTCGTGATCACCAGTGGGCTGGCCCTGGGGATCGATGGTGCAGCCCATGAAGGTGCGCTGGAGGCCGGCGGAAAGACCGTCGCCGTACTGGGTACAGGCCTGGAGCGCCTCTATCCGCGTCGTCATCTCGGGCTGGCGAAACGCATCGTCGAGCAAGGCGGCGCCGTGATTTCCGAGCTGCCGTTGAACAGCGCGCCCCAGGCTTCGAACTTCCCCCGGCGCAACCGGATCATCAGTGGCCTGTCGTTGGGCACCCTGGTGGTGGAGGCCAGCCCGTCCAGCGGTTCCCTGATCACGGCGCGCCTGGCCGCTGAGCAGGGACGCGAGGTGTATGCGATTCCCGGCTCGATCCATCATCCCGGCGCCCGTGGCTGCCACGAACTGATCCGCCAGGGCGCGACGCTGGTGGAGACAGTCGAGGACATCCTCGACGGCCTGCAGGGTTGGACACGCAGCGCGTCGGCGCTGGAGCGCGCGCCGGCTCTGCCGCCCCACCCGCTGGTCGACCTGCTCCGCGCCGCGCCACACAGCAGCGAGCAGCTGGCATTGCGCAGCGGCCTGGCGTTGCCTGACGTACTGGTGGCGTTGACCGAACTGGAGCTGGACGGACGGGTTACCTGCGAAGCTGGGGTCTGGGTGCATCGCGCTCCCTGAGCACGTAAACTGCCGCGCATCGCAGATCCGAGGAGTTCCCGATGTACAGCAACTGGCGTACCCAGCGCATGGCTCAGGTCGTGCGCGATGGCGGTGTGATCGCTTATCCGACCGAAGCCGTCTGGGGCCTGGGCTGCGACCCGTGGAACGCCGACGCCGTGTACCGCCTGCTGGCGATCAAGGCGCGGCCGGTGGAAAAAGGCATGATCGTGGTGGCCGGCGATATCCGCCAGTTCGACTTCCTCCTCGACGACTTGCCCGGAACCTGGCAGGACAAGCTCGCCGCCAGTTGGCCCGGCCCCAACACCTGGCTGGTGCCGCACCAGGGGCGCCTGCCCGAGTGGGTGACCGGCGAGCACGAGACCGTTGCCCTGCGCGTCACCGATCATCCGCTGGTGCGCGAACTGTGCCGCTACACCGGCCCGCTGATCTCCACATCGGCCAACCCCGCCGGCCGCCCCGCCGCGCGCAGCCGCCTGCGCGTCGAGCAGTACTTCCGGGGCGAATTGGACGGCGTGCTCGGCGGCGCCCTGGGCGGGCGCCGCAATCCCAGCCTGATCCGCGACCTGCGCACCGGCGAGACCGTTCGCCCGTCATAAGCCGGTCACCACGACGCGACCCGGTTCGCGAGCAAGCTCGCTCCTACAAAAAGCGATACCGCCGCACCCTGTAGGACCGAGGGGGCGCCTAGCCCTTGCTCGCGAGCGCTGTTCCGGTCAGGGCAGCAGAATGGTCGAGCCGGTGGTACGCCGCGCCGCCAGCTCCGTCTGCGCCTTGGCCGCCTCGGCCAGACTGAAGCGCTGGTTGATCTCCACCCTCACCTTGCCGCTGGTGATCATGTCGAACAGGTCGTCCGCCATGGCTTGCAGGCGTTCCGGCGTGCTGGCGTAGCCGAACAGCGTCGGGCGGGTGACGTAGAGCGAGCCCTTCTGCGAGAGGATGCCCAGGTTCACCCCGTCCACCGGGCCGGAGGCGTTGCCAAAGCTCACTACCAGGCCGCGCGGCGCGGTGCAGTCCAGCGAAGTCAGCCAGGTATCCTTGCCCACCGAGTCGTAGACCACCGGGCACTTCTTGCCGTCGGTCAGCGCCAGCACGCGCTCGACCACGTTCTCGTGGCTGTAGTCGATGGTCTGCCAGGCACCGTGGGATTTCGCCAGCGCCGCCTTGGCCGCCGAGCTGACGGTGCCGATCAGGTGTGCGCCGATGGCCTTTGCCCACTGGCAGGCGATCAGCCCGACGCCGCCGGCGGCCGCGTGCCAGAGGATGGTCTGGCCCGGCTGCACGTTGTAGGTCTGGCGCAGCAGGTACTGCACGGTCAGGCCCTTGAGCATGACGGCGGCGGCCTGCTCGAAGGTGATCGCATCGGGCAGCTTCACCACGCTGGCGGCCGGCAGCGTGTGCTGCTCGCTGTAGGCGCCCAGCGGGCCGGTGGCGTAGCCGACGCGGTCGCCGACCTTCACGTTGGTCACCGCGCTGCCCACCGCCTCCACCTCGCCGGCGCCTTCGGTGCCAACCCCTGACGGCATCGCCGGTGCGGGATACAGGCCGCTACGGTAGTAGGTGTCGATGAAATTCAGGCCGATGGCGCGGTTGCGCACCCGCACCTCGTTGGGGCCGGGCTCGGCGGGGGTGTAGTCGACGATTTCGAGGACTTCCGGGCCGCCGGTCTTGGCGAATTGAACACGCTTGGCCATGTCGCTCTCCTGATGGCGCGAGGCTCTGCCTCGCCGGGGAAAAGACTTTCATCCAAGCCGCCAGCTTGACGGCCGTCAAGACCAGCTTTGCCGGCGGCGATGGTATGCTTGCGCCCGTTTTCGCTCTTAAATCCCGCTCCGGCCCGCGCCACGCGTGGCTTTCCCGCTCCAAGGTGATTCTCGTGACCGACCGCATCGAGGCCGTGAAGGCCTACCTGCTCGACCTGCAAGACCGCATCTGCGCCGCACTCGAAGCCGAGGACGGCAGCGCACGCTTCGTCGAAGACGCCTGGCAGCGTCCGGCCGGCGGCGGCGGTCGTACGCGGGTGATCGGCGACGGTGCCCTGATCGAGAAAGGCGGGGTGAATTTCTCCCATGTATTCGGCAGCGGTTTGCCGCCGTCCGCCAGCGCACACCGGCCCGAATTGGCCGGCCGCGGCTTCCAGGCGCTGGGCGTGTCGCTGGTGATCCACCCGACCAACCCGCACGTGCCAACCTCCCACGCCAACGTGCGCTTCTTCATCGCCGAGAAGGAAGGGGAAGAGGCCGTGTGGTGGTTCGGTGGCGGTTTCGACCTGACGCCCTACTACGCCCACGAAGAAGACTGCGTGCTCTGGCACCGGGTCGCCCGCGACGCCTGCGCGCCGTTCGGCGAGGACGTCTACCCGCGCTACAAGGAATGGTGCGACCGCTACTTCCACATCAAGCACCGCAACGAGCCGCGCGGTGTGGGCGGCCTGTTCTTCGACGACCTGAACCAGTGGGACTTCGACACCAGCTTCGCCTTCCTGCGGGCCATCGGCGACGCCTACCTCTCCGCCTACCTGCCCATCGTGCGCAAGCGCAAGAACACCCCGTACACCGAGCAGCAGCGCGAGTTCCAGGCCTTCCGCCGCGGCCGCTACGTCGAATTCAACCTGGTCTACGACCGCGGCACCCTGTTCGGCCTGCAGTCGGGCGGGCGCACCGAATCGATCCTCATGTCCCTGCCGCCGCAGGTGCGTTGGGGCTACGACTGGAAGCCGGAACCGGGCAGCGAGGAAGCGCGCCTGACCGAGTACTTCCTCACGGATCGGGACTGGTTGGCGCAGGCCTGACCGTCATCTTTCGGGGCGTTCGCGAGCAGGCTCGCTCCTACAAGAGCGGCTTCGGAGCTGCCAGTAGGAACGAGCTTGCTCGCGAACCTGGTCTGGCACCCCGATAGAAAACCCGGCAAGCTCCTGCCCTTTCCAATCTTCTCGCTCCAGGACTTCCCATGGACCGCTACTGCGTCTTCGGCAACCCCATCGGCCACAGCAAGTCGCCGCAGATTCACCGCCTGTTCGCCGAGCAGACCGGCCAGGTGCTGAGCTATGACGCGCGCTTGGCGCCGCTGAATGACTTCGCCGGGAACGCCCGCGAGTTCTTCGTTGAGGGCCTGGGTGGCAACGTCACCGTGCCGTTCAAGGAAGACGCCTACCGCCTGGCCACCGAGCTGAGCGAACGCGCGCGCCGGGCCGGTGCGGTGAATACCCTGAAGAAGCTGGAGGGCGGCGGCCTGCTGGGTGACAACACCGATGGCGCCGGGCTGACCCGCGACCTGACGGTGAATCACGGGGTCGTACTGCGCGGCGCGCGCATCCTGGTGCTGGGCGCCGGCGGCGCGGTACGCGGCATTCTCGAACCCTTCCTCGCCGAGCAGCCGGCCTGCCTCGTCATCGCCAACCGCACCGCGTTCAAGGCTGAGCAACTGGCCGAGGAGTTCAAGGACCTGGGTAATGTGCGCGGCGGCGGATTCGATCTGCGCGCCGAGCCCTTCGACCTGATCGTCAACGGCACCTCGGCTTCCCTTGCCGGCGAGCTGCCGCCCATTGCTCCCGCTTTGATCGAACCGGGCCACACCGTCTGCTACGACATGATGTACGGCAAGGACGTGACCGCCTTCAACCGCTGGGCTGCCGAACACGGTGCGGCGCGCTGCATCGACGGGCTGGGCATGCTGGTGGAACAGGCGGCGGAAGCCTTCCTGCTGTGGCGCGGCGTACGGCCGGATTCGGCGCCGGTGCTGGATGAGCTGAGGGCGCAGCTCAAGGGTTGAACACCGATTTGGGAGTGGGCTCCGACAGTGGCTGCCGGCTCTATTCCTCGACCTGCAACACTCCGCCCTTCCCCATCTGCCTTTCCAGCTCCGCGCGCACCCGTGGCCGGGCGTTGCGCAGTACCAGACAGCGGCCTTCGCTCGCGAGGCGCCGAGCCTCCTGCTGAAGCATCTGCGCGCCGGCGAAATCGATGAAGTTGACGTGGTGGGCGTCCAGCACGAGGCGTTCGCTGCGGCTGTGCTGCATCCGTTTCTGCAGGTAGTCGCAGGCGCCGAAGAAGATCGAGCCTTCGATGCGCAGCACCTCCTCGTCCTCGCGCTCCCAGTGCTGCACGCGCGGCTGCGAGGTGCGCTTGAGGTAGAAGAACAGCGAGGCCAGCACGCCCGCGTAGATGGCATTCTGCAGCGGCAGCAGCAGCGTGGCGGCGAGGGTCAGCAGCATCACCAGGGATTCCGCGCGGCTGCCTTTCCACAAGGCGCGCAAAGCCGGGCGATCAACCAGATTCCAGCAGATCAGCAGGATGCCGGCGGCCATGGCCGGCAACGGAATGTGCGTGATCAATCCAGCGCCCGCCACCGCCAGCAGCGCCACCCACAGTGCCGAGAAGACCCCGGCCAGCGGCGTGCGCGCGCCGGCATCCTGGTTCAGCCCGGAGCGGGTGAAGGAGCCAGCGGACAGCGTGCCGGACAGCCACGGCCCGATCAGGTTGGACAACCCCTGTGCACGCACTTCCTGATTGGCATCCAGCGGCTGATGCGAGCGGGTCGCCAGTGCGCGGGCAATCGATAGGCTGGTCACCAGCCCGAGCATGCCGCAGGCCACGGCGGCGGGGAGCAACTGGGCAATCGCCGACAGGTCGAACGGCAACGGGCTGAATGGCGGCAGTGCGCTGCGGAAGGCGGCGACCCTGGCGACACCGGCAAAGGTCGCCGGCATCGTCCAGACCAGTGTGCTGGCGCCGATCAGGCCGACCAGCAGCGCCGGTCCGCGCCGCCACAAGCGCTTCATCAGCAGGCTCAGTGCGAGGCTGAGCAGGCCGACCAGCAACGAAGGCCCATGGAACTGCGGCAGCTTCCACCACAGCGCGGCGGCACTGGTCAGCGCCGTGCCCTGCCCGCCCGTGGTGATGCCGAGCAGATAGGGCAATTGGCCGATGACGATCACCAGCGCGGCGCCGCAGGTGAAGCCCAGCAGCACCGAGTGCGAGACGAAGTTCACCAGCACGCCGAAGCGCAGCATGCCCAGCAACCACTGGAACAATCCGGCGAGGAAGGTCAGCAGCAGCGCGTACTGGATGAACTGCGCGCTGCCCGGCGGCGCCAGCGGGGCGATGGCGGTGAACAGCACCACCGAGATCGCCGCCGTCGGTCCGCCGACCATGTGCTTCGACGAGCCCCACAGGCAGGCGATCAGCACCGGCAGCATCGCTGCGTACAAGCCGTACTCCGCCGGTAGCCCGGCGATCAGCGCATAGGCCATGGACTGCGGCAGGGCGAGCACTGCACCGGAAAGGCCGACGCCCAGGTCACGGCGCACATCGCGCCCCGTGACCTGCGGCAGCCAGGCAATGAAGGGCAACAGGCGGATCAGACGTTCCATCGAAGGCCTACAGCTTGGCCTTCACGGCGGCCAGCGCGTCACCGCCGTCGCGGGTCTTCACGCCTTCAAGCCAGGTGTCGAGGCTCTGCGGATTGGCCTTGATCCAGGCCTTCACCGCGTCGGGGTTCTTCATATTCTTCTCCAGCACCTGGGCCATGATGGCGTTCTCCATCTTCAGGTCGAAGGACAGGTTGGCCAGTAGCTTGCCGCTGTTGGGGCACTGCTCGGCGTAGCCGTTGCGGGTGACGGTGAACACGCTGCCGGTGCTGCCGAAGTACTTCTCGCCGCCGGTGAGGTATTTCATGTCGTATTTGACGTTCATCGGGTGCGGCGTCCAGCCGAGGAACACCACCCAGCGATCACGCTTCACCGCGCGGCCTACCTCGGCGAGCATCGCCTGTTCGCTGGACTCCACCAGCTTCCAGCCGCCCAGGCCGAACTCGTCGCCGCTGATCATCTTCTGGATCGACTGGTTGGCTGGCGCGCCGGAGCCGATGCCGTAGATCTTCTTGTTGAACTGGTCAGCGTGCTGGCCCAGGTCGGCGAAGGTTTTCACGCCCGCGTTCCACACGTAGGTCGGTACGGCCAGGGTGAACTCGGTGCCCTGGAGGTTCTTCGCCAACTGGGTGACCTGCTTGCTGGCGATGAACTGATCAAAGAAGCCCTGCTGCGCCGGCATCCAGTTGCCGAGGAAGGCGTCCACCTGGCCGTCGCGCAGGCCGCCGTAGGTGATGGGCACCGAGAGAGTGTCGATCTTCACCTGGTAGCCCAGGCCTTCGAGGAGGAAGGCGGCGATGCCGTTGGTGACGGCGATGTCGGTCCAGCCCGGATCGGCCAGTTTCACCGTACTGCAGGCTTCATCTTCGGCCCGGGCCAGCGGGCCGCCCAGCGCGAGTGCGCCGGCCAGCAACAGCGTCGATGCTCTTCGTACGGTGTTCTTCATGCTCCCTTCCCCTTCGGCGTGTTGTGGTTGTTATTTCGGTTGCGGATAGCGCGCGCGGCGCTCCAGATCGTCGAGGTCGATGTGGTTGCGCATGTACTGCTGGCTGGCGTCGACCATGGGTTGGTGGTCCCAGCTTTTCAGCGTGCCATGGGTCAGCGCGTCGGCCACCAGCCGGCGACGGCGTTGGCTGGCCAGCACTTGCCGGGTGATGGCCGGCACGTCCCAGCGCGCGCGGGCTTCACCCAGCAGGTCGCGTACCCGATTGGCGTGGGCCGGCGAATCCATGAGGTTTTCCAGTTCGCGTGGGTCGTTCTTCACGTCGAACAGCAGGCACGGGTCCTGCTCGGAGTAGATGAACTTGAAGTCGCCGCGGCGGATCATCATCAGCGGGCTGACGGTGCCTTCGGCGGTGTATTCGCCGATCACCTCGTCGTGGCCGCCAACGCCTTGCAGGTGTGGCAGCAGCGAGCGGCCGTCGAGGTCGACGCCGGGCTCGACCTGCCCGCCGGCCAGCTCGACTAGGGTTGGCAGCAGGTCGACGGTGGACACTGATTCGCCGACCCGGCGTGGCGCGAAACGCCTGGGCGCGTGCACCAGCAGCGGCACACGGGCGGCCATCTCGAACCAGTGCATTTTGTACCAGAGGCCGCGCTCGCCCAGCATGTCGCCGTGGTCGCCGGAGAACACGATCAGCGTGTCATCGCTCAGGTTGCAATCCTCCAGGGTGCGCAGCAGCGCGCCGATCTGCGCATCGACATAGCTGCACGCGCCGAAGTAGGCGCGGCGGGCGGCGCGTACCTTCTCCTCGGGCATCTTCTGGCCCCACAGGTCGATCACCTTGAGCAGCCGCTGCGAGTGCGGGTCCTGCTCGCCCTGGGCGATCTCTACCGAGGGCAGCGGGATGTCCTCGTCACGGTACAGGTCCCAGTACTCGCGCGGGATGGTGTAGGGGTCGTGCGGGTGGGTCATGGACACGGTGAGGCAGAACGGCTGCTCGGGGTGTTCGCGCACATGGTCGTAGAGGTACTGGCGCGCCTTGAACACCACTTCCTCGTCGAAGTCGAGCTGGTTGGTGCGCACGCACGGGCCGGCCTGTAGCACCGAGGACATGTTGTGGTACCAGCTCGGGCGCACGTCCGGCTCGTCCCAGTTCACCGCCCAGCCGTAGTCGGCGGGGTAGATGTCGCTGGTCAGGCGTTCTTCGTAGCCGTGCAACTGGTCCGGGCCGCAGAAATGCATCTTGCCCGACAGCGCGGTGCGGTAGCCCAGGCGGCGCAGGTAGTGCGCGTAGGTGGGGATGTCGGCGGCAAAATCGGCGGCGTTGTCCCAGGCGCCGATTTTGGTCGGCAACTGGCCGCTGACCAGGGTGAAGCGCGAGGGCGCGCAGAGCGGGCTGTTGCAGTAGGCCGAGTCGAACACCACGCCTTCACCGGCGAGGCGCGAGAGGTAGGGCAGCTTGATCGGCGACTGGGCGTCGTAGAAGGGCAGGAGCGGCGCGGCCATCTGGTCGGCCATGATGAAGAGAATGTTCGGGCGCTTCATGGCGTTGGGCTTATCCTGTTGGCGCTGTTATGGGATGCTGTTGGTCATGAGTCTGTTTCCTGCTGAGTACGGGGTAAAGCGCATGGCACGGCATGCTTCGGATAACGTCCACTTATGCGTGAGCCCGTCTTGAGCGTGCCGCTGGAACTGCTGCGCGTGTTCGAGTCCGCGGCCCGGCTGCTGAGCTTCACCGCCGCCGCCGGTGAGCTGGGCACCACCCAGCCGGCGGTCAGCCAGCAGATCAAGCGCCTGGAGAAGCTGCTGGCAGTGCGCCTGTTCGACCGCATCCACCGCGGCATCGCCTTGACCGAAAGTGGGCAGGTGCTGCAGCAGCACGTTCAGGCGGGGTTGGAGAGCATCGACGCCGGCATCGCTGCGGTGACCGCGAAAAACCCCCACGAAGTGCTGCAGGTCGCCACCGACTTCGCCTTCGCCGCCTACTGGCTGATGCCGCGCCTGCCGCGCTTCCGCCAGGCACACCCGGAGCTGGATGTCGGTTTGATCAGCAGTGATCGCAGCCCGATTTCCCTGCGCAGCGATATCGATGTCGCCATTGCCTTCGGTGACGGGCGCTTCAAGCATGGCGAAGCGCTGCGGCTGTTCAGCGAGGAAGTGTTCCCGGTGTGCAGCCCGCGCCTGGTGGCAGGCCGCGAACTGCCGCTGTCGCCCCAGGCGCTCACGGCCTTGCCGACGCTGCACCTGAAACCCGAAGCCTCCAGTCGGTGGTTCGACTGGACTGGCGTTTATCGCGAACTGGCCATCGACTCGGCGCCGGGCCCGGCCGGGTTGCGCTTCGACAACTACACCCTGCTGATCCAGGCGGCCATCGCCGGGCAGGGCGTGGCCATCGGCTGGCGGCACCTGGTCGACGAACTGCTGGAACAGGGGTTACTGTGCCGGCCCATCGCCGGGTCGCTGCAATCGCGATTCGGCTATTACGCCGTGCTGCCCGAACGCAAACGGCGCATGCGCCTGGTGCAGCGCTTCGTCGACTGGCTGCAGGCGGAACTGGAGCAGGACCGATGAACGACACCCCGATCAAGGATTTCCACGCCCACGTCTATTTCGACGCGAGCAGCCTCGCGCGTGCCCGCGCCCTGTGCGAAGAGGCGGCCAGCCGCTTCGGCGCGAAGATGGGCCGGGTGCACGAGCGCCCGGTGGGGCCGCATCCGGACTGGAGCTGCCAGCTGGCCTTCGACAACGCCACCTTCGCCACCCTGGTGCCGTGGCTGGCGCTGAATCGCGATGGCCTGGTGATCTTCGTCCACCCCAACACGGGTGATGACCTGCGCGACCACCGCGATCACGGTCTATGGATGGGCGAAGTACGTCCGCTGGACCTCTCGCCGTTCACGAGCTGACACGTTTTTGCATTCGATAATAATTCTCGATTCGGTGTATGCTGCCGTCCCTTCGCATCGGTCGGACAGACGTTGGCCGGTTTTTCGGGGTATTTCGGCCATCATGCGGCGCTTCGCCTCCTCCTCCCTGCTGCAGAGCTTCCAGGCGCATTACGCGGACCTGATGCGCTTCCTTGCGCGGCGGTTGGGCGATAACCAGCGCGCGGCAGACGTGGCCCAGGACACCTGGTTGCGCCTGGCCGACCACCCTGCCGAAGCCGAGGTGCAGGACCCGCGCGCCTACCTGTTCCGCGTCGCCGGCAACATCGCCATCGACAGCCTGCGCCGCGAGGGCCGGCTGGCCGAGCTGCATGTCGATGAAGCCGCCGCGGATGACCTCAGCGATCCCGCGTCCGGACTGGAGCACCGCCTGCTCGCCCATGAGGCGCTGGAGCACCTCGACGCCGCCCTCGACCAATTGCCCGCCAATGCCCGCCAGGCGTTGCTGATGAACCGCCTCGACGGCCTCACCCACGCGCAGATCGCCCAGCGCCTGGGCGTTTCCGAGAGCATGGTGGGCAAGTACATCGTCCAGGCCATGCGCCATTGCCGCGACTGGGCGCAGCGCCAGGGAGACGCGCCATGAGCCGCGTCGAACAGAACCTGCTGGGCGATGAAGCCATCGAGCGCCTGGTGCAGCTGCATGCGGGCAGCGCCGGTGCTGGCGAGCGCATGGAGTTCCTGCGCTGGCGCGGGCAGAGCCCGGAACACGAGCGTGCCGCTCGCGAGGCCGAGGCGCTGTGGGGGGCCTTGCCGGAAACCCGCCACGCCGAGGATTACCGTCGCCGCGCCCGGCGCCCGCGTCGGTGGCTGGCGCTGGCCGCTGCCGCCTGTGTCGCGGCAATCGCCGTCACCATCGCACTGCCCGAGCCGCTGGCCGGGCTCTATTCCGACTACGCGACCCGCACGGGTGAGCGGCGGATGCTGCAGCTGGCCGATGGCAGCCGCGTGTGGCTGAACAGTGACAGCGCCTTGTCCGTCGACTTCAGCCCGCAGCAGCGGCGCCTGCGCCTGCACACCGGCGAAGCCTTGTTCGAGGTGGCGAAGGATGCCGCGCGGCCCTTCATCGTCGAGGCCAGGGGCGGCGAGGTGCGCGCCGTGGGTACGCGCTTCGATGTGGACAGCCGTGGGCCGCAGGTGCGCGTCGACGTGACCGAAGGCGTGGTGCAGGTGAACAGCGCCGGCAGCGCGCCGGTGCGGCTGTCCGCCGGCGAGCGCCTGAGTTACCGCGAGCGCGCCGCGCCCGAGCCGGCGCAGCCGCTGGACCTGTCCAGTGCCAGCGCCTGGCAGCGCGGCAAGCTGATCTTCAATCAGCGCCCGCTGGGCGAGGTGCTGGACGAGCTGGAGCGCTACGTGCCGGGCCGCATCGTGCTGACCGACAGCGCGCTGCGCCAGCACAAGGTCAGCGGCGTGTTCGACCTCAGGGACCCGGATGCCTTGCTCAAGACCCTGGAGCGCTTGCAGCCGGTGAAGGTCACCCATATGCCCTGGCTGGTGCTGATCCGCCCCGCCCGAAAAACCTGACCGTTCTTCGTGTGGGAGCGAGCTTGCTCGCGAACGGATTTCCCGGCGACTCCGAGGCAGGGCGGTTCGCGAGCAAGCTCGCTCCTACAGGTGAAGTCTCGTTCTGTGACAAGAAAATGAAAATATTTTTCATTCAGCACTGCAAGGTTTGCATGACCGTTTCGTCGTAGGCAGGAACGCGAAAAATTCTCAATACGCGACCCTGCCCACACAAGAACGGATTTCACCCGCATGCATTACCGTCCTTCCCCGCTGCACCGCGCGATCCTGCTCGCTTCCCTGCTTGGCGCCGCCGCGCCCGTCGTCCATGCCGCGAACGCTGCCGCCGTCGAGCTGCATATCGCCCCGCGCAGCCTGGACAGTGCGCTGACCCAGTTCGCCGACCAGGCCGGGCTGCACCTGCTGTTCAATTCCGAGGACATCCAGGGCCTGCAGAGCGAAGGGCTGGACGGCACCTACACCACCGAGGAAGCGCTCAACCAACTGCTTTCCGGCAGCGGTGTGAGCTGGCGCTTCACCGACGAGCGCACCGTGCTGCTCAAGCGCGAGAAGGACGACTCCGCCGCCCTGAGCCTGGCGCCGATGCAGATCAGCGTGGCGGCGCGCACACCCACCGATATCAGCTCGATCCCCGGCACCGTCTGGGTGGTCGACCAGACCCAGCTGCGCGAACAGCTCGATACCGGCGTCAGCCTGAAGGAGGCCGTGGGAAAGCTGGTTCCCGGCCTTGACCTGGCGCCCGAGGGCCGCACCAACTACGGCCAGAACATGCGCGGGCGCAACGTGCTGGTGATGATCGACGGCGTCAGCCAGAACAGCTCGCGCGGCCTGTCGCGCCAGTTCGACAGCATCTCGCCGTTCAACGTCGAGCGCATCGAGGTGCTCTCCGGCGCCAGCGCGATCTACGGCGGCGGCGCCACCGGCGGCATCATCAACATCATCACCAAGAAGGGCGCGGCCGGTGATGCGCGCTTCGAGACGCAACTGGGCGCCACCAGCGGCTTCAACAACAGCGATGACCTGTCCACTCGCGCCGCGCAGTCCGTCAGCGGCGGCAATGACCGCGTGGCCGGCCGCCTGGGGATTTCAGCGGAGAAGAACGAAGCCTTCTACGACGGCGGCGGCAACCAGATCTTCATCGACAACACCCAGACCGACCTGCAGTACAACCGCACCGTCGACGTGATGGGCAACCTCACCGCGCAATTCACCGACGAGCAGAGCCTCGACCTGCTGGCGCAGTACTACGATTCGGGCAACGACGGCAGCACCGGCATCTACTTTCCCAACCTGAAGTACCAGGGCCCGTCGAACCTGGAAGATGCGGAAATCCGCAGCGGCCTGGACACCGACCTGGAGCCGCGCTCGCGCCGCGTGCTGCTCAACGCCAACTACCACCACAGCAACCTGCTGGAGCAGGACTTCTACCTGCAGGCGTACTACCGCAAGGAAGACGACAACTTCTATCCGTTCCCCTACTACAACACCGGCAAGCCGACCGGCTCCAAGGGTGTGTACTTCGCTGGCTCGCAGCAGAACTTCGAGGTCAGCGGCCTGAAGGGCCTGTTCAGCAAGCAGTGGGATGCGTTGAAGTTCACCTACGGCGTGGACCTCGACCACGAGCGCTTCAACGCCGAGCAGAAGGTCTTCGACCAGCGTCTGTCCTCCGAGAGCGGCGGCCTGGACCTGGAAACCGCCAGCAGCGCACCGCGCTATCCGAGCTACGTCGTCGATGGCCTGTCCTTCTACGGCCAGCTGGACTGGAAGGCCACCGACAACCTGACCCTCTCCGGCGGCGCGCGCCACCAGAAGATGGACGTCGAGGTGGATGACTTCAAAGGCGTGCCCGGCGGCAGCAACGACTACCAGGTCAACCTGTTCAACCTCGGCGCGATCTACGACTTCAAGAACGGCCATCAGGTCTGGACCAACTACAGCGAAGGCTTCGACCTGCCCGACCCGGCCAAGTACTACGGCAAGGCCGGTCTGTCGGTGGACGACAACCCACTGGCTGGCATCAAGAGCCGCCAGGTCGAGACCGGCTGGCGCTACAGCGACATGCAGTGGCAGGCCCAGGCGGCGGTCTACTACATCTGGTCGGACAAGATCATCACCACCGACGCGGCGACCCTGACCATCGACGTGGAAGACCAGAAGAGCCGCGACTTCGGCTTCGAGGGCGCGGTCACCCGTTACTTCGACAACGGTTGGCAGGGTGGTACCACGCTGCACCTGGTGCGTTCGGAAGAAGAGGATGCCGATGGCGACTGGATCAAGCGTGATGCGCGCTACGCGTCGCTGTCCAAGTCCACCGCGTTCGTCGGCTGGGGCGATGGTGAGCGCAGTGCCCGCCTGCAGGCCCAGCACGCGTTCAACCTGAAGGACGATGCGGACCACGAGATCGACGGCTACACCACCTTCGACCTGATGGGCGAGCAGAAGACCGGCTTCGGCACCTTCAGCGCCGGTATCCAGAACCTGCTGGACAAGCAGTACAGCACCGTCTGGGGCCAGCGCGCCGCACTGTTCTATTCGCCGACCTACGGGCCGGCCTATCTCTATGACTACCAGGGCCGTGGCCGCACGTTCACCCTGGGGTGGAGCCTGGCGTACTAAAAGGGCCTGAAAGCTCTCTACCTAAAAAGACTCAGGCCACCTTTCCGGTGGCCTGATCGAGGGTTTCCACTATGCCGCCGCTGAGACTTCGGCAGTGGCACAAGAGCACCTCGCCGAGCAGCTGCAATGAGGGCGTGGCGAAGTAGTCCAGCAGGGCGTCTTCGTCTTGCCAGCTGCCTTGCAGCAGCCACGGCTGGCCGTTCTCACGGGCGACCAACTGGCAGCGCAGGCACCCCGGTGCGCGGCGGGCGCCGTCGACCAGGTTGTCGATCAGGGCGCCGAGTTCCGCCTCGTGTCCCGTCCGGGGGTGGATCTGCAATTCGTGTTCGATGGGGGTTTGCCAGTGCATGTCCTGTCCTCCGCGTTACAGGAAGAAGTCCGAAGTGGCTCCTCGGACGACTGACAGCAAGAGTACGGCCCCGCCAGCCCCGGGCGTTATCCGGATGCTGTCGGCTTCTTGCCTGATCCTGCGGCAGGTTTGCCAACCTCTGTAACCGGTCGTTTCCAGGCCATGCACCGCCGCGGTGCGTGCGTGAATGCAGCTGTGGCTTGTCCATTCCTGCCGATTGCTTGCCTGATCCTCCAGCGGCTGCCTTACTGTCACACTCGCGCACGCGGCGCGGGCGTAAGCTTCGAGCGCCGCCACTGGAGGTCCTGTGCATGTCCCAGTCCGTTCCCGCCTACGATCCCATTGCCGCCGGCCGCCAGGAGCTGGCCGACATCATCCAGCGCCATTGCCAGGGTGAAGGCGTCTTCGAGACCGCCATCGATTCCCTGCTGGTCGGCCGCAGCGACTGCCCCCACGAGGGCCGCATGCCGACCCTCTATCGCCCCGCCCTGTGCGTGATCGCCCAGGGCTGCAAGGAAGTGCGCCTGGGCAGCGAGGTGTATCGCTACGACGAACTCAACCTGCTGGTGGTATCGGTGACGCTGCCAGTTTCCGGCCAGGTGATCGAGGCCTCGCCGGAGAAGCCCTACCTGTCGATCCGCCTGGACATCGACCCCGGCGAGCTGACCCGGCTGATCGCCGAGGCCGGCCTCGCCGGCAGTGCGCCGCGCCCGGCCAGCCGGGGCATCTACCTGCAACGCCTGGACTGCACCGTGCTTGACGCGCTGCTGCGCCTGATGCGCCTGCTGGATACCCCGCGCGACATCGAGATGCTGGCGCCGCTGTTCGTCCGCGAAATCCTCTACCGCCTGCTGCGGGGCCCGCAGGGCCACCTGCTGCACGACCTGGCGATGACCGACAGCCAGACCCACCGCGTCACCCGCGCCATCGAGTGGCTCAACCGCAACTACGACAAGTCCCTGCGTATCGAGGACCTGGCCCGCGAGGTGAACCTCAGCGTGTCCACCCTGCACCACCGCTTCAAGGAAGTGACCGCCCTGAGCCCGTTGCAGTACCAGAAGCAGCTGCGCTTGCAGGAAGCGCGGCGGCTGTTGTTGTCGGAAGGGCTGGAAGTGGCGGTGGCCGGGCATCGCGTCGGCTACGAGAGCCCGTCGCAGTTCAGCCGCGAGTACAGCCGCCTGTTCGGCGCGCCGCCGCTGCGCGACCTGGCGAGCCTGCGCGGGGCGTTGGACAGCGAGGCCGTGCCGGCCTGAGCCGATTCAGGGGCACTTTCGTAGGATGGGTGGAGCGCAGCGATACCCATGCTGTAGGCGAACCGAATTGATGGGTATCGCTCCACGCCATCCTACAAAGGCGTTGGCCGGAGGCATCAGCGCTCGTAAAGCTCCAGCGGCAAGTCATCCGGATCGGCGAAGAAGGTGAAGCGCTTGCCGGTCAGATCGTCCTCGCGGATCGGCTCGCAGGCCACGCCGTGGCTCTGCAGGTGGGCCACCGCGCTCTCCAGGTCATCCACGGCGAACGCCAGGTGGCGCAGCCCCTGCGCCTCGGGGTAGGACGGCCGCGCTGGTGCGCCGGGGAAGGAGAACAGCTCCAGCCGCGCATCGCCCAGCTCCAGGTCGAGCTTCCAGGAGTCACGCGCCGTGCGGTAGGTCTCGGCGACCACCTTCAGGCCCAGCACCTGGGTGTAGAAGTGCTTTGAGCGCGGGTAGTCCGAGCAGATCAGGGCAACGTGGTGGAGGCTGTGCAGCAGGGTCATGGCGTGGGCTTCCCGGACGGTCTGAGCGCTCTATCCTGACAGCCGTCCCCTGCGGGTCAATGCTGGCGCTGTGAAGTCGGTCGCCAACGGCGCTGGAGTGATGGCAGTGCGCCTGCTAGCATCCCGCCGCCACCCCCACAATCACGGTCGACAGGACGTCCCCCGTACGGCCGCACTTGAAAGGAATCAGCATGAAGAAGACCGCCCTGGCCATCGCCATCCCCGTTGCCATCGTCGGCGCTGCCGTTGCCGGCGCCTGGTACACTGGCAGCCGTGTCGAGCAGGAAGTGAACCGCGGCATCACCGAAGCCAACCAACTGTTCGAGCAGGAAGCCCCTGGCCTGGGCGCCCACCTGACCCTGGTGGACATCCAGCGCGGCCTGTTCTCCAGCACCGCGCGCTACAACCTGTCCTTCACCGGCAAGGAGGGCGAAGCGCCGCAGATCCTGGTGTTCACCGATCGTCTGGAACATGGCCCCTTCCCGGCCTCGCGCCTGGCGGCGGGCAAGCTCGCCCCGGTCATGGCGCAGAGCCATTTCGCCCTGGAACAGAACGAACTCACCGCTCCGCTGTTCACCGCCGCTGGCGGCAAGGCTCCGCTGTTCGGCGAGCTGACCATCCATTACGACCAGAAGCAAGAAGGCGCCGTCGAGACCGCTGCCCTGGAATTCGCCAAGGACAGCGACAAGCTGCGCCTGTCCCCGGCCAAGATCACCTTCAACGTCTCTGGCGACAAGAAGGACGTCAGCGCCGTGGGCAACCTCGCCGAGGTCGACCTGGACTTCACCGACGAGAACAGCGGCCAGCCGGCGCGCGTACAGCTGCGCGACCTGGGCATGCAGGGTGACAAGAAGGAAAATGCCAACGGCTTTGCCCTCGGCCCCAGCTCCGCCACCATCAAGAGCCTGAACATCAAGTCGCCGGGCGCGCCGGAAGTCGAGTTGCGCGACGCCGTGGTCGAAGAGACCCTCAAGCAGGGCGGCAAGGGCCTCGACCAGAGCGTTTCCTACCGCGTCGGCAAGGTCGTGGTGCAGGGCCAGGAAATCGGCGGCGTGAAGCTGGACCTGAGCCTGCGCAACCTCGACGAGGGCGTGCTCAAGACCTTCAAGGAGTCCTACAACAAGATGGCTCTGGACAGCCTGGAAAGCACCGAGCTGACCCCGGCGCAGGAAGAGGAACTCAAGCGCCTGGGCCTGGCCCTGCTGGAAGGCTCGCCGGTGCTGTCGCTGGACGAACTGTCCCTGCAGACCAGCCACGGCGTAGCCAAGGCTTCGCTGTCGGTCGACCTGCGCAAGCCCAACGCTGCGGCCGCTACGCCGGACGAGATGGCGCGCAGCATCCTCGCCGCGCTCAAGGCTGACCTGAAGGTGGACAAGGCGGTGATCGGCGACATCGTCGCGCTGCAGGGCTCGCTGGGTGGCGAGGCTGCCGGCAGCGTCGATCCGGTTGCGCTCAAGCAGCAATCCGACGCCATGACCGACCTGTTCAGCGGCATGGCCCTGAACTCGCAGTGGGCCGTGCTCGACGGCAACGCCCTGTCCAGCTCGCTGGCCTACGCCAACGACCAGGTAAAGTTCAACGGCAAGGACATGAGCGTGCCGGAGTTCATGGCCTTCGCCATGGGCTCCGCGCAGGGTCTTGGCCTGGGCGGCGGCGCTGCCGGCGGGGAAGAAGAGCCGCAGGCAGAAAGCGTGGAATAACCCGCGCCTGAAACGAAAAAGCCCGGCACGCGCCGGGCTTTTTCATGCGCCTACAAAGAACAATCCTCAGCGAGCGTTGCGCACGCCTTCGGCCAGTTGCCGGCACAGGCCGAGCACGCCCTGCACCGCGTCAGCGGAACTGCTCGCCTCGGCGATCTTGTCGATCAGCGCCGAACCCACCACCACACCGTCGGCCAGGCGCGCGATGCTCGCGGCGTGTTCGGCGGTGCGGATGCCGAAACCGATGGAGACCGGCAGATCGGTGTGGCGGCGCAGGCGCGCCACGGCTTCCTCGACATGTTCCAGGGTCGCCGCGCCGGCGCCGGTCACGCCGGCCACCGAGACGTAATAGACGAAGCCGGAGCTGCCCTCGAGCACGGTGGGCAGGCGCTTGTCGTCGGTGGTCGGAGTGGTCAGGCGGATGAAGTCGATGCCCGCCGCTTGCGCCGGGTGGCACAGGTCTTCGTTGTGCTCCGGCGGCAGGTCCACGACGATCAGGCCGTCGACGCCGGCTTCCTTCGCGTCGGCGATGAACTTGTCCACGCCGTAGTAGTGGATCGGGTTGAAGTAGCCCATCAGCACCAGCGGGGTGGTGTCGTTGCCGGCGCGGAATTCGCGGACCATCTTCAGCGTCTTGGCCAGGTTCTGGCCGTTGCCCAGGGCGCGGATGTTCGCCAGCTGGATCGCCGGGCCATCGGCCATCGGGTCGGTGAACGGCATGCCCAGCTCGATCACGTCGGCACCGGCTTCGGGCAGGCCCTTGAGGATGTCCAGCGAGGTCGAGTAGCCCGGGTCGCCGGCGGTGATGAAGGTCACCAGGGCAGCGCGGTTCTGCTGTTTCAGTTCGGCGAAGCGGGTCTGCAGGCGGCTCATGCTTGCGGCTCCTGTTGCATGTGGTGCATGACGGTCTGCATGTCCTTGTCGCCACGACCGGACAGGTTCACCACCATGATGTGGTCCTTGGGCAGGTTCGGTGCGCGCTTGAAGACTTCGGCCAGGGCGTGGGAGGACTCCAGCGCCGGGATGATGCCTTCCAGGCGGCAGCACTGGTGGAACGCGTCGAGGGCTTCGTGATCGGTGATCGAGGTGTACTCGACACGGCCGATGTCATGCAGCCAGGCGTGTTCCGGGCCGATGCCGGGGTAGTCCAGGCCGGCGGAAATGGAATGCGCGTCGATGATCTGGCCGTCTTCGTCCTGCAGCAGGAAGGTCCGGTTGCCGTGCAGCACGCCCGGTACGCCGCCGTTCAGGCTGGCCGCGTGCTTGCCGGTCTCGATGCCGTGGCCGGCTGCTTCCACGCCGATGATCTTGACGCTGGTGTCATCGAGGAACGGGTGGAACAGGCCCATGGCGTTGGAGCCGCCGCCGATGCAGGCGACCAGCGAATCGGGCAGACGCCCTTCCTTCTCGGCCAGTTGCTCGCGGGTTTCCTTGCCGATTACCGCCTGGAAGTCGCGGACCATCGCCGGGTACGGGTGCGGGCCGGCCACGGTGCCGATCAGGTAGAAGGTGCTGTCGACGTTGGTCACCCAGTCGCGCAGGGCCTCGTTCATTGCATCCTTCAGGGTGCCGGTGCCGGCGGTGACCGGGATCACCTCGGCGCCCAGCAGCTTCATGCGGAACACGTTGGCCTGCTGGCGATCGATGTCGGTGGTGCCCATGTAGATCACGCATTGCAGGCCGAAACGCGCGGCCACGGTGGCGGTGGCCACGCCGTGCATGCCGGCGCCGGTCTCGGCGATGATGCGTTTTTTGCCCATGCGTTTGGCCAGCAGGATCTGGCCGATGCAGTTGTTGATCTTGTGCGCGCCGGTGTGGTTCAGCTCTTCGCGCTTCAAGTAGATCTTCGCGCCGCCGCAGTGCTCGGTCAGGCGCTCGGCGAAGTACAGCGGGCTCGGACGGCCGACGTAGTCGCGCTGGAAGTAGGCCAGTTCCTTGAGGAATTCCGGATCGTCCTTGGCCTTCTCGTACTCGCGGGCCAGGTCGTGGATCAGCGGCATCAGGGTCTCGGCGACGTACTGGCCGCCGAAGCTGCCGAACAGGCCCTTGGCGTCTGGACCGGTGCGCAGTGTGGACATGGGAAGGCTCCTCTGGGGTCGTGAAGTAGGGTGCCCGCCGGGCGCTATCGCGGACAGAGTCCGCTCCTACGAATGGTGCTCAGGATACGGCTGTGGGAGGACGGGGAAAAGCGATAAGATCGCCATGACATGTCAGAAAAACTCACAGGTTGAATGCCATGAGCCGCGACCTTCCGCCCCTCAATGCCCTGCGCGCCTTCGAAGCCGCTGCCCGCCTGCGCGGCGTGAGCGCGGCGGCGGATGAGCTGAGTGTCACCCATGGGGCGATCAGCCGGCAGATCCGCCTGCTGGAGGAAGAATTGGGCGTCGCCCTTTTCGTCAAGGAAGGGCGCGGCGTAAAACTCACCGATGCCGGCATGCGCCTGAGCGAAGTGGCCAGCGACTCCTTCGAGCGCCTGCGCAGCGTCTGCGCCGAACTGCGCCGTCAGGCTGGCGGTGATGCGCCGTTCGTTCTCGGCTGTCCCGGCAGCCTGCTTGCCCGCTGGTTCATCCCGCGCCTGGATCGCCTGAACCGCGACCTGCCGGATCTGCGCCTGCAACTATCGGCCAGCGATGGCGACCTCGATCCGCGCCGTGGCGGCCTCGACGCCACCCTGTGCTTCGCCGCGCCGCCGTGGCCGGCGGACATGCGCGTGCTGGAACTGGCGGTGGAAAGCATCGGCCCGGTGCTCAGTCCGCGTTCACCGCGCTTCGAGCAGTTGAGCGCGGCGCCTGCCGAGGCGTTGCTGGGCGAATCGCTACTGCACACCGTCTCGCGCCCGCAAGCCTGGCCGGAATGGGCCGCGCGCCATGGCCTGGAGCCGGCACGGCTGAAGCTCGGCCAGGGTTTCGAGCACCTCTACTACCTGCTGGAAGCCGCGGTGGCCGGGCTGGGCGTGGCCATCGCGCCACAGCAACTGGTGGCCGACGACCTTGCCGCCGGCCGCCTGGCCGCCCCCTGGGGCTTCGTAGAGACCTCCGCGCGGCTGGCACTGTGGGTCCCGGAGCGGCGCGCCGATCCGCGTGCCGAGCGCTTGGCGCGTTGGCTCCAGGTGGAGTTGAAGGGCGTCGCATAAAGACTGAACCGGACCGTTTGCCCTGGGTCCACCCCTCTACTACTGTCCTTTAAGTGCGCTGGCAATCTGCCTGCGTTGCTCGGCGAATGAGGAGAGGCGTCATGTCCAATCACCACACCTACAAGAAGATCGAGCTGGTCGGCTCCTCGCGCACCAGCATCGAGGACGCGATCAACAATGCCCTGGCGGAAGCGGCCAAGAGCATCGACTTCCTGGAGTGGTTCGAGGTGGTGGATACCCGTGGGCATATCGAGAACGGCGCGGTCGGTCACTACCAGGTGACGATCAAGGTCGGTTTCAGGATTGCCAACAGCTAGGTCTTTTTTGTCACGCGGCTTTTTTGTCACGCGCCTGGGCCATGCTGGCGCGGCGCGTGGATGTGCGCACCGGGGTATCCCGGTTTTCCGGCCCGCTCGGGCCTTTTCCTGTGAACGACGAGGGAGCGTTACCGATGAAGAAGTTCCTGTTGGCTGTGGGGATCTTCGCCCTGGCGGGCCATGCGATGGCTGCCGGCAAGCCGTGCGAAGAGCTGAAATCGGAGATCGAGGCGAAGATCAAGGCCAAAGGCGTTGCCTCGTTCAACCTGGAGGTCGTCGACAAGGGCAGCGCGGGCGGCAAGCAAGTCGTCGGCTCCTGTGAAGGCGGCACCAAGGAAATCGTCTATTCGAAGTGATTCCCGGCGAACGCCGGCAGGCCGGGCACCCGCGAGGGGCCCGGCCTTTTTCATGCACCGGCGTTCCCCTCGATCCTGCGCAGAGCCTTTTAGAAAAGCTGAACCCCTGCCCTCGCGCCGGCCTCGAACGTCCTGACTGCAACCCGAACGGAGGAAGCGACATGAAAAAATCGGCATCGGCTCACTGGCAGGGCGGCCTGAAGGACGGCAAGGGCACGATTTCCACGCAGAGTGGCGCGCTGAAGGAACAGCCGTACGGCTTCAACACGCGCTTCGAGGACAAGCCGGGCACCAACCCCGAGGAGCTGATCGGCGCGGCTCACGCCGGCTGCTTCTCCATGGCGCTGTCGATGATGCTGGGCGAGGAAGGCCTGACCGCCGAAAGCATCGACACCCGGGCCGAAGTCAGCCTGGAGAAACTTACCGATGGCTTCACCATCACCGCCGTGCACCTGACCCTGAAGGCGAAGGTGCCGGGTACCGATGCGCAGACCTTCCAGGCCATCGCCGACAAGGCCAAGGCCGGTTGCCCGGTCTCGCGGGTGCTCAACGCGCGCATCACCCTCGACGCCAGCCTCGAATGAGCCGTCGGGGCACTCTGTTGCGCGGTGGCGGTCCACCGTTAGGATAGGGTGCCCCGCCGTGGGGCTTTGACGAGGGATTGTGATGACGACGATGAAGTGGGCCGTGGCGACCGGTGCGGCGCTGCTGCTGGCGAGCGGCGCGAGCTGGGCGGCAGTGAAGCCCTGCGAGGAACTCAAGGCCGAGATCGAGACCAAGATCCAGGCCGCCGGGGTGACTTCCTACACCCTGGAGATCGTGGACAAGGCCGAGGTGAAGGACCCGAACATGGTGGTCGGCACCTGCGACAACGGTAAACGACGGATCATCTATCAGAAGAACGACGGCTGAGTTTCCCCTCCACGCCGGGACGACGTCCGCCGCGATGAGATGCCTCTGCGCTTGGGGCGGCCCTCACCCTAACCCTCTCCCAGGGGGAGAGGGGACTGTTCGGGGCTGGATGAAACTTCGGCGTCAACCGGCATGTGCGGCCCCTGCTCTCCCAGGTGCGGGGCGCGTAGTCAGGTGCGGGGTGAGGGGGACGCATCGGTACGGGCTTCCCGAGAAAGACCGTTGCGCCCACGAAGCCTGCTATTCCGCTAGAACGGCCCGCAATTCACCGGCCCCTGGAAATCCGTTTTCGCCACCAATTGCCCACTGGCATCGGTCAGCAATGCCAGGGCGCTGCGCAATTGCGGGCGCAGCTCCAGCCGGTAGCGCTGGCCGGCGGCGAAATCGTCGTAGGTCACCTTGACCCGGCAGGTCAGCTCCGAAGGGTCGCTCATCGCGCCCATGCCGCCACCGCTGGGGATTTCGTACTGGAAGCGCACCAGCAGTTCGTGGCGGCCCGGCGTCACCTGGTAGTAGCGCCCGTCGTTCACCGACTTGCCGTCCAGGCGCTCGGCCATCAGGGTCCTGCCGGCCGCGGTGTAGAGATCGATCCAGGCCAGCTGCGGGTCGTGGGCGGGCAGCGGGCTGGCGCAGCCGGCGAGCAGGGCGAGGCTCAGCGGGACGAAGGCAGGCAGTAAGCGCGGGCGCATGGAGAGTTACCGTGGGCTGTAGTCAGTCCACAGCATACCCCGCTCAGGCCTTCGCGCAGCCCCGTTCGCGACCACGGGCGATCTCGCCGCCCTGGGCGTCGTAGAGCTTGGCCCAGGGGCGGAAGCCGATGCTGCCGGTCTCCAGGCGGTAGCGCTGGCCGGCGCTGAAGTCCTTGTATTGCACCGTCATCTCGCAATCGCGCCACAGCGATTCGGCGACCGGGCCGATATCCACCGGCTCGACCTGGAACTGGAAGCGCACGCGCAACTCGTGGGAGCCGGGGTCGACCTCGAAGTAACGCGTGCTGGACCACTCCTTGCTGTCCACCTCCATGGCGGCCAGGTCGCTCTGGCTGTTGGTGTCCAGGTCGACCCAGGCGCGGTTCGGGTCCGGCTGGGGCATCAGCATCGAACAGCCGCTCAGGGCGAGCAGTCCGGCGGGAATGAGGAGGGTGCGCATCGGGGTGGCTCCTGGTCAGAAAGGGGCGGCAGCGAGCGGACCAGGCGCTGTGCTATGTTCCGCGCATGCCCTTCCGCCTTCTTATCCCGACACTCGACCGCCGCCTGTGCCGCTGGGTTCCCTGCCTGGCGATCTGGGCGCTGAGCGGTTGTTCCACGGTGAGCTACTACGGCCAGTTGGCGGATGGCCAGTTGCGCCTGCTCGCCGCCCGTGAGCCGGTGGCCGAGGTGGTCGCCGACCCGAGCCGTGACCCCGCGCTGCGCCAGCGCCTGGAACTGTCCCAGGAGGCGCGCGCCTTCGCCAGCGCCGAGCTGGGGTTGCCGGACAACCAGAGCTATCGCCTCTACGCCGACATCCACCGGCCCAATGTGGTGTGGAACGTCTTCGCCACGCCCGAGCTGTCGCTGCAGCCGCTGACCCACTGCTTCCCCATCGCCGGTTGTGTGGCCTATCGCGGCTACTACGGCGCCGACGGCGCACAGGCCGAGGCAAAGCGCCTGAAGGGCGAGGGGCTGGACGTCTATGTCGGCGGCGTAGAGGCCTATTCGACCCTGGGCTGGTTCAACGACCCGATCCTCAGCAGCATGCTGCGCTGGGGCGACCAGCGCCTGGCGGAAACCATCTTCCACGAGCTGGCGCACCAGAAGTTCTATCTGCCCGGTGACACCGCCTTCAACGAGTCCTACGCCTCCTTCGTCGAGGAAGAAGGCGGCCGCCGCTGGCGCGCCGCGCGCAACCTGGCGGATGAATCGCCCCTGCTGGACGAGCAGCGCAAGCGCTTCACGCAGCTGGTGCTCGATACCCGCGAGCGCTTGCAGGCGCTGTACGCCAGCCCGCGCAGCGACGCGGAAAAGCGCGCCGGCAAGGCCGCCGAGTTCGAGCGCCTGCGCCACGACTATGCACAGCTGCGCGATCGCGACTGGGGCGGCAAGGCGCCGTTCGATGCCTGGGTCAACGGCCCGATGAACAATGCCAAGCTGCTGCCCTTCGGGCTGTATGACCAGTGGGTGCCGGCGTTTGCCGCGTTGTTCAGGCAGGTGGGCGGCAACTGGCCGGCGTTCTATGCGCGGGTGGAGAAGCTCGGGGCGCTGCCGGCCGATCAACGCAAGGCGGCGCTCGAACGCCTCGCTGCCGGGGAGCGCGCCACCTTTCGTTGAGCTCTGGCGTGGGGCGGGTTCGCGAGCAAGCTCGCTCCTACAGGCAGAGCGCCGATTCAACCTGTAGGAGCGAGGGGGACGCCCAGTCCTTGCTCGCGAACCAATGCAGGACGCTGGCGGCTTGCGTCATACCCGCTCCACCCCCGGCATCTTCCACTCCCCGCCCACAACGGCCGGCTCCGGCCCGTAGATGCGCAGGATGACGTTGAACGGCCCCTGCCGGGTCGACGGCAACCAGTTCGCCTCCAGGGCCTGGCCGGGCGAATCCGCCTGGAGATACAGCGTCACTCCGCCGTCCGCGTCGCGCGCGAGGTGATCGCGGCTGCTCAGGCAGTAGCGCTGGATCGGGTTGGCTACCAGTTGCCGGTCCGGCAGGTCGTAGAGGGTGATCGACCAGAACTCCTTCGCCGGCGGCAGCGCGTCGGCCGGGAAGTGCAGCCGGTAGCGCTGGCCGCCCACCAGCGGTTGCTGGCTGCTGTCGCTGCGCGTGCCGAAGTAGATCGCCTCTTCCACGCTGTTGCCGTAGATGCCGCTGGCCGCCGCGGCGGCGCGGCTGAGGTAGTCGTTGTGCATCGCCGAGCGGGTGCCGAACAGACCAGCGGAGGAACGCAGCGTCGCCACCTTCGCCTTCAGTTCCGCCACGCCCTGCTGGATGCCGGCGCCCAGCGCCGTGCGCTGCGCGGGCGAGAGGGCGGCTGGATTGAAGGCCAGCCCGGCGCCGATGCCGACCTGGGCAAAGCGCTTGCGCAGTTCGACTTCGCTCGGGTCCACCGGGCAGAAGGCGAGGATCTGGTTCAGGTGCGGGATGAAGCCCGGCCCCAGGTCGCGGGGAAATTCCCACGGCAGCCAGTTCACCGCCGGAGGGATCGCTGGCGCCGTGCTGCCGGCAAACTCGTGCAGCGGTCGCAGACGGTACTGCTGCTGCAATGCGCGCACGGCCGGCAAGTCGTTGGCATCGCGCAGGCCGGTGCGGCCCAGGACCATGGCGATCTGCGTTTCGCTGCGCAGCACCTGGCGGATGCCGCTGGGCGTCTCGCCTTTCCAGTCCGGCCCGGCGATCAGGTAGTCACCGGCTTCGCGGCCGGTGCTGAGCACGCCCACATAGCCGAAGTTGAAGGTGTACTGGTCCACCAGCTGGTGCACGTAGTAGCGGTCCTCGGCCACCGCCGGCACGCTGAGCACCCAGGGCTCGGCGCGCAGGTCGAGCCAGGCCCAGGAGTAGGGCGTGTCGTTGTTCGGCGTGACGATGTCGCGGTTGTTCGGCGTGAACAGTTCGCTGTAGTGGCGGAACACGCCGAAGCCGCCGACGTACTCCGGCGATTTCGCATCGAGCGCCTGCTTCTGCATCGTCTGGTAGTGCATCAGCATCGGGTAGGCATAGAGCCACGCCTGGCGGACGGTTTCCTGGTCAGTGGATGTCTCGGGCATGGCCGGATCACTCGTCTGGGAAGAGGCCGCGAGCAGCCAGTCGGGAAGCGCCAGGCCGAAGCCCAGCGCACCGCTGGCGCCGATGAGACGGCGGCGGGTCAGGATCGGGTTCATGGCTACTCCTTGCTGGTGATCGCGTTGCTGGCGATGGGCTGGACGGCCGGCGGCTGGTATTCGCCCTTGAGCGCCTTTGCCTGCGGCAGGTACATGCGCAGGATCAGGTTGAACGGCCCCGGCGGTGCCGGCAGCCAGTTGTCGGTGCTGGCCGGCCGGGCATGCTGGATGGTCAGGGTCAGGCCGCCATCGGCGTCCTTCTTCAGGTCGCTGGCGCTGTTGATGGCGTAGCGGTTGAGCGGGTTCGCCGCGAGCATCTGGGTCTTGCCGTCGTAGAGCGTGACGGACCAGAAGGCATCCACCGGCGGCAGCTGGCCAGGGGCGAAGTGCAGGGTGTAGGCGCGGCTGCCGTCCAGTGCCTGCCCGGCAGCGTCGACGCGGGTCAGTGGGTACATCGCCTCGGCCGGGTCGTTGGCGTAGATGTACTTCCAGGCGACCGCCGCGCGTGTCAGGTCGTCGTTGCCGTAGTGGCCGATATTGATCGGCGAATTCTGCCAGCCGTTCACCGGCGCGGCGAAGCGCTCGGTGGCGGCACGGATCTTCTCGCGACCGTCCTCGGCGCCCTGCTCCACCGCCTGGGCGATGTCTGCCGGTAGCTGCTTGGCGTCGAAGGGCTTGCCGGTGCCTACGCCGATCGGCGCGAACTGTTTCAGCCGCGCCTGTTCTTCCGGCGACCAGGCGTGCCAGGCCGACAGGCCGTTGAAGTCGATGAAGGCGTTTTCCGCCGGGCCTTCCTTGGTCGGCAGGTATTCCGGCACGTCCATCTTGTGCGGCAGCAGCGTCGGCTTGGTGCTGCGCAGCTTGTAGCCGTCCATCACGGCCTTGGCGGCGTCGAGGTCGGCTTCGCCATCGACCGCGGTGCGGCCGAGCAGGAAGACGATGCGGCTGGGTGAGCGGATCACCTGGCCCTTGAAGTCCTCGGGCGCCTGGCCATCCCAGTCGGGGCCGGCGATCAGGAAACTGCCCGCCGCGCGCCCGGTGGCGCGGGTGCCGATGTAGTCGAGGTTGTTGGTGCGCATGTCGATCAGCTGGAAGCTGTAGTAGCGCTGCGGCACGGCCGGCACGTCGAGGACCACCGGGTGCTCGCGCAGGTCGAGCAGTGCATAGGAGTAGAGCGTGTCGTTGTTCGGCGAGACCACGGTGCGGTCTTCCGGGCCGAGCAGCGCGGTCTTGTTATACAGGTAATTGACCGGCAGCTTGGCGGCGATGGCCTGCAGGGTCTTGCCGTGCTCGGCGGTGGCGAAGGCGAACAGATAGGCCTGCGAGGCCAGTTCGCGGGCCTCCTGTGGCGTTGGCCCGGCGGCCCAGGCGTGGCCGGCGAGCAGGGGCAGAAGGGCGGCGAGTGCGGGCAGCCATTGGCGCATGACGTGTTCCTCGTTGTTATTGTTCTCGCCCGGCCCCGCCGCGCGCGCCGGCGCCAGGCATCGCCGCAGAGTGCGCCACGCCGAGCCGCCGGCCGTAAGCGCCAGCGGACAGAAAACGATCATCGCTGGCGGTGGAACTACTCCGCCCGATCCGGGCTGTGCAGCGGCAAGTCTAGTTGCACGCGGCGGCGCAGCCAGGGGCTGGGCCGGTAGCGCGCCTCGCCGTAGCAGGCCTGCAGGCCCTGGAGGATGGTGAGGATACGTGCCGCGCCATAGTGTTCGCCGAAGGCCAGCGGGCCGAACGGATAACCCAGCGCCAATTGCACTGCGCGGTCCAGCGTCACCGGCGTGGCGATGCCGCGCTGGGCGATCTCGCAGCCGAGGTTGACGATGCCGGCGATCACCCGCTGGCAGATGAAGCCGGGCGAGTCGTTGATCACTTCCACCGGCACGCCATCGCTGCCCAGGGCCTGGCGGGCCTGAGCCTCCAGCGCCGGGTCGAGCGCCGGCTGGCGCATCAGCACGCGGCGGCGGTCCAGCTCGGTGAAGGTTTCCAGCGCCAGGCTGCGATCAGGCGGCAGGCCGAGGGCGTCGATGCGGGTGCTGGCATCCACGCCCAGTGGCGTGACCAGGCAGATGGCGCGGGACGACGGCCCCTCGCCGGTCTCCAGCACCACGCCGC
This sequence comes from Pseudomonas nitroreducens, assembly GCF_010994165.1. Taxonomy (NCBI): domain Bacteria; kingdom Pseudomonadati; phylum Pseudomonadota; class Gammaproteobacteria; order Pseudomonadales; family Pseudomonadaceae; genus Pseudomonas; species Pseudomonas nitroreducens. The sequence continues at coordinate 590,512 of NZ_WMBX01000004.1, read as the reverse complement.
CGAGGGTGAGGATCGCGGCGACGCGGTGGCGCAGTTCGGGGTCCTGGCTGTCGAGCCAGTACGGGCGATTGAGCAGTACGCTGTCGTGCTGTTCTTCGGCTTCACGCACGGGCTGGCCGTCGCGGTAGCGATAGAAGCCTTCGCCGCTCTTGCGCCCGAGCAGGCCGCCGGCGACACGTTGCGCGGCCAGCGGCGACGGGGTGTAGCGCGGGTCCTGATAGAACTGCTGGTAGAGCGATTCCATGACCGCGTGGGAGACGTCCAGGCCAGTCAGGTCGAGCAGTTCGAAGGGCCCCATGCGGAAGCCCACGCCGTCGCGCAGGATGCGGTCGATCTGCGCCGGGCTGGCGATGCCTTCGCCGAGGATGCGCAACGCTTCGGTGCTGAAGGCGCGGCCGGCGTGATTGACGATGAAGCCGGGGCTGTCCGGCGACACCGCCGGGAAGTGCCCGGCCTGCTCCGCCAGCCGACTCAGGCGGCGCACTACCGACGCGTCGGTGCACTGGCCGCGCACCACTTCGACGATGCGCATCAGCGTCACCGGGTTGAAGAAATGGAAGCCCGCGACCCGCTCCGGGTGCCGGCAGCGCGCGGCGATGCGGGTGACCGACAGCGACGAGGTGTTGCTGGCGAGCACGGCGTCCGGCGCCACGCGTTTTTCCAGCTCGGCGAGCAACGCCTGCTTGGCGCCGAGGTCCTCGATGATCGCCTCGATCAGCAGGTCGCAGTCGGCCAGCTCGTCGAGGCGGTGGGTTGGCAACAGGCGCTGCATCGTCGCCGCCAGCGCTTCCGGGCTGAGCTTGCCCTTGGCCACCGCGCGTTCCAGCAGCTCGCGGTTGAAGGCCAGCGCCTGCTCCACGGTCTGCGGGTTGCTGTCGTACAGGCGCACCGGCAGGCCGGCGCTGGCGAACAGCTGGGCGATGCCTCGGCCCATGGCGCCGGCGCCGATGACGCCGATACGGTGGAAGGACTCGGTCATGCGGCGGGTCTCGTCGTGCGAACCTGCTTCAACCATAGACGCTGCGCTCACGCGGTGGTCCTTTTCGCCAGCTCCAGGTCGCGCAACTGACGGCGCAGCAACTTGCCGACGCTGGTCTTGGGCAGCTCGTCGAGCACCTCGACGAAGCTCGGCACCTTGTAGCCGGTGAGGTGCTCGCGGCAGTGGGCGATGATCTGCGCCGGTGCCAGCGACTCATCCTTGAGGCTGACGAACAGCTTCACCGACTCGCCCTTGCGTTCGTCCGGCACGCCGATGGCCACGCACTCGCGCACGCCGGGGTGGCGCATCACGGCGTCTTCCACCTCGTTGGGGAACACGTTGAAGCCGGAGACCAGGATCATGTCCTTCTTGCGGTCGACGATCTTCAGCATGCCGTTGGCGTCCAGTTCGGCGATGTCGCCGGTCTTCAGCCAACCGTCCGCGGTCAGCACCTGGGCGCTTTCCTCCGGGCGCTGCCAGTAGCCCTGCATCACCTGCGGGCCACGCAGCCACAGCTCGCCGGGCTGGTCGGGGCGGGTGTCGTTGCCCTCCTCGTCCACGGTGCGCAGCTCGGTATCCACCAGCGCCTGGCCGACGTAGCCCTCGCGATACGGGCTGTGCAGCGTGCCGGTCGAGACCACGGGCGACGCCTCGGTGAGCCCGAAGCCTTCGCGCACCGGCGCGCCGGTGGCGGCCTCCCAGCGCCGGCCCACTTCGCGGTTCAGCGGTGCCCCGCCGGAGGTCACCCACTTCAGGTGGCTGAAGTCGACGGCGGGGAAATCCGGGTGGTTCATCAGGCCGACGAACAGGGTGTTGATCCCGCTCATCAGGGTGAAGGGATAGCGGCGCATGGCGCCGATGATCTCGTCGAGATTGCGGCCGTCGCGGATGAACACCGTGTGCAGGCCCATGCCCACCGAGCTCAGCAGGTTCGTCGAGAACGCCATGATGTGGTACAGCGGCAGCGGCGCGATGCGCACGTCGGTGGCGGGGTCCAGCAGGCCGGGGCGCAGGAACAGTTCCAGGGTCTGCACGACGTTGGCGACCAGGCTGCGGTGGCTGAGCATCGCGCCCTTGGAGACACCCGTGGTGCCGCCGGTGTATTGCAGCAGCGCGAGGCGATCCAGCCCCGGCTCGATGGGCACCGGCGGCGCCTCGGCGCCCAGGCTCATGGCCTGCTGGAAGCGCGTGCAGTCGGCTTCGTCGCTGTCGAGCCGGGGGCTCTCCATGTCGTCGATCGAGGTCAGCAGGATGTGCCGCACCTCGCTGTGCGCCTGCACGCTGCGCAGCAATGGCAGCAGGCGGTCGAGCAGCAATACGGCGTTGGCGCCGGAGTCGGCCAGCTGGTGGCGCAACTCGCTGGCGGTGTATTGCGGGTTGGTGTTCACCAGCACCACGCCAGCCTTCAGCGCGCCGAAGGTGGCGATGGGGTACTGCAGGGAGTTGGGCAGCATCAGCGCCAGGCGGTCGCCGGGTTGCAGGCCGGCGTGGTGGCGCAGGTAGCGGGCGAAGGCGTCGGCCTGGCGGTCCAGTTCGGCGAAGGTGAGATGGCTGTCGCCGCAGGAGAACGCGTGGCGTTCGGGGAACTCGCGGGAGGCGCGTTGCAGCAGGTCGTACAGGTTCTGGTAACCGTGGCGGGCGATCTCGCTGGCCACGTATCCGGTCGCAATGGCAGGCATCGACTTCTCCGTACTTTTTCTCTGAGCTTCGAATTGTTGTTCTGCACAGTGAAACAGCGTGTCGAAATTGATGGTATGCGATAGGCTTGCCTGGCGCAACGAGCAGGCCGGGACCGCTGCGGGGAATGGGGTCGATCTGCTATCGTTCGCCCGCGCCGCGCGCGGCGCTCGTCCACCCGAATACCCGCCGAGGCCCCATGAGCGACGACGTCGAAGACAGCAGCAACCCCAAGGATCGCAAGTACGTCGAGGCGCTCGCCCGCGGACTGGACGTGCTGCGCGCCTTCACCCACGGCTCGGTGGTGCTCGGCAACCAGGAAATCTCGCGGATCACCGGCCTGCCCAAGGCCACGGTGTCGCGCATGACCTACACCCTGACCCAGCTGGGCTACCTCTGCTACTCGCAGCAGCACGAGAAGTACCAGCTCGATTCAGGCGTGCTGGCGCTGGGTTACGCCTACGTCTCCAACCTGCGCGTGCGCCAGTTGGCCAAGCCGTACATGGACGCCTTCGCCCGCCGCACCAACACCACGGTGGGCCTGACCTGTCGTGACTGGCTGTCGATGATCTACGTGGAAAACTGCCGCCCGCCGGAAGCGACGTCCCTGCGCATGGACGCCGGCGTGCGCCTGCCGCTGGCCACCACCGCCGCCGGCCGCGCCTACCTCGCCGCCACGCCGCAGCAGGAGCGCGAGCATCTGCTGTCGGCGCTGCAGGAGCGCCACGAAGGCGACTGGTCGGTGATGCGCGCTTCGCTCGATGCGTCCTTCGAGGAGTATTACGAGCATGGCTTCTGCCTGTCGCTGGGCGACTGGGACCGCAACGTGCGCGCTGCCGGCGTACCGCTGCGCCTGGCCGACGGCGGGCTGATGGCGCTGACCTGCGGGGCGCCGTCGTTCCAGCTCAGCGAGGAGACGCTGCGCGGGTCGCTGGCCCATGAGCTGGAGATTCTGGCGCGGGATATCGAGAGCCTCGGAGCCTGATTTTCGCGATCAACTCCCCTGCCGCTCATGCACCCTCTCCCCGGCCCTGGCTACGCGCCCCGCTCCGAAGGGAGAGGGGGCCGATTGGCGTGTTCGGAGATGACGTAGCTAGCTGGTGAGCGCCGGCCTATCCGTGAGCTCAGAACAGTCCCCTCTCCCTTCAGGGAGAGGGTTAGGGAGAGGCCAGGCTTCCGCTCAGGACTTCCCCTTGTAGGAGCGAGCTTGCTCGCGAACCGCCCAGCGCCCGTATCGCCGGTGAATCCGTTCGCGAGCAAGCTCGCTCCTACAAGTGCGTTACGCCACTTCCATCAGTCCTGCATAAACCTTCAGGTGATGATCGTCATCGCCCAACTGGTGGCTGAGCATCACCAGCCGCTTGGCGTGGTGCGCGAGGACGTATTCCCAGGTCATGCCGATGCCGCCGTGCAGCTGGATCGCCTGCTCGGCGACGTAGCGCGCGGCGCGGGTGACGATGAACTTGGCTGCCGCCAGGGTGCGGCTGCGCTCGGCGCTGTCGGGCTGGTCGGCCACGCAGGCGGCGAGGATGGCCATGCTGGTGGCCTGTTCCAGCTCGCTGCGCATGTCCACCATGCGGTGCTGCAGCACCTGGAACTTGCCGATGGGGATGCCGAACTGCTTGCGCGTCTTCAGGTAGTCCAGGGTCAGCGCGCAGGCTTCCTGCAGGCTGCCGAGGGTGTCGGCGCATTGCCCGGCGATGGCGCGGCCCTGCTGGTAACGCAGCGCCGCTAGCGCGTCACCCGGCGTGCCGAGGGCTTCGCCGAGGGCGCCGTCGAGGAACAGCTCGCAGGCGCGCTGGCCATCCACGGTTGGGTACTCGCGGCGGCTGACGCCGGCCTGCTGCGGATCGACCAGGAACAGGCCGATGCCCGCCTCGTCCCGCGCATTGCCGGACACCCGCGCCGAGACGAGGATCGCCGTGGCGCTCTGCCCGCCGACCACCACCGCCTTGCGGCCGCTCAGTTTCCAGCTATCGCCGGCCTGTTCCGCGCGGGTCTGCACGTCGTGCAGCTGGTAATGGCTTTGCGGCTCTTCCAGCGCTACAGCCAATTGCGCCTCTGCGCTGGCGATGCGCGGCAGCCAATGGTCCTTCTGCGCGTCATTGCCCAACTGGGCGATCAGGCCGCCGGCATGCACCACCGATTGCAGGTACGGCTCCAGGCACAGGCCGCGCCCCAGTTCGGTGAGCACCAGCATGCTCTCCACACCGCCGCCGAAGCCGCCGTGGCTTTCCGGCAGCGACACTGAGGTCAGCCCCAGCTCGCCGAGCTGGCGCCAGAACTCGACGCTGTAGCCCCGCTCGCTCTGGCTGAAACCCTCGCGCTTGTCGAACGGATAGGCGTCGCGCACCAGGCGCGCCGCGGTGTCCTGCAGCATCTGCTGCTCTTCGCTCGGTTTGAAGTCCATGCTCGGTGCCTCACAGTTCGAGAATCATCTTGGAGACGATGTTCTTCTGGATTTCGTTGGAGCCGCCGAAGATCGACAGCTTGCGCAGGTTGAAGTACTGGCTGGCGGGCGCGGCCGAATAGTCCGCGTGCAGCGGCTCGGCGCCCAGCTCGAATTCGTCTTCGATGAAGGGCAGCGCGTAGGGGCCGAGCACCTTGCGCAGCAGGTGGCTGATCGCCTGGCGGATCTCGGTGCCCTTCACTTTCAGGATCGAGCTTTCCGCCCCTGGTACGCCGCCTTCGCGGGCGGCGGCGAGGATGCGCAGGGTGCTCATCTCGATGGCCATCAGCTGCATTTCCACCTCCGCCACCTGGGCGCGGAACAGCGGGTCTTCGAGCATCGGCTTGCCGTCGCACAGCTCGCGGCTGGCCACGCGCTTGAGGTGTGCGAGCACCGCCTTGGACGCGCCGATACCGGCGAGCCCGGTGCGCTCGTAGGTGAGCAGGTACTTGGCGCAGGTCCAGCCTTCGTTCTCGCGGCCGACGAGGTTTTCCACCGGCACGCGCACGTTGTCGAAGAAGACCTCGTTGACCTCGTGCTCGCCGTCCAGGGTGATGATCGGCCGCACGGTGATGCCCGGTGTCTGCATGTCGATCAGCAGGAAGCTGATGCCGCGCTGCTGCTGCGCCTCCGGGTCGGTGCGCACCAGGCAGAAGATCCAGTCGGCGTGCTGGCCGAGGGTGGTCCAGGTCTTCTGGCCGTTCACCACGTAGTGATCGCCGTCGCGCACCGCGCGGGTCTTCAGCGAGGCGAGGTCGGAGCCGGCGCCCGGTTCGGAGTAGCCCTGGCACCACCAGTCGGTGCCGTCGAGGATGCGCGGCAGGTAGTGCGCCTGCTGCTCGGGCGTGCCGAACCTGATGATCACCGGGGCGACCATGTTGACGCCGAACGGCACGGTGCGCGGTGCGCCGAACGCGGCGCATTCTTCTTCGAAGATGTGCTTCTGCACGGCGTTCCAGCCGGTGCCGCCGTACTCCTCGGGCCAGTGCGTGGCGTACCAGCCCTGCTCGGTCAGCACGCGCTGCCAGCGCTGGTGGTCGCCCTTGTTCAGGTGCTTGCCCAGGCGCACCTTGGTGGCGATGTCCTGAGGCAATTTGGCTTCGAGGAAGGCGCGGACTTCATCGCGGAAGGCCAGTTCGTCGGGGGTGAAATGGATGTCCATGGCGGGTCCTCAGAGATCGGCGAAGCGGCGGCCTTCGGCCACCAGGCGTTCGAGTAGCGGCGCGGGTTGCCACCAGGCGCCAAGGCGCTGGTGGAACTCGCGGATTCGTTCGAGCACGTGGGCAAGGCCGACGCTGTCGGCATGGAACAGCGGGCCGCCACGCCAGGCGGGGAAGCCGTAGCCGTTGAGGAAGATCACGTCGACGTCGCTGGCGCGCTGGGCGATGCCTTCGTCGAGGATGTTCGCCGCCTCGTTGATCAGCGCGTAGAGGCAGCGCTCGACGATTTCCTCGTCGCTCACCGGCCCACGGCTGATGCCACGGTCGGCCGCGGCCTGCTCCAGCATGGCCGGCAACGCCGGGTTGTCCTGCGGGGGGCGGCCGCCCTCGCCGTACTGGTAGAAGCCGGTGCCGGTCTTCTGCCCGAGCATGCCGGCGGCGATCAGGTGGTCGAGTACGGTGGGCAGGGTCTGGCCGAGTTTCAGGTTCGGTCGCTGGCGCGAGCGGATCGCGTGGCTGATGTCCAGGCCGGACAGATCGCGCACCGCCAGCGGCCCCATGGCCATGCCGAAGGTGCGCAGCGCACGGTCCACCTGCGCGGGTGTGGCGCCCTCCTCCAGCAGGAACTCGGCCTGGCGGCCGTACTGGAAGATCATGCGGTTGCCGACGAAGCCGTCGCACACGCCGACCACCACCGAGACCTTCTTCAGGCGCTTGCCCAGCTGCATGGCGGTGGCCAGCACGGCGTCCGACGTCGCCTTGCCGCGTACCACTTCGAGCAGGCGCATGACGTTGGCCGGGCTGAAGAAGTGCAGGCCGACCACGTCCTGCGGCCGCTTGGTGAAGGCGGCGATTTCGTCGAGGTCCAGCGAGGAGGTATTGCTGGCGAGGATCGCGCCGGGTTTGCACACGGTGTCCAGTTGCTCGAAGACCTGGCGCTTCACGTCCAGGCTTTCGAACACGGCTTCGACCACCAGGTCCACGTCACCCAGCGCGGCGTAATCGAGTACGCCACTGATCAGGCCCATGCGCCGCTCCATCTCCTCGGCGCCCAGGCTGCCGCGCGCCACGCTGGCGGCGTACAGGCTGCGGGCGCGGTCGAGGCCGCGTTGCAGGGCTTCGTCGTTCACTTCCAGCAGCTGCACCGGGATGCCGGCGTTGGCGAAGCACAGGACGATGCCCACGCCCATGGTGCCGCCGCCGATCACGGCGGCGCGGCGCACCTCGCGCGGCTGGACGTCGGCGCCCAGGCCTTCGACCTTGGCCGCTTCGCGCTCGGCGAAGAAGGCATGGATCTGCGCGGCGCGCTGTGGCGACTCCATGCATTGCTGGAACAGCGCGCGCTCGCGGGCGAGACCTTCGCGCAGCGGTAATTGGGTGGCGGCTTCGACGGCGTCGATGCAGCGCTGCGGGGAAAACTGGCCGGGCAGGCGCTTCTGCACCTCGCCGCGCTTGTGGGCGATCAGCTCGGCGAGGCCGCTTTCCTGCACGCGCTCGTTGCGCTCGCCGGTGCGGCGCGGGCCCTTGCCGTCCGCCAGCAGGCGCTGGGCGAAGGCGAGGCCGGCTTCGCTCAGGTCGCCGTCAATGAGCTCGTCGACGACATTGAATTCGAGGGCTTCCGCTGCGCGGATCGGCGCGCCGCTGACGATCATGTCGAGGGCCTTTTCCACGCCGGCCAGGCGCGGCAGGCGCTGGGTGCCGCCGGCGCCGGGGAGCAGGCCGAGCTTCACTTCCGGCAGGCCGACCTGGGCATCGCGGCGGGCGATGCGGTAATGGCAGGACAGCGCCACTTCCAGGCCGCCGCCCAGGGCTGTGCCGTGGATCACGGCGACGCTGGGCTTGGTCGAGCCTTCGATGACCTCGACCACTTCCGGCAGCGAAGGCGCCTGCGGCGGTTTGCCGAACTCGCGGATATCGGCGCCGGCCATGAAGGTGCGCCCGGAACAGACCAGCACCACCGCACGCACCTGCGGATCGGCCTCGGCCTGCTGGAAGGCGGCGAGCAGCCCGGCGCGGACGGCGTGTCCGAGGGCGTTCACCGGTGGGTTGTCGACCGTCACCAGGGCGATGTCACCCCGGCGTTCGAGCTGTACCGCTTCTGACATGCTGTGCTCCGTCTTGCTTTTGTTTTACGGAATCATGTTTCGCTGTGCAGAATACGATGCTGTTTTTTACTTGTCGATAGGAAGGGAGTCCGGTTCGCTTGTAGGAGCGAGGGCGCCTGGCCCTTGCTCGCGAACTGCCTGTGCCATGGGTGCCCAGTGAGGTTCGCTTCGGGTTGGTGCTGTAGGAAGGCCAGAGCCAGAACCCGCCTCACCCCAGCCCTCTCCCCCTGGGAGAGGGTTAGGGTGAGGGAATGCACTTGCGCCGGGCAGCCCAGCAGCATCCCGCCGAAAAGCAAAAACGCCCTCTCCGTAATCCGGAGAGGGCGCAACCGCCCCGGCTACGCCCAGCCGGGACAAAGGAGCGGAATTCTTACTTCGCCCAGCGCCGCAGGTCCGACGGCGTGTAGTCGCTCATCTTCGCCGTCTGCCCGGTCTTCAGCCCGCTGTTCTCCTCGTTCATCAGGCCATTGACGAAGTAGCGCCCGCTGATCAGGTCGAAGGCTCCCGCCAGCGCCTCGTAGGTGAACTGCTGGTCGTAGTACGGCATGGCATGGGACTGGTAGTTGCGCCACAGCTCGCCACGGCTGTCGTAGAACTCGCCGAGGACGATGTTCCAGCTGTCCTCGTCGAGGTAATAGCGGCGCTTGCTGTAGATGTGCCGCGCGCCGGGCTTGAGGGTGGCTTCGACGACCCACACGCGGTGTTTCTCGAAGCGCGCCAGGTCCGGGTTGAGGTGGTTGGTCTTGAGGATGTCGGCGTACTTCACCGAGCGGTCGTACAGGCGGAAGCTGTTGTAGGGCACGAACAGTTCCTGCTTGCCCACCAGCTTCCAGTCGTAGCGATCCGGTGCGCCGTTGAAGCCGTCGAGGCTGTCGGCGGTGATCATGCCGTCGCTGTAGCGCGCGCTGTTGTCGTAGGCGATCAGCGGGGCGCGACGCACGCGGCGCTGGCCGGGAATGTACTGCCAGGCCGCGCGCGGTTCGGCGACCTGGTCCATCGGCTCGTGGGACAGCACGGCTTCGCCGGACAACCGCGCCGGTTCCAGCACGCGGGTCTTGAACAGGTAGAGGATGTTGGCGTCGGCCGGCAGGTCGGAAATCGTCTGGGCGTAGTTCATCTCGGTCTGCGAGCGCACCAGGCTGTAGACGCCATTCTCCTTCACGTTGGCCGAGCTGAAGGTGCGCTCGATGCTGCCGCCGCGGTAGCGGGTGATGTGGTTCCAGATCGCCTCGACACCCTCCCTGGGCAGCGGGAACGGGACGCCCCGGTGGTAATTCAGCACGCCGTTGCCGCCATCGGCGAGCTTGCTCTGCTCGGCGTTCCGGCGGGTTTCGGCGTTGATCTCGTCAGGCAGCCGGGCGCTGCGGTGGCTCGGGTAGACGTTGATCCTGTAGGTGTTGGGGTAGCGCGTGAGCATCGCCTGCTCGCCGGGGCTGAGCCACTGGCTGTACTGCGCGGCGTTGGCCGGAGTGATGGTGAACAGGGGCTTCTCGGCAGCGTAGGGGTTGGCGTAGCCGCCCTTGGCGTCGACCTGCCCGGCGTTGGGTGCCAGGCCGCCGTCCCAGGCGGGGATGCTGCCGTCGGCGTTGGCGGCCTTCTCGGCGCCCACCGGGGTGAGTTTGCCGCCCAGGTCGGCAACGGTGTCGGCGTGGGCGCCAACGGCCAGGCCCATGGCCAGCGCCAGGGCGGTGATTCGCATGAGTTGCATCGGCAGGTTCCTCAGAAGTCGACCTTGGCGCTGACGCTGTAGAAGTCGCGGTCGTCGAGCGTGCTGTACTGGTTGTTGCCGAAGAAGGCGTTGTAGCCGAACTCCAGGCTGTAATCGTTGAGGTAGTTGAAGGCCAGGGAGAGGCCGGCCGCCATCTGCCCTTCCTGGAACGGGCCGCCCGGATCGTAGGAGTAGCCCTCCACGTCATGGCGGAAGTTCAGGCTGGGCAGCATGTTCACGCCCGGCAGCACATCGCTGTATTCCAGGCCGGCGCGCAGGCGATAGCCCCAGGACCAGGGCGTGGTGAAGCCGTCGTCGGTGCAGTAGCGGTTGGTCACGCCGGTGCTCGGCGCGTTGCAGGCGGCGCCGTCCAGGCGCGCGCTGCGGCCGAAGGCGGCGTTGCGCCCCAGGCGTTCGTCGCCCAGGTCGCCGACATGCACCACGCCGGCCTCGCCCAGCAGGGTCAGGCGCGTGGCGCCGAGCACGTTGTCGATGATCTGGGTGGCCGAGGCCGTCATCTGCCACACCGGCTTGCGCACCCAGCCGTCCAGGCTCTGGCCGGTGGTGGTGGCGCTGGCCGGAATACCTTCGATGGCCGAACTGCCGGATGGCCCGGTGATCATCGCCACGTTCATGTCCGGGCCGTTCATGGCCACCGGCATGTTCGGCCGGTAGCTCAGTTCCGCGCCCAGCGAGGTGCCCCAGCCGGGCAGCGCGCCGTTGATGCTCAGGCCATAGAGATGGATGTTCTCCGGGAACGCAGCGGCGTACACCGGGCCCTGCACGCGGCCGATGGGGAAGTTGCCGGGCTTGCTGGCGTCGCGTGCGGTCAGTTCCAGGTACGGCAGGCGGGCGTGGTAGTTGACGTAGTAGAAGGCTGCCTCGGCGTCGTTCAGCGAGCTGATCAGCGTGCGCAGCGCGACACCCCACTGGCCCTGGTCGGAAGGGTCCTGGTCGTCGCCGTGGGCGGCGTACAGGCCGGCGGCCTGCATCTGCGCGTCGGTCTGCGTCTGGCTCAGGTACAGCGGCCCGCAGCCGGGCTGGATGGCGTCGCTGGTGGCGAAGAAGGTGCCGCAACCGTCCAGCACGCTGGGTCGCCAGTTGTACTGGTAGAAGCCTTCTAGGTTGACCTTGTCGGTCAGGCCGAGGTTGAACGAGAGCATCTCCACCGGCAGCTGGCCTTCCTTGATGTCCACGCCGGGCTTGTTGAAGGCGCTGTAGTCCAGCGGGTTGATCACGTTGATGCCGTTCTGGATCAGGATCGCCTCGCCCCAGGACAGCACCTGCTTGCCGAGCTTGAGGTTCAGCGGATGCTCGTCGACGTCGAAGTCCTTCCACACGTAGGCATCGAGGGTATCGAAGCCGTGGTAGCGCGCCAGGGTCGGCCAGCCGCTGTCGTCGAAGTCCTTGAAGCGCCCGTCGCCGGTTTCGTAGGCGTTGTCGTACCAGTACTTGAAGCGGATGAACGCGCCCTGCCCCTGGCCATCCAGGCTGAAGTCGGTGAGGCCCTTGAACATCTGCGAGATCGGGTCGCCCTTCTTGAAGTTCAGGCGGTTGTCGTCGGCGCTGACGCTGGTGCCGTCGGCGTTATTGATGTGCTGCGCCTGCACCGCGTTGGCGTGGGTCATCAGGTGCCGGTCCGGGTCCTGCGCCGACCAGCTGGCGCCCAGGCTCAGGGTGGTCTTGGTGGACAGGCTCCAGTCGTCGTTCAGCTCGAAGGTGGTGGCCTGCGCGTGGCTGGCGCCGGTCACCGCGAGGCTCAGCAGGAGAGGTTGGGCAAAGCTGCGTGGGCGCCGCCCCCGGCAGACGGGGGGAACGGCGGCCGGATGGATTCTTGTCATTATGGGCTCCGGGTATGAGGTACCGCGGGAGCACCATGACGGCGGCGGCCCTTTCCGCCACAAGCCGGGAGCGACAAATTTCGATCATGCGCCGATCGACTGGCCCAGACGGAACTGCTTGGGCGTGATGCCGAAGCGCTTGCGGAAGGCGCGGATGAAGTTGCCGCTCTGGCGGTAGCCGATGCGTTCGGCGATGCGTTCGATGGGCTGGTCGGACGAACGCAGCCAGATGCGCGCCAGGCTCAGGCCATCGCCCTCCCCGGTCCGCGCGGTGCCGCACCATTGGCGGCGCAGGCTCTGGTAGAGGAACTCGTTGGCGCCCGGCAGCGGCGTGTCCAGCAGCGCAGTGGGCAGTTGCAGGAATGGCGTCGGCGTGACCTGCCACGGCACATTCCAGAGCGTCAGCATTTCCTCGCAGCGCTGCCGCGGGCCGATCCCCACGGCGTTGAACACGCCCTGTGGCGAGCGGCCGATCCGCCGCGAGATATTGCGGATCAAGGTGAGCACGGCGGCGTCGAGGCCGAAGTGGTGCAGGTTCTGGGTGACCGGATCGAGGACCAGGCGAGTGTTCTCGCCATCGAACTCCAACCGTGCGTCCACGCAATTGGTCACCGACGGCACGTGCTCGCAGAACGCGCGCAGGCTGGTGCCCAGGTCCGGCGCGGAATCCAGCAGGATATTCAGCCCCTGCAGGCAATGGGTCGCCATGCCGTTGACCAGCTCGCAGCCGAAGTGCGGATTACCGCTGGCCCGCTCGCACTCGCGCCACAGCTGCTCCACCTGCAGCGCTGGAATGCGCCCGCGGTGGTCGTCCAGCAAAGCTTCGGCAATACCGGCGCGCAGGCGCAGGTCGACGGCGCTGAGCCCGAGGCGGGCGGCGTGCAGCAGGATGGTGCTGGCGAAGGCACTGGAGGCGAAGAGCAGGGGCGACATGGCGGGGTACCGGTTCAGCGACCGGTTTACTAGATCAGCTCGCTCTGTTATCCATCAAATTCATTCGACTCAACACTTTGATGCGCAGGATGCATGATGGAACTCCGACAGCTTCGCCACCTGGCCGCCCTCGCCGACTTCCAGAACTTCCAGCGCGCCGCCGATGCCATCGGCCTCAGCCAGTCGGCGCTGAGCCGCAGCATCCAGACCCTGGAGCGTGATCTCGACTGCGAGCTGGTGGACCGCCAGAGTCGCGACTTCCGCCTCACCGGCCAGGGTCAGCTGGTGCTGCAGCACGCCCGTCGCCTGCTCAGTGGCACCCGTTCGCTGCGCAACGAACTGGAGCAGTACAACGGCCTCAATGCCGGCGAACTGCGCTTCGGCTGCGGTCCCTACCCCGCCCAGTTGCTGGTGCCGGAGGCGATGGCGGATTTCATCCGCGCACACCCGGCCATCGACGTCGGCTTCCTGATGGGCGACTGGGAGCAGATGGCCCAGTTGCTCAAGGAAGAGCAGGTGGAATTCTTCATCGGCGATGCGCGCAATTTCGCCGGCGACCCCGACTACCAGGTGCGCTGGATGGACCTGCGCCCGGGGCGCTTCTTCTGCCGGCCGGGGCACCCGCTGACCGGGCAGGGCACGCTGCGCCTGGCCGCCCTGCTCGATTACCCGCGCGTCGGTACGCGTATCCCGCCGCCGCTGCGCAAGGTGTTGGCCGAGGTGCTCGGCGAGCGTGACTTCCACATGAACGTCGAGTGCGCGCAGTTCGCCGCGATCCTGCATATCGTCGCGCGTTCCGATGCGGTGGGCCTCGCCGCGGTGGAGGCCCTACACGATCCGGTGCAGCGCGGCGAGGTGGCGATCCTGCAGATCGTCGACGTGCCCCAGGACCGCCCCGAGCTGCGCCTGCACTACGGCATCGTCAGCCGCGCAGGCTACGGCTTGTCGCCGGCGGCGCAGGCGATGATCGAGGCGATCTTCGCGGCCGATCGGCGCTTGCCGCGCGGAAGTCATGCGGGCTGATGGGGCGCAGCGGCGCCGGCCTCTGCTGAAACCTCAGGGATGTTGCGTGCTGCCGGCCACCAGCAGGTCGCCATGCTGCTCGCAGAAACACTCGTCATGCCAGCCGTAATGTGGATCGCGGCAGATCGAATGCTTCACCGGGCCGGTCAACTCGCCCAGTGGAACGCGGAGGCTGTCGCGCAATGCGGCGTAGATCGAACCGGGCTGCGGCCAGTCGGTGCGCACCGGCCCTTCGCCCAACTGGTTGCCGGCACTCAGCTCCGCGCGAAGGATCGCGTCGAGTTCGGGGCACAGGCTGGCGGTAGGGATTCGCTTCATGGGGTTCCCGCTGTCGATGGCATCCGTTGGCCACAAGCTTATCCACCGGTCGCATGCCTGGGAACGCTCGCCTAGCGCTCCAGGGCGATGCGTTGCCGTGGCGGTTTCCGCAGGCCGGCGAACGCCTGCTGGATACCGGTCAGTGCCCGCTCCATCGCTTGCTCGAAGCGGTAGCAGCTTTCCACATAGAGACACAACTCCAGGCACAGCGGCTGCTCCAGCGGCAGCGGGCTCTGCTGCAGCCCCAACAGCTCGGCGACGCGGCTGGGCAGGGTCAGGCCGAAGGGCTGGCGGTCGGCGATCAGGCGTGCGGCCAGTGCGCTCTGCACGCTCACGGCGATGCTCCGGCGCTGGCCACGCAGGCCCAGCTCCAGGTCCACCGGCGCAAGCCCGTCGCGGCGCTGCGACACCTGGATCTGCGGTACCCGCAGGTATTCCTCCAGCGTACGCGGCGCCTGCTGCAAGGCCGCGCCATGGGCGAACACATAGTGGTCGCTGAGCAGAGGCAGCTTGCGCAAGCCGCTCTGCTGGGAAATCGGCTGGTCGACGTCGATCAGCAGGTCGAGTTTGCCGGTGGCCAACTCGTGCAACGCTTCGCGGCGGCGGCTCTGGTAGTAGCGCACCTGCCAGTCCTGCTCCGGCTGCTCGCACAGCGCGTCGAGCAGCAGCGGCTGGAAAGCGTCCGGGCAGCTCAGGCGCAGGCTCCGCGTGGGCGTCGTGGCCAGCGCCGCGGGTGTGTGGTGCAGGGCGTCACGCAGGCTGTCGAGGGCGTCGCGGACGTGCCCGGAGAGCCGGTGCGCCACCAGCGTCGGCGCCACGCCCAGGTGCGTCTTGACGAACAGCGGGTCCGCGCAGAGCAGGCGCAGGCGGCGCAGCGCGTTGCTCATCGCCGGCTGGGTGAGGTTCATCACCTCGGCGGCGCGGGTGATGCTGCGCTGGCGGTAGATGGCGTCGAAGGCCAGCAGCAGGTTGAGGTCCAGTTGGCGTAGGTCGAGCATGGCGGGTACCGCGTTGGGCGCGAAAGCGAGCGGTGGATGCTAGTGAGCGCCCTGCCCCGCGCCGCCAGCGCTACAGGACAATTTCCGATCATCCGTGTGCTGCACCGATGAACGCGGTGCCGGCATTCGGCCGATGAATGCGCTTCGGCGATGTGCGCGGGACTTGGCATAGTGGTTCTCCCTGTGTCATCACCTTTCGCGGGAGCCCCGGCCATGAACGAGTTCGATCACCAGCTGCTGGCGGTCAACGGCATCCAGCTCAGCCTCTACAGCTGCGGCCCGCCGAGTGGCAAGCCGGTCTGGCTGCTGCATGGCTTCCCCGAGTGCTGGCATTCCTGGCAGCACCAGATGCGCGCGCTCGCTGCCGCCGGCTACCGCGTGTTCGTGCCGGAGATGCGCGGCTACGGCCAGACCAGCGCGCCCGACGCGGTGGATGCCTATGACGTGCTGACCCTGTGCGCGGATATCCAGGGAGCGATGGATGCCCTGGGCCACGAGCGCGTAGCGATGGTCGGTCACGACTGGGGCGCCCCGGTGGCGTGGCACCTGGCGCTGCTGGAGCCGCAGCGCGTCGAGGTGCTGGCCACGCTGTCGGTTCCCTTCGCCGGCCGCGCCAAGCGCCCCGCCGTGGAGATCATGCGCGAGGTGTTCGCCGGCAAATTCTTCTACATCCTCTACTTCCAGCAGCCGGGGCGCGCAGAGGCCGAGCTGGACGCGGACGTCGCCATCAGCCTGCGGCACTTCCTCGGTGACAACGTGCGCCTGGCGCCCGACCAGTCCCCCGATGGCCGCCTGTTCGACGGCCTGCCGACCCCGCCGCAGCACCCGAGCTGGTGCAGCGCCGAGGACTTCCAGTACTACGTGCGAACCTTCCAGGGCCGCGGCTTCCACGGCGCGCTGAACTGGTACCGCAACTTCGAGCGCAGCTGGCAGCGCACCGAGTCGCTGGTCGGGCGCCAGGTACAGCAGCCGACGCTGTTCCTGATCGGCGACCGCGACCCGGTCGGGCGCTTCGAGGCGTACACCCTGCAGCGCATGCCCGAGCATGTGCCGAACCTCGAACAGCATGCGCTGGAGGACTGCGGGCACTGGATCCAGAACCAGCAGCCGCAAAAGGTGAATGCCTACCTGCTGGACTTCTTCACGCGCCATTACCCGGCCTGAATTCGTTGGCGCTTGTGGGCATCGGGCGCAATGCGTAAGGTCGGTCGCGCCGCCATCCCGAGCTGCCGAGCCCATGAGCCCCCGTCCCGCCGACCTGTCCAACGCCTTCTACGCGCCGACCCTGCTGCCGGCCATCGAGGAGCTGTTGGCGCGCGGTGTGCCGGGCGATGAGCTGGAAGCGAGCTTCCGCCGCACGCTGCTGGAGCTGCGCACGCCGCTGGTGCGGGTGCCGCTGTTCCTCTCGCGGCGCTTCTGGGACCAGGCCGAAGCGGCCAGCGGCGAATCGGCCATCGGCCTGCTGGCGGGCAAGCGCTTCGCCTCGACCCTGACCAACGGCCTGACCTACCTGTTCGACGTGGCGCCGACCCTGGAGTCGGCCTGCGCCTACTTCTGCGAGTACTTCCCGTATTTCAACGGTTCGTTGCGCGCCGAGTTGCGCGAGGACCGCGGGCAGATCGCCCTGGTACTCAGCGAACAGGGTGCGCTGCTGTCGGGGCGGCAGAGCAGCGAATACACCGTGGTGGGTATCTGCAGCCTGTTGCGGCGCAAGCTGTCGGCCAGCGGCATTCCACTCGATCCCCTGCTGGCCATCGACTTGCCCGGCGTCGAGCCGGCCAGTCCGCATGTCTACCAGCAGGCGCTGCGCGTGCCTCTGCGCTGGCGCTCGGCGGCGGTGGTGCTGCACCTGGCGCCGGAGCTGTACCGCCGCCCTCTGTCGCCGCCCAACGCCGAGCTGGAGGCCACCCTGGTCGGCCTGCTCGACCAGGCGCGCAGCCAGACCCAGCGTACCCTGCTGGACGAGGCCGCCGACTACATTGCCCGCGAACTGCCCCAGGGCGCGAGCTTCCAGGCATTCTGCGAGCTCCGCCATCTGACCGAGCGCACCGCCGCGCGGCGATTGCTCAGCCACGGCTGGCGCTACAGCGAGCTGCTGGACGAGCAACGGCGCTTCCGCGCGCTGGACCTGCTGGAGGATCCGCTGCTGTCACTGGCGCAGATCACCGACCAACTCGGCTACGGTGACTTGCAGAGCTTTTCCCGCGCCTTCAGCCGCTGGTACGGCACCAGCCCCGGTGCCTGGCGCGACGCCCTGCCCCGCTGAGTCAGGCGGTGCGGCGCATGCCGATGTGCGGGATGTCGTCTTCCAGATAGACCTCGGTCACCGGCGCGAAGCCGTAGCGACCGTAGTAGCCCTGCAGGTGCGCCTGGGCCGAGAGGTAGATCGGCAGGCCGGCCCAGCGCCGGGCAATGGCTTGCAGCGCCTGCTCCATCAGCTGGTGGCCAAGACCGCTGCCGCGCCCGGCCGGCGCAATCACCACGCGGCCGATCACCACGTCGCCGTCATGGCGTTGCGGATCGAGCAGGCGCAGGTAGCCGATCAGTTGGCCATCCTGCTCCACCATCAGGTGGCAGGTGTCGCCGACCAGGTCGAGGCCGTCGACTTCCTGGTACGGGCATTTCTGCTCCACCACGAAGACTTCGGTGCGCAGTTGCAGGATGGCGTAGAGCTCTTCCTTGGTCAGGTCGCGGTGGTGCTTGCAGGTCCAGTTCAGGGCCATGTTCTGTTCACTCCGGTCATCGAGAAGGCCATGGTAACGCGGCTCACACCGGCGCGTGGAAGCGCAGTGTCGCGGACCCGCCCAGGTGCCGGCGCAGCGCTTCGATGGCGACCTTCACCTTGGCCGGCTGGGCGTCGCGGCGCGGAGTGACGGCGTAGATGCCGAACGGCGGCAATGACCACTCCGGCAGCAGGCGCACCAGCCTGCCCTCCTCCAGTGCCTCGCGCACTTCGGGTTCCGGTTGGCAGGACACGCCGAGGCCATCGAGGGTGAACTGGCGCAGGGCGATCATGCTGTTGGCGGCGACGCGCGCCTCCAGGCGCAGCTTGCAGGTTTCTCCGCCCGGCCCGCTGAAGGTCAGGTAGGCCTGGTGCGCCACGGTGTTCAGCGCCAGCCAGTCCACGTTCTGCAATTGCTGGGGATGGTCGATGGCGGCGATGCGCCGAAGGTAGGTGGGTGCTGCGCAGATGACGTTGTTCCATTCCGCCAGATGGCGCGCCACCAGGCTGGAATCGGAGAGGCTGCCGACACGGATGGCGAGGTCGATGCGCTGTTCGATCAGGTCGATCTGCTCGTCATGGAAGAACAACTGCAAGCGCAGTTGCCGGTGGTTCTCCAGCAGCGGCCGCAGCGCTTCGGTGATCAACTTGCCGGAAAAGCCCACCGGTGCCGCCAGCCGCAGCTCGCCCACCGGCGCTTCGCGCCATTCGCCCAGGCGCTGCTCGGCTTCCTCGGCAATCGCCAGCATCTGCGCGCAGCTGCGGTAGAAGGCCTCGCCGGCTTCGGTCAGCGTCAGCTTGCGGGTGGTGCGGTGCAGCAGCGTGACCTGGGCGTGGGCTTCGAGCTTGCGAATCTGCTGGCTGACCGCCGAGGGCGTCATGCCGAGGGCCTCGGCCGCGGCGGCCATGGAGCCGCGCGAGACCACGGTAGCGAACACCGCCATGCCGCGAAGATTGTCCATTGTGAAGCTCCGCTAAAGAGTGAAAGGCAAAATAGCGGGTTTTTCCCTTGATTGCCGGCGCCTAGGATGTCATCTCCCAAAATGGAGAAGAGAAACGATGCCTTCGAGCCGTGCCACCGTCCCTACCCCCGATGCCGCGCGCTACCTCAAGCGCCTGTGCAACCACTTCGCCCACAAGCTGCCGGTCGAACTGACCGAAGACCGGGGCGTCCTGACCTTCGATTTCGGCACCTGCCGCCTGCACGCCACCGCGCAAGCCCTGCTGATGGAAGCCGAGTCCTCTGATGCCGAAGGCCTTGAGCGCCTGCAGAACGTGGTAGTCAGCCACCTCGACCGTTTCGCCTGGAAAGAAGGCCAACTGCCGGTGAACTGGCAAGCCGCCTGAAATCACTCGGCGGAAAAGCGCAAAAACTGAAAAACCCGGCCAAGGCCGGGTTTTTTGTTGCCTGGAAAACGCCAGACGTCGCTCAGGGATTTTGACTGAACACTACCGATTGGTCACAAAATATTCGTTCTTATCCCTGAATGCTGCTGACTGACCAAGTAATACGCCTTTGCTCTATTGATCGATTTATGATCAATAAGAAAAGTCAATGCTTTGAAACATCTTGTAACCGTGTGGCCACTTTTACCCCGGGTTATCCACACGGTCGATGCGCAAAATCTGTACAGAACGGCCCTTTACCCGGAAAGCGGCCTGGTACGGCCAGCGCTCGACACTCAGTTCGCGCACGCCGGGGACTTCGCTCGGCACGCCGCTGCTGCTCAGGTCCAGGTTCGCCAGCGGGCTGACCTGCTCGACGATGTCCTGGATCGCCCTTAATGCCTTCTCCGGGCCAATCAGCACGACGTAGTGGTCATAGATGGCGTCCAGGTCGGCTGCGGCCTTGTGCGTCCACTGCAGGCTCATGCCAGCCCCCACTTGCCTTCGATGGCGGCGTGCTCCAGCAGGTGGCCGGCATCGGCGTCGGCCACGCCCTCATCGATGGCCGCCACGTGCCAGCTCTGGCGCTCCAGGTACTGCGCCAGGGCCTGGCGCAGGTGATACGGCCGGTCCCGGTGGGTGGCGCGGGCCAGTTGGTCCAGCGCCGCCACGAGGCTGTCATCGGCGCGGAACGAAACAACGGTGGTCACTTTTTGAACAGCTCCGTTTACGCTGTATACAGTGTTTACAACGATAACATACGTATACGAATCAAGCACTTGGCTTGAGCAGGTTTTTCTTCGGCAGACGCGGCCAGGGCGCGCCAGGCGCGGGACAGGCCGCCACTTTCGCGCCGGCGAAAGTTGGCTTCCGGCATTGGGGATTTGTTGGCGAGGCGGGGCGCATCAGGCTTGCCGGGCGGCCCACACAACAACAACAGGAGCCCCGCGATGCTGCTCGATTACCTGATCATGCTGGTCTACGCCCTGGGCATGCTTGCCCTGGGCTGGTACGGAATGCGCAAGGCGCGCAACCAGAACGACTTCCTCGTCGCCGGGCGCCGGCTCGGCCCGGGCCTGTACCTGGGCACCATGGCTGCCGTGGTGCTTGGCGGCGCGTCCACCATCGGTACGGTGAAGCTCGGCTATCTCTACGGGCTGTCCGGCCTGTGGCTGGTGTTCATGCTGGGCCTGGGGATCATCGTCCTCAGCCTGGTGTTCTCGCGGCAGATCGCCAGGCTCAAGGTCTACACCGTCACGCAGATCCTCGAGCAGCGCTATCAGGCGTCGTCGCGGCTGATCGGCGGCATCGTGATGGTCGCGTACGACCTGATGGTGGCGGTCACCGCGACCATCGCCATCGGCTCGGTGACCGAGGTGGTCTTCGATGTGCCGCGCATCCCGGCTATCCTCTGCGGCGGCGGCATCGTCATCTTCTATTCGGTGATCGGCGGCATGTGGTCGCTGACCCTCACCGACATCATCCAATTCGTGATCAAGACCCTCGGCATCTTCGCCGTGCTGCTGCCCATGTCGATCCACGAGGCGGGCGGCCTGTCGCGGATGCAGGAGGTGCTGCCGGCGGGCTTCTTCGACCTTGGCCACATCGGCCTCGACACCATCCTCACCTACTTCCTGCTGTACTTCTTCGGCGCGCTGATCGGCCAGGACATCTGGCAGCGTGTGTTCACCGCGCGCAGCGAGAAGGTGGTGCGCTACGCCGGCCTCGGCGCCGGTATCTACTGCATGCTCTACGGCCTGGCCTGCGCGCTGATCGGCGCGGCCGCCCACGTGTTGATCCCCAACCTGGCGGTGCCGGAGAACGCCTACGCCGAGGTTACCCGGCAGGTCCTGGAGCCGGGCGTGCGCGGGCTGGTGGTAGCGGCAGCGCTGTCGGCCATCATGTCCACCGCCTCCGGCTGCCTGCTCGCCGCCGCCACCGTGCTGCAGGAGGATGTCTATGCGCGCTTCCTGCGCCCCGGTGCGCCCAACGGCCTGCGCGAGAGTCGCCTGTTCACCCTGCTGATGGGCGTGGTGATGCTGGTCCTGGCATGCCTGGTAAACGACGTCATCGGCGCCCTGAGCATTGCCTACAACCTGCTGGTGGGCGGCCTGCTGGTGCCGATCCTCGGCGCGCTGCTGTGGCGCCGCGCATCGGCCCGCGGGGCGATCGCCAGCATCGTCGTCGGCAGCCTGGTGGTGGTCCTGTTCATGGCCATCGACGGCATCCTCGCCAATACCCCCATCGCCTACGGCCTGCTCGCCAGCCTGGTCACCTTCGTGGTGGTCAGCCTCGCCGGCAAGCCTGCCATCGGCCTGCAGCCGCAGGCCGACTGAATCCCTTTCGCAGCCAGGAGACGAACCGTGACCCACGACTTCCCCCAACCGTTGGACGCCGCCGAAATTCCCCGCTTCGCCGGCATTCCCAGTTTCATGCGCCTGCCCATCTTCGAAGACCCGGCGCAGGTGGACATCGCGCTGCTCGGCGTGCCCTGGGACGGCGGCACCACCAACCGCGCCGGCGCCCGCCACGGCCCGCGCGAGGTGCGCAACCAGTCCAGCCTGATGCGCAAGGTGCACCATGTCAGCCACATCGCCCCCTACGATCTGGTGCGCGTCGGTGACATCGGCGATGCGCCGGTGAACCCCATCGACCTGCTCGATTCGCTCAAGCGCATCGAGGGCTTCTACCGGCGCATTCACGCCGCTGGCGCCATCCCGCTGTCGGTGGGCGGCGACCACCTGGTGACGTTGCCTATCTTCCGCGCGCTGGCCGCCGAGCGGCCCGTCGGCATGGTCCACTTCGACGCCCATTCCGACACCAACGACCGTTACTTTGGCGACAACCCGTACACCCATGGCACGCCGTTCCGCCGCGCCATCGAAGAAGGGCTGCTCGATCCGAAGCGTACGGTACAGATCGGCATCCGCGGTTCGATCTACGACGCAGACGATGAAGCCTTTGCCCAGGAGTGCGGCATCCGGGTGATCCACATGGAAGAGTTCGCCGACCTCGGCGTCGAGGCGACGCTGGCGGAGGTGCGTCGCGTGGTGGGGCAGGAGCCGACCTACGTGACCTTCGACGTCGATGTGCTCGACCCGGCCTTCGCGCCCGGCACCGGCACGCCGGAGATCGGCGGCATGACCACGCTGCAGGCGCAGCACCTGATCCGCGGCCTGCAGGGCCTGAACCTGATCGGCGCGGACGTGGTGGAGGTGTCGCCACCGTTCGACCAGGGCGGGGCGACCGCGCTCGTGGGCGCGACCATGATGTTCGAGCTGCTCTGCGTGCTGGCCGATTCACTGGCCGCTCGCCGCTGAGCGTCGTGGGGGTTCACGCGGCGGCGTCCTCGGCGCTATAACGAAAGGCCTGCGCCCGCCGCCGCGAGAACTCCCATGCTGGGCAATCTTTCCGATATCGACCTGCGCCTGCTGCGCACCTTCTGCACCATTGTCGAGGCAGGCGGCTTCACCTCCGCCCAGGTGCGCCTGAATACCAGCCTGTCGCGCCTGAGCGTGCTGGTGCGGGATCTGGAGCTGCGTCTGGGCTATTCGCTCTGCCGGCGCGGCAGCAGCGGCTTCCAGCTCACCGATGAGGGCCAGGAGCTCTACGACGCGGCGCTCGGCCTGTTCACCGACATCGAGCGCTTCCGTGAGCAGGTCACCGGCCTGGGTGGGCGCAACCGCGAGATCCTTCAATTGGGTTGCGTGGATGGCGTGCTTGGCCAGCACTGCTGGCCGCTGCCGCTGGCGATCCAGCTGTTCCGCCGGGACAACCCGCGAGTGCGCCTGAACCTGCATACGCAGCGCCCGGACGAGCTGGAGAACGCGGTTCTGGAAGAGCGCCTGCAACTGGCCATTGGCGCTTTTCACCATCGCTTGTCCGGCCTGCGCTATCAGCCCCTGTTCCGCGAGGAGCAGAACCTCTACTGCGCCCGCGAACATCCATTCTTCGCCCGCCAGGACGACGAGCCGACGCTGGAGCAGATCTGCGCTGCCGAGTATGTCGGGCGCGGCTACATGGCCGAGAGCCGGCGGCCCCACGGCCTGGTGTTCAGCCGCGCGACCAACGCCTACAGCATGGAGGCCATCGCCAACCTGGTGTTCAGCGGCACCTTCATCGGCTACCTGCCGAGCCACTATGCCGGCGAGTGGGTGGCCGATGGCCGGTTGCGCGCGATCCGTCCGGCGCAGCTGGCCTACGTCTCGGAATTCCACTGCGTCACGCGTCAGGGCGCGGAGCCCGGCGAATCGCTGGCGGCCTTCCTTGATGCGCTGGAGCGTGCCCAGGCGCGGCTGGGCAGCGGCGTGGCGCCGGTGTGAACGCGCTGCGTGCCCTGCACGAGGACGGCTTCGTCCTGTTGCGCGGCCTGCTGGACGCGGCACAGGTCGCCGAGGTGCGCACGCTGATCGACGGCCTGCGGCCGCTGCACTGGGATTACGAAGGGCTGGTGGACCACTACAAGTGTGTGTTCAACCGGTCGCCGCGCTGGCTGCCGTACCTCGATCCGCCCGGGCTGATCGAGCTGGCCGAGGCGGCGCTGGGCGGTGACTGCCATGTCATCGGCCAGACCGCCTGGCGTTGCCATCCGGGGTTCATCGGTGCGGAAATGCACCAGGATTACCTGCCTGTCGCGCTGCCCGCCGTCGACGTGCCGATGTTCATCTGTACCGCGCAGATCTACCTCGACGACATCGACGAGGCGCTGTGCCCGACCTGGGTGATTCCCGGCAGCCACCGTGCCGGCCGCGCGCCGGGCCCGGACGAGTGCGCGTGGCAGGGCCGGGCCACCGAACCGGTGCTGTGCCGCGCCGGTGACTGCCTGCTGCTTCGCAGCGACCTGTGGCACGCCGGCAGCCGCAACACGAGTCAGCGCACGCGCTACCTTTTGCAGGTGCACTACGGCCGGCGCATGGTCGCGCAGAAGTTCTCGCCCTACCTGGACTGGACCTTCAACCCTGAGGTGCTCGCCGCCTGCACACCGCGGCAACGCCGGCTGCTGGGCGACCACGACGCGGCCGAGTACGACTGACTGGGAGGATCAACGATGAGTGCTGTACATGCCGGCGGCTGCCATTGCGGCCAGCTGCGCTACGAGTGCGACGCCGAGCTGAAGGACGTCGCCCACTGCCATTGCTCGATCTGCCGGCGCACCACCGGCGGCATCGTCACCACCTGGGTCACGGTGCCGTTGAAGAGCTTTCGCTGGACTCACGGCAAGCCTGCCGAATACCGCTCTTCGCCGCCGTGCGTGCGCTACTTCTGCCGCAACTGTGGTGCCCAGCTGGCCCTGTTCACCGACCAGGCGCCGGATACGCTGGATATCACCACGGCGACGCTGGAGGAGGTTGCCACTGTGGTGCCGGATCGACATATCTGGGTGAACAGCCGGCTGCCGTGGATTCATCTGGACGAGCAGCTGGAGGAGGAGTGGGAGGAGAAGCTTTAGTGCTCGGAGATGGCGTCAAGGTGAAGCCTTCGTAGGATGGGCGGAGTCTCAGGGCAACTCCAGCCCGCCCGCTGCCTTGTGCAGTTCGCGCAGGTGCGCGCCGATCTGCTTGGCGTTGGCTTCCAGCGCCGCGAGCTCGTCGCGGCGCTCCGGGGTGAGCAGGGCGCGCACTTCGCGATCGAGGTTGTCGCTGAGCTGGCGCAGGCGTTGCTGGCGCTGCTGGGTCTGCTTCTCCAGGGTCGCCGTTTCCGGCGCCTGGGGCAGGCCGTAGCCGCCGTCGAGGAGTTCGGCAGGGCGGCTGAGGAAGCCGCTGTCGTCGAGGATCTGCTGCAGCGTCTTGCCGGCGGCGGCGAGGTCGGGCTTGCTCTTCATGGCCTCCGGGTTGCTCAGGTACAAGCGCTTCAACTCGTCCTGGGCCAGCAGCAGCTGGCGGCGCAGTGACGCCTGTTCGAGCAGCAGCAGGGCGGCGCTGGAGCGCAAGTCGGCCTTGTCGAACCACGGGCGGCGCTCGACAGCGGGGAGGGCGAGCCAGTCTTCGACCTTGTCCTGTGGCACCTTCATGCGCGTCTTCAGCACATCGAACATGGCCTGGTAGCGATCGCGGAAGGAGTCGAAGCGATAGCCCAGGCGCAGCGCTTCCTTGGGGTTGTCCAGCACGCTGGCGTCGGCGATGCCCTTGTTCTCCAGCAGGCCGAGGACGCCATAGGGCGTGATGCTGTCCATGGTCTGCAGGCTCTGGCGCTGGATGCCGCTGCGCAATAGCTTGAGCGTCTCCACCGCGCAGTTGTTGGACAGGAAGTAATAGTTGCCGTCGTAGCTCCAGTGGCTCTGCGCGGAGCGCTCCACCAGGCTGTTGACCTCGTCGCGGCTGAGCCTGAGCGGGATCGAGGCGAGGCTGCGCAGCTCGACCTTGGTGTACTCCTCGATCACTTGCGACAGTGGCAACACGAACAGGCGCGAGGGGTAGGCGCCGGTCAGGCCGTCCCAGCTGGACAGCTGCAGGTCGCCGACGAAGGCGCGGTAGGACAGCACCAGGTGCTGGTCCAGGTCCAGGCGGCACGCCGGGCCGCGCGGGCGGCCCGGCGCACAGACCACCAGGCGCAGCATGGTGTGGCCCCAGCGGCTGGCAATCTCGTTGTTGGCCTCGGCGATCAGGTAGTCGACCTCGTAGACCCGTTCCGGGTCGAGATAGCCCAGCGGCTGGCGGCCGAAGTCGCGGCCGGCGTTCAGGTAGGCGTACTGGGTCGAGCACTCGTCATGCGGGCGCTCGCCGAAGCGCTCTGCGTAGTAACGATAGAGCGTCGGGCGGCGGCAGGCGAAGCTGCGGTCGAGGAGGAAGTACTCCATGTTCACCGCGACGTACTCGCGCGGGTTGGTCAGCTCGTATTTGTCCGGGCTGCGCAGCAGGAAGCGATTGTGCTGCTCGCGCTCGCCATGTTTGCCGGCGTACTGCGGCCAACCGGCAAGGTCGAGCAGGCGCGGGTCGTCCGAGAGGGTGAAGCGGCGGCCGGTCTGGCCACGGCATTCATCCGGCGCGCCAACGCGGCCGAGGCTCTTGTCGCGCATCGTGCAGCGGCGGATCACCCGGCCTTCGTCGGTTTCCCAGAGGCGGGCGCGGTCGTAGAGGTGGGTCAGCTCATGGAGCAGCGTGGCCAGCAGTTCCCGGCGCAGGGTGCCATGGGTGCGGCCGGTCTGCTCGGTGGCGGCGGTGCCGTCGGTGAGCGGGCCAAGGTAGCGGGTATTCAGGGCGATGGCGCCGGGGCGCAAGGTGCGACCCATGCCGTTGCTGGGCAGGTCGTCGCGCCACTGCACCTGGACCTTGCGATCCAGGCGTGCGACGAAACTGTCCGGCAGGGTGTGCAGGGCCTCGTCGAGCAGCTGCTGGCTGGCCTGGCGCTGCGCAGCGTTCAGGCCTTCCTCATCCAGCTCCAGGCGGAGCGCGGCGTGGCTGCTGGCGGCGACGGTGAGTGCCAGGGCCGCCAGCCAGCGGCCAGCCCGGAGTCTCACAGAGCGAGGATGGCTTCAGCCAGGTCCTGGTCGGAGGCTTCGCGCGCCTGCGGCACCTGCTCGCGCAGCACCTTGAAGGCGGCTTCGAGCTGGGCGCCACGGATCGCGCCATCGCTGCCGACATAGCTGGCGGCATCGTCGCGGGCTTCGCGGACGACCTTCATGTCGCGCACGGACGTGGTGGTGTCCGAGGTGAAATCGATGCTGCGGGCGAAGGCGTTGGTGGTGATGTTGAACACGCGGACCACCGACTGGGCCTGGGCGGTGGACGCGCAGGCGGCGAACAGCAGACCGAGGATCAGAGGGCTCTTGGACAGCGAACTGAGGCGCATGGATGTCTCCGAAAGGGCAGCGAGGGCTGCTCACAACTTATTTGGCAAGAATGGCTTCGGCCAGTTCCCGATCATTCGCCGCCAGCCCGGGGTGTTCCCGTCGCAGCCAGTGCAGGGCCGCTTCCAGGCGCGCACCGCGCAGGGCGCCGTCGGAGGCAACGAACAGCGCCGCGTCATCGCGGGCGCCGCGCAGCAGCTTGTTGTCGAAGGGCGCGCTGGTGACCTGGCTGGTGGCGTAACTGGTCCCCACCGGAAACTGGGTCGTCTGGTCGAATGCCTGGGCAGGCAGGGAACAGGCAAGCAGCGGCAGCAGGAAGAACAGGGTACGCATGGGCTCGGACGATCGGAAAAGCACGGCCGACAAGGCTAACGGAATGCGCTGTGGAGAGCCAGCGCAGAGCGCCGGGCGGAGCGCCCGGCGCGGCAGGGGGCGAGCGGTGGATCAGATGGTCAGGATGGCCTGGGCCAGCTGCTGGTCGTTGGCGGCCAGGGTCGGCAGCTTGCTGCGGATGTGGGCGAGGGCGGCTTCCAGGTGCGCACCGCGAATCTGACCCTGGCTGGCGACGAAGGTGGCGGCGTCGTCACGGGCTTCCAGGACGATCTTGTCGTCCTTGAAGGAGTTGCTGATATCCGAGGTGCCGTCGGAAGTGGCGCCAGTGGCACGTACCGACAGGTCGGTGGTGTAGACGAAACTGGTGGCGAAGGCGCCGGTGGTGCAACCGATCAGGACGGCGGCGGCAATCAGGCGAAGGCTGTTCTTCATGGAGTGGCTCCGGATAAGACCAAACAGAGGTGGCCGGGGCGGCCACTCTAACTGTGGTCAGACTAGCCAAGACTGATCGGCGTCACCAGCATTTAGCGCCAGAACGGTTTCGAGATTTCTCTCACGCGCTCGCTGGGGCTGATGCCCAGGTCGGCCAGTTGCAGGCTGCTCAGCTCGGCGAGCTGGCGGCGGGTGCGGGCGTTCTGGTGCCATTGGCGCAGCAGGTGGCGCAAGCCCGGACGCGGTGTGTCGGGTTTGGGATGAGCAGTGGATACGAAACTTTGCATGGCGGGTTCCTCCCGGTCCGTTCCTGTGGAATTAGGATGGGCTCGGTGAGGGCGCGCGGGCAGGCACAGGGAGGCGAAATTGTATTAGAGCAGTCCAGGTCTGCCGGCAACTGTATCGCTGCGAAGGACGCACGATTGTTCTGCTGCGGGCTAGCTCAGCGCTGCGCGGTAGGCGCTCATCGTCAGTTCCGCGGTTCGCTCCCAGGAGAATTCGCCTGCGCGCTTGAGTCCCGCCAGCTGCAAGGTTGCCCACAAGGCGTCGTCTTCATGAAGGCGCAGGATTGCCTCGGCCAGCTGTTCCGGCTGTGTCGGATCGATATATACCGCGGCTTCTCCGCCGACCTCCGGCATGGAGGAACAGTTGGAGGTGATCACCGGGGTGCCGCTGGCCATCGCCTCGAGAATGGGCAGGCCGAAACCCTCATACAGGGAAGGGAACAGCAGCGTGCGTGCCGAGCCCATCAGCAGATGCAATGGCTCGCGCTCCAGATAGCCGGTGCGGATCAGGTGTCCTTTGCGCTCCAGTTGCGCCAGTGAGAGTGGGATTTCTCCCCAGCCGCGAGCGCCGGCAAGCACCAGCGGGCAGTGCTCGAGGAAGGAGGAGGGCAGGTGCTGAACGGCCTGGAACACCAGTTCGAGGTTCTTGCGTGGTTCGAGGGTGCCAACGCAGAGCAGGAATTTACGATGGCGCAGGCCGAGGGGCTGCAGTGTCGGCAAGGATTGATCCGCGCTGCATGGCCGGAAATGCGCTGAGACGCCCAGGGGTGTGACACACAGGCGCTCACGGTTCAGGCCGTAGTGCTGCATGGCTTGCTGGGCAGTGGACTCGGAGACGCAGAGAATTCTGCGCGCATTGCCCAGGGCGTGGTCCAGGCTTTTTTCGATGGCGCGCAGCCGATCCGCTGGCTGTGTCTGCGGATAATGAACGTGGGTCAGGTCATGCAGGGTGAACACCATCGGGCGATCGACACGCTGCGGCCACAGCGAAGGCTCGTGGTACAGGTCGGCATTCTGCTCGTCGAGGGCGCGCCTGAGGGTGCGGCGCTCCACCCAGCGCTTGGCCTGGTAAGGCGACGGCAGCAGGCGTTTCGCCAGATCGCGCAGCAGCGAGTAGTGGCTCAGCCCCTGGGCAGGCAACTGCGGACCATGGTGCAGACCGTAGGTGAACGAGAGGTGAACGTCGGTTCGCTGCTGCAGGGCGCGGCTCAGCTCACCGACATACCGGCCGATGCCGGCTTGCGGGGCAAGCAGGATGCTGGCATTGAGCACGACCCGCGGCACGGACCTCATGCACCGACCTTCTCTACTTGCGCTCGGGCGCCCAGCCAGGTCGAGCCGACGAAGTCTTCCTTGCCCTGGTTGAGGACGTGGAAAATGAGGCTGTGATCGCGCCATTCATAATTCTTGTCCAGGTGCGAGTCGTAGGCGGAGAGGGCGATGGCCACGGAGTAGTGGCCCTTGCCCAGCGTGGCTTCGAAGGCAAAGCGGAAGCGCGCCCGCTCACCGGCCTGGAGGTCCTCCAGCGCCATGTCGAGGCGGTGCGTGTTGATGCCGTAGATGGGCTGGCCATGCTGGTCCTTGATCATGAAGCCGAGGATCAGCCGAGGAATCGCCTTCTCCACCGAGACTTCCACTTCAAGGGTCACGGCCTGGCCAATGGCGATTGCTTCCACGGCGCTGCCTTTGGTGTCGCGCAATATCACCGAGACAATTCGAGCCTCGCCCGTGCCCGATGAGGTCTGTACGCGGCCGTCGGCCAGTGTCTCCTGCCGGATCAGGGCTTCCTCGCGGTTCGCCAGTGCCGCGTTGTAGTAGTCGAATACCGTTTCGGGCTTTCCTTCCAGCGCAAGCCGCCCGGCCTCCAGCAACAGCGCGCGGTCGCAGATCGACTGAATGGCATGGCGGTCGTGGGAGACCAGCAGCAGCGTGGTGCCCGCTTTGCGGAACTGGCGTATGCGCTCGAAGCTCTTGTGCTGGAAGTAGGCGTCGCCGACCGACAGGGCTTCGTCGACGATCAGGATGTCAGGGCGCTGGGCCGTGGCGACGCTGAACGCCAGGCGCATCTGCATGCCGCTGGAGTAAGTGCGCACCGGTTGTTCGATGGCCTCGCCGATTTCGGCGAAGGCTTCGATCTCGGGCATGAGCCGGTCTATCTCGCCGATGCTCATGCCCAGTAGCTGACCGGCCATGTAGACGTTCTGCCGGCCACTGAAATCCGGGTGGAAGCCCATGCCCAGTTCCAGCAGGGCGGCGACCCGGCCCTGCATGTGGATGTTCCCTTCGCTGGGCTGGCTAGTGCCGGTGATCATCTTCAGCAGGGTGCTCTTGCCGGCGCCATTGACGCCGATTATGCCCACCGCTTCGCCGGGTTCGATGCGGAAACTCACGTCTCGAAGGACCCAGTGCAACTGATGGCGGAGCTGCCGGCCGGGAGTGATCCACTCGGCCAGTCGTGCCCACTTGCTGGGATACTGGCGGTAGGCCTTGCCCAGTTTCTCTACGACGATCGTGCCCATCAGAGTTCGTCCACCATTTCACCCGAGCGAGCGCGGAACAGCAGCAGGCCCACCCCGCAGAGCAGGATCGAAATCAGCAGCGGTGACCACAGGGAGGCCCAGTCCGGCCAGCGCTGGTACACCAGCACCGTCTGGAACGCCCCCACCAGCGGTGTCATCGGGTTGATTTCCACCAGCGGCCGGATGTAGGAGGGCAGGATCGCGATCGGGTAGACGATAGGGGTCAGCCAGAACCAGAACTGCACCACGATGCCAAACAGCTGGCCGACATCGCGGAAGAACACGTTCAGCACCCCCAGCAGCATGCCCAGGCCTGCCGCGAAGGCGAGCATGATCGCCAGCAGGGGTAGCAGAGCGAGCAGCGCGGGTCCGGGGAAAGCCCCGGCTGCGCTGATGATCAGCAGGAACAGGACGAAGGTGATGGCGAAGTTGACCAGCGCGGTACCGATGACCACGGTTGGCAGGCAGATCCGCGGGAAGCTCAGCTTCTTGATCAGATTGGCGTTGTCGAGAAACATCGACTGGCTGCGCCCGGTGATCTCGGTGAACAGGCCCCATACCAGGAAACCGGCGCACAGGTAGAAGCCGTAGGCCAGGTGATTGTCCACGCCTGGCAGGCGCGAGCGCATCAGCTGCGAGAACACCAGCGTGTAGACCAGGATCATCGCCAGCGGGTTGAGCACGGTCCACAGCGCCCCCAGCAGGGAGTTGCGGTAGCGCGCCTGGAACTCGCGGCGGATGCTGCTGATGACGAAGCCTCGAAAGGCCCAGAGACTGCCTAGCATCTGAATCCCCGAAGTGTGGAAATAGCGGGTGTGCGGATTGGATCGAGGCGAGCTGATCTCGCGTACTCACTTTCGCCTGATCAGGGCGTACTGGCTGTCGCCAACGTCCCTGATGTCGCTGCTGCTCACCTGATACTGATTGGCAAACCAATCGACTTTCTCTGGGCGGATGTAGCTGAACTGTCCCCAGTGGAGTACGGCCAGTCCATTGGAGTCGAGGGCGGAGAGGAAAGAATCCTTGCTGAATTTGCGCACGGGAATACCGAAGGACTGTTGGCCTGGGTTGGCGGCATAGTCGTCGAACTCCTGGCGTGTCTGGTGTTTGGGGCTGCTCTGGAAGGTGAACAGCTCCTTGCAATTCTGAGTCGTTGAGACGAGAGCGACGCCGTCAGGAGATAGCAGTTCGCGAATGTCCTGGAGAATTTCATCGCAAATGCCGGTAGAGACGTGCTGTAGCACCATGGAGTTCAGAATCAGGTCGAATCGAGCAGCAGGTTGAGTTTTCCGCAACTCTCTGCTGGTGATGTTGAAGATCTCGATGTTGCCCCTGCCCCGATATCGCTTCTTGCAGTCAGAAAAACGATCCTGGTCCGGCTCTAGTCCGATTATCGCGTTGCGCTCGGTGTCCAGCAGTTCGATCATCCGTCCCAGGCCACAGCCGATTTCCAACCATGGGGTTGTCGGCTTCAACTGAGCGACCAGCTTGACGTACGTCAGAAACTCTTCCTCTGGGTCGCCCGAGCCATCACCGATTCGACTTGTGAAGTTCTTCTGCCACAAGCTGATGGCGTCATCGTTGGCGTTGTACTTGTAATTATTCTGTGTCGTCATTGTCCGATCGCTTGTTCACATAGAAAGAAGGGGCTACGCCTGCTCTGTCGGTTTGCGCGCCACGATGATGCGGGATTTCGGTAGGAAGCTATCAAGCTCTTGCTTGATGGGGACTGCATCCGGCAGCTGCAGGAACTTCAGCCAGGTATCGGCCCAACTATTCAATACCGGCGGATAGGGCGGCGTGATCTTGTCGAGCGTTGCACCGTCGTAAGGTTCCCCGCTTGCCTTTTGGCAAACCCAGAAGAAGCACATCCAGATGACCCAGTAGAAGCCAGTCGTCTGCCGGCCCTCGACGACCAGGCCTGCCTCCACAACTAATTGTTCCAATTCGGAACTGGTGAAGATTCGGACATGGTTCGGCTCTTCGAAGTGCGCAGGATCGGCGAATTTCTTCTGCAGCAGTTCTCCTTTCGCATCCGGCACACTGATGAGGTAGAGGGCGCCTGGTCGCCCCACCCGAACTAGTTCTTTCATCACGCCAGCGGGATCTTGTACGTGTTCGAGCATCTCCATGGCGATAACCTTGCTGGCCAAGCCATCCTCGAGCGGCAGCGGTGCGCAGTCGCTGACTATGCCGATGCAACTGCCGCTGCCGACCTGCGATAGCCGCTCCTCGGCTTCAGCGACCTTTTCCGCATCGAGATCTAGGAAGTGCACGGTTGCGCCCTGCCGTGCGCAGAACAGGCTGGCACCGCCCGTCCCGCAACCGACATCAATCACTACATCATCAGGGGCGATGGCGAATCCGGGGACCAGTTCCCCCGTCTCCGAATTGAACCAGCCGCTTAGGTTTGCATCGTGGAGGCCGGTCAGGCGAGAAAGGTCAGGAAGCTCGACCATTTCCTGGCGGGGAGCGGCGGGGACCATGCTTTGGCGGAGTCCGAGGAACTCACCGAGGTTCTGCGTTGCGCTGGCATGGGATGCATGCAGGAACAGGCGGGCGATCGAATTGTTCGCCATTTCTATATAGCGCTGCGGTTGCTCCGTCGCGACCTTGTAGCTGGACAGGAATGCATCGCGCAGCGAGGCCCAGTCGACTCGATGCTTATGGGCGCGGAAGATGATGCGCGGGTCATGTGGCCAACAGGACGGCTCTTCGCTGGAGTTGACCAGGAAGGCAACCTGTTCGTCGATGTAATCAATCATCGCAGTGTGCCGCGGAGCAATAGCGGGTTTTCCGCAGGACATGAATTCCATCAGAGGCAGGCATTGCCCTTCGCCTACCGAGCTGTTTACGGTGTAGGTCGAAGTGGCGATCAACTGCTCGTAGGAGTCGTCCTCGAGGTAGCCATGGATGCCTACGACTCGACATTTGAACGAAGGGACGCGACGCAAGGCATCGCTGAGCATCGAGAAGGCCCAATCGCTGTTCAGGTAGGTGAATTTGAAAACCAGGGTTGCCTCGGGCACCTCGGCAAATGCCTCACAGAAGGCTGTCACCATGTCACCCCAGTTCTTGCGGCCATCGCAGGGGTTCAGCACTGTGGTGTAAATGACGCCATCCAGTGTGATCGATTGCACTTGCGGCGCCTGGGCGTCTAAACGGGCCTGGGCCCGTTGCTGGCGGCGCCAGTTGGCCTGACGCAGAAACTGCGAGAGCAGATTGGCCACGCGCCCAGGAAGCAGATCGCGAACAGCATCGCGATACCATTCGATGGCATGGCGCTTGGTTGCCCCGAGGCGATAGCGCATGGACTTTCGAAAAACTGGTAGCTCTGTATCCGGGCTGGCTGGCGCAGCCAGGGACAGTTGGGCGCTATCGAGAATGCTCCCCCGCACGCTCAGGGTCACCGGATTGCGGATGGCGGTCGGTGGGTACTTTACTCGCAGCTTTTCAAAGCGATCCCAGAGTGGGGATGGAAGCGAAATGACCGGGAAGTCGTCACCCATTGCCTTGCGAATGGTCGCGACGGTGTGCTCCGAGTGGGTGATCGCCTTACCCAAGCGAGCTAGTACATGGGTCCAATCGTTGTTGGGATCGTTATCCCAAGCCTCGTCCGGCAGCGTGTCGAACTCCCAGGCGAACACCGGAATGGTGGGGCAGCGCAGGGTGGTCAGAGTCTTGTTGGGGGGAGAGAAGGAGAGAAAGACGCAATCCTCGCCGCTGGCGAGGCAGCTGTCGTAGATCGCGTCGACCTCTGTCTCCGGCGATTTGACGACCTGCACCCGGCCGAGCTTCTCGAGCATCGGGCGGAATTCCTTCAGGACGAAATAGTAGCTGTATTCGGGAAGGCCAAGGCTGCTCTCGATACTGCTGGAGTCGGTCGCAGAGTAGATCAGGAAAAGCATCTAAGACGGTCCTGCTTATTATTTGTTATTAGGCACTTACCGAAGGGTATTCGGTATTCCATCTGAATGACTGGTCGGTCACTGTGCCGGCCCGAGCTATTTCTCCATCTTCCGCTAGAAAATAGCTTTTTTCTGAGATAGTTTTTACCTGATCCAAACGCACCGCCGCAAAGAAAATTTGCAGAGGACGGCACATAACAATATTCGTGGACACGGATCTGCGAGCTCAGGAGGTAGTCATGACGGCGCATGCCGCCATGCCTTGTGCATGCCAATCACCTTGTTCCTTTCGTGTTTCGGGGAACAGTCGTCGCCTTGAGGTTACCGCTGCTCACGCTGCCCATCTTCGCAATCCGCCTGTGGTGGCCTGGTCGCGCCAGGCGTCTGAGAAACCCGATTTGACGGTGGGTGGTGGCGAAGTGGTGGCGTTGCTGTGGCCTGCCTCCGATGAACATGCCGCGATGTCGTTCCAGTCGACAGTTGCCTCGGTGGCGCTGGAGCGTCCCGCTGGAGTTCGCTTCGCGGTGCAAGTTTTATTGTCAGGAAGTTTGCCTGGGTATCTGGAATAGGATAGGTCGGGGATTACGCTGTTGAAAATGGATGTTGTCCTTGTCGTATATATTCCGGTGCGTCTCGTAATATAGGGGCGACGGCCAAGCAGCATGTAGGGCTTATAATAATATGAGTGCTCAGGATGCGGATGAAATTGCTGTAAGGAAGTTGCCGGCTCCAGGGAAAAGGCCAACTTCTGAAACTATCACTGCCATGGAAATCATGCCTGCCAGACTGAAGGTTCTGCACTTCTTCAAGGTATATCTGCCCGAGTCGGTCGGCGGTGTGGAGCAGGTCATCTATCAGCTGTGCGAAAGTAGCGGGCGGTTTGGTGTCGAGGGCGAGGTGCTGGCCTTGTCCTCAAGTACCGTCGAGCAGCCGCAGCGCGTGGGTGGGCACCTTGTACACCAGGTGCGTCGCAATTTCAGTCTCGCCTCCACGGGAGTGTCCTGGCAGGCCATCGGCAAGCTGCGCGAGCTCGCTGAGCAGGCCGATGTGATCCACTATCACTTTCCTTGGCCGTTCATGGATGTGGCGCATTATCTGGCAGGTATTCGCAAGCCGAATGTCGTTACCTACCATTCGGATATCATTCGGCAAAAGCACCTGTTGCGCGTATATCGTCCGCTCATGCGCCGATTCCTGGGGCAGACGAATCGGATAATTGTCACCTCGCCGAATTACTTCGCTACAAGCTCGATACTTGGCGATTTCAAGGATAAGGTTTCGGTGATCCCGATCGGGCTGGACCGGGCTTCGTATCCGGGTGCAAACAAGGAAACGTTGAGCCGCTGGACCGAACGACTGGGCGACGAACGCTTCTTCCTCTTCATAGGGGTTATGCGGTATTACAAAGGTCTGCATATTCTTCTGAAAGCATTGCAGGGTACATCGCTGAAAGTCGTGATCGTTGGTGCCGGACCGTTGGAGCGGGAGTTGCGCCGACAGGCGGAAGCCTTGTGTGTCGATCAGAACCTGGTGTTCCTCGGCCGCGTGGAAGAAGACGACAAGATCGCGCTGCTCGAACTCTGCTACGGCGTCGTTTTTCCCTCCCATCTTCGCTCCGAAGCCTTCGGCATTTCCCTGCTCGAGGGCGCCATGTTCGGCAAGCCGCTGATCTCCAGCGAAATTGGCACCGGCACCAGCTACATCAATATCCATGGCGAAACCGGTCTGGTCGTTCCCCCCAACGATCCCGAGGCCTTTCGTTCCGCCATGCAGCGACTCTGGGATGATCCGGCGCTCGCAGCGCAAATGGGCTCGATGGCTGTCGAGCGTTTCCAGCAACTGTTCACCGCCGAAAGCATGGCCCGCCGCCATTCCGAACTGTACCGGGAAGTCCTGGCGGAGCACCTGTGGGGGGAGAACAGCCAACTTGCCGTCGAGAATGCGGAGCGCCTCATCTAGGGCGGCGGCCGGAGCTGCCATTCTCCTCCCATTCGAGGGGCCTGATCCCCGATCTTCAGTAGTGGTCCATCCAAGAACATCGTTCAGTAGCGCATCCTGATCCGGGCGGGCGTCGTGCCCCGTGCCCCACAGGGGTGCAGAAATGACGGCCCCAGGGGCCGGCAAGGAGTTGAACATGCTGATTCCCGTCATACTTTCGGGCGGAGCCGGAACCCGTCTCTGGCCGGTCTCCCGTGAAGGGCAACCCAAGCCCTTCATGACCCTTCCCGATGGACAGTCTCTGCTGCGCAAGACCTACAGCCGGGCGGCCAGCCTGCTGGGCAATGGTGGAGAGATTGTCACGGTCACCAACCGCGACTACTACTTCCAGAGCAAGGACCATTACCAGGCCGCGCGATTGGTGCAGCGCGGGCATTTCATCCTGGAACCTTCCGGTCGCAATACGGCGCCGGCAATCGCCCTGGCGGCACTTGCCCTGCGTGCCCGCCACGGCGATGAGGCGGTGATGGTGGTGATGCCGGCAGACCATCTGATCCGTGACCTGGAAGCTTTCGAACGAGCAGTCGGGCACGCGGCATCCCTGGCGGAAACGGGTCACCTGGTGACTTTCGGTGTAGTCCCCACGACGCCCGAAACCGGGTTTGGCTACATCGAGGTCGGCGACGAACTGGATGACCGTGGTGGCGCGCTGGTCCGGCGGTTCGTGGAGAAACCCGACCTGGATACCGCTACGCACTTCCTGCAGAGCGGGAACTTCCTGTGGAATTCCGGCATGTTCTGTTTCTCGGTGGGAACGCTGCTCGGCGAACTGGAGCAGCACGCTCCGGAGCTTCTGGCGGGGGCGATTGCCTGTTTCGAGGCGAGTCCGGTCAGCGAAGCTGGTGCCATGCTCCAGCAGGAACTGAACGGCGAGTACTTCGGCGGGTTGCCTGACATTTCCCTCGACTATGCCCTTATGGAGCACTCCAAGCGGGTTGCTGTCATCCCGGCACACTTCGACTGGAGCGATATAGGCTCCTGGAGCGCGCTGAGTTCACTGGTTGCGCCGGACAGTCAGAATAACCGGGCAGCGGGCCACGCCATTTTCGTCGACACCCAGGGGACCTACGTACAAAGCGAGGGGCGCCTGGTAGCGACTGTCGGTGTCTCCGACCTGATAGTCATCGATACCGCCGATGCCATCCTGGTTGCTCACGCCGACCGCGCGCAGGACGTGCGCAAAGTGGTGAAGCAATTGAAGGACAGCGAGCACGAGGCGTACAGATTGCACCGCACCGTCGCCCGGCCATGGGGTACCTATACGGTCCTGGAAGAAGGTGCACGCTTCAAAATCAAGCGGATCGTGGTCAAGCCGGGAGCGTCGCTGTCACTGCAGATGCACCACCATCGCAGTGAACACTGGGTAGTTGTGTGCGGGATGGCCAAGGTCACCAATGGCGAGTCAGTGCGTCTGGTGAACAGTAACGAGTCGACCTACATCCCCGCTGGCCATCGGCACCGTCTGGAGAATCCGGGGGTGATCGATCTGGTGATGATCGAGGTACAAAGCGGCGAGTACCTGGGGGAGGACGATATCGTGCGTTTCGAGGATATCTACGGGCGTACCCAGTAAGTTTTCTCCCAAAAAAGCAAAAGGCCGCTAAGAGCGGCCTTTTTGCTTTCTTTCCGGTACAGTTTTTCTGTGCTGGAAACTGCCTTCGACTGTTGTGTCGAGAGGACTGCTTAGCGCCAGAACGGCTTGTTCAGTTCGGCGTAACGCTGGGCTTCGCTGATGCCGGCGTCGGCCAGCAGGCGGGAGTCCAGGCGGGCCAGCTGACGGCGGCTTTCCATGCGGCGTTGCCACAGGCGAACAGTGCCGACGAGGCCACGGTGGGCGCTGGAGGTGCTACGGGGGGTGCTCAGAGCTGCGGAACCGAGGGTACGTTCCATGGTGGTCATCCTTCTCGCTTGTGGCGAGTAGTCAGTTGCTGAATGGATTGAGCATATGATCTGACTTTTCAGTCAGAGATGACAGGTACAGTTGTGCTGTATTGCGGTTGGTCAGCCGATTGTAATTTTGAACTGTAATGGTCTTTTTCGGGGCGAACTGTACCGTTACGCTCCATTCTGGTGCGCAATCGGTGGGCGTCTGTGGCTTTTTGCGTGTGCCGGCCAGGTTGGCGGCGGGGGAAACTGAACAGTTGGAGCGGGATAAAAATCTGTTCAGTAGTGTTTTTACGTGGTTTTTTTCCGGCTGTAAACCCTGGCGGGCCATTCATTTCTGAATGACCCGCGGAAGGCTCCGGATCAGCTCGCCGCCAGCATGTGACCGCGTTCTTCCAGATTGATATGCCACTCCAGGGCCTCGCGCAGGATGTGCGGGGTATGCCCGCCGCGCTCGCAGGCGGCATCGAAGTAACTGTTGAGGGCGTCGCGGTAGGACGGGTGCACGCAGTTGTCGATGATCACCCGGGCGCGCTCGCGCGGCGCCAGGCCGCGCAGGTCGGCGAGACCCACTTCGGTGACCAGGATGTCCACATCGTGCTCGGTGTGGTCGACGTGGCTGACCATCGGCACCACGCTGGAGATGTTGCCGCCCTTGGCGATGGACTTGGTGACGAAGATGGCCAGGTGCGCGTTGCGGGCGAAGTCGCCCGAGCCGCCGATGCCGTTCATCATTTTGGTGCCGCCCACGTGGGTGGAGTTGACGTTGCCGTAGATGTCGAACTCCAGCGCGGTGTTGATGCCGATGATGCCGAGGCGACGCACCACTTCGGGATGGTTGGAGATTTCCTGCGGGCGCAGGACCAGCTTGTCCTTGTAGCGCTCCAGGTTGCCGAACACGTCGGCGTTGCGGCGGCTCGATAGGGTGATGGAGCTGCCCGAGGCGAAGCGCAGCTTGCCAGCGTCGATCAGGTCGAAGGTCGAGTCCTGCAGCACTTCGGAGTACATGCTCAGGTTCTCGAAGGGCGACTCGATCAGCCCGCACATCACCGCGTTGGCGATACTGCCGATGCCGGCCTGCAGTGGGCCGAGGCTGTTGCTCATACGCCCGGCGTCCACTTCACGCTTGAAGAAGTCGATCAGGTGGTTGGCGATGCCCTGGGTCTCGTCGTCCGGCGGCAGCACGGTGGACGGCGAGTCCGGCTGGTCGTTGACGACGATGGCGACGATCTTCTCCGCCGGGATCTGGATGGCGGTGCTGCCGATGCGGTCGTCGACCTTGGTCAGTGGGATCGGCGTACGGGTTGGGCGGTAGGTTGGAATGTAGATGTCGTGCAGGCCTTCCAGGTTGGTGTTGTGCGCGACGTTGATCTCGACGATCACCTGCTTGGCGAAGATCGCGAAGCTGGCCGAGTTGCCCACCGAGGTGGTCGGCACGATATGGCCTTCCTCGGTGATGGCGACGGCTTCGATGACGGCGATGTCCGGCAGCTTGAGCTGGTGATTGCGCAGTTGCTCGACGGTTTCCGACAGGTGCTGGTCGATGAACATCACCTCGCCGGCGTTGATTGCCTTGCGCAGGGTGCTGTCGACCTGGAAGGGCATGCGGCGGGCCAGTACACCGGCTTCGGTGAGCTGCTTGTCGAGGTCGTTGCCCAGGCTGGCGCCGGTCATCAGGCTGATGCGCAGCGGCTCCTGCTTGGCGCGCTCGGCGAGGGCCTTGGGTACGGCCTTGGCTTCGCCGGCGCGGGTGAAACCGCTCATGCCGACGGTCATGCCGTCCTTGATAAGGGCCGCGGCCTGGTCGGCAGTCATCACCTTGTCCAACAGGGAGGACATACGCACGCGATCACGGAACATGGGAAAACCTCGGGCAGTAGGAAGTGCGAGGCCGCCAGTCTAGGGACTCGGCGATTTTTGGCTCTTATACCAAGGTCGAAAAATCGCCCGGCCGGTTGCCTTCTTACTACCAAAGTTCAGGAGTTTTCCCTTTGCCGGAAAGCAAGACACCGGCGCGAGGCCGGTGTCTTGTGGATCAGCGGTCGTCTTATTCGACGGCCTTGACCATGTCTTCGATGACTTTCTTGGCGTCGCCGAAGACCATCATGGTCTTGTCCAGGTAGAACAGTTCGTTGTCCAGGCCGGCGTAGCCGCTGGCCATCGAGCGCTTGTTGACGATCACGGTCTTGGCTTTGTAGGCCTCGAGGATCGGCATGCCGGCGATCGGCGACTTCGGATCGTTCTTCGCCGCCGGGTTCACCACGTCGTTGGCGCCCAGGACCAGCACCACGTCGGTCTGGCCGAACTCGGAGTTGATGTCTTCCATCTCGAACACTTGCTCGTAAGGCACTTCGGCCTCGGCCAGCAGGACGTTCATGTGGCCCGGCATACGGCCAGCAACCGGGTGGATGGCGAACTTCACGTTGACGCCGCGGTGGGTCAGCTTCTCGGCCAGTTCCATCAGTGCATGCTGGGCGCGGGCCACTGCCAGGCCGTAGCCGGGAACGATGATCACGCTGTCGGCGTTGGTCAGCAGGAACGAGGCGTCGTCGGCCGAACCGGACTTCACCGGGCGGGCTTCTTTCGCACCGGCCGGGCCGCCAGCGTCCGCTTCGGCGCCAAAGCCGCCGAGGATGACGTTGAAGAACGAGCGGTTCATCGCCTTGCACATGATGTAGGAAAGGATCGCGCCCGAGGAGCCCACCAGGGAGCCGGCGATGATCAGCATCGAGTTGTTCAGCGAGAAGCCGATACCTGCCGCGGCCCAGCCGGAGTAGGAGTTCAGCATCGACACCACGACCGGCATGTCCGCGCCGCCGATCGGGATGATGATCAGCACGCCGAGGACGAAGGCCAGGGCCAGCATCACCACGAAGGCGGTCAGGTTGCCGGTGAACATGAACAGCAGGCCCAGGCCCAGAGTGGTCAGGCCCAGCACCAGGTTGAGCAGGTGTTGGCCGCTGAACTGCACCGGGGCGCCCTGGAACAGGCGGAACTTGTACTTGCCCGACAGCTTGCCGAAGGCGATCACCGATCCGGAGAAAGTGATGGCGCCGATGGCCGCGCCAAGGAACAGCTCCAGGCGGTTACCGGTGGGGATGGTATCGCCCAGGTTCTGCACGATGCCCAGCGACTGCGGCTCAACCACGGCGGCGATGGCGATGAACACGGCGGCCAGGCCGATCATGCTGTGCATGAAGGCGACCAGTTCCGGCATCTTGGTCATTTCAACGCGCTTGGCCATGATCGAACCGGCGGTGCCGCCGACCAGCAGGCCGACGATCACGTAGACGATGCCGATGGTGGCGATTTCGCTGCTGATCTTGAACACCAGGGCGACGGTGGTCAGCGCGGCGATGGCCATGCCGATCATGCCGAACAGGTTGCCGCGGCGCGAGGTGGTCGGGTGCGACAGGCCTTTGAGGGCCTGGATGAAGCAGACCGAGGCGATGAGGTAGAGGAGGGTGACGAGGTTCATGCTCATGTCAGTGCTTCTCCGCCTTCGGCGCTTTCTTCTTGAACATTTCCAGCATGCGGCGGGTGACCAGGAAGCCACCGAACACATTCACGGCAGCCAGGGCCACGGCCAGGGTGCCCATGGCCTTGCCCAGCGGGGTGACGGTCAGGGCGGCGGCCAGCATGGCGCCGACGATCACGATTGCGGAAATGGCGTTGGTCACTGCCATCAGCGGGGTGTGCAGCGCGGGGGTGACGTTCCAGACCACGTGGTAGCCGACGTAGATCGCCAGCACGAAGATGATCAGGTTGTAGATGCCGTGGGAGATCAGCATGTCTTCCATAGTTTCTCACCGGTCTTGAGGCCGGGCTCGCGCCCGGCGTTCATATATAAGAAGGGCGTTGTGCGTCAGCCGTTCTTGCGCACGATCTGGCCGTCGCGGCACATCAGGCAGGCGGCGACGATGTCGTCTTCCAGGTTCACCGTGAAGCCTTCGGCGGTCAGGGTGAGCTTGAGGAA
The DNA here is from genome assembly GCF_010994165.1 of Pseudomonas nitroreducens. Classification (NCBI taxonomy): domain Bacteria; kingdom Pseudomonadati; phylum Pseudomonadota; class Gammaproteobacteria; order Pseudomonadales; family Pseudomonadaceae; genus Pseudomonas; species Pseudomonas nitroreducens. The sequence goes on along the minus strand of NZ_WMBX01000004.1, from coordinate 548,093 downwards.
GTCGAGCAGGTTGCGTGCGTAGAGTGCGGAGGCATCCGCCGGTACCAGCGCGGCCAGGTTGCTCAGGCCAACGATGGTCACGCCGTTCTTGACCACCACCTGGTCGGCTTCGGTCAGCGGGCAGTTGCCGCCTTGCGAGGCCGCGAGGTCGATGACTACCGAGCCAGGCTTCATTTCCGCGACGGTCGCTTCGTGCAGCAGGGTCGGTGCCTTGCGGCCCGGAATCAGTGCGGTGGTGATGACGATGTCCGACTGCTTGGCGCGTTCGTGCACGGCCTTGGCCTGGCGTTCCATCCACGAGGCGGGCATCGGGCGGGCGTAACCGCCGACGCCTTCGGCGCACTCGCGCTCTTCATCGGTCTCGTAGGGGACGTCGACGAACTTGGCACCCAGCGACTCGATCTGCTCCTTCACCGCCGGACGAACGTCCGAGGCCTCGATCACCGCACCCAGGCGCTTGGCCGTGGCGATGGCCTGCAGACCGGCGACACCGGCGCCGAGGATCAGCACGCGGGCAGCCTTAACGGTGCCGGCGGCGGTCATCAGCATGGGCATGAAGCGCGGATAGTGGTGGGCGGCGAGCAACACGGCCTTGTAGCCGGCGATGTTGGCCTGGGAGGAGAGCACGTCCAGGCTCTGCGCGCGGGAAGTGCGCGGCGCGGCTTCCAGGGCGAAGGCGGTGATACCGCGCTCGGCCATGCGGGCGATGTTCTCGTTGTTGAACGGATTGAGCATGCCGAGCAGCACGGCGCCGGATTTCATCTGCGCCAGCTCGCTTTCGCTGGGCGCGACAACCTTCAGCACCAGTTCCGCGCCGAGCGCATCGGCGGCAGTGCCGATCTTCGCGCCGACAGCTTCGTAGGCGGCATCCGGCTGGCTGGCGCTGACGCCCGCACCGCTCTGGATGACCACCTGATGGCCTTGCCCGATCAGTTTCTTGACCGTCTCCGGCGTTGCTGCGACCCGCGTCTCACCGGCTTGGGTCTCGAGGGGTACACCGATCTGCACTCGCAAATCTCCTGCGTGATCCTGGGATTGTCCGGGCTACTACGTTGGCGACCCGGGTTATCGAACTGGCAACGGTCTAGTTCTTATTGTGGGACCGGGCTGTGACCCGGTGGCCGCGGCATTGTGCAATCTAACCTGGAGGGCATCAATAAGTTCTGGAGTGGTACGAAGCGATAACTACAAGTCACGTTTGGACCCGTGGTTTTCCGGTCGCCACCGAGGCCGCGTGGACCCTGGTGTTTAGCCTAATTGCCTATTGTGACCGGACGGAAATGTCATCCTCGCCGTGAATGACCACCCATCAGAGACTCCCCATGCCCACCGAAAGGCCCGGTAATCCTGCAACAGGCTCAGGCATAGGTGTTAATTAATGTTTCTAATATGGAGTATGAGTCATTCCTGATGCCTGACTTTGTGTAGCAGATTTTTTACATTGACTACGAGGTCAGGAAAATCACCCGAAAGCATCAAGACCGCGTATTACACCGCGCCAGAGCCATGAGATGAGGTTTAGCAGAAAGTTCGCGTTTGCCTGGTATCGAGACGAATGACGCAGAAAAAACAACGGCCACCTGTATCGGGTGGCCGTTGGGGGTGAGACACGGTGTCGCGGGACTCAGTTGGCGGGGCTGATCACGCTGGGGAGCTGGGCGACCAGCTTGTCGTTGTGCAGCGGGGCGCGGATGAAGCCATGTTGAGTGCCGTCCGGGCCGATCAGCACCAGGTTGCCGCTGTGGTCGACGGTGTAGTTGGGCTTGCTGGTGTCGGCCGGGATGTAGGGAATGCTCATGGCATTCGCCAGTTTCTGCACATTCTCTTCCGAGCCGGTGATGCCCTTGAAGCCGGCATTGAAGAAGCCGAGGTATTCCTTGATGCGCGGCGCGGTATCGCGGTGCGGGTCTACGCTGACGAACACCACCTGCAGGTTCTTCGCCACTTCCGGCGGCAGCTTGGTCTGCAGCTCGCGCAGTTGCGCCAGGGTAGTCGGGCAGACGTCCGGGCAGAAGGTGTAGCCGAAGAACAGCAGGGACCACTTGTCCTTTAGGCTGGCGGTCTGGAACGGCTGGCTGTCCTGGTCGGTGAAGGTCAGGTCGGGGACGCTGCGGGTCTGCGGCAGGATCACGATGCCGGCGTCGAGCAGCACGGTCGGGTCGAGCTGGTGGCGCTGGTTGAGCACCTTCTGGACAGTGAGGCCGAGGATTACGGCGACGATGGCGACGAGGATGAAGACGGTCTTGTTGACTCGGGTCATGGGGTACTCGTGGGTCGGGACGTCTGGGCGAGCGCTGGACTTGCGGGCCCGCCCCTTCGGAGCGAACCCGCGAACCGGCCTCAGTAGTTCAGGTGCAGCGGCAGGTAGTGGTCCACCAGCAGCGCGATGAACAGTAGGAACAGGTAGGCGATAGAGTACTTGAAGGTCTTGATCGCCGCATGGGGTCGGCTGCCGCAGTAGAGCGCCCAGGCCCAGTCGAGGAAGCGCGCGCCCAGGGCCAGCGCGGCGAACAGGTAGACCAGCCCGGCCATGTGGATGGCGAAGGGCATCAGCGTCACGGCGAACAGCACCAGGGTGTAGAGCAGGATGTGCAGCTTGGTGTAGTGCTCGCCATGGGTCACCGGCAGCATCGGGATGTCGGCCTTGGCGTATTCGTCCTTGCGGTGCAGGCACAGGGCCCAGAAGTGCGGCGGTGTCCAGGCGAAGATGATCAGTACCAGCAGCAGCGGTTCGGCGGAGACCTGCCCGGTCACCGCGACCCAGCCCAGCAGCGGCGGAGCGGCGCCGGCGAGGCCGCCGATGACGATGTTCTGCGGCGTGGCGCGCTTGAGGAAGCCGGTGTAAAGCGCCGCGTAGCCCAGCAGCGAAGCCAGCGTCAGCCAGGCCGTCAGCTGGTTGGTGAACACCAGCAGGACTGCCATCCCGGCCACCGACAGCAGCATGGCGAAGCCCAGCGCGATGGGTGGCGAGACGCGTCCTTCGGCCAGCGGGCGCTTGTGGGTACGCGCCATGATCGAGTCGATGCGCCTGTCCACCACGTGGTTCACCGCCGCCGCGCCGCCGGCGCACAGGCCGATGCCGAGGTTGCCGAAGACCAGCACCTGCCAGGGCACGCCGGCCTTGGTGGCGAGCAGCATGCCGATCAGCGAGGTGATCAGCATGAGCAGGACCACCTTGGGTTTGGTCAGTTCGAGCAGGTCGCGCCAGCTGGCTTGGCTGGAAGTGCTGATGACGCTGGCCATGGGCATTTCTCCGTCTTCTGACTTCTGGAATGGGGCTGACGCGCCTCGGCGCCGGCCGTCGTGCTCAAGCTTGTTTCATCCTTGCGAGGGATAGGCCACCGGGCGCTCCAGGGCGTCCAGGGCGATCGGGCCGCCGGCGGGCAGCTCGACGCGTTTCGTTGCGGGCGCGCGCACCCGGTAGTTCACCAGCACCAGCATCAGCAGCAGGAAGGCGCCGCCGCCGTTGTGCGCCACTGCGACGGGCAGCGGCAGGTGCAGCAGGACGTTGCTGATGCCCAGGCCGATCTGGAACGACAGCCCCAGCAGCATCAGTGCGGTAATGCCGATCAGGCCGTGGCGCTGGAGGTTCCAGGCCAGCAGCAGGATCACCGCGGTCACGCACAGCGCGCCCATGCGGTGGGTCATGTGGATGGCCGTGCGGGCATCGCTGTCGAGCTGGCCGCCGAGGTAGTTGGGGCCGATGTGCTGGGTGAGGTGGAAGCCGTTGGCGAAGTCCATGTTCGGCCACCACTCGCCGTGGCACATCGGCAGGTCGATGCAGGCCACCGCGGCGTAGTTGCTGCTGACCCAGCCACCGAGGGCGATCTGCCCGATCACCATCAGCAGGGCGAGGGCCGCCAGTGCACGCAACTTCGACGGCAGTTGCAGCGGAGCGAAGGCGCCGGACAGGCGCAGGCTGAGCAGGAACAGCAGCGACAGCGTGGTGAAGCCGCCGAGCAGATGCGCGGTGACCACCTGCGGCCAGAGTTTGAGGGTGACCGTCCACATGCCGAACGCCGCCTGGGCGATCACCACGGCGAGCAGTATCAGCGGCAGGCGCATCGGTTGGCCGTCACGGCCGCGACGCACCAGCGCGTGGACCGCCAGCCCGAGGATCAGCAGGCCGAGGCTACCGGCGAAGTAGCGGTGGATCATCTCGTTCCAGCCCTTCTGCGCCTCCACCGGCGAGTCGGGGAAGTGCATTTCGGCATGAGCGAGTTGCGCATCGTTCAGCGGCACGTGGACGAAGCCATAGCAGCCTGGCCAGTCCGGGCAGCCGAGACCAGCGTGGGTCAGGCGGGTGTAGGCACCCAGCAGGATGACCACGAAGGCCAGCGCCGTGGCCAGCACGGCGAGGTAGAAGGCGGGTTTGCGTCTTGCCTGGATCATGCGTCGCTCCCGATCTTGTTGTTGTCCTAGGGCTGGCGATGCCTCAACCGACTTAACCGATGTTGGACAGCTTCAGCAGCAACTGCAGGTCCTTGAGGATCGACTTGCCGTTGGCTTTGGCGTCGTAGCGCAGTACCAGGTTGCCGTGGGGGTCGACGATCCACAGCTGCGGATGGGCGCCGGTGTGCTGGTTGGGCGTCAGACCCAGGCGTTGCAGGCGCGGGTAGTCCTTGTCGAGCAGGCCGGTGAACTCGGCCGGCAGCGGCTTGGCAAAGGCCAGCGCGTGTTCGGCGCGGCTGGCTTCGCGGCCCAGGCCGATATTGATCTGGCGCGCCAGGTAGACCAGTTGTTGGCAGTCGCTGGCGCAGGTTTCCGGTGCGGTGACCAGCAGTTGCCACTGGTCGCTGGCCTTGTCGTCCTGCACGCCGAGATCGGCCGGGGTCTGCCCGGTGGCGATCAGGTCGCCGTGGTAGCTGCGGCCTTCCGGCACCCAGAACTGCAGCTTGTACATGGCGGTGGCGAGCAGCATTGGCCCCAGCACCATGCCGAGGATCAGCAGCAGTTGCACGCGCCCGCGGCGGCGGGCGGAGGAGTCAGGCAGAGTCATGGCGGTCATGGTCGAAGGTCTCCCGTGCGCGACGGATGCCGAGGTAGAGGTAAAGGGCGGAGAGTGCGATAGCCAGGGCGAACCACTGCACGGCGTAGCCGACGTGGCGCTCCGGGGGCATGGCGACGATCGGCCAGTCGGTGTCGAAGGCGGCGTCGCCCGGCTCCAGGCGGATTTCCAGCGGGCTGCCTTCGCGGCCGAGCTGGTCCCACAGGAACGGGGCGTCGACCTGGGTGATCAGGCGTGGCCAGCCGGCGGCCGGAGCGCTCGGTCCGGCGGCTGACGGAACATAGGTCCAGGCGTCCAGCAGCAGGTCGTGGCTGGGCGTATCGATCTTTGGCGGCACACGGCGGTCGGGCCAGGGCACCCAGCCGCGGTTGACCAGCAGCCACTGGTGGCCGACGCGGTCGAAGAAGGGTTGCAGCACCTCGACGCCGGCCTGGCCGTTGCGGGTGCGGTTGTCGAGCAGGGCGGTGTGCTCGGCGTCGAGCTGGCCCTGCAGGCGCACGCGAACATAGCTGCGCGGCGGTTGGCGTTCGAGCTCGGCGATGCTGATCGGGTCCTGCTGGCGCTGCACTTCGGCAGCGGCGAGAAGGGTGCGTTTTTCGGCGGCGCGGGAGAGTTGCCAGAAACCCAGGCCGATCAGCACCGGCGACAGCGCGAGGACCACCAGGGTCGGCGCGATGCCGGGCCGGAAGGCGCGTGTGGTACGGCCCTGACGGTGCTCGGTAGCGTGCTGGCTATACTGCAAGACATCCCCCTCAACCCCAGTCCCCTGCGGACAGGAGGCCGGTAGTGCTCAAAGCTGCGATCGTTCTGTTGTTGCTGGCGACCGTCGTCAGCCTGTTCAGTGGCCTGTTCTTCCTGGTCAAGGACGAGGGCCACGGTTCGCGGGTGGTCAATGCGCTGACCGTGCGTGTCACCCTCACTGCCCTGACCGTCGCGCTCATTGCCTGGGGTTTCTTCAGCGGCCAACTCGGCAGCTCCGCCCCCTGGCATTTCTGATCCCGTTTTGCTCTTCGTGGGAGCGAGCTTGCTCGCGAACCGCACACCCCTGAAGCATCAGGGAAAAGCGTTCGCGAGCAAGCTCGCTCCTACAGGTCCCTCTTGCTTCACAGCACGTAAACGAAGATGAACAGCCCGATCCACACCACGTCGACGAAGTGCCAGTACCAGCTGGCCGCCTCGAAGCCGAAGTGTTTGTCGGCGTCGAAGTGCCCACGGATGATGCGAATCAGCATGATGCTCAGCATGATTGCGCCGATGGTCACGTGGGCGCCGTGGAAGCCGGTGAGCATGAAGAAGGTCGCGCCATAGATGCCCGAGCCCAGGGTCAGGCCCAGCTCGCTATAGGCCTCGTGGTACTCGTAGGCCTGCAACACGATGAAGCACGCACCCAACGCCACCGTAGCGGCCAGCCACATCTTCAGCGGGCCGCGGTGGTTCTTCTTCAGCGCGTGGTGAGCGAAGGTCACGGTGAAGCTGGAGGTGACCAGCAGCAGGGTGTTGATCAGCGGCAGCTTCCACGGATCGATCACTTCCTTGGGCGGCGGGAAGAGCTTGTTGTCCGGGTTGCTGAGCTGCGGCCAGCCGGTTTCGAACTGCGGCCAGAGCATGTGCGAGATGCCGTGGTGACCTTCGCCACCCAGCCACGGGTTGACGAAGTGGCGCACGTAGAACAGCGCGCCGAAGAAGGCGGCGAAGAACATCACCTCGGAGAAGATGAACCAGCTCATGCCCCAGCGGAACGAGCGATCCATCTGCGGGCTGTAGAGACCGTCGCGGCTTTCCTTGATGACGTTGCCGAACCAGCCGAACAGCATGTACGCCAGGATCAGCCCACCGGCGAAGAAGATCCACGGGCCGTGGGAGTGTTCCTTGCCGGCGCTCATGTCGTTCATCCAGGTGCCGACGCCAAACATCGTCACCAGCATGCCGATGGTGGCGATGATCGGCCACTTGCTCTGCGCGGGGACGTAATAGGGATCGTGGGTTGCCATCTTTTTTGTTCTCCTTTGCCCTTCAGCGCTCGTTACTGGCCACGGGTGGCTTGCGGGCAGTGATGTCGAACAGCGTGTAAGCAAGCGTCAGGTGACGCACATCCTTGGGCAGGTCGCGGTCGACGATGAAACGCACCGGCATTTCGATGCGCTCGCCCGGCTGCAGGACCTGCTGGGTGAAGCAGAAGCATTCGGTCTTGTGGAAGTAGGTGGCCGCCACCGACGGCGCGATGCTCGGGATCGCCTGGGCGGTCATCGGCTTGTCGGTGGGGTTGTAGGCGACGAACAGCATCTGGTTCACCGCGCCTGGATGCACCACCAGTTGCTCGGCCTCGGGGTGGAATTCCCAGACCATGTCGATGTTGTTGTTGGCGACGAACTGGATCTTCACCTCACGCGACTGGTCGACCACCTGGCCATCGCCCTGGTAGGCGGTGCCGGAGGTCTTGCCGTTGATGCCCAGCGCCTTGCACATCACGTCGTACAGCGGCACTAGGGCAAAGCCGAAGGCGAACATGGCGACCACGGCAATGACCAGCCGGGTCACCAGCTTGCGCGTTTCGATGTTGCCGTCGCTCATGAGTCGATTCCTCTCTTGTAGGAGCGTGGGGGGCGCCTAGCCCTTGCTCGCGAACCGGGAGAAAGCGTTCGCGAGCAAGCTCGCTCCTACAGGAACATCGTTATTTCACTTCCGGAGGCGTGGTGAAGGTGTGGTACGGCGCGGGCGACGGAATCGTCCACTCCAGGCCTTCCGCGCCATCCCAGGGTTTGGCCGGCGCTGCCGGGCCGCCGCGGATGCACTTGATGACGATGAACAGGAACAGCAGCTGCGTGGTGCCGAACATGAAGGCGCCGATGGACGAGACCATGTTGAAGTCGGCGAACTGCAGGTTGTAGTCCGGAATCCGTCGCGGCATGCCGGCCAGGCCGACGAAGTGCATCGGGAAGAACGCCAGGTTCATGCCGATGAAGCTCATCCAGAAGTGCAGCTTGCCCAGGGTTTCGTCGTACATGTGGCCGGTCCACTTCGGCAGCCAGTAGTAGGCCGAGGCGAAGATGCCGAAGATCGCGCCGGGCACCAGCACGTAGTGGAAGTGCGCCACCACGAAGTAGGTGTCCTGGTACTGGAAGTCCGCCGGGGCGATGGCCAGCATCAGCCCGGAGAAGCCGCCGATGGTGAACAGGATGACGAAGGCCACGGCGAACAGCATCGGCGTCTCGAAGGTCAGCGAGCCCTGCCACATGGTCGACGCCCAGTTGAACACCTTCACCCCGGTGGGCACGGCGATCAGCATGGTCGCGTACATGAAGAACAGCTCGCCCACCAGCGGGATGCCCACCACGAACATGTGGTGCGCCCAGACGACGAAGGACAGGAAGGCGATCGACGCAGTGGCGTAGACCATCGAGGTGTAGCCGAACAGCGGCTTGCGGCTGAAGGCCGGGATGATCGAGCTGACGGCGCCGAACGCCGGCAGGATCATGATGTACACCTCGGGGTGGCCGAAGAACCAGAACACGTGCTGGAACAGCACAGGGTCGCCACCGCCGGCCGCGCTGAAGAAGCTGGTGCCGAAGTGGATGTCCATCAGCATCATGGTCACGCAACCCGCCAGCACCGGCATCACCGCGATCAGCAGGAACGCGGTGATCAGCCAGGTCCAGACGAACAGCGGCATCTTCATCAGCGTCATGCCCGGGGCGCGCAGGTTGAGGATGGTGGCGATCACGTTGATCGCGCCCATGATCGAACTCATGCCCATCAGGTGGATGGCGAAGATGAAGAAGGTCACGCTGTGCGGCGCGAAGGTCGTGGAGAGCGGCGCGTAGAAGGTCCAGCCGAAGTTCGGGCCGCCGCCGGGCATGAACAGGGTGCTCACCAGCAGACCGAAGGCCGCTGGCAGCAGCCAGAAGCTGAAGTTGTTCATGCGCGGCAGGGCCATGTCCGGCGCGCCGATCATCAGCGGCACCATCCAGTTGGCCAGGCCGACGAAGGCCGGCATCACTGCGCCGAAGACCATCACCAGGCCGTGCATGGTGGTCATCTGGTTGAAGAACGCCGGCTCGACGATCTGCAGGCCCGGCTGGAACAGTTCGGCGCGGATCACCATGGCGAAGGAGCCGCCCAGCAGGAAGGCGCAGAAGCTGAACCACAGGTACAGCGTGCCGATGTCCTTGTGGTTGGTGGTCAGTACCCAGCGCATCAGGCCCTTGGCGGGGCCGTGGTGGTGGTCGCCGGCGTGAGAATGGTCGGGGTGATCGATCACTGTACTCATCGCGGCCTCCTTATTGTTGTTTCTGCTTGTAGGCGACCACGTCCTGCGGGGTCACCATGTCGCCGTCGTTGTTGCCCCAGGCGTTGCGCTCGAAGGTGATCACCGCCGCAAGATCCACTTCCGAGAGCTGCTTGCCGAAGGCCGCCATCGCGGTGCCGGGTACGCCGTTGAACACGGTTTCCAGATGGTGCTCCTTCGGCCCGGTGACAATCTTCGAACCCTTGAGCGCCGGGAACATCGGCGGCATGCCCTGGCCTTCAGGCTGGTGACAGGCGGCGCAGATGGTGTGGTAGACCTTGTCGCCACGGGCGACCAGCTCTTCCTTCGTCCATTCCTTGCTGGTCAGCTCCTTGAGCTTGACCGCTTCTTCCTTGCGCTCTGCCAGCCACTTGTCGAAGTCCGGCTTGGATTTCACGTCCACCACGATGGGCATGAAGCCATGGTCCTTGCCGCACAGCTCGGCGCACTGGCCGCGGTAGACGCCGGGCTGGTCGACCTTGGTCCAGGCCTCGTTGACGAAGCCGGGAATGGCGTCGCGCTTGACCGCGAAGGCCGGCACCCACCAGGAGTGGATCACGTCGCTGGAGGTGACCAGGAAACGCACCTTGACCCCGGCCGGCAGCACCAGCGGGTTGTCCACCTCGAGCAGGTAATGCTCGTCCTTGTCGGCCTTGTTGTGGATCTGGTCCTGGGGCGTGGCGAGGTTGGAGAAGAACTCCACGTCCTGGCCCAGGTACTTGTACTGCCACTTCCACTGGTAGCCGGTGACCTGCACGTCCAGCTCGGGCTCCGAGGTGTCGTACATGTGGATCAGCGTCTTGGTGGCCGGAACGGCCATCACCACCAGGATCAGGAAGGGAATGACGGTCCAGAGGATTTCCACCGTGGTGCTCTCGTGGAAATGCGCGGGCTGCTGCCCGGTGGACCGACGGTGGACGATCATCGACCAGAACATCGCGCCAAAGACGACAATGCCAATGACCACGCAGATCCAGAAGATCGTCATGTGCAGATCGAAAACGTTACGGCTGACTTCTGTCGCACCGGGGGCCATGTTGACCGTCCAGGCGGCGTTTGCCTGACTGAAAGCCAAGAGCAAAAGGAAGCCCATCCAGACTCGTGGATGTCGCAGCATTCGGGTTCCCCTTATCGTTGTTTTTATCCCGCCGGCATAGCGCCCTGGCTGCGATCCCCATTCCAGAGGGATCGAGCCTGAACAAGCCAACGGCCAAGGGAGTGACCGCCAAGACAACTTACTTTGACGTCTTACCTCGGCAGCACGCAGGGCAGGCCGGGTCCATCAGGTTTTCGGTGTGTCGAAGCGGAGTATAGCCACGGGTTGCGACATAACAACGCAGAGTAAAAAACCGTTTTCAAAGACCGAAGTGTGATCTCAAAGCCACGGACGGCGCGGGTTTGGAGTACCATGCTGGCCGTCTGATATGCCGTGCCGGCATAACCAGTTCATGAATATGACAATCGCGTCTTAGCTACGGCCGGGGTGCGGCTAAGGTCTTTCTTCACTTTCCAAACCCGTTGTCTTGGAGCTGTCATGAACACCGCTGCACTGCGTGAGCTGATCCGAAATGCCCACCTGCTCGAATCCCGCCATGGCCATCTCGCCCGCCTGATCCAGAGCCAACTGCAAAGCCTGCACAAGAGCATCGCCCTGACGGGAGAGGATCCCAGCGGGACGCTGACGCGCTTTGTCCACGCCTATATCGAACAGGTGCCGGACTTCCTCGACGCCGCCAACTCGGTGGCCCGCGCAGCCGGCATCGAGGACCGCATCAAGCCGGTGCTCAAGCTCGCCGAACAGTTCTTCCTCACGCCGCCCGCGTTGCTCGACGGCCACGACGGTCTAGACGCGCTGCTGGACGAGGCCTACCTCGCCCACCGCCTGGTGGAAGAGGTGAACGACCGCTACATCGCCCACTTCAACCAGCCGCTGATCCCGCTGGATACCACCGTGGCCAACCTGGTGGCGCACCAGCTGATCGGCGAACCCTTCGCCAACCAGCTGGATGAAGCGGTGCACCACGCGGTCAACGGCATGCTCGACGACAGCACCTTCAGCGCCGAGTCCGCCGTCAGCTACCGCGCCAGCCTCAATGACCCGCAGGTGGTCATGGCCTGGCAGCAGTGGCCATGCCTGTCGCGGCAATTCGGCGTCGAGCTCGAGCTGGGCCGCGACTGAGGCTCAGCCTGCGCTCTGCAGCGCGCGCACCCGGCCCTCCACGCGGCGACGCAGGCCGTTGCCTTCTATGGACAGTCGGCAGTCGCTGGCCGCGGCGCTGCGGCCCCAGTCTTCGAGCAACTCCATGCACGCGTGGTCGATGTAGCTCAGGTGCTGCAACGGTACGCGCAGGTGCGTTCCCGGCTTCACCGACTGCAGCGCCTGGGACAGTGCCGGCACCTTGAGGAAGGTCGCTGCGCCCACCAGCCGCAGTTCGGCGCCATTACCTTCATCGTCGTAGCGCAGGTTGATCTTCAGCCGCGCGGCCTTGAACACCAGCTTCAGTACCGTCAGCGCGAAGCCCAGCAGCACGCCGGTCAACAGGTCGGTGGCGACGATGGCCAGCGCGGTTGCTGCGTACACCAGCACAGGCATGCGCCCATAGCGACCCAGCGAACGCAGGGCCTTGATGTCCACCAGCTTGATTCCGGTGTAGACCAGCACACCCGCCAGGCTGGCGATGGGGATCTGCCGCAGCAACCCGCCCAGCAACACGACGAACGCCAGTAGCCACAACCCATGGAAGATCGCCGAGGCGCGGCTGCGCGCCCCAGCCTGGACGTTGGCCGAACTGCGCACAATCACCCCGGTCATCGGCAGTGCGCCGACCAGCCCGCAGAGCATGTTGCCCACGCCCTGGGCGCTCAGCTCGCGGTCCAGGTCCGAGCGCGGACCAGTGTGCATGCGGTCCACGGCGGCGGCCGAGAGCAGCGTCTCGGCGCTGGCGATGAAGGCCACCACCACGGCGGCCAACAAGAGCGTCGGGTCGAGCAGCGCAGCAAGGTCGGTCGGGCGGACCCAGTCGATGGCGTCGCCGAGATTCTCCGGCACGCTCACCCGCAGCACATCGAGTTGCAGGCTGATGCTCGCCAGTGTCGCCAGGCTCACGCCGATCAGCGCGCCGGGAAGCATGCGCAGCCGGCTCGGCTTGAAGCGATCCCACAGCGCCATGCAAGCCATGGTGCCCAGCCCGAGCAGCGCCGCATCGAAGCCGCTTGTCTCGGACAGCAGCGCGAAAGGGAAGGCCAGCAGGTTGTCCAGCCCGGACGCTTGCGGCTTGAGGTCGAGCATCACGTGGACCTGCGACAGCACGATAAGAATGCCAATGCCCGCGAGCATGCCGTAGACCACGGCCGGCGAGGTCACGCGGAACCAGCAGCCCAGGCGCAGTCGCCCGGCCAGCAATTGCAGTGCGCCGGCCAGCAGCAGGATCGGCCCGAGCATGGCCAAGCCGTGGGTGCGCACCAGTTCGAAAACCAGCACGGCGAGTCCCGCCGCCGGGCCGCTCACTTGCAGCGGTGAGCCGGCGAGAAAGCCGACCACCAAGCCGCCGATGATGCCGGTCACCAGGCCCTTGGCCGGCGGCATGCCGGAGGCGATGGCGATGCCCATGCATAGCGGCAGGGCGACGAGAAACACCACCACCGATGCGAGCAGGTCGCGTGGCAGCGCTTGGCGCAGCTGGGAAAGTCCGGATGGAACAGAGTGGGAGGCCGACATGGCGCTGTTCTCCTTCAAGCATTTTTCGGGCGCGCGAAAACCCACGACGCCGGTCTCGACCGCATCGACACGCGCAATTCAGGGGGATGGCGAGCGCGGTGGCTGCGTACGCCTCAGGCGGGGACTAAGTCAGAAGAGGGACGCGGCGCTTGTTCTGCTGGGCCGCCGCGCCCCGGGAGCTTGCCAATATCAGCCGCTTATTGGGGGGAGTAGCGCGGGCGTGGGGTTGCACTCGGTGTCGGGCCTTCGCCATCGAGGGCGCGGAAGCGGCCTTCCTGGGCGTCGTAGGCCTTGATGGCGCTGGTCTCGATGTCATACACCCAACCATGGATGAACAGCTGGCCGGAGGCCAGGCGCGCCGCCACGGAGGGGTGAGTCTTCAGGTGATCCAGTTGGGCGACCACGTTCTCCTCGGTCAGCACGCCCAGGTGCTCCTGCGTGGCACAACCGCAGGTCTGCGCGACCACGGTGCGAGCCACTTCGGCGTGGCGCAGCCAGGCTTTTACGGTCGGCATGCCTTCCAGTGTCTGGGGAGCCAGCACCGCCTTCATCGCGCCGCAGTCGGAGTGGCCGCAGACGATGATGTGCTGCACGCCCAGTGCCATCACCGCGAACTCGATGGCGGTGGAAACGCCGCCGTTCATCTGGCCGTACGGCGGGACCACGTTGCCGACGTTGCGGGTGACGAACAGGTCGCCCGGCGAACTCTGGGTGATCAGCTCCGGAACGATGCGCGAGTCGGCGCAGGTAATGAACATGGCGCGCGGGTTCTGCGCATGGGCCAGCTTCTTGAACAGCTCTTCCTGCTGCGGGAAGACCTCATGACGGAACTGGCGGAAACCCTCGACGATATGGCGCAGCGCCTCGTCAGCAGATTCGTGGGCGTGATCCTCACCGTGCGTTTTGTCGTTCATGTATCAGCCTCGAAGAATGACGAAGAATTTTCCCACGTCAGCCGACGCTCTCCCCAGGGAGAAAAGACACAGGCGTGGGAAAAAAACTGGCGTGACCGGTTAGTCACTTTGTGCTCAAACCCTAGACAACGAAGATTAAACCAAAATTAAAAAACCGCTCTGGAATGAGCTTTTCATGATGTTTCGACGAAATTTAAAGATGATATCGGCAAGCTATCATGGCATTGCGATGTTGCCGTGATGTCGTTGCGCTTGTCGAATTTTCCGCTAGAGCGTCAGAACAAGCTCATCTGGCTGCGCGGTGGGGCGAACGCCGTGCAGTCCAGGTTGAAGCTGCCGCGCCGGCCCAATCCCAGGCGGCGCATGGCAACCTCGAAGCGCTTGGCCAACAGGTCGGCGAACGGGCCTTCGCCGCGAAAACGGTGGCCGAAGCGGCTGTCATAGATTTCCCCGCCGCGCAGTTGGCGGATCAGGCTCATCACGTGGTTGGCGCGCTGCGGGTAGTGCGCCGCCAGCCATTCCTCGAACAACGGGCCGACCTCGCGCGGCAGGCGCAGCATCATGTAGCTGGCGCTCTGGGCGCCGGCCTCGTGGGCCGCTTCGAGCAAGGCTTCCAGCTCGCGGTCGTTGATCATCGGGATCATCGGCGAACACAGTACGCCCACCGGAATGCCTTGCTCGCGCAGCACGCGGATCGCCCGCAGGCGGGCGGAGGGTGCAGCGGCGCGGGGCTCGAGGATGCGCTTGAGCTCATCGTCCAGCGTGGTGAGGCTGATCATCACGGCGACCAGATTCTGTCTCGCCAGCTCCGCCAGCAGGTCGAGGTCGCGCAGGATCAGCGAGCCCTTGGTGACGATGGTCACCGGGTGGCGGAGGCGCAGCAGTACTTCGAGGATCTGCCGGGTCAGGCGCTGCTGGCGCTCGATGGGCTGGTAGGGGTCGGTGTTGGCGCCCAGGTTGATCGGCGCACAGACGTAGCCTTTGCGGCTCAGTTCCTCTTCCAGAACCTCGGCAGCGTTGGTCTTGGCGATGAGTTTCGTCTCGAAATCCAGCCCTGGCGACAGGTCCCAGTAGGCGTGACTTGGCCGCGCGTAGCAGTAGATGCAGCCGTGTTCGCAGCCTCGATAGGGATTGATCGAGCGGTCGAAGGGCAGGTCCGGCGACTGGTTGCGCGAGATCACCGACTTCGCCCGTTCAGTACGGATTTCCGTCACCTGGGGCTTGGGGACTTCGTCGTACCAATCGTTATCCACAGGCACCGAGGTGGTCGGCGCGAAGCGGTTGTGCGGATTGCTGGCGGTGCCCCGGCCGCGGGGTGGGAGGGAAGTGGACATGTGGGAAAGCTCTGAAGAATTACTGTATATGAATACAGTAATCCACGGAGTTTTCCACAGCCAGTGATAACTGCCGGGCGGTGGCTAAAGTACCTGGGTGAATAACCAGTACAACCCCGCCGCCAGGCCGATGGCGGCGGGCAGCGTCAGCACCCAGGCCAGCAGCATGTTGCGGATGGTCGGCCATTGCAGGCCGCTGCCGTTGGCCGCCATGGTCCCCGCCACTCCCGAGGAGAGCACTTGCGTGGTCGACACCGGCAGGCCGAAGCCATCCGCCGCGCCGATGGTGAGCATGGCCACCAGTTGTGCCGAGGCGCCCTGTGCATAAGTCAGCGGGGTCTTGCCGATGCCTTCGCCCACCGTGGTGACGATGCGCCTCCAGCCAACCAGCGTACCCAGCCCCAGCGCCAGGGCGACCGCGACCTTCACCCACACGGGAATGAAGCGGATGGTGCGGTCGGCCTCATGGCGCAGCGCCTGCAGGCTGCTCCAGGTTTCCAGATCGAAGCGCTGGCCGCTGCGGTCCAGCAGGCGGATGGTTTCCAGGCTCAGGTAGAGGTCGTTGCGCAGGTCCTGCACCGCTTCGGCGGGCACCTTGTCCAACTGTCCGTGGCGCTGCAGCCGTGTGCCGATGTCACCGATCACGCTGCCCAGCGATGGCAGCAGTTCGGGACGCACCACTTCGTCTTCCTGATAGCTCAAGAGGGCCTGGCGCGGGTCCGCCGCAGGCGTGCCGCCGCTGCGGTGCAATTGCTCCAGGCTGGTCTGGATGAGGACGAGCAACTGGCGGGATTGCTCCGGGGAATGGGCGCGATCCACCGCGAATGCCAGGGGAACGGTGGCAATCAGGATCAGCATGATCAGGCCGATGCCCTTCTGCCCGTCGTTGGAGCCGTGGGCGAAAGACACACCGGTACAGGTGAGGATGAGGATTGCGCGAATCCATCGGGGTGGCGGCGTGCGGCCTTCTGGTGCATGGAACAGCGCGCGGTTGCGGATGGTGGAACTCATCACGCGCAGCAGCACGAACGCGGCGAAGAAGCCCACCACCGGCGACAGAAAGAGTGCGTAACCCACTGTCGTCAGCTGCGACCAGGCGTTGCCCGATATGCCGATGTGCCCGGCCATGGCGCCGTGGGCCAGGCCGATGCCGACGATGGAACCGATCAGCGTGTGCGACGAGGACACCGGCAACCCCAGCCACCAGGTGCCGAGGTTCCACAGGATCGAGGCGATCAGCAGGGCGAAGATCATCGCCAACCCGGCGCTGCTATCGACCTTCAGCAGCAGGTCCAGCGGCAGCAGCGAGACGATGGCGAAGGCCACCGCACCGCTGGAAAAGAGCACCCCGAGAAAATTCCACAATCCCGACCAGGCCACCGCGAAGCGTGGCGGCAGGGCGTTGGTGTAGATGACCGTGGCCACCGCGTTGGCCGTGTCGTGGAAGCCGTTGATGAACTCGAAGCCAAGGGCGATCAGCAGGGCCACCACCAGCACCACCACGGGCCAGCCAGCCTCCAGGTGGGTGCCGCTGGCGCGGATGTCATGGCCCAGCGCGGCGAAGGTGAAAACCAGCGCGCCGGCCAGCAGCAGGAAGAAGGTCAGGCGGCCCTTGAAACCGTGGGTTTCGCGCAGAACGGGGCTGATCGGGAACTGCGTCAGACGCGAGGCGCGCATCACTTCCAGCATGCCAAAGCGGTCAAGCACGAGAGGGCTTCCTTCGGGTCGGTTGCGGCATCGGTAGGACTCCTTGCGGCGATGCTCTACAGACTAGCCGGCCGTGGCGATCATGGACCGTCAGTCAGAGTGGGATTGGCTTCCATGCTATGACGAGGCCGTTGCAACATTCCTTGATGTCGGTGCTGAAGCCTTGTGTTTTGGCGGTGCTGAAAAAGAAATGCCCCGGCAGGCCGGGGCATTTTCCATGACTCAGTCGACCGCTTACTCCTGCGGCTTCTTCAGCTTCGGATTAGGGAAGAACTGAACCCCCTGCACCTTCGGGTCCTTGGGCTTTTCCAGCGCGCTGGTGTTGACGCGGGTGGACAGCTCTTTCGGCACCGACTGGCCCTGGGCGTTGAGGGTATCGGCGTAGCCACAGGCCACGCATTCGCGGTGCGGCACCCCGTCGACATCCCACATGACGATCTTGTCCTGCTCGCTGCACGCCGGGCAGACGGCCCCGGCGATGAAGCGTTTCTTCACCTCGCTCATCACGCCGCCTCCTCGGAGAGGCCCGAGTGGCGCAGCAGGGCGTCGATGGACGGTTCGCGGCCGCGGAAAGCGACGAACAGCGCCATCGGCTCCTGGGAGCCGCCCTTGGCCAGGATCGCGTCGCGGAAGGCCGCGCCGGTCGCCGGGTTGAGCACGCCTTCTTCCTCGAAGCGCGAGAAGGCGTCGGCGGACAGCACTTCGGCCCACTTGTAGCTGTAGTAACCGGCCGCGTAACCGCCAGCGAAGATGTGCGCGAAGCTGTTGGCGAAACGGTTGTACGCCGGCGGGCGCATCACCGCGACTTCAGCGCGGATCGCCTCGATCACTTCGAGCACGCTGCGGCCGTCGCCATGGGTGGCGTGCAGCTCGAAGTCGAACAGGGAGAACTCCAGCTGGCGGACCATCATCAGGCCGGACTGGAAGTTCTTCGCGGCGAGCATCTTCTCCAGCAGGTCCTGCGGCAGCGGCGCTCCGGTCTCGTAGTGGCCGGAGATCAGCGCCAGGCCTTCGGGCTCCCAGCACCAGTTCTCCA
Organism: Pseudomonas nitroreducens; assembly: GCF_010994165.1. Classification (NCBI taxonomy): domain Bacteria; kingdom Pseudomonadati; phylum Pseudomonadota; class Gammaproteobacteria; order Pseudomonadales; family Pseudomonadaceae; genus Pseudomonas; species Pseudomonas nitroreducens. The sequence continues at coordinate 530,091 of NZ_WMBX01000004.1, read as the reverse complement.
TGAACTGGCTGGGCAGCTCCACTGCGTCCCAGGCCACGCCGTTGATGCCGGAAGCACCGGCATGCTCGACGCGGGTCAGCAGGTGGTGCAGGCCATGGCCGAACTCGTGGAACAGGGTGGTGACTTCATCGTGGGTCAGCAGCGCCGGCTTGCCGCCGACCGCGGGGGTGAAGTTGCACACCAGGTAGGCCACCGGCGCCTGCAGGTCGCCACCGGCGGTGCGGCGACGGTCGCGGGCGCCGTCCATCCAGGCGCCGCCACGCTTGTTGGCGCGGGCGTAGAGGTCGAAGTAGAAGCGGCCGACGTGCTGGCCGTTTTCCTCGATCTCGAACAGGCGCACGTCCGGGTGCCAGCGCTCGAAGTCGTTCAGTTCGCGAATCTGGATGCCGTAGAGCTTCTGCACGATGGCGAACAGGCCGCCAAGCACCTTGTCGATCGGGAAGTATTCGCGCAGGGCTTCCTGGGACACGCTGTAGCGCGCCTCGCGCAGCTTCTCGCCGAAGTAGCTGGCGTCCCAGCTCGACAGGTTCGCGCAACCCTGCTCGGCGGCGTAGGCCTTGAGCTGCTCCAGGTCCTGGGCGGCGAAGGGCTTGCTGCGCACGGCCAGGTCGCGGAGGAAGTTCAGCACCTGCTCGGGCGTCTCGGCCATCTTGGTGGCCAGCGACAGCTCGGCGAAGTTCTTGAAGCCCAGCAGGTGCGACAGCTCCTGGCGCAGGTCGAGGATTTCCTCCATCACCGGGCCGTTGTCGTTCTGCCCGGCATTCGGGCCCTGATCGGAGGCGCGGGTGCAGTACGCGGCGTAGACCTCTTCGCGCAGGGCGCGGTCTTCGGCGTAGGTCATGACGGCGTAGTAGCTGGGGAATTCCAGGCTGATCAGCCAGCCGTCGAGTTCCTTGGCCTGCGCGGCGGCCTGCATCTGCGCCTTGGCCGAGTCGGTCAGGCCGGCAAGGGCGGCTTCGTCGGTGACGTGCTTGGTCCAGGCCTGGGTGGCGTCCAGCAGCTGGTTGGAGAAGCGGCTGCCCAGCTCGGACAGGCGCGTCTGGATCTCGGCGTAGCGCTGCTGCTGGTCGGCCGGCAGGTCGATACCCGACAGACGGAAGTCGCGCAGGGCGTGTTCGAGGATGGTCTTCTGGGCGACGTCGTAACCCTTCGACTCGGGGCTGCTGGCGAGAGCCTCGTAGGCCTTGAACAGCTCGGAGTTCTGGCCCAGTTCGGTCCAGTAGGCGGACAACAGCGGCAGGCAGCCTTCATAGGCGTCGCGCAACTCGGCGCTGTTGCACACCGCGTTGAGGTGGCTGACCGGGCTCCAGGCCTTGCCCAGGCGGTCATGCAGTTCGTCCATGGCCAGCACCAGGCCGGCCCAGGTCGGGGTGCCGTTCTGCTGGGCGAGGATGCGCGCGATGGCCGCGCGGTTGTCGGCGAGGATCTGCTCGATGGCCGGCTTCACGTGTTCGGGGCGAATGGACGAGAAGGGCGGCAGGTCGTAGCTCTGCAGAAGAGGATTCGCGCTCACGGTGGCACCTTGGCTGAAGAAACACTCGGCCATCTTAAATACAATCGGGCCTATTCGCAGCCAGAGAGACTCTATCGTGACTATTCGTTCGTATCAGGGCAAAACGCCATCTCTCGGCGAGCGCGTCTTCGTCGACGCCAGCGCCGTGGTCATCGGTGACGTGGAGATCGGCGCCGACAGCTCGGTCTGGCCGCTGGGGGTGATCCGCGGCGACATGCACCGCATCCGCATCGGCGCGCGCACCAGCGTGCAGGATGGCAGCGTGCTGCACATCACCCACGCCGGCCCGTTCAACCCGGACGGCTTCCCGCTGACCATCGGCGACGAAGTGACCATCGGGCACAAGGTGCTGCTGCATGGCTGCACCATCGGCAGCCGCATCCTGGTGGGCATGGGGTCCATCGTGATGGACGGTGCGGTGATCGAGGACGAGGTGATCCTCGGCGCCGGCAGCCTGGTGCCGCCGGGCAAGGTGCTGGAGAGCGGCTTCCTCTATGTCGGCAGCCCGGTGAAGAAGGCCCGCCCGCTGACGGACAAGGAGCGCGCGTTCTTCAGCTATACCGCCGGCAACTACGTGAAGCTGAAGGATCAGCATATTGCCGAGGGGTTTGCCGGATGATCGCACCTGCGCCCATGTTCTGATCGTGCTCATTCGGTTGGGCGGTTCGCGAGCAAGCCCCGGCCAAACCGCCAGACGGGCCGCCGCGCGAGACCTCGCGCCCTATACTGAGCCAAGGTGACCGGACGCCAGGGCGTGCCCGGCCGAAGTCAGTAGCGGGCGGCGCCGGGGATGCCGCCGAGCCGGCGGGCGGCCATGAACAGTCTGTGTTCCTTCTGCTCCACCGTTTCGCCCTGGCGGCGTGGCGGTGTCGTTGCGCTGCTTCTGCTGGCGCTGGGCGGCTGTGCCCATCACCCCGCCACACCCACCGCTCCGCTCACCGAAGCCACCTGGCGCCAGGTCGATGCCGACATCGGTGCCGCCTCCCTGGCCGCCACTTCCCAGGCCCGTGCCTACGCCGAAGAAGCGATGCAGCAATGGATGGACCTGGTTTACCAGCGCACCGACGAGAAATTCATCCCCTGGTTCTCCAGCTACTGGACCCAGCAATGGCTGGGCATGAAGGTCGCCTGGTACAAGATGGGCTCCCACGGCGACCTCGACCCCACCGTCGACAAACTCGCCGCCTACCTGCAGGAGCAGTACCGCAAGCAGGTGCTCGTCCCAGTGGCGAAACAGGTCGATCCCGACTCGGTAATGGAGAAGGCCACGCGGCATTACATCGAACTGCTCAGTGTGGCGGTGAAGGAAATTCCCCAGCGCCGCGGCATCCCGCAGAAGGCCTTCGATGAACACCTGATGGGCGTTCCGGCCATCAGCCTCGGCCCGCCCTCCAGTCGCGATGCCTCGCTGTATGACGTGGTGAACGCCAAGGACATCGGCAAGCTGCCCGCCTTCGCCGCACTGATGCAGGAGATTCGCAGCGCCTCCGGCAAGGCCGGCGCCGGCACCAAGGTCAGCGGCGTCTCGCCGGTGGCGCAGCGCACCAGCGCCAAGCTGGTCAATGAACTGAAGAACCGCAGCATCGCCGGCGTGGTGGCTGGCGCAGCGGGCAAGGTCGCCGGGTCGGTCATCTCGGTGGCCTTCACCCTGTTCAGCATGGCCGGCAACGACAAGGAACGGCCCGAGGTGGAGACCCAGCTGCGCAAGGAGATCAACGCTGCCTTCGACGAACAGTGGCTGGCGCTGATGCGTGATCCGGAGGGCGGGGTGATGTCCGGCGTCGATCACCTGGGCGCCCGCGTCCAGGCCAGCCTGACCGGCCGCCTGGCACAACCCGAGGACGAGCCAGACGATGACTCAAGCGTGCAGACCTATGGTGCCGGGGAGGCCGAGCCAGTGAGCGTCAGCGGTGGCTTCCGGGTGCTCAGGCAGGGCCAGGGCGCGGCGCCCTGAGGTGTCGTTCGGCGCTCCGCGCTTCGCGCAGGCGGCCATGCACAGTATCCTTCCCGCCCGACTTTCGCGGCCGGACGCTGATCCCATGCATTACCAGAACATCCTCTTCGACCTCGACGGCACCCTCACCGACCCGCGCGAGGGCATCACCCGCTCGATCCAGTACGCGCTCGCCCAACTGGGCATCGATGAGCCGGACCTGCGCCAGCTCGAACATTTCATCGGCCCGCCGCTGCTGCAGTGCTTCATGAGCACCTACGACTTCGACGAGGCGCGTGCCTGGGAGGCGGTGAACCACTACCGCGTGCGCTTCAAGGACACCGGGCTGTACGAGAACAAGGTGTTCGACGGCGTCGGCGAGCTCCTGCAACTGCTCGCTGGCCAGGGCCGTGCGCTATACATCTGCACCAGCAAGCCGACCGTGTTCGCGGCGGAAATCGCCCGCCACTTCGACTTCGCCAAACACTTCAAAGTGATCTACGGCAGCGAGCTGGACGGCACACGGACCAACAAGGTGGAGCTGATCGAGCATCTGCTGGCTATCGAGAAGCTGAACCTGGCGCAGACCCTGATGATCGGCGACCGCAAGCACGACCTGATCGGCGCGCACCGCAATGGCCTGGCCGCTGCCGGTGTCGGCTATGGCTTCGGCAGCCGTGAAGAGCTGATGGCGGAAAATCCGGCGCATTACTTCGCGAGCATGGACGAGTTGCGCGGGGCGTTTGCCTGACGCAGCGCGAACCGCATCGGTGGGCCGTATGGCCGATCACGGTTATACGACGATTCTCCGCACTGACAACCCTGCGGGCTCAGCCGCGCAACCACTCCGCCAGCCGCGCCATCATGTCATCGCATCTGGCCAACTGCTCCAGGCTGACGAACTCGTCCGGCTTGTGGCCCTGGTCCATGCTGCCTGGCCCGCAGACCACGGTGGGAATGCCGGCCTGGTGGAACAGCCCGCCCTCGGTGCCGTAGGCCACGGTGGTGAAATCACGCGAGCCGCTGAGCAGCGCGATCAGTTCGGCGGCCTGGGCCTGCTGGTCGGTGACCAGCGCCGGATAGGCAGAAATTTCGCTGAAGCGGATATCCGTCCCGGCCTTCACCGCGCGCATCTTCGGCAGCAGCTCGGCCTCGGCGAAGGCGCGCAGGTCATCGGCAACCTGTTGCGGATCGTCGCTGGGCAGCGCGCGTACCTCGAAATCGAACTGGCATTCGGCGGGCACGATGTTCAGCGCGCGGCCGCCGCTGATCACGCCGGTCTGCACGGTGGAATAGGGTGGATCGAAGCGCGGATCGTGACGCTCCGGTGCGGCCAGGCGGGTGCCGATCTCGCCGAGGCGGCCGATCAGCTTCGCCGCGTATTCGATGGCATTCACGCCCTGCGGCGCATAGGCCGAGTGGCAGGGCGCGCCGTGTACCTGGCAGCGCATGGCGAGCTTGCCCTTGTGGCCGAGCACCGGCTTGAGTTCGGTGGGCTCGCCGATGATGCACAGCATCGGCTTGTGCTCGCGGTGTTCCAGCGCGGCGAGCAGCGAGCGCACGCCCAGGCAGCCGACTTCCTCGTCGTAGGAGAAGGCCAGGTGCACCGGCAGGCGCAGCGGTTGGGCGAGGAACGCCGGCACCGCCGCCAGTACGCACGCGATATAGCCCTTCATGTCCGCCGTGCCACGTCCGTAAAGACGGCCATCGCGCTCGGTCAGTTCGAACGGCGGGACCGTCCACGGCTGGCCATCGGTCGGCACCACGTCGGTGTGGCCGGACAGGCACACGCCGCCGCGGTCTTGTGGACCCAGCGTGGCGTAGAGATTGGCCTTGCCACCTTCGGCATCGTGGAACAGCTCGCAGGCGATACCGAAGCCTGCGAGGTAGTCGCGGATGTAGTGGATCAGCGCCAGGTTGGAGTGGCGGCTGACGGTGTCGAAGGCGATCAGGTCGGCGAGGATTTCACGGCTGGAAGGCATGGTCGGGTCCTGCATGAACGCTCTTTTCTAGGAGCCACTGTCTTTTGCTGAGACAGCGGTGCCAATGCGTGCCCTCACCCCAGCCCTCTCCCGGAGGGAGAGGGAGCTGATCGTGCCGGCTGACGCAATGGTTCCATCCTGCACCCAACGGTCCCCTCTCCCGCTTGCGGGAGAGGGCTAGGGTGAGGGGCCATTGTCTTGTAGATGCCGGCATTGCGTCACTCGTCGCCCGGCACACCGTAGCTCGGCGCCTTGGTCGGATCGAGGGCGCGCACGAGGTAGTCCTCCAGCTGCGGCTTGTAGGCCACCCAGAGTTTCTCCAGCTCATCGATGGGTGCTTCGTCCGCCCAGTCCACGCGCAGGTCGACGATGGGCCAGACCAGATCGCCCACGACCTTGAGCGCCGCCGAATGCACCGGGCCGGCTTCGCCACCGGCGGCCATCGCCGCCTGCATCGCGGCCAGCAGGCGCTCGGCCAGGCAACCGTTGGCACTTTCGAAGGCCTGGGTCATGGCCTCGATCACCTCGGTGGACGACAGCAGATTGCCGGCCGCCACGCAGTTCTCACCCGCTACGGCGTTGTACACGCCCAACGCTTCGCTGCCGGTGAACAGCGCGACCTTGCCGTGCTGGTCGATCACCGTCACCTGGCGGTACTGGCTATAGCCGTTGCTGGAGAGCGCCTTGTCCAGCGCCGCGCCGGGTTCGAGGCCGGCTTCGAGCTGGTCGAGGATCTGCGGGCCGAGGGCCGGCAGGGTGATGTTCTGCGTGGCCACCGCGCCGACGCCGGCGCGTACCCAGGGGCAGCGGGCGCCCACGGCAATGCTCGAGGAGCTGATGGCGATACCCAATTGTCCGGTTTCGGCGCAGCGGCCGACGATGGAGAAGGTCATGGTGGCTCCTTGCTTGTTCTACTAGCTGAAACGACAAAGGGCGATGCGGAAAATCCGCATCGCCTGCACGCTTGAAAGCGTTACGAGCGACGGCCCCGCCTTGACTGGCCTAGCGCAGTCGCTTTCAGTCCGGAATGACCGCGATCACGTCGATTTCCATCAGCCACTGCGGCTGACCGAGGGCGGACACCACCAGGCCGGTGGAGATCGGGAACACGCCCTTCAGCCACTTGCCGACTTCCTGGTACACCGGCTCGCGGTAGCGCGGGTCGATCAGGTAGGTGGTGGTCTTGACGATGTGCGACAGGTCGCTGCCGGCTTCTTCCAGCAGTTGCTTGACGTTCTTCATCGCCTGTTCGGCCTGGGCGCGCGGGTCACCCAGCCCTACCAGGTTGCCCTCGAAGTCGGTACCGACCTGACCGCGCACGTACACGGTGTTGCCGGCACGCACGGCCTGGCAGAGGTCGTTGTCCAGGGTCTGGTTCGGGTAGGTGTCCTTGGTGTTGAACATGCGGATGCGAGTATGGGTAGGCATCTCTTACTCCCAGGATGCGGCTTTCTGAACGGAGGAGCCTTCGCGCTGCGAGGCGTCCTGATATTCGACGTAACGGCGCTGGGTGGCGATGTGGCCGGCCACATGCTTGGCGTCGTGCCAGACGCCCCAGATGAAGGTGGAGCCGCGACGGGACAGCCACGGCAGGCCGACGAAGTACACGCCCGGCTCGCGGGAGACGCCGCGCTGGTGCTTGGGCTTGCCCTTGTCGTCGAAGGCGTCGACCTGCAGCCAGTTGAAGTCCACGGCGTAGCCGGTGGCCCAGATGATCGCGGTGATACCGGCGTCGGCGAGGTTCAGCTCCTGGATCGGATGGCGAATGCACTCGGCGTCCGCGTAGACCTTGCGGGCCTCCGGCTCCAGCGGCAGGTCCAGGCCGTTGCGCTCGATGTAGGCGTCGGCGGCGTCCAGCAGGCCGAGGTAGTTGTCGTCGCCGGCTTTCAGATTCGCCACCAGGTCGTCCTGGAAGGTCACCTTGCCGTCGGCAAAGGCCTTGGTCAGGCCGGTGAGGGTGATGCCCTCGTTGGCCAGGCGACGGAAGTCGATGGTCTCGCCACCACGGGCACCGCTCACGGCGATGGTCACGTGCTCGCGGCCCGGCTGCACTTCCTCGGCGTCCCACAGGCCGAGCACGCCCAGCCACCAGACGAAGTCGCGGTTGCGGTAGGAGCGCGGCGGGCGGTCATGGGCGCCCACCGACAGGAAGACCTTCTTGCCGGCGCGGTTCAGCTCGTCGGCGATCTGCACGCCGGAGGAGCCGGCGCCGATCACCAGCACGGCGCCTTCGGGCAGCTGCTGCGGGTTGTAGTACTTGGCCGAGTGGATCTGGTACAGGCCTTCGTCCTTCGGCGCGATGGCCGGGATCACCGGGCGCTGGAACGGGCCGGTGGCGGAGACGACGCGCAGGGCCTGGATCGTGCCTTCGGAGGTTTCCACGGTGAAGCCCGGGCGGCCTTCGTTGCGGGTGACCTTCTTCACTTCCACGCCGGTGCGGATCGGCGCGTTGAACTGCTTGGCGTAGGCGACGAAGTAATCCGCCACCTGCTCCTTGTGCGGGAAGTCGTCCGGGCCGACCGGGAATTCCATGTTCGGGAAGCGGTCGTGCCAGGCCGGGCCGTTGGCGACCAGCGAGTCCCAGCGTCCGGTGCGCCAGGCTTCGGCGATGCGGCTCTTTTCCAGCACGATGTGCGGCACGCCCTGTTGGGTCAGGTGCTCGCTCATGGCCACGCCGGCTTGTCCGGCGCCAACGACCAGCGTGTCGATTTCCAGGTTATCAAGCGACTTCTTGCCGAAGGCGCCTGGATTCAGGTCGGTCATGGCTTGCTTCCTCAGACTCTGATCACGTTTGTTCTTGTTGCGGCTAGGGAGGAGGTGTTGGCCGCATTCTGTTCAGAGGCTGGGAATAGCGAAATTATGTTTTTTGTAGTCGCAGGCTAGGGAAAAGCTGCACCCACGCAAACCCCGCGGCCCGCGGGCTACAGGGGAGGGGGTATAGGATTTTTGGTGGCTGGGGCGACAAATTGGATAGGCAGGAGGTGCCTTGTGCGTGCCCTGCCTGTTCCGATCAAGTCAAAAACACCCTCACCCCAGCCCTCTCCCAGAGGGAGAGGGAGCCGATCGTGCCGGCGGACACCGTGGATTCATCCTGCGCCGATCAGTCCCCTCTCCCTCCGGGAGAGGGTTAGGGTGAGGGGCCGCAGGCCTGCCGTGCCCCTGAAAGTGTCAGGCTCAGCGGCTCTGCGCCACCGCCTCGAGAAACCGCTCCAGCACCAGGTTCGGCCGGCGGCCCTTGCGGGTCACCACGGTCAGCGGGATGTCGTAGTGGAAGCGCTCCGGCCGCAGCGCGCGCAGGCGGCCCTGGGCGACCCAGTCGGCGGCGTAGTGGTCGGGCAGGTAGCCAATGTAGCTGCCGGTGAGGATCAGGAAGGCCATGCCCTCGCGGTCCGAGGCCGTGGCGCTGCCGGAGAGTTCCTGGTGGCGCTCCTGCGCCTCGGCCGGGATGCGGTAACTTGGCGCCACCGCGTCGCAGGCGTGGATTTCCTGCACGGTGATGCCCGCATCGTCGCGCTCGAACAGCGGGTGCTCCTGGCTGCAGAACAGCAGCGAACGCTCCTCGTATAAAGAGGAGTATTCCAGCCCCGACAGCGGGCTGATGAGCGGCACCACGCCGACATGCAACCGCCCGTCGAGAACTCCCAGCTCGATCTCGTTGGGCGTGGTCATGCCGATATTGATCCGCACCCCCGGCCCGCTGGCCTTCAGCGCGCGCAGGGCATGGGTGATGCGCATCTGCGGCAGGGTCACCAGGTTGTTGATGATGCCGATGTTCAGCTCGCCGCGCAGGTGCTGGTGCAGCTCGTTGACCTCGGCGCGGAAGCCCTCCAGCGCCGCCAACAGCGATTGCGTGGCGCGGTAGACCTCGCGGCCCTCGTCGGTCAGTGCGAAACCTGCCCGGCCGCGCTGGCACAGGCGCATGCCCAGGCGCTTTTCCAGGTCGCCCATGTGCAGGCTGATCGCCGAGCGGCTGATGCCCAGCGTGCTCTCGGCGGCCGAGAAGCTGCCGCACTCGACTATGGTTTTGAAGATGCGCAGCAGGCGGATCTCGAAATCGCTGACCTGGCCCAGGGAAGGCGCCCGTTGTTTCGCCATTTTAGTTTTACCAATCCGAAACTGAACGTAAGAAGAATAAGCTTTAACTCACGTTAAGTCAGGCCCAATCTACTGTCATCGCGCCAGGCCCGCCGCGGCCTGCGCGCCCAACAAGACTGTCTTCGAGGACAAGCTGCATGAACCAGCAAGTGAACGTCACCCCGTCGGTGGCCAGCGAACTGAACCTGAAGGCCCACTGGATGCCCTTCAGCGCCAACCGCAACTTCCACAAAGACCCGCGCATCATCGTCGCCGCGGAAGGCAGCTGGCTGGTGGACGACAAGGGCCGCAAGATCTACGACAGCCTGTCGGGCCTGTGGACCTGCGGCGCCGGTCACTCGCGCAAGGAAATCGCCGACGCGGTGGCCAAGCAGCTGACCACCCTCGACTACTCCCCGGCCTTCCAGTACGGCCACCCGCTGTCCTTCAAGCTGGCCGAGAAGATCACCCAGCTGACCCCGGCCGGCCTCGACCACGTGTTCTTCACCGGCTCGGGCTCCGAGTGCGCCGACACCTCGATCAAGATGGCCCGCGCCTACTGGCGCCTGAAAGGCCAGGCGCAGAAGACCAAGCTGATCGGCCGCGCCCGTGGCTACCACGGTGTGAACGTCGCCGGCACCGCCCTGGGCGGCATCGGCGGCAACCGCAAGATGTTCGGCCAGCTGATGGACGTCGACCACCTGCCGCACACCCTGCAGCCGGGCCTGGCCTTCACCAAGGGCATGGCCGAGACGGGCGGCGTCGAGCTGGCCAACGAACTGCTCAAGCTGATCGAGCTGCATGACGCCTCCAACATCGCCGCCGTCATCGTCGAGCCGATGTCCGGTTCCGCTGGCGTGCTGGTGCCGCCGAAGGGCTACCTGCAACGCCTGCGCGAAATCTGCGACCAGCACAACATCCTGCTGATCTTCGACGAAGTGATCACCGCCTTCGGCCGCATGGGCAAGGCCACCGGCGCCGAGTTCTTCGGCGTGAAGCCGGACATCATGAACGTCGCCAAGCAGGTCACCAACGGCGCCATCCCCATGGGCGCGGTGATTGCCAGCAGCGAAATCTACGACACCTTCATGGGCCAGAACCTGCCGGAGTATGCCGTCGAGTTCGGCCATGGCTACACCTACTCCGCGCACCCGGTCGCCTGTGCCGCCGGTCTCGCCGCGCTGGACCTGCTGGAAAAAGAAAACCTGATCCAGCAGTCCCTGGAACTGGCTCCGCACTTCGAGAAGGCCCTGCACGGCCTGAAAGGCGCGAAGAACGTCGTCGACATCCGCAACTGCGGCCTGGCCGGCGCCATCCAGATCGGCGCCCGTGACGGCGACGCCATCGTGCGTCCGTTCGAAGCCAGCATGAAGCTGTGGAAAGAAGGCTTCTACGTGCGCTTTGGCGGCGACACCCTGCAGTTCGGCCCGACCTTCAACGCCAAGCCCGAGGACCTGGACCGCCTGTTCAGCGCCGTCGGCGACGCCCTCAATGGTGTAGCGTAAGTGAGCGAGCGTCCGAAGGCCGTCCCGACGGTACAGATCGACAACGACAAGGTCCTGGTCACCGAGTGGCGTTTCGCTCCCGGTGCCGAGACCGGCTGGCACCGTCACGGCATGGAGTACGTCGTGGTCCCGGTGACCAACGGCGAGCTGCTGCTGGAAACCCCCGAGGGCGAGCGGCGCGCGCCGCTGGTCCTGGGCCAGAGCTACACCCGCCAGATCGGTACGGAGCACAACGTGATCAACCCGTGCGATCACGAAGTGGCCTTCATCGAGATCGAGCTCAAGGACGGTCAGCCGCACGCCCACTGAGCGCGCGGGCACGCGAGAAGGCATGCCGCGACGAGTCACCTTAGAGTGACTGCCGGCGTGCCTTGCAGCCCACGCTTCATACCGAACAATCCCCTCTCCCTTCAGGGAGAGGGCTAGGGAGAGGGGCTCCTCGCGAGCCCTGCCCCAATACTTTCAGCGAGAAGAGACTTCCCATGACCACCGTCAAGCACCTGATCGGCGGCGAAATGATCGCCGACACCGGCCGCACCGCCGACGTCTTCAACCCATCCACCGGCGAAGCCATCCGCAAGGTTCCGCTGGCCAGCCGCGAAACCGTTCAGCAGGCCATCGACGCCGCCAAGGCCGCCTTCCCGGCCTGGCGCAACACCCCGCCGGCCAAGCGCGCCCAGGTGCTGTTCCGCTTCAAGCAACTGCTCGAAGCCAACGAAGCGCGCATCAGCCAACTGATCAGCGAAGAACACGGCAAGACCCTGGAAGACGCCGCCGGTGAACTCAAGCGCGGCATCGAGAACGTCGAGTACGCCAGCGCCGCCCCGGAAATCCTCAAGGGCGAATACAGCCGCAACGTCGGCCCGAACATCGACGCCTGGAGCGACTTCCAGCCGATCGGCGTGGTCGCCGGCATCACCCCGTTCAACTTCCCGGCCATGGTGCCGCTGTGGATGTACCCGCTGGCCATCGCCTGCGGCAACACCTTCATCCTCAAGCCGTCCGAGCGTGACCCGAGCTCCACCCTGCTGATCGCCGAACTGTTCGAAGAAGCCGGCCTGCCCAAGGGCGTGCTGAACGTGGTGCACGGCGACAAGACCGCCGTCGACGCGCTGATCGAGGCCCCGGAAGTCAAAGCCCTGAGCTTCGTCGGTTCGACCCCGATCGCCGAGTACATCTATTCCGAAGGCACCAAGCGCGGCAAGCGCGTACAGGCCCTGGGCGGCGCCAAGAACCACGCCGTGCTGATGCCCGACTGCGACCTGGACAACGCCGTCAGCGCCCTGATGGGGGCGGCCTACGGCTCCTGCGGCGAGCGCTGCATGGCAATCTCCGTGGCCGTGTGCGTGGGCGACCAGATCGGCGACGCGCTGGTCGAGAAGATCGTTCCGCAGATCAAGGCCCTGAAAATCGGCGCCGGCACCTCCTGCGGCCTGGACATGGGCCCGCTGGTTACCGGCGCTGCCCAGCAGAAAGTCACCGGCTACATCGACGCCGGTGTCGAGCAGGGCGCCCAGCTGCTGGTCGACGGCCGCAACTACAAGGTCGCCGGTCATGAGAACGGCTTCTTCGTCGGCGGCACCCTGTTCGACAAGGTGACCCCGGACATGACCATCTACCAGGAAGAAATCTTCGGCCCGGTGCTGTGCATCGTGCGCGTGAACAGCCTGGAAGAAGCCATGCAACTGATCAACGACCACGAATACGGCAACGGCACCTGCATCTTCACCCGCGACGGTGAAGCGGCGCGCCTGTTCTGCGACGAGATCGAAGTCGGCATGGTCGGCGTCAACGTACCGCTGCCGGTACCGGTGGCCTACCACAGCTTCGGCGGCTGGAAGCGTTCGCTGTTCGGCGACCTGCACGCCTACGGCCCGGATGGCGTGCGCTTCTACACCAAGCGCAAGGCCATCACCCAGCGCTGGCCGCAGCGCAAGTCGCACGAAGCGGCGCAGTTCGCCTTCCCCAGCAATGGCTGATGGTGAATAGGTGAAGAAAAAGGCCGGTCAGTTGACCGGCCTTTTTCGTTTTCAGGGGAGCGCAGGCGCGGCGTGAGAATGGTCTCGCCTGCTTTGAGCCCGGCAATCAGCCCAAATGCTTCTTCAGGTAGATGCGCTGATGCCCCGGCGGGCAATCCTCGAGCACGCCCATGCGCTCGAAGCCCTGTTTCTCGTAGAAGCCGGGGGCCTGGAAGCTGTAGGTGTAGAGGAACAGGCCGACGCAGCCGCGGCGGCGGGCTTCGTCTTCGGCCAGGGCGATGAGCTGGCTGCCCAGGCCGCTGCCGCGCTGGTCGTCCTGCAGCCAGAGGTAGTCGATGTAGAGCCAGCCCATGCCGGATTGGCCGAACATGCCGCCGACCACTTCGCCATCCGGGTCGCGGGCGTAGAGTTCGAAGTCGTCGTAGGTGTTGCTGCGGCCCATCTGCCCGAGGTTGTAGGCGAGCAGGCCCTTGACCACGACGTCGCGCGCCTGCGGGTCGATGCCGAGGGTGAAGTTGAAGGTGGTTTGCATGGTGCCCTCCGGATTGGCGAAGGCGACCAGTCTAGGGAGATGCCGCCGCCATGGGTAGGCGTCTTTGGTAGCGGCGGGCGTGCTGGGACGAGTGGCGCGGGAAGCTCAGAGTAGCTCCTTGCGCGACATGTTGATCGACAGCAGCTTGGTATCGCGGAAGAACAGGTAACGGTAGGCCCCGCCGCTGGGGCCGTACATCCAGGTTTCCAGCTGGGCTTCGCCAGGAATGAGCTTACCGGTCGAGTCGCGCCGAGGAGGCCTGGGAGGGACGATCACACGTTTGGCAGGCTCGCCGCACTTGGCGAGGACTTCGTCCATCGGATCGCCTTCGTTGATCAGGCTGGTGCCGCAGCGCAATGTGCCGGCATGGGCGCCGCTCGCAGCGAGCAGGGCCAGCAGGGGGATCAGCAGAAAGCGCATGGGATTGCTCCGCAGAGGTGCTCACGCCCGACTTTAACCGTCAGGCGTGGCGTGTTCGTTGAGCGGGGGCAGTGCAGGGCGATGTTCTCAGCGCGCGGTGCCCACGTTGCGCACATACAGGTCCTTGCCGCCGCTACCGCCGCCGCGTGCCTGCAGCTCGAAGCGCTTGGGGTGGCCCTTGATCAGGTCGCTGAGCTTCTTGAAGCCATACAGACGCGGGTCGAACGCGGGTTGCAGCTTGCCGATGTTCTGCCCCAGAGCGCCCAGCTGGACCCAGTCGTCATCGTCGCCGTCGATGTCGTCGAGCACCTTGGCGATGAAGTCCAGCGGGACCTTTTGCGATTTGCGCTTGGCCGCGGGTTTGGGCGTGTCGTTGGCGCTCGGGGCGGCCGTCTTGTCGGTGACGGGCACCGGCTCGACGGGGGCTTCGGGCGTGGCGCGGAGGATTTCGGTGTAGATGAACTTGTCGCAGGCAGAGACGAACGGCTTGGGCGTCTTCTCCTCGCCGAAGCCGTAGACCGTCAGCCCTTCCTCGCGCAGGCGTGCGGCCAGGCGGGTGAAGTCGCTGTCGCTGGAGACCAGGCAGAAGCCGTCGAAGCGGCGGGTGTAGAGCAGGTCCATGGCGTCGATGATCAGCGCGCTGTCGGTGGCGTTCTTGCCGCTGGTGTAGGCGAACTGCTGCATGGGCTGGATGGAGTGGTCCAGCAGCACCTGCTTCCACTTGCCCAGGTTGGGCTTGGTCCAGTCGCCATAGATGCGCTTGACGCTGGCGACGCCGTACTTGGCGATTTCCTCGAACAGGCCCTCGACAATGGCGGCGGGGGCGTTGTCGGCGTCGATCAGGACGGCGAGGTGCGTCTGCTGGCGCGGGGTGGGGGATCTGGTGGCCATGTTGCATCCTTTCCTTGCGGTCCTTGGACCTTAATCGGATTGGGCTGCGGATACCACCTGCGTGAACGCGTGCTCGCGTCGGCGTTCGTTCAATCGGTGGCGAACTCGCATTTGTCCCGCCCGCTGCGCTTGGCGTCCAGCAGGGCGGCGTCGGCCCGGCTCAGGGTCTGGGAATAGCTTTCGCCCGGATGATGCTCGGCGACGCCGAAGCTGGCGGTCACGGACAGGGCATTGGTGCCCACGCGCACGGCGAGGCAGCGGATGTCGTTGCGCACGCGCTCGATGATCGCGGCGGCGTCGGTGAGGCGAGTATCCGGCAGGATCAGCAGGAACTCCTCGCCGCCCCAGCGGCCGCAGAGGTCGTACTGGCGCAGGGCGGACTCCATGGCGCGGCCGATTTCCACCAGCACGCGGTCGCCGACTTCGTGGCCCCAGGTGTCGTTGACCTGCTTGAAGCGATCGACGTCGAGCATGGCCAGCACGTAGGACTCGCCGTGGCGCTGGGCGCGCTCGCTTTCCTCGCGCAGGCGCTCCATCAGCAGTCGGCGGTTGGCGATGCCGGTGAGGGTGTCGTGGGTCGAGGCTTCCTTCAGCGCGACGTTGAGGTCGCGCATCATGTCCTGGTAGCGGTCGGAGATGCGCGCGACCTTTTCCAGCTGGCGCAGTTGCTTGTGGTAGCGCTCGGACAGTGTGCTGTTCTGCTGCCGGGCCATGGACTGGAAGCCGTCGGAAATCCGCGCGATGCGCTCCAGGCGCGCGAGCTGGTCGAGGGACTGCTGGTGCTTCTGGTACAGGGCCTCGCGCAGGGGGTGCCCTTCGTACTGTGGGTCGGCCAGCAGGTCTTCGATCAGCAGGTCCAGCTCGCGCTCGCTAGTCATGGCACTTACTCGTCGTAGGCTTGGATGACGAACGGGAAGGTACAGTCCTCGCGGAATTCCTCGGCCAGTTCGGCGACGCGTTCGTTGCGTCGGTCATAGTGCCATGCCACGCGGGTGGTGCGGCCCTGGCCGTGGGCTTCTTCGAGCAGGTCGAAGATGTCCATCATGGCCTTGATCGAGCTGGTGTTGAGGTACAGCAGGCGCAGGTCGAGTTCCAGCGGGCGCTGTTCCTGGGTGAGGAAGCGCTCGACCCATTCGATGACCTGGCCGAACAGCTCATAGGAGTTCTCCGGGTAGGAGTCGCCCTGCATCGCGAGGATGCCGGCCTGCCAGTCGCCGTGGATCTGTGGGGTGGATTGGGTGCCGTTGACGTGGAGATCGCTCATATCGGGTCTTCCTGAATTTCGCAGATCAGATCACGGCGCGCAGGCTGAAGAAGGCGCGGCCGTCGGGTTGTTCGGTGAGTGAGGTCTTCAGTGGCGCGCTGGACTTGCGGGCAATGTCCAGCAGGCCCAGGCCGGCGCCGGTGGAGGCTTCGGCGTCGCGCGGGCGGCGCAGCTGTTCCTTGTAGGCGGCCTTGAGCTGGGCCTTGTCCAGCCCGGCGATGGCCTCGATGCTGCGTACCAGGCCCTGGCCGTCGGCCAGCTCCACCAGGTTGCCGGCGGAGACCACGTAGTGGCCTTCGTCGTCGCGGGCAATGGCCACGGTGGCCGAGGCTTCCTGGTCGTTGTAGCCGCGCAGGGAGGCGTAGTGGCGGATGTTCTGGGTCATCTCGATGTAGACGGCGAACACGTCCATCGCTTCGCTGGGGTGGGCCTGCTCGGCCTGCATGTAGTTGCGCAGCGCGTGGCCGATCTCCTCGATCAGGCTGCGCGAGATGGGCCCGTTGAAGCAGAGCAATATGCGTTGCCGGGTGTAGCTCTCGCGCATGGCCAACAGATCTAGCGATTCCATGGATTAACCCCTAGTCGAAGCGGAAAGAGAGAATGGTGATGTCGTCGCGCTGCGGCTGCTCGCCTTGATACTGGGCGAGGGTAGCGGCGAATACGTCGGCCTGCTCTGCCAATGGTCGGCGGGCGTGGTTGCGCAGCAGGGCGGCGAAGCGGCTGTTGCCGAAGCCGAAGCCGTGCTCGCCGCCGGCCTGGTCGAGGAAGCCGTCGGTGCACAGGTAATAGGTCCAGCCGGCTTCCATCGGGATTTCCACGTCCTGATAGTCGCCCTGGCGCTTGTCGCCGATGGCGCGGCGCGCGCCCTTGTATTCGCGCACGTCGTTGCCGTCGCTGGCGAACAGGGAAATCTTCGCCCCGGAGAAATGCAGCAGTTTGCTCTGGTGGTCGACACGCACCAGGCCTGCGTCCATGTTGGTGGCCAGCGAGTGAGTGAACTCCTCCTGCCCGAGCATGCCGCGCATCACGTGGTCGGTTTCATGCAGGATGGCGGCCGGATCGTGGCTTTTTACGCTGTCGATGGCGTGGTCGATGGCGGCCAGGGCGAGCATGGTCATCAGCGCGCCGGGCACGCCGTGGCCAGCGCAGTCCACCACGCCGATCAGGCTGTCCACTGGGCCTTCGCGATAGATGTAGAAGTCGCCACCGACCACGTCGCGCGGCTTCCACAGGACGAAGTGGTGCTCGCCCAGGGACGCCTTCAGCTGGCGGTCGGGGAGGATGGCGCGCTGGATCAGGCTGGCGTAGTCGATGGAGTCGCCGATCTTCTTCTGTGCGGCGGCCATCTCGCGGTTAGCCTTTTCCAGCGCCTGGGTGCGCTGCTGGACCTTGTCTTCCAGCTCCTCGGTGTGCCGGCGGACCTGGTCGGCCATGCTGGCGAAGGCGCTGGAAAGCTCGCCGATCTCGTCCGGGCGGGTGCGCGGCAGCGGGCTGTCGTACTGCCCGGCGGCAATCGCCTTGGCCGACTGCTTGAGGCCGCGCAGCGGGCGCAGCACCAGCAGGTCGACGGTGTAGGCGAAGCCGATCAGCAGGATCGCCAGCAACCCGGCGAGGGTGCCCACCAGCGGCCAGATCCAGCGGCTGTCGAGCACCTGGGCGGCGTGCAGGTCGATGGCGCTGAGCACGTGCCAGCGCAGCTGCGGGATGTAGGCGGTGGCGATCAGCTGTTCCTTGCCGTCGATGGTGCCCCACATGGTTTCCACTTCGCCGGGGTTGGCCTCGGCCTGGCGCAGGGTCTGGCGCAGGGCGGTGCGCTCCTGGTCATTGCCCAGCAGGTCGAACACGTGGTGCTTGGCCTGGCCACTGGAGCCGGAGGAATAGGCGATCAGCCTGGTGTCCGGGTGCGCCTGGATGGCGCCGTCCGGGTCGACGATCATGGGTGTTACCCCGGCCTCGCGGCGGGAGATGAACTGGTCGAGGAATTCGGTAAGGTCCAGGCCGCCACCGGCCAGGCCGACCTTCTCGTTGCCGGCGCGTACGACCATGTTGAACCAGACCTTGGTGACCTTCAGCTTGGCGTCGTAGTTGACGTTGATGTTGTAGGTCTCGTCGCGGGCGAGGGTATCGAAGTACCAGCGGTCCTGCGGGTCGGTGTCGCTCAGGGTGTAGCGCGGGGAGTTGGAGAGCGGCGAGCTGGAGTCGTTGAAGTAGTAGTGGCGCGAGGAGTCCACCACGACGAAATAGGAATAGTTGTGCTGGTCGGCGCGGAAGCCTTCGGCCTCGCGGAAGAACAGCGAGCGGCGCGCCGGGTCGTTTTCGGCCAGCAGCCAGTCCTGGGTCACCACCGATTCGGCCAGGCGCCGCGACAGCGCCAGTTCGCGGATTACCGGTGCGATGATCTTCTGCTGGTTGAGCAGCGTGAAGTTTCTCGCGAAGGCGAGGCCGAAATGCGTGCGGATGTCTTCCATGGCCTTCCAGCCCAGCATCACCGCCGGTACCAGCGCCAGGAGACAGGCGATGAGCAATGCCACCACCGATTTGCCGCGCAACCCCCATCTTGCCGCCATGGCTATCTCATATCCCCGTGTCGCCCGCCGTGTGCCGGTCTTTTGGCGAAAGCTCAATTGTGCATTTTGTATACGGGCACAATCAAACCAAATTGATATCGGATCGCCATATAATTGGCGCCGGTCAATTGGCCCGAGTCTAGACCCTGTGTGAAAAGTCGCGCAGCTGTACCGGATGATTCCCTCATAACTAGACGCGGTTCCCACTTCCGCTCTGTCGCGCCTGTTGTAGGAGAGACCCGGCGATGCGCTCCAGCGGCAGGACTTCCTTGGCGGCGCCCAGTTCCACTGCCTCGCGGGGCATGCCGTAGACCACGCAGGTGGCCTCGTCCTGGGCGACGGTGTGGCCGCCGGCTTGGCGGATCGCCTGCAAGCCGCGGGCCCCATCCTTGCCCATGCCGGTGAGCAGGGCAGCGATGAGGTTGCGCCCGGCACAGCGGGCGAGGGAGTTGAACATTACATCCACCGCCGGCCGGTGGCCGTTCACCGCCGCCTCGCGGTGCAGGCGCACCACGTAGTTGGCACCGCTGCGCTGCACTTCCATGTGGTAATCGCCAGGGGCGAGCAGCACGTGGCCGGGGAGGATGCGGTCGCCATCGCGGGCCTCGCGCACGGACAAGCGCGTCTGACGGTCCAGTCGCTCGGCGTAGGACTTGGTGAAGCCTGGCGGCATGTGCAGGGTCACGACGGTGCCGGGGCAGTCCGGCGGCAAGCCGAGCAGGACTTCCTTGATGGCCTCGGTACCGCCGGTGGAGGCGCCGATGGCAAAAATCTTCTCGGTGCTCAGCAGCGGCGCGCTGCTCGTTGCCGGTGCACCCGCGACGGTGGCGGGGCGGGCGCGGGGCAGCCGGGCGCGGGCGGCGGCCTTGAGCTTGGCGCAGATTTCCTCGGCATAGGCCTGCATGCCTTCGGCGATGCCCAGGCGCGGCTTGGCGATGAAGTCGATGGCGCCCAACTCCAGGGCGCGCAGGGTGGCTTCGGAACCCTTCTCGGTCAGCGAGGAGATCATCAGCACCGGCGTCGGTCGGCCTTTCATCAGCTTGTCGAGGAAAGTCAGGCCGTCCATGCGCGGCATTTCCACGTCGAGGGTGATGACGTGCGGCGCGTGCTGCTTGATCAGGTCGCGGGCAACGAAGGCGTCGGGCGCGGCGCCCACCAACTGCAGTTCCGGGTCGTTCTGGATGATGTCCTTGAGCAGGCTGCGAATCAGCGCCGAGTCGTCGACGATCAGCACCTTGACGGTCATCGGGCGTCCCTCCGTTCAGAACAGGTCAATGCTCCCGCCGCGCTCCCGGCGGGACAGTTGCTGGCAGTACTGCCGCTCGCGTTGCAGCACCGTATCGTTGGCCAGGGTGCGCAGCTTGCGCACCAGCACCCGGCCGCTGCCGGGAAAGAAGTAGACCTTGCGCGGGTGCACGTCGAGCAAGTCCTGGGCGGCCAGCGGGATGCCTTCGTTGTCCAGGTAGTCGAGGACGAATTCGACGTTGCGCTGGCCGACGTCGGCACTGAGATTCTTCAACACCGAGCCACCGCCGAACACCTTGGCCTCGAAGTGCCGGCGCTGGCCGCCGCGACGCATCAGGCCGTTGATCAGCAGGTCCATGGCGTGCACGCCGTAGCGCCCGGAGTTGGACAGCAGGCCCTGCACGCCGGTGTCGCCGGGCAGCATGAAGTGGTTCATGCCGCCCAGCCCGCTGCTGCGGTCGCGCAGGCAGACCGAGACACAGGAGCCGAGCACGGTGACCAGCATCAGTGGCTCGGCGGTGACGTAGCACTCGCCGGGCAGCAGCTTCACCGCTTCCATGCCGAAGCGCGGGTCGTAGTAGCGATTGGGTTGGTCGAGGGCGGCGCCCATCAATGGCTCCCCACCGCCTGGTAGGTTGTGCGCCCTACCGAGCGGACCAGGTGGCTGGCGTGGACGAAGTTTTCCGAGTGCCCGGCGAAGAACAGCCCGCCCGGCCGCAGCAGGCGCACCATGCGTTCGAGCAGGCGGGTCTGGGTCGGCTTGTCGAAATAGATCATCACGTTGCGGCAGAAGATTGCGTCCAGGTTGCCGGGGATACCCCAGTCGCGGTCCAGCAGATTGATCTGCCGGTAATCGATCATCTGCCGCAGCTCGCGCACCACCCGCGCCTTGCCGGCGTTGCCGCCGGTGCCGCGGAGGAAGAAGCGCTTTTTCTGCGCAGGACTCAGCGCCTCGATGCGCTCCAGCGGATAGATGCCCTGGCGCGCCTGGCCGAGTACGCCGGTATCGATGTCCGAGGCGATCAGCTCGATGGGCGGGGCGAAGCTGCCCAGTGCGTCCACCAGGGTCATGGCCATGGAGTAGGGCTCCTCGCCGGTGCTCGAGGCGGTGGACCAGAAGCGCAGCGGCTGGTGGTCGCCCAGCTGCTCGGCGGCGAAGCGCCCCAGGTGGTCGAAATGATGCTTCTCGCGGAAGAAGGCGGTGAGGTTGGTGGTCAGTGCGTTAACGAACTGCTGCCACTCTTCCTCATGGCTTTCCAGGTAGGCGAAGTACTCGGCGAAGCTGCCCAGGCGCAGGCTGCGCAGGCGTCGCGAGAGGCGGCTGTAGACCAGCTGCTGCTTGTTCTCCGAGAGGCTGATGCCGGCGTGCCGGTACAAGCGCTCGCGCACCTGCTGGAAGTCCCGGCGGGTGTAGTGGAATTCGTGCTCGGGGGCGGGCAGGTGGATGGGCATTGGTGGGTCTCACTGCGTGGACGGATTGCCGAGGCGCATGACCCGGAATGGGTGATTGGCCGCGATGGCGGATAACGCCTTTGGCGTTATCCGCCCTGCTTCGTTGGATCGGGAAGGTTCTGTGCTGGACGTTTCCCTCACCCCAGCCCTCTCCCAGGGGGAGAGGGGGCCGTTCGGTGTCTCCGGGTGTCGCGGTACTTCCAGCCATGCCTATCAGTCCCCTCTCCCTTTGGGAGAGGGTTAGGGTGAGGGGCTTTTGGCACCCACACCAGCAACCATCGCCTGACCATCCCTGGCCCGCGCGCGGCAGCCGACCCTCCCATTGCTCCGGCCGCCGCCATCCTTCAGCCCCGCCCGATCAGAACTCTTCCCAGTCGTCTTCCTTGCCCTTGGCGCGTACCGCCTTGGCCACGCCGCGAGCGGCGCGCGAGGCGTGCGCCACCGGCTCGGCGCGGGCCGGGCGGGCGGAGGCCAGCGGCACCACGGTGGCCGCGATGGATTCGAGCTTGAACACCCCGACCTGCTGGTTGAGCATGCCGGCCTGCTCCTGCAGGGCCTCGGCCGAGGCGGCGGCTTCTTCCACCAGCGCGGCGTTCTGCTGGGTCATTTCGTCCATCTGCGACACGGCGCCGTTCACCTCCTCGATGCCGCTGCTCTGCTCAGCGCTGGCGGCGGCGATCTCCGCCATGATGTCGGTGACGCGCTTGATCGCCACCACGATGTCGCTCATGGTCTGGCCGGCCTGGGCGACCAGGGTGTTGCCGCTCTCGACCTTGTCCACCGAGTCGTTGATCAGCGTCTTGATCTCCTTGGCGGCGGCGGCGGAGCGCTGCGCCAGGGTGCGCACTTCACCGGCCACCACGGCGAAGCCGCGGCCCTGCTCGCCGGCGCGGGCGGCTTCCACCGCGGCGTTGAGCGCGAGGATGTTGGTCTGGAAGGCGATGCCGTCGATCACCCCGATGATGTCGGCGATCTTGCGCGCCGAGTCGTTGATGGCCGACATGGTGCCCACCACCTTCTGCACCACGCTGCCGCCCTCGGTGGCGACTTCGGAAGCGTTCACCGCCAGCGAATTGGCCTGGCGCGCGTTCTCGGCGTTGAGCTTCACCGTGCTGGTCAGCTCTTCCATGCTCGAGGCGGTCTCTTCCAGGCTGGAGGCCTGCTGCTCGGTGCGGGTGGAGAGTTCGGCGTTGCCGCTGGCGATCTCGCTGGCGGCGGTGTGGATGGTGTCGGCGGCTTCGCGGATCTGCCCGAGCATGCGCGACAGGCTCTGCGCGGTCTCGTTGGCGTAGTCCTTGAGCTCGCCGAAGGTGCCCTGGTAATCGGCGTCGATGCGCTGGGTCAGGTCGCCCTGGGCCAGGGCGCCGAGCACCCGGGTGACATCGCGCAGGCCCTTGTCGGCGGTGTCCACCAGGCTGTTCAGACCGGTGGCGATCTTCAGGAAGAAGCCCTCTTTGTTGGAGGCCTCGATGCGCTTGCTGAAGTCGCCGGCGACGGCGGCGTCCACCAGTTGCGAGACTTCCTGCTCGGCGCGGAACTCCTCGGTGCGGTCGGTCCATTGCACCGCCGAACCCAGGCGCTCGCCGGCATCGTTGAACACCGGCACCACGTCCAGGGCGAAGCGGCGGCCGCCCAGGCTCAGCTCGGCCTTATGCCGCGCGGTGAGGTGCGCGAGCATGCCGCGCTGGTGCGCCGGGTTCTTGTGGAACATGTCGATGTTGGCGCCCATCAGGCGGCTGGCGTTGAAGTTCGGCAGTTGCTTGCGGATGTCGGCCTCGGCATTGCCGAGCATCTCGGTGACGGTGCGGTTCATGTAGATGATGTCGAGATCGTTGTTGGCGATCATCACGTTGGCCGAGACGTTATCCAGCGCACTCTTGATCCGCGCGTTGTACTCGGCGGCATCGGCGTTGGCCTTGAGGCTGTCGCGCACGCCGTCGATGGCCTCGGTGATGATGGCTTTCTTGCCCGGCAGGCGGTCCATCTCCACCGAGTAGTCACCCTTGCCGTAGGCGGTCACGGTAGCAACCACCTTCATCTTCACCGCGATGTGCGCGGCGACCAGGTCGTTGATGCCCTTGGCGATGCGCGCCGGGCGGCCGGCGAACTTGTCCACCGGGATCACCTCGTCGATCCAGCCCAGCTCGTGCTGGCGCGTCATCTCCACCAGCCCGGCCTCCAGGGCTTCGGCCTGGGCCAGTTCAGTGCGCTGCTCGCGCAGGCTGCGCTGGACATTGCGCAGCCCGTCGTACAGGCGC
Source organism: Pseudomonas nitroreducens (assembly GCF_010994165.1). Lineage (NCBI taxonomy): Bacteria > Pseudomonadati > Pseudomonadota > Gammaproteobacteria > Pseudomonadales > Pseudomonadaceae > Pseudomonas > Pseudomonas nitroreducens. The sequence goes on along the minus strand of NZ_WMBX01000004.1, from coordinate 506,476 downwards.
TCGTAGCCGGCGGCCGGGGCTTCGCCGATGGCGACGTCGAGGTTGCCGTCGACCAGGCTGTGGAGGATGGCGGTGATGCGGTCGGCGCGTTGCTGCGCCACGGCGTGTGCGTTGAACAGACCCATGTTGTTTGTCCTCGGTCGCGATCAGGCGGCGGTTTCGTCGACCAGCGCCATCTCACGGCTGGTCATGAGTTTTTCGATGTCCACCAGGATGAGCATCCGCTCACCCGCGGTGGCCAGGCCCAGCAGGTACTCGGTGTCGAAGCTGGCGGCGAATTCCGGGCGCGGCTTGATTTCCTCGCCGGCCAGGGCGATCACGTCGGAGACCGAATCCACCACCGCGCCAACGATGCGCCGGCCGACGTTGAGGATGATCACCACGGTGAACTGGTCGTAGCTGATGTCGGCCAGGTTGAACTTGATGCGCAGGTCGACGATGGGAACGATGGCGCCGCGCAGGTTGATCACGCCCTTGATGAAGGCGGGGGCGTTGGCGATCGCCGTGACCTGGTCGTAGCCACGGATCTCCTGCACCCGCAGGATATCGATGGCGTATTCCTCGCGGCCCAGGGTGAAGGTCAGGTACTCCTGCACCGGGCTGCTTGCTGCGCTGGCTTCAGCTGCGCTCATGGGTGGGCTCTCCTTGTGCCGCCAGACGTGGCAGGGCATCGACATCGAGGATCAGGGCGACGCTGCCGTCACCCATGATGGTGGCGCCGGCGATCCCGTCGATCCGGCGGAAGTTCTGTTCCAGGCTCTTGATCACCACCTGCTGCTGGCCGACCAGTTCGTCCACCTGCAGGGCAAAGCTCTTGCCCTCGGATTCGAGGATCACCACGATCCCCTGCTCCGCCGGCATGGGCTCGGCGCCGATGCGCAGCAACTGGTTGAGGGAGAACAGCGGCAGGTATTCGCCGCGCACGCGGATCACCGTCGACTCCTCGCCGGCGAGGCCGCGCACATCGTCGGCGCGGGCCTGCAGCGATTCGACGATGTAGGTCAGCGGTACCACGTAGTTGACCTGCTCCACCGCGACGATCAGACCATCGAGGATGGCCAGGGTCAGCGGCAGACGGATGCTCATGCGGGTTCCCATGCCGGGCGCGGAGTCGATGTCGATCCGCCCGCCCATGGCCTGGATGTTGCGCCGCACCACGTCCATGCCCACGCCCCTGCCGGATAGCTCGGTGACCGCTTCGGCGGTGGAGAACCCCGGCATGAAGATCAATTGCCAGACGTCCGCGTCGCTCATCCCGTCGTGCACCGGCAGGCCCTTCTCGCGGGCTTTGGCGAGGATGCGTTCGCGGGACAGACCGCGGCCGTCATCGGAGATTTCCACCACCACGCTGCCGCCCTGGTGGCTGGCGGCGAGTTTCACCGAGCCCTGCGCCGGCTTGCCGGCCGCCAGGCGTTCGGCGGGCGTTTCGATGCCGTGGTCGATGCTGTTGCGCACGATGTGGGTGAGCGGGTCGCTGAGCTTTTCGATGACGCTCTTGTCCAGCTCGGTGTGCTCGCCCTGGAGGATCAGTTCGACCTGCTTGCCCAGGCGCGCGGAGGTGTCGTGCACCAGGCGCGGGAAGCGGCTGAAGATGAAGCTGATCGGCAGCATGCGGATCGACATCACCGATTCCTGCAGGTCGCGGGTGTTGTGTTCCAGCTGCGCCAGGGCCTGTTGCAGGCGCTCGAAGTGCGTCGGGTCGAGGTCTTCGCTGAGCTGGCTGAGCATGGCCTGGGTGATCACCAGCTCGCCCACCAGGTTGATCAGGCTGTCGATCTTCTCGACGCTGACGCGGATGGAGCTGGATTCACTGTCGCTGCGCGGCGCGGCGGCTGCTTTCGCCACGGTCGGTGCGGCTTTCGGCGCTTCGCTGGCGGCGGCTGGAGCGGCGGCGGGGGCGCCCGGTGCCTTGTCGAAGATGCCGTAGGGCTCGAGGGGGCTGGCGCCTGGCGCGCCGGGGGCGTCGTCGAAGAAACCGAAATCGTCGTCGCTGCTGGCGACCGCTGCGCTGGCGCCGGGCGTGCCGGGCGCATCGTCGAAGAAGCCGAAGTCCTCGTCGCTGGCGCCGGCTTCTGCCGCGACAGGAGTGTCTTCGAACAGGGCGGAGTGGTCATCGGTAGGTGCCGCGGCCGGTGCTGCCAGCCAGGCGCGCAGGCGCTCCACGGTGGCGGCGACGGGCACGTCCGGATCGGGTACCTGGCTGCGGTGTGCGTCGAGCAGGCGCTGCAATACGTCGCGGGCTTCGAGAAAGGCGCCGATCATGTCCACGTGCAGGGCAGTCTGCCCGCAACGGATGCGGTCGAGCAGCGTCTCCAGTTCGTGGGTCACGGCGGTCAGGTCGTCGAAGCCGAACATGCCGCTGGAGCCCTTGATCGAGTGCGCCGCACGGAAGATGCCATTGAGCGTCTCGGCGTCCGGCTGATCGAGGTCGAGCCCGATCAGCAGGAGTTCGAGCGTCGCCAGGTGTTCGTCGGTTTCCTCGAAGAAGACCTGGAGGAATTGCTCCATACCGGTAGCCATTCAGGGTTCCCCTAGGGCAGGACCTTGCGGGTCACTTCCAGCAGTTTCGGCGGGTCGAACGGCTTGACCAGCCAGCCGGTGGCGCCGGCGCTCTTGCCCTGCTGTTTCATGGCGTCGCTGGACTCGGTGGTGAGCATCAGGATCGGCGTGCTGCGGTAGCCGGCCATGTCGCGCAGGCTGCGGATCAGCGACAGGCCGTCCATGTTCGGCATGTTCTGGTCGGTGAAGACCAGTTGGTAGGACTTGCGCTGGGCTTTGCCCAGGCCGTCCTTGCCGTCCACGGCCTCGTCCACCTCGTAGCCGGCGGACTTGAGCGTGAAGCTCAGCATTTGCCGGATGGAGGCCGAGTCATCGACGATCAGAATCTGTTTTCCCATTGCGTTGATTCTCCTTGGGTGCAATGCGTTGCTTGTCGCCAGGCGCGCGGAACTCGCGCCATCCCGGCGCGCGGAAAGGGTGTGGGGCTCAGCCGATCAGGGCGAGGTTGGCCAGCCAGTGTTCGTTAAAGCGGGCAATGACGGACTGCAACATGGCGATGCCTCCTGGGCTCGGATCACGTCAAAACAGTTCCACTTCGCCAGCGCTGAGACTGGTCTGGGCGACCGGGTTGCTCAGGGGGCGACCGAGTTCGGCGACTTCGCCACGCAGGCACTCGCCCCACTCGCCGGGTTCGCGACCATCCAGCGCGCCGAGGCCGACGGCGAGGGCGCCGAGGCGCGCGCTGTGCTTGCCGACCTGGCCGAGCAGTTGGCTGCTCATGTCCTGGAACTGCAGGGCGGTGACCGCGGCGTTGACGCCGTCGCCCACTTCCAGGGAGATGCGGTCCAGCTCCTGCACTACCTTCACGGTGTGCTGATTCATGGCGTCGAGATCGTCGAGCATGTGCTGGATCTTCTGGCGTGAATCCAGGGCGAAGGTCATGTCCTTGTCGGCCAACTGGCTGATGGCGCCCTCGGCGTCCTTGATCTCGTGGTAGACCACGTCGACGTGCTCGCGGATGGCCTGGGAGAAGTGCGTGGAACGGGTGGACAACGCGCGTACCTCGTCGGCTACCACCGCGAAACCGCGGCCGCTTTCGCCGGCGCGGGCGGCTTCGATGGCGGCGTTGAGGGCCAGCAGGTTGGTCTGCTTGGCGATGGCGTCCATGTCCTGGGTGGATTGCAGGATCTCGGCGATCTTGTGCGTCACGCGGTCCATGCGCTCCACCAGTTGCTGTGAGGTGCGGCTGGTCTCCAGGGTGGCTTCGACGAACAGCCCGAGGGTTTCCTGGGTGGCGTGGATGAAACGCTGGAAATCGATGTCGCCGTCCATGTGCCCGCGGCCGTCGTAGCGCTCGATCAGCGAGTGGGACAGGCCGCGCTGGGTGTCGATGCGATCGGCGAGGGCGTGGAAGCTGTCGGTCAGTTGCCGGATCGCCTGGTGCAGGAGGCTGTCGATCTGGTGGGTATGGCCGTTGAGCTGGGCCAGGTGGCCTTCCACGGCTTCCTGCAGCGGGCGCCACTGAGGCAGCTCCTCGCTGTGCAGCTTGACTGCCTGCGCCTCGGCGGCGGCCTTGCCGGTGCCGCACAGCAGGCTGCTCAGCACCAGGCTGGAGATCCAGCCCACCGGCAGCATCCACCAGAACGGCACGCCGACCGCGCAGAGCACGGCGACCACCGCCCAGGGCAGGGTCTGGATGATGAGGCGCCGCGGCCAATCCTGGCCGGCTCCTTGAACCGCCAGAGGGTCCAACTGTGAATCGCGCATTGACGTGCACTCCATTGCCGGGCGCCGGTGACCGGGCCAAACGGCTGCTGACAACCTCTTGAGCAGGAATTCGGCCCGGCGATTTAAAACTAGAGTGCCAATGGGTGATGTCAAACTGACGGCATATTCCCGTCGCAAGGGATAGACCCTTGATCTAGAGGGGTTTTCACTGAATGACCGCTCATCGCGGCTGTTTGGATGGCGACGGGCGGTAGTGCGCAGCCCTTGTGTGGCGCGGGTTGTAGCGATTTTTCGATGACAAAACGTGCCGGCTGGAATGGCATCCGGAGCCACGTGATGGTCTTCGGTCAGGAAGCTTGTCGGCAGGCTGGGTAGAGCGGATTACAGGCGAGCCGATATTCGCTCGGGGCTTGCCCTCACCCCAACCCTCTCCCATAGGGAGAGGGGGCAGATTGTCCGGCTGACGCTGGAGGTTCTCCCTGCACCGAACGGTCCCCTCTCCCGCTTGCGGGAGAGGGTTAGGGTGAGGGGCTCCGCTCGTATGGGTGCGGAAGGTATTTACAGCGTACCGAGCAGCTTGCGCGCCGCCTGGGTGTGGTCGGCGATCAGGCGCTTGAGGTCGAGGCCTTCGACCTCACCGTCGACCACGCGCCAGGTGCCGCCGATCATGATCCGGTCGGCCTTGTCGGCGCCGCACAGCAGTAGCGCGGAGAGCGGGTCGTGGCTGCCGGAGAAGCGCAGTTCGTCGAGCTTGAACAGCGCCAGGTCCGCCTGCTTGCCCACGGCCAGCTCGCCGATGTCGCTGCGGCCGATGAGTTTCGCCGAACCGCGGGTGGCCCAGCCCAGCGCGCGCTCCGGGGTGATCTGCTCGGCGCCGTAGCGCAGGCGCTGGATGTACAGGGCCTGGCGGGCTTCGAGGATCATGTTGGAGGCGTCGTTGGAGGCCGAGCCGTCCACGCCGATGCCCACCGGCGCGCCGGCGGCTTCCAGCGCCACGGTCGGGCAGATGCCCGAGGCCAGGCGCATGTTCGAGCTGGGGCAGTGGCAGACGCCGGTGCCGGCGGCGCCCAGGCGCTGGATTTCCTCATCGTTGAAGTGGATGCCGTGGGCCAGCCAGGTGCGCGGGCCGAGCCAGCCGACGCTATCCAGGTAATCCACGGTGCGCTGGCCGAAGCGCTGCAGGCAGAAGTCCTCTTCGTCCAGGGTTTCGGCGAGGTGGGTGTGCAGGCGCACGTCTTCGCGCTCGGCCAGTTCGGCGCTGGCGCGCATGATTTCCGGGGTGACCGAGAAGGGCGAGCAGGGTGCCAGGGCGATCTGCACCTGGGCGCGTTCGCCGCGCTGGTGGTACTCGCGGATCAGCCGCTGGCTGTCGTCGAGGATGGCCTCGGCGCTCTGCACGGTCTGTTGCGGCGGCAGGCCGCCGTCGGCTTCGCCCAGGCTCATGGAGCCGCGGGTGAGCATGGCGCGCATGCCCAGTTCCTGGACCACGCCTGCCTGCACGTCGATGGCCTGCTCGAGACCGTCGGGGAACAGGTAGTGGTGGTCGGCGGCGGTGGTGCAGCCCGAGAGCAGCAGTTCGGCCAGGGCAACCTTGGTGGCCACGCCGAGCTGGTCAGGGGTCAGGCGCGCCCATACCGGGTAGAGCGTCTTCAGCCAGGGGAACAGAGGCTGGTTCACCACCGGCGCCCAGGCGCGGGTAAGGGTCTGGTAGAAGTGGTGGTGGGTGTTGATCAGGCCGGGCGTCAGCACGTGCTGGCTGGCGTCGAAGGTCTGCTGGATCGGGGCCGAAGGCTGCTGGCCGGCAGCGACCAGTTCGACGATGCGGCCGTCCTGGACGACGATGCCGCCACGGGCGTCCTGATCATTAGCGGTGAAGATGGCCAGCGGGTTGCGCAGCCAGAGACGCGGGGAAGACATGGATGAATTCTCCAAACGGACGGAGCCGTTCGTTCGAGCCGGCTCCATGGGTTCATGGGAAGCCAGCTCAGTGTTCACCCTGTCTGCTGATCCAGGTTCCCTCGCACCCTAGCGGTTCGCTGCGCGTCGGCCATGCGGCGTTGGCGATCGTCGAGAAATGCTCATTGACTGGAGTCAACTGCGCTTTCTCGCCAACCGCCGCCTTGCCTGGCTCTAGCTCGCAGAACCTGACATGGGGGTCAAGAGAACGCTCATAGTAACGGGCTCGAATGCCGTCGTCACCAGTCGATCGTCGTTCCCTGGTAGTCCAGGTAGAACTGGCCGCCGCGGCCGGCGTGGCTTTCGACCTGGTCGGCAAGGCCTTTCACGCTGGTCGGCACGTCCAGCGGCGCGGACTCGCCGCCCATGTCGGTGCGCACCCAGCCCGGATGCAGGTTGAGCACGGTGATGCCGGTTTCGTCCAGTTCGGCGACGAAGCTGCGGGTCAGCGAATTGAGCGCCGCCTTGCTCGCGCGGTACAGCGCCATGCCGCCGGATTCATTGCCGGCGACGCTGCCCAGTTCGGAGGTCATGAAGGCCAGCACGCCGTTGTCGCCGTCCAGGCGCGGCAGCAGGCGTTCGGCCAGGCGCAGCGGGGCGATGGCGTTGACCATGAACAGCTGGCCGACATCGGCGAGATTGGCGTCGATGGCCGACTGGTGCGGCGGGCCGTAGATGCCGGCGTTGATGTAGATGAGATCGAAGCGTGTGCCGGCCAGGGCTTCGGCGAGGCGGTCCTGGGAGTGCACGTCGTCCAGCAGCAGCGACTCGACGCGCACCGGCAGTGCGGCCAGTTCGCCGGGATGGGCGGCGTCGCGCACGGTGGCGGTGACGTCCCAGCCACGGTCCAGCAGCTCGCGCACCAGGCCCAGGCCCAGGCCGCGCGAGGCGCCGATGATCAAGGCGGATTTCGGGGTGGTCATGGCAGGCTCCTGTGGCGGGGGAAGGTTGCCCAGCATACGCCAGCGCCGCTCAATCGTCGGCACGCAGGCGATCCAGGCGCAGGCGCTCGCGCGGGTCGGTGAGCCGCCACAGCGACAGGTACACCGCGCCCAGCGCGGCGATGAATCCGGCGCCGGCGAGCAGGAACATCAGCAGGATCTGGTAGCGCGCGGCGTCCAGTGGGTCCATGCCGGCGAGTATCTGACCGGTCATGATGCCCGGAAGGGTGATGATACCGGCGGCAGCCATCTGGTTCAGGGTGGGGATCAGCCCGGTGTAGAGCGCGCGGCGAATCAGTCCGCTGAGCGCGGTATGGCGGTCGGCGCCCAGGGCCAGGCGCGCTTCGATGGCCGCCCGCTCGCGGGTGACGCTGGCGAACACCTGGTTCAGCGCCAGGCTGGCGGCGTTCATCGCCGTGCCGAGGATGATACCCACCAGCGGAATGGCGTGGCGCGCGTCGTACCAGGGCGTCGGGCGCAGGCTGCCGGCGAGGGCGAACAGGGCGATGCCCAGGGTGGCGATACCGACCGCGCCGCCGCCGATGCCCAGGTGCCAGAAGCCGGTCAGTCGCCGCCGCTGCCGCGAGCCGACCTCGAAGGTCGCCGCGCCCAGCATGACGGCGACCACCAGCGCCGTCAGCCAGGGCGAAGACAGCGCAAATACCTGGCGCAGGAACAGACCGACCAGTACCAACTGCACCACCAGGCGTGCAGCGGAAACCAGCAGCGTGCGTTGCAGGCCCAGGCGCAGCGCCCAGGACAGCGCCGCCGCCGCAAGGATCAGCAGCGCCGCCAGGGCCAGTTCCGGCACGCTCAATTGCAGCGGTGTCATGGGTGTCGCTCCGTCAGTCCGTCGTGGTCCAGGTGCAGTTGCCGCTCGCCGAGACGTTGCGCCTGGCCGACATCGTGGGTCACCACCAGCAGGCCCATGCCTTGCGCCTTGACCGCCAGCAACAGGCGTTCGACCTGTTCGCGATTGTCCGGGTCCAGCGCGGCGGTGGGTTCGTCCAGCAGCAGGAAGTGCGGGCGTTGCACCAGTGCGCGCAATAGCGCCAGGCGCTGTCGCTCGCCGGTGGACAGGTGCGCGACCTGGGCCTGCAGCCTCGCGGGATCGAGATTGAGCTGCGGGAGCAGCCGGCTTACGCCGTCGAGATCGGTGAAGTGCGCGGCGACGTCGTCTTCCCACCAGCCGGATTCGGCCGGTACGTAGGTCACCCACCGCCGCCAGACATGGGCCGGCTGGCTCTCGCGGTTCACCCCGCCGAGGCTGATCGCGCCCTGGTTCGGGTCGAGATCGGCGAGCATGCGCAGCAGCAGGCTCTTGCCGATGCCCGACGGGCCGCTGAGGACCGTGCAGTGGCCGGGTTCCAGGTCGAGATCGAAGGGCCCGCTGAGCGCGCCGCGCAGGCCGCGGGCGCTCAACGTGCCGACAGGAAAGGGAGAGAGGTCCATGGAAATGCCTACGCGATCGTGACGCTGGCGAGGATAGCGCAGCGTCGCGGGTCACCGCAGAAACGACAAGGCCCGGCGTATGCCGGGCCTTGTGGATAAAAAGCCCCGGAGAGTGTGCGCCGGGGCCTGGGCAAGGAGCCCAATCAGTCGGTGGTGATCTTCGAGTGCTTCTGGGTGTCCTTCATGGTCACGTAGACCAGCAGCGAGCAGGCGATGCACGCGGTGACGTACCAGTAGAAGCCGCTCTCCATGCCGATGCTCTTGAACCACAGCGCCACGTACTCGGCGGTGCCGCCGAAGATGGACACGGTCAGCGCGTACGGCAGGCCCACGCCCAGGGCGCGGATCTCGGTGGGGAACAGCTCGGCCTTCACCACGGCGTTGATCGAGGTGTAGCCGCTGACGATGACCAGCGCGGCCATGATCAGGAAGAACGCGCCCCACCAGGTGTCGATGGTGTGCAGGGTGCTGAGGATCGGGTAGGTGAACACGGTGCCCAGCACGCCGAAGGCGATCAGGATCGGGCGACGGCCGATCTTGTCCGACAGCGCGCCGACGATGGGCTGCAGCAGCATGAAGAGGAACAGCGTGGCCGCCGAGATCATGGTCGAGTCGTTCTTGCTCATGCCCACGGTGTTCACCAGGTACTTCTGCATGTACGTGGTGTAGGTGTAGAAGGCCAGCGTACCGCCCATGGTCAGGCCGACCACGGTCAGGACTTCCTTGGGATGACGGAACAGGGTGCGGATCAGGCTTTCCTTGGGCTCGTCCTTCTTGGTGCTGAAGGATTCGGTCTCTTCCATGCCGCGACGCAGGAACATGGCTACGACCGCGCACAGTGCGCCGATGAAGAACGGAATACGCCAGCCCCAGCTTTCCAACTGCTCGACGGTCAGGGTCTGCTGCAGCACGATCAGTACCGCCAGGGCGATGAGCTGGCCGGAGATCAGGGTCACGTACTGGAAGCTGGAGAAGAAGCCGCGCTGCTCCTTGTTGGCCATCTCGCTCAGGTAGGTTGCGGAAGTGCCGTATTCGCCGCCGACCGACAGGCCCTGCAGCAGGCGCGCGAGCACCAGCAGGATCGGTGCGCCGACGCCGATGGTTTCATAGCTGGGGGTCAGGGCGATGATCAGCGAGCCGAAGCACATCAGCAGGACCGAGGCCAGCAGGGCGGCCTTGCGGCCCTTGCGGTCGGCATAGATACCCATCAGCCAGCCGCCGATCGGGCGCATCAGGAAGCCCACGGCGAAGATCGCGGCGGTGTTCAGCAGCTGGGCGGTCATGTCGCCCTGGGGGAAGAATGCCTTGGCGAAGTACAGCGAGAAGGCGGCGTAGACGTACCAGTCGTACCACTCGACCAGATTGCCGACCGAGCCACTGAAGATCGACTTGATGCGCTGGGAAGTCGTGCGGGGTGCGGCAGAAGCGGAGACGGCGCTTGCGCTATCCATGGGTATTCCTCTTGTCGTTGTTGTCGTCAGGCGTGCGGACTACGGGTTACGTCACGCCGGCGCGCCGCGAGGGCGGCGCAGTGCCGAGGGCGATAGCAGGCACCGTGCCAAGGCCAGAAAGCCGCGTGGCACTAGGGGCTTGTCTATTTATGGGGTGGCGACGGCAGGCGAAGCGGCGCCGATTGGCGGGGAAGTTGAGCGGAAATCCGCCGATAGGTGGGCGCCTGTAGAAGGGCGCTTCAGCTTCGTCTGGGGGGCTCAGCCAATCGCGGACGGACTCCGCTCCCACGCGGGGTCAGGCTTTGGGCGGGAGCGGACTTCGTCCGCAATCGGTACCCGCCAGCACGGCCTACCGCTGGCGGAACAAATCCCCCGGCGTAAACCCGAACAGTCCCTTGAACGACGCGATATAGGCCGAGGTGGAGTCGTACCCGCAGTCCAGCGCCGCCGCCGTAACACTGTTGCCGGCCTCCAGCGAGCCGAGGGAGGCGAGCAGGCGCTGGCGCTGGCGCCACAGGCGGAAGGTCATGCCGGTCTCGCGCTGGAACAGCCGCGACAAGGTCTTCTCCGACGTACCGATGCGCTGCGCCCAGTCACCCAGGGTATGGCTGTCGGTGGGGTGGTCGATCAGCGTCTGGCACAACTGCAGCAGCCGTCCCTCCTGTGGCATCGGCAGGGAGAAGGCGACCTCCGGCAGGTGGCGCAGCTGGTCCAGGAGTACTTCCACCAGCCGCGATTCGGCACTGTCGCCCTGTGGATAATCCACCGGCAGCTCGCAGAAGCTCTTGACCAGCTCGCGCGCCAGCGGCGTCACCTCCAGCACCCGGCAGCGGTCCGGCGCCCAACGGCAGGCGTCGTCGCGGATGTACAGGCTGCGCATTTCCGCCTGGGTCGAGGTCACCACCTCATGGTCAAGGAAGGCCGGAATCCAGATGGCCCGCTGCGGCGGGGCAAAGAAGCTGCCTTCGGCCGTGTGTACACCCAGTACGCCGGTGATGGCATAGGACAGCTGCACCCACGCGTGGTGGTGCCGGCTGGTCCAGGAGCCCGCGCGTAGCCGCTCGGCACGCGCGTAGACTGGCCGCGGCAGGCGGTCGAGCACCGGAATCAGGCGTTGTAGCTCGGGGGGTTGTCCTTTCATCGGTACATCTTTGGAAAGTGTCGCTGATGGCCAAAGTCTGGCAGGCCAGCCCTGGAGCCTCAAGCACGGCGCCTGGCTGTGCCGGGAAACCGCAGTGTCCAGTGCCCTCGGCGGCGGCGCAAAAGCGAGACCGCCCGGCGGCCCGAGTCAACCTGACAGGTGTAGTCGATGCTCTTGTCTGGCATCATCCGCGCCCGGAAAAACGCGTGGTGTGCACCGAGGGCTGTTGGGTAGATTTCCCACAAGAGACTTGTATACATAATTTGTGTTGATTCGTTTCAACACAGGTTGCCCATGTATCCAATCTGCCGGTTAGTGGTTGCCATTCCTGTGCTTGCCGATGGCGCGATGCCCTTGAATCAGGCGAAGTTGTCCTGTGGGTCAAGAAATGGCCCGACCCGTGCACCTGCGTCTTCTCTGCCAAAGGAGCGGATCCCGAGGGGTTCGTCATAAAAATGGAACATCTGGTCAGGATTGGCTCCAATCTTGCTTTTCCTCGCCAGGCCTGACCGACCGGACAGGTTCCACCGACAATTAAAAAACGCAACACGACTGCACTGATTAGGAGCAACGCATGACTCGCACTCTCGCATCCCTGCTGCTCGCCGGCGGGCTGCTCGCGGCCGGGCAGGCCATGGCTGGCGGTGAAGACCTGACCCCGGCTCCGGCATCCAATGACGGCCCGCTGATCTGGCACAACGAAAGCCTGACCTACCTGTGGGGCAAGAACTTCAAGGTAGACCCGCCGATCCAGCAGACCTTCACCTTCGAGAGCGCGAGCGCCTGGACCTGGGGTGACATCTGGTTCTTCGTCGACCAGATCAACTACAACGGCAAGGAAAGCGCCACCAACGGCAAGAACACCTACTACGGCGAGTTCAGCCCGCGCCTGTCGTTCGGCAAGATCACCGGCACCGACCTGTCCTTCGGCCCGATCAAGGACGTGCTGCTGGCCAGCACCTACGAGTTCGGCGAAGGCGACGTGGAGTCCTACCTGCTCGGCCCGGGCTTCGACCTGGCGCTGCCGGGCTTCGATTACTTCCAGCTGAACTTCTACTACCGCAAGCCCGACGGCAACCGCGTGCCGTCCGGTGCCTGGCAGATCACCCCGGCCTGGGCCATCACCTTCCCGGTGGGCAACTCCAACATCCTGTTCGACGGCTTCATGGACTGGGTCGTGAACAACAAGGACGCCAGCTCCAGCCGCCGCAACCAGTCGGATTACCACGCCAACCTGCACTTCAACCCGCAGGTGAAGTACGACCTGGGCAAGGCCATGGGTTACGAGGCCAAGCACCTGTACGTCGGTATCGAGTACGACTACTGGTCCGACAAGTACGGCATCAAGGACTCGCAGTTCTTCACCACCGACCAGAACACCGTCAGCGCACTGGTCAAGTACCACTTCTGATGTCACGACTCACCCCGCCGCCTGGCGGGGTGGTTCTTTCTGATGCCGCCGCTGCACCTTTCGTAGATTGTCCCGCAAAAACTTCGGAAATTGCCGACATTCCGAACAGCTGCGCCCCAATTGGTCGAGGCGCTGCGCTGCTCTAGCTTTGTCTCTCTTTAGCTTCACCAAGGAGATGTGAGCCATGAAGAAACTGTTGATCGCGACCATCGTCGCGAGCATATGCACCCCCGTGCTGGCAGCGCCACTCGGGCATCCGAGCATTCCTCCCACTGAGCTCCACGACAGGACGCACGCGGGCGGCTTCTACCAGGACGTGGTAACGCACACGCAGCCAGCAGCTCCCGAGGAGCCAGCGCGGGAAGAAAAGGCTGTGGTCGCCACGACCGAATGCCAACCGTTGTGGGGCGGCGGCAAGCAGGATGACCAGGCGGCTGAGCAGGCGCGCCAGGATGATCAGGATGCCAGGCAGCGCGGTGTCGCGGTTGTGCCGGTTCCGGACGGTTGCGCGGGGCTGGGTCTTGCTCGTCCGCTCTACGGCAATATGTCGGTAGGTGCTGCCGTCGGTATCGGCGCCGCCATCGTCGCCGTCGGTGCTGCCATCGGCAACCATGGTGGCGGCGGGCACCACAGCTCTTCCGGCACCACTGGCACAACCCGCTAACCACAGTGCCTCCGGTCTGTGCCGGGGGCATTGCTGTCTCAAGGCTGGAACCGGCCGCTGCCCGCAGGCCGGTTCCCAGCTTTTTCCTTGTTGCGCTTGAATCCCGCTACCCGCCTGGGTTATCCATGCAGCGCCACCGCTCAATGCACGGATATCCCGCATGACCCTCCAGGTACCCGCCCATACCGCACCCAACGGCGAAAAGCCCGCCGGCCGCATTCGCCAGAAGAACGAGGAAGCCATCCTCGCCGCCGCCGAGGAGGAGTTCGCTCGCCACGGCTTCAAGGGCACCAGCATGAACACCATCGCCCAGCGCGTCGGCCTGCCCAAGGCCAACCTGCACTACTACTTCAGCAACAAGCTGGGGCTGTACGTAGCGGTGCTGAGCAACATCCTCGAACTGTGGGACAGCACCTTCAACCACCTCACCGTGGATGATGACCCCGCGGTGGCCCTGGCCACCTATATCCGCGCCAAGATGGAATTCTCCCGCCGCTACCCGCAGGCCTCGCGGGTCTTCGCCATGGAGATCATCAGTGGTGGCGAATGCCTCTCCGAACACTTCAGCCAGGACTACCGCACCTGGTTCGCCGGCCGCGCCGCCGTGTTCCAGGCCTGGATCGAGGCCGGCAAGATGGACGCCGTGGACCCGGTGCACCTGATCTTCCTGATCTGGAGCAGCACCCAGCACTACGCCGACTTCGCCACCCAGATCGGCTTCGTCACCGGTCGCAAGCGCATGTCCAAACAGGACTTCAGCGACGCCAGCGACAACCTCATCCGCATCATCCTCAAGGGTTGCGGGCTGACGCCGCCGTCGACCTCGGCATGAGTTTCACCCTGGCCGGCCTCGCCCGCTACGAAGAAGACATCCGCAAGAGCCGCTTCCAGTGCGTGGCCGCACCTATTGCCAGCGAGGCCGAGGCCCAGGCCTTCCTCGCCGCGCACCGGGACGCCAGTGCCGGGCACAACTGCTGGGCGTGGAAGCTGGGCAACCAGTACCGCTTCAGCGACGACGGTGAGCCCGGCGGTACCGCCGGCCGGCCCATGCTGGTGGCCATCGAAGGGCAGGACATGGACCGTGTGGTCGTCGTGGTCAGCCGCTGGTTCGGCGGCATCAAGCTCGGTACCGGCGGCCTGGCTCGCGCCTATGGGGGCTGCGCAGCGAAATGCCTGCAGGACGCCGAGCGGGTCGAACTGGTGCCCAGCAGCCGGCTGGCCTTCGATTGCACCTTCGCCGAGCATGCGTTGTTCAAGGCGCGAGTCCTTGCGCTCGGTGCCAGCATCGAGGACGAAACCTTCGGTGGGGAGGGCGTGCAGGTGACGGCGGTCCTGCCGACCACCCAGATCGAGCCGTTGCAGAAGCTGCTCGGTGACCTCAGCCGCGGTCGTATCCGGGCGCGCTTGCTGGACGCCTGATTCTTCTCCCCAAATCCCGTGGAACCACCTGTGGATAACCTGTGGCAGGTCGGCTCCTGCCTGCGCCGTCCGGAGGCTGCAGGGCATCGCTCATTTTCTGAGCAATTCGTCGCCGGCCTGTTGAGCAAAATATGAACAAGCTGTGGAAAAGATGTGGATGAATTGCGCCGGAAACGCCGCTCGGGATCACTCCTGACCATTCGGTAAATTATTCACTGGATTGATGCAGGGCTTGCGGGGCCTGGGCTCGGGCATTTTGCCGGATGGTCGGGCGGAGCCCGGCCGGCTGGGGGCAAGTCTCTGGACAATCTGTGGGCAACGTGTGGGCAAGGTGTCTCGTCGTTGAGACACATCGTGAGTTTATCGGCCGTCATCCACCGCCAGCCTTGGCGAAAAGCCTGCCGCTTCGCTTTGAAAACCTGTGGGTAACTCTGGGGAAAAGGCGCCGGCGCATGGCCGGCGCCTGCGCCTTCAAAGGCGGAACTGCGCCATCTGTCGCGCCAGGTCGTCGGCCAGGCTGCGCAGCTCGCGGCATTGCTCGCGGCCATGCTGCACTTCGCGGGTGGTGGCGTGGGCGAGATCGGCGATGCCCTGCACGTTGCGGTTGATCTCCTCGGTCACCGCCGATTGCTCCTCGGTGGCCGTGGCGACCTGGTGGTTGATGTCGCTGATGCGCTCCACCTGGTCGGCGATGGCGCCCAGGGAAGCGCCGGCCTGTTCGCTGGCCGCCAGGCTCTGCCCGGTGGTCTGCTGGCTGGATTGCATCGAGCGCACTGCGGCCTCCGCGCCGCCCTTCAGGCGCTGGATGATCGTGAGGATTTCGTCGGTGGAGCCCTGGGTTCGGCTGGCCAGCGTGCGTACCTCATCGGCGACCACGGCGAAGCCACGGCCCAGTTCGCCGGCGCGCGCCGCCTCGATGGCGGCGTTGAGGGCAAGCAGGTTGGTCTGCTCGGAGACGCCGCGGATCACTGCCAGCACCTGGTCGATGCTCGCCACCTGCCCGGCCAGTTCGCCGACCGCGCCGGCCGCCTCGCCGATCTCCCCGGACATGCGCTGGCCGACCTGCAGCGAGCCGCCGACCACCCGCCGCGCTTCGCCGGCTTCGTCGCGCGCCTGCTGCGATGCGCTGGCCGCCTGCTCGGCGTTGCGGGCGATTTCCTGCACCGTGCTGCCCATCTCGTTCACTGCCGTGGCGACCATGTCGGTCATTTCCTGCTGGCGGCCGGCACGGTCGGCGGTGTTGTCCACCACCTGCGCCACTTCGCCGACGGTGCGCAGCAGTTGCTGGCTGGTGCCAAGCACGGCACTGATCAGCGCGCGCTGGCCTTCGAGGAAGCGGTTGAAGCCGCGCGCGAGGTCGCCCAGTTCGTCCGCGCGGCTGTCGTCCAGGCGGCGGGTGAGGTCACCACCGCCACCGCCGATCTCCAGCAGCGCACTGGTCACCTGGCGGATCGGCCTGGCGAGGCTGCGCGCCATGAGTACCACCAGCGCCAGGCAGAGCAGGGCGACCACTGCTCCGGCGAGGCCGGAGAAGGCCAGCGCCTCGCGGGCGTCGGCATAGATTTCCGCCTCCGGCACTTCGCTCACCAGGGTCCAGCCCAGGTCATGCAGCGGCAGGCTGGCCGCGAGGTAGGCCTCGCCGTTGCGTTCGAAGCGAGCGCTGTGGAAACCCTGCTGGCCGAGCAGTGCGCTCGCCGCGCCGGGCCCGATCAGGTCGCCCAGGCTGCGCCCTTTGGGCAGCGTGGCGTCGGGATGGATCTGTACCTGGCCGTCGTTCTTCACCAGGTACACGCGGCCGGACTGGCCGAAGCGGAAATCGCTGATCAGCGTCGACAGTTCGCGCATCTCCAGGCCCAGGCCGGCGATGCCGAGCAGCTTGCCGTCGCGCTCCACACGCTGGTCGATGAACAGCGCCAGTTCGCCGGTGCTGCCGTCGGTGTCGATGTTCCACATGCGCGGCTTGCCGCTGTCGATGAACTGGAAGTACCAGCTGTCCTTCGGCTCGCTGCGGCTCAGCGTGCGTTCCTTGCCCTTGTCGCTGTAGTAGGCGCCGCTGGCGTTGGAGGTGATCAGCGCGGAGAAGGCCTTCTGCGAGGCGCGGATGCCGCCCAGATAGCGGGTGAACTCGGCCAGTTGCGCGGGGCTTTCGCCGGCGGCCAGCCAGTCCTGCACCAGGGTGTTGTCGGCGATGCCGGCCGCTGCGGTGATGGGGCCGGTGAGGCGCTTCTCGAAGTCATTGGCAATCGCCTGGATGCTCGCGGGCAGCGCCTGTTCGAGCAGGTAGCGCTCGCTCAGGCGGTTGACCAGCACGGCATAGAGGCCCAGGACGATGAGCAGGCTGATGAGCAGGGCGGCGCCCATGCTGAGGATGAGCTGGGTCTGGATACTTCGCAGGCGCATTTTCTTGTTTTCCTCCGGACGCACAACGAAACGCCCGCCGGGCGGCGGGCGAAGAGACGGGGTCGTTGAGTGTATCGGCGGCAGCGGGAAAAACTGTTGTCCCACTGGTCAGGTTTTTGCGTCCGCTGGCGTGTCGCCGCACGCACCTTCGCTACATAGCGCGGCCCATTCCACGCCTTCGCGCGTCTGCCGGGCAGGGGCGTCCTGGTGATAACGGGCGATGACCTGGGCGGCGACCGAGATGGCCACTTCCAGCGGGCGTTTGCCGGGCACTTCGCCAAGACCGATGGGGCAATGCATCTGCTCGATCAGCTGCGGTGGATAACCGTGCTGCTCCAGCCTCATCTGGAAGCGCCGCGCCTTGGTGCGCGAGCCGATCATGCCGAGAAAGCCGGCGTCGCCGCGCTTGAGCACGGCTTCGGCAATGGCGTAATCCAGTGGATGGTTGTGGGTCATGACCAGGAAGTAGCTGCCCGGCGGCGCTTCGTGCACGGCGTCCTCGGGTTCCTCCAGCAGGCGCATGCGCACGCCGTCAGGGACGGCTTTGGGAAGTTCCGCCGCGCGGCTGTCCACCCATTCCAGGCGCAACGGCAAACCTGCCAGCAATGGCGCGAGGGCGCGGCCGACGTGCCCCGCGCCGAACAGCACGACCTGCGGTCCACGCGCGGCAAAACACTCGAACAGCAGGCTGGCGCGCCCACCGCAGCACTGGCCCAGCCGCGCGCCGAGGGGAAAGTGTTCCAGCGCCTGGCGATCCTTGCCGGCCAGCAGCAACTGGCGGGCGTGCTCGATGGCAGCGAACTCCAGGTGACCGCCGCCGATGGTGTCGAAGATTTCCCCGGCGGTGACCAGCATCTTGCTGCCGGACTCGCGGGGCGTGGAGCCCTGCACGCCGATCACGGTGATCAGCACGTAGCCCTCGGCGCTGTCGCGCAGGCGGGCGACGGCGTCCATCCAGGTTCGGGTCATGCTCGGTTCTCCTGGCGCATCGCCTCGCAGGCCCAGAGTACCCGCTCTGGTGTCGCCGGTGTATCCAGGTCGGGGCTCAGGCGGTAATCCGCGAGGCTGGCGATGGCGTCGCGCAGCGCCGACCACACCGAGATCGCCAGCATGAACGGCGGCTCGCCCACGGCCTTGGACAAGTACACGCTGTCCTCCTCGTTGGGGCGCTCGAACAGTGCCACGCGGAAGTCTTCCGGCGTGTCGCTCACCGCCGGAATCTTGTAGGTCGCCGGCCCCACCGTGAGCAGCTTGCCCGCATCGTCCCAGCGCAGTTCCTCGGTGGTCAGCCAGCCCATGCCCTGGATGAAGCCACCCTCGATCTGGCCGATGTCGATGGCCGGGTTAACGCTGCGGCCGACGTCATGGAGGATGTCCACGCGCAGTACGCGGTACTCGCCGGTCAGCGTGTCCACTTCCACCTCGGACACCGCCGCGCCGTAGGCGAAGTAGAAGAACGGATGGCCCTGGCCCTTCTCGCGGTCGTAGAAGATTTTCGGCGTGCGGTAGAAACCGGTGGCGGAAAGCTGGATGCGCGCGAAGTAGGCAGCCTGGATGGCCTCGACGAAGTCGAGGTGCCGGGTTCCCACCGTTATGCCGCCGTGTTCGAAACGTACTTCCTGCGGCTTCACCTCGTCGCGTTCGGCAAGGAAGTCGACCAGCCGTTTCTTCAGCGTCCGCGCCGCATCGCGGGCAGCCATGCCATTGAGATCGGTGCCGCTGGAAGCGGCAGTGGGCGAGGTGTTGGGCACCTTGTCGGTGCGCGTGGCGGTGATCACCACGCGCTCCAGCGGTACCTGGAATTCCTCGGCGACAATCTGCGCGACCTTGGTGTTCAGGCCCTGGCCCATCTCGGTGCCGCCGTGGTTCAGCTGGATGCTGCCGTCGGTGTAGAGGTGGATCAGCGCGCCGGCCTGGTTCAGGTGCTGCGCGGTGAAGGAGATGCCGAATTTCACCGGTGTCAGGGCGAGGCCTTTCTTCAGCACTGGGCTCCGCGTGTTGAAGTCATGGATCGCCAAGCGGCGCGCGGCGTAGTCGCTGCTCGTTTCCAGGCGCGCGATCAGCTCGCCCAGCAGGTTGTGCTCGACCTTCTGGTGGTAGGGCGTCAGCTCGCGCCCCATTCCTCCGTAGAGGTTGAGCTTGCGCACATCGAGCGGGTCCTTGCCCACCGCGCGGGCGATGTCGTCCATGGCGCGCTCGATGACCATCATCCCCTGCGGCCCGCCGAAGCCGCGGAAGGCGGTGTGCGAGACGATGTTGGTGAAGCTGCGGTAGCCGGAGATGGCCACGTCGGGGATGAAGTAGGCGTTGTCGGCGTGGAACATCGCGCGGTCGACGATGGCGTCGGAGAGGTCCGGCGAATGGCCGCAATCGCCCACCACTTCCAGCTGCGCGGCGAGCAACCGGCCTTCTTCGTCGAAGCCGACGCGGTAGCGGTTGTGAAAGGGGTGGCGCTTGCCGGTCAGGCGCATGTCGTCGGCGCGTGGCAGGCGCAGCTTCACCGCTTGTCCGGTCTTGCGGGCGAGCAGCGCGGCGAGGCAGGCGAAGGGCGCGGCCTGGGTTTCCTTGCCGCCGAAGCCGCCGCCCATGCGCCGCACTTCCACGGTGACCTTGGCCAACGGGATCGCCAGTACCTCGGCCACCAGTTTCTGTACTTCGCTGGGGTGCTGGCTGGAGGTGTGCACCAGCATGCCGCCGTCGTCGCCGGGGAGTGCCAGCGAAGCCTGGCCTTCGAGGTAGAAATGCTCCTGGCCGCCGATGAACTGGCGGGCTTCCAGCCGGTGCGGGGCTTTCTCCAGCGCCGTTTGCGCATCGCCCCGGCGCATGTGGTGCGGTGGGCGTACGAAGCGTTCCTCGGCCTTTGCCTTGAGCGGATCGATCAGCGGGTCTTCCTGCGCGTATTCGACCTTCGCCAGGCGTACCGCCCGGCGTGCCTGGATCAGGCTGTGCGCCGCGACGGCGAACAGTGCTTGCCCGTGGTACTTCACCCGCTCGCCGGCCAGCAACGGGTCGCCGGGGAACACCGGGCCGATGTCGGTGTGGCCGGGCACGTCGTCCAGGGTCAGCACGGCCACTACGCCGGGGGCGCTTCGCACCGCGTCGAGGTCGAGGGAAAGAACGGCGCCGCAGGCAATTTCCGTGACGCCGACGGCGGCGTGCAGCAGGTCGCGCGGCTCCTTCAGGTCGTCCACGTAGCGCGCGGCGCCGCTGACGTGCAGCGCTGCGCTGTCGTGTTCGCGGGGCTGGCCCGCACTGTGGATGGCGACCGCGACGCCATTGCTGGCCAGCGGTGGCAGGCTACGCATGGCGCACCTCCGCGGCGTTGTCGGACCATTCCAGTAGTGCGCGCTGCAGCAGGTTCTGCGCCACCTTCAGGCGATAGGCGGCGCTGGCGCGCAGGTCGTCGATGGGCTGGAAATCCTCCGGGATCGCGGCCTGCGCCGCAACGACGGCCGCTGTGTCGAATGGCTTGCCGCGCAGCGCCGATTCGGTCCGCAGGCCGCGCAGGGTCGTGGCCGCCATGCCGCCGCAGGCGAGGCGCACGTCGGTGACGATGGCGTTGTCATCGAGGTCCAGTCGCAGCGCCATGCACACGGCGGAAATGTCGTCGTCGCGGCGTTTGGACACCTTGTCGACGCGGAACCGCTGGTGGCTGCCCAGGCGCGGGATCAGCACCGCTTCGATGTACTCGCCGGGCTGCAGGACGGTCTTGCGATAGCCGGTGAAGAATCCATCGACAGGCACCTCGCGAACGGCTCCCGACTGGCGCAGGCGCAACGTCGCATCCAGGGCCAGCAATACCGGCGGCATGTCGCCGATGGGCGAGGCGTTGGCGATGTTGCCGCCCAGGGTGCCGCGCTGGCGGATCTGCAGGGAGCCGAGGCGTTCCAGCAAGGCGCTCACGCCAGGGAATTCGTCCAGTGCAGCGAGGCAATCGGCATAGGGGCGCGCGGCACCGATCAGCAGGTGGTCGGCATGGCGTTCCAGGCGTTGCAGTTCGTCGACGCGGTCGAGGTGGATGAGCGCCGTGAACGCTTTGAGGTTCTGCGTCGCTTCAAGCGCCAGGTCGGTGCCGCCGGCGATCAGCCGCGCCTGCGGATGGCGCTGAAGCAAGTCGTCCAATTCGTCCAGCGAACCGGGCAACCAGGCCTGCGCCGTGCCTTCGCAAAGGGCGCCGGCTGTGGAGATGTCCCGCAGGCGGGCGACCGTCAGGGCACTGTTCTGCTCGAAGCTGTCCAGGCACGGCTGTCCGGCGATCTGCGCGGCGGCATCGAGGATCGGCCGGTAGCCGGTGCAGCGGCACAGGTTGCCCGAAAGTGCCGTCAGCGCCGTCTCGCGGCTATGTGGCGGCGGTGAATGGTGCCAGGCGAACAGCGACATGACGATGCCGGGTGTGCAGAAGCCGCACTGCGAGCCGTGGCAATCGACCATGGCCTGCTGGACCGGGTGCAGCGCGCCGGGTTCGCCCAGGTGCTCAACGGTCAGCACCTGGCGTCCGTGGACCGCCCCGAGCAATGTGATGCAGGCGTTCACCGCACGGTAGCGCAAGGCTTCGCCCTCGGGCTCGGCGAGCACCACGGTACAGGCGCCGCAGTCGCCCGAGGCGCAGCCCTCCTTGGTGCCGGTGCGGGCGCGGTGGATGCGCAGGTAGTCGAGCAGGCTGGTCTCGGGCGCGAACCCGTCGGCCTGGACTGCTTCTTCGCCGAGCAGGAACTGGATCATCGGGAGTCCTCGTCGTCATGCGTGCGGCGTGCCGCTTCGCGAAGGCTGACCGGAACGGGCGAGAACCCTGCGTTAGCGGCCCACGCAAACAAGCATAGGCGCGTGGGCGGGCAGGGCAAAAAAGCAGGGGCTGGCAAGGCAGGGCGAGGCACCGTACGTCGCGTTTGCCGTTGCCCTCGAGCGGCTTTCGCGCCAAGGTGTGAAGACCGGTGCAAGCCGCCGGACTCGGGGGGAGGGCTTGAAGCCGCCAGGCAGAGCCCTTGAAGCGGGAATTCAGGTGTAGGATCCCGCGTTTCGCTTGATAGGAAACTTCTTCCTTTTATAGCTATCCTCATAGAAATACTCAATATTCCTAATGCCCTAAATCAATGGGCCTTTTTTGTCATCAGACGATAATCTTCTACCTGTCGAATTTCTAACGATCGACCCACTCGATTAAACGACAACTCTCTACGAGGAATTGCCTAATGAACCTGATCAACACCCAAGTCCAACCGTTCAAGGTCAACGCTTTCCACAATGGCAAGTTCATCGAAGTCACCGAGCAGTCCCTGAAGGGCAAGTGGTCGGTACTGATCTTCATGCCGGCAGCCTTCACCTTCAACTGCCCGACCGAGATCGAAGACGCCGCCAACAACTACGCTGCGTTCCGTGACGCTGGTACCGAGGTTTACATCGTGACCACCGACACCCACTTCTCCCACAAGGTGTGGCACGAAACCTCCCCGGCTGTTGGCAAGGCTCAGTTCCCGCTGATCGGCGACCCTACCCACCAGCTGACCAACGCTTTCGGCGTGCACATCCCGGAAGAAGGCCTGGCCCTGCGCGGCACCTTCGTGATCAACCCGGAAGGCGTGATCAAGACCGTCGAAATCCACTCCAACGAGATCGCTCGTGACGTCGGCGAGACCCTGCGCAAGCTGAAAGCTGCCCAGTACACCGCCGCTCACCCGGGCGAAGTCTGCCCGGCCAAGTGGAAAGAAGGCGAGAAGACCCTGGCTCCGTCCCTGGACCTGGTCGGCAAGATCTAAGAACGGCCGGGAAGCGGCTGCGCGGCAGCTCCTGCCGCGCAACCACCGGGCGCCCGCCCACAGCGCTTCCCCCACCGTTTTGCAGTACCCCGAGGATGCCTACCGGCATCCTCCCTACCTAAAGCCAAAAGCGTGCGTAGGGTGGGCCAGAAGGCTCGCCGGGGAACCCCTTTGCTCAAATTCCGAGGATCTGGATCATGTTGGACGCCACTCTTAAAACCCAGTTGAAGGCCTACCTGGAAAAGGTTCAGCAGCCGTTCGAGATCGTCGCTTCCCTCGATGACAGCGACAAATCCCGCGAACTGAGCGAACTGCTGCACGACATCGTCGGCCTGACCGACAAGATCACCCTGCGAGAAGATGGCAGCGACGCCCGCAAGCCGTCGTTCTCGCTGAACCGCCCGGGGGCGAACATCGGCCTGACTTTCGCCGGTATCCCCATGGGCCACGAATTCACTTCCCTGGTGCTGGCGCTGCTGCAGGTCGGCGGCCACCCGTCCAAGCTCGAGGCCGACGTGATCGAGCAGGTCAAGGGCGTGCAGGGAACGTTCGAGTTCGAAACCTACTTCTCGCTGTCCTGCCAGAACTGCCCGGACGTGGTGCAGGCGCTGAACCTGATGGCCGTGCTCAACCCGAACATCCGCCACGTCGCCATCGACGGCGCGCTGTTCCAGGATGAAGTCGAGCAGCGCCAGATCATGTCGGTGCCGAGCATCTACCTGAACGGCGAAGTGTTCAGCCAGGGCCGCATGGGCGTGGAAGAAATCCTCGCCAAGATCGACACCGGCGCCGCTGCCCGCGAAGCCGAGAAGCTGTCGGCCAAGGAAGAGTTCGACGTCCTGGTCGTCGGCGGTGGCCCGGCCGGCGCTGCGGCTGCGATCTACGCCGCCCGCAAGGGCATCCGCACCGGCGTTGCCGCCGAGCGTTTCGGCGGCCAGGTGCTGGACACCATGGCCATCGAGAACTTCATCTCGGTGACCGAGACCGAAGGCCCGAAACTGGCGCGCCAGCTCGAAGAGCACGTCAAGCACTATGACGTCGACATCATGAACCTGCAGCGCGCCAGCGCGCTGATTCCGGCCAAGAGCGTCGGCGGCCTGCACGAAGTGCAGTTCGAGGGCGGCGGCAGCCTGAAGGCCAAGTCCGTGATCCTGGCCACCGGCGCCCGCTGGCGCGAAATGGGCGTGCCGGGCGAGAAGGAGTACAAGGCCAAGGGCGTGTGCTTCTGCCCGCACTGCGATGGCCCGCTGTTCAAGGGCAAGCGCGTGGCGGTGATCGGCGGCGGCAACTCCGGCGTCGAAGCGGCCATCGACCTGGCCGGTATCGTCTCCCACGTGACCCTGCTGGAGTTCGACAGCAAGCTGCGCGCCGACGCCGTGCTGCAGCGCAAGCTGTTCAGCCTGCCGAACGTGGACGTGATTACCAGCGCGCTGACCAGCGAAGTGAAAGGCGATGGCCAGAAGGTCACCGGCCTGGTCTACAAGGACCGCAACTCGGAAGAGTTCAAGTCCATCGACCTGGAAGGCATTTTCGTGCAGATCGGCCTGCTGCCCAACAGCGAATGGCTCAAAGGCACCATTGAGCTGAGCCCGCGTGGCGAGATCATCGTCGACGCCCGTGGTGAAACCTCGCTGCCCGGCATCTTCGCCGCCGGCGACGTGACCACCGTACCGTACAAGCAGATCGTGATCGCGGTCGGCGAAGGCGCCAAGGCGTCGCTTTCCGCCTTCGATCACCTGATCCGCTCCTCCGCGCCAGCCTGATGACCTCGCGCTAGAGAAAGAAACGCCCGGCTCACGAGAGTGAGTCGGGCGTTTTCTTTTGTGCGGAATTTGCCGGACTCTCAGAGAATCGGCGACACCAGCCGCGCCACCCGCATCCCCAGTTGCTGCAGCCGGTGCACGCGCCTGCGGTCGTCCAGGGTCATCTCCACCGACTGGGCGAAGTCCTCTTCCAGCATGGCTTCCACGTCGCGGGCGAAGCCTTCGTCGACGGTGATCACCATGATCTCGAAGTTCAGGCGGAAGGAGCGGTTGTCCAGGTTGGCGCTGCCCACCGCGGCGCTGTCGTGGTCGATCAGCACCACCTTCTGGTGCAGGAACCCCGGCTGGTAGCGGAACACCCGCACGCCAGCACGCACGGCCTCCAGGGCGTAGAGGCTGGAGGCGGCGTAGACCGTCTTGTGGTCCGGCCGCGAGGGCAACAGGATGCGCACATCCACGCCGCGCAGCACCGCCAGGCGCAAGGCAGCAGCGACGGCTTCGTCCGGGACGAAGTAGGGCGTGGTGATCCACACCCGCTCAACCGCCGCGTTGATCGATTCGACGAAGAACAGCGAGCAGGTTTCCTGGGGGTCCGCCGGGCCGCTGGGAACGACCTGGCAAAGCATCCCGGCATCGTCGTAGCCATCGGGCAGGATCAGCGTCGGCAGGGTATGGGTGGCCCAGAACCAGTCCTCGGCGAAACATTCCTGCAGGCACGCCACCGCCGGCCCGCGCAGTTCGATGTGAGTATCGCGCCAGGGCGCCAGCGGCGGCTTCTCGCCCAGGTATTCGACGCCGACGTTGTGCCCGCCGACGAAGCCGCGCAGGCCATCGACGACCACTATCTTGCGATGGTTGCGGAAGTTCACCTGGAAGCGATTGATCATCCCGCTGCCGGTGCTGAACGCATGCACCTGCACGCCGCCCTGGCGCAGCTTGTCGATATAGCGGCGCGGCAGCGCGTGGCTACCGATGCCGTCGTACAGCAGGAACACGTCGACGCCATTCGCCGCGCGCTCCAGCAGCAGCTGCGCCAGGCGCTGGCCGAGGGCGTCGTCGCGGATGATGAAGAACTGCACCAGCACGACTTTCTTTGCCGCCGAGATGGCTTCGAACATCGCATCGAAGGACGCCTTGCCGTTCGCCAGCAGGCGCACCTCGTTGTTCGCCAGCGTCGGCATGCGCGCCAGCCCGACCATCGCCTTGAGCGCCTTGTAGCCATCGTACTGGCGGGCGGCGAGCGCCTCTTCCACCCAGGGGCGCCAGTCCAGCTCGGCGGCGGCCACGTGCATCTCCTCGTTGGCTTGCCGGCGCGCGCCGATGTAGGCGTCGAAGCGGCTACGGCCGAAGACCAGGTAGGGCACCAGGGTCAGCAGCGGCATGAATACCAGCGAGGTCGCCCAGGCAATGGCACCCTGCGCGGTGCGCACGCTGAGCACGGCATGGACCGCAGCGATGATCCCGAGCAACTGGACCACCACCAGGAAGTGGGCGATGTAGGCGGAGTAATGCATGGGCGCGCGATCGGTTCCTTGTGGTCGGCGATTGGGCTGAGCTTAGCTGGCTGCCGGATACTGCGGCCAACGGTGGATGGGGCCGCGCCAGTGTTCGTAGGCCTTGCCCAGGCGCAGCACCTCGACGTCGGCGAAGCGCGGGCCGACGATCTGCAGGCCGATGGGCATGCCGTCGGCGGTGAAGCCGCAGTTGATTGAGAGTGCCGGTTGCTCGGACATGTTCCACGGCACGGTGAAGCCGATGTGCTCAAAGGGCTGCGCCGGGTCGTTGGTCGGTGATGCCCATTCGGCCGGGAAAGCGGCGACCTGGTTGGTCGGCGAGAGCAGGAAGTCGATCTCCTGGAACTGCTCGGCGGCCCGGCGGCGCATCTCGAACGTCTGGTTGAAGCCGCGCACTGCTTCGGCACCGCTCACCGCCGCGCCGCCCTCGGCCCATTGGAAGATGTAGGGCAGTACCTTGGCCTGGCGCTCCACCGGCAGGTTCTCCAGCTCGGCCCACAGGCGCGCGCGCCAGAACCTGTCCAGGCCCTCGAGCAGCTCGCGGTCGAGGATCGGCCGAACCTCGATGATTTCCGCGCCGGCATCGGCGAACTGTCTTGCGGCGGCTTCCACCGCAGCGCACACCTCGGGCTCGGGGCGCAGGCCGCAGCCGGGGTCCAGCTGCAGTCCGATGCGCAGGCCGCGCACCTCGGCGTAGTCGATGTGCCAGTTGAGATCGGCCGGCGGCAGGGCCGTAGCGTCACGCCAGTCGGGGCGCGCCAGGTGCCTCATCATCAGCGCCGCGTCGTCCAGTGTGCGGGTCATGGGGCCGGCGCAGCGCCCTGTGAAGTAGGGATCGATGGGGATTCGCCCCAGGCTCGGCTTGAAGCCGACCAGCCCGCACCAGCCCGCCGGCAGGCGCACCGAGCCGCCGATGTCGGTGCCGATGTGCAGCGGCCCGTAGCCGGCCGCTGCCGCCGAGGCTGCACCGGCGCTGGAGCCGCCCGGGTTCATGCGCAGGTCCCAGGGGTTGCGGGCCAGCTTGTGGAAGCTGGACAGCCCGGAGGAGAGCATGCCGAAGTCCGGCACCGTGGTCTTGCCCAGCAGGATGGCGCCGGCCTCGTTCATCCGCGCGGCGGGCGGAGCGTTGCCGGTCGCCGGTTGCAGGAGGGTGGCGGCGCTGCCCTGCGGAATCGGGTCGCCGGTGGTGGCGATCAGTTCCTTGATGGTCACCGGTACGCCGTCCAGCTCGCCGCAGGGAGCGCAGCGGATCCAGCGCGCCTCGGAGCGCCGCGCCTGCTCGATCGCGCGCTGCGGGTCGAAGGCATAGAGGGCGCAGAGCTGCGGTTCCCAGCGTTCGATATGGGCGATCAGATGGTCGAGGTACTCGACCGGGGAAAGCTGGTGCGAGCGGTAGAGGGCGAGCAGTTCGACGGCGGACAGATCGTGCAACGGTGGCATGGCGGTCTCCGGCGGGGGCTGTGCCTCACCCTAACCGAATCCGCGCGCCGAGGGGATGGGGTGCGGCACTCATGCCGCACCCGCTTGCGTGGCTCAGGCGCGCTGACGCGACTGCTGGTCGATCAGGTACTGCAGGCGATACAGATGACGGTAGCCCGCTTCCCAGGCGCCGTGGCCGGATTTCACGTTGATGTGCCCGGCGGAGGGCAGGATCACGGTTTCGGCACCCCAAATGCGACCCAGCGCCATGGCGCGCTGCGGGCTGCAGGCGGCGTCGTTGTCCGAGCCCACCAGCACCGTCGGGAACGGCAGCGTCTGGGCGGCAATGGGGGCAAAGTTGCGCAGCGCGTCGTGGCAGGTTTCCCGTTCCACATCCGCTGGCGCAACCAGCAGGGCGCCGGATACCTGGGCCAGCGCACGGCGGTCGGCGCGGGCCGCCCAGGCGGCGACGGTGACGCAGCCCAGGCTGTGGGCGATCAGCACCACGCGGCCGGGCTCGCGGCGGATTTCGCGGTCGAGTTCGGCGACCCAGTCGGCACGCTGCGGGGTGATCCAGTCCTGCTGCTGCACCCGCGCGGCGTTTGGCAGGGCGCGCTGCCAGTGGCTCTGCCAATGGGCGTCGTCGGATCCGTGCCAGCCCGGCACGATCAGGTAGCGGATGCGGTCGTTGCGCATGGGGCGGCCCTCTCGAATCGTCATGAGAAGGCATTCTAGGGAGAGTTTTAATATTCGTTAAGGAATAAGAAATTCTTTGCTTATGCAGTACTTAAGCTAAACGAATGGCTATAAGCGGTTATTCCTGCGCCCGGCGCAACGGGCAGCAGCGCGCCAGGATGCCTTCCAGGTTGAGGTCGGGCATGGCGTATTCTCGCAGTGCGCGGGCGGTCTGCTCGACGTAGTCGCGGGTGGTACCGAAGTGGCCCTGGGCGCTGGCCAGCACGTGCTCGACGATGTTGTCGGGCAGGGAGCCGGCGTAGCTGGGCAGATGGCGTTCGAGGACGAAGCCCAGGGCGCGCACGCGCGTGCCGTCGTCGAGGCGGCAGTTGAGCCATTCCGGGCGATAGGAGGCGTAGGGCATCTCCCTTTCCCAAAGCGCGTAGAGGTTGGCGTCGAGGTGATCTTCCGGCAGGCGGAAGGCGAAGCCTGAGCAGGAGCCGCCGCGATCCAGGCCGAGTACCAGGCCGGGTGCTTCCGGGGTGCCGCGGTGGGTCAGGGACCACAGGTAGAGCCCGCGATGGTAGCCGTGCACCCGCGCGCGGCGCGCTTCGGCCACCGGGAACTCCGGGCGCCAGATCAGCGAGCCGTAGGCGAACAGCCACACCGGACCGGCGCCATGTTCGCTCATGGTGATGTCGAGCGAGGCGCGCAGCTGTTGTGGTGTGAAGCGTTCCGGCACCCCCAGTGTCGGCGGATAAAACGGGCCTTCCGAAGCGGGAGACGATGTCATGCGGTACCCCTCAGGTCTCCGAACTGTCATCAACTTAGTGGAAGAGCGGCGGCCACGGAAGAGCCTGAAAGGCATAGGTTTATTGCCGAGGCGGGGATGACGACGAACGGCGGAGGCGAGGTTGTGGATGTTAGCGCCAAAGCCCCGCTCCCCCGCCCTCTCCCTTAAGGGAGAGGGAGCCGATCGGCGTTGCCGGGAGGTACGGGGTTCCGCTTGATGCCATTCAGTCCCCTCTCCCTTCGGAGCGGGGCGCGCAGCCAGGGTTCGGGAGAGGGTGCTACCGGCTGCTCGGTCCCTGGGAATCGCGAATAAAAAAAGGCCGCTCACCCCTGCCTGAGTATTGGGAGAGCGGCCTTGAAGCTCGGTACGTTGTGGAGGTCCCTTTCTACACCCGCTCTGTTTCAGGCGTCTTACAGGCTCCTCAGCGCGCGGTGATGACCGCCAGTTTGGTGATGCCGGCCTTCTCGATGGAGGCCATGGCCTTGGCCACCTGGCCATAGTTCACGGTTTCATCGGCCTGCAGCTGCACGCGGACTTCGGCGTCCTTGGCCTTGGCCGCCGCCAGATTGCTTTGCAGCAGGTCCGGCTGGATCTCGTCCTTGTTGATGAACCACTTGCCGGCGCCGTCGATGCTCACCACCAGCGGGTCCTTCTGCTCCGGCGGGGCGACCGCCTCGGTCTTGGGCAGGTTGATCGGGATGGCGTTGGTCAGCAGCGGCGCGGTGACGATGAACACCACCAGCAACACCAGCATCACGTCCACCAGCGGGGTGACGTTGATCTCGGAGAGAACCTCGTCGCTGTCCTGGGTCGAGAAGGCCATGTCAGCTCGCCTCCTTCACGCTGGCGCCGGCAGCCGGTTTGCGCGCGGCGGTGGGCAGGGCGACGACGCGGAAGGCACTCTTCTGCGCGAGGCTGTAGAAGTCGTGGGCGAAGTCGTCGAGGTCGGCCGCAGTGAGCTTCAGGCGACGGAGGAAGTAGTTGTAGACCAGCACCGCCGGCACGGCGACGGCGATACCCACGCCGGTGGCGATCAGCGCGCTGCCGATGGGGCCGGCGACGGTTTCAAGGCTGGCGGAGCCGGCTGCGCTGATGCCCTTGAGCGCTTCCATGATGCCCCACACGGTGCCGAACAGACCGATGAAGGGCGAGGTGGAACCGATCGAGGCGAGCACCGCCAGGCCGGACTCCAGGGAGCGGCGCTCACGCTGGATCTGCTGACGCAGGGCGCGCTCGAGGCGGTCCTGGTGGTTGATCGACTGGGCCAGGTCCGGCTGGCCGTTGTCCTGCACCTGGATGGCGGCGAAACCGGCCTGGGCCACGCGGGCGCCGGCGCCGGGCTTGCCGGCGGCCTGGTCACCGGCCGATTCGAGGCTGGTGGCGCTCCAGAACTGCTTCTGGAAGCGCTTGTCCTGGGACTTCTGGCGGGTGAACTGGACGCCTTTCACCAGGGCCAGCGCCCAGGTGACGACGGAGAAGCCGACCAGCAGCCAGATGACTGCGCCTTCGACGGATTCCAGGGGGTTCAGGGGCAGACTCATGGGTGTTCTCCTTCCGCGTTTCTCGTGCGGCTGATCTGGGCAAGTTGAATCAATGCAATTTGAAGTCGATGGGTACGCTGACCCAGCCGTCCTGGGCCACATCACCGCGCTTGGCGGGGACGAAGCTCCAGCGTTTCACTGCGCGCACCGCGGCATCGTCCAGGGCGTCGCGGCCGCTGCTCTTCTGCACCTGGATCTCGCTCGGGCTACCGCTGGCAAGTACGTGCACACGCAGCAGGACGGTGCCTTCCCAACCGCGACGCTGGGCCAGTGGCGGGTATTCCGGCGCCGGGTTCTTCAGATAACCGGCGCTGGCCGAGGGCGGCGTCAGCGGGGCTGGAGCCGGCGCTGGCGGAGCAGGTGGCGCCGGTTGCGGCGGCGGAGTTTCAGCCTTGGGCGGCGCTGGTTGCTCGACCGGCTTGGGCACGGGCTTGGGAACCGGTTTCGGCTTGGGTTTGGGGATCGGCTTGGGCGGCGGCGGTTTCACCGCGTTTTCGTCCACCACCGGAGGTGGCGGCTCCTGCACCACTGGCTCGGGGATCGGCTCGGGCGGCGGCGGTTCCACCACCGGCGGCGTCGGCGCGGTGAATTCGATGGTCATCGGCGGCACCTGTGGCGGTACCTCCGGCAGTTTGGGCGTGGGCTGCTGGGTCAGCCAGTAGATCACCGCGCCGTGCAATGTCAGGGCGAACAGGCCGAGCAGCACGCCTTCGCGGCGGCTCAGCGCGCGGGCTTTCGCCGGCACGTGGCGGCCCAGCTCCAGCGCGTGGCGCAGCGGGCGGCCGAGATCGACCAGGTCGCTGCCGGGCACGTGGCGCAGGAAAGCATCCGGCGCGAGGGCATGCTGGGGTTGAGCCATGAACGATCTCCTTGCAGGTCTGCGCGGCTCTACGACGCGCTTGAAACGGACCTGCATGATTGGCGGAGCGTCTTAGCTCTTGAAGTGATTATTTTCGTTATTGAAATAACTTTCTGGACTATACGGTTTTGCTGGGTCGCTGCAGGCCGCGCCATTCGTGCCTTTGAGCGAAATCGTAAAAAACCGATGCCTTTGTGGCATGGAAAATATGCAGGGAAGGTTGGCGAAAAAATGCTCAAACCCTTGCGGCAGAGCCTTCCTGTAGGAGCGAGCTTGCTCGCGAACGGGATTTTCAGGCCGCTCCGGAGCCGGGCGGGTTCGCGAGCAAGCTCGCTCCTACAAAGAGCAAAAAGCCAAAACGAAAAAGCCCGGTCATTCGACCGGGCTTTTCAGAAGGTGAAGCTGCGTCGGCGATCAGAACGCCGGAACGACGGCACCCTTGTACTTCTCGAGGATGAACTGCTTCACCTCGGGGCTGTGCAGGGCGGCGGCCAGCTTCTGCATGGCGGCGCTGTCCTTGTTGTCCGGGCGGGCAACCAGGATGTTCACATAGGGCGAGTCGGCGCCTTCGATGGCGAGCGCGTCCTTGGTGGGGTTCAGCTTGGCTTCCAGGGCGTAGTTGGTGTTGATCAGGGCGAGGTCGACCTGGGTCAGCACGCGCGGCAGGGTGGCCGCTTCCAGCTCACGCACCTTGATGTTCTTCGGGTTCTCGACGATGTCTTTCGGGGTCGCGGTGATGGACTTGTTGTCCTTGAGCTTGATCACGCCGGCCTTGTCCAGCAGCAGCAGGGCGCGGCCGCCGTTGGTAGCGTCGTTGGGGATCACCACGGTGGCGCCCGAGGGCAGCTCTTCGAGCTTCTTGAACTTGGTGGAGTAAGCGCCCAGCGGCTCGATGTGCACGCCGGTGACGGCGATCAGGCTGGTGCCCTTGGTCTTGTTGAACTCATCCAGGTACGGCTGGTGCTGGAAGAAGTTGGCGTCCAGGCGTTTCTCGGCGACCTGGGTGTTGGGCTGCACGTAGTCGGTGAACTCCTTCACCTTCAGTTCGACCCCTTCCTTGGCCAGGATGGGTTTGACGAAATTGAGGATCTCGGCGTGCGGCACCGGAGTGGCGGCGACGGTCAGGCTGTCGGCAGCCTGGGCCAGCGGGGCGGCGATCACGGCGGCGGCAGCGAACGCGGCGAACAGTTTCTTCATGGTTGGCTCCTTGGCGGCCCGCATCCGGCGGGCCTTGTGGTTATTTGCGGGAATAGTGGACCACCAGCTTGTCGCCGACGGTCTGCAGGATCTGGACGAGTACCACCAGCATCACCACGGTGAGCAGCATCACGTCGTCCTGGAAGCGTTGGTAGCCGTAGCGGATCGCCAGGTCGCCGAGGCCGCCGGCGCCGACCACGCCGGCCATCGCGGTGTAGGACACCAGGGTGATGGCGGTGACCGTGATGGCGGCGATGATGCCTGGGCGGGCTTCGGGCAGCAGGGCGTTCCAGATGATCTGGCGGGTGCTGGCGCCCATTGCCTGGGTGGCTTCGATGATGCCCTTGTCCACCTCGCGCAGCGCGGTTTCCACCAGGCGCGCGAAGAACGGCGTGGCACCCACCACCAGCGGCGGGATGGCCCCGGCGACGCCCAGCGAGGTGCCGACCAGGATTACCGTGAGCGGGATCAGTACGATCAGCAGGATGATGAACGGCAGCGAGCGCAGCACGTTGACGATGAACGCCAGCACGCCGTAGATGCCGCGGTTGGCGAACATCTGTTTGGGCCCGGTGAGGAACAGCAGCACGCCCAGCGGCAGGCCGAGGATGACGGTGAACAGCAGCGAACCGCCGAGCATCCAGAAGGTGTCGAGGCTGGCCTGGAGAATCTCGGACCAATCGATGTTTACAAAAAAGTCGCTCATGCGCGCAGCACCTCCACATGGACTTCGGCGGCGTTGAGCTGCGCCATGGCGGCCTCGATGTCACCGCCCACCAGGGACAGGGTGAGCTGGCCGTAGGGCTGGTCCTTGATGCGGTCGATGCGGCCGGCGAGGATGCTGTAGTCGACGCCGGTCTGGCGCGCGACGGTGCCCAGCAGCGGCGCATAGGTCGCTTCGCCACGGAAGGTCAGGCGCAGGATGCGGCCCGGCACGTGGGCGAAGTCATCGTGCTGCTCGTTCTCGTCCACACGCTCGGCCTCGAAGACGAAGCGGCGGGTGGTTTCGTGCTGCGGGTGGAGGAACACGTCGGCGACGTCGCCCTGCTCAACGATGCGCCCGGCATCCATGACGGCGACCTGGTCGCAGACCCGGCGGATCACGTCCATCTCGTGGGTGATCAGGACGATGGTCAGCTTCAGCTCGCGGTTGATCTCCGCCAGCAGTTGCAGGACCTGGCCGGTGGTCTGCGGGTCGAGGGCGCTGGTGGCTTCGTCGCAGAGCAGGATGGTCGGCCGGCAGGCCAGGGCGCGGGCGATGCCGACGCGCTGCTTCTGGCCGCCGGACAGCTGTGCCGGGTACTTGCGGGCGTGGTCCTGGAGGCCGACGCGCTCGAGCAGTTCGTCCACCCGCGCGGTGATCTCGGCGGCGCTGAAGGTGCCGGCGAGCTTCATCGGCATGGCGATGTTGTCGGCGACGGTCTTGGAGGCCAGCAGGTTGAAGTGCTGGAAGATCATCCCGACGCGCTGGCGGAAGCGGCGCAGGCCGTCCGCGTCCAGGGCGGTGATGTCTTCGCCGTCGATGACAATGCGCCCGCCGCTGGGTTCTTCCAGGCGGTTGATCAGGCGCAGCAGGGTGCTTTTACCGGCGCCGGAATGGCCGATCAGGCCGAACACCTGGCCACCCTCGATGGACAGGCGGGTCGGCTGCAGGGCCGGGATATCGCGTCCGGCGACGCGATAGGTCTTGTGGACGTCGTGGAATTCGATCACGTAGCAAACCTTGTGGGTACGGCGTGTGGGAACCTGTTCATGGTGTGCTGCGCGTCGGCATTACTGCGTTGAAACAGGCGAGAAATGCTCATTTACGCGTGAGTAGACTCCGCTTTCTCGCCTGTTTTCGCCTTGTACTGCTCTAGCTCGCAAGCCCTAAACAGATTCGGGACCTACTAAGTTGTCGAGGGATAAACGACAAACGTAGGCGGTCAGCCAAAACCGCGCATTTTAACCTGCTTTTTTATGGCTGATTAATCTTTGTTCAACTAACTGCGGAACAAAAGGGAATAACGGGCACCGCGAACGGGTGCCCATGGGCTTACGGCGTGCAGGTTGGCTGAGCGCCGGGAGCGGCGGGCTTCTGCAGGCCGCTCACATCGGCGGCGACGCCGGGGGCGCGGGGCATCAGCGAGCGGGCGCGGGTCAGGGCGGTGGTGGCGCCGTTGACGTCGCCCTTGGCCAAGGCCTCGCGGCTGCGCTCCAGGTAGGCGTCGGCCAGGCGCTTGCGCCGCTCGGCGAGCTGGGTGGTGTCTTCCTGCTCGGAACCCAGCGCGAGCTGCGCGGATTCCAGACGGCCGGCGGCCAGTTCGGTCTCGAAGGCGCTGCTGCTGGTTGGGGTGGTCGCGGTGCTCTGGCAGGCTGCCAGGGCAAGCGCCATGGCCATCAGCGCGAACAGGCGGATGACGAACGACTTCATGCGTCAGGGTCTCTTTTGATCAAAAAATCGCCAAATTCTACACCGTCCGGCGCGGCAGGACAAAGCTCAGCAGGAACAGGGCTGCCGCGCTGACCACGATGGAGGGGCCGGCAGGAGTGTCCTTGAACCAGGACAGCGAGAGGCCGGCGCACACTGCTACCAGGCCGATCAGGCTGGCGCCGAAGGCCATCTGCTCAGGGCTGCGCGCGTGCCGTTGGGCCGCGGCGGCGGGGATGATCAGCAGCGAGGTGATCAGCAGCACGCCGACGATCTTCATGGCCACGGCGATGACGATGGCGATCAGCAACATCAGCGCCAGACGGATGGCGGTGACCGGCAGGCCTTCGACCCGCGCCAGTTCCTCGTGCACGGTGATCGCCAGCAGCGGCCGCCACAGCCAGCAGATCAGCCCCAGCACCAGGGCGCTACCGGCGACTATCCACAAGAGGTCGGTTTGGCTGACGGCGAGCAGGTCGCCGAACAGGTAGGCCATCAGGTCGACGCGCACTTCCTTCATGAAGCTCAGCGTCACCAGGCCCAGCGACAGCGTGCTGTGCGCGAGGATGCCGAGCAGGGTGTCGGCGGCCAGCGGCTGGCGCTGCTGCAGGGTGACCAGCAGCACGGCGAGCAGCACGCAGCCGACGGTCACCGCCAGGGTCGGGCTGACGTCCAGCAGGAAGCCGAGGGCGACGCCGAGCAGGGCGGCGTGGGACAGGGTGTCGCCGAAATAGGCCATGCGTCGCCAGACGACGAACGAACCCAGGGGCCCGGCGACCACCGCCAGGGCCAGCCCGGCGAGGAGGGCGTTGAGCAGGAAATCAGCCATGGTTGCAGTCGGGGCCGTGCTGGTGGACCGGAGTGAAGCGCGTGCCAGCGGGGAAGGCGGGTTTCACCACCTCGCCGTGCAGGTCGTGGGAATGGTCGTGGTGGTGGTGATAGATCGCCAGGCTGCGGGCGTCCTGGCCGAACAGCTCGACGAAGGCCGGGTCGCCGCTGACCTGTTCCGGATGCCCGGAGCAGCAGACGTGGCGGTTCAGGCAGACCACCTTGTCGGTGGCGCTCATCACCAGGTGCAGGTCGTGGGAAACCATCAGCACGCCGCAGCCGAGGCGGTCGCGCAGGCGGCCGATCAGGCGGTACAGCTCGGCCTGGCCGGCGACGTCGACGCCCTGCACGGGTTCGTCGAGCACCAGCAGTTCCGGCTTGCGCAGCAGCGCGCGGGCCAGCAGCACGCGCTGCAGTTCGCCGCCGGAGACACTCTGCAGCGGCTTGTCGAGCACATGGGCGGCACCGACTTCCTTCAGCGCGTCGAGCGCCTGGGGGCGCTGTACGCCCGGCACCAGGCGGAGGAAGCGGAAGACCGTCAGCGGCAGGGTCGGATCGACGTGGAGTTTCTGCGGCATGTAGCCGATGGACAGCTTCGGCGCGCGCCAGACGCTGCCGCTGTCGGGCTTGAGCAGGCCGAGCACGCTGCGCACCAGGGTCGTCTTGCCGGCGCCGTTGGGGCCGATCAGGGTGACGATCTCGCCGGGAGCGATGGTCAGGTCGACGTTCTGCAGCACCGCCTGGCCGCCATAGCTGACGCCGACGCCTTGCAGGCGGATCAGGGCGTCGCTCATCACGCCTCCCGCTGGCCGGGCGCGCAGGCGCCGCAGAGGCCGACGATCTCGACGGTCTGGCTTTCCACGGCGAAGCCGACACCCTTGGCGCCGGCAACGATGGCCTCGCTGATGGCCGGTTGTTCCAGCTCGATGGCGGTGTGGCAGGCGCGGCAGATCAGGAACTGGCCTTCGTGGGCGTGTTCCGGGTGCGCGCAGCCGATGAAGGCGTTGAGCGAGGCGATGCGGTGTACCAGGCCGTTTTCCAGGAGGAAGTCCAGCGCGCGGTAGACCGTCGGCGGCGCCGCCTTGCGGCCGTCTTCCTCGCTCAGCACGGCGAGGATGTCGTAGGCGCCCAGCGGCTTGTGACTGGCCCAGACCAGCTCCAGCACGCGCCGGCGCAGCTCGGTCAGGCGCACGCCCTGGCGCGCGCACAGCGCGTCGGCGTCGGCCAGGGCGCTGGCCACGCAGTTGGCGTGGTCGTGCGGGCGGCAGGCGAGGGGAGTCTTGGGGGCGATCTTGTACATGCGCGGCGACGCTCGGGTTCAGAGACGTTATTATATTACTCTTTCATGTCTCCCCTGTGTGAGTGCCGCCGTGTCCTTCCGTCCCGTCGCCCTGCTGACCGCCTGCTGCGCGCTGCTGCTCAGCCTCCCCGTGCGTGCCGAGGTCAGCGTGCTGACCAGCATCAAGCCGCTGCAACTGATCGCCGCTGCCATCCAGGACGGTGAAGGGACGCCGGACGTGCTGCTGCCGCCGGGCGCCTCGCCGCACAGCTACTCGTTGCGCCCCTCGGACATCCGCCGCGTGCGCGATGCGCAGCTGTTCTACTGGGTCGGCCCGGACCTGGAGAACTTCCTGCCCAAGGTGCTGGACAGCCGCAAGGGCCCCAGCGTGGCCGTGCAGGACCAGGCCGGCATGCATCTGCGCAAGTTTGCCGATTTCAGTGAGTCGAACCACCCGGACCACGACGACCAAGTTCATGACGACCTTGGCCATGATCACGACCACCGTCCCGGCATGATCGACGCCCACCTCTGGCTGCTGCCGGCCAACGCCCAGGTGATCGCCGCGCGCATGGCCGAAGACCTGGCCATCGCCGACCCGACCAATGCCAGCCGCTACCAGGCCAACCTGAAAGCCTTCGACGAACGCATGGAGACACTGAATACGCGCTTGAAGCAGCGCATGGATCCACTCAAGGGCAAGCCGTTCTTCGTTTTCCACGAGGCCTTCGATTACTTCGAGGAGGCCTACGGCCTGCGACACGCCGGTGTCTTTGCGGTGTCTGCCGACGTTCAGCCGGGCGCCCGCCATGTCGCGGCCATGCGCGCGCAGCTGCAGAAGGCCGGCCCGGCCTGCATCTTCAGCGAACCGCCGATCCGCCCGCGCCTGGCCGATACCCTGAGCCAGGGCCTGCCGGTGCGGCTGGCCGAGCTGGATGACCTGGGCGTGGGGGTGAAGGTGGATGCGCAGGGTTACGAACATCTGCTGGGCAATCTGGCGGATGAGTTCGCGGGGTGCCTGGAGAAGCTCTGAGTCTGGCTTGCCGGGGCTCTTACTCGGGGCTACTCCAGGCCTGACCCGAGAGCAGGAGCGGACTCCGTCCGCGATAGGTTCGCCTCGCGCTTGACAGCATGGTGGCCGCGTCCGCTAGCCGGGGCCAGCTATCGGGCAATCCAGAGAAGACATAGCGAGAGCGTCACCAGCGAACCCAGGGTGGACAGCAGAATGCTCCGCGACACCACCGCCGCCTCGCGCTGGTAGTACTCGGCGAGCATGAACGGCCCGGTGCCAGTAGGCAGTGCGCTGAGCAGCAGCGCCGAATCGGCCCACAGCGGCGGCAGGTCGAAGACCTTGTAGGCAAGGAAGCCACTGAGCAGAGGCTGGCCGACCAGCTTGATCGCCACCAGCGGCCAGGCGCCGACCTGCTCGCCTCGCACTTCCTGCTTCTGCGCCAGGAACAAGCCGAGCGATACCAGAGCACAGGGCGTCGTCGCGGCGGCGAGCATGTCGAGGAAATGCAGCAGCGGCGCTGGAAGACCGATGCCGGTCACTGCCCACAGGCCGCCGATAATGGGTGACACCACCAGCGGGTTCTTGCCCAGCGCCTTGGTCACCACCCACACGGCGCGGCCGATGTGCTTCTCGGCCTGCAGGCCGACCTCGATGCACACCACCGAGATGGCGAACAGCACGCAGACGACCAGCAACGAGGCGATCAGCGCCGGCTCCAGGCCATCCTGGCCGAACACCAGCAGGCACAACGGGATGCCCATGTAGCCGGTGTTGGCGTAGGACGCGCTGAGCCCGTCGATGCTCGCCGCCGGCAACGGCCGGCCCTGCAGCAGGCGCCAGGCCAGCGTGGCGAAGAAAACCAGCAGGCAGCCGCCGGTAAAGGCGGCAAGGAAGCCCGGTTGCCAGATTTCCGCCCAGGTCGCGGTGGCGGTGACCTTGAACAGCAGTGCCGGCAGGCACAGCCAGACCACCAGCTTGTTCACCTCCGACGCGGCCTGCGGGCCGAGGCGGTTGCTGCGTCGGCACAGCCAGCCCACCAGGATCAGCGCGAAGATCGGCAGGACGACGGCGAAGACGGTGTGCATGGCAGGGAAACCTGGAGAAGCGGGAGCGGCAGGCGAGCATAGGGTTGCCAATCGATACCGTCCAATGCTTACTAGGGCGCCAATCCATACCCTTTCCGTATCGATGATCGACTTCCGCCAGCTGCGCTATTTCCTCGCCCTCGCCGAGCACCTGCACTTCGGCCGTGCCGCCGAGGCGCTGCACATCACCCAGCCGCCGCTGAGCCGGCAGATTGCCGCGCTGGAGGAGGAGCTGGGCACTCCGCTGTTCGCCCGGCATTCCCGCTCGGTGGAACTGACCGCCGCCGGCCGCGATTTCCAGCAGCACGCCCGCGCCTTGCTCTCGGGCCTGGATCTCGCGGTGCGCGCTGCCCGTGCCACCGCGCGCGGGGAGCGTGGCGAATTGCGGATCGGCTTCACCATGCTCGCCGCCTGGACGCTGCTGCCGCGCCTGCTGAAGGCCTTCGCCGATGGCCACCCGGAAGTGAAACTGGTGCTCAACGAGGTTCTGCCCCGCGACCTCGGCCCGGCGCTGGACAACGGCGAAGTGGACGTCGCCCTGACCTTCCCCGAGCGCGAGCCGGGCCAGCGCCTTTACCGCACCCTGCAACGCGAGCCGCTGTGCGCGGTGCTACCGACGGTTCATCCGCAGGCGCAGACCGCCGAGCTGGACCTGGCGAAGCTGGCCGGCGAGCCCTTCATCACTTTCCCGCCCGCCACGGCGCCGGCGCTGCACGAGTCGGTGATGGATTGCTGTCGCCAGCATGGGTTCGCCCCGTCCGTACGCATGGAAACGCACCTGCAGCAGACCATCGTCAACCTCGTCGCCGAGGGGCTGGGCGTCTCGCTGGTGCCCGACTCGATGCGGCGCATGCAACTGCCCGGCGTGGCCTTCCGTTCCATCGCGGACTCGCCGCAGGTGGAGTACGGCGCGGCCTGGAGCCCGCACAACGACAACCCGTGCCTGGCGGCGTTTCTGCGCAGCGCGGGTGCGGTCTAGACCGCGCCACACGCGCGATTGCAGGCATGGCGATCCTGCGCTCAGGCCATCCCTCACCCTAACCCTCTCCCAAAGGGAGAGGGGACCACTCGGTGAAGGACGAAAGCTTGGCGTCAGCCGGCACGGACAGCACCCTCTCCTTGGGGAGAGGGCTGGGGTGAGGGGGAAACGCAGGCACAAATATTCCAGAAAATGACACAGGGGTGTCCGCTCACACCCGCCCGGTCACCGGAATGCATGCGCCGGTGATCGCCGCCGCATCATCGGAGGCGAGGAACAGCAGGGTCGCCGCCAGTTGCTCCGGCCGCACCCAGCGGTCGAACTCGGCATCGGGCATGTCGGCCCGGTTCTGCGGGGTGTCGATGATGCTCGGCATCAGCGCGTTGACGGTGATCCGTGCGTCCTTCAGCTCTTCCGCCAGCGCTTCGGTCAGGCGCATGACACCGGCCTTGGACGCCGCATAGGCGCCCATGCCCAACGCCGCGCGGTTGGCCGCTGCTGCGGCGATATTGAGGATGCGCCCGCGCCCGCGCGTCTTCAGGTGGCCCAGGGCGGCCTGGCTGGAGACCACTGCGGTGCGCAGGTTGATGCGGTACATCAGGTCCCAGGTGTCGACGTCGCCGTCGGCCAGGGTTTCCCAGTGGAAGCCGCCGGCCACGTTGATCAGCGCATCGAGGCCGCCGAAGTGCTCGTTGACCTGCTCCAGCGCCGCGCGGGCGGCGGCAGGACCGGTGAGGTCGATACCGCCGATGGACAGCGCCCCGGCCTGTGGATAACGCGGGCCGACGGCGCGGTCGAGCAGGGCGACCTGCCAGCCGGCATCGGCAAACGCCTGGCCGACCACGCTGCCCAGATGGCCGAAGCCGCCGGTGATGGCGACGATCCTGTTCATGTGGTGCTTCCTCGCGAAGAAGTGGGAGGCGCACTTATAGGGTTAGCAGGCGCGACGTGAAAGGTCGCGGGCGCCAGATGAGGGGACGGATCGGGACGGGGAATTTCCGGGCAGGTTCGATGCTAGGCACAGCCCTCACCCTGACCCTGGCTGCGCGCCCCGCTCGGAGGGAGAGGGTACTGTCGGCAGCGAGGTGGCAGCACGGTGTCAGCCGGCACAATCGACGCCCTCTCCCTCCGGGAGAGGGCTGGGGTGAGGGTTGGCCCCGCAGCGGGGCCAACCCTCAAACGCCTACTTCACCAACCGCGCATCCAGGCTGTTCTGCGCCAACCGCTGCGCCTGCTCCTGGGTCATCCCCAGATGCTCATGCAGGGCCTGGAAGTTCTCGGTGACGTAGCCGCCGAAGTAGGCCGGGTCGTCCGAGTTCACCGTCACCTTCACGCCACGTTCGAGCATGTCGAGGATGTTGTGCTCGCGCATGTGGTCGAACACGCACAGCTTGGTGTTGGACAGCGGGCAGACGGTCAGCGGGATCTGTTCGTCGATGATGCGCTGCATCAGCCCTTCGTCCTCGATGGCGCGCACGCCGTGGTCGATGCGCTCGATCTTGAGCAGGTCCAGGGCTTCCCAGATGTACTCCGGCGGCCCTTCT
Source organism: Pseudomonas nitroreducens (assembly GCF_010994165.1). Taxonomy (NCBI): domain Bacteria; kingdom Pseudomonadati; phylum Pseudomonadota; class Gammaproteobacteria; order Pseudomonadales; family Pseudomonadaceae; genus Pseudomonas; species Pseudomonas nitroreducens. The sequence goes on along the minus strand of NZ_WMBX01000004.1, from coordinate 464,763 downwards.
TCGCCGGCGTGGGCAACGGTCAGGAAGCCTTCGCTGCGGGCGCGGTCGAACACACGCTGGAACTTGCTCGGCGGGTGGCCGACTTCGGAGCTGTCCAGGCCGACAGCGATAAAGGCGTCGCGGAACGGCATGGCCTGGTCGAGGGTCTTGAACGCCTCTTCCTCGGACAGGTGACGCAGGAAGCTGAGGATTAGGCCATGGCGGATGCCAAGTTTTTTCTCACCCTCCTTGAGCGCGCCCTGGATGCCGCGCAGCACCACCTCGAAGGGCACGCCACGGTCGGTATGGGTCTGCGGGTCGAAGAACGGCTCGACGTGGATGACGTTCTGCGCCTTGCACTTCTCCAGATACGCCCAGGTCAGGTCGTAGAAGTCCTGTTCGGTGCGCAGCACATCGGCACCGGCGTAGTAGAGATCGAGGAACTCCTGCAGGTTGTTGAACGCATAGGCCTTGCGCAGGCTCTCGACGTCGCCCCAGGGCAGGGCGACCTTGTTGCGCTCGGCCAGGGCGAACAGCAGCTCGGGCTCCAGCGAACCCTCCAGGTGCAGGTGCAGTTCGGCCTTGGGCAGGGCATTGAGCCAGTCGTACATGGGGGAGGTCTCGTTATGGGTGGATCAGGCGCCAACATTGGCACACAGGCTGATCCGGCAAGCAATTGGCAGCGGGGCAACAGGCCCCGGCATGCGTGGACAGAGATAATTCTGACGCAAAAGACAGATATCCGCGAAATCTTCCGACCGGTCCCCTTTCTAGAATCGCAGCACCTCCCCCACAGCAGCCCGTTCCATGAACAAGACCCTGCTGGCCGTACTGGCTCTGCTGCCCTTAGCCCTGGCCGCCTGCGACGCCTCGTCTTCCTCCGACTTTAGGTACAACGAGGTGGTGACCCCCGCTTTCCTGCATAACGTGCAGCGCATCGATCGGGACATGAGAAGACTGAGCAAAGGCGATTTCGACTCCGGCGGTGCCGTCGCCGCGACGCGAGCGGTGGGAAGCCCGGCCGGCCACATCGTCGAACTCGAACATGATCTCAACCAGGTGCAGCAACTGCCGCACGGTGAGGATGCCGGCCGCTACGCCAGCAGCCTGTCGCGCTACTACGAACGGCAGATCGGTTACTACCAGCAACTCAGGCGCTATGCGGAATCCAGCGACAAGGCAAGGAAAGAGGCGCTCGCGCAGGAACTCGACGACGCGTACCAGGCGTTGCGCGTATTGCCCGACCAGGTCCTGGCGGCGCAGAAGCAATTCGTCGAGCGCGCCGACCTGCCCCACTGAGCTAACGAGTCGGCGACGGCGATCGGCAGGTCGCTGGTGCGCCTCCGGTCCATTGCCTAAGATGGCGCTCTCGCTTTCTTACGGAATGGACATCCCCCTCGATGCTGCGCGCGCTCAAAGAAGAAAAATTCCTCCTCCTCGCCCTGCTGGTGGCGATTGCGGTCTACCCGCTGGAGCACAGCCTGCTGGGTGGCGGCAAGATGCTCGCGGGGCTCACCGCGGCCGCGCTGCTGGCGGTAATCATCAGCGTCTCGCTGCGCGTGGCGCACCACGCCGAAATCCTCGCGGAAAAGGTCGGCGAGCCCTACGGCACCATGATCCTGACACTGGCGGCGGTGCTGGTGGAGGTGGTGATCCTGGCGATCATGATGGGCCACAACCATTCCCCGACCCTGGCCCGCGACACCATCTACGCCGCAGTGATGCTCGACATGAACGGCATCCTCGGCCTGGCCGCGCTGCTCGGCGGGTTGAAGCACGGTGAGCAGTCGTACAACGACGACTCGGGCAAGACCTACGTGACCATGATCCTCACCGCCGTGGGCATCTCCATGGTGGTGCCGGAGCTGATACCGGCCGAGCAGTGGAAGCTCTACTCCTTCTTCACCATCGGCTGCATGGTCATGCTCTACGCGCTGTTCCTGCGCATGCAGACCGGCCAGCACAGCTACTTCTTCAGCTACAACTACGCCACCCATGGCGAGCAGGGCGAAGGCCACGAGGCGGCCGGCAACAGCAAGCAGTCCATGGCGCTGCTGGTGGTCGGTGTAGTACTGATCGGCGCGCTGGCGGAGGTGATGTCCAAGGCCCTGGACGTCGGCCTGGAAGGCAGCGGCGTGCCGCCCATCGTGCCGGCGCTGCTGGTGGCGGCGATCTCCGCCAGCCCGGAAATTCTCACCGCACTGCGCGCCGCCATGGCCAACCGCATGCAGCCGGTGGTCAATATCGCCCTGGGCGCGTCGCTGTCGACCGTGATCCTCACCGTGCCGGTGATCGAGGCCCTGGCGCTGTTCAAGGGCCAGCCGATCCAGATGGCCATGACCCCGTTGCAGACCGGCATGATGTTCATCACCCTGATGGTTGCCGGCTACAACCTGCATGACGGCAAGACCAACGCCATCGAGGGCATGACCCACTTCGTGCTGTTCGCCACCTTCCTGATGCTGTCGTTCATGGGACTCTGAGCATGCTCAAGCTGTACCTCGCCGGCCCCGACGTGTTCCGCCCCGACGCCGTCGAGCAGGGCGAGCGGCTCAAGGCACTGTGCACCGAGTTCGGCGTGCAGGGACTCTATCCGCTGGATCATTCGGTGCCCGAGGGCATCGTCGAGCCGGTTGAGCAGGCCCGCTGGATCTACCAGGCCAACCTCGAGCTGATCCACCAGGCCGACGCGGTGCTGGCCAATCTCAACCCATTCCGCGGCGCCGAACCGGACAGCGGCACCGCCTTCGAACTGGGCTACGCCGCCGCGCTGGGCAAGCCATTGTTCGGCTACATCGATGAAGGCGGCAGTTGCGCCGAGCGCCTGCCTTGCGAATGGAAGGGTGACCAGCCGGGTCGCGATCGCGACGGCAATCAGATCGAGGGGTTCGGCCTGCCGCTGAACCTGATGCTCGGCGTGCCGGCGAAGATCGCCGTGGGAGGGGCGCGGGAAGCGTTGGAGTTGCTGCGGGAAGAGTTGCTTTCGTAGCAGTGGACTCGGTTTGCGATAGGTCCGCATCGCGTTGGATGCCCTTGCGGGCGGGGGCTGCTCTTGTGCCTCGCCATGGCACGGCGAATTGCCGGCAACAAAAAACGCGCCCAGGGGCGCGTTTTTGTTGGGCTCGCAATGATAGTCAGCGACGTTTTTCGAGCTTGAAGAAGAACACCTTGGTTGCCTGGCGGGCGACGATGCGGCCTCCACTGACGCGGGGCTCGAAGCGCCACTTGTCCATGGCGTCGCGCACGGCATTGTCGAACATGCGCGGCGGCGAGGACTCCAGCACCTGGATATCGGCGATGCGGCCATCGCTGGTGATGGTGAACAGCACCTTCACCCGGCCTTCGATGCCACGGTTCAGCGCCATGCGCGGATAGACCGGCGGGTCCATGCGCAGCGGCTTGATGTCGCTGTCGTTCAGGCTGCCGGTGGGCAGGCCGGCGGGGCCCTGCGAACCGGTCGGCGCGGCCTGGGCACCCTGGGTGAACTGGCCAACGGTGGGCGCGGCGGGCGGCGGCGGGGCGGCCGGAGTCGGCGGCGCGGCGGTTTCCTCGGCCGGTTCCGGGTCAGGCTCGGGCTTGGGTTTCGGCTTGGGCTTGGGCGACACCTTGGGCACGGCCTTCTCGACCGGCTTGGGTTTGGGTTTGGGCTTTTCCACCGGCTTGGGCGGCTCGATGGGCTTGGGCGGCTCGGGTTCCGGCGGCGGCGGAGTCGGCGTGGCAGCAGGCGGCTGCTGCACTTCCGGCTTGGGCGGTAGGGTGACGACACTCACCTGCATCGCCTTGGGCATCTCGCCGGCGCCCAGATTCAGTTCCGCCGGAGTCGGCATCACCCAGACCAGCGCGGCGACGATGGCCAGGTGCATGGCGATCGCCAGGCCCGAGGACTTCCACCAGCCGCCGGGGGGCGGGGGCTGCTCGCCGTCTTCCACGCCTTCGACCGGCGCCGCGTAGGGGATCAGGACCTCTTCGGTAACCACATCCTCGTCGCGGCGGGGGCCGGCACAACTGACGAGTCGCAGGGTGGCCTCATTGACGCGCTGGGCATTCACGCTGGGCAAATGGGCGCCGTCATCCGCCGTGGCGGAAGTGAACAGCTGTTCCTCAGCGTCTGCGGCTGGACTGGCGTCCGCCGCCTTGCGCGGTTGGGGTAACGACATGAGAAAGCCTGCGGGAAGAGTTCACGAAGCAGTATCTGCTGATAATTATTATCATTCACTAGTTGCGCGAGGGCAACCTTATCCGTCAGATCGGTGCGATGGCGCAGCGTAAAAGGTCGTCCTGCAGGGCCTGCGGATCGGCTTCGGCGGCCAGGATCAGCTCTATCCGACTGTCCTTGCGCCACGCGCTGGGCGTCCAGGGCGCCGGACCGACGGTGCGGTTGCAGGCCAGCCAGTCGGTCTCGCCATGCAGCACGGCCTTGGCCCGCAGCAGGCCGGGAATCCCGCCCAGCCAGGCATCCAGTTCGTCCGTGCGGAAGCGCCAGTCTCGGTGGAAGCGCCAGCCGACCGACTGTCGGCCGTCGTCCACTCGCACCTGGCGCAGAGGAGCTTCACGGCGCAACAGGATCGCAGGTTCACCAGGCGAGGCACCCTGCGGCAAATCAGCGCCCGCCGGTTCAGTTGGCGTCGTTGGCAGCTCGCCCAGCGACAGACGCCCCTGGATCGTCCAGCACAACGGCACGTCCGGCAGCTGCGCGGCCAGAGCCGCACGCGCCGCGCCATCCAGGGCTTCGGACTTGTTCATCACCAGCAGCGCCGCCTCGCCCAGCGCCTGCTGCTGCGCTTCGGGCAGGGGCTGGCCGACCGCCAGTGCGGCAGCATCGAGCACCATCACCATCGGTTGCACCGCCAGCACGCCCTGCCAGGGCGCCGCACGCAGTTGCGCCAGCAGTTGCGCAGGATGGCCGAGGCCGGACGGCTCGATGAACAGTCGCTGCGGCCGCGCCTTGCGCAGCAGCCGGCCAAGGCCGACCTGAAACGGCGCGCCATTCACGCAACACAGGCAGCCACCGGCGACCTCGCCCAGGGCGATGCTGTCCTCGTCGCGGGACAGCAGCGCGGCGTCGAGCCCCACCTGGCCGAATTCGTTGACCAGCACCGCCCAGCTTTCGCCTGCGGGACGTTGCGCCAGCAAGGACTGCAGCAGGCTGGTCTTGCCGGCCCCGAGGGGGCCGGCGATGAGATGAGTCGGGATCTGCTTCAACATTCGCCCATGGTGCCGCCTGACGCTCGCCGGGAAAAGCGCTAGAGTCGCGGCTTCCCCTCGCCACCCCGGATCGATCATGCGCCTGTTGCTGCCTTTTGCTCTCGCTTGCCTGCCCCTGCTCGCCCACGGCGAGGCCTGCGTGGTGCATACCCAGGGCAAGCAGGTCGACGTGAAGGTCTGCCAGCAGAACCGCACCATCCCGGAAAAACTCTTCCGCGAGGGCTTCTGCCAACCGCAGCTGAAGGACCAGAAAGTCGAGGTGACCTACGCCGAAAACTGCCCCAGCGGCGCCTTCGGCGTCTGCGAGAACGCCCAGACCCAGGGCGTGCCCTATCGTCAGGACATCCACTACTACGGCGTGGCCAGCGATGCGCGCATTCTCCAGCCGTTCTGCGAGCAGCAGAGCAACGGCCACTGGCGCAAACCCCAGTAACGGTCATCGCCCTGTCACACGCTTCGGGCCTACTGTCCCCGGGTACCTCACACCCTCCCGGCGCCCCACGCCGGACATGATCTTGGTGAATTGGGCCGCTCTCCCCGGGCGGCCTATTTTTTTGCCCGGGCGACACCTCAACCCAGCCAGTCGAGCGTGAGCAGCAGGCGGCGCTCGCCGGGTGCCGGCAACGGCGAGCGGTGAATGATGCCGGAGCCAAGATTGCCGGCCCATTTCTCGCCCTTGAACAGGCCTACGTCACCCGTCGCCATCTGGCGGATATGCGCCCGGCTGGCCGGCTCGGCCGCCGCGTCGCCCAGCCGCGCGCGGGCCATGGCCCACTCCTCCAGCCACTGGCTGGCGGGCCCCGCATAGGTGGTGACCAGACGCAGCGGTACGTGATCGACGTGGAAGCGCGGGCACATGGCCTTGTCCAGGCTGCGCAGGCGCAGGCCGATACGCTGCGCGCCGGTCAGGCAGGCGAAGGCTTCGGCCAGCCATTGCAGGTCGCTGCGAAACAGCGTGCAACCCTCAAGCATGGCGTACTGGCGCAGCAGGTCGCCCAGTTCGACGCGCTCCTCGAGCACATCCAGGCTCTGCGTCAGGTCCAGCGGCTGGGCGCTCAACCAACCGGCAAAGGTGCTGATCTCCGGGTACAGCGTGCGTTGCCAGACAGCCAGATTGACGTCTTCCTTGAGCACTTCGGCGAGCACCTGCGGATCGCCGCCAAGCACCTGCCGCGGCCAGGCCGGGGTTTCGAGGGCGAGCATCAGGCGCCGGCCTCCCAGGGTTCGAAGGGATCGGGCAGGCGTTTCCAGGCGGTGGTGCCGGCGGCCATTTCCTCGTCATCCAGCAGGCAATGGTCCAGTTCGCCGAACAGCCGCTGGAAGTCCAGGTTCTGCCCGATGAATACCAGCTCCTGGCGGCAATCGCCGCTGTCCTCGCGCCAGTGGCGCAGCACGCTCTGCAGCTCGGTGGTGTCCTGTGGCCAGTGTTCGAGCGGGACAAAGCGCCACCAGCGTCCGGCCAGGCCGTGGCGCATCAGGCCACCGGCCTGGGACCAGCTGCCCGCCTCGCGGTAGCGGCTGGCGAGCCAGAAGAAGCCCTTGGAGCGCAACAACCGGCCGTTGCTCCAGGGCCGGGCGAGAAAGTCATGAAAGCGCTGCGGGTGGAAGGGCCTGCGCGCCCGATAGACGCTGGAGGAAATGCCGTAGGCTTCCGTCTCCGGCAGGTGCTCGCCGCGCAGCTCCTTGAGCCAGCCCGGCGCTCGCTCGGCGCGCTGGAAGTCGAAGCGGCCGGTGTCGAGGATGCGCGCCAGCGGCACCTGGCCCATGACCATGGGCTGGATATCGGCGTCGGGATTGAGCCTGCGCAGGATCGCCAGCAGCTCGTCGCGCTCGGCGCTGCCGATCAGGTCGATCTTGCTCACCAGGATCACGTCGGCGAACTCCACCTGCTCCACCAGCAGGTCGCTGAGCGAGCGCTCGTCGTCCTCGCCCAGGGTTTCACCCCGTTCGGCGAGGCTGTCGGCGCCCTGGTAGTCGGCGAGGAAGTTCAGCCCGTCGACCACCGTGACCAGCGTGTCCAGCCGAGCCAGGTCCGATAGGCTGCGGCCCTGCTCGTCGCGGAAGGTGAAGGTCTCGGCCACTGGCAGCGGCTCGGAGATGCCGGTGGACTCGATCAGCAGATAGTCGAAGCGGCCTTCGCCGGCGAGGCGGCTGACCTCTTCCAGCAGGTCTTCGCGCAAGGTGCAGCAGATGCAGCCGTTGCTCATCTCCACCAGGCGCTCCTGGCCGCGGTTGAGGCTGACGTCGCGCTGCACCTCGCGGCCGTCGATGTTGATTTCGCTCATGTCGTTGACGATGACCGCGACCTTGAGATTCTCGCGGTTCTTCAGGACGTGGTTGAGCAGCGTGCTCTTGCCGGCGCCAAGGAAGCCGGACAGCACAGTTACGGGAAGTGGCGCATTCATCACGGTGGGACTCCAGGGAAATCAGGCTTCGCGGACGTGCAGTTCGCGCCGTTCCTGGCGCTCCTTGGCCTCGATGCACAACGAGGCGGTGGGGCGCAGCAGCAGGCGGCGCAGGCCGATCGGTTCGCCGGTTTCCTCGCACCAGCCGTAGTCGCCCCGGGCCAGGCGCTCCAGCGCCTGGTCGATCTTGTCGAGCAGCTTCTTCTCGCGCTCCAGCAGGCGCAGTTGCCACTGGCGCGCCTCCTCGCGGCTGGCGACATCGGCCTCATCGCTGGCCCGCTCGGTGTCCTGCAACGCCTGGAATTCCTCGTCGATGCGCCCCTGCAACTCGTCACGCTGGTCCAGCAGCAGCGCGCGGAAATAGCCCTGTTGCGCCTCGCTCATGTAGGCCTCGCCGGGCTGGGCAAGCAGTTCCTGTTCGGTCATGACCGTCTCCGGAAGGGCGTGATCTTTATGTTATATTATAACGATGCATTGCCCGCAATCGGTAATCGACAGCCGCCCGACGACGTGCGATACCGATGTTCCGCTCCACCCGCCCGCCGAGACCTTCGATGCTGCGCCGCGCCCTGCTGCTCTGCCTGTTCGCTCCCTTCGCCCACGCCAGCGGTTCCGCGCCACTGCCTTTTCCCGGCGAGGAACCGGCGCGCTGCGCCTGGTCGGCTTCGGTGCTGGCCTGCATGGACGGTTCGGGGAATCTCTACAGCGTCGCCACCCAGGGCCACGACACCTACCTGCGCGGCTTCGAGGCGAGCAGCGGCCGGCGCTGGGCGCAGACCGGCACGCGCTACGGCAGCCTGACCTTCTTCAGCGGCGTGGCCAGCGACGGCCAGGTATGGGTCGGCACCAGCCGCGGCATCGGCTGGACCAACATCAGCCGCTTCAGCAGCTCGTCAGGCGACAGCGCCCGGCTGACCTGCGGGCGCGTGAGCGGCTGCAAGCAGCAGGAGCGCTGAAGAACCCATTGCGGGATCGCCGGGAAGCAAATACGTTATATTATAACAATTGCCAGCCGTGACCCGCCCATGACCACCCCGCTTCCCGACATCGCCTGCCAATCCACCCGCCTGCCCATCCCGCTCGACTGGGTCGGCATGCAGGGCATCGCCGTGCCGCTGCGTATTGCCAGCGAGCGAGTCGCCGCATACGCCGACGCCGGTGTCAGCCTCGACGAAGCCGACGCGCGCGGCATCCACATGTCGCGTCTGTACCTGGCGCTGGAAGCGCTGGCGGAAACCGAGCTTTCGCCGATGCTGCTACGTGACCTGCTCAGACAGTTCCTGCGCAGCCACGCGCAGCTGTCCCGACGCTCCAGCCTGGCACTGCGTTTCGACCTGATGCTGCGGCGCCCGGCGCTGGTCAGCCCGTTGAGCGGTTGGAAGCGCTACCCCTGCGAGATCCACGCGCAACTGGAAGACGACGCGATGCAACTGGAGCTGCGCTTGACCCTGCCTTACTCCTCGACCTGCCCCTGCTCGGCGGCGCTGGCGCGCCAACTGATCCAGGAGCGTTTCGACGCCGACTTCGCCGGCCGCCCGCTGAAAGCCAGCGAGGTACGTGCCTGGCTCGGCAGCCCGCAGGGCATAGTCGCCACGCCGCACAGCCAGCGCAGCGAGGCCCGGCTGCACCTGCGACTCGCCCCAGCCGCGACGGCATTCGCTTTCAGCGAGCTGATCGATCACGCCGAAGACGCCCTTGGCACCGCCGTGCAGACGGCGGTGAAGCGTGCCGACGAGCAGGCCTTCGCCCTGGCCAACGGGCAGAACCTGATGTTCTGCGAGGACGCCGCACGCCGGCTGCACCGGGCGCTGGTGCCGCGAGAAGAGGTGTCGGGCTTCGAGGTGCGTGTGGTGCATGCGGAAAGCTTGCACGCCCACGATGCGGTGGCGGTGAGTCGCTGGGAACGCGACTAGGCGGCGAGGTCCAGCGCCAGGCGGATCTGGTCGCGGCACTGGATGCCGCTTTCGAAGATCGGCTCGGGGTAATGCCGCACGAAGTAATCCGGATCGATACCGACGATGCGGAAGCCGACCCGCTGATACAGGCCGAGCTGCGCCAGGCTGGAGTTGCCGGTGGCAATGGTCAGGCGCTGCAGCCCGGCGTCGCGCGCCTGCTCGATGGCGGCCAGCAGCAGGCGACGGCCCAGGCCACGCTCCTGCCATTCATCTTCCACCGCGAGGCTGGTGATCTCGGCGACGCCGGGTTCGCGCGGCGTCAGCGTGAGGACGCCGCGCACGGAGTCCGCCTCGTTCAGCGCCAGCAGGCGGGAGTCGTACAGATAGCTCTCGATCTGATCGCGACTGGGGTCGGCCTTGAGCAGCAAGGACCAGGGCGCCTGTGCGGGCGACAATTCAACGAGGGACAGGTCCGGGAAGAAGTTCACCATGATTCATCTACCAAAGAGCCAGTGGGGACAGGGGGTTTAGCTCCCCGTGCTCCTCGATGCAAGCATTTTGCCCCGCGCCAGAAACGCATCGAGCCCGCCGAAGCGGGCCCGATGCAGGGGCAGAAAAGACTCAGGAGTAGATGTCGCGCCGGCTCCAGGGCACCTCCTGGCTGCCGTCGGCGTACGGCTTGCTGGCGAGAATCTGGTGCAGGTTGATCCAGCCCTTCTTGAAGCCATAGGCGCAACCGGCCAGGTACAGGCGCCAGATGCGCAGGGCCTGGTCGGGCACCAGTTTCGCCGCCTCGGCCAGCTTCGCTTCGAGGTTGGCGCTCCAGAAGTCCAGGGTGCGCGCGTAGTGCAGGCGCAGGCCTTCGACGTCGACCACTTCCAGTCCCGCCTCGCTCATGCGCGCCACGGCCAGTGACAGGTGCGGCAGCTCGCCATGGGGGAACACGTAGCGGTCGATGAAATCCCCGGCGCCGCGCCCCACCGGACGGCCATCGGTATGGCTGGAGGTGATCCCGTGGTTCATCACCAGTCCACCCGGGCGCACCGCATCATACAGTTGCTGGAAGTAGAGCCCGAGGTTGGCGTGGCCGACGTGCTCGAACATGCCGACGCTCACCACCTTGTCGTATCGGCCGTCACGCGGCAGGTCGCGGTAATCCAGCAGCTCCAGCGTCACCTGGTGTTCCAGGCCCTCGGCCTTGACCCGCTCGCGACCGAGCTTGAGCTGCTCCTCGCTGAGGGTAATGCCGTGCACCTGCACGCCAAATTCTCGCGCGGCCAGGCGCGCCAGCCCGCCCCAGCCGCAGCCGACATCGAGCAACTTCTCGCCCGGCTTCAGCCGCAGCTTGCGGCACAGGTGGCGCAGCTTGGCCAACTGGGCCGTGGCCAGGTCCTCGGTGCCGGTCTCGTAGTAGGCGCACGAGTACACCATCTCCGGGTCGAGCCAGAGCTGGTAGAACGCATTGGACAGGTCGTAGTGGTAATGGATGGCCTCGGCGTCGGTGGCCTTGTCGTGGCTTTCGCGAACGTAGTGGGCATCGCCGTCGTCGTCGTCGCCCAGCGCGCTGCTCAGGGCATCGGCAGTGGCGATCACTTCACCGATCGGCCCCTCGATGTCCATACGCTTCTCGACGTAGGCGCGACCGAGGATATCGAGACTGGGATGAGTGATCTCAGCCAGCAGGGTCGGATCGCGAACGACGAGCGTCACCTGCGGATCAGGCCCAAGGTCGAAAGCCTGGGCCTCGCCGATGCGGATACGCAGCGGCAACTGCAGGGACAGCAACTCAGAGGGCAGGTTGGCGTTCATGCATACCTCCTGGTCACAGGGCTGAAAAACTATAGACCAGCGTACCCATAGTCTTCCCCTATGGCCTGGCCCGCATAAAAACTATCGTGGCGCCGGCCACCGCGGGACGTGCCGGTTCCTTTGCATTGGAGCCCATTGCGAAGGTGTGCGTTCCCGGAAAATCCGCAGGCTGCAATGGAAGAATAGTTCGCTACGCAAGCGTAGCAGCGGATTCGGGAAGCATCCTTGCCAGCACCGAGATAGAGCCTTTACTGCCCCGCAACGATGACGCTGCTGTGACAGATGGCCGTTGCATTGCACTACACTGGGGCCCTCCGCCCGCCTCCCGGACGGAGATCCTCTGAAGTGAAGGGGGCTGTCTTGACTACCTTTTCCGAGCCGCGACCGGCAGTCCGCACCGTGCTGGTGGGGCTGATGCTGGCGATCTTCCTCGGTGCGCTCGACCAGACCATCGTCGCCGTGTCCCTGCCGGCGATCTCCGCCGGCTTCGGCGACTTCGACCTGCTGGCCTGGGTCATCTCCGGCTACATGGTGGCGATGACCATCTCCATGCCGATCTACGGCAAGCTCGGCGACCTCTACGGCCGCCGCGTGCTGATGCTCTTCGCCATCGCCCTGTTCACCCTCGCTTCGCTGCTCTGCGGCGCCGCCCAGAGCATGGAGCAACTGGTCATCGCGCGAGTCCTGCAGGGCATCGGTGCCGGTGGCATGATGTCGGTGAGCCAGGCGATCATCGGCGACATCGTCCCGCCCCGCGAACGCGGCCGCTACCAGGGTTACTTCAGCAGCATGTACGCGGTGGCGAGCATCGCCGGCCCTGTGCTGGGTGGGCTGCTCACCGAATACCTGTCGTGGCGCTGGGTGTTCCTGATCAACCTGCCGGTGGGACTGGTCGCCCTCGCGGTATCCCGCCGGTCCCTGCGCGGATTGCCGGTGCCGGGGCGTAAGCCGGTGATCGACTACCTCGGCACCATGCTGATGATCGCCGGCCTGGGCAGCCTGCTGCTGGCGATCACCGAGGTCGGCCAGGGCGCACGCTGGAACGATCCGCAGATGCTGGCGCTATTCGCCGCCGCACTGGTGCTGGTCGCGCTCTTCGTCGTGCAGGAGCGCCGAGCGCCGGAGCCGCTGGTGCCGATGCACCTGTTCGGTATTCGCGCGGCCACCCTGAGCTGGCTGATCAGCTTCTTCGCCAGCTTCCAGGTCATCTCGCTGTCGGTGCTGGTGCCGCTGCGCTTCCAGTCGGTGACCGGCGCGGGCGCCGACAGCGCCGCGCTGCACCTGCTGCCGTTGGCCATGGGCGTGCCCATCGGCGCGTATTGCTGCGGCCGTCTCACGGCGATCATCGGCCGCTACAAGCCGCAGATCGTCGGCGGCGGACTGTTGATGCCGCTGGCGATTGCCGGCCTGGCGCTGACGCCGCCGAGCGCATACTTCCTTTCAGGGGTCTGCATGCTGCTCACCGGCATTGCCGCCGGCACGCAATTCCCCACCAGCCTGGTAGCGGCGCAGAGCGCGGTCGAGACCAAGCACCTGGGCGTGGCGACCAGCAACATCACGCTGTTCCGCTCACTGGGCGGTGCGGTGGGAATCGCACTGATGTCGGCCCTGCTGCTGGCGATGCTGCAACCGCTGGCAGGCGACGCCGGCCATGGCCTGTCGGCCAGCGCCCTGCTGGCCAGCCTGAGCGGCGACGGCCATGAAGCGCAGCGGCTGGCGCTGGATGGGGTATTCGGGCACCTGTTCCTGATCAACGCCGGGTTCGGCGCCCTGGCCCTGTTGATCGCCCTGTCGCTGCCCGACCACGCACTGCGCGGCCGGAGCAACGATTAGCGAATGGCGCGGGTCAGTCCTCGTCGTTGAGGTAGCTGACCTTGCGCAGGTCCGGCAGCAGCAGGCAGACCAGCAGCGCCACGCCGCACATGACCGAGACATAGATGTAGAACACGTCCTCCATGCCGATGCTCTTCAGTCCCAGCGCAGCGTACTCGGCGGAGCCACCGAAGATGGCGTTACCCACCGCGTAGGAAAGGCCCACGCCCAGGGCGCGGATCTGCGGCGGGAACATCTCCGCCTTGATCAGGCCGCTGATCGAGGTGTACAGGCTGACGATGGCCATGGCCAGGATGATCAGGCCGAACGCCGCATAGGGGCTGCTGACAGTCTTCAGCGCCGTGAGGATCGGCCAGGTGCAGAGCATGCCGAGCGCGCCGAACCAGAGCATGGACGTCTTGCGGCCGATGTGGTCGGACAGAGCCCCAAACAGCGGCTGCATGCACATGTAGCAGAACAGCGCGAAAGTCATCACGCCGCTGGCCACCTTGGCGTCCATCCCGGCGGTGTTCACCAGGTACTTCTGCATGTAGGTGGTGAAGGTATAGAAGATCAGCGAGCCGCCGGCGGTGAAGCCGAGCACGGTGAAGAAGGCGCGCTTGTGGTGGGTGAAGAGCTCGGTGAGGGTGCCCGACTCCTTGCGCTTGAGGTTGGCCTCCTTGGCTGTCTCGTTCAGCGAGCGGCGCAGGTAGAAGGCGATCACCGCGGTGATGGCGCCGACCACGAAGGGAATCCTCCAGCCCCATTCCTTCAGCTCGTCGGTAGTCAGCAACTGCTGCAGGATCACCACCACCAGCACGGCCAGCAACTGGCCGCCGATCAGGGTCACGTACTGGAAGGAGGCGAAGAAGCCGCGCTGCCCCTTGAGCGCCACTTCGCTCATGTAGGTCGCGCTGGTGCCGTACTCGCCGCCCACCGACAGCCCCTGGAACAGCCGCGCGAGCAACAGCAGCGCCGGCGCCGCGACGCCGATGGTGGCGTAGGTCGGCATCACCGCGATGGCCAGCGAGCCGCCGCACATCATCAGCACCGAGATCATCATCGCGGTCTTGCGGCCCTTCTTGTCGGCGATGCGGCCGAACAGCCAGCCGCCGATGGGGCGCATCAGGAAGCCGGCGGCGAAAACCCCGGCGGTGTTGAGCAACTGCACCGTCGGATCGTCCGAGGGGAAGAAGGCGTGGGCGAAGTACAGGGCGGTGAAGGCGTAGACGTAGAAGTCGAACCACTCCACCAGGTTGCCCGACGAGGCGCCGACGATGGCGAGGATGCGCGAGCGGCGCTCGTGGGCGGAATACTGCGGTGCGGCAGGTGCGTTCATGGGGATTCTCTTGTCGGTTTAACTGCATCCCGGACGTGAGGACGGAACTCCCTCGCCGCCCTTGCCAGCGAATTGCCGCCAGGCATTTTTCACTGACACAATCAGAAACAGTATAGACGCTTCCGATAGCCGGCTAACGAAGTTCGCGGCCTGGACCGGGCCTTTCGGTTCGAATATCGGACACTCACAAACGCGCGTTTGTCGTTTCCGATTGACCGGCCAGTAGCCAGCTTCTATCGTTGGCCCGCTCCCCACCCTGCGGGAGACTTGTCAGGTACCCCTCGCAGGGCCGGAGCCCGACCTTGTCCACAAGACAAGGTCGATTTCCATTCCCCTCGTGTAGCGGCTCAAGCCGCCTGGCCTCGGTGCCCCGTCCACACCCCCGGACGTGCAGGCACCGGGGGAATGTTGATCTTCCCCCACACTCCCTTCTCGAATTCCAGCACCCTGAAACGAAAAAAGGCCCCCGAAGGGACCTTTCTCCTGGCGCCTGCGCGCTTATTCCACCGTCACGGATTTGGCCAGGTTGCGCGGCTGGTCGACGTCGGTGCCCTTGAGCACGGCGACGTAGTAGGACAGCAACTGTAGCGGCACTGTGTAGAGGATCGGTGCCAGGCAGTCGTGGATCGCCGGCATGCCCACCACGTGGGTACCCTCGCCGTCGCTGATGCCGCTGCCACCTTCGGCAAAGACCACCAGCTCACCGCCGCGGGCGCGCACTTCCTGCAGGTTGGATTTGAGCTTCTCCAGCAGCTCGTTGTTCGGCGCCACGGTCACCACCGGCATGTCGGCGTCCACCAGGGCCAGGGGGCCGTGCTTCAGCTCGCCGGCCGGGTAGGCCTCCGCGTGGATGTAGGAGATCTCCTTGAGCTTCAGCGCGCCTTCCATTGCCACCGGGTACTGGGCGCCACGACCGAGGAACAGCGTGTGGTGCTTCTCGGCGAACAGCTCACTGATCTTCTCCACCACCTTCTCCATGGACAGGGCTTCTTCCAGATGGGTCGGCAGGCGGCGCAGCTCGTTCACCAGCTCGGCCTCGACGCCGTCGTTCAGGCGCTTCTGCACCTGGCCGATGCCGAGGGTCAGCAGCAGCAGGGCGACCAGTTGGGTAGTGAAGGCCTTGGTGGAGGCGACGCCGATTTCCGGGCCAGCATTGGTCAGCAGGGTCATGTCCGACTCGCGCACCAGCGAGCTGGTGGCGACGTTGCAGATCGCCAGGCTTGCGAGGAAGCCCAGCTCCTTGGCATAGCGCAGCGCGGCCAGGGTATCGGCCGTTTCGCCGGACTGGGAGATGGTGACGAACAGGGAGTCCGGGTGCACCGCGACCTTGCGGTAGCGGAATTCGCTGGCCACTTCGACCTGGCAGGGAATGCCGGTCAGGCTTTCCAGCCAGTAACGGGCGACCATACCGGCGTGATAGCTGGTGCCGCAGGCGACGATCTGTACGGTGCGCACCTTGGCCAGCAGCTCGCGGGCCTGCGGGCCGAAGTTGTCCACCAGCACCTGCCCACTGCCCAGGCGGCCTTCCAGGGTGCGCTGCACCACGGCCGGCTGCTCGTGGATTTCCTTGAGCATGAAGTGGCGGTAGCCGCCCTTGTCGGCCGCCTCGGCGCCCTCGTGGTAGCGCACTTCCTCGCGCTGCACCGGGTTGCCGTTCACATCCCACAGCTGCAGGCCGTCGCGACGAATCTCGGCGATATCGCCCTCTTCCAGGTAGATGAAGCGGTCGGTCACCTGACGCAGCGCCAGCTGGTCGGAGGCGAGGAAGTTCTCGCCGTGGCCCAGGCCCACCACCAGCGGGCTGCCGCTGCGGGCGGCCAGGATGCGGTCCGGCTGTTTGCTGCTGATCACCGCCAGGCCGTAGGCGCCGTGCAGTTCCTTGACGACGGCCTTGAGCGCGACGGTCAGGTCACCCAGCTCGCCCAGGCGCAGGTGCAACAGGTGGGCGATGACCTCGGTGTCGGTCTGCGAGGTGAACTCGTAGCCACGCGCCTTGAGCATTTCGCGCAGGGGCTCGAAGTTCTCGATGATGCCGTTGTGCACCACGGCCACTTCACCACGGGAGAAGTGCGGGTGGGCGTTGGCCTCGGTCGGCGCGCCGTGGGTGGCCCAGCGAACGTGGGCGATCCCCAAACGACCGAGCAGCGGCTGCTCTTCGAGGGCCTGCTCAAGGCTGGAAACCTTGCCTGCGCGACGGCGGCGGTCCAGCGCACCGTCAGCCTGGATCACCGCCACGCCGGCGCTGTCGTAGCCACGGTATTCCAGGCGCTTGAGGCCTTCGACGAGGATCGGGGTGATATTGCGCTCGGCGATGGCGCCGACGATTCCACACATGGTTTGGTCTCCTTAGTCTTCGCAGCGCGCGCGGATCACTTTCACCCCGCGCGCCTGGATCAGTTCGAACGCTTCATCGCTCAGGCGTTCGTCGGTAATCAGGGTCTGGACGCTGCTCCAGGGCAGCTCCAGGTTGGGAATACGCCGGCCCAGCTTGTCGGCCTCGGCCATGACGATCACCTCGCGGGCGACCTCGGCCATGACCCGGCTCAGGCCCAGCAGTTCGTTGAAGGTCGTGGTGCCGCGCTCGATGTCCAGCCCGGTAGCGCCGATGAACAGCTGATCGAAATCGTAGGAGCGCAACACCTGTTCGGCCACCTGGCCCTGGAACGATTCGGAATGCGGGTCCCAGGTGCCGCCGGTCATCAGCAGCACCGGTTCGCGCTCCAGCTCGCGCAGGGCATTGGCCACGCTCAGGGAGTTGGTCATCACCACCAGGCCGGGCTTGCGGCCCAGTTCCGGGATCAGCGCGGCCGTCGTGCTGCCACTGTCGATGATGATCCGCGCGTGCTCGCGGATGCAGGCGGCTGCTGCCCGGCCGATGGCCTGCTTGTAGCGCGACAGCGGCTGGCTCGGCTCGGCGATCAGCTCATGGGGCATCGGCACCGCGCCGCCGTAGCGGCGCAGCAGCAGGCCGTTGCCTTCCAGGGCGGCCAGGTCCTTGCGGATGGTCACCTCGGAGGTGGCGAAGCGGCGCGCGAGGTCGTCCACGCTGACCTCGCCCTGGTCGGCGAGCAGCGCCAGGATGTCGTGGCGGCGTTGGGGGGTATTGCGTTTCGACATGAACGATTAAGTTTCGATTCGAAAGATAAGTGTGCGAATCAAAACCTATGTTGTTTCGTTCGTCAAGATTTTCTGGCACGAACGGAAGCGATCTTCTGTAGGAGCGAGCCCCGTTCGCGATACTCACCGGCGGTGCCGGGGTTCGCGAGCAAGCTCGCTCCTGCAGGAAACGCAGTGTGCTCAGTCGACTTCGAGACGGTTACGCCCGCCGCGCTTGGCACGGTACAGCGCCTGGTCGGCTCGCTCGAATACCGTTTCGGCGCGCTCGCCTTCGCGGAAGGCCGTGAGGCCCGCCGAGCAGGTGATGCTCAATCGTTCCCCCTTGAAGTGGAACGGGCAGGCTTCGATGGCGCCGCGCAGCACGTCGAGCAGTTGCTGTCCGCCTTCCAGCGGCGTGGCGGGCAGCAGCACGACGAACTCCTCGCCGCCGAAGCGGGCGATGAAGTCGGTCTTGCGCACGCGCTTGGCCAGTTCGTTGGCGATGATCTTCAGCACCTTGTCGCCGGCGAGGTGGCCGAAGTCGTCGTTGATCCGCTTGAAATGATCGACGTCCAGCACCGCCAGCAGCAGGTCGCCGCCGTAGCGCTGCCAGCGCGCCACTTCCAGGTCCAACCGCTCGGTGAGCGCGGCGCGGTTTGGCAGGCCGGTCAGGGCGTCGGTCATGGCCTTCTGGCGCTGGTCCTCGATGTTCGCCTGGAAGGTGCGGGCCTCCTCTTCCATGCTGGCGACACGGGTCACCAGTGACTGGATGCGCTCGCTTACTTCGCGCTCACGGACCTCGCGCTCCTCGCGGAAGCGGTCCATGGTGCCGACCAGGCCTTGCAGGCGTGACTCGACATGGCGCTTGAGACCCTCCAGGTCAGTGGCCTCCAGCACGCTTTCCTGCAGCCCGCTGACCTGCTCGCGCAGGCTATCGTCCAGATCGCGGGCGCTGGAGCTGGAGCCGCTGTGGTTCTCCTGGACGGCCTGCAGGCCGTCGAGGAAAGCCCCCAGGCGTTCGTTGAGCTGGTGCAGGTAGCCTTCGAACTCGTGCTGGCCGCTGTCGTTGAGCGAGAGTACGAGGACGCCCAGGTCATCCAGCACCGGCACC
Source organism: Pseudomonas nitroreducens (assembly GCF_010994165.1). Classification (NCBI taxonomy): domain Bacteria; kingdom Pseudomonadati; phylum Pseudomonadota; class Gammaproteobacteria; order Pseudomonadales; family Pseudomonadaceae; genus Pseudomonas; species Pseudomonas nitroreducens. The sequence goes on along the minus strand of NZ_WMBX01000004.1, from coordinate 446,112 downwards.
AGTTCGTACCAGTTGAGGCTGCCGTGGATCCGCGAACGCAGCGCCTCGGCCTGGACCTGCTGGGCGGCCGGCAGGTGCATCTCGTCCAGCAGGCGTAGCAGGCTCGCCTCGATATGCGGCGCCACCGCGCTGTAGCCGGGCTCCGGACGAGGCGGCAAGGCGTAGGGGTCATTGGCCTGGCGCGCGTCTTCGGGCGTGCCGAACAACCCCGGCGGTACCGGCAGGCTGTCGAGCAGGCTGGAATCATCGTGGCGGGCTGACTCTACTGCAGTCGGCCTGTCGATGACCTGCGCAGCGGCGGCAGGCTCCGATCGCACGACCGGCGAAGGCGCGGCGGCAGGTTCCGGCGTTACCACCCGGGGAGCCATTTCGACTTGCGCCACGACGTGCTCGGCCGCCGTTGCAACGACGGCCGCCTCGGCAGATGCAGGTGCAGGTGCAGGTGCAGCAGATGGAATTTCGTTGGCCGGTGGAAGATCCACCGCCGCTTCCGTCACCGGCGTTCTGTCTGCAGGGGTGGCTGGTGTGCTGGATGCCGAGTTCGGCTCCTCCACCTCATCGCCGTCACGGCTGCCGAACAGCCGCTGCAGGAAACCGGGGCGCTGCTCCCCGCCACCGTTGCCGAAATGATCCAGCACCTGCCGCTGCAGCCGGCTCAGCTCGCTGAGCAGCGCCGGCAACTCGCGGGAGGAGCTGCCACGGCTGGGAATGTCCTTGGACAGGCGCTTGAGCGGCTTGCGCACGTCACCCGGCATGTCCAGGGACAGCAGTTGCTGCGACAGCTGGCTGAGCGCAGCGACGTTCTGCTCGATGCGCTGCTGGCGGCGCTGCTCGGAGTCGAGCACGGCCTTTTCCAGCTGCGGGATCAGGCGCGACAGGCCGGCGTCCATGTCGTCGCGGCGCAGCACTTCGCGCAGCTCCTTCATGCAGGCGTCCACCGCCTTGTCGCTGCCTTCGGCCGCCAGGCTGCTGCGCACCAGGCCGCGACGCAGCAGGTCGAGGCGAGCATCCCAACGGCGCTCGAGCTTCTCCTGCTGTTCGAGGTTATCCAGGTATTTCTGTTTCCAGCGTTGGTCGTCGTCGCGACTCATTCAGGGGCCTCGCCGCGCAAGGCGAGCGACGAGGACGAACGCAGAGCATCCGGCAGGCGGATTTCCACGGCCACGGGCAGGTGGTCGGAAATCGGGTGCGGGAGGACACTGACGCGTTCCAGCGCCAGCTCGGAACTGAGCAGGATGTGGTCCAGGCAGCGCTGCGGACGCCAGCTGGGGAAGGTGGCCTCGACCTGCGGGGCGATGAGCTGGAGGTCGCGCAATGGCGAGCTTTCCAGCAGGTCGGTGGCATGGGTGTTCATGTCGCCCATCAGCACGTGGTGGCGATAGTCCTGCAGCAACTCGCGGATATAGGCGAGCTGGCGGGTGCGGGTCCGCGCGCCGAGAGCCAGGTGCATCATCACCACGGCCAGCGCGTCCTTGCCTTCGCCGAAACGCATGAGTATCGCGCCGCGGCCGGGCGGGCCGGGCAGCGGGTGGTCTTCCAGCGCAGTGGGCTGCAGGCGGCTGAGCAGGCCGTTGCTGTGCTGGGCGATGCGCCCGAGATTGCGGTTGAGCTGCTGGTACCAGTAGGGGAAGGCACCGAGCTGTGCCAGGTGCTCGACCTGGTTGATGTTGCCGGAACGGATGCTGCCGCCGTCGGCTTCCTGCAGGGCGACCACGTCGTAGTCGGAGAGCAGTTCGCCGATGCGCTGCAGGTTGGTAGCGCGACCGGCGGCCGGCAGCAGGTGCTGCCAGCCGCGGGTCAGGTAGTGACGGTACCTTTCGGTACTGATGCCGACCTGGATGTTGAAGCTGAGCAGGCGCAGCCGGCCGTCGTCGGGGAGGCCGGCGGAAGTCCCCTGGGCCGTATTCACCCGAGGGACGCAGGCTCCCGCGACACGCTCACGAGTCCGCCGGCGCAGCATCGTCATCGGCCCTTACTGAGCGGCCTTGGCGCTGGCGCGTTCCTTGGCGATCAGCTGGTCCGCCAGCTGCAGCGCCTCGTCCGGGCCACCGGCCGAGCCGATGTCGAAGCGGTATTTGCCATTGACCACCAGGGTCGGCACGCCGCTGATCTGATAGGCCATCGCCAGTTTCTTGGCTTTCTCGATCTGGCCCTTGATGGCGAACGAGTTGTAGGTGCTGAGGAACTTGTCCTTGTCCACGCCCTGCTCGGCGACGAAGTCAGCCATTTCTTCCGGAGTGGTCAGGGCCTTGGGATTGTTGTGCAGCTTCTCGAAGATGGCGTGGTGCACCTTCTTCTCCACACCCATGGATTCCAGGGTCAGGAACAGTTGGCCGTGGATGTTCCACAGGCCGCCGAACATGGCCGGGATACGCACGAAGTGAACGTCGGCCGGCAGCTTCTCGACCCACGGGTTGATGGTCGGTTCGAACGCATAGCAGTGCGGGCAGCCGTACCAGAACAGCTCCACCACCTCGATCTTGCCGGGCTGGGAGACCGGGACGGCCTGGTTCAGCTCGGTGTAGTTCTTGCCCGCTTCGAAGTCGGCGGCGTTCGCGTTGACGGCGAACAGGCCGGCGAAGGCAAGAGCGGCGGTGAAAATCAGGTTACGCATGGTTCACTCCTTGGCTGAGCGGAACCGCCGCGCTGCCGCGCGGCGGGGTGAAGCGGTTTGACCGGAAGGGCCAGACACGGTTCCAGCATTGTAGTGGCGGAGGATGCAAAAAAGGGTGGCCGAGGCCACCCTTTTTTTCGAAGCAGTTTTTCGATCCGGCGTTGAAGCCGGACGGCTGCTTAGTGCAGACCTTCGATGTAGCTGGAGATCGCAGCGATGTCCTTGTTGGACAGTTTGGCGGCGATGCTGCGCATGATCATGGCGTCGCCGTCGTTGGTGCGCTCGCCTTCGCGGAAGGCGGTCAGCTGCTTGGCGGTGTAGGCCGCGTGCTGGCCACCCAGGTGCGGGAAGCCGGCTTCGGCGTTGCCCTGGCCAGCCGGGTTGTGGCAACCGGTGCAGGCCGGCATGCCTTCGGCGAGCTTGCCGCCGCGGAACAGGGCTTCACCCTGGGCGACCAGCTTGGGATCGGCGGCGCCGACGCTGCCGTTCTGGCTGGAGAAGTAGGCGGCGATGTCGGCCAGGTCCTGATCGCTCAGGTTGGTCAGCAAGCCGGTCATTTCCAGCACGGTGCGCTTGCCGTCCTTGATGTCGTGCATCTGCTTGAGCAGGTAACGCTCACCCTGCCCGGCCAGTTTCGGGAAGTTGGGCGCCATGCTGTTGCCATCGGCGCCGTGGCAGGCACCACAGACAGCAGCTTTCGCCTGACCGGCCTTGGCATCGCCAGCGGCGTGCGCCACACCGACAAGACCCAGGGTCAACAGCAGACTCACGATCAATTTGTTCATCAGCTAATCCAATAACGGCTAAGGGTGAAAGAGTAAGGCCTGAGAAGTTACTTCGACATCCACTGGATAATTGTCTGGTAATCCTCGGCGCTGCAGTCGGTGCACAGGCCGCGAGGCGGCATCGCGTTGAAACCGTTGGTCACATGTTGCACCAGCGTGTCCATGCCCTTGTCCAGGCGCGGCTTCCAAGCGGTGGCGTCGCCCTTCTTCGGCGCCATTGGCAACTGACCATTGTGGCAGGCGCCACAGGCTCTGTTGAAAACGGCTTCCGGATCCTGGGCCGCCAGGGCGCTGGACGTCAGCGCTGCAACGATGGCTGCGAACAGCAGTTTCTTCATGATTATCCTCATCGCAGGGAACATCCGCGTTCTTGATTGCGCGGACTCCAACGTTCCCGTGTGGCTCGACCCTGGGGGATAAAGCGCACACAAAATCCGCGGCATTATATACTTCAGATGCCCAAACGGAAACGAAACCGCCCCCCGCGACACCGCGTCGCACCCGCCGCGAAGTTACCCATGTCCTCGAATAACGCTACGAAAAACCCGATTCTCGGCCTCTGCCAACAGGCCACTTTCCTCATTTCCGCCGCCAAGGTGAACCAGTGCCCGGAAGACTCCGGCCTGGAAGTCGCCTTCGCCGGCCGCTCCAACGCGGGCAAGTCCAGCGCGTTGAATGCGCTGACCCACGCGAACCTGGCGCGCACCTCCAAGACCCCCGGCCGCACCCAGTTGCTGAACTTCTTCCGCCTGGATGACCAGCGCCGCCTGGTCGACCTGCCCGGCTACGGCTACGCCAAGGTGCCGATTCCGCTGAAGCTGCACTGGCAGCAGCACCTGGAAGCTTATCTCTCCAGCCGCAATGCGCTAGCCGGCGTGGTGCTGATGATGGATATCCGTCATCCGCTGACCGATTTCGACCGCCTGATGCTCGACTGGGCCCAGGCCAGCCAGCTGCCGATCCACGTGCTGCTGACCAAGGCCGACAAGCTGGCCTACGGCGCGGCGAAGAACGCGTTGCTCAAGACCCGCAAGGAAATCCTCGACGGCTGGGGTGATGTCGCGACCCTGCAACTGTTCTCGGCGCCCAAGCGCCAGGGTGTGGAAGAGGCGCAATTGGTCCTGGCCGGCTGGCTGGGGCTGCTGGATGAGGGAGAAGAGGAGGCCGGCGAGCAGGCCTGAGGCCGAATCGCAGGCAAAAAAAACCCCGAGCTTCGTATGGGGAGGGGGAAGTTCGGGGTTTAAGTCCGGACCGCTAGGGCGGGGTCCAGTAATCTGCCAACACTAAACACTGCAAAGGAGCATCGAAGGGCTTCACCAGCCATTCACGAGTTCTGACTCAGCTCTTTGTGGGAAAGTTCAGCAGGTCACAAAAGATTTTTTCCGGCAGGCCCGAAAGCGCTCGGCAAATCGAGCCGGAAAGCCCGGCTGGCGTGCTTTCCGACCGCTCGTCCAGCCGATCAGTGGGCCTCGTCCCAGTTCGCTCCCACACCTGCTTCGACGACCAGCGGTACGTCCAGTTCCGCCGCACCACTCATAAGTGGCCGAATGCCATCTCGAACCTGGTCGACCAGGTCCTCGCGCACTTCCAGCACCAGTTCGTCGTGAACCTGAAGGATGACGCGGGCATCGATGGCGCTTTCCTGCAGCCAGTTATCCACAGCCACCATGGCGCGTTTCATGATGTCCGCCGCCGTGCCCTGCATCGGCGCGTTGATCGCGGTGCGCTCGGCGGCCTTGCGCATGGCGCCGTTCTTCGAGGCGATTTCCGGCAGGTACAGGCGACGGCCGAACAGGGTCTCGACGAAGCCCTGCTCGGCGGCCTGGGCGCGGGTACGCTCCATATAGGCCAGCACGCCCGGATAGCGAGCGAAATAGCGGTCGATGTAGGCCTGGGCTTCCTTGCGTTCGACGCCGATCTGCTTGGCCAGGCCGAAGGCGCTCATGCCGTAGATCAGGCCGAAGTTGATCGCCTTGGCGCTGCGGCGCTGGTCGGAGGTCACGTCATCCAGCGGCACGCCGAAGACTTCGGCGGCGGTGGCGCGGTGCACGTCGCGGTCGTGGCGGAAGGCGTCCAGCAGGCCCTCGTCCTTGGCCAGGTGGGCCATGATGCGCAGTTCGATCTGCGAATAGTCCGCCGCCAGCAGCTTGTAGCCCTGGGGCGCGACGAAGGCCTGGCGGATGCGCCGGCCCTCGGCGGTTCGAATCGGGATGTTCTGCAGGTTCGGGTCGCTGGAGGACAGCCGGCCGGTGGCCGCCACCGCCTGGTGGTAACTGGTGTGGATGCGCCCGGTGCGCGGGTTGATCTGGTCTGGCAGCTTGTCGGTATAGGTGCTCTTGAGCTTGCTCAGGGAGCGGTACTGCATGATCACCTTGGGCAGTTCGTAATCCTGCTCGGCCAGTTCCGCGAGGACGTTCTCGGCGGTGGACGGCTGGCCGGTGGCGGTCTTCGACAGAACCGGCAGGCCGAGCTTTTCATAAAGGATGGCGCCCAGCTGCTTGGGCGAGCCGAGGTTGAACTCTTCGCCTGCCAGGTCGAAGGACTGGCGCTGCAGCTCGACCATCTTCTCTCCCAGCTCGACGCTCTGCTTGCCCAGCAGGTTGGCATCGACCAGCGCGCCGTTGCGCTCGATACGCGCCAGCACCGGCACCAGCGGCATCTCGATCTCGGTCAGGACCTTGGCCAGCGAGGGGATGGCCTCCAGCTTCTGCCACAGGGTCTGGTGCAGGCGCAGGGTGACGTCGGCGTCTTCCGCGGCGTAGGGGCCGGCCTGTTCCAGGGCGATCTGGTCGAAGGTCAGCTGCTTGGCGCCCTTGCCGGCGATGTCCTCGAAGCGGATGGTGCTGTGGCCGAGGTACTTCAGCGCCAGGCTGTCCATATCGTGACGGGTCGCGGTGGAGTCCAGCACGTAGGATTCGAGCATGGTGTCGAAGGCGATGCCCTGCACGGCGATGGGCGTCGAGGCGTTGGCCAGGACGTTCATGTCGTACTTGGCGTGCTGGCCGACCTTGCGCTTCTTCGGATCCTCCAGCAGCGGCTTGAGCGCCTTGAGCACGTCATCGCGGTCCAGCTGGGCCGGCACCCCCATGTAGCTGTGCGCCAGCGGTACGTAGGCGGCTTCACCCTCCGTGACCGCGAAGGACACGCCCACCACCTGCGCCTGCTGCGGGTCGAGGCTGGTGGTCTCGGTGTCGAAGGCGATCAGGTCGGCAGCTTCCAGCTTCTTCAGCCAGGCATCGAACTGGCTCTGCTCCAGGACAGTCTCGTAACGCTTCTCCGCCGTCGCAGCCGGGGCCTCTTCCAGCGCCAGTTGCGGACTTCCGGCCTTGGCCGCCTGGCGCTGCAGGTCATCCAGCCCGGTCTTGAACTCCAGGGTACGGTACAGCTCGGTCAGCGCCTCACGGTCCGGCTCGCCGGGGTGAAGGGCATCGATCTCGATGTTCAGTTCGACATCGCACTTGATGGTCGCGAGCTTGTAGGACAGGTAGGCCATGTCCTTGTGCTCTTCGAGCTTGGCTGGCAGGCCCTTGGCGCCGCGGATCGGCAGCTCGGGCACCTTGTTCAGGCTGGCGTAGAGCACATCCAGGCCGCCACCCACGCCGGTGAGCAGGCCGAGGGCGGTCTTTTCGCCGACGCCGGGCACGCCGGGAATGTTGTCGACCTTGTCGCCCATCAGCGCCAGGTAATCGATGATCAGCTCAGGACCGACACCGAATTTCTCCTTCACGCCATCCACGTCGAGCACGCTACCGGTCATGGTGTTGACCAGCGTAATGTGCCCGTCGACCAGCTGCGCCATGTCCTTGTCGCCGGTGGAGATCACCACCGCCCGACCGCCAGCCGCGCTCTGCCGGGCGAGGGTGCCGATCACGTCATCCGCTTCCACGCCTTCCACGCAGAGCAGGGGCAGGCCGAGGGCGCGTACCGTGGCGTGCAACGGCTCCACCTGCACCCGCAGGTCGTCCGGCATCGACGGGCGGTTGGCCTTGTATTCGGCGAACATCTCGTCGCGGAAGGTTCCGCCCTTGGCATCGAAGACCACCGCGAAAGGGCTGTCCGGGTACTGCTTGCGCAGGCTCTTGAGCATGTTCAGCACGCCCTTCACCGCACCCGTGGGCATGCCGGTGGAGGTCATCAGCGGCGGCAGGGCATGGAAGGCGCGATACAGGTAGGACGAGCCGTCCACGAGGACGAGGGGTGCTTGGCTCATGAGGGGAATCAACCTTTTCAGAAGGGCTCGGGCTAAAATGTCCGTAGCCAATTCGACAAAGGGACAAGGTTATCATGCGTACGTTGAACCGCCTGTTGCTCGCCGCTCTACTGGGTCTTGGCGCGACTTCCGTCATGGCGGCGGACGATGCCCCGACGCCGGAACCGGATGTGACCATCCGCCAGGAGGGCGACAAGACCATCCAGGAATACCGCGTGAACGGCTTCCTCTACGCCATCAAGGTCGTGCCCAAGCACGGCAAGCCGTACTTCCTGGTACGCCAGGACGGCAGCGACGGCAACTTCATCCGCTCGGACCAGCCCGACAAGCTGATTCCGCAGTGGCAGATCTTCAGCTGGTAAACCCTCCCCACCACGACGCTCCAGAGGATTGAGCATGTCGGTATTCACGCCTCTGGAACGTCCGGTTCTCGAAGACTTCCTCGCTCCTTACGGCCTCGGCCGCCTGCGCGACTTTCGTGGAATCGCGGAAGGATCGGAGAACAGCAACTTCTTCGTCAGCCTGGAACAGGGCGAATTCGTCCTGACCCTGGTGGAGCGCGGCCCGGTGCAGGAGATGCCGTTCTTCATCGAACTGCTCGACGTGCTGCATGAAGCCGACCTGCCGGTGCCCTATGCACTGCGCACGAAGGACGGCGAAGCCCTGCGCCAGCTCGAAGGCAAACCGGCGCTGCTGCAACCGCGCCTGGCCGGCCGCCACGAACGCTCGCCGAACAACCATCACTGCCAGGAGGTCGGCGACTTGCTGGCCCGCCTGCACCTGGCAACCCGCGAGCGGATCATCGAGCGCCCCAGCGACCGTGGCCTGAGCTGGATGCTGCACGAGGGCGAGGCGATGCAGTCGCACCTTTGCGGCAGCGCCGCGACCCTGCTGGGCGATGCGCTGGAAGAGATTGCCCGCCTGCTCGCCGAACAACCGACGCTGCCGCGCGCCAACCTGCACGCCGACCTGTTCCGCGACAACGTGCTGTTCGATGGCCCGCACCTGGCGGGGGTGATTGACTTCTACAACGCCAGCTCCGGCTGGATGCTTTACGACCTGGCGATCACCGTGAACGACTGGTGTTCCAACGACGACGGCGCCCTTGACGGTCCGCGCGCTCGCGCGCTGCTGGCAGCCTACGCGGCGAAGCGGCCGTTCACTGCGCTGGAAGCCGAGTTGTGGCCGGAGATGCTGCGCGTGGCGTGTGTGCGCTTCTGGCTGTCGCGGCTGATTGCCGCCGAGGCATTCGCCGGGCAGGACGTGCTGATTCACGACCCGAGCGAGTTCGAGCGACGCCTGGTGCAACGGCAGAAGGTGGCTATTCATTTGCCATTTGCGCTGTAAACGCTCCGACGGCTCGCTCCTACAAAAGAACAACCCGGCGTGAATCGGGTGGCGTAAAGATCTAACTCGTAGCTGGCATCCCTGCCGTTGTTCCTCTGCTCAAGGTCAGCCCCGGCCCGGCCATTCATGGCCGGTCGTTCGCCGGGCGACGAGTGCGGGCGTCGTAAAGATCTAATTCGGAGCTGGCATCCTTGCCGTTGCTCCTCTGCTCGAGTTCAACCCCAGCCTGGCTATCCATGGCCAGGCGTTCGCCGGCGCGACGTATACGTCGCGTCGCTCCGTCTCACCCACACTTCGAATGCCCGCAGTTCAGGCAGGTGGCGCAGCCGTCCATCTGCACCACCGCCATGGTGTTGCACTTGCCGCAAAGCTGAGCGCCGGCGGGGAAGCCTTCGCCGGGTTCGGCCTTGTTAGTGCCTTGGGCGGCTTCGTAGGCGGCGCGCTTTTCGGCGAGGTACAGGCGCTGTTCCTCGTCCAGCTGCGGGCCTTCCATCAGGCCGATGGCAACCATGTGGCGCTCGATGACCGCGCCGATTTCGGCGACGATCGACGGCATATAGATGCCGCCGCGCTTCAGGTAGCCGCCGCGTGGGTCGAACACTGCTTTCATTTCTTCGACCAGGAAGGTGCAGTCGCCGCCCTTGCGGAACACCGCGGACATGATCCGGGTGAGCGCGACGATCCACTGGAAGTGGTCCATGTTCTTCGAGTTGATGAAGATCTCGAAGGGCCGGCGCTGCTCATACGGCGTATCCGGGTTGAGCACCACGTCGTTGATGGTCACGTACAGCGCGTGCTCGAACAGCGGTGACTTGATCTTGTAAGTGGCGCCCACCAGCAGCTCGGGGCGCTGCAGGGTTTCGTCCATCTTCACCACGGCGGCGGCCGCGGCGGCTTCCACACGGGCCTTTTCCTCGGCCACGTCCACCACCTGGAAGCCTTTGATCTTCTGGTTGATCTTGACGCTCATAGCATTCTCCAGGGGTATCAGTACTTGCCGTAATAGCCTTCTTTCAGGGCGTCGAAGAGGTTGGCGGCGGTATGGATCTCACCGTCGTACTCCACTTCCTCGTTGCCCTTGAGCTCCACCACGCTGCCATCTTCCAGCTCGAAGCGGTACACCGTCTTCTCCAGGTCCGACTCCTTGACCAGCACGCCCTGGAAGGCCGCCGGGTTGAAGCGGAAGGTGGTGCAGCCCTTCAGGCCCTGGCGCCAGGCATAGAGGTAGATGTCCTTGAAGTCTTCGAACGGATAGTCGGTGGGGACGTTGGCGGTCTTGGAGATCGACGAATCGATCCACTTCTGCGCGGCGGCCTGGATGTCCACGTGCTGCTGCGGGGTGATGTCGTCGGCGGTGATGAAGTAGTCCGGCAGGCGGTGCTTCTCCTCCTCCGCGCCCGGCACGGCGTGGTGGTCGATCTGGTCGCGGTAGGCCAGCAGCTCGTAGCTGAAGACCGAGATCTTCTCCTTGGTCTTGCGGCCCGGGCGGATCACATTGCGCGAGTAATGGTGCGCAAAGCTCGGCTCGATACCGTTGGAGGCATTGTTGGCGAGGCTCAGGCTGATGGTGCCGGTGGGCGCGATGGAGCTGTGGTGGGTGAAGCGCGCACCGTGCTGGGCCAGTTCCTCGATCAGCTGCGGCGCATGCTCGGCGACACGCTGCATGTAGCGCGAGTACTTGGCGTGGAGCACGCGTCCTGCGACCTTGTCGCCGACCTTGAAGCCATCGGCCTTCATTTCCGGCCGCTTGCGCAGCATCTCGGCGGTGACTTCGTATTCCTTGACCAGCGCCGGCGCCGGGCCTTTCTCGCGGGACAACTCCAGCGCCACTTCCCAGCCGACCAGGGCCATCTCGCGCGCCACTTCCTCGGTGAACACGCAGGCTTCCGGGCTGCCGTAGCGCAGCTTGAGCAGGGTCAGCGCCGAGCCCAGGCCGAGGAAGCCCATGCCGTGGCGACGCTTGCCGAGGATTTCCGCACGTTGCTGTTCCAACGGCAGGCCGTTGATCTCCACCACGTTGTCGAGCATGCGGGTGAAGACGCGGACCACTTCGCGGTAGCGCTCCCAGTCAAAGCGTGCGTTGCCGCCGAAGGCATCAACCACGAAGGTGGTCAGGTTCACCGAGCCCAGCAGGCAGGAGCCGTAGGGCGGCAGCGGCTGCTCGCCGCACGGATTGGTGGCGCGGATCGCCTCGCACCACCAATTGTTGTTCATCTCGTTGACCCGGTCGATGAGGATGAAGCCGGGCTCGGCGTAGTCGTAGGTGGACACCATGATCATGTCCCACAGGTGCCGCGCCTTGACCCGGCCGTAGACCTTGCACGCCACGCGGCCGTCGTCGCCGACCAGGTAGTTGTCGTGCACCGGCCAGTCGCGCCAGACGACTTCGTCCGGGTCCTTGAGGTCGACTTCGTCGCGCTCCTTCTCGTGGATCGGGAAGATCAGCGGCCAGTCCTCGTCGTTCTCCACCGCCGCCATGAAGCCGTCGGTGATCAGCAGGCTGAGGTTGAACTGGCGCAGGCGGCCGTCTTCACGCTTGGCGCGGATGAACTCGCGTACATCCGGATGGCTGACGTCGAAGGTGCCCATCTGCGCGCCGCGGCGGCCGCCGGCGGAGCTGACGGTGAAGCACATCTTGTCGTAGATATCCATGAAAGACAGTGGCCCGCTGGTGTGCGCGCCTGCACCGGAAACATAGGCGCCACGCGGGCGCAGGGTGCTGAATTCGTAGCCGATGCCGCAGCCGGCCTTCAGGGTCAGGCCGGCCTCGTGGACCTTCTCCAGGATGTCGTCCATGGAGTCGCGGATGATTCCGGACACGGTGCAGTTGATGGTCGAGGTGGCCGGCTTGTGTCCCTGGGCGCCGGCGTTGGAGATGATCCGCCCGGCAGGGATCGCGCCATTGCGCAATGCCCAGAGGAAGCGCTCGTACCAGTGCTCGCGCAGGGCCTTGTTCGCCTCGACGTCGGCCAGGGCGCGGGCGACCCGCTGCCAGGTCTCGTCGACGCTGCCGTCGATGGGTTTCCCGCTCTTGTGCTTGAGGCGGTACTTGCTGTCCCAGATGTCCTGCGAGGCAGGTTGCAGGGCGAGAACTCCTTGGTCGGCGCCACGGGGGCGCGCATCGGTCTTGGCCATCCGAGAAATAACCTCCTGTCGGTTGGGTGGCAGGCGCAAAGGAGCGCGAGTAGACCCAATATGTAGACACAGAAGACTGACCGGTATCAATATCTTGTGCCTGGCTCGCACCATTACACACGATAGACGGTTGATCGGAAGACGCTGAAAAAGATGCACGAAAGCGACGATTGGCGGGGCGTCGGCCGCAAATCACGTGGGGAAATTTCAGGCAGGATGGTGCGACGATCAGGCGCGGCGAAGACGCAGCACAGCATCATCGGTTCCGAGCTGGCCGGAGGAACAGCCCGGACGGAGTCCGCTCCTGCAAAAGTGTTTTACCTCGCCCATAAAAAAACGGACCGACCATCGCGGGGATGGTGGTCCGTTGCGCAAACGCGGGGGAGCGTCACCGGGGAAAGGGGGCGCTCCAGACGCAGCCCCTCAGGCGTATGGCCCGAATTGCGTCAACGTTGCGATCAAGCCGGTTCGGTCAGCGCGCCCGCAGCGCGCACGGATGGTTGGCGGCGGGAAATCCGGTGGGCGTCGCCCGCTGGCGCAGTGCCCTTGTCGTAGGGCTTGGCCAGCAGCATGTAGAGCAGGCCGGCGCCGAGCACGATCACCGTGGTGAGGATCATCGAGTAGTTCATGTACCAGGGCGCGTCCGGGGTGCGCGGCCAGACCATGTTGGTGATCGCCGCCACGCCATAGATCAGCGCAGCGACGTTCACCGGCACGCCCCACTTGCCCAGGGTGAACTGGCCACCCGGTGCCCAGCCCTTGGCGCGGGCGAGCAGCGCGGCGACGACGATCAGCTGGAACGCGATGTAGATGCCGATCGCGGCGAAGCCGACGATGGTGGCCACGGCGTCGGCCATGAACAGGCCCAGGCAGACGATTGCGGCCGGCATCACGCCCGCCACCATCAGCGCGACCGCCGGTACGTGGTTGCTGTTGAGCTTCGACAGGGCCTTGCTGCCGACGATCATCTCGTCGCGGGCATAGGCGAACAGCAGGCGGCTGGCGGCGGCCTGCAGGCTCAGCACGCAGGAGACGAACGACACCATCACCACCGCCATCACCAGCTTCGAACCCACCGGGCCGAAGGCGTTGGCGAGGATGGTGGTCACCGGATCGGTGTCTTCGCCGTTGATCACGCGCTGGATATCCGGCACCGAGAGGATCAGCGCCAGGCAGGCGAACATCGCCGCTGCACCACCGATATAGATGGTCATGCGCATGGTCTTGGGAATCATCCTGCCGGGGTTCGGGGTTTCCTCCGCGACGTCACCGCAGGCCTCGAAGCCGTAGTACTGGAACAGGCCCGCCAGCGACGCGGCGAGGAAGGCCGGCCAGTAGCTGCCGTCGACCTTGATGTCGAAGGTGTTGAACAGCACGCTGAAGTCGTTGTGGCGCTCGAAGATCAGCAGGTAGCCGCCCACCAGCAGCGCACCGCCCAGCTCGCAGATGAAGCCGAACATGGCGACGCGGGCGAGCAGCTTGGTGCCGGACAGGTTGAGCACGGTGGACAGGGCGATCAGGCCGAGGGCGATGCCGATGGCGGCGTTGCCGTGCATGTCGAAACCGAGCATGGCGGCCATGTACGGGCTGGCACCCACGGCGATGCCGGCAATGGAGGTACACAACGCCCAGGCATACACCCAGCCGACCATCCACGCCCAGCGCTTGCCCACCAGGCGACGGGCCCAGGGGTAGACGCCCCCGGAGATGGGGAATTGCGAGACCACTTCGCAGAACACCAGGCACACCAGCAACTGGCCCAGGCCGATCAGCAGGTAGGTCCAGAACATCGGCGGACCACCGGCGGCCAGGCACAGGCCGAACAGGGTGTAGACGCCCACCACGGGTGACAGATAGGTGAAGCCCAGGGAGAAGTTCTCCCACAGGCCCATGCTGCGTTCGAAGTTGGAGCTGTAGCCGAGGGCAGCGAGCTGCTCGGCGTCTTGATCGGTAACGCCAGCGGCACGCTTGGCAGGGGACCCACTCATCGTTGTTTCCTCTCAGGGGTTGATGGGCAGAAGGCAATCGGCCGGCGGGCCTCACGACGCCCGCCGGTTCCCTTTTCGGGGTTGTAGTTGTGTGTGCTGCGCGACCGTTATTGGCCGTCGTCGAACTGCGAGAGCCACTCCACCGCCTGCTGGTGGTAGCGGGTGAAGCCCTTGTAGTCGACCAGTTCCTGGTTGAGGGACTTGAGCACGCGGTGCATGCGCTTGGCCCACGCCGGGTTGGTGGCGATGTCTTCCAGGCTCAGCAGGTAGGTGCGGATCGGGAACACGATGGCATTGCTGCGCGGCAGACGGTGCAGCGGCTGCAGCTCGATGCGCAAGTAGACCTTTTTCCCGGCGTTCTCGGCGGTCACCGTGGTGCGGTCCGGCGCCCACTGGGGCAGGGACTCGGCGGACACGTCCAGGCGCGGGTTGACGGTCAGCGACCAGTTCAGGCGGCGCACCGGGTGGCCGTTGCGCAGACGCAGGAGGAACTTCAACGCGCGGTCGAGCATGCCGGTTTCCTTCACCAGCGGCACCGGGCCGTGGAACTCGTGCCAGGCCATGCCCAGGTTGAAGCGCAGCGAGTAGTCGGCGCGCTGGGTGGCGATGCCCGCGCCCCAGTACAGGGTGCCGTCGCGTTCTTCCTGCAATACCCAGTCGCCCTGGGCCTGGCGGGTGACGTACTCCATCGGCTCGTAGGGCAGGGTCGCCGGATCACCGAAGGTGAAGGTGTCGTCGATGTTCAGCAGCTTGTTGGTCCAGTGCCAGCGGGTGCCGTCCTTCTCCAGGGAGAAGTACTCCGGGTAGTCCTTGGCATAGGACTCCATGATCAGCTCGAGCAGGTCCCACTGCGCCTCCATCATGTGCGGCGCGGAGACGTAGTGCATGCCCGGGTCCTTCTCCAGGGTGATCGCACGGTCGCGGCACTCGCTGATGTAGTGCTCGTCGATGTCGAACACCGCGCGGAAGGCATCGTTGCCCACGCTGACGTGCGGCTCCAGGTTCATCGAGTACATGTACTCGTCGTCCGGGAAGGGCCAGGGCGCGCGGTCGATGCAGGCCTGGCTGTTGGCGTAGGTGTAATCGTCGCGGTAGGTTTCGTCGGGGCGGAATTGGATGGTCATGGTCGTTCTCCGGCTCAGCAGTCGATGACCAGCCGCGAGCACTTGGCACGCGACACGCAGGGCATGATTTTCTTGTTGGCGGCCTTGTCCTCGTCGGACAGCCAGTCGTCGGTGTGGAGGATTTCGCCCTCCAGTTCGAGGACGTTGGTCTCGCACATGCCGCAGGCGCCGCCGCGGCACAGGTACGGGATGTCGTGGCCGGCAGCCTCGGCGGCCTCCAGCAGGCTCTGGTCGGGCGACACGTCGATGGTCGCGCCGCTGCGCGCCAGGGTCACCTGGAACGCCTCGCCGACGCTGCCCTGTTCGAGGAAGCGCTCGAAGTGGATGTGGCTGTCGGTCCAGCCATGGGCGTGGGCGGCATCGATGGTTGCCTGGATCATGCCCTCGGGGCCGCAGACGTAGACGTCGCTGCCCAGTGGCCGGTCGGCCAGCACCGCCGAAATGTCCAGGCGCTCGCCTCGCTCGTCGCGGTACAGACGCACGGCGTCGCCGTATTCCTGCAGCAGTTCTTCACCCAGGCGCGCGTGGGCGTCGCCGCGCACCGCCAGGTGCACTTCGAAGGGCGTGCCGCGCAGGCGCAGCTCGGCCAGTTGCGAGCACACCGGGGTGATGCCCACGCCGCCGGCGATGAACAGGTGCAGGCGCGCGTGCTTGCTCAGCGGGAACAGGTTCACCGGGCGGAGGATTTCCAGCTCGTCGCCTTCCTTCACCACGTCGTGCATGTGCTTCGAGCCGCCACGGCCTTCTTCCACGCGGCGCACGGCGATCTGGTAGGCGCTGGCGTCGTAGGGCGAACTCATCAGCGAGTAGGCGTTGCGGTAGGTGCCGGCCGCGTGGGGCATCAGCACCACGACGTTGCTGCCGCCGGAGAATGGGGTCAGGTGCGCGCCGTCGGTGGAGGCCAGGGTGAAGCGCTTGATCTCCGGGGTCACCTGCTCGATACGGGTGACGCGGACATTCAGGGTTCCGTTGGACTGGCTCATGTGTCGAGCTCCTCGGCTTCCGGCAGTTCGCCGGGGACTTCGGCGTCAGCCTTCACGGCCTGGAAGGCGGCGAGGCGGCGGGAGTAGTGGTCGCGGACCACCAGGGTGCGGGCGCAATGCGGGCAGTCGAAGACGCGCTGGGTGACGTTCTCGGTGTAGCCGTCGCAATGCACGCACCAGACGCGACGGACGAAGGAGCCGGCGTGCTCGCGCAGCACTTCGTCCTTGTTCAGGTTGATCGCGTCGGCGGCCTGCATGGCGGTGCCGATGAAGCTCTCGGAGCCGGCCAGGTACAGGCGGGTGCCCATGCGCGACTGGCCCAGCAGGGCGTGCAGGTCATCGACCAGCGCGCGGTTGCTCGGGTAGATCGAAAGCTCGACGTCAGTGATGTCGCGCAGGGCGGCGAGGTGATCCTGGCCGGAGAAGGATTCGCTGGAATACAGCACGCGGATGGGCGCGGTGCGCGGCATTTCGGCGAGCAGACGGAGCATGGCGCTGCCGCCGCTGCCCTGGCCGGCGATGATGTGGTGGTTGCCGCCGGCGAGCGGGCGCAACTGGTCGTAGACCGGCCGGCTCTTGATACCTGTGATGAGCATTATTCTTGTGCCTCCAGAACTGCCGGCTCTCTCGGTCAGGAGCGCCAGCGCGATTCGAGGACCCGCGCACGGTCACGGGTCGGAGATACACAGAGCACAGGCTGTGCCAAATAGTTAAGTAATTGAAATTTAAAGGAAAAGTAAAAATACGAGATCAGAGGTGTAAGCAGAAATGACAACGGCTGTAGGCAGGGATGCAGCGGTGGATTGTCGCAGGGGCATTTGTGCTGGATGCGTAAAAGCCGCGTGACCGGGTAGTCCCGCGGATGCATGGATGGTGGGCTTTTGCAGGAGAGAAGGGAGCGCTTAGTCCTTGTTCGCGAACCTTGTCGTACCTCGGTGCCTGCGGCTGCCCTCACCCCAGCCCTCTCCCTCTGGGAGAGGGCTGGGGTGAGGGGCTTTGGGACAAGGCGCGCTATGTCAGGCGGCGCTCAGTCGTCCCGCTGCAACTTGCGGATCAGCGTGCCGACGTCGATGCCCAGGTGGATCGCCGCCTTGCGCTTGCTACCGCACAGGCGCACCGCGCGCAGGATGACCTGGCGTTCGTAGCGCTGCACCTGGGCCTTGAGCGGCTGGTCGTCGATGGCCGCAGCCGGTTCGTCGAGCGCGACGGGGCTGCCGGCCGGCGGTGCGCCGAGCAGCTCCGGCGGCAGGTGCAGTTCATCGGCGACATCGTCGGCCAGTACCGCCAGGCGTTCGAAGATGTTCACCAGCTCACGGATGTTGCCGGGGTAGTCATAGCCCAGCAGGCGTTCGCGGCATGCCGAGGACAACCGCAGCGGCGGCTGGCGGTCGCGGTTGATCCGCGCCAGGAGGATGTCCATCAGCACCGGCAGGTCGTCGCGGTGGGCGCGCAGCGGCGGGATTTCCACCGGCAGCACGGCCAGGCGGTAGTAGAGGTCGGCGCGGAATTCGCCGGCCGCGACCTGGGCGCGCAGGTCCTTGTTGGTGGCGGCGATCACCTGCACCTGGACCTGCTTCGACAGCGGTGAACCCACCGGCTGGATGGTGCCGTCTTCCAGGAACTTGAGCAGCTTGGCCTGTACCTGCAGCGGGATCTCGCCGATCTCGTCGAGGAACAGCGTGCCGCCCGAGGCGCTCTCGATATAGCCGCGCTTGCCCGACTGCAATGCGCCGGTGAAGGCGCCGCGCTCGTAGCCGAACATCTCCGACTCGAACAGCGTCTCGGGGATGCTCGCGCAGTTCACGTCGATGAAGGGCCGGTCGCCCCAGCCGGCGGCGCGGTGGATGTGCCGGGCGATGGCGGTCTTGCCGACGCCGGGCTCGCCGAGCAGCAGCAGGCGCGCGCGGCGGCGGAAGGCGCGAACGCCCATGTCGGCGATGGAGGAGAGCAGCGGCGACATGTGCAGCGCATTGTCCTGCGGGTCGCCCAGGCCCTGCAGGTCCGTGGTCGAGGCGCGCCCGGAGGGGCTGCGCAGGCTGCCGGCGGTGCCCGGCTCGTATTCGCGCTGGATCAGCAGGTTGTAGGGCTTCTCGTAGGCACCGGTGGGCACGGCCTGGGCGCGGGTGAGGAACACCCGGCCATCGCGGGAGCGGGTCAGTGCACTCTTGCCGCCACGGCGCAGAGCCTGCTGGAAATCGTCGAACTGCAGCGCCGAGCGCTGGAAGAAGTCCACGTCGGGCAGGCCCAGTACATCGACGCGGGTGACGCGGTTGACCCGCTCCGCCGCCAGGTTGATGAAGCGCACCCGCGAGTCGCCGTCGCAGACGATCAGCGCCTCGCTGAAGCTGTCGAGCAGGGCATGCAACGCCGGCGTCTCCAGCAGCGCGGAGAGCATCTCCCCGGACGCGCTGACCGAGGAGCGCATGCCCATCCGTAGCGGCGCGAAGAAGCCTTCTTCGCTCATGCTTCTTTGCTCATGGATGTAGCTCCGTCGCCTTGTTCGCCAAGCGCAGCACGAAGACGCGCCAGGCCACGCCCTCGCGGATGAGGATGCGCGAGCAGTGGCTGTTGAAGGACTGGTAGTTGCCGAACTGGTCCGGCAGGTCGAGCACCTGCCAGGTGCGTTCGGGCAGCGGCATGCGGTTCAGTGTCGAGGCCAGGCCGGCGGCGCGGGTGATGCCGAAGGTCTGCTCGAAGGCCGCGTTGCGCCATTGCGGCTGGGCCGCCTCGTCGATCACCAGCACCGCGTCGGGCACCGCGTCGAACACCCGGCGCAGTGCTTCGATACGCTGCTCGGCGTCGTGCTGCATGCGTAGCTCCTGGCTGACGTCGCGCAGGCTGCCCCACATGCGCAGCAGGCGGCCGTTGTGGATGCTGGCGCGCACGTCGTTCTCCACGTAGGCCGGCGAGCCGTCATGACGGCGGTCCACCGACAGCGCGCCATCGACGTGGAATTCCGCCTCGATCAGGCGCCGCACGAACTCCTCGTTGGCTGGGCTGCGCGGCCAGTACAGGCGCACCGGCTGTTCGCTGAAATCGACGTCGGCGGGCATCTCGTAGATGTTGGCCATGGCGCGGTTGCACATGCGCCAGTAGGAGCGGTTCTCGAACACCTGGCGGACGATCTCGTCGGGCGTCTCGCGCACGTCCACCGACTCGGCGAACTCGATGCACCAGTAGGCCACTCGCGCGCTGAAGAGCATCTGGCTCATCACTTCGTTGGCGCTCTGCAGCTCGCCCAGGCGACGACTGACCGGCCCCAGCGGCATCTTCACCAGGTGCAGGCGCGCCGGCTCGCCGTCGCGCCATTGCAGCACGCCGCTGGCGAGCACCGGCAGCAGGCCGCCGCTGTGGCGGATCAGGGTCAACTCGAGGTCCTGCACGCGCTCATCGGCCGGCGGGTTGGCAAACAGCTGCATCAGCGCGTTCAGCGAGTCGGCGGTGTAGATCAGTTCGGCACCCTGGCCGTCCAGCGAGCCAGGCGGGTACCCGAGCTGGTCGGTCTGCTCGGCGGAGACTTCGATGAAGCGTCCCTGGGACGTCAGGCTGTCGGACAGCAACAGGCCTCTGTCCAGCAGCAGTTTTAGCGGGTCAATTTCTCCCTCCAAGGCAGATCTCCAATGCAGATTCCCAACACGACGGTGCGGCCACTCGGCGGCCCGCAGGGAGAGCAAGGCATGTTGCATGCCAGCCTGAAACGCCCGTGCGCCGCGGGGGTGCTGAAGGGGTGTGTGCAAAATCGCAGCACTCCATGCAAGCGTGCAGCGCAGTTTGCAGAATATCCGTTGCATTGCTGCAGCGGCGCGCGCGGCGATGGAAGGCGAGTGGGATCTGCCGCAAATACTGGCCAGTTGATAGCTTTTGAGTTCGTTTGAGCAACTGGCGCTGCTAGGATGCGCGCGCGTTTTTCTTCCCCGTCCGTCCCAGAGCCCGATCCCTACAAGAGGCCAGCATGCGCAAGCACCGTCGATTGACCTTCCGCCACATCGGCCAGATCAACGTGACCAACCGCCTGAGCGGCGATGCCATGGGGACGGTACTCGATGTCTCGATGGGCGGGTTGCGGCTGGTGACGGAGGAACCGCTGGCGCCGGGCAGTTGCTACGACATGCGCCTGGAGATTCCGGTACGTGAGGATCACACCCGTTCGGTGGATATCACTGCGATCTGCCAGTGGTCGAAGAAGGATGCCAAGAACGCGCGCTTCGAGCAGGGGTTCAAGCTGGATCGGCCGAGTGCGGCGTTTACCGAGCTGGTGACGTCGATGTCGGTGAGCTTCAACCGCAGTCTGTTGGGGCGGGCGCGGTTATCGTGATGGATCTTCGGGAGGGGTAGTTCGGCGCTCGGGCGGGCCCTCACCCCAGCCCTCTCCCAGGGGAAGAGGGGGCCGATCGGTGTGTTGTGGCTATTCCGGAGTCAGTCGGCGAGCGTGGAAATATCAGCCCGCTGCAGACAGTCCCCTCTCCCATTGGGAGAGGGTTAGGGTGAGGGGGAGACCCCGCGGCGAACGCTCGAAAAGCACCCGCTCCGCCAGAGCCCATCACCCCAGCGTCCCCAGTATCTGCACCCCCACCCGCTCCGGAATCTCGTTCTGCGACAGCACATGCAGCCCCGGGCTGAACACCCGCGCATAACGCGCCAGCAGCGGCCGCAGTTGCGGCATCACGGTGAGGATCGGCGGGTGGCCTTCCTTGCGCAGTTTTTCCTTCACCACCGGCATGCTGTGCTGCAGCTGGTTGAGCAGGCTGGGTTCCACTGGAATGTTGTCCAGGCTCACCGGGCCGGCCTGCTGGGCGATGCTCAGGGCGCCGAGCAGGGTGTTTTCCAGGGCGTTCTCCAGGACGAACACGGTCAGCTCCGGGCGGTCGCCGGCGATCAACGAAACGATGCTGCGGCGCAGCGCGTAGCGTACGTCGGAGGCCAGCAGCACCGGGTCCTTGGTGGTCTCGCTGCCTTCGAGCAGGGCGCTGGCGATGGTGACGATGTCCTTGAGCGGCACTTCTTCCTGCAGCAGCTGGCGGAACACCCGGTGCTGCTGTGAATAAGTGAGCTGCGCCTTCAGCGATTCGGCGAGCTTGGGCGCCTGCAGGGTCAGGCGCTGCATCAGGTGTTCGACGTCGTCGTGCTTGAAGATGTCCGGCAGGTGCTCGCGCACCACCTTGTTCAGGTGCGTGGCGACCACGCTGGCGCAGTCGATCACCTGGTAGCCCAGGTTCAGCGCTCGGGATTTGTCGGCCGGGAGAATCCACACCACCTGCATGCGGTACGCCGGGTCGACGCCGAGGATGCCGTCGATCTCGCCGTACAGCTCCGGCGAGGGAATCGCCATCAGCCGGTCGGCGTGGATTTCCGCACCGTCGATGCGCTCGCCGTTGATGTGGATGGCGTACTGCGAGGCCTTCAGGCGCAGGCTGTCGCGAATCTGCACTTCCGGCAGGAGGAAGCCGAGGTTCTCCGAGAGCGTCTGGCGCACGCCGCGAATCCGCTGCGGCAGCGGCGCGCCGCTGGCCTCGTTGACCAGACTGACCAGCTTGTAGCCCAGCGAGATCGACAGCCGCTCCACCAGCGGAATGTCTTCCCAGGCCAGTTGCTGCGCCTTTTCCTGGTCCATCGCGTGCGTCAGCGCCTGGGTCTGCTCCAGCGTCTGCGCCTCGATGGGCGGGCCGGCCAGCGACAGCCGCCAGGCGATGAACGCCACCAGCGCGGCGAAGGCGAAGAAGGCGGTGTGCGGCATGCCCGGCACCAGGCCGAGCACCACGAGGATGCCGGCGACGGTGTACAGCAGCGATGGCGAGGCGAGCATCTGCCGGCGCACCAGGCTGGTGATTTCCGCGGACTCGTTGACCCGCGTGACGATGATCGCCGCGGCGGTGGACAGCAGCAGCGCCGGGATCTGCGCCACCAGGCCGTCGCCGATGGTCAGCAGGGCGTAGCGCTGGAAGGCCGCGCCGGCCGGCAGGTCGTAGACGAACACGCCGATGGCCAGGCCGCCGAACAGGTTGATCAGCAGGATCAGGATGCCGGCGATGGCGTCGCCACGGACGAACTTCGAGGCGCCGTCCATCGCGCCGTAGAAGTCGGCTTCCTTGGCCACTTCCGAGCGGCGGCGCTTGGCTTCGTTCTGGTCGATCAGGCCGGCGTTGAGGTCGGCGTCGATGGCCATCTGCTTGCCGGGCAGGGCGTCCAGGGTGAAGCGCGCGGTGACCTCGGAGATGCGCTCGCCGCCCTTGGTGATGACCATGAAGTTGATGATCATCAGGATCACGAAGACGATCAGGCCGACGATGAAGTTGCCGCCGATCACCACGTGGCCGAAGGCCTCGATCACCTTGCCCGCCGCGCCCGTGCCGGTGTGGCCGTCGAGCAGCACCACGCGGGTGGAGGCGACGTTGAGGGTCAGGCGCAGCAGCGTGGTGACCAGGATCACCGTGGGCAGCAGCGAGAAGTCCAGCGGGCTCTTCGACGACACGCTGACCAGCAGCACCAGGATGGCGACCACTATGTTGAAGGTGAACAGGGCGTCCAGCACCAGCGGCGGCAGCGGCAGGATGATCATCGAGAGGATCGACAGGATGATCAGCGGGATGCCGATGCGGCCGCTCTGGAAGGTCGGCAATAGTGACTGCAGTAGGCGCATGGTCAGACTCTGTTCAGCAGTTCTTCGGGAATGGGGACGTTCTGGATCAGCTCCGGGCGTTCACGGCGACCGGAGCGCCAGGCCTTGAGCTGGAGGATGTAGGTGAGTACGTGGGCGACGGCCTTGTACAGCTGCGCAGGAATCTGCTGGTTCACCTGGGTGGTGGCGTAGATCGCACGGGCCAGCGGCGGCAGTTCGAGCACTTCCAGGTCGTGGGCCTTGGCCATCTTGCGGATGTACAGCGCGGTCTCGTCGAGGCCCTTGGCGACCACGTAGGGCGCCTGGGCCTTCTTCGGGTCGTAGCGCAGCGCCACGGCGAAGTGCACCGGGTTGACGATCACCACGTCGGCGGTCTTGATCGTCTTGCTGATCTGCCGGTGCACCAGCTGGCGCTGCAACTGGCGGATGCGCGCCTTCACTTCCGGGCGGCCTTCCTGGTTCTTGTGCTCTTCCTTGCGCTCCTGCTTGGTCATGCGCAGCTTCTTCTTGAAGAAGAAGTACTGGATCGGGATGTCGATGACCGAGAACAGGATGAACACCACCAGCAGTGACAGCGTGATGTCGTAGAAGGTGCTGAAAGCCGTGGCAATGGCACCGCGTACATCGCCGCGTTGCAAGGCAAGCAGGCCGGGCAGGGCGCCGTGCAGCTGGTAGAGGGCGACGGCGATCAGCACGGCGATCTTCAGCAGCGACTTGGCCAGCTCGGTCCAGTTCTGCAGCGAGAAGATGCGTCCGAGACCGGTAATGGGATTGAGCTTGGACAGCTTGGGCATGAAGTTCTTGCTGGAGAAGATCCAGCCGCCGGGGATCATCGAGAACAGCACCACCAGCAGCGGTGTGACCAGCAGCGGCAGCAGCGTGGTGATGAACAGCACCAGGTGGTGGCCGAGCACCAGCGGCAGATCGTCGAGGCCGATCTCGCTGTTCCTCAGGTCGATGAAGGACAGCGCGAAGCCCTGCTTCAGGCCGTCGTAGAAATGCTCCACGCAGAACTTCAGGGCGATCAGCGTGGCCAGCAGCGAGAGCGTGGTGGAGAGGTCCTTGGAGCGGCTGACCTGGCCGTCCTCGCGACTCTTCCTGAGCTTCTGCTGGGAGGCCTCTTCGGTCTTTTCCTGGGCGCTGTGCTGCTCAGCCATGGCGCCCCTCGCGGAAGATCACGCCGATGGCGTCGAGCAGTTGGCGGGTGAGCTTCAGGTAGTTCTCGGGGATGTCCGGCAGGGTCAGCCAGATGCACGCAAGGCCCGCCAGGATCGCCATGGGAAAGCCCAGGGAGAACAGGTTCAGCGCCGGCGAGATGCGGTTGAGCAGGCCGAAGCAGAACTGCACCAGGGTCATGCAGAACACCACCGGCAGGGTGATCAGCACCGCGGCGGCGAACACCCAGGCCAGGCTGCCGGCCACCGACTCGAGCCCCAGGTAATGCAGGCCGCTGCCCACCGGCCAGTAGACGAAGCTCTGGTAGAGGATGCTCACCACCAGCAGGTGGCCGTCGATGGATAGGAACAGGAAGACCAGCAGGATGAAGTACAGCTGGTAGAGGATCGAGGACGACGACACGCCGTTCATGGGGTCGTTGTACACCGCCATGCTCAGGCCGAGCTGGGTGGAAATCACGTCGCCCACCAGGGTGAACACGGTGAACACCAGCATCAGCGAAAGCCCCAGCATCAGGCCGAAGGCGATCTGCTCCAGCGCTACCAGCAGGCCCTGGGCGGACAGCGGATCGATGGCCGGCGGGCGCGGCAGCGCGGCACCGAGGGCGACGGTCAGCGCCAGGCCGAGGAGAATGCGCAGGCGCATGGGGATCGCCTTGTGGCTGAAGATCGGCGCCAGGGCGAACACCGCCATGATCCGGCAGAAGGGCCACCACCAGGCCTGCAGGAGTTGCAGGGTGTCGAACGCCTGCAGGATGGATGCACCTTGCTGCATGGCATCAGCCGACCAGGCGGCCTGCCTGGTGGAACGACTCGATGAACAGTTCGGAGAGGGTGCGCAGGATCCAGTGCCCGGCGAACACCAGCATCCCCAGGGTGATCAGCAGGCGCGGCAGGAAGCTGAGCATCTGTTCGTTGATCTGCGTGGCGGCCTGGAAAATGCTGACCAGCAGACCGCCGATCAGGCTCGGCACGATCAGCACGCAGACGATCAGCGCGGTGATGTGCACGGCGTTGGAAACGATGTCGACGGCGCTTTCCGGGGTGAGCATGGCGTTCTCCGAAAGGCCGCTAGAACGGCTGCACGCTGCTGGTCAACGTGCCCATCATCAGGGCCCAGCCGTCCACCAGCACAAAGATCATCAGCTTGAACGGCAGCGAGATCATCATTGGCGAGAGCATCATCATGCCCATCGCCATCAGCACGCTGGCCACCACCAGGTCGATCACCAGGAACGGGATGAAGATCATGAAGCCCAGCTGGAACGCGGTCTTCAGCTCGCTGAGCACGAAGGACGGCAGCAGCAGGGAGAAGTCCAGGTCCTGCAGTTTCTCCGGCAGGGTTTCGCCGGCCAGCGAGACCATGGTTTCCAGCGAGGTGCGGTTGGTCTGCGCGAGCATGAAGCGGCTCAGCGTCTGCTTGGCGCGACCGAGGCCGTCTTCCAGGCTGATCTGGTCGGCCTCGAAGGGCTGGTAGGCATTGGCGTAGATGTCCTGCCACACCGGGCGCATCACCAGCAGCGTCATGATCAGCGCGATGCCCACCAGCACGTTGTTCGGCGGGCTCTGCTGCAGGCCGATGGCCTGGCGGAGGATCGCCAGCACGATGACGAAGCGGGTGAAGCAGGTCATCAGCATCAGCATCGCCGGGAGGAAGCCTAGCAGGGTCATGACGATGAGGATCTGCAGCTTGACGCTGAAGGCCTGGCCGTCCGCCGTGTCGTGCAGGTTGAACAGCGTGACCTCGCCGCCGGCTGCCTGCGCGTAGAGCGGGCAGAGTGCGGCGATGAGCAGGCCCAGCGTGGCCAGCGATCTGCCTGTCAGGGAGCGGCGCCGCATCATCAGGCAGTCAGGGCGTCGAGGCTGGCGCCGCACAGTTCGAGCACGCGCAGGCCGTAGTTGCCGTTCATCACCACCACTTCGGCCTTGGCGAACAGCGCGCCGTTGACCTTCACGTCCAGCGGCTCGCCGGCGAGCTTGTCGAGGATGATCACGCTGTTGGCGTCCACATCCATCAGCTCCTTCAGGGAAATCTCCACCGAGGCGACTTCCAGGGTGACGTTCACCGGAATCTTGCCGAAGAAGCTCAGGTCCTGTTGCGGCAGCGAAGCGCGCACGGGCTCGGCGGGAATGTCGGCGGCATCCTGGGTCAGGTCGAGGTCGCCATCGTTGATCAGCGACTCGAACTCGGAGTCGGAGAGAGAACCGGTCATGGGTTTTTCACGCTTTCCAGGGAGGAGAGGAAGAGGGTGCCGTCGTCTTCGAAGATGGCGCCGCGGAACAGCTTCTGCTGGTTCACGCGGACCTCGACGCGGTCCAGCGGGCGGATCGTCAGCACATCGCCAGGCTCCAGGCCGAGCACCTGCGAGAGCGGCATCCTGGCGGCGGCGACCACACAATCCAGGCGCAGCGGCAGGTGCTTGATGTGCTCGACCGGGTTGCCGGTCACTCGCGGCGGTGGCGGGCCGGCGAGGCGGCGGGTCAGTTCGTCCGCCAGCGGATTGTCCAGGTAGAGGTAGAGCGAGGAGCGTTCGCCAGTCAGGTGGCTGACGTAGCTGAACTCGGCCACGTACTCCCACTGCACCTCTTCGTAGGTGGGATCGATCTGCTGCAGGCGGCCCACCGACTCGCCCATCAGCAGGGCGCGGCCGAACAGGTCGACCACGTCCAGGCCGAGGCGGTCGAGCATGCGTTGCTCGGAGCTGCTGATCGGCGGCGTGTCGCGATTGGCGACCAGGGTGCCGCCGTAGTAACACTCGATGACTTCGGTCAGCAGGGCGCGGTCCATGGCGAAACCGAACTTGCCCAGGGGCGAATCGAAGAGGCATTCCAGTTCACGGGGAAGTTCCTCGTGAATGCGCAGGTTATCCAGTTCGAGATTGATTCGATAATGCCGCAGGAAATAGTCGCTGATGATCCGCGGATACTTTCCGGAGATCTCTTTGATGTACTGCGGAATCTTGTGATAATGCCGGCCGAGTTTCTGCGGTTTCAGTCGGATCAGACTGTCGGCGGGCACGCCATGGTGGACTTTTGATTTGCCAGTCATGCTCAGCGTCGTACTTCCAGGTTCGATCTGCCATCTGCCCAAGGACACGGGAAGTGTCGTGACCGCCGGGGTCGGCTGATCGTTGCTCGCGGCATGCTCTGTCTGCCAGGGCCTGAAATTGCTGCATCACAGGCTGCTGACGTGGCGCAATGATAGCGATCTGAGGTCGCCCGATTAAATCAATAGATATCAAATGCTGTTTTTGACGGAACTTTTTGTCTATTGATCTTAATTAATCGGCGGGGAGCTATGGCGTAGTGCTGGCACTTGTTAGTGTGGGTGGGTTAGTTACAGGTTGCAGTAACTTCATGTGTGACGAAGTTGTTGCAATGCCACCCGTGAGATAGCCATTTCGTTAAAAGGTTTCGCAGTCGCCGAGAATTTGATCGGCAGACGCTGGCGATTGACCAACGAAAGGTTTTTCGAACGCACTAGCGAATGGAAAGTTGCGGTGAACAGTGTAAGCCAGTCGATCGATCAATTATGTGAAACGCTGCTCGTAGAGCGGCCAGCGCAGAAAAAAGTTGCGATCATCGGGCCGTCCTCGGACGCCGCTCACGCCCTCCTTTTGCAGACGCTGCTGGCCGAAGGCTGCCGTGTCGAACGCTTCTCCGGCTTCGCCGAACTGGCCCGTGCGCGCAGCGACGCTGCGCTGCTGTTCATCCTCGCCGGTGCCTTCCCCGCTCCCGACCTCTATGCGCAGGTTGGCGCGCTGCTCAGCGATGGCCGCGAGCGCGACGTGGTGCCCATCGTCGGTTATGAAGAGCAGGACAAGGCCGCCACCCTGCTCGACCTCGGTTGCGTCGACTACCTGCTGTCACCCTTTGGCGCCGGCCAGCTGGCCGCGCTGCTGCGTCGCCAGGAAGCCTCCAGCGCCGCCCAGGAACTGTTCGTCTCGCGCTCCCAGGCCGGCCGCCGCCTGCTGGCGATGGCGCAACGCGTAGCGCAGACCCGCGCGCCGATCCTGATCACCGGCGAGACCGGCACCGGCAAGGAACTGCTGGCCCGCTACATACACGGCATCGCCAACCCGGCCGCGCCCTTCATCGCAGTTAACTGCGCGGCGATCCCCGAGGCGATGCTCGAATCCATCCTCTTCGGCCACGAACGCGGCGCCTTCACCGGCGCGGTGAATGCCCAGCCGGGCAAGTTCGAACTGGCCAACGGCGGCACCCTGCTGCTGGACGAGATCGGCGAACTGCCGCTGGCCCTGCAGGCCAAGCTGCTGCGCGTACTGCAGGAGCAGCGCGTGGAGCGCCTGGGCGGGCGCCGCGAGATCGAACTGGACGTGCGCATCATCGCCGCCACCAACCGCGACCTGCAGGCCGAGGTCAACGAAGGGCGCTTCCGCGCCGACCTGATGTTCCGCCTCGACGTGTTGCCCCTGCACATCTCGCCCCTGCGCGAGCGCAAGGAAGACGTGCTGCCGCTGGCGCGGCGCTTCATCCGCCAGTACGCCCCGCAGGACGCCGAGCACGACCTGCTCACCGAGTCCGCCAGCCGCGCGCTGTTGCAGCACGACTGGCCGGGCAACGTGCGCGAGCTGGAGAACACCCTGCAACGCGCCCTGGTGCTGCGCAACGGCCTGTTCATCCAGCCCCGCGACCTCGGCCTGGCCGCGCCGGAAGCGCCCATGGCCAGCGTTGCCGCGGTGATCCCGCTGGCGGCCGAGGGTGGCCGCGCCGCGCTGCGCGCCAGCGGCAAGCTCGCCGAGTACCAGCACGTGATCGACACCATCCGCCGTTTCGGCGGGCACAAGACCAAGGCCGCCGAGAGCCTGGGCATGACCACCCGCGCACTGCGCTACCGGCTCAACGCGATGCGTGAGCAGGGCGTGCAGGTGCACTTCTGATTTCGTCTTCCGGGGGAGACCTTCCATGAGTTCGATCATGCAGGTGCAGCAGGACATGCTGGACCGGATGAACCGCTACGCCGACCTGGCCAGCGGGCCAGCCGTGCGGCCCGCCGCGCAGTTCGCCACGCAACTCGACGAGAGTGCGCCGGTACAGGGCATCGGCGCCAGCTTCGAGCAGGCGCTGCGCTCGGTGGATGCCGAGCAGCACCAGTCCAGCGCCGCCATGGCTGCGGTGGACAGCGGCCGGAGCGACGACCTGGTCGGCGCCATGATCCAGAGCCAGAAGGCCAGCGTGTCGTTCTCCGCGCTGCTGCAGGTGCGCAACAAGCTCACCGGCGCCTTCGACGAAATCATCCGCATGCCGCTGTAAGGACTGACAGTGCTGCAGAAACTCAAAGGGCGCCTGCCGCTCGACAAACTCAAGCTCGACCCGCGCCTGGGGCTGCTCGGCATTGCCCTGGGCGCCGCGCTGCTGGCCGCCGCCGTGGTCTTCTACCTGTGGCGCGACCAGGGGGCTTATCGCCCGCTGTACGGCGCCGGCGAAGCCTACCCGGCCGCCGACGTGATGCAGGTGCTCGACGCCGAAGCCTTCGACTATCGCCTGCACCCGCAGAGCGGCCAGGTGCTGGTGCGCGAGGAAGACCTGGCCCGCGCGCGCATGCTGCTGGCGGCCAAGGGCGTGAAGGTATCGGTGCCGGCCGGCTACGAGCTGTTCGACAAGGACGAGCCGCTGGGCACCAGCCATTTCCTCCAGGATGTGCGCCTCAAGCGCAGCCTGGAAGGCGAGCTGGCGCGGACCATCATGGGCCTGAAGGGCATCGAGCAGGCGCGTGTGCATGTGGCCCGCGAGGACAGCAATTCCTTCGTCGTGGGCCGTCGCGATCCGGCCAAGGCCTCGGTGCTGCTGCAACTCGCGCCCGGCCAGCGGTTGAGCCCGGAGCAGGTCGGCGCCATCGTCAACCTGGTGGCCGGCAGCGTGCCGCAGCTCAAGCCCGAGGACGTCAGCGTGGTGGACCAGAACGGCGTGCTGCTGTCGCGCGGCATCAACGGTGCTGGCGGCCCGTCGCAGAACTGGCAGGCGGTGGACGAGTACCAGCGCAAGGCGGTGGGCAATGTCGAGGAAGTGCTGGCGCCGGTGCTGGGCCTGGGCAATTACCGCATCAGCGTTTCCGCCGACATCGACTTCAGCCAGAAGGAAGAAACCCTGCAGGCATACGGCGAGGCGCCGCGCCTGCGCAGTGAATCGCTGCGCAACGAGACCACCCTCGACCAGTTGGCCCTCGGCGTACCCGGCTCGCTGAGCAACCGTCCGCCGGAGCCGCCGCCGCAGGCGCAGCAGGGCCAGGCGCAGAACGCCAACGCCCCGGCCGGCAACGGCAAGGTCGCCGGCACCGACAACAAGGCCGCGACCTCGACCCGCAACGAGACCACCCGGCAGAACGATTTCGACCAGAGCGTCACCCACATCAAGTACCCGGCCTTTGCCCTGCGCCAGCAGAGCGTGGCGGTGGTGATCAACGCCAGCACGGCGCCCGAAGGCGGCTGGACCGACAAGGCCCGCGCCGACCTGGAGGCCATGGTGAAGAGCGCCGTGGGCTTCAACGCCCAGCGCGGCGACCTGATCACCGTCAGCGTGTTCCCGTTCGCCGCCACCGCGGTGGAAGAGTCCGCGGCGAGCTGGTGGGAAAGCAGCGCCCTGCAATCCCTGGTGCGTTACAGCGTGCTTGGCCTGATCGCGCTGCTGTTCCTGCTGTTCGGCGTGCGCCCGGCAGTGCGCAGCCTGACCCAGCGCGCGCAGCCGGCGGCTACCGCCGCGCTACCCGAAGGCGCCGGCGACTACCCGCTGGCCCTGGATGCCGAGCGCCGCCTGGCGCTTTCCAACGAAACCGTCGGCGGGCTCAACGTCCTCGGCGAGCTGAACCCGCTCTCGGAGATCCGCCTGCCGGCGCCGGGGTCGGGGCTGGAACACCAGATCGAGCATCTGCAGATGCTGGCGAAGAACGACCCGGAACGGGTCTCGGAAGTGATCAAGCACTGGATTGGCCGCAATGACCGACACGAGCCTGCCTGAAGAACCGAAAAAGCGCGGCCCGCAGATGCGCGCCGTGAGCTCGCTGGAACAGGCGGCGATCCTCATGCTGAGCATGGGTGACGAAGCCTCCGCGGGCATCCTGCGCAATTTCAGCCGCGAGGAGATTGTCAGCATCAGCCAGGCAATGGCGCGGCTGTCCAACGTCAAGCAGAACACCGTCTCCGACGTCATCGGGCGCTTCTTCGACGACTACAAGCTGCAGTCCAGCATCAAGGGCGCGTCGCGCTCCTACCTCGCCGGCATGCTCGGCAAGGCGCTGGGCAGCGACATCACGCGCAACCTGCTGGACAGCATCTACGGCGAGGAAATCCGCGCCAAGATGGCGCGCATGGAGTGGATCGACCCCAAGCAGTTCGCCGCGCTGATCGCCAAGGAACACGCGCAGATGCAGGCGGTGTTCCTCGCCTTCCTGCCGCCGGGCATGGCCACCGACGTGCTCGAAGCCATGCCGGCCGAGCGCCAGGACGAGCTGCTGTTCCGCATCGCCAACCTCAGCGAAGTGAACAGCGACGTCATCGCCGAGCTGGAGCAGCTGATCGACCGCAGCCTGCGCGTGCTCTCCACCCAGGGTTCGCAGGTGCGCGGGGTCAAGCAGGCGGCGGACATCATGAACCGCTTCAAGGGCGACCGGAACCAGATGTTCGAGCTGCTGCGCGCCCACAACGACAGCCTGGTCGGCAGGATCGAGGATGAGATGTACGACTTCTTCATCCTCTCCCGGCAGAACCAGGAAGTGCTGCAGACCCTGCTGGAAGTCATCCCGCTGGACGAGTGGGTGGTCGCGTTGAAAGGCGCCGAACCCGAGCTGGTGCGCGCCATCCAGGGCGCCATGCCGAAGCGCCAGATGCAGCAGATGGAATCGATCAACCGCCGCCAGGGCCCGGTGCCGCTGAGCCGCGTGGAGCAGGTGCGCAAGGAGATCATGGGCGTTGTGCGCGATCTCGCCGCCGAGGGCGACCTGCAGGTGCAGCTGTTCCGCGAGCAGACGGTGGAGTAACCGCGCATGGCGATCAAAGTCATCAAGGCCGACAGCCGCGCCTGGCGCCCGTACCGCTTCCCGCCGCGCTGCGCGACCGCCAGCGCCGACAACCACGGCTGGGACAGCGACCCGGCCGCGCGCCAGCGCGCCATCTCCGAAGGCTTCCAGGAAGGCCTGGAGAAGGGCTACCAGGACGGCGTCGGCGAAGGCCGCGAGGCAGGCCTGCGCGAAGGCTTCGAAGCCGGTCGCCAGGACGGCCTGCGCAAGGGCCGCGAGGAAGGTCGAGCCGCTGGCCGGCAAGTGTTCGACGAAGCCAGTGCGCCATTGCAGGCCGCCGTCGCGGCCTTCACCGACTATCACCAGGCCTTCCAGCACGCGCGGCAGAAAGAGCTGCTGGAGTTGGTGCAGAAAGTCGCCAGGCAGGTCATCCGCGTCGAACTCACGCTCAATCCCACGCAGTTGCTGACGCTGGCCGAGGAAGCCCTCGCCGCCATGCCGGGCGAGCAGGGCGAGGTGCAGATCCTGCTCAACCCGGAAGAGTGCGCGCGCATCCGCGAGCTGAACCCCGAGCGCGCCGCCAGGTGGCGCCTGGTGCCGGACGAGCGCCTGGCGCTGGGCGAGTGCCGTGTGGTCACCGCCCAGGCGGAAGCCGATATCGGTTGCCAGCAGCGCCTGGACAGCTGCATGGAAGCGCTGAGCGCGCACCTGCAGGACGAAGACTGACGTGGCCCTGGGCGACGGCTTCAAGCTGGAGGAAGCGCTGCGCTCGCTGGATTCGGTCCAGCTGGCGCGGGTCAGCGGTCGCCTGGTGCGGGTCTCCGGCCTGCTGCTGGAAAGCCTCGGCTGCCGGCGCATGACCGGCCAGCGCTGCTACGTGGAAGTCGCCGACGGCGAGCGCCTGGAGGCGCAGGTGGTCGGCTTCAACCGTGACATCACCTACCTCATGCCCTTCAAGAAGCCCGTCGGCCTGACCTCCGGCTCGCGGGTCTTCCCGGCGCCGGACGAAGCCGTGCTGCATATCGATCATTCCTGGCTGGGGCGCGTGGTCAACGGCCTTGGCGAGCCTCTGGACGGCCTCGGCAAGCTTGCTGGCCGACATCCCCTGCCCACCGAGCTGCCGCAGGTGAACCCGCTGCGCCGGCGCCCGGTGTCCGAGCCACTGGACGTTGGCGTGCGCGCCATCAACGGTCTGCTGACCCTGGGCAAGGGCCAGCGCGTCGGCCTGTTCGCCGGCAGCGGCGTGGGCAAGAGCGTGCTGCTGGGCATGATCACCCGGCAGACCAAGGCCGATGTGGTGGTCGTCGGGCTGATCGGCGAGCGCGGCCGCGAGGTGCAGGAGTTCATCCTGCACTCCCTCGGCCCGGAAGGCTTGCAGAAGGCCGTGGTGGTGGTGGCGCCGGCCAATGAATCGCCACTGATGCGCCTGAAGGCCACCGAGCTGTGCCACAGCATCGCCGCCTACTTCCGCGACCAGGGCAAGGACGTGCTGCTGCTGGTGGATTCGCTGACCCGCTACGCCATGGCCCAGCGCGAGATCGCCCTGGCCCTGGGCGAGCCGCCGGCGACCAAGGGCTACCCGCCGTCGGTGTTCGGCATGCTCCCGGAACTGGTGGAGAGCGCCGGCAACGGCGAAGGCGAGATGGGCAGCCTGAGCGCCATCTACACCGTGCTGGCGGAGGGCGACGACCACCAGGACCCGATCGTCGACTGCGCCCGCGCCATCCTCGACGGGCACATCGTGCTCTCGCGGCGCCTGGCGGATGTCGGGCATTACCCGGCCATCGACATCGGTGCCTCGGTCAGCCGCTGCATGAGCCAGGTGGCGGACCCGGTGCATCTCTCTGCAGCGCGCCAGTTCAAGGAATTCAGTGGCACCTATGAGCGCATCAAGGAGTTGATCCCGCTGGGCGGCTACACGCCAGGAATGGACGTGAAGACCGACCGCGCGGTTCAGCTGGCACCGATGCTGGAGCGCTACCTGAGGCAGGAAACGGCGGACGGCGCCGAGCTCGGCAACAGCGTCGCCACCCTGCAAAGCATCGTCGGTAGCCGCTGATGAAGGCGCAGATCGATATGCTCGGGCGCCTCGCCGACGTGCGCGGCGGCAAGGTCCGCGAGCTGCTGGGCCGGGTGAATTACCAGCAGACGCTGTGCCAGCGCTACCGCAACAACATCACCGGGCTCGACCGCCTGTGCGGCTTCAGTGTCGCCACCAGCACGCCGTTGCAGCGGCACAACCAGCAGCAGTACAAGGTGACGCTGCACAAGATGCTGCAGCTGCAGCGCCGCGAGCTGGAGGTCGCCGAGCAGGCCCTGGCGCGCATCCAGGCCGAGTTGCTGGCCGCGATGCGCAGCGAGAAGGTGCTGACCCAGGTGATCGAGGCCAAGGTCGGCCAGTGGCAGGCGCAGCTTGCGCAGCAGGAACAGAAAATCCAGGATGGCCTCGCCGCGCAGTCCTGGTGGCGTGCCAGGGCTTGAGTCTGGCCTGCGGACATGGCGCATAACCCGTTCCGCGTTATGCGCCGGCCGTTTGGCGAACTCTGAACGCGGCATTTAAGTTTTCCTTCGGGGCGGTCGCCCTCTGAGGGAAAGCCCCAGAAATACTCGGATACCGACCATGGAAATCACCCGGCAACTGACCAGCGTCGCGCTGGCCACCAGCGAGTCCGCCAAGAGCGCACGCAGCGAGCGCGCCGCTCCCGTGGCAGAGGCCGGCGCCAGCGCGCCGGTCAGCGATTCACTGCGCCTGGACGAGATGCAGGAAACCCTGCGCGCCATGCCTGACGTGGACCAGGACCGGGTTGCCGAAATCCGCCGCGCCCTGATGAATGGCGACCTGGCCAACGACACCCGCCTGCTCGCCACCAGCATTCTTTCCTACCATCGCGGCAGCGACGCATGACCCAGCGCGCGCGGTTGCTGCAGGTGATCGAGCAGGACATCCAGCAGGATGGCCGCGATTGCCTGGCGCTGCGCGAGCGCCTGCAGGAGCTGTATCGCCACCTGCTGGCGCGGGACAGTGCGCAGATCGAAGCGCTGAATCCCGATATCCAGGCGCTGCTCGATGCCGTCGCCGGCCGTGCGCAGCGCCGTAGCCGCGTGCTGCGCGCCTTCCAGCTGCCGATGGATGCTGAAGGCATGCGTACGCTGCTGTCCAGCTACCAGCCGCCGCGCCGCGAGGAGCTCCAGCAGGAGTGGCAGCAGCTGGGCCAGCTCACCGCCCAGTGCAAGCGCCTCAACGAGCGCAACGGCAAGCTGCTGGCGATGCACCACGACATTCTCAGCCAACTGATGGGCGATCCGCGCGAGCAGCCGGTGTATTCGCGGCAGTTGTACTGACCGAATTCGTAGGAGCGGACTCCTGTGCCTCTGTGCAGCGCACAAAGCCCCTCACCCTAGCCCTCTCCCGCAAGCGGGAGAGGGGACCGTACGGCATCAAGCGGAACTCCGTGCCTCTCGGCCACGCCGATCGGCTCCCTCTCCCTTCAGGGAGAGGGTGGGGGAGAGGGCAGCCCCCGCGCAGGATTCCCTCGAAAAACAACCTGCCGAAATGGCTTAACGAATCCCTCCCCACGGTCGCCCTTCCTCTGCATCAGGGCGCGCGCCCGGTAGGCGGAAATGCCGCTTCCCGCTGCGCGCCAAACCACGCCGGGCGGAAGTTCGCCTTCTCCCCGGAAAGCCTGCAAAGCCTTGAACGGCGGGCCTTACGGCATTGGCATCGTAATTGCTCCTGACCTTATGCAGAGGGGGCACAAAGAGGTGGATTCAGATGGCGACCATAGATTCCGATTACGTCAAAAGCATGGCTCAGCAGCTGGCCACGTACGAAGTGCAGAACGGCCTGAACAAGGCTGATCGCAACAAGTCGTCGTACCAGTCCCAGCTGACCGCGGTGACTTCCCTGGAGTCGGCGCTCAAGACCTTCTCCTCGGCAGTGAAGAGCCTGCAGGGCGTGACCGGCAGCAACACCAGCATGCTGGTCAACAGCGCCACCACCAGCAAGGACGGCTACCTGAGCGCCAAGGTGGACAAGAACGCCGTGCCCGGCAGCTACGACTTCTTCGTCGAGCAGCTCGCCACCAGCCACCAGCTGTCGTTCTCCGGCCTGCAGGCCGTCGACATCGATACCCAGGGCACCCTGACCCTCAGCCAGAACGGCAAGTCGTTCGACATCGACCTGAGCAAGATCGACACCGACGGCGACGGCGCCAACTCGCTGGACGAACTGGCCGCCGCAATCAACAAGGCCACCGACAATACCGGCGTCAAGGCCACCCTGGTGCGCAGCAACGGCCAGGTCTCGCTGGTGCTGGGCGCAGAGAAGTCCGGTGCGGCGAATGCCATCAGCCTGTCGCTGAGCGGCACCGACAGCGCCAACAGCGCTTTCGAGAACGCCATCGGTAACCCGCAGGAGCTGTCCAAGGCCCAGGACGCCCGCGTCCGCCTGGGTGGCGAGAACGGCATGCTGCTGACCAACGCCAGCAACACCTTCGACAACATCATCGATGGTGTCAGCGCAACCTTCACCCAGGCGCAGAAGTCCGGCGAACAGCCGATCCGCCTGACCGTCGCCCAGGACCAGAGCGAAACCAAGAAGAAGGTGCAGACCTTCATCGACGCCTTCAACGCCCTGGCCAGCACCATCGACAGCCTGACCGCCGCCGGCGACCAGAACGGCAACGCCCGCGGCGCCCTGGCCGGCGACTCCAGCGTGCGTGCCATCGAGAACGCGCTGAACCAGATGGTCCGTACCAGCTTCGGCGGCGCCAACCTGATCACCCTGGGCATCAGCGCCGACCGCAGCGGCAAGCTGACCCTCGACGCCACTCGTTTCGAGAAAGCCATCGCCAGCGAACCCGAGGCCCTGGACAAGCTGTTCATGGGCAAGGGCAACCTGCTCGACAGCCTGGACAAGGGTGTCGCCGTCTACACCAACAGCACCAATGGCGTCATGAAGAACCGCAAGGACGCCCTGAACAACAGCCTGCGCCGCGTCAACGATGACTACGACAACCTGCAGAAGCAGTACGACACCTACTACGCACGCTACCTCAAGCAATACACCTCGATGATGCAGACCATGCAGTCGATGGACCAGACCAGCGGGATGTTCGGATGACCGTCTACGGCATGAACGAAAGCTACGACAGCTACCGGATGATCGACCTGGAATCCAAGGCCGCCTCGTCCTCGCCCTACGAACTGGTGCTGGTGCTGTTCGACGGCCTGCTCGACGAACTGGCCCGCGCCCGCGGGCATATCGAGCACAAGCGCTACCAGCAGAAGGGCCGCTCCCTGGAGAAGTGCCTGAACATCCTCAACGGCCTCAACGGCGCACTCGACTACGAGAACGGCGGCGAGACCGTGCAGGGCCTGGCGCGCCTGTATGACTACTGCATCTACCGGCTCTCCGACGTCAGTGTGTCGCTGGAAGTCGCCGGGATCGATGAGGTCGTGCGCCTGCTGGGCATCCTGCGTGAAGGCTGGGAGGGCGTGAGTGCCGCCCGTGGATGATCGCCGGCGCCTGCTCGAGCTGTACGAACGGCTCGGCGCGGCGCTGCAGCGCAAGGACTGGAAAGCCATGGGGCAGGTCGACCTGGCGATCCGCGCGCAACTGGTGGCGATGTCATCGCAGACCGGGCTGGCCGCCGACGTGCTGCTGGCCAAGAAGCACCTGAAACGTCTGCACGAGCAGGCGTCGCAGGCCTGTGCCGAAGAGTGCGAGCGCCTGCGCCGCCTGCTGCTCTCGCACCTGGAATACGCCGAGGGTCGCTCGGCGTACATGCAGGTGGATACGTACCAGGAGGGTCGATAGACCGTGATCCAGTTGCCGACCCAAGCACTGCCGACCACCGACCGTGCTACACGCCCGGTGGCCGAGGCGCGTTCGCAGGACTCGCGCCGCGACGGCGCCGACACTGCTGCTGTGGCGGGATTCCGCGCGCAGCCGCCGGCGCAGTCGAACGCCGGCGAGCGAACCATCAGCGTGCAGTCGTTCCTCGCCCAGTTCGATACCGCGCAGGCCGAGGAGCCGGTGCAGCAAGCCGAGGCTGCGCTGCCGCCGGAGGCGTTGCCCGTCGATACCCGCGACGACGATACGCAGGGCCGGGCAAGCGAAGAAGCATCGCCCTCCGGCGCGGAAAAATGGCTCGCCGGCATGCTTGGCCAGGCTGGGCTGGTGGTGCAGGCGCGGGATAACCCGGCGGTCCGGACCCACGCCCAGGTGGCCGGTTTCGCCACCCAGGCGGTGGATGGCCAGGCGCAGCCGGCGCCCGCCGCAGTGAAGCCCGAAGACGTGCTGCTGCCGCCCGCCGACCTGCCCGAAGAGCCGGCCGTACCCACGCAGCCGGCACCGCGCGAGGCGACCCAGAGCCAGGCGCAGACGTTGCTGCAACAGCACCTGGCTGCTGCCGCACAGACCCCTGACTCCGCCGTACCGACGTTGCCCGCCGGCGCGCTCGACGCGCGTCTTCCGGTGACCGACAGCAGCACGCCCGCCTCGTCTACTGCACCGGCGTCGCCGCTGTTCGACAAGCCGCTGCACCTCAAGGGCAGCAACGAGGCCCACTGGGGCGAGCAGATGGTCAGCGCCCTGCGCGACAACGTCGAGCTGCAACTCGGCCAGCGCGTGCAGAACGCCACGATCCGCCTTGATCCGCCAGAGCTGGGCGCCATGGAAATCCTCGTGCGCCATGAGGCCGGGCAGCTCAACGTGCAGATTTCCGCGTCCAGCGGCGACGTCGTGCGCCTGCTGCAGAACACCAGTGAGCGCCTGCGCCAGGAACTGGTCGGGCAGAACTTCCTGCAGGTCAACGTGCAGGTTTCGTCCGATTCGCAGTCCGGCCAGCAGGGCCAGCAGAACCGCCAGCGCTTCGCCGAAGAACCGCTCACGGTCGCCGCCAACCCGCGTGATGCGCAGGTGGGCGAGCGCTCCGCGCCGCGTGGCGACAGCGACGTACTGATTACCGTGTAGGCCGCCCGCGGCCCGCACCCCTACAGGATTTTTCGAGAAACCCCATGTCCACGCCGCGTCTCGTTCTACTGATGCTCATCGTGAATATCGCCGTCGTGCTGGGCGGCGTGTTCGTCAATTACAAGATGATCAAGTCCGCCAGCCTCGCCCCGGCCGCCGCCGCTTCCGACAAGGAGGCAGCCAAGGAAGATGCAACGGAGGAGGAGCAGGAGAGCGCCGAATACCTCTTCGTGCCGGTGGAGAAGATCATCGTCAGCTCCCGCGGCGAAGACCGCGAGCACTACTTCGTGATCGACCTGGTGCTGCAGGCCAGGGCCGAGC
Organism: Pseudomonas nitroreducens; assembly: GCF_010994165.1. Taxonomy (NCBI): domain Bacteria; kingdom Pseudomonadati; phylum Pseudomonadota; class Gammaproteobacteria; order Pseudomonadales; family Pseudomonadaceae; genus Pseudomonas; species Pseudomonas nitroreducens. The sequence continues at coordinate 406,866 of NZ_WMBX01000004.1, read as the reverse complement.
AGGAGCGCAAGAAGCTGGAGAGCGTCGCGCCCATGGTGCGCAGCTCGGTGGTCGCCAACCTGACGCCGGAGAAGTTCGAAGTGCTGCGCGCCATGCCCATCGGCGAGGTGCAGACGCGCCTGGAGAAGGCGGTGATCGACGACTTCGCCGCGCGCAAGGTGGTGGTGCCCTTCGAGCACGTGCTGCTCAGCAAGATGATCGTCCAGTAGGCCGCCATGCACGCCCTTCGCGATCCTGCTCACGGCTATGCCAGTGGCGTCGGCGGCTACGACAGCCCCGAGGGCGGCCATGCGCGCCTGTCGCCGGCGGCCGAGCAGCGCTGGATGATGCAGTACCTGCCACTGGTGCGGCGCATCGTCAGCCAGCTGTCGCTGCAGGCCAACCAGGTGCTGGACCGCGAGGACATGGAGCAGATCGGCCTGATGGGCCTGCTCGAAGGCCTGCGTCGCTACGGCGAGCCGGACGAGCAGTTCGGCCGCTTCGCCGCGCTGCGCATCCGCGGCGCCATTCTCGACGAACTGCGCCGCCAGGACTGGCGCCCCCGGCAGGTGCGGCAGCAGGCGCACAAGGTGCGCGATGCGATCCGCGCGCTGGCGCGCCAACTCGGCCGCGTGCCGAGCGACGAGGAAGTGCTCGCCGCCACCGGCCTCGACGAGGCGGGCTACCAGGATTACCTGCGCGCCGAGTCCTCCGAGGCCATCGAGAGCTTCGACGCGTTGCTGCAGAGCGGCCACGACGGCGTGCAGGCCAGCGGCGATGCGCTGGAAGAGCGCGTGCTCAAGGAACGCCTGCTGGCCCAGGCGCTGGAGCGCCTGAATGAGCGCGAGCGGCTGATCCTCAATCTGTATTACCAGCACGAACTGAACCTCAAGGAAATCGCCCTGGTGCTGGAGCTGACCGATGCGCGCATCTGCCAGCTGATGAAGCAGGCGATCGGCAAGTGCAGCCGTTTCCTCAACACCCCCGACACTCCCTGAAGAATCCCAAACCATGCAGAAAATCATCGGCGCCCTGATCATCATCGCCTGCGTGCTCGGCGGCTACGCCATGGCCCACGGCGAATTGCGCGCGCTCTGGCAGCCGGCGGAGATGATCATCATCCTCGGCGCGGGCCTGGGCACCCTGGTCGTCGCCAACCCCCGCGAAGTGCTGCTGGAGATGTGCTCGCAGATCAAGGGCGTGTTCGTCTTCAAGCGCCGCGGCGAGGAATTCCAGCGCCAGCTGCTGATGCTGCTTTACGAGCTGCTGGAGATGGTCGACGTCGGCGGCCTGAAGGTGCTCGATGCGCACATCGAGGAGCCGGACCAGAGCGAGCTGTTCGCCCGCTACCCGCTGATCCTCCAGGAAAAGAACCTGATGGCGTTCATCGCCGACAACTTCCGCCTGATGGCCATGGGCAAGATCAGCGCCCACGAGCTGGAAGGTTTCCTCGAACAGGAACTGGACGCCATGGAGCACGCCCTGCTGCAGCCGTCCAAGTCGCTGCACAAGGTCGGCGAGGCGATGCCCGGCTTCGGCATTCTCGCGGCGATCCTGGGGATCATCATCACCATGGGCAACATCGGCGGCTCGGTGGCCGAGATCGGCGCCCACGTGGCCGCCGCTCTCGTGGGCACGTTCTTCGGCATCTTCGTCTGCTACTGCCTGATGGACCCGCTGTCCAACGCCATGGCGCAGCGGGTGAAGACCGAGCTCTCGGCGCTTGAATGCGTGCGCACCACCCTGGTCGCCCATGTCGCCGGCAAGCCCACGCTGCTGGCGGTGGACGCCGGCCGCAAGCTGATCGAGCAGGACGTCAAACCGGCCTTCAAGCAGCTGGAGACCTGGGTCACCCGCTTCGAGGAAGAGCGGGACGCAGCATGAAGAAACGTGCCGACAAGCACAGCGAAGTCATCATCAAGCGCCGCAGCAAGAAGGGCCACGATGACGAGCACGGCGGCGCCTGGAAGGTCGCCTTTGCCGACTTCACCCTGGCGATGATGGCGCTGTTCATGGTGCTGTGGATCGTTCACCCGCAGACCGAGCCGCAACCGGTGGCGGTGGGCGACCAGGATGCCAACCCGGTGGTGGATGGCGGCGCCGGCGTGTTCGATGGTGCCAGCCGCACGCCCGTCGAACTCGACGGCATGCCGCAACCGATCAAGACGCCGGAGAAACCGGCGCCGCAACTCGCCCTGGACGCCGGCAAGCAGGGCAAGGCCGGCGAGCAGGCGAAGGACGCCAGCACGCAGCAGGATGGCCGCCAGTACGACAGCAACGAGGACCTGCGCGAGCTGGCCGAGCTGATCCGCGAGGTGTCCGGCAAGGTCGATGCGCTGGCCAACATCGAGGTGACGGTGGTGCCGCAGGGGCTGCGCATCCTGATCAAGGACGACCAGCAGCGCTTCATGTTCGCCCGTGGCCAGGCGACCCTCGATCCGCATTTCCAGACGCTGCTCGGTGCGCTGTCCGGCGTGCTGTCCAAGGTGCAGAACAAGTTGATCCTCAGCGGCCACACCGATGCGGTGCAGTACCGCCGGCCCGATGGCTACAACAACTGGAACCTCTCCGGCGACCGCGCCTTGCGCGCGCGCAACGTGATGGTCGACAGCGGCCTGCCTGCCGCGCATGTGCTGCAGGTGGCGGCCCAGGCTGACGTCATGCCGCTACGCCCGGAGGACCCGGAGAGCGGCGCCAACCGGCGCATCGAGATCCTCCTGCTGACCCACAGGGCGGAGAGCCTCTACCGGGAAATCTTCGGCGAGAGTTACGCACAGGTGCATTACTCGGCCTCCGGCGCGAAGCTGGTCGAGCCGCAGCCAGCACAACCGGAGAAGATCGAGGCGCCGGCTTCTGCGGCCGTCGAGGCGTCGACACCCGCGGCAGCGGCCAAGCCGGCGTTGCAGTTGTGAGCGGGTCAGCGATCGCGGGGGTGACGCGGACAGAATACCTGGCGCGTTTCCACGCCGTAGAGGCATTCGCCCAGGGGTTCGAGGGTGATGCGTGCGCCGCGCTGGCGCCCGTAGAGCAGGTTGAAGATCAGTTCGCTGTCCAGGCCGCTGTCGGCCTGCAGGTTGCTGATGCTGTTCTCTTCCACCTGCAACTGGTAGCGCCCGCCCAGGTCGCTGCCGACGTTGCCCGAGACCTCGAGGATGTTGGCGTCCTGCTGGATCATCGAGTAGAAGCGCCCTTCGTGGAACATGGTGGTCTGGGCGATTTCCAGCACCTTGCCGCTGCCCAGCAGCACCTGCCCGGAGGACGCGTAGCGGCCGTCGATAGCCGAGGTGCTGCGCGCGTGCTTCCACAGCATGCCCAGCGCCAGCGCCAGGCAGGCGACGCCGAACAGCGAGATCACCAGGCAGCGGCGCGCCACGCCGGCCTGGCGGCGTAGGTTCAGTTCAGGCACTTGCGCAACTGCTCCTGGGGAATCCGGGCGACCTGGCTCTCGTGGATCAGCAACCAGTTGGAGTGGCCTTCGGGTTGCACGCAGACCAGTTCGTAGAAGCCCGAGGTCATGTGCAGCATGAGGCCGATGGGGCGGGTGGCGAGGTCGGCCAGTTGGTGCGCCAGCGGCCGGGTGTTGCGGATCAGGCGTTGCAGGTCCTGTTCGTTGTCTTCGACGTAGGTGATCTGCAGCGAGCCCAGGTTCTGTTCGGTGGTGAGGACCGGGCTGCGCAACTGGGTGTAGTAGAAGGCGCCGCAGAGGACCAGCAGGCCGAGGATGCAGAGGCTGGCCGCGGCGAATTTCAGGCGCCGTAGATTCGGCGCTCGCGGCGCGGCTGCGGGGCTCCTCAGCGGAATCACTTCCGGCGTGGCATCGACCACTTCTGCTTCCACTTCCGGCTCGCTCGCCTGGCCCACCAGATACTGCGGGTTGAACATGTAGCCGCGGCGCGGCAGCGTCTGGATGATCTGCCGCTGCTTCTCGTCCGCCAGCACCTGGCGCAGGGTGTAGATCTGCTGGTTGAGGCTGCCCTGGCCGACGACGCGGTCGGACCAGGCGTGGGTCAGCAGCTCGTCGCGTGCGACCACGTCTCCGGGGCTTTGCAACAGGCGTTCGAGTACCCGGCTGCCGGAGAAACCCAGGTCGATCCGCTCCACCTGGCCGTCACGGTCGAGGTCGAGTTGATAGAGCGCGGGATAGAACTGCGCGATGCAATCGGAACGGCCAGTCCGGAGCTTCAGGCAGGCGATCGGCCGTCCGTCCGGTAGCGGTGAAATGAGTGTGTTCATCGAGCCCTTGCCAGCCGCGCTCTTGACGGTCGCGGGGAAACTCCATTTGTCCATGGAGGCAGAGGCATTATTTTGACGTCAGAAAAATGTGGGTGCAAGTTCTGAATTTTGCACACTCGTGCTTGCAATTTTCACACGAGTCTCGAAACCGCTGGCGCAGGCGGGTTGCGCCGCGACCGCACGTCGTAACACCGCTTGTCAGCGTACCCGCAGACAGCAGAGCGCCCCGCCGAGGCGGGGCGCTGCAGAATCAGGGCGCGCGAGGCGGGGACCTCGCGCTGGCCGGGCCTTAGCCCAGCAGGCCCATGATCATGCTGGGCATCTGGCCAGCTTGCTTGAGCATGGAGATGCCGGACTGCATGAGCATGGAGTTCTTGCTCATGTTGGCGCTTTCGACGGCGAAGTCGGCGTCCATGATGCGGCCCTTGGACAGGTCGGTGTTGTCCTTCATGTTTGCCAGGTTATTGGAGGTGTGCTGCAGGCGGTTGATGTTTGCACCGAACTGCGCGCGCAGGGTGCCGATGGCGTCCAGGGCTTTGCCGGCGTTGTCGATGGCGGTGTTGGCGTCGGTGATGGTTTCCAGCTCGGTGCCGGCAGCCGGGGAGGCGCCGAACTGCTTGGTCAGTGCGGTGAAGGCATCGGTCACGCCCTTGAGCTGGGTGCTGACATCGACGTCCAGAGTCTCGGCCTTGTCGGCACCGATCTGGAAGGTTACGCCGCCTGCGGTGGAGCCGAACTTGCCGGCAGCCGCGTCGACGCTGAACAGGGCGTCACCGGCGAACTTGGTGTTGGCGATGATGTTGGTCAGCTCCTTGCCCAGTTCGTTGAACTCGGCGGACAGCGCCTTGCCGTCGTCGGTGGAGTTGGTGCCGTTCGCCGCCTGGGTAGCCAGGTCCTTCATACGCTGGGTGATGTCGGTCAGCTCGCTGAACGCGCCGTCGGCGGTCTGCATCAGGGAGATGGCGTCGCTGGTGTTGCGCATGGCCACGTCCATGCCGCGGGACTGGGCGTTCAGGCGGGTGGCGATCTGCAGGCCGGCGGCGTCGTCGGCAGCGGAGTTGATCCGCAGGCCGGTACCCAGGCGCTGCTGGTTGGTGGCCAGCAGGCTGTTGGTCTTGCCCAGGTTGGTCTGGGTGATCAGGGAGGAATAGTTGGTTTGAATCGACAAGGCCATGGTGGACTTCCTGTATGAGCTGAATGAAGCCGGCGTTGTGCCTGCTGAAGGGGTAAGGCGACAGCTCGCGGGGAAGGATTAAGGGTGTTGGAAAATTTTTTGGCGCGGGGATTCCGACGCTACCGGCAGTCACGCTGCCGACATCGTCGTACACGGTCATGTGTCCTTTTGCCAGGGATCGATCATCTATCTTGTTGAGACATGTCTGACAGCCCCGACGCCGAGGTGCAGCTAAGCTCCCCAGGTCCACAAGGCTGTGGATAGTTCGTGTGAACCGCTCAGTGCGAACCCCGAGAAAGGAACCTCATGATCTCCGTCTACCAGCTCAAGTCCCGTTTCCAGAACCTGCTTCGCCCCCAGGTCACCCGTCTCCACGAGCGCGGCGTCACCGCCAACCAGGTGACGCTGGCCGCCTGCGGCCTGTCGCTGCTGGTGGCGCTCAGCGTCGCGCTGCTCGCCAGCCACGCCTGGATATTCCTGCTGATCCCCCTGTGGATGTTCCTGCGCATGGCGCTCAACGCCATGGACGGCATGCTCGCCCGCGAATTCGGCCAGCAGTCGAAGCTGGGCGCCTACCTCAACGAACTGACCGACGTGATCGCCGACAGCGCGCTGTACCTGCCGTTCGCCCTGCTGCCGGGCGTGACCCCGGCGCTGGTGGTGCTGGTGGTGCTGCTGGCGATGATCAGCGAATACGCCGGGGTGCTGGGCGTGATGGTCGGCGCCTCGCGGCGTTATGACGGGCCGATGGGCAAGAGCGACCGCGCACTGTGCTTCGGCGTCTTCGGTGCAGGCGTGGCCAGTGGACTGCTGCCGCTGTCCTGGCTCGACCCGCTGCTGGTGCTGCTGGCGCTGCTGCTGGTGCTGACTATCGTCAACCGGGTGCGCCAGGGGCTGGCTGAACAGAAGGAACAACAGGCCGGCTGAACAAGGGCCTGCCGTGTCAGGAAGGGGACAGGACTGTCCCGCAAGCCATCGAAACAGAGGAAGTTATGCGCGAGTCTTCGAATCACCATTTCATCACCCACGACGGCGTCGAGCTGTTCTATCGCCACTGGCCGGCGGTGCCCGCCAACGATGAGCCGCGCCGCGCGGTCGTGCTGTTCCACCGGGGCCACGAACACTCCGGCCGCATCGGCCACCTGGCCGACGAGCTCGACCTGCCCGGCTTCGATGTTTTCGCCTGGGACGCCCGCGGCCATGGCCAGTCGCCCGGTGCGCGCGGCGACAGCCCGAGCTTCGGCACCAGCGTGCGCGACGTGCAGACCTTCGTCGAGCACATCGCCTCGACCTACGGCATCGCCATCAGCGATATGGCCGTGGTGGCGCAGAGTGTCGGCGCGGTGCTCGCGTCCACCTGGGTCCACGACTACGCCCCGCCGATCCGCAGCCTGGTGCTCGCTTCGCCGGCGTTCAAGGTCAAGCTCTACGTGCCCTTCGCCCGGCCGGGCCTGAAACTGGCTAGGGCGTGGCGCGGCAACTTCTTCGTCAACAGCTACGTGAAGGCGAAATTCCTCACCCACGATCCCGAGCGGATCGCCTCCTATGACAGCGACCCGCTGATCGCCAAGGCGATCTCGGTGAACGTGCTGCTGGGCCTCTACGAAGCGGCTGATCGGGTGGTCGCCGACGCCCAGGCGATCCAGGTGCCAACCCAGCTGCTGATCTCCGGTTCGGACTTCGTGGTGCACCGCAAGCCGCAGCAACGTTTCTTCGACAACCTCGGCACGGCGCGCAAGGAACTGCACATCCTGCCCGGCTTCTTCCATGACACCCTCGGCGAGCTGAACCGCGAGCAGGCGGTGACCCGTGCCCGGCGCTTCATTCTCGAATGCTTTGCCCGCGCGCCGGAGCGCCCGGACCTGCGCGACGCCGATCGCTTCGGCTACACCTGCGCCGAAGCAGAAGCCCTGGCGACCCCACTGCCCAGCTGGTCGATCCGCGACCTCTACTGGCGCGCGACCCGCGCCAACATGCGCCTCGGCCGGTTGCTGTCGGACGGCATCAACCTCGGTTTCCAGACCGGCTTCGATTCCGGCAGCACGCTGGATTACGTCTACCGCAACCAGCCCGCCGGCGCGGGGCCCGTGGGGCGGATGATCGACCGCACCTACCTGGAGTCCGCCGGCTGGCGCGGCATCCGCCAGCGCAAGGTGCACATCGAGGAACTGCTGCGCCTGGCCATGGCCAGCCTGCGCGAGCAGGGCCGCGAGGTGCGCATCCTCGATATCGCCGCGGGCCACGGACGCTACATTCTCGAAGCGCTGCAGGGCGTCGAGCCGCTGCCGGAAAGCGTGCTGCTGCGCGACTACAGCGAACTGAACGTGCGCGAAGGCTCTGCGCTGATCGAGCGCCTGGGGTTGAAGGAGCGTGCGCGCTTCGTCCAGGGCGATGCCTTCGATGGCGCTGACCTGGCCGCTGTAGAGCCGAAACCGAGCCTGGCGGTGGTGTCCGGTCTCTACGAGCTGTTCGCCGACAACGCCATGGTCAGCGGCTCGCTGGCCGGCCTTGGCGAAGCGGTGGAGGAGGGCGGTTACCTGATCTACACCGGCCAGCCCTGGCACCCGCAGCTGGAGCTGATCGCCCGCGCCCTGACCAGCCACCGCGCGGGGCAGGCGTGGGTGATGCGCCGCCGCACGCAACTGGAGATGGACCAACTGGTCGAGGCGGCGGGCTTCCGCAAGCTGGCCCAGCGCATCGACGAGGACGGCATCTTCACCGTGTCGCTGGCGCGCCGGGAGCTCCGTTGATGGGTGCAGCGATGCCGCCGCGCGACCCCGGCGTGTTTCGCCGGGCGGTGATCTGGCTGCTGTGCCTCGCGCCGTTCTTCTTCGCCAGCTACGGCTTCGCCAACTGGGTGACGGGGCAGCGCGAGACGGTCGGCGTGCTGGTGTTCGACTGGGAACGCGGCATGTCGCTGTGGCCATGGACGATCATTCCGTACTGGTCGATCGACCTGCTCTACGGCTTGTCCTTCCTGCTGCCACGCACCCGCCGCGAACTGGACAGCCACGGCTTGCGGCTGCTCACGGCGCAGGTGATCGCGGTCAGCTGTTTCCTGCTGTTCCCGCTGCGCTTCAGCTTCGAGCGCCCGGCGCTGGACGGCCTGTTCGGCTGGCTGTTCGATGTGCTGATGGGCTTCGACAAGCCGTTCAACCAGGCGCCCTCGCTGCATATCGCGTTGCTGGTGGTGCTCTGGGCGGCCTACGGGCGCTACGCCAGCGGAGTCTGGCGCTGGCTGCTGCATGGCTGGTTCGCGCTCATCGGGCTGTCGGTACTGACCACCTGGCAGCACCACTTCATCGATGTGCCGACGGGTGCCCTGGCCGGTTTCTTCTGCCTCTGGCTGTGGCCGCGGGAAGGGCGTTCGCCGCTGGCCGCCTGGACGCTGAGCAGCGATCCGCGACGACTTCGACTAGCCGTCTTCTACGCCATCGGCGCGGCGCTTGGCGGGATGCTGGCCCTGAGCGGAGGTGGCATCTGGCTCTGGTTGTGCTGGCCGGCGGTATCGCTGGCGCTGGTTGCGCTGTGCTACCTGGGCATCGGCGCGGAGGGCTACCAGAAGCGCGCGGAGGGCCGCCACTCGCTGGCTGTCTGTTGGCTGCTGGCGCCTTATCGGCTGGCCGCCTGGATCAATTCCCGCGCCTGGACACGCCAGCACCCGCAGCCCGATGAGGTACTGCCCGGGCTCTGGCTGGGCCGCCTGCCCGGCGCGGCGGAGCGCAAGGCGCGGCCCGAGCTGGGAGTGCTCGACCTGTGCGCGGAGCTTCCCTGCACTGCGCATGACGATCGTTACGCGAGCCTGCCGTTGCTCGACCTGATTGCGCCCAGCGTCGATCAGTGTCGACTGGGCGCCGCCTTGATCGACGAACTTCGCGCGCGTGGCCCGTTGCTGGTCTGCTGCGCCCTGGGTTATTCGCGCAGTGCGACGGTCCTGGCCGCGTGGCTGCTGTTATCCGGCCAGGCGGCCACGGTCGAGGACGCGGTGGCGCAGATTCGCCGCGCGCGTCCACGCATCGTGCTCAAGGCCGAACAACTGGCGGTGCTGGCGCAGGTCGCCGGTCAGCCGCAACTATCACGGGAGGTGAGTCATGTCGGTTGATCCGGGCCTGATCCTGGTGGCCAGCCTGCTGCGCCGCGGCAGCAGTCTCAATGGGTTGTCTTCGGCGCTGACGGTGCTCGCACTGGCGCTGGGCTTCTACGGCGCGCTGATGGCCAGCGCCACGCTGGCGTTCAGCCTGAGCATGGCGCTGCTGGTGCTGCTCGGCCTGGTGCAGAAGTTCTACGCCATGCGTGTGGCGCTGGACGCCGATCTGTTCGAGGCCATGGCCAACGCCGGAGAGGCGCTGCCGGAGAAAACCCGGCAACTGGACGACGCCCTGGCCACCCATGTCGGTGTGCCCGCGGAAATGTCCGGCCGCACCTGGAGCGAGCGCAGCCGTGGCGCACTGAAACTCCTGCGTCGGCAGGTGATGCTGTGTGCGGTGCAGTGGCTGGTTGCGCTGCTGTGCCTGATCGCCCTGACTTTCCAATCCTGAGGAACGCCCCCGCAATGCTGGAACGACTGTTCGCCTACGCCATCATCGCCGGTGCCCGCGCGGTGACCGGCCTGCGCAGCCTGTGGATCGGCACCACGCCGATCCCGGCGCAGCGCATCTACTACGCCAACCACAGCAGCCACGGCGACTTCGTGCTGCTCTGGGCCTCGCTGCCGCCCGAACTGCGCGCGCGTACGCGCCCGGTCGCCGGGATGGACTACTGGGGCAAGGGCGGCCTGCGTGGCTTCATCATCAACCGCGTGTTCCACGGCGTGCTGATCGACCGCACGCGCGGCGCAGAAGGCGGCAATCCGCTGGAGCCGGTGGAGCAGGCACTGGCCGACGGCGACTCGCTGATCCTCTTTCCCGAGGGCACGCGCAACCTCGACGAGGAGGTGCGCCTGTTGCCCTTCAAGAGCGGCATCTATCACCTGTCCAAGGCGCATCCGCAGGTCGAGCTGGTGCCGGTATGGCTGGACAACCTCAGCCGCGTGATGCCCAAGGGCCGCGCACTGCCGTTGCCGCTGCTGTGTACCCTGAGCTTCGGTGCGCCGCTGGCGGTGCAGGAGGGCGAGGCCAAGGACGCCTTCCTCGAACGCGCCCGCGAGGCGCTGCTGAAACTCGCCGCGCCGGAGGGTCGCTGAGATGAACCAGACCTGGCTGCTGTTCGCCGGTATCGGCGGCATCCTCGTTCTCGCCTCGCTGGTCGGCGCGGTGCTGCGCTGGCGCGCGCCGGCGGGACCGCACGCGGTGATCGACAACCTCAACGCGCGGATCAATGCCTGGTGGGTGATGGTCGCGGTGATCGGCTGCGCCTTCGCCCTCGGTTACTGGGCGGTGATCCTGCTGTTCTATGGCGTGTCGTTCTACGCCCTGCGCGAGTTCCTCACGCTGATGCCGACCCGGCGCAGCGACTACCCGGCGCTGGTCGCGGCCTTCTACTTCGTGCTGCCGATGCAGTACCTGCTGATCGGCATCCAGTGGTACGGACTGTTCTCCATCTTCATTCCGGTCTACGTGTTCCTGCTGCTGCCGATCCTCGCTTCGCTGGGCGGCGACTCCAAGCACTTCCTCGAACGCGCCTCGAAGGTGCAGTGGGCGCTGATGCTGGCGGTGTTCTGCATCTCCTACGTGCCGGCGCTGCTGACCCTGAACATCGAGGGTTACGAGGGCCGCAACCTGCTGCTGATCGCCTTCCTGGTGATCGTCGTGCAGTTGTCGGACGTGCTGCAGTACGTCTGCGGCAAGCTCTTCGGCAAGCGCAAGATCGCCCCCAACCTGTCGCCGTCCAAGACCCTGGAAGGCTTCGTCGGAGGCGTGGCGCTGGCCACGCTGATCGGTGGCGCGCTGTGGTGGATCACCCCGTTCGCCTTCTGGCAGGCGTTGCTGATCGCGCTGATGATCAACATCCTCGGCTTCTTCGGCGGGCTGGTGATGTCGGCGATCAAGCGCGACCGCGGGGTGAAGGACTGGGGGCACATGATCGAAGGCCACGGCGGCATGCTCGACCGCCTGGATTCGGTGTGCTTCGCCGCGCCGGTGTTCTTCCACTTCGTGCGGTATTGGTGGACCTGAGGCGGGTATTACCTTCGTAGGACCGTAGGACGCATAACCTGGAACAGGTTATCCGCCAGCGACTCTGCGGGGATAACGCTGGCGCGTTATGCGCCCTACGGTCTGCCGTGCGGTTAGCCACCGTCACGCAGGGCTCATCCAACGTAAAACGGTCCGCGGCACTCAGAAGATGCTACTCACCTCTCCCGAGGCCAGCACCTTCGCGTCGATGACCTTCTGGCTGCGCAGGTTCTTCACCCGGATCACTTCGTCCTGCTTGCCGTTGGCCAGCGCCTCGCCGGCGGCGCTGGCCTGGATGCCGTCCTGGCTGGCGACGATCTTCACCTGCTGGCCGCGGCGCACCAGCAGCGCGCCGTCGAGCAGCGCCGGGCTCAGCGGCTGCTCGGCGCGGATGCGCCGGCGAGCGGTCTTGCCGGCGACCTCATCGATGCGGGTGAAGTAGCCCCGCGCGCTCTTGCCGATCTCCAGCGGTGCCAGTTTCAGCTGCCCCCGCTCCAGCGTCTGGCCGCGCTCGATCTCGCCGCTGGCGACCACGGCCGGCAGGAACACCGCGGGCTGGCTGGTGAAGTAGAGCGGCCAGCCGGGCTGCCCCGCGCAATCGGCCTCCAGCCGGCGCCGGGCGGTGGCCGAGGCGGGTGCTTCGCTCTCGCGCAATTGCGGCTCGCTCGGGCAGGCCGGCAGCTTGGCCAGGCTGTTGGGCAGGTTGTTGGCGACCCTGAAGGTCATGCCGTTCCAGCCCTGTTTTTTCGCTTCGCTCTTCAGTTCGCTGGCGATCAGTCGCTGTGCGGCGGCGTCGAGTTGCGCGCGGGCATCCTGCGCTTGCGCAAGAGCGGGAAGGAGGACGAGGAAGCAGGCGGAAAGCGCTTTTCCGCATCCCCCGCTGTGGCGCGCGAAAAGCGGAAACGACGCGTTGCGCCCGCGTTTTTGGGTTTCAATAAACGCCTTGTAAATCAACGACATGAAGCGACCTTCAGGGGTCGGCATGCTTTGTGCTAAATGGCCACGCACGCCGAACGATGAGAATGGGTTGCGGGAATGAGTATACGGTTTGACGAGACCCTGGGTCTCCACGAGAGAGCCCTCTCGCTGCACATGCAGCGCAGCGAAATCCTGGCCTCCAACCTGGCCAACGAAGACACCCCTGGCTTCAAGGCGCGGGACATCGACTTCGCCGCCGAGATGCAGCGCCAGGACAATCCTTCGGCCCTGCTGGCCAGCGCCGGCCCGCAATCGTTGGAGCTGAAGTACCGCATTCCCAACCAGCCTTCTCAGGACGGCAACAGCGTCGAACTGGCCACCGAGCAGGCGGAGTTCTCGCGCAACGCGATGGATTTCCAGACCAGCCTGACCTTCCTGACCCTGAAATTCCGCGGTCTCAAACAGGCCATCGAGGGACGCTGACGCCATGGCATTCGATTCCATCTACCGCATCGCCGGCTCGTCGATGAACGCGCAGACCGTGCGCCTGAACACCGTGGCCAGCAACCTGGCCAACGCCGACTCCGCGGCCGCCAGGCCCGACGACGTGTACCAGGCGCGCAAGCCGATGTTCGCCGCCGTCTACGACAACGACCAGCTCACCCGCAGCGCCGGCATGGGCGGCGCCCACGTGCAGGTGCTCGACGTAGTCACCTCCGGCCGCGCCCCGCAGCGCCGCTACGAGCCGGGCAGCCCGCTGGCCGACGCCACCGGCTACGTCTACTACCCCGACGTCAACGAGATCGAAGAGATGACCGACATGATGTCCGCCACCCGCAGCTTCGAGACCGGTGTGGAAGTGCTCAACCGGGTGAAGAGCATGCAGTCCAGCCTGCTGAAACTGGGAGACGCCTGATGAGCACGGTGAACAACGACACCAGCGGTACCAGCACCAACGGCACGTCGTCCGGCACGCCCAAGCAGGCGGTGAATCTCGGCGAGATGGGCGACATGGAGAACAGCTTCATCACCCTGCTGGTCGCCCAGGTGCAGTACCAGGACCCGACCAAGCCGGTGGACAGCACCGAGTTCATCAACCAGTACTCGGCCATGGCGCAGGTGAAGAGCATGCAGAACATGACCACCCTGCAGCAGAACAACCTGGTGCTGATGGACAACCTGCAGACCCTCACCGCCGCCGGCCTGGTCGGCCAGGAAGTGAAGGTCAGCGCCGACAGCCTGCAACTGGACGGCGACAAGGTCAGCGGTCAGATCAACCTGGAACACGCCTCGGCCACCACCGTGCTGCAACTCACCGATGCCAACGGCGTGCGCACCGACATCACCCTCGGCCCGCAGGAGCCGGGCGCCGTGCCTTTCACCGTGGACCCCGAAGCGCTCGGCCTGAAGCCGGGCAAGTACAGCCTCGCAGTGAAGACTGAGAGCGGCGAGACGCCGGGCATCGAAGTGTCCGGGTTGGTCCATAACGTCCGCGTCAGCGCCGACGGCCCGGTCCTGGAAGTCGCGGGCGCCGGTTCCGTGCCCTTCTACAAGATCGTCGAATTCAGTCAGGGCCAGGCCGCCTGAGCGCCTGTTCCCCCCACTTAGGATGAGCTAACGCCATGAGCTTCAACATCGCCCTGACCGGCCTGAACGCGGTGACCCAGCAGCTGGACACCATCAGCAACAACATCGCCAACTCCGGCACCGTCGGCTTCAAGTCCTCGCGCACCGAGTTCGGCAGCGTCTACGCCGACACCAAGGGCATGGGCGTGGAAGTCACCGGCACCACCCAGAGCATCAGCCAGGGCGGCTCGCTGGTGTCGACCAACCGCAACCTCGACCTGGCCATCTCCGGCGGCGGCTTCTTCGTCGTCAAGAGCGGCAACGGCGACACCCAGTACACCCGCGCCGGGGTGTTCAGCCAGGACAATGCCAACTACCTGATCAACGCCACCGGCCAGCGCCTGCAGGGCTACCCGACCGACGCGGCCGGCAACCTGCTGGTGGGCACCGTGTCCGACCTGCAGGTGAAGACCGCCAACCTGCCGGCCAAGGCCACCGACAAGCTGGAGTTCGTCGCCAACCTCGACTCCAACGAGAAGGTGCCGACCGTCGCGCCGTTCGACCCGCAGAACGTGGCGACCTACAACTCCACCTACACCAGCAAGATCTACGACTCGCAGGGCAAGGAACACACCCTGACCCAGTACTTCGTGCTGACCGGCAGCAACACCTGGGACGCGCACTACGCAGTGGATGGCAATGCCGTCGGCGCCACCCAGTCGCTGACCTTCGCCCCGGACGGCTCGCTGTCCGCGCCGATCGCCGCGGTGCCGGTGAGCTTCAACCTGCCGGGCGTCAACCCGATGAACATCGCCCTCGACTACACCGGCACCAGCCAGTACGGCTCGGACTTCGTCGTCACCACCAACCGCACCACCGGCTACGCGGCCGGCGAGCAGACCGGCATCGCGGTGGAGAACGACGGCAAGGTCTACGTCAACTACAGCAACGGCCAGCGCATGCTGCAGGGCCAGGTCGCGTTGGCCAACTTCGTCAACAGCGGCGGCCTGCAGAACCAGAGCGGCACCGCCTGGACCGAGACCTCCGCCTCCGGCGCCCCGCTGATCGGCGTGCCCGGCATCGGCCAGTTCGGCTCGCTCTCGGCCGGCAACCTGGAAGGCTCCAACGTCGACATCACCCAGCAACTGGTGGGCCTGATGGAAGGCCAGCGCAACTACCAGGCGAACACCAAGGTGATGACCACCGACAAGGAACTCACCCAAGTGCTGTTCTCGGCCATCTAAGGAAATCCCATGGATCGTCTCGGCTACACCGCGATGACGGCGGCCAGCCGCAGCATGTCTGCGCTGGACATCCGCGCCAACAACCTGGCCAACGTCAACACCCCCGGCTTTCGCGCCGACCTGGAGCACGCCACCGCCGTGGACGTGAGCGGCGCCGGCTACGACAGCCGCCACCTGGCGCGCATCGAGAGCAGCGGCGTCGACATGAGCGCCGGGACCCTGATGGCCACCGGGCGCGACCTCGACGTCGCCATCCAGGGCCAGGGCCTGCTCGCCGTGCAGAGCGGCAACGGCGAGGCGTACACGCGCCAGGGCAACCTGGAGATCGACGCCGACCGCCAGCTGATGATCAACGGCCGCGCCGTGCTCGGCGAGGGCGGCCCGATCACCCTGCCGGAGTACGACGCCATCGCCATCGGCAGCGACGGCACCATCTCGGTGATGCCGCGCGGCGATTTCATGATGACCGACGTCGAGCGCCTCAAATTGGTGGACGCACCGGCCGCGTCGCTGGTGAAGAACGCCCAGGGCCTGCTGGTCAGCAAGGACGGCCAGAACGTCGCCGCCAGCGACGACGTGCGCCTGGTCTCCGGGCACCTGGAGCAGAGCAACGTCTCGGCCATCGACCAACTGGTGGGCACCATGAGCCTGAACCGGCGGTTCGAGACCCAGGTGAAGATGATGAAGGCCGCCTCGGATCTCGCCGAGGCCGGCGACCGCATGATCCGTGGCGGCTAACGCGCGGCGCGCAGACAGGAGCACAACATGAGTTCGGCACTTTGGGTCAGCAAGACCGGCCTGGCGGCACAGGACACCGCGATGTCCACCGTGGCCAACAACCTGGCCAACGTCAACACCGTCGGCTTCAAGAGCGACCGCGCGGTGTTCGAGGACCTGTTCTACCAGGTGCAGCTGCAACCCGGCGCCCAGGCTGACCAGGTCAACACCGTGCCGTCCGGCATCCAGCTGGGCAGCGGCGTGCGCGTCGTCGGCACGCAGAAGGTGTTCACCGAAGGCAGCATGCAGACCACCGGGCAACCGATGGACCTGGCCATCGTCGGCAGCGGCTTCTTCCAGGTCGAGGCGCCCAACGGCGACACCTACTACACCGAGAACGGCCAGCTGCAGCTGAACAACGAAGGCATGGTGGTCAACGCCCAGGGCCTGCCGCTGACGCCGAACATCGAAGTGCCGGCCGGCGCCAGCCGCTTCACCGTCGGCAGCGACGGCATCGTCACCGCCATTCTTCCCGGCGAGACGCTGCCTACCGAGCTGGGCCAGATCACCCTCGTCAGCTTCACCAACCCGGCCGGTCTGGAAGCCCTCGGTGGCAACCTCTACAAGGAAACCGCCGCCAGCGGCGAGCCGCAGGAAGGCACGCCGGGCGAGGAGGGGCTGGGCACGCTCAAGCAGGGCGTACTGGAAGGCTCCAACGTGCAGGTGGTGGAAGCGATGGTGAACATGATCGCCATCCAGCGCGCCTACGAGGCCAACGCCAAGGTGCTCGACGCCGCGTCGGGCATGCAGCAGTTCCTCAACCAGACGGTCTGACCATGACGCGCCTTGCCCTGCTGCTCGCCCTGGCGCTGCTCGCCGGCTGCCAGAGCTTCAACGAGATGCTGCCGGACGAGGATTCCTCGCTCTACCAGCCGCCGGAGCTGGACTACAGCCTGCCGCCCACCACCAGCGGCGGGCTGTTCCGCTCCGGCTACGGCGGCTCGCTGCTGCGCGACAAGCGCGCCATCGGCGTCGGCGACATCGTCACCGTGGTACTCAGCGAGTCCACCCAGTCGAGCAAGAGCGCGGGCACCAGCTTCGGCAAGAAATCCAGCCTGGACGTGCCGGTGCCGACCATCCTGACCAAGGAGTACGGCGGCCTGGAAACCTCCGCCACGGCCAACCGCGATTTCAATGGCTCGGCGAAAAGCTCGCAGCAGAACACCCTCACCGGCTCCATCGCGGTGACCGTGCACAAGGTGCTGCCCGGCGGCGTGCTGCTGGTGAAGGGCGAGAAATCGCTGCGCCTGAACCAGGGCGACGAGTTCATCCGCCTCACCGGCCTGGTGCGCCTGGACGACATCAACCGCGCCAACCAGGTGTCTTCGCAGAACGTCGCCAACGCCAAGATTTCCTACGCCGGGCGCGGCGTGCTCAACGACAGCAACTCGGCCGGCTGGCTGACACGCTTCTTCACCCATCCGCTGTTCCCGATGTAAGCAGGCGAGCACTCCATGCGTAGAAATCTTTCCCGCCTGATGGCGCTGCTCTGCCTGTTCTGGCAGGCCGAGGCGCTGGCCATCCCGCTGCTCGACCTGGTCGACATCGAGGGCGTGCGCGAGAACCAGCTGATCGGCTACGGCCTGGTGGTTGGCCTGGACGGCACCGGCGACAAGAACCAGGTGAAGTTCACCAACCAGTCGGTGGCCAACATGCTCAAGCAGTTCGGCGTGAACCTGCCGCCGAACGTCGACCCGAAACTGAAGAACGTCGCCGCCGTGAGCGTCACCGCCAGCGTGCCGCCGTCCTACAGCGCCGGGCAGACCATCGACGTCACCGTGTCCTCGCTGGGCGACGCCAAGAGCCTGCGCGGCGGCCTGCTGCTGATGACGCCGCTGCAGGGTGTCGATGGCGAAGTCTATGCGCTGGCCCAGGGCAATCTCGTGGTTGGCGGTCTGCACGCGCAGGGGCAGAGCGGCTCCAGCGTGTCGATCAACAGCGCCAACAGCGGCCTGATCCCCAACGGCGCGACCATCGAGCGGATGATTCCCAGCGACTTCACCCAGCGCCCGGACGTGATGCTCAGCGTGCGCAAGCCCAGTTTCCAGACCGCCACCCAGGTGATGAACGCGGTGAACGAGCGCTTCGGTTCCGGCACCGCCACTGCGCTGGACGGCACCAGGGTGTCGGTGCGCGCGCCGGTCAGCAGCGCCCAGCGCACCAGCTTCATGGCCATGCTCGAAGGCATGGAGGTGCAGGAAGGCCGCACCCGGCCCAAGGTCGTCTTCAACAGCCGCACCGGCACCGTGGTGGTGGGCCAGGGCGTGCGCGTGAAGGCCGCCGCCGTGGCCCATGGCACGCTCACCGTGACCATCAGCGAGAACCCCCAGGTCAGCCAGCCGGGGCCCTTCTCCAACGGCACCACGGCGGTCACGCCGCAGTCGGACGTGTCGGTCAGCCAGGACAAGAAGCCGATGTTCAAGTGGCCTGAAGGCACCAGCCTGGAAAGCATCATCAACACGGTGAACAGCCTGGGCGCGACGCCGGACGACGTGATGAGCATCCTCCAGGCGCTGGAGCAGGCCGGCGCCCTGAACGCCGAGCTGGTGGTCATCTGATGAGCATCACCTCGCTCAACCGTCCCATCGTGCCGACCGGCCAGCCCGGCGAGTCGCCCGAGGCGATCCGCCGCGAGCAGCTGCAGGCCGCCTCCGAGCAGTTCGAGGCGATGTTCCTGCAACAGATCCTCAAGCAGATGCGCAAGGCTGGCGACGTGCTCTCCGCCGGCAGCCCGCTGCGCAGCCGCGACCTCGATACGATGCGCGATTTCTACGACGAGGCGCTGGCCGAGCACCTGGCCTCGCGCAAGCAGACCGGCATCGCCGACCTGCTGGTGCGCCAGCTTTCCGCCGAGCCGACCGAGAGCGCCGAGCCCGTCGCGCTTGCCGATGGCGGCGAGGCGCTGCGCCGGCCTTCGGTGTCCAGCCGCAACCCGCTGGTGGATACCTGGCAGCGCGGGGTGGACCGTCTCGCCCACGCCTGGCAGCAGGGCAGCGCCGGTTTCCGCACGCTGGTGGACAGCGTGATCGGCCAGGAGTCCGGCGGCGACGCTGCCGCCGTCTCGCCCAAGGGCGCGCGCGGCCTGATGCAGCTGATGCCCGACACCGCCCGCGAAGTCGCCGGCGAACTCGGCCTGCCCTACGACGAGCAGCGCCTGACCAGCGACCCCGCCTACAACAAGGCGCTGGGCAGCGCCTACCTGGGCAAGATGCTCGACCGCTACGACGGCCAGCACGTGCTCGCCCTGGCCGCCTACAACGCCGGCCCCGGCAAGGTGGACGAGTGGCTGAAGAGCAACGGCGACCCGCGCAGCGGGCAGATCGGCATGGCCGACTGGGTGCGCAGCATTCCCTACGACGAAACCCGCGACTACACCCTCGGCGTACTCCGCCGTGTGCGTGAGGCCCAGGCGCCGGCGCGTATCCCCGGCAGCGGCCTGTCGCCGGAGAGCGGCCTGAAGCACGCGCCGCAGGAAGGATTTAAGCGCCACGCCGATTCCGTCGCCTATCAGGGGCAACAGCCTGAATTTGTTTCCCGACCGGCCTCGGCAGCGTTCGCCCAGCCGATCCGCATCGAGTCGAAGGAGAGTGCGTCTTGAGTATGTTGAGCCAGATCGGCTACAGCGGCCTGCGTGCGGCGCAGATTGCCCTGGCCACCTCCGGGCAGAACGTGGCCAACGCCAACACCCCCGGCTTCAGCCGGCTGAGCCCGATCCTTGCCTCGCTGGCCGGTGAAGGCGGCCTGAACGTCGGCGGCGGCGTGGTGGTGACCAGCATCCGCCGCATGGCCAACGACTTCCAGAACCAGCAGCTGTGGCGCGCCACCACCGAGCAGAGCTACTACGACAGCGGCCAGCAGTACCTGTCCGCGCTGGAAGGACTGATGGGCGGCGAGGGTTCGAGCATCAGCGTCGGCCTCGACAA
Organism: Pseudomonas nitroreducens; assembly: GCF_010994165.1. Taxonomy (NCBI): domain Bacteria; kingdom Pseudomonadati; phylum Pseudomonadota; class Gammaproteobacteria; order Pseudomonadales; family Pseudomonadaceae; genus Pseudomonas; species Pseudomonas nitroreducens. The sequence continues at coordinate 386,939 of NZ_WMBX01000004.1, read as the reverse complement.
CTTCTTCGCGGCGCTCAGCGAGGCCACCGCCACGCCCGGCTCGGTTGCCCTGCGCCAGCAGATCATCAACGAGACCAAGAACCTCGCCCAGCGCTTCAACGGCCTGTCCGGCAACATCGACAGCCAGCTGCGCGCCCTGCAGGAACAGCGCGGCGCCATGGTCGGGGAGATCAACGGGCTGACCGCCAACCTGGCGGCGCTGAACAAGCAGATCGTCGAGGTCGGCTCCTCCGGCGGCGACACCACCGCGCTGCGCGACCACCGCGAGAGCCTCGTGGCGGATCTGTCCAAGTACGCCTCGATCCGCGTCAACGAAGTGGCCGACGGCTCGCTCACCGTGTCGCTCGCCAATGGCCAGCCACTGGTGGCCGGCAACTCCGCCGGCCAGCTGGCGATCAGCCGCACCGCCAGCGGCGAGCAGGAAATCGCCCTGACCTTCGCCGGCACCAGTTTCCCGCTGGCCCAGGACGGCATGGGCGGCTCACTCGGCGCCTTGTACGACACCGAGTACGACTCGCTGCGCCCGAACCAGACCGCCCTGCACGAGATGGCCGGCCAGTTCGCGCAGATGGTGAACGACACCCTGGCGGGCGGCTTCGACCTCGACGGCAACCCCGGCCAGGCGCTGCTGACCTACAACGCCGGCAGCACCACGGCGATGCTCTCGCTCAACGATCTCAAGCCCGAGCAGCTGGCGCTGTCCGACACCGCTGGCGAGTCCGGCAACAACGTCAACCTGCTCAAGCTGCTCGACCTCAAGGGCCAGAGCATCACCCTCTCCGGCAGCCAGGTGACGCTCAACGATGCCTTCGCCGGGCTGCTCGGCAAGGTCGCCAGCGCCAGCCGGCAGAACCAGGCCGACCAGAAGACCGCCACCACCGTGGCGGCCCAGGCGCAAGCCAGCCGCGATAGCGTCAGCGCGGTCAGCCTGGATGAAGAGGCGGTCAACCTGATCACCTACCAGCAGGCCTACCAGGCCAACATGAAAGTCATCAGCACCGCCAAGGAGCTGTTCGACTCGATGCTCGCGGCCTTCTAAGACCTTTTTACGATCTCGCGAGCTAGAGCAGAACAAGGCAAAAACAGGCTAAAAAAGCGGAGTTTACGCGGTGTAAATGAGCATTTTTTAGCCTGTTGTTAACGCAGTTATGTCGACGCGCAGCAGGTCGTAAACAGGTCTTAAGGGCCTTTGTGAAGGAAAGCAGTATGCGCATTACCAACGCACAGATCACCGCGCTGATGGGCGGCTCGATGAACAGCAACTCGGCGGCCCTGGGCAAGCTGATGCAGCAGATGTCCAGCGGCCAGCGCATCCTCCAGCCGTCCGACGACCCCATCGCCAGCGTGCGCATGCTGCGCATCCAGCGCGAGGAGGCGAGCCTGGCGCAGTACCGCACCAACATCGGCAACGTCTCGGGCAACCTGTCGACCCAGGAAACCAATCTGCAGGCCACCTCCGACGCGATGCTCAACGTGCGCGACCTGCTGCTCTGGGCGGCCAACGGTTCCAACACCGGCGGCGACCTCAACGCCATGGCCGGCGAGCTGGAGAATATCGAGAAGACCATCGTCAGCTTCGTCAACGTGCGCGACGAAGAGGGCCGCTACCTGTTCTCCGGCACGCTCAGCGACACCGCCGCCGCGACCTACGAACCGCTGACCGATACCTATGTCGCCACCGGCAACGACAAGTCGCGCCAGGCGGCCGTGGCCAACGGTGTACAGGTGGAAGAGAACGTCACCGCGCTGGGCGTGTTCGGCAGCAACATGGACTTCCTCAACCAGCTGCACGCCACGGTGAAGATGCTCAAGGACCCGGCGCTGGATGTCACCGACCCGGCGGTGCACGTGCAGATCACCGCGACCATCGACAGCCTCGACAGCGCCCACGACGGCGTGCTCGGCGCCATCACCGAGCTGGGCGGCCGGCAGAACACCCTGACCATGCTCAACTCGAGCAACGAGGAAGTCTCGCTGGTGAACCAGAAGATCAACGGCGAACTGTCGCAGCTGGACTATGCCGGCGCGAGCATCGACCTGAACACCTACCAGCTGGCCCTGCAGGCGACACAGAAGACCTACCTGAAGCTCAACGACCTGTCGCTGTTCAGCCGCCTGTAGTTTTCTTCGTAGGGGAGCCGGGCCGCACCGCAAGGAGGTCTGGACGCCAATCGGCGGCGCAGCGTCCGGTTCCCCTACTTTTTATCCCGCTTCCGCCCGGCCCACAGTGCCGGGCGGAAGCACATCCGGTGCAGAGGTCACCATGAAGGTCATCAAGCAACTGCCGGCCGCGGCCGTCTTCGATCCCAGCGCCCGCCGCGACGTCATCCTGCCCTCCACGGGGGAGCGGCAGAACGCCCTGCGCAAAGGCGAGGAAAAAGGCGAGAACGCCGCGCAGATGGCGCGCGGCGCGCAGAAGAGCGGCAGCTTCAACCTGCAGCTCAACCAGCAGTTGTCGTCCATGCAGTCCGCCGACAGCTACCTGGGCGACCTGCAGGACCGCCTCGGCGGCCTCAAGCTCAACCTCAGCCGCGAACTCAGCGCGCCGCAATCCCAGGACCGCGAAGGCGTGCGCCAGGCTACCCGGCAGGTCAACGAGCTGCTGGAGCAGCGCGCCCAGCGCTCGGACGGCAGCCTCGACGCCAACTTCCGCCTGCGCCTCAACGAACCGGTGCGCAGCCGTTTCAGCCTGGAGGGGCTGGAATCGGTGGATGCGATCCAGCGTTCCGGCAAGGAAACCCTGCTGTTCAGTGCTGGCCGCCAACTCGCCGAACCGGCGGCGGTGGTCCTGGACGATGGCATGAGCACGGAACAGGTGCTGCGCCGCTTCAACGCGACACTCGGCCAGGCCGGCATCCGCGCCGAACTCGATAGCGACGGCGCGCTGAAATTCTCCGCGCCCGAGGCCGACTGGCAACAGCTCAAGGGCCAGTTGGCGGTGCAGGGCGAGGGCAAGCTGTTCGCCAAGGGCAAGAACACCCGGCTGAAAAGCCAGGAAGAAGGGCTGCTGGCATTTCCCACCGAGATCAGGACCGATGCCTTCCGTGAGCAGCGCCAGTTGCTCGATTCGGTGGTTTCGGCGCTGGATCGTATCGGCGGCCTGCGCGATCAGTTGCGCCACCGCCAGGACGACATCCGCGACTTCCTCGACCGCCATGCCAGCGAGGATGAGCGCGAATGGGCGCACACCTTCGCCGCTTCCATGCTCGACCGCATGGGGCGTAGCGCTACGCATTACAGCGCGGTGGCGCAGACAGTGGTGGCTCAGGCGAATCTCAGTCGCTTCGCGGTGGTGAGCCTGCTGGCGTGATTCGCGTGGGTCTTTCGTAGGGCGGATAACGCGCCATCGTTATCCGCCGCGAACATGCCGGCGGATAACCTGTTCCAGGTTATGCGCCCTGCGATCCTGATACGCCGGCGCAAGGGCTGTTCGCGCGCAAGCTCGCTCCTACAAGGGGCATCCACTCCGTCAGGATTTCTTTAGGAGCGAGCTTGCTCGCGAACCGCACGGCACCTTCCTCAAGACAACAAAAAAGGCGGAGCCCAGCTCCGCCTTTTTCATTTCACATTCGATGATCACGCCAGCTTCAGCAAGCCCATGCCCAGCACCAGCATCGCCAGGCCGACCCAGCCGCGCCAGACCAGGCGCTGGCCGAACAGGGCCCAACCCATGGCGACGGTGGCGAGAATGCCGAAGCCGCCCCAGATGGCATAGGCCACCGACAGTTCGATGCCGCGTACCGCCTGCGCCAGCGCGGTGAACGCGCCCAGTACGCAGAGGATCGAGGCCGCGCCGATCACGCGCTTGCGGAAGCCGTCGGAGTACTTCAGCAGCAGGTTGGCAATCACTTCCAGGACGATGGCCAGGCCCAGCCAGGCCATCGGAATCAGGTCATGGTTCAGCATGTCACCACCTCCAGGTTCTTCTCACGCGGGGTGGTGCGGGTGCCGGATTTCACCAGCAGGATACCGGCGATCATCACGGCCAGGCCCAGGGCCTTGTCCAGGCTCAGGTGCTCGCCGAGGAAGAAGGCGCTGACCAGGGTGATCAGTACGATGCCGATGCCTTCCCACAGGGCGTAGGCCACGCCGACCGGCACATGCTTGATGGCCAGCGACAGGAAGTAGTACGACAGGCCGATCATCACGTACATCAGCAGCAGACCCGCGACCGGGTACAGCGCATGGGTGAATTTCATCGAGGTGGTGCCAACGACTTCAAAGCCGATGGCGGCAAACAGATAGATCCAGGAACGCATGGTGGAGCCCTCCCACGGGCAGCCGCGCGCAGTCTCGCTAAGAGCATCCTTGCGGCGGTTTCGGTTCGGGTTTCGTGGCGCCGACTCGGGCGGCAATCACCTATGAGTGTTTGCCGCGCTTGGCACCACCAACAGGTAGCAGCCGAAGGGAGGAGCTAGAGGTCGCCGGTCCAGTGGCGCTCGCGCGACACCAGGCGGGAAGTGGGGAGAGGTAGAGCCTTGATGTTCAACATAATGAACATATTGTGCCAAATTTCAGGTCGCCTGGCAAATCGACGGCCTCTATTCCGCGGTGAAACGCCCATGTTCCGGCATTTCAAAAGCCTGTTGGAAGCAGCGCGCCGTCAGGCTTGTGCAATATTTTGTTCACCTTGTTTTGCCTGCGACAGCGCGCCACAGTCATGACCTGCGCCAGGCCGTTTTCCGCTCCGGCCTGTTAGCATCCAGCATCGATATTCCGTCGGAGACTGTGATGATCGCCCTGCGAGAAGCCTGGAAGGCCGGACTCTTCGGCCGTGAGCATTGGACGCGCAACCTGGTGGCGGGCGTCATCGTCGGGGTGGTCGCCCTGCCGCTGGCCATGGCCTTCGCTATCGCCAGCGGGGTGAAGCCGGAGCAAGGTATCTACACGGCGATCTTCGCCGGCGCCCTGGTCTCGCTGCTGGGCGGCAGCCGGGTGCAGATCGCCGGGCCGACCGGCGCCTTCATCGTCATCCTCGCCGGGGTCACCGCCAAGTACGGCGTCGACGGCCTGCAGATCGCGACGCTGATGGCCGGCGCGATCCTCGTGCTGCTGGGCGTCAGTCGCCTGGGCAGCATCATCCGCTTCATCCCCGCGCCGGTGATCGTCGGCTTCACCGCCGGTATCGGCGTGATCATCTGGGTCGGCCAGTGGAAGGATTTCTTCGGCTTGCCTGCGGTGACCGGCGAACACTTCCACCAGAAGCTCTGGCACCTGATCCAGGCCCTGCCGCAACTGCACATCGCGACGACCCTGTTGGCGCTGCTGAGCCTGGCTCTGGTGCTGTTCACCCCGCGCATCGCCGCGTTGCGCCGGGTGCCCGGCCCGCTGGTGGCGATGGTGGTGGTGACGGCGATCCAGTCGCTGTTCCATTTCGACGGCGTGGCCACCATCGGCAGCGCCTTCGGTGGCATTCCCCAGGGCCTGCCCAGCTTCAGCCTGCCGGAAGTGACGCTGCCGCGCGTGCTCGAGCTGATCGGCCCGGCTTTCGCCATCGCCATGCTCGGCGCCATCGAATCGTTGCTCTCGGCGGTGGTTGCCGACGGCATGGCCGGCACCCGCCACGACTCCAACCAGGAGCTGATCGGCCAGGGCATCGCCAACCTGGTTACCCCGCTGTTCGGCGGCATCGCTGCCACCGGCGCCATCGCGCGCACCGCGACCAACATCCGCAACGGCGGCAACAGCCCGCTGGCCGGGATCACCCATGCGGCCACGCTGGTGCTGATCCTGCTGTTCCTCGCGCCGCTGGCCTCGAATATCCCGCTCTGCGCGCTGGCGGCGATCCTCTTCGTGGTGGCCTGGAACATGAGCGAGGCACGGCATTTCCTGTTCATGCTCAAGCGCGCGCCGCGCGCGGACGTGGCCATCCTGCTGGTGACCTTCCTGCTCACGGTGTTCAGCGACCTGGTGATCGCGGTGAACATCGGCGTGATCCTCGCCATGCTGCATTTCCTGCGGCGCATGGCGTCCTCGGTGGAAGTCCACGCCGACGACGGCCCCGAGCTGGACGTGGAGCTGCGCGGCCGTGGCCTTGGCGACCTGCCGCCGGGGGTGCTGGTGTACAGCATCGAGGGGCCGCTGTTCTTCGGCGCGGCGGAGACCTTCGAGCGCGCGCTGGCCAAGACCCATACCGACCCGAAGGTGCTGATCATCCGCCTGCGCCATGTGCCGTTCATGGACATCACCGGCCTGCAGACCCTGCAGGAAGTGATCGAGCAGCTGCAGCGCCGTGGTATCGAAGTGCGGCTGTGCGAAGCCAATGCGCGGGTGCTGGGCAAGCTGCGCAAGGCCGGGGTGCTGGAGGAGATTGGCACCGGGTATCACCCGGATTTCCCGGCGGCGTTGGCGGTGGGTGTGGATCAGTAACGGGAGGATTGGGTGCGTTGGTTTGGCACCCTCTCCCCAGCCCTCTCCCTGAAGGGAGAGGGAGCAGATCGGCGTTACCGGCGTGCTCGGAGTTTCGCTTGAAGCCGAACAGTCCCCTCTCCCTTCGGAGCGGGGCGCGCAGCCAGGGTTAGGGAGAGGGCAAGCCATCGCTGCGAGCTGACAGATCGCGTAGGAGCGGACTCCGTCCGCGAATCCGGCGCGATGCGGACCGATCGCGGACGGAGTCCGCTCCTACCCAACGATCAGCCCTGCATCAGCTCCGCCAACAGTTCCTCCTTGAGCTTCGTCAGCACCGGCTCCCCTCGCTCGCGCGGATGCGGCAGGTCGACCCGCACCTCATGGCGAATCCGCCCCGGCCGCGCGTCCATCACTACCACCCGGTCGCCCAGGTACAGCGCTTCCTCCACATCATGAGTAACCATGATCATGGTGCTGCGCTGCTGCACCCAGATGCGTTGCAGTTCGTGTTGCAGGCGCACGCGGGTGAGGGCGTCGAGGGCGCCGAAGGGTTCGTCGAGCAGCAGCACCTTGGGTTGGGTGATCAGCGCGCGGGCGATGGCCGCGCGTTGCGCCATGCCGCCGGAAAGCTGGTGCGGATAGGCCTGCTCGAAGCCGGTCAGGCCGACCAGCTCCAGGTGCTCGGCGACCCGCTCGCGCTTTTCGGCGCGGCCGAGCTTCTGGTTCTTCAGCGCCAGGGCGACGTTGTCTTCCACGGTCTTCCAGGGGAACAGCCGGTGGTCCTGGAACACGATGCCGCGCTCCAGGCTGGTGCCGGCAACGGCCTTCCCGTCGAGCAGGATGCGCCCGCTGTAGTCGTTCTCCAGCCCGACGATCAGCCGCAGCAGCGAGGATTTGCCGCAGCCGCTGGCGCCGACGATGCTGACGAACTCGCCGGGGCGCACGGTGAGGTCGATGTTCTCCAGCACCGGCAGGCTGCGGCCATCGATGGAATAGGCCTTGCTCAGGCCCTGGATGGCCAGCGCGCCCGATTGCGCCTGCTGGGCAGGAAGGATGGCGGGGTCAAGGATCGCGTTCATGATCGAGGCACTCATGGCAATAGGGTCAGCGCAGGTTGCGCCAGCGCAGCAGGTGGCGGCTGAGGCGGGCGAACAGCTGGTTCATGGCGTAGCCGAGCAGGCCGATGCTGAGCACGCCGATCACCACGATCTCCATGCGCGAGCCGGTCTCGGCGTTCATCATCAGGTTGCCCAGGCCCATGCCGGTGGAGAGGAACAGCTCGCAACCCACCGAGCTGACCCAGGCGAAGGCCAGCGCGTGCAGTACGCCGTTGCTCAGGCTGGGCAGCGCGCCGGGCAGCAGCACTTCGCGGAACTGCTGCCAGGGGCCGAAGGCATACAGTCGGCCGACCTCGCGGTAGCGCTTTTCCACGTCGCGGAAGCCCTCGAAGGCGTTCAGCGTCATCGGGTAGAACGCGGCGAGGCTGACGATCAGCACCTTGGACGGCTCGCCACTGCCGAACCACAGGGCGATCAGCGGGATCAGGCCGAGGATCGGCACCTGGCGGATCGTGTGGTACAGCGGTGCGAACAGCCGCTCCACGGGGCGCGACAAGGCCATCCCGGCGCCCAGTGCGAACCCGGCGAGCGCGCCGATCAGCAGGCCGAGGCAGGTGCGTTGCAGGCTGGCGGCGACACTCAGCCACAGCTCGCCGGTGCGGATCAGCTCGGCAAAACCGGCGCCGATGCGCTCCAGCGGCACGAAGGCATAGGCGGCGCTGGCGCCCTGTTGCGATTGCCAGTGCCAGGCGGCGATCAGCAGCGCCGGCAGCACCAGGCCACGCAGTGATTTGAGCGTGCGGGTCATGGCGTCGGTCTCCAGCGCAGCAGGTGCCTCTCCAGCAGGCGGAAGGCGAAATCGAGCATGAAGCCGATGGCGCCGGTGACGATCACCCCGACCATCACGATGTCGATGCGCAGCATCTGCCGGCTCAGCTCGATCATCTGCCCCAGGCCGCTGTCGGCGGCGAGCAGCTCGGCGGCCACCAGTACCATCCAGGCGCGGCTCAGGCTGATGCGCAGGCCGGTGACGATGGGTGGCGCGGCGGCGGGGAAGGCGACGTCGCGCAGCAGGCTCCACAGCGGCAGGCGGTACACGCTGGCGACCTCGAAGTAGCCGCGCGGGATGCCCTTCACCCCCTCGCTGGCGGCCAGCGCCACGGGGAAGAAGGCGGCCTTGGTGACGATCAGGATCTTGAAGGTTTCTTCCACGCCGAAGAACAGGATGAACATCGGGATCAGCGCGATCGACGGCACCTGGCGCAGCGTGTGGAACAACGGTGCGCAGTAGGCTTCAACGGTTTTCGACAGCGCCATGGCGGTGCCGAAGACCAGGCCGCCCAGCGCGCCGATGGTGAAGCCGATGGCCAGGCGCGACAGGCTGTTGACCACGTGCTCGCGCAGCTCGCCGCTGGCCAGCAGGTCCTTGAAGCTGGCCCAGACTTCCGCCGGCGGCACCAGCAGTTGCGGGGGGAACCAGCCCGCGCGCGCGGCCATGAACCAGGCGAGCAGCAGGAGCAGCGGCGAGACAAACCAGCTCAGGCGATCCAGGGTACGCGTGGCCATTCAGCCCTCCTGCCCGAGCAGCGGCTCGGTGGTTTGCCGGCGCAGCTTGCGTTGCCAGCAGAACAGCGCAGCCAGCAGCACCAGGGGAATCCAGCAGAGGAACAGGTTGCCCAGCCCGACGAAGTGGCTGATCGCCCCGCCCAGCAGCGCGCCGGAAAAGCTGCCGGACATCGAGGCGAGGTTGAACAGGCCGGAAATCTTGCTCTTGTCCATGGCGTGCTCGCCCAACTGGGCCATGTTCACCAGGTGGATGAGCGCCGCCGCGGCGCTGAGCAGCACGCCGCCCAGGGCCAGCAGCCAATAGTTGTGCGCGCTGCCGAGCAGCAGCAGGGCGAGCAGTGCCGCACTGAGGCTGCCGATGTAGGCAAGGCGCCGGCCGCTGCGCTCGATCAGGTAGCCGAAGCCGAACAGGCCGAGCACCGAGGCCAGGCCCTGGATCATCACCAGGCTCACGGCCTGGCCTTGCGAGAGACCAGCGACGTCCATCGCCAGCAGCAGGATGAAGGTGCCGAACAGCGCGCTGGTGGCGGCGCTGAGCAGTTCGATCAGGCAGCTCTCGGCGATCTCGACATTGGCCAGCATGGCGCCGACCTGTTGCAGCAAGCCGCCGGTGGCGGCCGCGACGGGCACGTCTTCGCTGGGGGCTTCGCCTTCCCAGAAGCCGAGGCTGTAGAAGGCCATCAGGCCGAAGCACAGGCCGATGGCGGCGAAGCCCCAGCTGAAGCTCGTCGAGCCGCTCAGCCAGTTGCCCAGCAGCGGGCCGAGCAGGCCCATGCCCAGGGTCAGCGAACCGCGGTACCAGCCGGCCTTGTCGTTGCCGATGCGCTTGAGCTGGCGCAGGAAGGCACTGTTCATGGCGACGATGCGGAACGGGATGCACAGGCCGATCAGCAGGCGCGCGAAGGCCAGCCACAGCCAGCCGCCGAACAGCGGAATGGCCAGGTTCAGCAGCATCGGCCCGAGGCTGGCGAGGAAGTACACCCGGCGCGCACCGAAGCGTGCGATGACGAAGCCGGCCGGCAGGGTGAGGATCACCATGCCGAGGGCTTCCATCGCCGAGATGATGCCGATCTGCATGGCGTTGGCGCCGATGCTGATGGCGTAGAGCGTGGTGACGATCTTCGCCATGCCGATGGTCGCGCCGCTGAAGGCCGCCAGCAGCATGAAGTTGAGCAGGAAGGCCCCGGGTTTCCCATGCGGGTCAGATGGCGACATCGATCTTCCCCAGCAGGGCTTCCAGCGGGCGCGGGTCGATCCAGTCGTCCACGGAGAAGTCGCGGGCGATGAAATCCCAGCGTTGCAGGAAGCCGGTGAGATCGCGCAGCGAGTTGATCGAGCGCTCGGCGAGGTTGGTCTGCAGGCGCAGGTGGGCGTCCTCGCCATAGGCGCTGGCCACCCAGAATTCGCTGGTGTTCAGCTCGCGAGCGAGGAAGCGGCGGGTCTCCTCCGGGTGCGCCCAGGCCCATTGTTCGGCGCGCAGGATGGTGTCGAGCACCCGCACGGCGGCGTCGAAATGCTCGTCCAGCAACCGTTGGTCGACGGTCAGGGTGCGTGGCGTGCCGATGTTCGAGCGTACCAGCGGCTCGGGGTGCGAGCCGACATCCAGCACCACGTGCAGGCCGAACTCATGGGCCAGCTGCAGGCCATGCGCACCCTTGAGGAAGATGGCATCGATGTCGCCGCGCAGCAGGCCGATCAGCTCGTTGTTGCGCTGCACCACACGGTTGCCCTTGAGCGCCACCTGGGCGCCGAACACATGGCGCACCGGGTCGTCGCTGTAGGTGCCGCCGTAGGGGTAGTCCACCAGCTCGACGTCGCGCACTTCCAGGCCTTCCAGACGCAGGGCGTTTTCCAGGCCGCGCAGGGACTGGGCACGGGTGAAGTCGATCTGCACGTTGGCCCACTTCGGCAGGCCGAAGCGCCGGTGGCGCAGGTCGCGGATGCTGCGCACGCCGCTGTCCGGCGCGCTGACGATGAGCTGCACCTCGTCGCTCCACGACAGCCCGATCACCCGCGTGCTCGCGCCGCTGGCGCGAGCCCAGATGGCCGGGATGTTGCCGCCCTGGCGTACCGAGTAGGGCAGGTGGTGATCGAAATGCGCCTCGCGCACCTCACGCTCGGAGGATTCGCGCAGCGACTGGATGCGTGTGCCGAACGGGCGGAAGGCCTGGGCCAGACGCCCGGATTCGACGGCGATGCCGAGCCCCGTGGGAACGGGGCTGTGGGTGTACCAGAGGGTTTCCAGCGGTGTGCTCATGGGTGTCCGTCGGGGTAAGAAAGCCCCCGCGCCGTCGCGCGGGGGCCCAGGTCGAGAAACAGAGGGAGTCGCCCTCGTGACGTTGATCAGCCGGTCTTCTGTGCCAGGCGACTGCGCAGGGCTTCGAGCGGGCGAGGGTCGATCCACGCGCGCACGTCGACGCTTGCCGGGATGAAGTTCCAGCGTTGCAGGAAGTCGGTGAAGTCCTGCAGGGCGAGGATCGAGCCTTCGTCCAGGTTGGTGCGCAGGCGCAGGTGGGCGTCCTCGCCGTAGGCGGTGGCGACCCAGAATTCGCTGCTGTTGGTTTCTCGCGCCAGGTAGCGGCGGGTGTCATCCGGGTGCTGGTGGGCCCAGTCCTCGGCGCGCAGCACCGAGGCGAGGATCGCGGTGGCGGCGTCGGGGTGTTGCTCCAGCAGGTTGAGGTCGACGCTCAGGGTGCGCGGCGTGCCGTTGTTGGAGCGGATCAGCGGCTCCGGATGCGCGCCGGTGTCGATCACCGTGTGCAGGCCGAACTGCTGTGCCAGCTGCACGGCATGGGCGCCCTTGAGGAAGATCGCGTCGACTTCGCCACGCAGCAGGCCGACCAGTTCCGGGTTCTGGCTGCGCCGACGGCTGCCGCCATGGCCGGTGATGCCGACGATGTTGCTCGGCGCCTCGTCGCTGAAGGTGCCCTTCAGGCCGAAGTCCACCAGCTCCAGGTCACGCACTTCCAGGCCTTCCAGGCGCAAGGCGTTTTCCAGGCCGCGGATCGCCTGGGCGCGGGTGAAGTCGATCTGCGCGCCGCTCCAGTCGGGCAGGCCGAAGCGCCGGCCCTTGAGGTCGCGCACGGTACGGATGCCGCTCTCGGCGGTGGTCAGGATCAGCTGCGCTTCATCGGCCCAGGACAGGCCGATCACTCGGGTCTCGCGGCCGCTGGCGCGGGCCCAGATGGCCGGGATGTTGCCGCCATGGCGTACCGAGTTCTGCAGCGTGTGGTCGAAGTGCGACTCTCGCACTGCCTGGTCGGCGGACTCGCGCAGCGACTTGATCTGCGTGCCCTGCTCGGCAAGGGCTTCTTCCAGCCAGCCTTTCTGCACGGCGATGCCAAGGCCGGTGGGCACCGGGCAACGGGTGTACCAGAGGGTATCGAGGGGACGGGACATGTGCAGCTCCTTGTGGGTCAGGCGCGGGCCTTGAGTTCGTGGACGTCGGCCCGTTTGCCCTGCACCAGCGGCAGCACTTCCTGGCCGATGCGCAGGGCTTCTTCGAGGTGCGGATTGCCGGCGAGGATGAAGGTGGAGAAACCGGCGTCGCGGTATTCGGCGAGACGCTCGGCGACGTTCTCGTGGCTGCCCACCAGGCCGATGGTCGGCCCCGGCTTGGCCTTGCCGAAGCCGGCCCAGAGGTTGGGGCCCAGGATCAGGTCGTCGAAGCGCTCGACGTTCTGGTGGTAGGCGGTCTGCCGCGCGGCGCCGACGGAATCCGAGCCGGTGGCGAAGTTCTTGATGAAGGCGCTGGTGCGCGCGTCGATGCGCTCGTACTGGCGGCGCAGCTCGCTCCAGGCGGCCTCTTCGGTTTCGCGGGCGAACAGGTCGATGCGGATGCCGAAGCGGATTTCGCGGCCCTGCTTGTCGGCCAGCTCGCGCACGCGCTCCAGGTGCGGCTTGAGCTTGTCGATGGGTTCGGCCCAGTTCAGGTAGACGTCGGCGTGCTTCGCCGCGACGTCCAGTGCCGGGTCGGAGAAACCGGAGAAGTACACGCCCGGTTTGCGCACGTTGCGCAGCGCGATGGGCAGTGATCCGTTCTCCAGCTGGTAGATATCGCCCTGGTAGGAGAACTGCTCGTTCTTCCACAGGCCGTCGATGATGTCGAGGAACTCGCCGGTGCGCTGGTAGCGCTTGTCGTGCTCGAGGAAGTCGCCATTGGCGCGCTGGCTGGCGGGGTTGCCGCCGGTGATGATGTTCCACTCCAGGCGGTCGCGGGACAGGTGCTGGAGGATCGCGGCCTGCTGCGCAGCGTAGGCCGGCAAGGTCCAGGCGGCCTGGAAGGCAATGAGGAACTTGATCCGGCGGGTCTCGCGGGCCAGCGCGGCGGCAGCGATCCACGGCTCCGGTCCGGTGGGCAACAGCGCCCCTTCGAAGCCGGCGATCTCGGCGGCCTTGGCGACCTGGGCGATGTAGTCGATGTAGGTGAAACCGTCCGGTTCGCCGTTGGGCAGGCGGCCCGGGGCGATGTTGCCGGGGCGATCGATGTGGCTGCCGCGGTTGTTCTTGTCCGAGGCGAGATAGGGACCGTCGCTGCCCAGCGGCAGTCGCCAGAAGAATTCGGTGCTCATGGCCTTGCTCCTTTACGTTGCGGGGGCAGCGTCGTGCTGCTCGTGCAAGGTCTTCAGCAAGGGCTGTGCCCAAAGGCTGCAGGCCAGGCAGGGCGAGGCTTTCAGGGTGGTGTGCTGCTACGGCAGCAGGGCGTTTGTCTGTACAGCAGCAGTGGGTCAGCAGGGGATGCTGGGGGGGCAGCAATTTCGCCCGCTCAGCCGTGGCTAGTGTGCTGGTGTGATCGAATTTATTTCTTAACTACCTGATTAATATTGATATTTTTAAGTGGCACAAGTCCTGCTCAGTCTCTGCAACACCGCCACGCGGTTCATCCATCCCCGACTGCCAGGAGGCATTCCATGTCCACTCTCGATCCGCAACTCGCCAGCCAGCTCGAACAGGTCCGCCGCGACTTCGCCAAGGCCTTCCGCGTGCTCAAGGAGAGCCGCACCCTCACCGCCACCAACACCTACCAGGCCTATGTGCGCGTGCCGGACAGCGATCAGGTGATCGCCGTCCACGCGCCGACCCCCTGGGCCGACGACCAGGAAATCCGCGCGGTGGTTGCGACCTATGACGGCGAAGTGATCCTCGACGAAAGCATCCCCGGCGCGACTCCGCTCAGTGGCCGTGGTGCTGGTGGCAACGGCAAACGCTATGCGGCGATCTTTCAGGCACGCCCGGAAATCAATGTGGTGATCCACGTCCACACGCCGTACCTCGGCGGCTGGGCCAGCGCCCATCGCGTGCTGCCGATCCGCTACGCCGCTTCCCAGCGTGTGACCCTGGCCCGCGAGCTGCCGATCTACATCGACCGCCGCCAGCCCGAACCACTGTTCATCCTCGACCGTATCGCCGAGAACCCGCACACCCCGGCCATCCTCGAAGCCAACGGCGGCGCGACCTTCTGGAGCGACGACCTGATCAAGGCGTCCAAGCTGATCCTGCTGATCGAGGAAGGCGCCTACTTCCAGGGCCTCGCCGAAGGCCTCGGCGGCTCCCAGGAATTCGGCCCCGGCGTGCTGGAGCAGCAATGGAAAATGACCGGCCTCTGGGAGCAGCGCCAGAAGCTGCTGGGCGCGGCGGCCTGAGTATTCGCCTGAACTGAAAAAGCCCTCTTGCGAGGGCTTTTCTTTTGGCCTGGATTCTTCCGGGTGCTGCGCGCATTGCGCGTCTTTTGTAGGAGCGAGCTCACATTCGCGGCTTTCCGGCGCGCCTTTGTAGGATGGCGTGGAGCGAAGCGATACCCATCGCGTTCGCCCGACCATGGCTGGTGGGTATCGCAAGCTCCACCCATCCTACGGAAAGCGCGAGAGGAAGCGTCCTGTCGATGTCGATTCGGTCAGGCGGCTACCGGCGGTTCCGCAGGGCGCCAACGCAGCCCCAGCGGGAGCAGGAACAGCGGCAGCAGGCTGGCGACGATCAGGACGGCGAAGAACGGCAGGCGCGAGGGCAGGCTGAACAGCGGGAACAGCAGCACCGGGCCGAGGAACATCGACAGGTACAGCGCCTGCTCGGCCACGCCGCCGGCTCCCATCACGTCGCCGCCACGGCTCATGCGCGGGATGCTGGTGAACACCCAGGCGACGACGAAGCTGCCAACGAAGCCCTGGACGATCTTCGCCACGATGGCGGTGGATGCCGCGATGCCGGGGATGAACACCAGCACCTCCAGGACCACCCCGATCAACGCGCCGCCGACCACGGCCAGCGGGCCGAAGAAGCGCAGGTTGAGCACGAAGCCGGCGAGCAGCCCGGCCAGCACGCTGGAGAGGATGCCGATGGTGGAGATCACGCCGATGGTCGACGGCGCAACGCCCAGGCTGTGGATGAAATAGTCGGGGGTGATGGTCACCAGGCCCAGCGCCACGGTCAGCGGTGCGCCCACGGCCAGCGCAAGGCGCAGCACGGACGGGTCGGCGTAGAGGCGGAAGGTCTGGCGCAGGGAGTGGCGCTCGCTGCGGGTCGCCAGGTTCACCGATGGCAGCAGCGGCGTCGCCAGCAGCAGGACCAGCAACACCAGCGCGTGGCCGCTGAAGGCGTTGCGCCATTCGCCATGCTGGCCGCCGACATAGGGTGCCACGGCGAAGATGGCGATGGCGCCGCCCAGGGGCGAGGCTACCGACCAGAACGCCAGCGCGGTGGTGCGGCGATGGCCTTCGGTGGTGTGCACCAGCAGGGCGAGTGCGGCGAGCACCACGCTGATGTAGCCGGCGCCTTCGATGACACGCAGGGTGATCAGCGTGGTGAAATCTTCAGTGCGGCTCGCCAGGTAGCTGCACGCCGCCGCCAGCAACAGGCCGAAGACGATGGCACGGCGTTCGCCGACCCGCGCCACGATCCAGTTGACCAGCGGCGAGGCGAGGGCGGCGACCACCGCCACCGCCGACACGACCCAGCTGGCCCGCGAGGGGCTGATCGAGAAGGCGTTGGCGATGTCGGCGACCAGCAGGATGGTCTTGCCGTGGCACGCCGCGATGATCACGGCGAAGGCCAGGGTGAGCAGGATCGAGGGCCAGCTTCCGGCACGCATCGGGGAATCCTCTTTGAGAGTTGGGTTGGAATGGCTGTCTGTTTTCCGGTAAAGCCTGTGCCGGCGCTTTCCCCCTCACCCCAGCCCTCTCCCTCAAGGAGAGGGGGCAGTCCGCGCCGGCTGATGCGGTGGTTCCATCCGGCGCCGAACGGTGCCCTTTCCCGCTTGAGGAGCGGGGCGCGTAGCCAGGGGCAGGGTGAGGAGGCTTTGATCTGGATAAGCCGCGCCTCAGCGCCGCGAAACGTTGAGCACCTGCAGCTCGCTGAAGGCCTCGTAACCGCGTTGCCCGCCTTCGTAGCCGAGCCCGCTCCACTTGTGCCCGCCCTTGGGCGCGCCGGGCTGGATGTGGCCGTGCTGGTTGACCCAGGCCAGGCCCGCCTCCAGCCGCCCAGCGATGGCTTCGCCGCGCGCCAGGTCGCGGGTCCACACCGAGGCGCCGAGCCCGTAGCGGCTGGCGTTGGCCTGGGTAATGGCGTCCTCTTCGTTGCGGAAGGAGATCACCGGCAACACCGGGCCGAACTGTTCCTCGTCCACCAGCGCGACGCCGGCCGCCACGCCGCTGACCAGGGTCGGCGGGTAGAAGTAGCCGGGACCGTCGGGCCGCGTGCCGCCGCTGCGGATGCGCGCTCCGTGAGCCTTGGCGTCTTCCATCAGGGCGATGACCCGTTCCAGTTGCTGTGCGTTGGTCAGCGGCCCCAGTTCCGTCTGCGGGTCGAGCCCATGACCGAGGCGGGTGCGCTGGGCGCGCTCGGCGAGTTTCGCCAGTAGGGGCTCGAAGAGGCTGTCATGCACGTACAGGCGCTTGATCGCAAAGCACACCTGGCCGCTGTTCCAGAAGGCGCCCCAGAACAGCGGTTCGACGATGGCGTCGAGGTCGGCGTCTTCCAGTACCAGCGCGGCGTCGTTGCCGCCCAGTTCCAGGGTAAGACGCTTGAGGTCGTCCCCCGCGCCGGCATACAGGCGCTTTCCGGTGGCGACGCTGCCGGTGAAGGTCACGTGGCGCACTCGCGGATGACGTACCAGGTGTTCGCCAACCTCGCCCGCACCGGCAACCACGTTGAACACGCCAGCGGGGAACACATCGCCCAGCAGTCGCGCCAGCAGCAGGGTAGACAGCGGCGTGTGCTCCGAGGGCTTGGCCACCACGGTGTTGCCGGCGTGCAGGGCAGGCGCGATCTTCAATACCAGCAGGATCAGCGGGACGTTCCACGGGGTGATCGCGGCGACCACCCCCAGCGGTTTGCGGGTGATGCGCACCAGGCGCTCGCCGTCGTCGCGCAACTGGGTGTCGGCGGGTAGCTCCAGCTGCGCGTGGTGCTCGAAAGTGGCGGCGACGCCAGCCACTTCCTCCAGGGTCGAGCGCAGTGGGCGACCCTGTTCGCGGGTGATCAGCTCGGCCAGCGCCTGGGCATTCTCGCGTACTCGTTCGGCGGCTCGGGCCAGGCTCTGGCGGCGGACGTCGAGATCGGTGGCCCAGGCCGGGAAGGCGCGGTGTGCGGCATCCACCGCCGCGTCGACCTGCTCCAGGCTGGCGCGGGCGGCTTCGCCAACGATTTCTTCGCTGGCCGGGTCGATCACCCGGTCGTAGTGCTCGGCCGCCTGCAGGCGACCATCGATCAGCAGTTCATAGCGTGACATGGCGAGTTCCTCAGGCACCGCCCAGGATGGCGTCGGCGATTTTCTCGGCGAGCATCAGGGTCGGCAGGTTGGTGTTGGCGGTGGGGATCACCGGGATGATCGAGGCGTCGGCGACACGCAGGCCTTGCACGCCATGGACGCGACCGGCGCTGTCGACCACGGCCTGCGGGTCATCGGCGGTGCCGATGCGGCAGGTACCGCTGGGGTGCCAGACGCCGCCTATGTGCTGCCGCAGGTAGGCTTCCAGCGCCGTGTCGTCGGCCAGCAGGGTTTCCAGCTTCGGCCCGCCCGGTTGCGGCACGGCGAAGGGGGTAAGCGCCAATTGCAGTTCGTAGCGCGCCAGGACCGGGTGCTTGAACAGGCGCTGGATGGTGCGCAGCGCCACACGTGCGCGTTGCAGATCGCGAGGGTCGGAGAGCAGGTTGAAATCGACGTGCGGCGGGCTTGCCGGGTCGCGATCGCGCAAGGTCAGGCGGCCACTGGAGCTGGGTTTGTTGATCCAGAACAGCGCGTGGGCCACGCCGCGCTCGGCGTCCGCGCCGATGGCCAGGTAGAGGTCCGAGGGCGTGTCCGGATCGACGCCCGAGGACACCCGGATACCCAGTTGATGCGAGGTGCCGGGCCGTGCCAGCACGGCGTCCGAGCGGGCGGCATCGCCCAGGGTGGCGAGGGTGCCCAGCGAGCTGTGCTCCCACAGGTTGCCGCCGACGCCGGGGCGGTCGGCGATCACCTCGATGCCCAGCTCCTGCAACTGGCTGGCCGGGCCGATGCCGCTACGCAGCAGGAAGGCCGGCGATTGCAGCGCTCCGGCGGCGAGGATGACTTCGCCAGCCCCCACGGTGACGTGCTCACCGTTACGTTGCAGTTCGACGCCGGTGATGCGCGTGCCCTCGCGTTGCAGGCCGAGTACCTGGCTGTCGGTCCACAGCGTCAGGTTGGGCCGTGCGCGCACTGCTTCATCGAGGTAGCCGCGGGCGGCGGACACGCGCTGGCCATGCTCCAGGTTTACCGCGGGGGCGAAGTAGCCGTCGTCGAACACGCCGTTCTGGTCGCCGATGTCGCGCAGGCCTTCGGCTTGCAGCGCCGAGACCACGGAGCGGGTGAAGGGCGTCCAGTCGCGGGTGGAGACGCGGCTGATCGGGATCGGCCCGTCATGCCCGTGCAGCGGGCCGGCGTAGTCGGTGTCGCGTTCGAGCTTGCGGAAGTACGGCAGCACGTCGTCCCAGCCCCAGCCTTCGGCACCCAGCGCTGCCCACTGGTCGTAGTCGCGCGGCAGACCGCGGTTGGCCACCAGCACGTTGACGCTGGAGCCGCCGCCGAGCACGCGGGCCTGCTCGAGATAGCGCTCGGGGCGCTCGATGCCTTCGGGCTGCGCACCGTGGCGGACGCTCAGGTCCGGCCAGAAATAGCGATCGCGCAGTTCCAGGCGCAGGCGGAAGGGGTTGTGGCCGTCGAGGATTTCCGCCGGCGTGGCGTGGGGTGGGGTGTCCGGGCCGGCTTCGATGAGCAGGACGTGGCGTTGCGGGTCGGCGCTGAGGCGGCTGGCAAGCACGCTGCCGGCGCTGCCGCCGCCGACGATGATGTGGTCGTAGCGAGGAGTGGTCATGTCGCCTCCCGGCCCGGCGCTCCCGCACCGGGCGCGTGCAGGGTGATCAGAAGCCGACGGAGATGCCGGCGACCAGAGCGCGCGGTGCGCCCTTGTAGTACTTCGGCGCGCCGTAGAAGTCGCCGTCGGCCGGGTCGGCGGAGACCGTCCCCGAGTTCACGCCCGACAGGTAGTGCTTGTCGAAGACGTTGTTGAGGTTGAGCGTCAGGGTGGTTTCCTTCAGCGCGCTGCCCAGGTCCTTGAGGCGGTAGCCCAGGTTGGCGTCGAACACGGTGTAGCCGCCGATCTTCTCGTTGTTCGCCAGGTCGCCGTAGAAGCTGCCGGTGTGGCGGCCAAGGAAGTTGGCGTAGAAGGTCTGGTTGTCGTAGCCGATGCCGGCGCTGAACAGGTTGCGCGGGGTGTCGTAGAGCTGGTTGCCCTGGGTGTCGAGGCTGGCGCCGCCGGCGCTGTAGTCGTCGTCCTGGGTGGAACGCAGGTAGGTCCAGGAGGCGAAGTAGTTGAAGTTCGCCGGCAGCAGGCCGTTGAGCGACAGCTCCAGGCCCTTGGTGGTGACGTCGCCGGCGTTGAAGTAGGAGGTGACGCCGGAGACTTCCTCGAACGCCGCCTGGCGATCCTTGAACTTGTCGTAGAACAGTGCGGCGCTGAGCAGTACGTCGTCGGTGCTGTAGCGCCAGCCGATCTCCTGGTTCCAGGTGACTTCCGGTTTCTGCTTGTCGCCGCCATTGGCCTGGCCGTAGACCGAGGCGACCGCCGGAGTGCGCATGTTCGAGGTGGTGTTGTAGTAGAGCTGCTGCTGCGGGTCGAGCTGGTAGCTCAGGCTCAGGCTGGGCAGGAAGCGGTTGTAGTCGGCGCTGTCGTTGAAGCCGCTTAGGCGATCGTCGCCCTTGTTCTGCGTGTGCTGCCAGGCCAGGCCGCCGGTGAGGACGAGCTGCGAGGTGATGTCCCAGGTGTCCTGCACCCAGAGCTTCTGCGTGGTGATCTCGTTGCGCTGGTCGGTGAAGTAGATGGCATTGCCATTGCCGTCACGCAGCTTGTGGCTGCCGTCGATGCCGGCGGGTTTACCGTTACCCTTGATCTCGACCACCGGGAACTGGTTGCGCGCGTGGGTGTAGTCGGTCCACAGGCCCAGTTGCAGGGTGTGATCGTCGTTGACCAGGAAGTCCAGGGTGTTGGTGGAGCCGATGCGGTACTGCGTCGGGTAGACGCTCAGCGCGCCGGTCACCAGGGGATCGATGCGGTCGCCGTCGCCGTTGAGATCGGCGTTGACCTTGTTCTCATTGACCGGCACCACAGCCACGGCGGCGGTGCCGTCGGTGACGCGGACGAAGTACGGGTCGACCTTCAGCTGGACCTTGTCGGAGAGGTTGAACAGGCCATTGAGCGCATACGTCTGGATCTTGAAGTCCGCGCGCGAGGCCGCCGCGCTCTGGCCCGGCACGGTGACGTCGGGCACGCCGTTGGTGCCGTTGCCCTTGGTGGGGTAGATGTCGCGCGGGTAGCCCTGGTCGTACTTGTTGGCGCGGTACTCGGCGAGCGTCGGGTGGTTGTAGCTGTTGGTGCGCATCAGGAAGCTGGAGAAGATGCCGTTGATGCGGTTGCCGTCCCACTCGTACTGCAGGTTGCCTTCGTAACGGTTGGAGGACAGCTCGCCGCCGCTGTTGTCCCACAGGTCGGCGGTGGTGCGCGAGGCCGAGAGCCAGGCGGAGAAGCCGTTCACCTCGCCGGTATTGACCCGCGCGAAGGTGCGGAACAGGCTGTCGCTGCCGACGTTCTGCTTCACCAGCAAACCGCTTTCCCTGGTCGGCGCGACGGACTTGATCAGCACGCTGCCGCCACTGGCGGTAAGGGTCGGGGCGTTGATCGAGGAGGAGCCGTAAAGCACCGACACCGACTCGTAGTTTTCCGGGTCGCCCATGAAATCGGCGTGGGGCGTGAGGAACTGCGGGTCGTTGAGCGGGATGCCGTCGCGGACGAAACCGATCTGGTCCTGGGAGAAGCCGCGGATGTTCAATCCGCCTTCGGTGATGCCGCTGTTGTCACCGCCGCTGACGTGCACGCCGGGCAGGTATTTGAGGGCGCCGGTGACGGCGCTGTCGAGGCCGACGAACTTTTCCAGCTGGGATTTGGTGAGGGTGCCCTTGGAGACTGGGGCGACTTCCTTGCGGGCATCGCCGACCTGGGTTTCCTGGCTTTGTCCCTGGACGGTCACGGTACTCAATGTGACGTCTTCCGGGGATTTCGAGTTATCGGAAAGTGCAACTTCCGCGTTTAATAAAAGAGCGCTGGATAATGTTATGGCCAGCGGTTTGAAACGTAACTCTCTTGCATGTTTCATGGCGGTCGCTCGGGGATTTAAATACGTTGTGAGCAATCTTGAGCAAGCTCTGTGCCATGCGTTTTAGAGGGGTTAAAGCCAGTTTCTGGGTGTTTTTCTGCTGTTGCTGCAGCAACTGCGTATAACGTGGTGCTGGAGCAACTACTTGTTATGAACAGTTGTTCCTGGAAGTTTTCGAAAAACAATAAGGCCCCGATAACGGGGCCTTATTGTTTGGAGTGGCTTCAGGAATATCAGGGCTGGCTGGCGACGGTTTTTGCCTGGTCTTTCCAGAATCCCTCGAGCTGCTGATTCTTCAAACCCTGCTCGACGAACTTCGGTTCCAGCAGGTCATCCACCTTCACCTCGTTGCGGATCAGTTTTGCCTTGAGGCTATAGGCGATGCCGTCGGTGTAATGCTGGCGCAAGGCGTCGTCGTACAGTGGCGAGAAATGCGCGGGCCAGGGTTCGCCGGAGACCTCGCGCTGCAGCACGCTCAGCGGCACGCCGGAGCGCGACTGCGCTTCCTGGTAGGCCGCCTGGTTGGCGTCCTGGGAGACCCACCAGGCAGCTTTCAGGTAGGCGTCCACCACCAGTTGGGTGAGGTCGGGATGATCCTTGACGAAGTCCCGTGCGCCCCAGACTTCGGCGCGCATCTTCCAGTCGGCCGGGGCCTCCTTGCTCGACCAGATGATGTGGCCGACCTGCTTGTCTTCCAGCAGGAAGGCATCGCTGAGGGTGAAGAAGGCATCCACCCGCCCGGCGCTCAGCGCGGCGGCGCCAGCCTGCGGGTTGAGGTTGAAGATGCGGAAGTCCTCGAAGCCCAGGTGGTTGGCCTCCAGCAGCTTGGCGAACGACAGCTCCCACGGCCGGCCCCGGTGCAGGGCGATGCGCTTGCCTTTGAGGTCGGCGATGGATTTCGCGGTGGAGCCCGGCGGCACCACGAGGTAGACGTTGTTGCCGATGCCGCCGGGGACGATCAGTTGGGTTCGTACGCCCGAGGCGTTGGCGATGATCGACGGCAGGTCGCCATAGAAGGCGAAGTCGATGCGCTTGTTGGCAAACTCTTCGTTGACGAAGGTACCCACCGAGCCGGTGGTCGCGGGCACCCACTCGAGCTTGATGTTGCGCTGGGCCAGTTGCTGTTCCAGCCACTTGTCGCGGTCGATGACGGCGGCCGGGCCGTTGAAGGTGATTTGCCCGGCGTTGGCGTAGGCCACGGTGGCGATGCGCAGGGTAGTGGGCTGCTCGACGGCCAGGGCGTAGCCTGCGAGCAGCACGGTGGCGGCCGGCAGCAGCCGGCGCAGCGCGCGATGCAGAAGGTTCATGGTCTTGTCCTCACTCAGAAGTCGGTGGTGACCGAGACGCCAAAGGTGCGCGGATCACCGAACATGACTGCGGCGGTCTGGTAGCCGGTGGGCAGGGTGTGGTTGCGGTACTCCTTGTCGGTGAGGTTGTTCACGTAGGCGGTGACGCGGGTGGTCTCGCCTGGCAGTTCGTAGGTCACCCGCGCGTTGCCCAGGGTGTAGCCACCGGTGCGCATGTTCTGGCTCTGGTCGTTGGTGAAGAAGTACTGGCGGCTGCGGGTGTTCCAGTCGGTGCCCAGTACCACCGCGCCGCCGACGTTGAGCGGGATGCGGTAGTCGGCGCCGATGACTGCAGAAACGTTCGGTGCGCGGACGAAGTGGTTGCCGGAGTAATCGTTCGGGCCGGAGGTGTAGTCGGTGAACTCGGTGTGCAGCAGGCCCAGGCCGAAGTTGACGTGCAGGTTCTGCACCGGGATGGCTTCGAGCTCGAACTCGGCGCCGTAGGCCTCGCCCTGGGCGCCGTTGGCCAGGCGCGAGACGGTCTGGTTGTTCACCGCGGTGACGATGTTGAGCTGGATGTCCTTGTAGTCGTAGTAGAAGACGCTGGCGTTGGCGTTCAGGCGGCCGTCGAACCATTCCGACTTCAAGCCCAGCTCGTAGGAGGTGAGGTATTCCGGATCGACCTTGGCCACGGTGGCCTGGCTGGTGACGCCAGCGTTGTAGCCGCCGGAACGGAAGCCACGGGCATAGCGGAAGTAGGCGCGGGCGTTGTCGGAGATCCGGTATTCCGGCGTCAGGTCCCAGCTGTAGTCGCTCCAGGTGTTGCTCTCGTCCTGGGTGGCGTTGACGATCAGCGGCGAGTCGACGTTGCCCGGCTGCCACCAGTGGCCATCGCCGAAGCTCGCCGCGCCGCGGTTGACCAGGCGCTCGAGGTCGATGTCCTTGGTTTCACGGGTCCAGCGCAGGCCGGCGGTGAGGCTGAAGTCGTCGGTGAAGTTGTAGGTGGTGCTGCCGAAGATGGCGTAGCTCTCGGTCTTCTGGTCGTAGCTGACGTTGTTGTAGTAACTGGGCACGTAGACGTTGGGCAGCGCCGCGTTGGCGTTCTTCGACTCCAGGTCCTCGTTGAAGTAGTGGAAGCCCAGCACCCAGTTCAGCCGGTCGCTGCGCGGCGAGGCCAGGCGCAGTTCCTGCGACCATTGCTGGCTGTCGGCATAGCTGTAGCTGCGCTGCAGTTCCAGCGGGGTGTTGTCGCTGTCGGTCCAGCCGTCGCGGGTGAAGTGTTCGAAGGCGGTGATGGAGGTCAGCTCCAGCTCGCCCAGCTGCCAGACGAGATTGAGGTTGCTGCCGGCCTGGTCGATTTCGGCCTGGTACTTGGCGTTGAAGTTGGCCTTGCCCAGTTTCGGGTCGATGGAGTAGCCGAACTGGTTGGTGCCGTCCGGACGGGTGCCGTAGCTCACGGTGTTGTAGCTGGCGGTGTCGTGGTAGTGGCGGGCGTGGACGTTGAGGTTGGCGTCGAGGTTGTCATTGACCCGCGCGGCCAGTTGCAGGCGCACGGCGTCGTCTTCCAGCGCACCCTGGTCGTTGCCGTCGTTCTTGTTCTCGGTGTAGCCGTCGCGGCCCTGGTGATGGAAGGACACACGGCCGGCCAGCTTGTCGTCCACCAGCGCATCGCTCACCGCACCTTCGACGATGCGGTTGGCGTAATTGCCCATGTCGACCTTGAAGTAGCCCTCGGGGCTGAAGGTCGGCTTGCGCGAGATGAAGTTGATCGCGCCGCCGGTGGTGTTCTTGCCCCACAGCGTGCCCTGCGGGCCGCGCAGCACTTCCACGCGTTCCTGGTCGAACAGCGGGAAACCGGTGGCGCTGATGTTGGCGATGTAGACGTCGTCGACGTAGATGCCGATCGGACTCACCGTGTTAGCGCCCTGGTCGCCGGTGCCCAGGCCGCGAATCCACCAGCGCGGGCGGCCGTGGCCGTCGGTGGTGCCGGCGGAGGCGTTGGGGGTATAGCGGGTGACTTCGTTGGCCGATTGCAGGGACGAATCGCGGATCTTTTCGCCGCTCAGCACGGTGATCGGCGCCGGCACTTCCTGTACCGACTCCTCGCGTTTCTGTGCAGTCACCACCACCTTGCCGAGGGTCGTTGCGGCGCCGCTGTCTTCTTTGTTCTGCGTATCGCCGTCGGCAGCCTGCACGGTGATGCTGGCGAGGCTCGCCAGGATGGCGAGGGAAAGGGTATTGCGTTTGAACATGGTGTCCCCAGGAGGGCGGCGAAAGGACGGCTGGCTCTGTGGTGCTCGGTCGTCGCCGCAAGGCATGAAGCTGTTATTGCGTTGCTCTTGTGCTGGCTCACGCGTGATGAAGGCCGGAAGGCTGCTGGGGACATCGCAACATCCGTACCGCTTTCTGATTGAATATTAAGGTACTGATATATAAGTATTTTTATAGATCGTTGCGGCGGCTGTGCTGCTGTGGCAGCAGTGCATGCTGGGCCGCCGCTGCCTGGGCAACAGCGAGTCAGCAGGCGCTTGAGGCTTTCGTCGAACGATATCGGGAACGCCATTTGCAGCTGATAAGCTGGTCTCTCGAAAGCCCTGGAGTTGGTAATGAACACGCATTTGCCGGAGCAGCCTCTGCAACGCTTCCCGCGTAACCAGCTGGGGCGCGATTTCGTGGTGGGGGATGTGCACGGCCATTTCGAACTGCTGCAGCGTTTGCTCGACCGGGTCGGATTCGATTCATCCGCCGACCGCCTGTTTGCCGCCGGCGACCTGGTGGACCGCGGTCCCTATTCGCCGCAGGTGCTCGACTGGCTGGCCAAGCCCTGGTTCGCCTCGGTACGCGGCAACCACGAACAACTGGTGATCGACGTGGTGCTGGCTGGCGAGGACCGCGACCTGCATTTCCGTAACGGTGGCGCCTGGCTGTACAAGCTCACGCCGGTGACCCGCGAGCGCATCGCCCGGCGTCTGTTGCAATTGCCACTGGTGATCGAGGTCGAGCTGGACGAAGGCCAGCGTATCGGCATCGTCCACGCGGAGGCGCCGGTTTCGCCGGCCTTCCCGGATTGGAGCAGCGGCGTTGCCGCGCTGGCCGGCGAACTGGGCGACAGCGCCCGGCGCAACGCCGTTGGCCTGGCAATGTGGGCGCGTACGCGGATCGAGAAAGAGGACGCGACTGCCATCGCCGGGCTGGAGCGCCTGTACGTCGGCCATACCGCGCAAAGTGCCGTGCGCTCGCTGGGCAACACCCACTACATCGACACGGGCAGCGGCTATACCGACGGGTGCCTGAGCATCGTCGACATGCGCAGTGGTGACGTGGAAACGGCGGCCGCACGCTGAGCGACCGCCGGGCGATCACTCGCCGCGGATGTACTGTTCCAGTTGCTGGATCAGCTCGGCCTGTTCCGCGATGGCGGCCTTCACCAGGTCGCCGATGGACAGCAGCCCGAGCAGTTCGCCGTTCTCGACCACCGGCAGGTGGCGCAGGTGGCGCTCGGTCATGATGCCCATGCACTTGTCGACGTTCAGGTGGGTGTCCACGGTGATCACCGGCGCGGTCATTACTGCGCTGATCGGCGTGTCTTCCGAGTTGCGCCCCTTGAGTGCCAGGCGGCGGGCGTAGTCGCGCTCGCTGAAGAAGCCGACCAGCTGGTTGGCCTCCACCACCGGCAGGCCGCCGAGGTTCTTCTCCGCCATCAGGCGCAACGCGTCGACCACCATCGCGTCCGGGGCGATGGTGTAAACCTGCTGGTCCGCCTTGGCGTTCAACAGCTGAGCCACAGTCTTCATTCCTACCCCCTGTTCGTCGTTCACGGCGCGATGCCCGTGGTTCATAGAGAATCGTGGACGAATCGCGATCCGGCAAGGCCGCAAAGCGGCGTCCGCCGTCACGACAGCGTCATCCGCCCGCGACGCGACTTATACTGTGATTCCCTTCCCCGTTTCCCCCCCACGAAAGACCGGCCATGACTGACGACGATCTCGACCTCCACGAGCCCGAACACGACCATCTTCTGGACCTCGACGACGACCTCGACGGCCTGCTGGAGGAGGACGCGGCGTTCTTCGAGGATCAGCCCGACGATCATGAGGACGGCGACGAGGAAGCGGACGAGTATCAGTCGGGCCTGGATGACGAGGACTGGTAGAGGACCGACCTCCGGACGATATCCGGGCGTCATGATTGGCTGGCAGAATGCCGGCCAGACAATAAAGAGAAAGCACCATGCGCTACGTCACGCTCGCCCTGGCCGTCTCCCTGCTCTGCGGATGTTCCTCGGACGTCCGCCGGGATGACCGCACCGCGCCCATCTCCCTCTATCGAGACACCCGCCATGTGATGGTGGTGAATTTCCAGCCCGACGCCACGGTAGCGGCCAACCCGCGCTGGGGAGCGCTGAAAGCCAGTTGGCGCGAGGCGCTGCGTGACGAGGCGGATTCGGCGGACTACCAGCTCACCGAGCAGGATGGCGAACCGCGCGCCACCGATACCCTGTCCACCCTGGTGGTGATCGAAGTGGGCGCCGGTCATAGCGCGAACAACCGCACGAGCAGCGACGGTGAGGAGTGGATCACCTCCACCGTGCGTTATCACGATGGCCTGACCGGCCAGTTGCTCGCCTCGCGGCGCTACGAAAGCAAAGCCGATGGTGATCTGTTCCGTTCCATGAGTTCGTCCGAAGTCGGCGCCGTGTCCGAGCAGATAGTCGAAGAGATCACCGGAGCCCTGCTGGTCGCCCGCCCGTCGCGCAGCCTGCCTGCCCGCACGCCGGCGCAGCCGCCGGAGGCCGTGCCGCAGCCGGTTTCGCCCACCGCGGCGGAAACGGTCGCCCATGTCTCCCAGCCATTGACCAAGGAGCAGCGCCTGATGGAGCTGCAGCGGCGCAACCTGCCATACGAGGAATACCGCGACGAATATCAGCGGATCATGGGGCGCTGAGCGCCCCTGCACCGTCGCGCGAACATTCGGGGTTGCTAGAACCAGCCGCTGTTCGACAGTTCCTGTTCACAGCTCTTGTACTGGGCGCCGTATAGCGAGGCGCGAGCCTGGACCTTCTGTGACGTCGCCTTCAGCCAGGGCTTCGCGTCATAGCTGCGCTGGCGATAGCCGCCCCAGCCCTCGTGGTAGTTCAGGTACTGGGCATAGGCGTCCCACTTGGAGACCCGGTTCACGCTGTAGGTCTTGTTCATGTACCAGCCCATGAAGTCCAGCGCATCGGCGAAGTCGTCGCGGTCGGCGCCCCAGCCTCCCGCTTCCTTCTTGTAGTCAGCCCAGGTCTCGTCCTTGGCCTGGGCGTAGCCGTAGGCGGAACTGACCCGGCCCCAGGGAATGAAGCCGAGGAAGTAATAGCGCGGTGGCAGGGCGTCGTGCCTGAAGGAAGACTCCTGGTACATCATCGCCATCGGCACCTGGATCGTCCCGCCCCAGCGCTTCTGCACCTTCAGCGCCGCTTCGTGCCATTTCGGCTTTTCGCGAAAGATCTCGCAGAGGTTCTCGGGGTGCGCCGGAGGTTGGGTGGCGCACCCGGAAAGGGCCAGGAGGAGGGCTGGCAGCAGAAGCCGGAGCATGGGGCGGTTTGTCCTTTTCGCGCGCGATGGCGCAAGGCTTATACAACCTTGGGTGGTGAAGAGGAATCGTCGGGCGCCGAGGATAACCCTCGCCTCCGGGCCTGCCGGGATGCCCGGTTCGCACAGTGGGGCGCCGGCAAGCGGCGCAGGGCTTTACAGGCAGAAACGAAAAAGCCCGCTAAGAGCGGGCCTTTCAGGCGGTTTCGCAGATTGCCGGAGGCAACTCGAAACAAGGCAGATGGCGCCCAGGCGAGCCTCTAACCTGTTTTGTATGTGTATGATAAATAATGATTTTTCGATCATTATTTTCTTGGGTGTACATGCAGGTGTACACAGTGCTGGCTACTGCTCAATGAATCAACTGTCCTTCAGACCCTCTGTGCCAGTCTGCATACTGCGCAGCAACGCATCGCTTTTGGCAGTCCAGATCTTTGGAGCGGCATACCCCACGACGAATGACAGCGCCCAAACTTTCGCGAATGTCGCAGCTGTCTCATGAAGGGTGCCTACGAAGTAAAGACCAAACACGAATCCAAGAATTGCACCGAGCAAGAAGCGCATGGTCAGCCACGCTCCGCGAGCTCTCCGGAGCTCCTCCGACGCGAAATAGGTAATACCTTCCTGTCTAGGGGGGCCGTTAGGGTTAATTGTGGCCACTATCGCTTGAGCCAGGCTGCCGAAAAAACCGCCGATAGTGCAGGCAACCAACAACGCGAAGTCGTAGCCGGTGAAGCCTATAACGTTGAGGTCCATTCTCATCTAATCCTTATGGCCGCTATCGCCGCTAGGCTAGCTGATGTCAGCCATCCAGCGTGAGGCTAAGGGCATCGGTTGCCAAACCGATGGACCCAGTTAACCAGTTAACTAACTATCAGAGCCTACCACTAGCGCTAGGACGGGGTTCGAATCACCCTTATGGCCTCCGTCATGTCAGGGGCCCCCGGCTATCATCGCCAAGGCCACGGGGGGAGCACCTTCTCGCTGATGGCACACATGCACCAGGGGGCGGGGGTGAAGTTGGGTTCTTCGTTTTTCCCGGTGTAATTTGTGTAGTTCGTGTAATCGATCCTCTGCGCGCCTAGTGCCGCAAGGGTTTCGCCTGACTACACACTAGATAAAGCTCGCTTACACAAGCGGTAATTAGATCCGAATGTGTAGCCAACTGAAATAAGAATGCCGCTGGCGGGGATACGCCAGCGGCAAAGCAAACGAGTTACTCCGACCAGGCTTTGTATTTGTCAGCAAGCTCCAACTTGGCCACTTCCTCCATCGCCCACCCCTCAAAGATTTCCATCTGCTGGGAGTCTACTGGTCGGTCGGTTAACTGATTAACCACCTGGTACACCCGGCCGGCGTAGTGGGCCGCCAGCACTCGACAGGCCCACTCCGCGCGCTCCTTGATGGAGAAGGGGCGCACTACCCCATGGTCTTCACTCAGGGCCGTCATACACACTGCAGCCCAGACAACCGCATGGCCGTTCTGCATGGCGAATCCATTGCGTAGGCGCTTCGCTATTCCGGCCCGGTAATCACCGGCCACTATGCGGCGCCCCTAGCAGTCCGCAGCAGACTCTCGAAGTCAACCTGTCCGGCGCCAGGTGCGAAGCGAGGGATTTTTACTTGGGTCAGGGGATGGCGAGTATCCAGCTCTGCGAGCTTGACGCCGACCCTGGCGAGTTCGTCCGCAAGCCTATCCCACTCAGCCCCATGCTTTGCTCGCTGCCCCGCCTTGACCCTCGCTCGCGCCCCTGCGAGGTCTTGCTCTGCCTGCTCAGATTCCTGACGGAGCGCCTCACCCTCTGCCACCAGGGCCGCCAGTAGGCTGACATTGTTTGCGGCGGCTTGGCTGGCATGTTGGCCGGCTTCCCGGGCGCCTTGCATTGCCGATTGCGCTGCCGCCGCAGCCTGGGTGTCTCCATCGGCAGTGGCCCTGGCGAGAGCTTGCACAGCGTTTTGCAGCCCTTGACTTGCCGTATCCTCGGCGGTCTGTTGCTCCTGCTCGATTTGTTCTACGTGCTTCCGCACACGATGGCTGCTGTCGCTCAGTCGGCTGCACTTCTGTTCACATTCCACAACCAGCTTCTGCGCGGCGGCAATCTCTGCATCAGCGTTGACAACCCGGTCCGCGTGAGCGAGCCATTGGTCCAGCCATTCGAGTCGTCGCTCAAGCATCGCAAGCTCGGATGCGGCCTCCATGCGAGCGGCCTCTGCCACTCGCTTCTCGACAGTGGAGACAACATTACCGAGATGGTTGTGTGTGATTGGTGCATCTTTTTCGGCCCGCTCCAGCCCGGGCAGTTGCTCGCGCAGTTTCTCCATTCGGGTCACTACGCTAGCTCTTTCTGCCTGACGATCTTTCATCTGTTGTTTCATGTGGTGTACTCCTAAATGTATGGATTCGAACGGTTTGCGGGCTGGCCAGGCCCGATAGGCGCCGGCACCCCCAGCCGCTATGCGGCTCTCCTTAGGCCGCAGCGGTGAAGAGCGCGGCGTTGTCCACCACATAGGCCCGAGTGCTACCCATCCCAGGGAGCGTTACGACCTGCGCGGCGCGCGAATCCATTCCCTGCAGAAGGATTCCCTTGGCCTGGAGCACCCGATTGACGGTGCGGAGGTTCATCCCCTTGAACACTTCGTCCTTCCACGCGATTGCCAGGAAGTAGTAAGTAACCCGGGTGTACTCACCGCCCGCTTCGCCATGTGTAACGGTCCGTCGAAACCCGAGCCGGTCAGCCGTGCGAGGCGCGTGGTCATCTACTTTGGCCGCGAAACCCTCCCAGCGTGTGAACCGGCTTTCACCGAAGCGCTCCACCATCAGCCGGAGGCGCTCAACGATTGCCGCACCCTCTAGGTTTCCAGCGCCGCCGCGTTCATCCATCCAGGCGGATAGGCAGGCTCTGGCCGCTGTGGTGGCGGTTCCTGGGGGCCAGCCCGTTACGTCCATCGCAGTGGCCAGTTCGCCGGCTGCGGCGGCCAGGGCGAAGCGCGCAGCAGCGCGTTGTGCCTGACCGCTGGCCTCGCTGGGGAGGGCATCGCTTACGAACCTATCCACCGTGCTGCGCACTACCGCGATGTAGCCACGGAGTTTCCCTGGCTCACACAGGGCCTGCAGGAAGGCCAGGGCAGGGGTTCCGTAGTACTTCCCCACCCTTGCCTTGAGGGCATCGGACAGCGCGGCCGCATCCTCGAAACCGTGGAGAACCTCGAACAAGCCCAGGCCTTTGCCTGCATCCGCAGGGATGGCGAGCATCCGCACTTCCATTCCTGCCTTGAGTTCCTTGTGTGCCTCCGCCATGTGCTGCGCGAGCGTCTTCTCACCCGTGGAGAGAAAGAGCAGGCGCCATTCCTGCACCTGCTTTCCCGCTTGGCCGCGATCATTGGCCCGCGCCTTGCCAGTGCCATTGCCGAGCATGTACA
Source organism: Pseudomonas nitroreducens (assembly GCF_010994165.1). NCBI lineage: Bacteria > Pseudomonadati > Pseudomonadota > Gammaproteobacteria > Pseudomonadales > Pseudomonadaceae > Pseudomonas > Pseudomonas nitroreducens. The sequence continues at coordinate 355,028 of NZ_WMBX01000004.1, read as the reverse complement.
CCGTTTCGCCAATGATTCGCCCATCGCACATGCCGATTTCATCAAGCACCAGCAGCCCGTCCGAGTGAGCAGCTGCGATGGACTCCAGCGCGTTGTCCGTGGATCGCCAGGACCGGACCAAGCGCGGCCCCCCGTACACTGAGGCGGCCACTTGCAGGTGTGTGGTTTTGCCCCCGGAGCTATCGCCGTAGAGGTGGAACCCTCCCGACTCCGCGCCCAACAACTGGAGCAGGGGCCCCGCGAAAGCTACGCACACGACAAACGCCAGTCGGTTGTTGTCCACGCACAGAGCGCCTATCTGGCGCTGCCATTGCTCCAAGGTACCGGCTTGGCCGATGGGTGGTAGCTGCGCCCCTGCTTCGTAGAAGTGCAGGTGCTCACCGCTCTGGCCAATCTGCCGATCCGGCAGCAGAAAGGCATCGCCATGCCAGCCCAGGCGTGTCACCAGGCGCGCCCGCTCCTGACTCTCATACCCTTGCAGGTAGCCTTGCAGGTCGTTGCGAGCATTACGTGCCGTGCGGACCGGAGCGAGCCGTAGACCCATATCTACCAGTGGTCCGAGCACCTCCTTTCCGAAGTCGCCTGCCATCGCCCGAGCAGGGATATTCAGCCGCTTGCGGTCGCCGTCCGGGTCATCGAACTCAACCAGTAGACCCCAGCTCTGGCCCTTGTCGTCCCGCGTTCTGGCCATGATTTCCAGGCGGGAGCACACGGGCCGCGCCTCCCCATCCTCGCCCATGTAGAACACTCCGTCCGCAGTCACTCGGAATCCGGCCGGAGCCGGGGCCGACTTTTCTGCTGGCGGGCTCTTGGGCTTGCTCACCTTCGCTTGAGTAGCTGCGGCGGGTGCTGCCGTAGCGGGCGTGAAGAGTTCGCCCGTGCTCTCCAGGGCGGCCAGGTGCGCGGCTGTCCAGCCCTTGGCAATGGCGTCCGCAGCGTCGTCACCCTCCGCCCACTCACCGCCCTGGGTGAAGGTCGCCACCCCGGCATCGAGGCGGGGGCGCTGGCTGAGCGCCGCCATCGCAACAGTCCGCACGGAGGCGGCGCCGAGCTGCCGCAGGTGCTCGGCCAGGGCCTTCATGCAGCTGAGGCCCGGAGTGTCGTTGTCGGGCCAGCACAGCACATGGCGCCCAGCCAGCGGCGAGAAGTCGGCCTTCTTCCACGAGTTTGTCCCGTTCGGCCAGCAGGTGGAGACGTAGCCGGGCAACAGCACAGCGGCGGCGTCCGCCGCTTTCTCGCCCTCGCAGAGCACAACCGGGGCATCTGTGCGACCGGCCAATTGCTCCAGGTGCAGCAGCGGGCGTGGTTCGCCCAGGCCTTGCCAGCGCCATTGGCGGGCGCCACCTTGGTCCGTACACCAGGTCAACGGGGCAAAGACTTTGCGGCGCGCCCCGCCCTCGTCCGGCGCCAGGTCGAAGCGGTAGAGCACCATCAAGGGCTGACCCTGCTGGTCTTTGTAGACCCACACCGCGGATGGCGTACCGTGTTGCCTGTGCTTGGTGGGCACCTTCTGCATTGCGTCGGCGGGCACCGGCTGGACAGGAGTCCACTCCGGTGGCTTGGCTCTGGCGGGCTCGGCCGGCGCCGCCCCACTACTGGCAGTGATGCTCAGGAAATCAGCCAGCTTGTTGCACGCATCCACCTGGCTGCAGCCTTCCACGTACTGCACCAAGTCAATCAGGTCGCCGCCCTTGTCGCCCGTGGCGAAATCGGCCCAGGTGCCTTTTACAAGATTCACCTTGAGCGATCCGGCGTGCTTGTCCGTACGGGTCGGGTTGGGGGCGGTGTACTCCTTGTTGCCGTCGACGCGCTTGCCACCCGGAAGCCAGCGAGCGAGAACTCGCTCGATTGCCTGCAGGGCAGCGCGCTTAACCTCGGCGAAGGTCGGGTGCCTGGGCTTTTCGTTGCGAGGCTTCGTCATTGGCTTTGCCCCGCTTTGAGCAACCCTTCGGTAGCGGAGTCAACCAGGGCCTTGGCCATGTCCGCCAGATAGTGGGCCGCATACGCCTCCGACGTATCCCCCCCTTCTTCGCCGATAGTTCCGCTCAGGCCGCTGATTGTGGCCAGGAAGCAGGAGGCCAGCTCCAGGGCTGCGACGGCCGAGAGCCCTGGATTGACCGAGAACATCGGCGCCCCGTCGGTGGAGAAGCAGCCAACTCGCTTGGTGATGGCTCGATTGCGGAGGCTCATTGCGCACCCCCTTGGGAGTGGGCGAGCGACACGGCGTCCTTTGCATCACACAATGCTTCGTGGATATGAGCGATGGACCTTTGCTGCACGCCCGGTGCCACACCGTTCACGGGGGCGCTCATCAATAGACACACCAGCACCTGCGCCCGCTCCAGAGCCAGGGTGGCGTCGTCGTAAGCGTCACCACCCGAGCGGCCACCAGTTGCCGAAACGGTTGGGGATTTCAGCCGCGATCCGAAGTCCTCAACGGCTACATCCAGAACGTTGTCCCACTCATCTGCCATGCCCTTTCCGATCAGCGCCAGGGCGGCGGCATCATCGCAGCCCAGCTTACTGATGGCTGCGAACAGGTCACGGAGCCGACCCATGACACACCGCGCGGCGCAGAGCTGATCGGTGGCATCGCGCATATCTTGGAGGGTGATGCTCATTGCGCACCCCCGACTATCTCCAGGCTGCGGGCCTGGGCCATGTGGTGGTTGTAGCGAGCGAGGCGGGTAGTCAGGCTGGAGTTTGCGCGGAGGGCAGCCAAGGCCATTGCCTTGTGTGCGGCGGCGCGTGCGGACGGATTGAGGGCGTGCGAGTGCTTCATGGGTGGAACTCCATTTTTCAACGATGGAGCTGCCACGAATCGCCGCGACGCGATGGGAGGTGGCAGCCGTGCGCAGGTTCGCGGACCGGGGAAAATGGAGAACCCGGCACACCCGAAGGTGTCCCACGCACGGCCACCACCATAGAGCGGCATTGCAGGCACAAAAAAAGCGCCAGCAATGGTCTTTGGGGCGCTTGTGCGCCATTTTCAAATTCGGGCCGCGACGCCCGGCCACGGGATTTACCGTGACGGCCGCAGCGTAGCGCGCCGGCCGGCGCGGTGCAAGCAGTCCGGCTTGCGGGTAATTGGAGTGGGGCATAGACTGGCCTCTCAGTTCGTTGGTCGCGGGCTGAACGAGTTCGAACGCCTCCGGTTGCAGCCGGGGGCGTTTTCGTTTCAGTGCAAGGTGTCGGGGCGATGGAGTTGCAACCAGGCGAGGTGCTGGCCACGCCTGGAGTTGTCGTGCATCTGCTGTAGGGCGGCCGGATTGGCCAGCAGGTTGGGGACAAGTTGCACCGCGTCCCGGACAACTACGTCCGCTGGCGGCTCAACCGCGAGCAGCACCCACTCCGAGGTGGGCCAGAGCAGAAGCAGAACGTGGGCCCCTTCGGCGATAGCACGATCACGGAGCGCCCGGAGCTGCTTGCGTCCTTGCACCGCAGGGGACGGCAGGAGTGCGGCGGCATCGTCGTCCATCGCATCGAGGGCGTTGTGCGGCAGGAATATCGGCGTCATGCGGCATTCCTCCCGCGAGCTGCGATTCGTGCGCGCACCCAGTCTTGAACTTCGCTCAATACCCAGGCCACAGGGGCGCCTCGGGCGTTGCTGTCGCTGAGTTTCACTGGCAGCGGGAAACCGCTTTCCTTCTGCTGCATCAGCTTGTAGATGGTCGGCCGCGCCAAGCCGACGATGGCGACCACCTGGGCGATACGAATGAGCGTCGCCGTAGGATCGGTCGGCAACTGGCCGAGGGTAGGGGATTGCTGTTTCTTCTGGCTCATTGGCACCCCCTCACTGACCGCTGGCCAAGATGCGGCGGCTTTCGAGCCAGGCCGCAACGTCTTGACGGCGGTAGCGCACCCGGGTGCCGACCTTCACGTAGGGCAGGGGGTTGCGGCGGGAGCTGCGCCAAGCGGCGAGCGTGCGGTGGGAGAGGCCGAGTGCCGCCGCCACCTGATCGGGAGTGAGAAGGTCTGTGGGGCTGAGTGGAAGCTCCCCTGCGGAGTGTTGTGCTTGCGTAGTCATATAGCGTTACCCGTGGTCGTGGATGGACACGGCGCTAACGCTATGGCACGGCTCGATGGCCGCCGATCTTCGCTTTACTTTTTCATTTAGTTAACAGGCGGGTTAACTGCTCACGCACTTCCATTCGACTGGTCCAATCGTTTTTGGATCTAGCGCATCACTTTGGGATTGCCCTATGTTGTTGAGCTACCCTCGCAGTGAGTTGACAAACATGGCGCGCACTTTATGAGACTCAGATCCCTACGTGAGATCACTTGTTGCTGTGGTGTGGCGCACTAAATCTAGACGGGCTCGTCATTAAGACGAGGTAGGCAGTACATGCGACTTGGTATCACGGAAGATGGATATTTTTGACGTTGGCCCCAGCCGAGATGGCGACCAGTTTCATTACTCACGCGCCTCCCGCCTTTGCCTGGAGCTTCTTGAAGCCGGCTCTGACCTCATGGTCGTGTCTGTTGAAGGCATTTCCAGGAAAGACTCCGTTAGTGATGGCATCGAGTCCGTTGATCTCGCACTCTACTATGGCAGCACCAGCCTGCCGACGGCGCGACTCGTACGATATCGCCAGCTCAAACATTCGACGCTCCACGCCAACAGGGAATGGACTGCGAGTGGTCTACGCAAAACACTCAAGGACTTTGCGCTCCGCTTTACGGCGTTAGTGGGCCAATTCGGTGTAGAGGATGTTTGCGCGCGCTTTGCATTTGAGTTCGAAACCAACCGTCCCCTCTCGCCCCGCGTAGAGCAAGCGCTGTCGGATCTAAAACAGGGCAAGCAAGGGCGCGAAGCGCGCTACATCAGTCGCGTGACGGGATTAGCGGCTGCCGACCTCCAGGCGTTTGCCTCTCTTTTTCGGCCGTTCACACGTGTAGAGGGGTTTCTTGAGCAACGCGCGTTACTCAACCGTGACCTGCGGGCCTACCTACCGGACAATGACAAGGATGCTGCGCTTGCGCTGCGCGAGCTTGTGGCGCGCAAAGCTACGAGTGAATTCAAGACTAATCGCGAGATCCGGCGTGAAGACGTCCTAGATACGATCGGCGTCCGTCTGGATGACCTGTTCCCTGCGGCAAATGTTCTGGAGTCGCCTTCCGTCGTTGTGCCGCGCTCCCAACTGCCAAATCTGCTCAAGGTAATCACCGAATCTTCGACTGCAGTAATCGTGTCTGCGGATGGCGGCTATGGTAAATCCATCGTTGCGACCCAGATCGGCCCGGCCCTGCCTGGCAGTGCAACGTTCGTATACGACTGCTTTGGCAACGGCGGGTACCGAAGCATTACAGGCCTGCGACATCGCGCCAAGGACGGATTAGTCCAACTGGCTAACGAGATGGCTGCCCAGGGCCTGTGCCATCCGCTGATCCCTACGCCTAAAGCCGACGCCGCCGCATATGTCCATGCTTTCCTCGCCCGTGTGGAGCAAGCCAGCGCCGCCATACGCGGCCGCGGCGCCGATGCATACCTCGTACTGGTAGTGGACGCAGCAGACAACGCGGAGATGGCGGCCAAAGAATTTCACGACCCGCCCAGCTTCCCACGTTTGCTGCTAGCCGAATCCTTTCCCGACAATGTTCGCCTAGTGCTTACTGCGCGTCCTCATCGCGTCGACATGCTCCATCCGTCACCGGAAGTGGTCCGCTTTGATCTTGATGGATTCACCGAGACAGAGACCGGGGATCTACTGAAGTCCCGTTTTCCGAAAGCGGGGCACGTAGACATCCTGGAATTTCAACGCCTGACCTCGCGTAATCCGCGCGTGCAGCGCGCCGCTCTGGATCTAGATCCGTCAGCGACACTGGCAACCGTCCTGCGCAGCCTCGGTCCGTCGCCTCGCACGGTTGACGACACCATTGGCGATCTATTGGAGCAGGCTGTACGGCAAGTCCGGCATGTGGCGGCGACGGTCGAACGACCCCAGATCGACAGTATCTGTGCAGCGCTTGCCACGTTACGCCCGTTTGTGCCGATTAGGATCATCGCGCTGACAGCAGGCGTCGACGATGGTTTAGTCCGAAGCTTTATCCACGACCTTGGCCGGCCGTTGCTCCTTCGGGACGACTCCGTCCAATTCAGGGACGAGCCCACGGAGACTTGGTTTCAGAAACATTTCAGACCCGAACAGGAAGAGCTTGAAGTATTTGTCCGCCGCTTGAAGCCACTTGCACGGTCGAGCAGCTACGCCGCGGCAGCGCTACCCGCGCTGATGCTAAGCACTGATCGCTTGGATGAGCTGGTTCAACTTGCGCTGGATGACGAGGCATTACCCGAAAACGACGAGATAGCTCGGCGCGACGTCGAGCTACAGCGGCTGGAGTTTGCGACGCGAGCTGCACTTCGGGCCCGCCGGTATGTGGATGGCGCCAAGCTTGCCTTGAAGGCAGGCGGGCGCGTGGCTGCCGATGATCGGCAACAGACGCTACTGAGCAGTAATGTGGATCTCGCTTCACGGTTTCTGAGCGCAGATCAGCTTCTGGAGCAGGTTTCTAGACGTCAGATTGTCGGCGGTAACTGGACTGGCTCAGAACATGCGTATGAGGCGGCGCTGCTTTCGGGACGGGAAGGATTGGAGGGCGAAGCTCGCTCCCGGTTGCGTATTGCCTATGACTGGCTAAATCATTGGGTGCGCAACCGGCAGGAGGGAGATCGCCGAGCCTCGGTTCAAGACAAGGATATTGTCGAGCTACAGTGGGCGGAGCTGAATGTCCATGGTCCGACCTCCTGTGCCGCCCAGCTGAGGCGATGGAGCCCGCGAGAGCTCTCTTATCGTGTTGGGAGAACGCTTGCAAAGCGCCTGGTCGACGCTGCACGGTGGGCGGATGCCGACGCCCTGGCTATGGCGGCGGGCAACGACATCGGACTGGTTCTCGCAGTCGCTGATGAACTTCGGTCGGTAGAGCGACATGTACCTAAGGCCGCCGCCATACGAACCATGCGCTTGCTCCTGCATCCGCGAGTGAAACTCAAGGCTCCGAGCGACTGGCGAGGTGAGGGCACGCGAATTGGGGTGGTCGTGTCAATGATTGACACGGCGCGGCACTACCGCCTGGCGTCCAAGCGAGCACTAGCTGGCCTCTTACGTCGCTACCTGCCTAAAGTCGCTCCCCCAACTCTAGACTCTGAACATCTTAGCGAAGATCGATTTGCATACTTGCGGGCGTATGCACTGCTGGCAGCGCTTCTGGGCAAGCCTCTAACGCTCGAATTTATCTATGGCGCAAAGCGAAGCCCCCGCAGGAAACCGAGGGGCGAGAATCGGTTCGGCGGTCGGGGGTTTGCGATCCTCAAAGCGTTGCTGCCGTGGCATGAGTTAAGCGTGAATGTCCGCTCCGGATCGATGTCCAGGGATGACTTCGAGGGTGCATTAGCTGCAGCGCTGGAGAATTGGACGCGCAATCGGCGAGACGTTTATCAGGACTGGTCTGCAACGGCAGATGGGGTTGCTCGGCTATGGTCCGAATGCATCGTGTTGTTGGGCGGGGATGAAGCGCATTGGGCTCGGCTGACGCAGTGGCAGGATGACCTGCGGATTCCCTTGTTCATTCCTAGCATGGCGGACATCGCGCGCCGAGCGGCACTGACGGAGGCCCCACCACATGTCGTCCTTTTCTTTGCTCACAAGGCTCGCACCCGGATAGGAGAGGAAGCCGAGCTCGCTGAATCCATGGCCGACAGTTTCGTCCTCCTTGCTCGATCGGTATTGGGGGCCAGCGAGGATGAAGCACTGCAGTACTTCAATGAGGCGGTTCGCGTCGCCAGTAAGATCGGGCAAGAAAACCTCGAGCGATGGCATGCCCTGTTGCACCTAAGCGATGTCTGTGGCGTGGACAGGGCCGACAGCCCGCAACTCGCCTACCGATTCGCGCGTGCGGCTGAGCTGACACGATCTTATGTCGATCGCGACAAACACTTCGATTGGGAGCATACAGTCGAGGCTGTCGCCACTCTGTCGCCGAGCTTATCGCCGGCGATAATGAGTCGGTGGCGAGATCGTCGATTCGGCGAGCCTGAGCGCTTTTTCCCCAAGCTCGTCGATTTCCTTTGCAAACGAGGCGACCTTGATGCCCGGGATGCTGCAGCACTAGTCTGCTTTGATGGTTACTGGGAATGGCCGGACCTGATTGCGGCCGCGCTTGATGCGTCCGATAGCGGGGCTGAGAAGGACAGGGTGCTGCTGCACACTTACCGGTACCTCCGGTTTTCCGGGATGTCCAGACGGTCTCTGAAAGAGGTCGCCGATGTGGTCCAGGAGAGGGGGCTAAACGCTCAGTCTTTTCGAGAGCTAGAAGAGCGAGCCAGTCAGCCTGAATCAGAGGTTGCCTCGCGCAAAGTGTCGCTAAGGAGTGGGCACGACTCGAGCCCGGATTGGGCCGCGGTGTTCGCAGGTATCGACATCTGCAGCGTGGCAGGCCTTCTTGAGTGCCAAGAACGAATGCCGGATGGTCGCTTCGGGCGATGGCGGGAGAAGTGGATCGGCGAAGCTGTGGTTCGAGTTCCCGCTGGGAAAGAACGCGCTTTCGTCGAGAGCCTTCACGCAATCGACGACTGGAGTCCCTATGCCGTCCGAGGGTTTCTGGAGCAGATCCCACCAAGCTGGGCTGGTCGACTGGCGGCGCGGCAATCTTTGGCATGGTTCGTTCGTCGCATGGCCCGCGACCATGCGACGTCACTCAGCATCAATCGTCACTATCAGCATTTGTCCTACGACCTGGTCTTTGAGAAGTCGGGTGTGACGCGCCAAGAATTACTGCGGTGCGCGCTGGAGGCGATTGCCGAGACGAGTCTGCCGAGCAGTTCCCACGACTTGTTCCAACTGGTCGCTGTTCTTGCTCAATTCCTGGGCCCCGAGGAAGCGCGATTAGTGTTGGACTATGGCCTGGAGCAGCTGGAGGCGGCGCTCGGCGGCGAGCAGGGGGGAGAACCCTGGAGCCCGCGCTTGGCGCGTGCCAACGGCTGTCGCGAGAGTATCGCAGGCTACATATGGGCCGCTCTCGGAGCTGTTGATTCGCGATGCCGATGGCAGGCGGCCCATGCGGTCCGGGCACTCTGCCAGTTGGGGCGCGATGCCATGCTGTCAGACATCCTCGCGCTCGCTAGCGGTGGCGATTCGTCAGCCTTTACCGACGCTAGCTTCCACTTCTATCGAATGCACGCGATACAGTGGTTGTTGATTGCGCTTGATCGCGCCTCGCGTGAAAGCGCGGATGCGGTATCAAGCCACGCCCCCTGGTTGAAGTCATTGGCATCGCGTCAGAACTGTCATGTGATCTTCCGCGCTATTGCGGCCCGCGCTTTATTGGCCTTGGCCGACAGGGGACAAGTGGAAATAGACCCGGCAGCAAGGGGTGAATTAATCCAGATCAATGCGTCCAGGCTACCAACGCAGCTATCCGCCTACCATGCCCGACCGCACCGCGATCTGCCTGGTTCGGGCGACTCGAGCGATTTCGCCTTCGATTACGACTTTTCCAGCACTTGGATCAAATCACTGGCGCGGTGTTTTGGAATATCCCCAGGGGAGATCGAGGCACTCGCGTGCCGGGTTATCCGTGAGGACTGGGGGCTTCAGGAGAATGGTCATTATGATCGCGATGCTCGTGCTCAGGCCGGCCAATTCAAGGAGTATGTAGGGCGCCGTGGCAGCAAACTGGGCGGCCAAGACACCCTCTCGATCTATCTTTCCTACCATGCAGTGATGGAGGCCGCGGGGCGTCTACTTGAAACTCATCCGCTCTATAAGGACCCCGACAGTTCCTGGGAAACTTTTTCCCATTGGCTCGAGCGCACTGCCGCGCTCGACTCGAAAGGCGACTGGATTGCAGACCACAGGCAAATGCCGCCGTTGGATGTCGTCAAGTTTCCAAAAATACGGAAAAAGGAATCTTGGCCTGTTCCGATCGCAGAAAAGTACGCATTTTCACGTCTCGGGGTTCGCTTAGGCGCGATAGTAGTGGCGGGTCGATGGACGCAATTCAAGGGGCGCAATAGCGAAACCTTCCGAGTGACGAGTGCGCTTGTATCGCGGGCCCGCGCCGGCGCGCTGTCTCGAGCCTTGGCTACGACTCGAAATCCCTACGACTATGCACTGCCCGAATTCCAAGACTCACACGAAATCCATCACGGCGACTTCCTTTTAGAAGGCTGGGTGCAGGAGTGTGGTTCGGAGTCCGGTGCTTATTCTGATGATCCATGGACTGGAGGATTGGCCGGACGTTTTCCGGATATCGCCGAGCCATTGGCGGCTGAACTGGGAGTTACCCGGAATGACGCCTCCGATAAGTGGTACCAGGATGACGGAGCTTGCGTAGCTTGGGTCGAGCGGTGGAGCGAAGAAGTCGACGAGGACCGGGGGAGAGCGCCAAGCGGAGAACGTTTAGTAGTCGACAAGAAGTTCCTTCAGAGGATGCTCGGTCGACTGGAGCGAACATTGATCCTTGAAGTGACTTGTCGTCGCGACGTGGTGCTATCCAACTACGAAAGCAGGAGTGAAAATGCCGAAGAAGAGCGATCCACGCACATCGTTACGATCGAAAAAGCAGGCCCCCCCCGCCTTGTCAGCCGCAATGTGCGCACTCGGAGAAAAGCTCGTCGCCGAACTTAAGCTAGTTGAGTCGACAGATACGCTTGCACGGTGGATGGCGCATTACGTTGCGGAGCTGATGATGAGCGCCGAGCACGCTCCTCTGCATAAGCGTGATGAGGCGCAGCATGTATGCGCGCGCGCAATCCTAGAGCTATGGGCACAGGCACAAGCTTTCCCTGCTAAGAGAACGGCTTTCGAGTCCATTGATCGGATAATCGAGACCATGGACTCTCTTCATCCTGAGGGTGGACCGTATTACCGCAACAATCTCTGGCGCGCCCTCGATGCACGTGCCAAAGACGGAGACAGTGAAGTTGAAGAGCTTCTGGCTACCGCCCTAGGTATCGATGGCATGGCTCGCAATCTCATTCACCACGTCCTCGCACATGCTGCCCGCGCTGCGGGCCGAGACAGCGCTGAATGGCTAGAACTGGCTCAGAACCTAGACGAAGAGGACCCCCTCACTGCGCTACGGATCAGGATAGCGAGGGCGGGGGTAGCCGAGACAGAGCTCAATAATCATCGTATCGATCAGCTAGAAAAGCGCATCACGCAGCTCAAGCATTTTTCCGCTGCGACTCAAGCGCTTCAGATGAGTCTTGATGAGTCATTGGCGGCCGCGAAAGCCCAAGTCCACGCGCTTGGTGATGAGAGCAAGAGACCTAGCATTTAATTTGCGCCCGTCTGCGGAAGGATTGGCTTTGACTGTTCATATCGTCGGTGTCGGCGGCTTCTCAAGATGAGAAGTCTCTGCCGTCCATAGCGTCCTCGTATGTAGCGCAGAGTTACGTCGGCTCGGAGAGCTGGATGTCGTTGAGCATGTTCGCAAGCTTTTCGAATGCATTTCGGAGTGCAAATAGCAGTGCGTCGTACATCGCATATAGGTCGGCTCCGTCTGACAGCTTTAAACGTTGCTTCACGAAACGCAACTTCTGCTCCTTGCCCTCATGCGATGTCAAGTGTGAGTAGGCAACACGGAGATCGTAGAGAACAAATAGCGGACTCATTGTCTCGGCTATGTCCTCTCCGGAGGTCGCGGTCTCTAGTAGTTTCTGCAATCGCTTTAGGCTGCCAAGCTTCGATGCATCCTGCCCAAGTGTGCTCAGTATCTTCTCAAGTGCTTTGTTGTCGAACGACTCAAGGTAAACTTTATTCAGAGCATCCGCCACATTCCGACGTTCGACCTCCGTATCTACGACAGGTCGCCGAATGGAAATTGCCAGATCTAGGACCTCTTTTTCCAAATGGGCAAGCTTCTGCCCAAAACGACTAAAGCAGGCCTCTAAAAGCCTAGAGCGCTGCTCAAAAAGTTGATCCTCTAGGGTTCGATCGGTGAATTTGCATTCGATTTGACCGTCGTAGAATTCAGAGCCGATGGAATGGTCTGATTGTACGTTTTCTGAGCGTAGATAGAACTGCTCGCTCTCCGGCAACTGTGCGATGTCCCCCAACCACATGACTAAGCGGCCGTGGCGATTTATCCCAAAGGGGATACGAAAGTCATCGCCCTGCCAGATTGATCCGTATGTGCTTGAGGCAAATGTCACTCGATACGAAGGATGTACGTCATATTTCAATAGGACCTCCTTTTTGAAGAATACAGGGGTTAGAAATCCTTCATCGAATTCGCGCCACAAGCCGGGTATATAAATATAGTCGTCACTGTCGTATTGGAAAGGAACTTTCGTAAATCCATAATTCTTGTTGGTCTTTTGACGTTTAACTTTGACGCAATTAGAACTTTTCTCAATAGCTTGCTTGTGCAGGTCGATCAGCGCGAATCTAGATCTGCTTGGTAAGTAAAGAGATCCGCACTCAGGACATTTAAGCATGGGGAGGCCGCTTACAGAGAAGCGAACGCCGGACACGTCCTCGTTGAAGTCCTCGAAAGTAAGGTCCAAATGAGCCGAGCAAGCACCGCAATAAATTTGCTGTAAATGTCCAGGTGGGGGGAAGAGATCAACTATATTCATAGTTTTACTATCACCAAGCATATAAATTAAGGAGCGAAAAGCGTAGTCCCGGGAGTGCCGGCTAGGCTCGGCATCAGAGCGAGCCTGTCGTCTTGAGGGGTTGGCTCAGATCATTATCTACTGACTATCTCTGCCAACCATGTTGGCCTTGTGCAATAGGGTCGTCGGCCGAATTAAAGAACACTACCGGTCAGGTCGAATACAAAAGGGCGCCAATGCAAGGCTCCCCCCCGCGTCAGTCGTTGAGTCCAAGGCCTAGCCGACAAAGTATTGCCCCCATCGCAGGCTTCGAAATGGCCTGGCCGGTTTCACGTTTCTGCCATGCCCGAAGTTTGCTGTTTAGATTGTGCAGACGAGTTCCTGAGCGGATCAGCTCCAGGGCCTTTGCCCGGATCGCTGCATCTCTAGGGCCACTGCCGTCCCGTCCGCGGCGGGCGAATCCTCCCCGAATGCCATCTGCTTTAGCCGTGGCTTGCTTCGCTCCATCACGCGCGCTTTCTCCCAACTCCTCGCAAGCCTGCAAGGCATTTTCCGGAACATCCAAGGAAACTGCCGCTGCCGGAAGGCATTCAGCAATGGTCTCTAGGTGCAGGCTGAACATCTCTAGGGACGATAGTTCGTCCTCTTGATCGACCTCCAGAACGGAAGCTAGAGCGCCCAAGGCCCGCAAACCGCAACCCAGCGCGAAGGCCATGATGGTCTCCATATCTGTAGCAGACGGGACTTTGCTGAACTGCCTGAGCTTGTTAGGCAGGACTCGCTCAGAGTAGCCATCGATCAACTGGAAGATAGCGTCGTTGTGGTCATAGGCAGCGCTCGCCAGTGCCGGGCCAGCCTCGCCCGATAGCCAGGGGCGAATCGAACCGAGCAGGGCCAGCACGGCGTCCACCTGATCTGCGTAACGAGGGAAGCGGGGCAGCGACTCTAGTCTGGCCCTGATGACTTCAATCGGCGTCCCGATAGGATTGATCGACTGGGTATCCAGCAGCATTCCATTTTCCATAGTTGCCCCTTGCCCCTGGATTGGCCCGGCGTAGATCGCGGGCAATTGCGCGGAATTCAGCTGTATAGAGCGGCCAACAGGGAGGGGCGAGCGCTTTCGGCTCATCTCATGAGTCACTACACAAACTGGCGAAAAACACCTTTGTGTTATGGCTCTTTCCATTTGTGTGGCCTTCCTGCAGGCCTAGTGGCACTAGGTCGGGCAAGGGCTCAATTACACAAGTTACTCAAATTACACCGGCTTCTTTAGGGTATCGAATATGCCATGCCCTAGCCGGCTATGCCGAAATTGCCCTGCACCACGTTATCCCGCTCTAGTTCATCCAGGTGGTCGGCGTACCACTGCATCATGGTCCTGCGCTGCTCAATGTAGATTGCCTTGTTGTAGACGCCGGCTACCCCGTCCTCGACGTGAGATAGCTGAGCCTCCACATGTTCCTTGGCGAATCCACGTTCTCGGAGTGTGGTTGCGGCGATGTGCCGGAATCCGTGGCCAGTTTGTCTGCCTTCATACCCCATGCGCCGAAGCGCCATATTGAACGCCATGTTACTGCGGGGCTTGGTGCGGTCGTTGCGTCCCGGGAAGAGCAGAGGGTAAGCGCCTGTCATGACCTGGAGTTGTTCCAGGGCGGCGAGGGCCTGGCGTGACAGCGGAACAGTATGAGGCCGGCGCTTCTTCATGCGATCTGCAGGGATATGCCAGAGGCCAGAATCTATGTCGAACTCTTCCCAGCGGGCTTCGCGCAGTTCGCTGGGGCGTACTCCGGTGAGCATTAGTAGGCGCAGGCCAAGCCGAACATCGTGGGCATGCGGGTAGGCAGCGACGGCCCGCAGGAGGGAGGGAAGTTCCTGGGCGCTGACGTGGGCGTAGTTCTCTGCAGGCTTGCTCTGCAGGAAGCGGCTCAGGCCGTCCAACGGGTTGTGGACGGCGCGACCGGTGACGCGGGCCAGATCATAGATTTCCTTACAGGATCGGCGTACCCGCCCCATCTGCTCGATGATGCCCTTCTGCTCCATGCCCTTGAAGAACTCCATCCACTCGATGGGCAGTATCTCGGTATACAGACGCTTGCCAAAAACAGGAAAGGCATGCAGCTCCAAGGCTCCGACGGTGCGTTTGGCGGTGTTCTCCGCCCAGCCAGGTAGACGGATCGCGATCCACTCCCGGGCCAGTGCTTCGAAGGTGCTGTTGGCTGCCTTCAGCTCAGAAACCTTGCGGGCGTGCTTGGTAGCGAGGGGGCTTTTCCCGTCCGCAGCATCAGCGCGCAGTTCTGTAGCCTTCTGCCTCGCAACCGATCCGCTGACTTCGGGATAGCTGCCCAGGCCGAGCCAGGACCATTTCCCGTCCGGTTTCTTGTAACGGAAGTTCCAGGACTTCTGCCCGTTGGGTTTTACTCGGAAGTACAGGCCGTTGCCGTCCAGCTCCCTGTAAGGGGTGCTCTCAGATTCCAGGCTGGCCAGGGTTGTGTCTGCTAGGGGGCGCCGCTTGATCTCGCTCCGTTTCATCCTTGTACACCGCTGGTTCGAATTTTCTTCAGGTGTACACGCTGGTGTACACGGCGGTCAAGGCTGGAGGGAGATAAGAAGAGACAGGTAGAAACAAGAAAGCCCGCACAGGGCGGGCTTTTCAGGGTGTTTCATAGACTGTCGGAGACAGCGCGAAACAGGTAGATGGCGCACCAGGCGGGATTCGAACCCACGACCCCTGCCTTCGGAGGGCAGTACTCTATCCAGCTGAGCTACTGGTGCGTATGCCGCGGCTGGCGCGGCAGGCGGCAATCATACGCATCTCCTTCGCGGGCGTCCAATGCGGGTACGCTCGTTCATGATATCGAACGAAAACAGCCGCTTGTCGGTAGAGGTACCTCGAAAACCCGCTTCAATCTGATACCTTCGTTGGTTTTGTCGAACGAGCTATTGCCCTTTGCAGTCGGGGGCCCTAGGATTCGTTTGAGATTTCAAACGCCTCCCCATCACAACAACAGGAGACCGGAGCATTGGCATCGCACCAGCCGGCCATCAGCCTGCGGGATGACAGTCTTCCGTTGCACCCACCGCATGTCCCTTGTGGCAGGTCTCCGTGCGGCTTCCGTCGATCAGCGTACCGGAAGGTTGTAGGGCAGTCGTACTCCTGGGCCGAGCCTGGGAACCTGTGCGTGAACGAGTTCAACCAGACCGGGCAATGACCCCGGCCTGCGTTTTTTCGTGTCCGCATGCCGAGCGAACTAAGAGCCGTTCGCCTGGCGTCGCCCCGTTCGCAGGGCGACATTCGCATCTGGCGGCGATAATGCTCGGCCGGGGCGAATGAACGGCAGAGACTGCGGTCTCTCCTATCCAGACAACAAGGCAGGCGGGACTCCAGGTAGACCCGCCGTCCACAGGCTTTCCTCGAAAGGAGACAGGTCATGCAACTCAATGATCCCAAGCTGTTCCGCCAACAGGCTTACATTGACGGTTCCTGGGTCGATGCCGACAACGGCAAGACCATCAGCGTGAACAACCCGGCCACCAACGAGATCATCGGCACCGTGCCGAAGATGGGTGCCGACGAAACCCGTCGCGCCATCGAAGCCGCCGACAAGGCCCTGCCGGCCTGGCGTGCGCTGACCGCCAAGGAGCGCGCCAACAAGCTGCGCAAGTGGTTCGACCTGATGATCGCCAACCAGGACGACCTGGCTCGCCTGATGACCATCGAGCAGGGCAAGCCGCTGGCTGAAGCCAAGGGCGAAATCGCCTACGCCGCCTCCTTCCTCGAGTGGTTCGGCGAAGAAGCCAAGCGCATCTACGGCGACACCATTCCGGGTCACCAGCCCGACAAGCGCATCATCGTGATCAAGCAGCCGATCGGTGTGACCGCGGCCATCACCCCGTGGAACTTCCCGTCGGCGATGATCACCCGTAAAGCCGGCCCGGCCCTGGCCGCTGGCTGCACCATGGTGCTCAAGCCTGCTTCGCAGACTCCGTACTCCGCCCTGGCCCTGGCCGAGCTGGCCGAGCGCGCCGGCATTCCAAAAGGCGTGTTCAGCGTGGTTACCGGCAGCGCCGGCGAAGTCGGCGGCGAGCTGACCAGCAACCCGATCGTGCGCAAGCTGACCTTCACCGGTTCCACCGAGATCGGCCGCCAGCTGATGGCCGAATGCGCCAAGGACATCAAGAAAGTGTCCCTGGAACTGGGCGGCAACGCTCCGTTCATCGTGTTCGACGATGCCGACCTGGACGCCGCCGTCGAAGGCGCGCTGATCTCCAAGTACCGCAACAACGGCCAGACCTGCGTCTGTGCCAACCGCCTGTACGTACAGGACGGCGTGTACGACGCCTTCGTCGAGAAGCTGAAGGTCGCCGTGGCCAAGCTGAACATCGGCAACGGCCTGGAGCAGGGCGTCACCACCGGCCCGCTGATTGATTCCAAGGCTGTTGCCAAGGTCGAAGAGCACATTGCCGACGCCGTTTCCAAGGGCGCCAAAGTCCTCACTGGCGGCAAGCCGCACAGCCTGGGCGGCACCTTCTTCGAGCCGACCATCCTGGTCGACGTACCGAAGTCCGCTCTGGTCTCCAAGGACGAAACCTTCGGCCCGCTGGCGCCGGTGTTCCGCTTCAAGGACGAGGCAGAAGTCATCGCCATGTCCAACGACACCGAGTTCGGCCTGGCTTCGTACTTCTACGCCCGCGACCTGGCCCGCGTATTCCGCGTTGCCGAGCAGCTGGAATACGGCATGGTGGGTATCAACACCGGCCTCATCTCCAACGAAGTGGCGCCGTTCGGCGGCATCAAGGCATCCGGCCTGGGCCGCGAAGGTTCGAAGTACGGCATCGAGGACTACCTCGAAGTCAAATACCTCTGCCTCGGCGGTATCTGAACCGTTTTTTCCGTGGGCGCGAGGTGGCAGGCAAGAGCTGACAGCCACCTTCGCGTCGGCGTTTTCCGGTGGTAGCACCGGACAACCCGTCTGGCGGGCCGCAAGTTCCACGACAGTCGATCATCGTATGCTGTCGCGTGAGGCTTCTCCCCCGCTTTCATCCTTTGATCCGGTCGCCCGATGAGCGGCCACTGAGGAAGCTATGAGCAAAACCAACGAATCCCTGCTGCAACGTCGTCAGGCCGCCGTACCGCGCGGTGTAGGCCAGATCCACCCGGTCGTCGCCGAGCGCGCCGAGAACTCCACCGTGTGGGACGTCGAAGGTCGTGAATACATCGACTTCGCCGGCGGCATTGCCGTACTGAACACCGGTCACCTGCACCCGAAAGTGATCGCTGCCGTTCAGGAGCAACTGACCAAGCTGTCCCACACCTGCTTCCAGGTGCTGGCGTACGAGCCCTACATCGAGCTGGCCGAAGAAATCGCCAAGCGCGTTCCGGGCAACTTCCCGAAGAAGACCCTGCTGGTCACCTCCGGCTCCGAAGCCGTTGAGAACGCCGTCAAGATCGCCCGTGCCGCCACCGGCCGCGCTGGCGTGATCGCCTTCACCGGTGCCTACCACGGCCGTACCATGATGACCCTGGGCCTGACCGGCAAGGTCGTTCCGTACTCCGCGGGCATGGGCCTGATGCCGGGCGGCATCTTCCGCGCCCTGGCTCCGTGCGAACTGCACGGCGTGAGCGAAGACGAGTCGATCGCCAGCATCGAGCGCATCTTCAAGAACGACGCTCAGCCGCGCGACATCGCTGCCATCATCATCGAGCCGGTTCAGGGCGAGGGTGGCTTCTACGTCAACTCCAAGGCCTTCATGCAGCGCCTGCGCGCCCTGTGCGACGAGCACGGCATCCTGCTGATCGCTGACGAAGTGCAGACCGGCGCTGGCCGTACCGGCACCTTCTTCGCCACCGAGCAACTGGGCATCGTCCCGGACCTGACCACCTTCGCCAAATCCGTTGGCGGCGGCTTCCCGATCTCCGGCGTTGCTGGCAAGGCCGAGATCATGGACGCCATCGCTCCGGGCGGCCTGGGCGGCACCTACGCCGGTAGCCCGATCGCTTGCGCCGCGGCCCTGGCCGTGCTGAAAGTGTTCGACGAAGAGAAGCTGCTGGACCGTTCGCAAGCCGTTGGCGAGCGCCTGAAGACTGGCCTGCGCGACATCCAGGCCAAGCACAAGGTGATCGGCGACGTTCGTGGCCTGGGTTCGATGATCGCCATCGAACTGTTCGAAGGCGGCGATCACAACAAGCCGGCCGCTGAACTGGTCAGCAAGATCGTGGTTCGTGCCCGTGAGAAAGGTCTGATCCTGCTCTCCTGCGGTACCTACTACAACGTGATCCGCTTCCTGATGCCCGTCACCATCCCGGACGCGCAGCTGGACAAAGGCCTGGCCATCCTGGCCGAGTGCTTCGAAGAACTGGCCTGAGCTTCATCGCCCTAGCCGTTCAGGAGAAAGGCCCGCGCAAGCGGGCCTTTCTTTTTGTGCGCTTTTTTTTGTGAGAATTGTCCTCCGAAGTTGATGGCGCGCATGGGAAGCCTGAGGGCTTTGGACTACGCTGCGCAGTATCCGTAGGCCGCTGGCCGGCGGCATCCGAAGGACCGGGCACTCGGCAGGGAAGGCTCTGGATCGGTTGTTTCCGCCCGCGAAGGCATTCGTCCCGAACGAGGTGTGATCCATGAGCGTTTCTCCCGGCGTGCTGGTGGCTGCCAGCGATCCCTGGAGCCGCGAGCTGCTCGGCCAGCTGGTGCTGAGCGTGCGCTGCGATGCGAACGTCGAATTCTGCGAAGACGGTGACACGGCCATCGAGGCCTGTCGCCGCCATCCCTTCGCCTTGATCCTGGCCGAGCGCGAGCTGCCCGGCAGCGACGGGCTGGAGCTGCTGCGTCATGTGCGCTTGCGCCGCCGCGGGCCGGTTGCCCAGCCTTTCATCCTGATCAGCTCCAAGGCCGATGCCGCCAGTGTGCGTGCTGCCTTGCCGTTGGCGCCTACGGCCTACCTGGTCAAACCTTTCAACGCCGAGAACCTGCGCGAGCGGCTGCGCTCGCTGCTGCTGGCGCCGGGCGAGAATGTCGTCTGCGAGCTGCCCACGCTGGAGCAGAGCCTGTCGCTGGGGCGCTTCCTGCAAACCGAACGCGACGCCACCGAGGGCGCTCCGCTGATGGGCGAGGTCGGTGCAGCGGTGAATCGCTGCATGGAAGCCAGTGACATCAACCTGGAAATGCTCGAACAGGAGTTCGGCCATGATCCGCAGATCACCGCGTGCCTGATCTCTGCCGCCAACAGCGCTGCACGGCATGTCGGCATGCCCTGCCAGACGCTGATGCAGGCACTGTCGCGCCTGGGTGTGGCGCAGGCGTTGAACCTGATGCTGGCGGTCGCGTTGCAGCGCGCCGCGACACTGGCCGACCCGTTGCTGAAAGAGCGCGCCGAGCGCTTCTGGGAGCTGTCGCGGCACACTGCCGATGGCGCCTTCGCCCTGGCCGAGTCCCTGGGGGCCGATGCCGACCGCTGCTTCACCGCCGGGCTGTTGCATTGCCTGGGGGACCTCGCGCTGCTGCGCAGCCTGCAGGATTGGCACAGCGCCGGTGGCGCGCTGAGCGAGGCGGAGGTGGAGAAGTCTCTGAAGGAGCACGGCGCGAGCTTTGGCTCCGCCCTGCGCACCCGCTGGCGCCTGCCATTGGAACTGCGCAACCTGATCGCCGCGGCCTACGCCATCGACAACGGCGTGTTCAGCCGCGAGGCGCTGATCGTCAACCTGGCTTCCAGCGCAGCGCGCTTGCCAGAGGATGAATTGCCGACGCTGACCGAACACAAGGCGGCGCGGATGTTGCGGCTGACGCCGGCGCAGCTGGGCTTTCTAGGCAGAAGCTGAAACGAAAAAGGCCGCGTCGATTGGCGCGGCCTTTGCTTCTGGCGAGTAGCGCGATCAGCGCGAAGCCAGCAGTTCCTTGCCGCGCACGACAGCGGCGCGGACCTGGTTCGGCGCGGTGCCGCCAATGTGATCGCGGGCATTCACCGAACCTTCCAGGGTCAGCACGGCGAACACGTCGTCGTCGATCTGGTCACTGAACTGGCGCAGCTCGTCCAGGCTCATCTCGGCGAGGTCCTTGCCGCTGTCCACGCCGTATTTCACGGCGTGGCCGACGATCTCGTGGCAGTCACGGAACGGCAGGCCGCGGCGTACCAGGTAGTCGGCGAGGTCGGTGGCGGTGGAGAAGCCACGGCGGGCCGCTTCACGCATGATCTCGCGCTTGGGCTTGATCGCCGGAACCATGTCGGCGAAGGCGCGCAGGCTGTCGCGCAGAGTGTCGGCAGCGTCGAACAGCGGCTCCTTGTCTTCCTGGTTGTCCTTGTTGTACGCCAGCGGCTGGCCCTTCATCAGGGTCAGCAGGCCGGCAAGGTGGCCGAACACGCGGCCGGATTTGCCGCGCACCAGCTCCGGTACGTCCGGGTTCTTCTTCTGCGGCATGATCGAGGAGCCGGTGCAGAAGCGGTCGGGCAGGTCGATGAACTGGAACTGGGCACTGGTCCAGAGCACCAGTTCTTCGGAGAAGCGCGACAGGTGCATCATCGCCACAGCAGCGGCGGCGCAGAACTCGATGGCGAAGTCACGGTCGGACACGCCGTCCAGCGAGTTGCCGGAGATCGCTTCGAATCCCAGCAGTTCGCAGGTGATGGTCCGGTCGATCGGGTAGGTGGTGCCGGCCAGCGCGGCGCTGCCCAGGGGCATGCGGTTGGCGCGCTTGCGGCAGTCCACCAGGCGCTCGTAGTCGCGGCTGAGCATTTCGAACCAGGCCAGCAGGTGGTGGCCAAAGGTCACCGGCTGCGCGGTCTGCAGGTGGGTGAAGCCGGGCATGATGGTGTCCGCTTCGGCGTCTGCAAGGCCCAGCAGGCCCTGCTGCAGGCGGGTGATTTCGGCGAGGATCAGGTCGATCTCGTCGCGCAGCCACAGGCGGATGTCGGTGGCCACCTGGTCGTTGCGCGAACGGCCGGTGTGCAGTTTCTTGCCGGTGATGCCGATGCGGTCGGTCAGGCGCGCTTCGATGTTCATGTGCACGTCTTCCAGGTCGACGCGCCAGTCGAAGGTGCCGGCCTCGATTTCGCTCTGGATCTGCTTGAGGCCATCGATGATGGTGTCGCGCTCGGCGTCGGTCAGCACGCCGACCTTGGCGAGCATGGTGGCGTGGGCCATGGAGCCCATGATGTCGTGGCGGTAGAGGCGCTTGTCGAAGTCGACGGAAGCGGTGAAGCGGGCGACAAAGGCATCGACGGGTTCGCTGAAGCGGCCGCCCCAGGACTGGTTGGTCTTCTCTACGCTCATGAATCTCTCTCGCTGAAACGGGCAGGCGCGGCGCGCGGCCTGCATGAAGGGCAAAGTGCGACGATAATAGCAGGCTGAGGGACAAAACCGGCGGCGCTTTGGCGGGTTGCGGCAGGCTAGCGGCGGCGAATCGCCGCGGGGTCGGTCGCCGATCCTTGCGCTGGCCGACAATTCCAGGCTTTTGGTCGCATGCGGTGCTTGCCGCCGTGCAGGCGCTTACGGAAACTGCGTCGATGCCCAGACTGACGAAGACCGGCGACCAGCCGGCGCCCAACGAAGACTTCTTCATCCCCGAACTCTGTCAGCCCGAAGCGCTGTTCAGCCTCGTGCTGCTCGCCGAGCTGCTGGTACTCGTGCTGGTGCTCGCCGAGCCGATGACCCCCAGCTTCAACTGGGCGCGCCTGGCGCTGTCCTCGCTGTTCGTGCAGTGGATCGTGCTGCTCTCGGCCGGCCTGCTGTGCCAGTTGCGCCCGTTGATGGCGCGCTGGCCGGCGTGGTTCTCCGGGTTGCTCAGCTGCGCCCTGGTGGTCCTGCTGACGCTGGGCTGCACGGCGGTGGCGGATTATTTCTCCCTCGGCGGACCCATGTCGCGCACCGGCGAAGTCAACCTCTACCTGCGCCACGCGTTGATTGCGCTCATCATGTCCACGCTCTTGCTACGCTACTTTTATCTCCAGAGCCAGTGGCGGCGGCAGGAACAGGCCGAACTGCGGGCGCGGATCGAGTCGCTGCAGGCGCGCATCCGTCCGCACTTCCTGTTCAACAGCCTGAACAGCATCGCCAGCCTGATCGAGATCGATCCGGGCAAGGCCGAGCTGGCGGTGCTGAATCTTTCGGATCTTTTTCGCGCCAGCCTGGCCAAACCTGGAACATTAATTTCATGGGGAGAGGAACTTGAGCTGGCCAGACGCTATCTTTCCATTGAGCAGTTCCGTCTTGGCGACCGGCTGCAAATGGACTGGCAGGTGAGCGGTGTGCCCGACGGCGTGCCGATTCCCCAGCTGACGCTGCAGCCATTGCTCGAGAACTCATTGATTTATGGCATCCAGCCGCGCATCGAAGGCGGGCTGGTGAAAGTTGAGGCGGACTACCGTGACGGTGTGTTCCAGCTCTGCGTGAGCAACCCGTACGACGAATCGACCGAGACGCTGCCCACGAAGGGGACCAAGCAGGCCCTGCAAAATATTGCAGCGCGACTTGCGGCACTTTTCGGGCCAAAAGCTAGTCTCAGCGTCGAGCGCCGTGACGGACGGCACTTCACCTGTCTACGCTATCCATGTGCGCGTCTCATGCAGGAAGCCTGATCTTATGAATGTCCTGATCGTCGATGACGAACCCCTGGCGCGAGAGCGCCTGGCCCGGCTGGTGGGGCAACTGGACGGCTATCGTGTCCTCGAGCCCTCCGCCAGCAACGGTGAAGAAGCGCTGACGCTGATCGACAGCCTGAAGCCGGATATTGTCCTGCTGGATATCCGCATGCCCGGCCTGGACGGGCTTCAGGTCGCCGCCAAGCTGTGCGAGCGCGAAGCCCCGCCGGCGGTGATCTTCTGCACCGCCCATGATGAATTCGCCTTGGAGGCGTTCCAGGTCAGTGCGGTCGGCTACCTGGTCAAGCCGGTCCGCAGCGAGGACCTGGCCGAGGCCCTGAAGAAGGCCTCGCGGCCCAATCGCGTGCAATTGGCGGCGCTGACCAAGCCCCCGGCGGCCGGCGGCCCCGGCCCGCGCAGCCATATCAGCGCGCGGACCCGCAAGGGCATCGAGCTGATTCCGCTGGAAGACGTGATCTTCTTCATTGCCGACCACAAGTACGTGACCCTGCGCCACGCTGGCGGCGAAGTGCTGCTGGACGAGCCGCTGAAAGCCTTGGAAGACGAGTTCGGTGATCGCTTCGTGCGCATCCACCGCAACGCGCTGGTTTCCCGCGAACGTATCGAGCGCCTGCAGCGCACCCCGCTGGGGCACTTCCAGCTGTACCTGAAAGGACTCAACGGCGATGCGCTGACTGTCAGCCGCCGTCATGTCGCCGGTGTCCGGCGGCTCATGCACAACCTGTAGCGACACAGTGCCGCAGCGCCTGAAGCCCGGGGGGCGGCCCCCGGGCTTTTCGTTTGCGTGAGCTGTTATCATGCGGGCACTTTCTTGCACGCTTCCTTTGCCTGGAAATGCCCATGTCTCGCGAAATCCGTATCGCCACGCGCCAGAGCGCCCTGGCACTCTGGCAGGCCGAATACGTCAAGGCCCGCCTGGAGCAGGCCCACCCCGGCCTGACCGTGACCCTCCTGCCGATGACCAGCCGCGGCGACAAGCTGCTGGATGCGCCACTGGCGAAAATCGGTGGCAAGGGCCTGTTCGTCAAGGAGCTGGAAACCGCCCTGCTGGAGAACGACGCGGACATCGCCGTGCACTCCATGAAGGACGTGCCGATGGATTTCCCCGAAGGCCTGGGCCTGTACTGCATCTGCGAACGTGAAGACCCGCGCGACGCCTTCGTCTCCAACACCTATGCCAGCCTCGACGACCTGCCCGCCGGCAGCGTGGTCGGCACCTCCAGCCTGCGCCGCCAGGCCCAACTGCTGGCCAGCCGCCCGGACCTGCAGATCCGCTTCCTGCGCGGCAACGTCAATACCCGACTGGCCAAGCTCGATGCCGGCGAATACGACGCCATCATCCTTGCCGCCGCCGGTCTGATCCGCCTCGGTTTCGAAGACCGCATCCGCTCCTCCATCAGCGTCGAAGCCAGCCTGCCGGCCGGCGGCCAGGGTGCGGTGGGCATCGAGTGCCGCGCTGCCGACGCGGAAATACACGCCCTGCTGCAGCCGCTGCATCACCGCGAGACGGCCTTGCGCGTCACTGCCGAGCGCGCGCTGAACAAGCGCCTGAACGGTGGTTGCCAGGTGCCTATCGCCTGCTACGCCATCCTCGAAGGCGAGCAACTGTGGCTGCGCGGCCTGGTCGGCCAGCCCGACGGCAGCCAGTTGCTGCGCGCCGAAGCTCGCGCCCCGCTGGCCGAAGCCGAAACCCTCGGCGTGAAGGTCGCGGAAGACCTGCTGGGCCAGGGCGCCGAGGAAATCCTCACCGCAGTCTACGGCGAGGCCGGTCACCCGTGAGCCGCTGGCGGCTGCTGCTGACCCGTCCCGAAGAGGACTGCGCGGCACTCGCCGCGACCCTCGCCGAGTACGGTATCCACGGCGACTGCCTGCCCTTGCTGACGATCACGCCTCGCGAAGAGACACCCGCCGAACGCAGCCTGATCCTTGACCTGGACCGCTACTGCGCGGTTATCGTGGTCAGCAAGCCCGCGGCGCGCCTGGGCCTGGAGCGGCTCGACCGCTACTGGCCGCAACCGCCGCTGACCCAGCGCTGGTTTACCGTGGGCGCGGCCACGGCGGCTATCCTGGAAGACTACGGTCTGGATGTGGTCTGCCCGCAGGGCGGTGACGACAGTGAAGCCCTGCTGGCCCTGCCAGCGTTCGAGCAGGCCCTGCAGGTGCATGATCCGAAGGTATTGATCATGCGCGGCGAGAGTGGCCGAGAATTTCTTGCCGAGCGCCTGCGCGGCCAAGGCGTGGCGGTGGACTATCTGGAACTCTACCGGCGCGAAATGCCGTGCTACCCCGAAGGCGAATTGCTGCGGCGAATTCAGCG
Organism: Pseudomonas nitroreducens; assembly: GCF_010994165.1. NCBI lineage: Bacteria > Pseudomonadati > Pseudomonadota > Gammaproteobacteria > Pseudomonadales > Pseudomonadaceae > Pseudomonas > Pseudomonas nitroreducens. The sequence continues at coordinate 329,565 of NZ_WMBX01000004.1, read as the reverse complement.
GGAGCGTTTGAATGCCATCGCGGTCAGTAGTGGGCAGGGGCTGGAACATCTGCAGCTGCTCGCCGCACAGGATTGGCCGCAGGTGAGTGCGATGCCGTTGTTCGTGCCCAGCCCGCGTGTGGCTGAGCAGGCGCGGGAGATGGGGGCGCAGCGAGTGATCGATTGTCGGGGCGCCAGCGCTGTGGCACTGATGGAGGCGCTGAGAAGCGCCGAATAGAATAATTTCTGAGCGAAGGATGGATCTGTGAGCGAAGCCGTCACTCCCCAAGAGACTTCACCAACATCGCCCAGTCCGGCCCCCGCGCCGGCCCCGCGCAAGGGTGGCACGGGTATCGCGCTGCTGGCCCTGCTGGTCGGCGCCGCTGGCCTCGTCGCAGGCGGCTGGGGCATCTGGCAGGTCCAGCAGCTCAAAGGCGCCGAGCAGCAGCGCGCTGCGCAACTGGAAGATGCCCGCGCCCAGGCGCAGGGTGTGCAGAGTGCCAACGCGGACTTGAGCAAGCGCCTGGACACCCTGCCCAACGCCGATGAGCTGGAAGCCCGTCGCCGCCTGGTGGTGGAGCTGCAGGGCGACCAGCAGCAGTTGGCCAAGCAGGTCAAGCAGGTGCTGGGGCAAAGCCGCCAGCAGTGGCGACTGGCCGAATCGGAGCACCTGTTGCGTCTGGCCGCGCTGCGCCTCTCCGCGCTGCAGGACATCGACAGCGCGACCGAACTGGTCCAGGGCGCGGACGACATTCTTCGCGTGAACAATGATCCGGGGGCCTTCGCCGCTCGTGCGCAACTGGCCAAGAGCCTCGAATCGCTGCGCGCCCTGCCGCGCCCGGATCGCACCGGGCTGTTCCTGCAACTGGGCGCGCTGCGTGACCAGGCTGCCCAGCTGCAACCACTGAACCCGGCGTTCAAGCCCTCCGAGGGCGGCACCGGCCCGAGCACCGCCTGGGGTGATGGCAGCAGCACCTGGGACCAGTGGTGGGAACGCATCTCTCGCTATGTGCGCATCGATTTCAACGCCGGCCAGGACATCCGCCCGCTGCTCTCCGGCCAGCAACTGGACCGTGTGCGCCTGGCTCTGAGCCTCGCCCTGGAACAGGCGCAGTGGGCCGCTTTGAATGGCAAGCAGGACGTCTACGAGCAGGCACTGAAGCAGGCCAAGCAGATCGTCGGCGACTTCTTCAACGCGGACCTCGCCGACAGCCGTGCGCTGATTGCGCGCCTGGATGAGCTCAGCGGCCAGGCCGTCACCGTGCAGACGCCGGACCTCGGCCCGGCCCTGAGTTCGCTGCAGGCCTACCTGTCGCGCCGCGAAAGCGCGGTGCAGCAGCAGGAGGCGGTGGCGCCGGACGCGGGGACCCAGCCATGAGCCGCGTCTATGTCCTGATCCTCGCTGTGGTCCTGGCGGCCACCTTGGTCGGGTTGGCTATCGCCGAGCAGTCGGGTTACGTGCTGATCGCCTACAAGAGCTTCCGCTACGAATCCAGCCTGTGGACCTTCCTCGCGCTGCTGGTGGTGCTCTGGGTGATCTATCTCGCCGTGCGCCTGGTACTGCGCTTGCTGGGCGTGTCCGGGCGGGTGGTGAATCCCTGGTCGCGCTTCAATCGCCGCCGCCGCTCGCAGCTGGCCGAGGAGCATGGCCAGCGTGATCTCGCTGAAGGCCACTGGGCGCAGGCGCTGCGTCACCTGCGTCGTGCCGCGGAGCTGAGCGATCGCCCACTGCCGCATTACCTGGGCGCCGCCCGCGCGGCCAACGAGCTGGGCAAGACCGAAGAATGCGACGAATTGCTGGACCGCGCGCAGGAGCGCGAGCCCGGCACCGAGCTCGCCGTGGGCTTGACCCGCGCGCAGCTGCTGATCAACCGGGGCGATTTCGCCCGCGCCCGCGTGGTGCTGGACAAGCTGCACCAGGATCACCCGCGTCACCCGACTGTGCTGCGCCTGCTCCAGCAGTTGTACGTCAGCCTCCACGAGTGGCAGGCGCTGTGCGTGTTGCTGCCCGAGCTGCGCAAGGAGCGCGTGCTGCAGAACGCCGAGTTGGCCGATCTGGAGCGCCGTACCTGGATGGCCGCGCTGGGGGAGGCGGGCGAGCAGGGCGTTGGCCAGGGCGAAGGCAGCCTGCAGCCGCTGACCCAGCGCTGGCAGAACGTGCCGACCAACCTTCGTGCGCAACCGCCACTGGTGGCCGCATACGCCGATCAGTTGCTGCGCCTGGGGGCGCCGGAAGAGGCCGAGGAAGTACTGCGCAAGGCGCTCAAGGAGGGCTACGACAGCCGTCTGGTGCACCTCTATGGCCGTGCCCGTGGCCGTGATGGTGCCCACCAGCTGAAGACCGCCGAAGGCTGGCTGAAGCAGCACGGCGACGATCCGGAGCTGCTGCTCACCCTTGGTCGCCTCTGCCTGCAGAACAAACTGTGGGGCAAGGCGCGCGAATACCTGGAAGCCAGCCTGGACCGCCAGCGCAGCGCGGAAACCTGCGCCGAACTGGCGCGCCTGTTGGCGCAGCTTGGTGAAGTAGAGCGCAGCAACCAGCTGTTCCAGGAAGGCCTGGGTTTGCTGGCCCCGCCGACTTCGTCGGCGCTGGCGGTGCGTGCCTGATCCCGCCGCCTGCGGTGAAAACGGCGCCCGAGGGCGCCGTTTTCGTTTTCAGGGGTTGCCGTAGCGAATGCGGTATATCGCGCCATTCTGATCGTCGCTGACCAGCAGCGAGCCGTCCGGCGCTACCAAGACGTCCGCCGGCCGCCCGTGCACCTCGCCGTCCTTGTCGAGCCATCCTTCGGCGAAGACGCCCTGGCGCTTCAGCGTGCCGTCTTCGTTGAGTTCGACCCGCGCCACGCGGTAGCCGATCTTCTGCGTGCGGTTCCACGAGCCGTGTTCGGCGATGAACAGGTTGTTGCGGTACTCGGCCGGGAACTGTTCGCCGGTGTAGAAACGCAGCCCCAGCGCGGCCACGTGCGGGCCGAGTCTGGCCACTGGCGGGGTGAAGGCGGAGCAGGGTTTCCTGCCTTCCTCCGGGTCGGCGATGTCGCCCTGGTGACAGTCGGGATAGCCGAAATCCTCGCCCATCGTGCTGACCTTGTTCAACTCGTCGTCGGGCTTGTCATCGCCCAGCAGGTCGCGCCCATTGTCGGTGAACCACAGCTGCTTCGTCTGCGGGTGCCAGGTGAAACCGACGGTGTTGCGAATGCCGTAGGCGACCACCTCCCGCGCGCTGCCATCGGCGTTCATGCGTTGCAGGTTGGCGTACTGCTCGCGATCCGGGCGGCAGATGTTGCACGGCGCACCGACCGGCACATAGAGCTTGTCGTCCGGGCCGAAGGCGATGAACTTCCAGCCGTGCGCAGTCTCTTTCGGAAACTGTGCGCGCAGCTCCTCAGCCTTTGGGGGAGCATCGAGATGTGCCTCGATATCGCGCAGCACGACGATGCGGCTGAGCGAGGACACGTACAGGTCGCCCTTATGGAAGGTCACGCCTACGGGCATCTGCAGGCCATCGGCGAGCACCTTCACCTGGCCGTCGGGCTTCACCGCGTAGATCCTGTCGGAGGAGCGACTGCCCACGAACAGCGTGCCCTTGTCGCCCCAGGCCATGGCGCGCGCGCCGGGAACCTGGTCGGTCAGCAGGCTGATATGGAAGCCCTCAGGCAAGCGGATGTGGCTGAGGTCTGTGGCGGCGATGGCTGGAACTGTTGTCAGGGAAAGCAGCGAGCAAAGCAGGAAATGACGACGCATGGCATGGATTCCCGGATGAGTGCCACGGCCAGTCTAGACACTTGCCTTGAACTGATCGCGGTGTTTCCTCTACCGTAGCGGCCTTTCCTGCAACAGCGCTTTTCAGCGGAGCCGCCATGAATCTGGCCAGCCCTCGGTCCCTGTTCTTCCTCGCTTTCCTCGCTTGCGTCGCCATGCTCGGCACGGGCTTCTACCTGCAATACATGATCGGGCTGGAGCCCTGCCCGCTGTGCATTCTGCAGCGCATCTTCTTTGCCGGCTGCGGGTTGTTCTCGCTGATCGCCGCGCTGCATGGCCGTGCTCCGCGGCTGTACTCGGTGCTGATCCTGCTCTGCGCCCTGGGTGGCGCCGGCACCGCAGGCCGTCAGGTCTGGCTGCAGACTCTGCCGCCGGACCAGTTGCCGTCCTGCCTGCCGCCGCTGGAATACATGATGGAGAGCATGCCCTACGCCGACATCATCTGGACCATGTTCCACGGTTCGGCCGACTGCGCCGAAGTCTCCTGGACCCTGCTCGGCATGAGCATCCCGGAGTGGAGCCTGCTGGCCTTCATCGGCTTCGCCCTGTTCGCCATCGTGCAGTTCTTCCGCCGCCGCGGCTGAGCGTCGCATCTCAAATCGCCATGGCCTGCGCCGCATCGGCGCAGGCCAGAGGCGTCGGGGCCTGTCGATTAAACGCTCGTATGAATTTTCCCGTTACCGGTGTCTTGAAGGCGATAACGGGGGGGCATACTCTGGATTTCCACTCCGTCGGAAAGCCGCCGCCGAACAAGCTTCACACATCGCGGATGTCGAGATTCGACAGAATATTGTCCCGGGGCGGACCTTGCCGGGACGGCGAAAAGGGAAGTGAGGACAACATGCTCGAGAGCTGCCGTAATGCCCAGGAACGTTGGGGAGGCGTACACCAGCTGATCGACCGCTGGTTGCGGGATCGACATGAGTTGGTCCGGGCATTCGATTCCCTGGACGGTGTCCAGGCGCCGAAGACCAACGCCGAGAATCTCCAGAACTTCTGTCAGCTCCTGCTCGACTACGTGTCGGCGGGCCACTTCGAAGTCTACGAACAGCTGATGAACGAGGCGCAGGCCTTCGGCGATACGCGGGGCCTGGAACTGGCCAAGCAGATCTACCCGCGCCTGGAAACCATCACCGCCAACGCGCTGAACTTCAATGATCGTTGCGACAATGGCGACTGCCGCGAAGGCACCTGTCTGACCAGCGAACTGAAGAGTCTGCGCCAGCAACTGCACGAACGCTTCGAACTGGAAGACTGCCTGATCGAAGTACTGCACAACGCCCACGAGCAGAAAGCCGTCCTGGCCTGAGCGAAGGGAAGTCCGACAACGGCGCGAGTGCTTCAGGCACTGGCGCCGTTTTCGTTTGGGTGATGGGCTCGCGCGGCTCCGGGCAATCGCGAACGGAGCTGCTTCCATGCGGTGCTTGTCTCTCCTGCAAGGGCGGTTTCTGCCAGCGATGTTCTCGAGCTTCAGGCTGTGATTCGGAGTGCGCGCACCTCAACGAAAACTCCTGCCGTCCGGCGGCTCCCGAAGAGGGTGATGCATGGTTTTTTTGGGGTGAAGTCGACGCTCGCGCTGGCTGGTTTCCGCCGGCGTACAAGGAGGGAGCGAACACCGATTCGCTGCTTCACGCGCGATCATCTGGCGCTGCATCGTGGCAGGTGATGCGACTTTTCGAGCGAGCCTGGCTGTCTTCTGCGTGGTAGCGTGGGAGCCTCTGCAATGGGCTTTTGCAGCGTGTGCAGAAAATATTTTTTCTGCACTCAAGCTCAAGCGCCATGCGGCTTTGCGCGCAGCGAAGCACGCACTCCAGGGAACCAAGTGTAAGTTGCAGCGTCACTGGGTGAGTGAGAAAACGCGCCTTCGCGCACTGCTGAAAACCTCTGAAGCCGATGCCCGCTGCGGCCTGCAGCACAATCGGGACATTGGCGAGAGGCCATCAGCGGGGCTAGTATGGGCGCAACCACGTCCGCCAGGAGGCACGTCATGTCGGCCAACAAGAAACCCGTCACCACTCCGTTGCATCTGCTGCACCAGTTGTCCAACAGTCTGATCGAACACCTCGAAGGTGCCTGCAAGCAGGCGCTGGTCGATTCCGAAAAGCTGCTCGCCAAGCTCGAGAAACAACGCGGCAAGGCACAGGAGAAGCTGCACAAGGCTCGCGCCAAACTGCAGGACGCGACCAAGGCCGGCAAGGCGAAGGCGCAGGCGAAAGCCAAGTCGACCATCGCCGATATCGATGGCGCCCTGGATGTCCTGAAGACCCGTCAGACCGAAACCCGTGCCTACATCGCCAATCTCAAGCGTGATGTGCAGGAGAGCCTGAAGCTCGCCCAGGGCGTGACCAAGGTGAAGGAAGCTGCTGGCAAGTCCCTCGCTACCCGCAAGCCGGTCGCTGCCGCTGCCAAGCCGGTTGCCAAGGCCGCCGCAAGACCAGCCGCTAAAACCGCTGCCAAGCCCGCCGCCAAGCCTGCCGTGAAAGCTGCTGCGAAACCTGCTGCCAAGGTTGCCGCTGCCAAGCCTGTTGCTGCCAAAGCCGCTGCCAAGCCTGCTGCGAAACCCGCCGCCAAGCCTGCCGCTAAAACCGCTGCCAAACCGGCTGCGAAAACTGCCGCTGCAAAACCCGCTGCTGCCAAGCCGGCTGCCAAAGCTGCCGCGAAGCCAGCCGCCAAGCCTGCTGCGAAAGCTGTCGCCAAGCCGGCAGCCAAACCCGCTGCTAAACCTGCCGCTGCGGCGAAGCCTGCAGCCAAACCCGCCGCGAAACCGGCCGCCAAGCCCGCTGCGAAAGCCGCTGCCAAACCAGCCGCAAAGCCCGCCGCGAAAGCCGCTGCCAAGCCTGCCGCCGCTGCCAAGCCCGCCGCGAAATCGGCTGCCAAACCCGCGGTGAAGGCCGCTGCCAAGCCTGCCGCAAAACCGGCCGCCAAGCCTGCTGCGCCCAAGCCCGCCACCGCTGCCAAACCGGCCGCTCCGGCTGCTCCGAGCGCACCGGCTGCCCAGCCGAGCACTCCGGCCGCTGCTCCGGTTTCCAGCGCTACTGCGGCGCCGGCGACTCCGGCCAGCAGCACCTCCTCCAGCGCTTCCTGAGGCTCAGGAGAGGCTCGCCGCGATGCGCAGGGTTTCCTGCGCATCGCGGCGCAAGCCGCCCGCTTCACCGACCGCAGCTTCCAGCCAGTACACCAGTTCCTGCGCTTCACCTCGTGGCCAACCCCTTGCCACCGCCTCCAGTCTTCCCAGCAGCACCTTTTCCGCTTCCAGTTCGACCTGCTTGATCCGCTCCCGCAGCGGCGCCAGCCCAGCATCCTGCTTCGCCGGATCGCGCCAGCGCTGACGCAGCGAACGCAGCGGCACTATCACTTCCTCGCGCCACTCCCGCGCAGCACATTCCAGCGCGCTCATCCGCGATGGCGAGAAGGTCACGCCAGTGCTTCCCAGCCAGGCCGAAGCGAGCAGCAGGCAGACATCCGCACCGCCTTCCTGCAGGGCCAGGCAAGCCGGCTCAACCCCAGGGCAGGCGTAGAGTTTCAGCGCATACGACCAGACATCATCAGACATAGAGCACCCACAGCGATTGCCAGGCGAAGCTGATAAACTCCGCCGCCATGATTCGACTACAAAATCTTACGCTACAGCGTGGCCCCCAGCGCTTGCTGGAAGGTGCCGAACTCACCCTGCACGCCGGACAGAAAGTCGGCCTGATCGGCGCCAACGGCGCCGGCAAGTCGAGCCTGTTCGCCCTGCTGCGCGGCCAGCTCGGCCAGGACGCCGGCGACTGCTACCTGCCTGCGGACTGGCGCATCGCGCATATGCGCCAGGAGGTCGATACCCTCGACCGCCTCGCCGTCGACTACGTGCTCGACGGCGACGTGCACCTGCGCAAGATCCAGGCGGATCTGGCCGCGGCGGAAGACGCCCACGACGGTACTGCCCTGGCGCGCCTGCACAGCGAACTGGACAGCGCTGACGGATACACCGCAGACGCCCGCGCGCGCAAGCTGCTGGCCGGCCTGGGCTTCACGCCCGAGCAGATGGACCGCCGCGTCGGCGACTTCTCCGGTGGCTGGCGGATGCGCCTGAACCTGGCGCAGGCGCTGATGTGCCCGTCCGAACTGCTGCTGCTCGACGAACCGACCAACCACCTGGACCTCGACGCCATCCTCTGGCTGGAAGAGTGGCTCAAGGGCTATCCGGGCACGTTGCTGCTGATCTCCCACGACCGCGATTTCCTCGATGCCGTGGTGGACAACATCGCCCACCTCGAACAGCGCAAGCTGACCCTTTACCGCGGCGGCTACTCGGCCTTCGAGCGTACCCGCGCCGAACGCCTTGCCCAGCAGCAACAGGCGTATGAGAAGCAGCAGGCGCAGCGCGCGCACATGGAAAAGTACATTGCCCGCTTCCGCGCCCAGGCCACCAAGGCTCGCCAGGCGCAGAGCCGGATCAAGGCGCTGGAACGCCTGGAAGAGCTGGCGCCGGCCCACGTCGATTCGCCGTTCGACTTCGCCTTCCGCGAGTCCGACAAGATCTCCAGCCCGCTGCTCAACCTCTCCGAGGCCCGCCTGGGCTACGGCGACAAGACCGTGCTGGAGAAGGTCAAGCTGCAACTGGTGCCCGGCGCGCGCATCGGCCTGCTCGGCCCCAACGGCGCTGGCAAGTCCACGCTGATCAAGACCCTCTCCGGCGACCTGTCGCTGCTGTCCGGCGAGCTCGCCCGTGGCGAGAACCTCGCCATCGGCTACTTCGCCCAGCATCAGCTCGACTCGCTGGACCCCAAGGCCAGCCCGCTGCTGCACCTGGCGCGCATCGCGCCGGCCGAGCGTGAGCAGACCCTGCGCGACTTCCTCGGTGGCTTCGATTTCCGCGGCGAGCGTTGCGACGAACCGGTGCTGAACTTCTCCGGTGGCGAGAAGGCGCGCCTGGCGCTGGCGCTGATCGCCTGGCAGAAGCCCAACCTGCTGCTGCTCGATGAACCGACCAACCACCTCGACCTGGAAATGCGCCTGGCGCTGACCCTGGCGCTGCAGGAGTTCTCCGGCGCCGTGGTGGTGGTGTCGCACGATCGTCACCTGCTCAAGAGCACCACCGATGAGTTCCTGCTGGTGGCCGACGGGCGCATCCGCGAGTTCGATGGCGACCTCGACGATTACGCGCGCTGGCTGGTGGACTTCCGCGCCCGCCAGACGCCGTCCTCACCCGCGGCTCCCGCCGGCGACAAGACCGACAAGCGCGCTCAGCGCCAGGCGGCCGCTGCGCTGCGCCAGCAACTCGCCCCGCACAAGCGCGAAGCCGACAAGCTGGAAAAAGAGCTGGGCAAGGTCCACGAGCAGCTCGCCGAACTGGAGGAGCGCCTGGGCGACAGCGCCCTCTACGAAGCTGCGCGCAAGGACGAACTGCGTGACCTGCTGGCCCGCCAGGCAACTCTAAAGACCCGCGAAAGCGAGCTGGAAGAATCCTGGCTGATGGCCCTGGAAACCCTCGAAGAACTGCAGCGCCAGCTCGAGGCCAGTGAGTGATGGGTGACGTGAACCTGCTGGTGGCGTGGAGCGAACCACTGCTGCGTGGCGGGCAGATCATCCTCATCCTGCTGCTGGCCTGGGTGGTGCAGCGCATCGTGACGCGCGCCATCAGCCGCCTCGGCGAGCGCTATCCGATGCCGCCGGAACTGCTGCTGCCCCTGCGCGGCGGCCTGCGCTGGCTGATCATGGGCTCGGCGGTAATGCTGGTGCTGGAGCGCCTGGGTGTGTCTGCGGACGTGCTGTGGGCTGCGCTGACCGGCTTTGCGGCCGTCGCCGCCGTGGCCTTCTTCGCCATCTGGAGCGTGCTCTCCAACCTGTTCTGCGCCCTGATGATCTTCACCATGGGGCCCTTCCGCCTGGGCGACCGCGTGGAAGTCATCGAGTCCGCCGACAAGCCCGGTGTGAAAGGCCGGGTGGTGGCAATCAACCTGCTCTACACCACGCTGGAAGAAGTTGCCGAGGACGGCGTGCCCGGCGCACTGCTGCAAGTACCGAACAATCTGTTCTTCCAGAAGGCCATTCGCCGTTGGCGCGGGCCGAACTTTCCCACCACCCCCTGACGGACGTCTCCCACTATGGAATGGCTCACAAGCCCTGAGATCTGGGTTGCCTTTCTGACCCTGACTGCCCTGGAAATCGTACTGGGCATCGATAACATCATCTTCATCTCGATCCTGGTCGGCCGCCTGCCGCCCGAGCAGCAACCCAAGGCGCGCTTCTTTGGCCTGGCCCTGGCGATGGGCACGCGGATCCTGCTGCTGCTCTCGATCACCTGGGTGATGCGCCTCACCGCGGACCTGTTCACCGTGTTCGACCACGGCATTTCCGGGCGCGACCTGATCCTGTTCTTCGGCGGCCTGTTCCTGTTGTTCAAGAGCACCATGGAAATCTTCCACAGCCTCGAAGGCGCGGAGGAGGGCGGCCAGCAGGGCGGCAAGTCCCGCGGCTTCATGGGCATCATCATCCAGATCGCGATCATCGACATCGTCTTCTCCCTGGACTCGGTGATCACCGCCGTGGGTCTGGTGCAGCACGTGCCGGTGATGGTTGCGGCCATCGTCATCTCGGTGGGTGTGATGATGCTGTCGGCCGGCACCATCAGTGCCTTCATCGAGAAGCACCCGTCGCTGAAGATGCTGGCGCTGTCGTTCCTCATCGTGGTCGGCACCGTGCTGATCGCCGAAGCCTTCGAGATCCACGTGCCCAAGGGCTATGTGTACTTCGCCATGGCCTTCTCGCTGGCGGTGGAGGCGATCAACATCCGCCTGCGCGGCGCCCTGGCGCGCAAGCGTGGCGAGGAGCCGGTGAAGCTGCGCAGGGACATCCCGAGCTGATCGCTCGATTCGGATGAAGAAAGCCCGGCCTCGTGCCGGGCTTTTTTCTGGCTCTTTGCCGGAGCCAGCTCGCATCTTCAGGGCTCCCTCGACCTTCGTCGGCAACGCTGGGCGGCGCAGCCTGACTGAGGCACACTGGGCCTCCGTAACAAGTTATTGCGCCTGCCTGGGCGCCGTGAGGTCCGCAATGCTCGCCAGTACCTGGTTCGCCTTCTTCATCGCCTGCTGGGTGATCAGCCTGTCGCCCGGCGCTGGGGCCATCGCCTCGATGTCCTGTGGGCTGCAATACGGCTTCTGGCGCGGCTACTGGAATGCCCTGGGCCTGCAGATCGGCCTCGCCCTGCAGATCGCCATCGTCGCCGCAGGCGTCGGCGCGCTGCTCTCGGCTTCGGCGGTGGCCTTCAGCGCGATCAAGTGGTTCGGTGTGGTCTACCTGGTCTATCTCGCCTATCGCCAGTGGACCGCTGCCCCGCAGGTGATGGCGGCGAGCGGCGAGCGCCCTATCGGCCGGCCGCTGACCCTGGTGCTACGCGGCTTTCTGGTCAACGCCAGCAACCCCAAGGCGGTGATCTTCATGCTCGCGGTACTGCCGCAGTTCGTCGACCCGCACCAGCCGATGGCGATCCAGTACGTGATCATGGGGGCGACCATGATCACCGTGGACCTGATCGTCATGGCCGGCTACACCGGCCTGGCCGCCCGTGTGTTGCGCGCCCTGCGTTCGCAGCGTCAGCAGAAGATCATGAATCGAACTTTCGCGACTCTGTTCGTGGGCGCCGCCGCGCTGCTCGCCACGGTCCGCCGCGCCCCGGTCTGAGGGCGTTTGCGCGGATTTCGACGGCGTCCCGAAGTGGCCGTGGGGCCACTGTGGATGTAACTGTGCGAGACATTGTCCTTGCATAGACGGAAACCTGAGGTGACAATTTAATCTCTTTCATTCTCATTTAACTTCCCGTATGCGCCCCTCCAAACTTTTCGTCTGGCTATTGCCGCTGGCCGGCATCTTCAGCCTTGGAGCTCAAGCCGACACGGTTGTCGACCCTGCTCAAGCCCTTCACCTGCTCAGCTACCTCGCCGCTGACTACCCCGCCACCGTGACCGACGGCAAGGTGATCAACGACAGCGAATACAAGGAGCAGCTCGAGTTCGTCGGCAATCTCCACTCGCTGATCCTGACCCTGCCGGCGCGCCCCGAGCGTGCGGACCTGGAAAAAGACGCCGCCAGCCTCAAGCAGGCCATCGAGCAGCGCCAGCCGGGCAGGCAGGTGGCCCAGCAGGCTCGCCACCTGGAGGTGCGTGTCGCCGATATCTACCAGGTGGTGCAGACTCCCGCGATCACCCCGGATCCGGCCCGTGGCGCCGAGGTCTACGCTCAGCAGTGCTCGATCTGCCACGGTGACGCCGGCAAGGGTGACGGACCTGCAGGCATCGGCCTGGAGCCGCCGCCGGCCAACCTGACCGACCGCGCGCGCCTTGACCAGCTCAGCCTTTACGACCTGCGCAATGTCATTGGCCTGGGCGTTGCCGGCACCGACATGCCGGCCTTCGCCGACCAGCTCGACGAGCGTCAGCGCTGGGACCTTGCCTCCTATGTGGCCAGCCTCAGTGCCGGTCAGGCCAAGCCCGACCCGGCCCACGCCTACCCGCTGGCAACCCTGTCGACCCAGACGCCTGCCGATGTCGCCGAACATGACGGCGAAGCTGCGGCCGAGAGCTTCCGTGCCCTGCGTGCGCACCCGCCGCTGGAGCATCGTGGCCCGGCGCAGCAGATCGACTACACCACCGCGACCCTGGACAAGAGCTTCGCTGTGTACCGCTCCGGCGATCACGACCAGGCTTACGACCTGTCCGTCGCCGCGTACCTGGAGGGCTTCGAGCTGGTGGAGTCCTCGCTGGACAACGTCGACGCCGATTTGCGCAAGGCGACCGAGAAGCAGCTGATGGCCTACCGTCAGGCCCTGCGTGACGGCTTGCCGGAAACCGCAGTTGCCCAGCAGCTGGAACTGGCCAAGGCCAAGCTGGCGGACGCCGCCAAGGCCCTGAGCGGCGACTCGCTGAGCTTCTCCATCAGCTTCATCTCCGCCCTGCTGATCCTTCTGCGCGAAGGCGTGGAGGCGATCCTTGTGCTGGCGGCCATCCTCGCCTTCCTGCGCAATACCGGGCAGGAGAAGGCTGTGCGTGGCGTGCACATCGGCTGGGGCCTGGCCTTCGTCGCCGGCTTCGCCACCTGGGCGGTGGCGGCCTACGTCATCGACATCGGCGGCGCCCAGCGCGAGCTGATGGAGGGCTTTACCTCGCTGTTCGCCTGCGTGATGGTCCTCTGGCTCGGCGTGTGGATGCACGACCGCCGCCACGCCGCCGCCTGGCAGGACTACATCCGCAGCAGCCTGGTGGGTGGCGGGGGCCGCTTCGGCTTCGCCGTGCTGGCCTTCTTCTCGGTCTACCGCGAACTGTTCGAAGTCATCCTGTTCTACGAGACGCTCTGGCTGCAGGCAGGTCCTGCCGGCCACAACGCGGTGATCGCCGGTGCGGGCACCGCGGTGGTGATCCTGATCGCCATTGCCTTCGTGATCCTGCGTGGCTCGGCGAAGCTGCCGCTGAAGCTGTTCTTCACCGTCAACGCCGCGCTGCTCTGCGCCCTGTCGGTGGTCTTCGCCGGCCACGGCGTGGTCGCCCTGCAGGAAGCCGGCGTGATCGGCACCCGCCCGGTGCCCTTCTTCGACTTCGACTGGCTCGGCATCAAGGCCGACGCCTACTCGCTGTCGGCCCAGGCCGTGGCGCTGCTGGCGGTGGCCGTGCTCTACGGACGCAGCTACTTCTCCGAACGGCGCAAGGCCGCTGCGGTCGCCGCGTCGTCCTGAGGCAATAGCCAAGCGATACACGACGGCCAGTGCGATACTGGCCGTCGTGCTTTTCGAAGGAAGGTTTTCCCCCGATGCGTATCTGGATCGATGCCGACGCCTGCCCGCGCGCGGCCAAGGAGCTGGTGGCGAAGTTCGCCTTGAAGCGCAAGCTGGATGTGGTGATGGTCGCCGGCCAGCCCGTGGCCAAGCCGCCATTCGCCTGCGTCAGCCTGATTGTCGTGCCCAGCGGGATGGACGCCGCCGACGATTACCTGGTGGAACAGGCCGAGCCGGGCGACCTGGTGATCTGCAGCGACGTGCCGCTGGCTGACCGGCTGGTGAAGAAGGGCGTCGATGCGCTGGACCCGCGCGGCCGCGAATTCGACGAGAAGAACATGGGCGAGCGCCTGGCGGTGCGCAACCTGTTCACCGACCTGCGCGAGCAGGGGCAGGTCGGAGGAGGGCAAGCACCCTACGGCGACAAGGATCGCCAGGCCTTCGCCAACAGCCTGGATCGGCTGCTGACGCGGCTGATGCGCGAGGAGCAGAGCCGCAAGGCCTGACACGAAAACGCCCGGCACTGCCGGGCGTTTTCGTTTTCACCGAGGATGGGCAGGGCGTAGGGAACTCTATGTCTACAGGTTCACGCCAGCTCCAGCACCCGATCGACCGCCTTGTTGATGCCGCTGGCGGCTTCGGCGATGGATTGCGCGAGCATGTAGGCAGGAGTGGTGACCAGCTTGTGGTCCTTGTCCTCGACTATGTCTTCCACGGCGCAGTCGATGTGCTTGGCACCCATGCTGGTCAGTGCCTGGGCCGTACCCTCGTCGGTACCGATGGTACATTCCACGCCTTCGCCATAGATACGCGCGGCCAGGGCCGGGGCGATGCAGAGCAGGCCGACCGGCTTCTTCGCCGCGGCGAAGGCCTTGGCCAGGGCCAGCACGTCCGGCTGCACTTCGCACTGGTCGCCCTTGAAGGCGAAGTCGCTGAGGTTCTTCGCCGCGCCGAAGCCGCCGGGCACGATCAGCGCGTCGAAGTCCTCGACCTTGGCTTCACGCACATCCTTCACCTCGCCGCGGGCGATCCGTGCGGACTCCACCAGCACATTGCGGCTCTCGGCCATTTCCTCTCCGGTGAGGTGGTTCAGCACATGGTGCTGGGCGATGTTCGGGGCGAAGCACTGCACCTTGGCGCCGCGCTGGGAGAGGCGCAGCAGGGTGATCACGCTTTCATGGATTTCCGCGCCGTCGTAGACGCCACAACCGGAAAGGATAACGGCAACTTTCTTCATGGACTGCTCCTGTTCGAGGGGGTCGGGGCTGTCGCGATATGCCGCCCGGACTGTCGCCGACGGCCGTGGCCGGCGGCGGGCAAGGGACTAGGATCCTTCCTCATAAGCATAACGATTCGGTCGTGCCATGAACTACATCCTCTTCGCCGTGCCCTTCTTTTTCCTGCTGATTGCGATCGAACTGCTCGCCGACCGCTGGCGCGGCCTGCGCACCTATCGCCTGAGCGACGCGCTGAACAGCCTCAGCGCGGGGGTCCTGTCGACCACCAGCGGCCTGCTGACCAAGGGGCTGGCGTTGGTGACCTACACCATCGCCTGGCAGCACCTCGCGCTGTTCGAGCTGTCGGCTAAGAGCCTGTGGGTCTGGGCGTTCGCCTTCGTCTTCTACGACTTCTGCTACTACTGGAACCACCGCCTCGGCCATGAGCGCAACGTGCTCTGGGCCGCGCATTCGGTGCACCACCAGAGCGAGGATTACAACCTCTCCACCGCGCTGCGGCAGACCAGCACCGGCTTCATCTTCGGCTGGATCTTCTACCTGCCAATGGCCATCGCCGGGGTGCCGCCGCTGGTGTTCCTCACTGTCGGCGCACTGAACCTGCTCTATCAGTTCTGGGTTCATACCCGGCACATTCCCAAGCTGGGCTGGTTCGAATGGATATTCATCACTCCCTCCAACCATCGCGTGCACCACGCGCAGAACCCTGTCTATATGGATCGCAACTACGGGGGCGTGTTCATTCTCTGGGACCGCCTGTTCGGCACCTTCCAGGAAGAGCTGGACGAAGAGCCGGTGGTGTTCGGCGTGACCGTCCCCCTGGCCAGCTGGAACCCGCTGTGGGCCAACCTGCAGGTCTATGCGCACCTGTGGAACGATGCGCGCCGTGCCGGCAGCCTGTGGGACAAGCTGCGCATCTGGTTCATGCGCACCGGCTGGCGCCCCGCGGACGTCGCCCAGCGCTATCCCATGGCCAAGCCTGACCTGGCGGCCTTCCGCAAGTTCGAGGTGCCGCTGACGCGCGGCCGGCAGTGGTACGCCGGTCTGCAGTTCGCCATCTACGTGGTAATCGGCACCTGGTTGCTGGGCGTCGGGGAGGGCTGGCAAGTGCTGCCGCTGGTGATTGGCTGGGCCTGGATGGCTTTCGGTCTCTACGCCATCGGATGCTGGCTGGAGAACCGCGCCTGGGCGCTGCGCCTGGAACTGCTGCGATTGGCGCTGAACGTACCGGCAGTGGCGGCGCTGGTACTGTGGGGAGGCATTGGGTTGCCGCAGTGGGCGCCCTGGGCGCTGGCGGTCTACTCGCTGCTCAGCCTGATCGGGCTGCTCGGCCTGCGGCGCGCCGAGCGCCTGCCGCAGGCGGCCTGATCAGTCCGCCTTGGAAGCCTTGAAGCGGCGGCGCAGCCAGAACAGCAGGCCGATCACTACCAGGCCGCCGAGAACCATCAGTTCGTACTTCTTGATGTTGCCCAACACGCCTTCGAGCACGCTGCCGAAGTAGAAGGCAGCGCTGCCCAGCACGGTGGCCCAGACGATGGCGCCGATGCCGTTGAGCAGCAGGTAGCGCGCCGGCGGGTAGCCGGATAGGCCGATGGCCACCGGCATCACGGTGCGCAGACCGTAGACGAAGCGGAAGCTCAGCACCCACAGGTCGGGATGCTTGCGTACGTGCTCCAGCGCCTTGTCGCCCATCTTCTGCCAGCTTGGTTTGCGCGCCAGCAGCTTGCGACCGTGGCGACGACCGAGGAAATACCAGAGCTGGTCGCCCGCGTAACTGCCGAAGAACGCCACCGCTATCACGTACTCCAGCTGCATGTAGCCGCGGAATGCCAGGAAGCCGGCCAGGACCAGAATGGTCTCACCCTCGAAGAACGTGCCGAGAAACAGCGCGAAGTAGCCGAAATCCTGCAGGAATTGTTGGAGCATTATCGAGGCAACGCAGCGAAATGAACGCGAAGCCTAACCCGGTTGTCGCCCGCAGGGAAGGTATCCCGGTCCGCACAACTGACTTGGAACAAGTCTGTGCCGGTGCAGAGCGGCGGCATGCCGCTGCGGCAGGATGCCGCGACCAAGGGTCACTGTTACCGGTTGTTACCAATCGGTCATAATTCAGGGCTATAACTGTCAGACTGTGCCTGCTGCATCAGGCCCTGGAGTACGCCGTGAGCTTCATTCCCGCCGATCGTGCCTTCCCCTTCACTCGTCTGCGTCGCAATCGTCGTGACGATTTTTCCCGCCGTCTGGTGCGCGAAAACGTCCTGACCACCAACGACCTGATCCTTCCGGTGTTCGTCCTCGACGGCAAGAACCAACGGGAAGCGGTACCTTCGATGCCGGGTGTGGAGCGCATGTCCATCGACCTGCTGCTCAAGGAAGCCGAAGAGCTGGTAGAGCTGGGCATCCCGGCCCTGGCGTTGTTCCCGGTGACCCCGCTGGAGAAGAAATCCCTCGACGGCGCCGAGGCCTTCAACCCCGATGGCATCGCCCAGCGCGCCACGCGCGCCCTGCGCGAGCGCTTCCCCGAGCTGGGCATCATCACCGACGTGGCGCTGGACCCGTTCACCAGCCACGGCCAGGACGGCATCCTTGACGAAGACGGCTACGTCCTGAACGACATTTCCGTTGATGTGCTGGTCAAGCAGGCGCTTTCCCACGCCGAGGCCGGCGCCCAGGTCGTGGCTCCGTCGGACATGATGGACGGCCGCATCGGCGCCATCCGCGAGGCCCTGGAGTCCACCGGCCACATCAACACCCGCATCATGGCCTACTCGGCCAAGTACGCCAGCGCCTACTACGGCCCGTTCCGCGATGCCGTCGGCTCCGCCGCCAACCTGGGCAAGGGCAACAAGGCCACCTACCAGATGGACCCGGCCAACAGCGACGAAGCGCTGCACGAGATCTACGCTGACCTCGCCGAAGGCGCCGACATGATCATGGTCAAGCCGGGCATGCCCTATCTCGACATCGTTCGCCGCGCCAAGGACGAATTCCGCGCGCCGACCTTTGTCTATCAGGTCAGTGGCGAATACGCGATGCACATGGCCGCGATCAACAACGGCTGGCTCAGCGAGGCGGTGATCCTCGAATCGCTGCTGGCCTTCAAACGCGCGGGCGCAGATGGCATCCTGACCTACTTCGCCAAGCGCGCGGCACAACAATTGAAAATGAAAAGCGGGGGCTGACCCCGTCGATGAGACGAGCGATGAATACCGAAGGCATTAGCGAAACCGAAGTTATCGAAGCTGACACCACTGCTGAAGTCACCGAAGTCGTCGTAACGGAGGCGGTGGAGGCGCCGGCATCGCCCGTCGAACCGGCGGTGCCGGCGATCAACGTGGACGACAGTGCCCTCTACATTCATCGCGAGCTCTCGCAGCTGCAGTTCAATATCCGCGTGCTGGAACAGGCGCTGGATGAGTCCTACCCGCTGCTGGAACGCCTGAAGTTCCTGCTGATCTTCTCCAGCAACCTCGACGAATTCTTCGAGATCCGCGTCGCCGGCCTGAAGAAGCAGATCACCTTCGCCCGCGAACAAGCCGGCGCCGACGGCCTGCTGCCGCACCAGGCGCTGGCGCGCATCAGCGAACAGGTGCACGAGCAGGTTGCCCGCCAGTACAGCATCCTCAACGACATCCTGTTGCCGGAACTGGCCAAGCACGACATCCGCTTCATCCGCCGCCGCTACTGGACGCCGAAGATCAAGGCCTGGGTCCGTCGCTTCTTCCGTGACGAGATAGCGCCCATCGTCACCCCGATCGGCCTCGACCCGACCCACCCGTTCCCGCTGCTGGTGAACAAGAGCCTGAACTTCATGGTCGAGCTCGAAGGCCTGGACGCCTTCGGTCGCGACTCGGGCCTGGCAATCATTCCTGCGCCGCGCTCGCTGCCGCGGATCATCCGCCTGCCGGAAGAGGTCGCAGGGCCGGGTGACAACTACGTGTTCCTGTCGTCGATGATCCACGCCCACGCCGACGACCTGTTCCACGGCATGAAGGTGAAGGGCTGCTACCAGTTCCGCCTGACCCGTAACGCCGACCTCTCGGTGGACGCCGAGGATGTCGAGGACCTGGCCCGCGCGCTGCGCGGCGAGCTGTTCTCGCGCCGCTACGGCGACGCCGTGCGCCTGGAGGTGGTGGATACCTGCCCGGTGCCCCTGTCCAATTACCTGCTCAAGCAGTTCGGCCTGTCCGAGACCGAGCTGTACCGCGTCAGCGGGCCGGTCAACCTGACGCGCCTGTTCAGCGTCACCGGCCTGGCCAGCCACCCGGAGCTGCAGTCGCCGCCGTTCACCCCGACTATCCCCAAGCTGCTGCAGAAGAAGGAAAACCTGTTCAACGTCCTGGGCAAGCTCGACGTGCTGCTGATGCACCCGTTCGAGTCCTTCACCCCGGTGGTCGACCTGCTGCGCCAGGCTGCCAAGGACCCCAGCGTGCTGGCGATCAAGCAGACGCTGTACCGCTCCGGTGCCAACTCCGAGATCGTCGACGCGCTGGTGGAAGCCGCGCGCAACGGCAAGGAGGTGACCGTGGTGATCGAGTTGCGGGCGCGCTTCGATGAGGAGTCCAACCTGCAACTGGCCAGCCGGCTGCAGCAGGCCGGTGCGGTAGTGATCTACGGTGTGGTCGGTTTCAAGACCCACGCCAAGATGATGCTGATCCTGCGTCGCGAGGACGGCGAGCTGCGCCGCTACGCGCACCTGGGCACCGGCAACTACCACGCCGGCAACGCCCGCCTGTACACCGACTACAGCCTGCTGACCGCCGACGTGGCGCTCTGCGAGGACCTGCACAAGCTGTTCAACCAGCTGATCGGCATGGGCAAGACCCTGCGCATGAAGAAGCTCCTGCACGCGCCCTTCACCCTGAAGAAGAACCTGCTGGAGATGATCAACCGCGAGGCCGCCCAGGCTGCCGAGGGCAAGCCGGCGCACATCATGGCCAAGGTCAACTCGCTGACCGACGCCAAGGTCATCCGTGCGCTGTACAAGGCCAGCCAGGCCGGCGTGAAGATCGACCTGGTAGTGCGCGGCATGTGCTGTCTGCGTCCGGGCGTGCCGGGGGTGTCGCACAACATCCAGGTGCGCTCGATCATCGGCCGCTTCCTGGAACACAGCCGGATCTACTACTTCCTCAACGGCGGCGAGGAGAAGCTCTATCTCTCCAGCGCCGACTGGATGGAGCGTAACCTCGACATGCGCGTGGAGACCTGCTTCCCGGTGGAAGGCAAGAAACTCGTGCTGCGGGTGAAGAAGGAGCTGGAATCCTACCTGAGCGACAACACCCAGGCCTGGGTGCTGCAGTCCGACGGCAGCTACGTGCGGCAGAGCCCCAGCGGTAACCAGAACGCCCGCAACGCCCAGGCGACGCTGCTGGAGCGCCTGTGCACGCCGGTGATCAGCGTTCGCTGATCTCTCCAGTGATATCGAAAGCCCTGCTTCGGCAGGGCTTTTTCTTGGGCTTTTCATAGGAGCAGGCTCGCTCCTGAAGGTCAGGGTGACGCTGGAAATGAAAAGGCCCCGGCGTTTGCGCGCCGGGGCCTTTGCCTGTGGCGGGGCACTCAGCTCACGCTGAGTGAATAACCCACGCGCTTGAGCCATTCGGCTTCCTGCTCGAAGTCCGCCTGGGTCAGCGGGTTGGCCGCCAGCCAGCCGTCCGGGAAGCGGATGTCCAGCGACTTGCCGGACGCCTTCAGGGCCACCGCCGGCATTTCCTGGGTGCCACGAATGTGGTGGAAGAGGATGGCGAAGCGCAGCACGATGCACAGGCGGATCAGCTTGTCGCCCTCGTCGCCCAGCTCGTTGAACTTGTCCACCGGGATGTTGCGGCGGTGGCCGCGCACCAGCAGCGCCAGGGTCAGCTGGTCCAAGCGCGAGAAGCCGGCCAGGTCCGAGTGCTCCAGCAGGTAGGCGCCGTGCTTGTGGTAGTGGTAGTGGGCGATGTCCAGGCCCAGCTCGTGCACGCGCGCCGCCCACATCAGCAGTTCGCGGTGGCCTTCGTCGTTCAGGTTCCAGGCCTTGGCCACCTGGTCCAGCGATTCCAGCGCCTTGGCTTCGACGCGAGCGGCCTGTTCCGGATCGACGTGGTAGCGTTCCATGAGGGCGCCGATGGTGCGTTCGCGGACGTCCTCGTGGTGGTGGCGGCCCAGCAGGTCATAGAGCACGCCCTCGCGCAGGGCGCCTTCGGAATGGGTCATGCGCGTCAGCTCGAGGGCGTCGAACAGCGCCTCGAGGATCGCCATGCCGGCCGGGAAGATCGGCCGGCGGTCCGGCTTGATGCCGTCGATGTCGAGCTTCTCGACCTCGCCCAGCTTGAACATCTTGCGCTTGAGCCAGGCCAGGCCTTCGGGGTTGATCTCGCCGTTGCCGTGGCCGCCGGCCTGGATCGCCAGGCAGATGGCGCGGATGGTGCCGGAGGCGCCGACCGCCTCGTCCCATCCCAGGCGGCGCAGGCTGTTCTCGATGCTCATCAGCTCCAGGCGCGCCGAAGTATAGGCCTGGGCATAGCGCGCCGGGGTGATCTTTCCGTCCTTGAAATAGCGCTGGGTGAAGCTCACGCAGCCCATCTGCAGGCTTTCGCGCAATTGCGATTCGAACTGCTGGCCAATGATGAATTCGGTGCTGCCGCCACCGATATCGACCACCAGGCGCTTGCCGGGGTTGTCCTGCAACGTGTGCGAGACGCCCAGGTAGATGAGGCGTGCCTCTTCGCGGCCGGAGATGACTTCCACCGGGTGGCCGAGGATCTGATCAGCAACGCGGATGAACTCGGCGCGGTTGCGCGCTTCGCGCAGGGCGTTGGTGCCCACGACGCGCACCGAGCCTGGCGGCATGCCGTTGATGAACTGCGCGAACTGCTTCAGGCAGTCGTAGCCGCGCTGCATGGAGTCGGCGGTGAGCAGGCGGTCATCGCCTATGCCGGCGGCCAACTGGACCTTCTCGCCTAGGCGCTCAAGAATGCGGATCTCGCCGTGATCGGCCTTCGCCAGGACCATGTGGAAACTGTTCGAGCCAAGGTCAATGGCCGCGATCATCGGGAAGGTCTTGGCAGGGGTATGGGGCATGGGGTGAGGTCCGGGTAAATACGGAAGACATCCTGCCATTTTAGGCGGGGAGTGCCAATGAAGGGGTTGTCACCGATCAGAAGTCGCCGCGACAGCGATAGATACACTCAATCGGCTGCGCCTTTCGGTGCGGGCCGAGGCGGGATATGATGGCGGACACTTTTTCGCATCCGATTGACGGAGAGAATACATGAGCGAACATATCGTCAATGTTACCGATGCCAGCTTCGAGCAGGACGTACTGAAGTCCGACGGTCCCGTGCTGGTCGACTACTGGGCCGAATGGTGCGGCCCGTGCAAGATGATTGCTCCGGTACTCGACGAGATCGCCAAGGACTATCAGGGCAAGCTGAAAGTCTGCAAGCTGAACATCGACGAGAACCAGGACACCCCGCCGAAGTATGGCGTGCGTGGCATCCCGACCCTGATGCTGTTCAAGGGTGGCAACGTTGAAGCCACCAAGGTCGGCGCGCTGTCCAAGTCGCAGCTGGCGGCCTTCCTCGACAGCAACATCTAAGGTCGAGAATGTGTGAAAAGCCCTGCCATCGAGCAGGGCTTTTTTCTTTTTGCCCCTAGACGCTCTGAAACTCGGGTGTTAAATTCGGGCCACAACGAGTTTTTCGTTGTCCCCTGCAAGCCGTCGCCGACGCACTTCCTATTCGAATTCCAAGCGATCCTGTCCGTCATCTACGGCGCGGCTCTTCAAGCATCACGCTTGTTCCCTTTTCCCCTTTCAGCGTATTTACGTCCCTTCTATGAATCTGACCGAACTCAAGCAAAAGCCGATTGCCGAATTGCTGGAAATGTCCGATGCCATGGGCCTGGAAAACATGGCTCGTTCGCGCAAGCAGGACATCATCTTCGCGCTGCTGAAGAAGCACGCGAAAAGCGGCGAGGAAATCTCCGGTGACGGCGTGCTGGAGATTCTCCAGGATGGCTTCGGCTTCCTGCGCTCCGCCGATTCCTCGTACCTGGCCGGCCCGGACGACATCTACGTCTCGCCCAGCCAGATCCGTCGCTTCAACCTGCGCACGGGCGACACCATCATCGGCAAGATTCGTCCGCCGAAGGAAGGCGAGCGTTACTTCGCCCTGCTGAAAGTCGACTCGATCAACTTCGATCGTCCGGAGAACGCGAAGAACAAGATTCTCTTCGAGAACCTGACGCCGCTGTTCCCGACCAAGCGCCTGACCATGGAAGCCGGCAACGGCTCCACCGAGGATCTCACCGGCCGTGTGATCGACCTCTGCTCGCCGATCGGCAAGGGCCAGCGCGGCCTGATCGTCGCCCCGCCGAAAGCGGGCAAGACCATCATGCTGCAGAACATCGCCTCGAACATCACCCGCAACAACCCCGAGTGCCACCTGATCGTCCTGCTGATCGACGAGCGCCCGGAAGAAGTGACCGAGATGCAGCGCACCGTGCGCGGCGAAGTGGTCGCCTCCACCTTCGACGAACCGCCGACCCGCCACGTTCAGGTCGCCGAGATGGTGATCGAGAAGGCCAAGCGCCTGGTCGAGCACAAGAAGGACGTGATCATCCTGCTAGACTCCATCACCCGTCTGGCCCGCGCCTACAACACCGTGATCCCCAGCTCCGGCAAGGTGCTCACCGGTGGTGTCGACGCCCACGCCCTGGAAAAGCCCAAGCGCTTCTTCGGCGCCGCGCGCAACATCGAGGAAGGCGGTTCGCTGACCATCCTCGCCACCGCGCTGATCGAAACCGGCTCGAAGATGGACGAAGTGATCTACGAGGAATTCAAGGGGACCGGTAACTCGGAACTCATCCTCGACCGTCGCATCTCGGAAAAGCGCGTGTTCCCGGCAATCAACATCAATCGCTCCGGCACCCGTCGCGAAGAGCTGCTCACCGGTGAGGAAGAGCTGCAGCGCATGTGGATCCTGCGCAAGATCCTCCACCCGATGGACGAGATCGCCGCCGTGGAATTCCTGCTGGACAAGCTGCGCCAGACGAAGACCAACGACGAGTTCTTCGATTCGATGAAGCGCAGCAAGTAAGCGCCTCTCGAACCACGCAAGGCCGGGGAAACCCGGCCTTCGTGTTTCTGCAAGGCGCTGATAGGCGGTAGACTGTCGCATCATCCTGCCGCCATCGAGACCCTCATGCAGTATCGCGACCTGCGCGAGTTCATCGCTGCCCTGGAGCAGCGCGGACAGCTCAAGCGCATCCAGGCGCCGGTATCCCCGGTGCTGGAAATGACCGAGGTGTGCGACCGCACCCTGCGCGCCAAGGGCCCGGCCCTGCTGTTCGAAAAGCCCACCGGCTATGACATCCCCGTACTCGGCAACCTGTTCGGCACGCCCGAGCGCGTCGCCTTAGGGATGGGCGCCGAGGACGTCTCCGAACTGCGCGAGATCGGCAAGCTGCTGGCCTTCCTCAAGGAGCCCGAGCCGCCCAAGGGGCTGAAGGACGCCTGGTCCAAGCTGCCGATCTTCAAGAAGGTCATCAACATGGCGCCCAAGGTCCTCAAGGACGCGCCGTGCCAGGAAGTGATCGAAGAGGGCGACGACGTCGACCTGTCGAAACTGCCGGTGCAAACGTGCTGGCCCGGCGACGTGGCGCCGCTGATCACCTGGGGCCTGACCGTCACCCGCGGGCCGAACAAGGAGCGGCAGAACCTGGGCATCTACCGCCAGCAGGTGATCGGCCGCAACAAGGTCATCATGCGCTGGCTCAGCCACCGTGGCGGCGCACTGGACTTCCGCGAGTGGTGCCAGAAGCATCCCGGCCAGCCCTATCCGGTGGCCGTGGCCCTGGGCGCGGACCCGGCGACCATCCTCGGCGCCGTGACGCCGGTGCCGGATAACCTCTCCGAATATGCTTTCGCCGGCCTGTTGCGCGGGCACAAGACCGAGCTGGTCAAGTGCATCGGCAACGACCTGCAGGTGCCGGCCAGCGCCGAGATCGTCCTCGAAGGGGTGATCCATCCCGGCGAGATGGCCGATGAAGGCCCCTACGGCGACCACACCGGCTACTACAACGAAGTGGACCGCTTCCCGGTGTTCACCGTCGAGCGCATCACCCGCCGGCAGAAACCGATCTACCACAGCACCTACACTGGCCGCCCGCCGGACGAGCCGGCGATCCTCGGTGTGGCGCTGAACGAAGTCTTCGTGCCGATCCTGCAGAAGCAGTTCCCCGAGATCACCGACTTCTACCTGCCGCCCGAAGGCTGCTCCTACCGCATGGCGGTGGTGACCATGAAGAAGCAATACCCCGGCCACGCCAAGCGCGTGATGCTGGGTGTCTGGTCGTTCCTGCGACAGTTCATGTACACCAAGTTCGTTATCGTCACCGACGACGACATCAACGCCCGCGACTGGAACGACGTGATCTGGGCCATCACCACGCGCATGGATCCCAAGCGCGACACGGTGATGATCGACAACACGCCGATCGACTACCTGGACTTCGCTTCGCCGATCTCGGGTCTCGGCTCGAAGATGGGCCTGGACGCCACCCACAAGTGGCCGGGCGAGACCAGTCGCGAGTGGGGTCGGGTGATCGAGAAGGACCCGGCGGTGACCCGCCGCGTCGACGAAATCTGGGCGAGCCTGGGCATCGACTGACGGGCCGTCGAACACCAAGGGCGGCCATGCGCCAGAGGCCGTCCGCCTAGAAGAACGAGAACAGCGCTTGAAAGTGACCTTGCAACCCTCCGGTGCTCAGCTCGAGCTGAAACCCGGGGAACGTATCCTCGACGGTGCGCGGCGCCAGGGCTACGACTGCCCGCAGAGCTGCCGCAACGGCAACTGCCATATCTGCGCGGCGCTGCTGGTGGAAGGCCGTGTATGCCAGGATGGCGAGGTGCGCGACCACGGCGAACTCTTCACCTGCCTGGCCGAACCGCTGGAAGATTGCGTGCTGCACTGGGATGGCGTGCTGGCGCCTGGCGAGCTGCCGGTGCGCAAACTCTCCTGCCAGGTGACGCTCTGCGAGCCAGTGGGCGGTGATGTTTGGCGTGTGCGCCTGCGCGCCCCGGCCGGCAAGCCGCCGCGCTACCACGCTGGGCAGTACCTGCTGATCGAGCGCGACGGCAGCGACCCGGCGGCTTTCTCGCTGGCCTCCGCGCCGCAGGAAGGGCGTGACCTGGAACTGCACATCCTGGCCCGCGAGAACAGCGCCATCGACCTGCTGACCCAGTTGCAGCGCGACCGCTTCGCCCGCGTGCAGATGCCCTTCGGCGACGCGCACCTCGCCGACCTGCCGGACGGCCCGCTGGTGCTGATCGCCGCCGGCACCGGCATGGCGCAGATGCACAGCCTGATCGAGTTCTGCCGCGCCGCCGGCTTTGCCCATCCGGTGCACCTGTACTGGGGCGTGCGCCGCCCGGAAGACTTCTACGAGCTGCCGCACTGGGAGCAGTGGAAAAGCGTGCCCAACCTGCACCTGCACAAGATCGTCAGCGACCTTTGTGGTTGGCAGGGGCGCTGCGGCCTGTTGCACGAAGCGGTGTGCGAGGACTTCGCCGAGCTGGCCGGCCTGCGCGTCTACGCCAGCGGCTCGCCGGCGATGGTCTATGGCACGTTGGATGCGCTGGTGGCGGCGGGCATGGACCCGCATCAAATGCGCGCCGACGTCTTCGCCTACGCCCCGCGGGGCTGATTCGACCGCCTGGCGCCGTTGGAGCGCCTCGCCGTACTAAGTCGCACTGTCTGCGGCGCTCCGCCTAGCCATGCAGCCGACTCAGCCCCGCGGCCCCGGTGGAATACTCCCCTGCAGTTTCGTGGCGAGTTGTGTGTCCGGCTATTCAGTCGAATCAGTCATGTGGGCCGCGGGTGGCGAGAACTCTTCTTGCAGCGCCGCACGAATCCAGTCCTCGAACCAGGCGACGTCGGCGCTTACCGCGCCGGTGGGCAGCAGCAACTGGTAGCTTTCCAGCGGCACTTCCTCGGGCAGCGGCCGCACCAGTGTGCCGGCGGCCAACTGGTGCTTTACCAGTACCAGGTTGGCCAGGGCGATACCGTGGCCGGCCTCGGCCATGGACAGCGCGTGGTCGTTGCTGACGTAAAGCACGTCGGAGTTCACCCGCAGGTCGAGGCCGATGGTGGACAACCAGAGGTTCCACCATTCGCCGTCGTCGACATGGATCAGCTTGTGCTGCGCCAGCTCGTGCACGCTGCTCAGCGGGCCGTGTTCCTCGAGATAGGCAGGCGAACACACCGGGAACACCGCCGGCCGCACCAGCGTGCTGTGGCACTGCGGATAGACGCCGGGAAGCCCGTAGACAATCCCCAGATCGGCGCTTTTACCGTCCACTTCGCTGAAAGTCGGGTTCGGCTCCACCGCCACCTTCAGACCGGGGCGCTGCTGCCGCAGGGTCTCCAGGCGAGGCATCAGCCAGCGCTTGGCGAAGGCCGGCACCACAAGGATCTTCAGCCAGCGCGCGGTGCCGCCGGGGGCCAGTTCATGGCCGGCATCGGCGATCTGCTGCAGGGCTGTGGATATCTTTGCGTAGTAGCGTTGCCCGGCGGACGTCAGGCTGACTCCGCGCGGGGTGCGCTCGAACAACTGCACGCCCAGCCAATCCTCCAGCAGCTTGACGTGTCGGCCGATGGCCGGCTGTGTCACATGCAGGTCTTTCGAGGCGGCGACGTAGCTGCCCAGGCGTGCGGCGGCCTCGAAGGCGCGGACGGCATTGAGCGGCGGAAGACGCTGGATGGACATGGCTGGACCTCGAAGGCGGGCTGAGCTGTTAAATTTCAGCTGTTAAATTATTTAATATCGAATGTAAGAAAATTGAGCTTTTCGCTCAACCACCTTTCTTCGAATATCCGCTCCAGCAGCATCACCACAATATCGAGCCGAACCCACGGCCAGCGCTGCATCCAGCGTTTACTCCAGCCCTGCCAGAACAACTACAAGATCCCCCGAACGCCAGCGTGCGGCGGACGGGAAGGATGCGGAGGTTTCACCATGAATGCCCTGCACAGCCTGCAGACGGCGGCGGTTTCGATCCGCTCCGTGCGCAAGGTCTACGGCGATCCGGCCAGCGGTCCCGTCGCGCTCAAATGCGTCGACCTGGACATCCGCGACAACGAATTCTTCACCCTGCTCGGCCCTTCGGGCTGCGGCAAGACCACCCTGCTGCGGATGATCGCCGGCTTCGAATTCCCCACCGCCGGGGAAATCCAGCTGTACGGCGAGAACATCGCCGACCGCCCGCCGTTCGAGCGCCCGGTCAACACCGTCTTCCAGCACTACGCACTGTTCCCGCACATGACCATCGCCGAGAACCTCGCCTTCGGCCTGGAATCCCACCCGATGGGCCAGCGCATGAGCAAGGTGCAGGTCGCCGAGCGTGTCCGCGAGATGCTCGCCCTGGTGCAGATGGAACGCTTCGCCCAGCGCAAGCCGACCCAGCTTTCCGGCGGCCAGCAGCAACGCGTCGCCCTGGCCCGCGCTTTGGCACCGCATCCCAAGGTGCTGCTGCTCGACGAGCCGCTTTCCGCCCTCGACCTCAAGCTGCGCCAGGCCATGCGTGAAGAGCTCAAGGCGATCCAGGCCAAGACTGGCATCACCTTCATCTTCGTCACCCACGACCAGGAAGAAGCGCTGACCATGTCCGACCGCATCGCCGTGCTCTCCGAGGGCGAAGTGCAGCAGGTCGGCCGCCCGGACGACATCTACGAGCATCCGCGCAACCGCTTCGTCGCCGATTTCATCGGCGAGACCAACTTCCTCCCGGCCCGCGTCGAGAACTTCGACGGCGACCGCGCTTACTACCGCATCGGCGGTGAGCAGTTGATCGAGGCCGGCTCCCGCGAGGGCCTGAAGGTCGGCGCCGAGGTCACCCTGTCGATCCGCCCCGAGCGCCTGCAACTGGTGGCCGAGGACACGTCGTCCGCCGCGCCCTGCACCGTCGTCCAGCAGATCTACCTGGGCACCGACCTGCAGTACCAGGTCGAGCTCAAGGACGGCAGCAAGCTGACCGTCCGTGCGCCCAACAGCGCCGGCCAGCGTCAGCGCCTGGTGGCTGGGCAGCGTGCCGGCCTGCTGTTCGAAAAAGGCAGTGCCAGCGTCCTGATGGACTGAGCGGAGGTGAGCATGAACCGGTTATCCGCAACCTGCGGCAATGCGCTGGAGCGGCGCCAGGCGCTGCGCAGCTTCCTTGGCGTGTCGCCCGCGCTGGTGTCCATCGGCCTGTTCCTGATCGTGCCGATCTTCATCGTCGTCGGTTACTCGCTGATGCAGGCCAACCCCTACGGTGGGGTGAACCCGCACTTCAGCGTCGACGCCTACGTCTCGCTGCTGTTCGAGCGCCAGCTCGACGACAGCCTGGCCTTCGCCGACTCGTACATGGTGATCGCCCTGCGTTCCATCGGTATCGCCGCGGCGACCACTGTCATCACCCTGCTGGTCGGCTTCCCGGTGGCGGTGTGGCTGGCCATGCAGCCGGCGCACCGTCGCGGCCTGCTGATCTTCCTGATCACTGTGCCGTTCTGGGCCAACCTGCTGATCCGCACCTACGCCTGGATCCTGCTGCTGCGCGGCACCGGCGTGGTCAACGGCACGCTGATGAGCCTGGGGGTGATCAACCAGCCGCTGAACCTGCTCTACACCGACGGCGCCGTGCTGCTGGGCCTGGTCTACACCTACGCGCCCTTCGTCGTGCTGCCGATCTACGCCACCCTCGAGAAGATGGACATGCGCCTGCTCGAAGCGGCCCAGGACCTTTACGCCGGGCGTATCCGCACCCTGCGCAAGGTGGTCCTGCCGATCGCTCGGCCGGGGATTCTCGCCGGCGCCATCCTCACCTTCGTGCCCTGCCTGGGCGCAATGATCGCCCCCGAGCTGCTCGGCGGCGGCACCAAGATGATGCTCGGCAACCTGATCTTCCGGCAGTTCAGCGACTCGCGGAACTGGCCCTTCGGCGCGGCGCTGTCGCTGGTGCTGATGGCCGCGGTGATGCTGGTGCTGATGTTCTACGCGATGCGCGCCGAGCGCCTGCGTATCGCTCGGGGAGGTGAATGATGCTCTCGCTGCTGACCAAGCGCCGTCTGGGCGTACAGGACTTCCGTGGCTTCGGCGTCCTGAGTTTCCTGTTCTATCTCTACCTCTACGCGCCCATCGTGGTGCTGGTGGTGCTGTCGTTCAACGCCAACCAGTCCGCCACCGTGTGGACCGGCTTCAGCCTCGACTGGTACCGCGCCGCGTTCGCCAACCAGGCGCTGCGCCAGGCCGCCGGCAACAGCCTGCTGATCGCCGTGTGCGCCAGCGTGATCGCCACGGCGATCGCCACGCTGGCTGCGCTGGGCACCTCGCGCGGGGCCAAGTTCAAGGGCCTGCGCCTGTCCATGGGAGCGATCATGCTGCCGCTGGTGCTGCCCGAGATCGTGGTCGGCGTCGCCACCCTGGCGCTGTTCTCCACCCTCGGCCTGTCGCTGGGCTACGGCAACCTGATCATCGCCCACACGGTGTTCTGCATCCCGTTCGCCTACTTGCCGATCCGTGCCCGCCTCAACGACATGGACCTGTCCCTGGAGCAGGCCGCCGCCGATCTCTACGCCGGGCCCTGGCGGACCTTCCGCAAGGTCACCTTGCCGCTGCTGATGCCGGGGATCTTCTCCGGGGTGATGCTGGCCTTCATCGTCTCGCTGGATAACTTCGTGATCTCGATGATGGTCTCCCAGGCCGGCACCACCACCTTGCCGATCTTCATCTTCGGCCTGCTGCGCATGGGCGTGACGCCCGATGTGAACGCGGTGTCGACCCTGATCCTCGGCGTTTCCGTGCTGTTCGTAACCCTGTCCTTCCTGCTTGGCAAGAAGAAAGCCTGAGAGCCCGCCCAATGCCTGTCCGAGCTTGCCCATGCGTCGTTGGAAACAGCCTCGAAATGCTCATTTACAGCCGTAAACTGCGCTTTCTCACCTGTTCCCGCCTCGTCTGGGCATCGCTCGACCAGCCCTTGAACGGACTCTCCGCCCACATACCGGAGTAGAAGATGAGCAAACTGATCGCTGCTGTAGGGGCCACGCTGACGCTGGCCATGGCCGTCCACGCACAAGCCGCCGAGCAACTGAACGTGGTGAGCTGGAGTGGCTATTTTACCCCGCAGATCCTGGAGAAGTTCGAGAAGGAAACCGGCATCAAGGTGACCGTGGATTCCTACGACTCCAACGAAACCCTGCTGGCCAAGCTCAAACAGGGCGGCGCCGGCTACGACGTGGCGATTCCCTCCCACGCCTTCGTACCGATCCTGATCCAGGAAAAACTGCTGGAGCGCTTCGACCCGGCCGGCCAGCCGTACTACGCCAACGTCGAGGACAACCTGAAGAAGCCCGCCTGGGACCCGGAAGGCGCCTACGCCGTGCCCTTCATCTGGGGCACCACCAGCGTGGTGCTGGACAGCGCGAAATACAGCGGCCCAGCCGACAGCTACTCGGTGCTGTTCACCCCGCCGAAGGAGCTGCAGGGCAAGATCAACATGTTCGACTCGGCCAGCGAAGTCATCGATACCGCCAGCCTCTACCTGGGCATCCCGCTGTGCAGCGAGGACCCCAAGCAGATGCAGCAGGTGCTGACCCTGCTGAAGACCCAGAAGCCCTTCGTGAAGACCTACAGCTCCAAGGCCGGCTCGATCCGCGAGAACCTGGCCTCGGGCGAAGTCGACATGTCGATGTTCTGGGGCGGCTCGTCGATGCGTGCGCGTGAGATGAAATCCAGCCTGAAGTACCTCTACCCGAAAGAGGGCGTGATGGCCTGGGTGGACAACCTGGTGATCCCGGCCGGCGCAAAGCACCCGGAGAACGCGAAGAAATTCATCGCTTTCCTCAGCCAGCCGGAAAACTCGGCGATGACCCAGAACTTCCTCAAGCACCAGAGCCCGATCAAGGGCGTGGAACCCTTCCTCGATGCCAGCCTCAAGGATGCGCCGGAACTGCACATCCCCGAGGGCACCAAGGTGGTGTTCAGCAAGACCTGCGGCGAAGGCGCGATCCGCCTGGCCGACCGCATCTGGACCAACCTGATGCGCTGATCCCGCCAGACGGGAATACGGCACAGCGATGCACGCGTGCGCCAGCTCGGCGCAGCGGCATCGCTCGGCCTGAAGAACGCAACAAGCCTCGCCTGCCGGCGGGGTTGCTGAACCCGACATAGGCTTCCCATCTACCGGAAGCTCCCGATGAAAGAAGGCCGCGCTCCATGAGCCAGTACAAGCACAACAACGAACTCGTCCAGCTCCAGGCCCATGAACTGGCCCAGCGCATCCGCCTGCGCCAGGTGTCCTGCCGCGAGGTCATGCAGGCGCACCTGGCGCAGATCGAGCGCTATAACCCGGCGGTCAACGCCATCGTCAGCCTGCAGCCCGAAGAGCAGCTGCTCGCCGAAGCCGACCAGCGCGACGCCGAGCTAGCCCGCGGCGAATACCGTGGCTGGATGCATGGCCTGCCCCATGCGGTGAAGGACCTCTCGCTGACCCAGGGCATCCGCACCACCCTCGGCTCGCCGCTGTTCCGCGACTACGTGCCCGAGCGCGACGGCATCATGGTCGAGCGCATCCGCGCGGCCGGCGCCGTGCTGATTGGCAAGACCAACACCCCGGAATTCGGCCTCGGCTCGCACAGCTACAACCCGATCTTCGGCGCGACCGGCTGCGCCTACGCGCCCGACCGCACCGCCGGCGGCAGCAGCGGTGGCGCGGCGGCCGCGCTGGCGCTACAGATGGTCCCGGTGGCCGATGGCAGCGACATGATGGGTTCGCTGCGCAACCCGGCGGCGTTCAACAACATCGTCGGCTTCCGTCCGTCCCAGGGCCGCGTGCCCTTCGACGACAGCGCCGACCTGTTCATCGACCAGCTCGGCTACGAAGGCCCGATGGGCCGCAGCGTGCGTGACGTGGCGCTGCTGCTGTCGGTGCAGGCCGGCGGCGATGCCCGTGCCCCGCTGTCCATTGCCGAGAGTGGCGAGCAGTTCGCCGGCAGGCTGGAGCGCGACTTCAAGGGTGCGCGCCTGGGCTGGCTGGGCGATCTGGGCGGCCACCTGCCGATGGAGCGGGGTGTGCTGGAGCTGTGTCGCAAATCCTTCGCCGACTTCGAAGCCATTGGCTGCCACATCGAAGACACTGCCATGGGCTTCTCCGCCGAGCGTCTTTGGGACACCTGGCGCACCCTGCGTCACTGGATGGTCGCCGGCTCCCTCGGTGCGGCCTATACCGATCCTGCCAAGCGCGAACTGCTCAAGCCCGAGGCCATCTGGGAAGTGGAGAACGGCCTGAAGCTGTCCGCCATGGACGTGTTCCGCGCCTCCGCCGCGCGCAGCGACTGGTACCGCGCCATCAGCCAGCTGTTCGAGCGCTACGACTACCTGCTGCTGCCCAGCGCGCAACTGTTCCCGTTCGACAAGAGCTGGGACTGGCCGAAGGAAGTCGCCGGCAAGGCCATGGACACCTACCACCGCTGGATGGAGGTGGTGATTCCGGCCACCCTGTCCGGATGCCCGGTGGCCAACGTGCCGGTAGGCTTCAATGAACTGGGCTTGCCCATGGGCATCCAGATCATCGGCAAGCACCAGGCCGATATGGCCGTGCTGCAACTGGCCCACGCCTACGAGCAGGCTTCGCGCTGGTACCAGCGCTGCCCGCCGCCGATGCTGAAAGGCGACTGATTTATCCACAAGCGAGGGGGACGCATGAACATCAGCTTCTTCCAGGAACTGCTGCAGAGCATCAGCGAGCGCGGCCGGCAATTGCTGGAGTCGCGCGAGCCGGCGCCGGGCAATGCCCAGGCGCTGGCGCAGGCCTGCCGCAAACTGATCTCCGGCCACGGCGAGGCTTCTGGCGTGGCGCTGGCGCGGCAGGTGCTGTGCGCCTACCGCGACTGTCCGGAGGAGCAGCAGAAGGCTTTCTTCGACACGCTGCTCATGGACTTCGCGCCGCCTCATGACACGCTGGCCGAAGCCTGCCAGCGCTATCTCGACGATCCTTCGTCGGCCAACACCACCCAGCTGTTCGAGGCCAGCGAACCACCGCGCCAGGAACTGTTCCGCCGCCTCAACCAGGCGCCGGGCGGCACCGCCGAGCTGATCGCCATGCGCCGCCGGTTGCTGGGGGAACTCAAGGGTAAACCCGAGTTGGCGGCCGTGGACCACGACCTGCAACACCTGCTGGCGTCCTGGTTCAACCGCGGCTTCCTGGTGCTGCGGCGCATCGACTGGTCGACCCCGGCGTCGATCCTGGAAAAGATCATCAAGTACGAGGCCGTCCACGCCATCAAGGACTGGGACGACCTGCGCAGCCGCCTGCAGCCGGCCGACCGCCGCTGCTTCGCCTTCTTCCACCCGGCGCTGGCGGAAGAACCGCTGATCTTCGTCGAGGTGGCGCTGACCCGCGCGATGCCGGGCGCGATTGCAGACATTCTCGAGCCGGCGACAGACGTTCAGCCGGCAGAGGAACCCGATACGGCGGTGTTCTATTCCATCAGCAACTGCCAGGACGGCCTGCGCGGCATTTCCTTCGGCAACTTCCTGATCAAACAGGTGGTGGAGGAGCTGGCGCGGGAGATTCCCGGCCTGCGCCAGTACGTCACCCTGTCGCCGGTACCCGGCTTCCGTCGCTGGCTCGACGGCCTGGGCGACGACCCGCAACTGGGCGCGGCCGCCGCCGACCTGCTCAAGGCGCTCAAGCCCGACGCGCCGCCACCGCCGCGCACCGAGCAGCCGCTGCTGGCGCTGGCCGCCGAATATTTCCTGCACGCCAAGAATGGCGCCGGGCTGCCGCTGGACCCGGTGGCGCGCTTCCACCTCGGCAACGGTGCCCGCCTGGAGCGTCTGAACTGGCGTGGCGACCTCTCCGCCAGCGGCCTGCGCCAGGCAGCCGGGCTGATGGTCAATTACCGCTACGAACTGCGCCAGATCGAAAAGAACCACGAAGCCTACGCCAACCAGGGCGCGGTCGCGGCCTCACCCGAGGTGCGCAAGCTCGCGACGCTGTCGGCGAAAACAAAACGCTAGGACCTCACCATGAACCAGAGTCTTTTCGCCGAAGTCGGCAAACACCTGCCCAGCGACCTGTCCAAGCCGTTCATCCGCACCCCATTGGGTGGCGGCTACAGCTATGCCGACATGCTGCGCAGCACTTCGCAGTTCGCCCATGCGCTGGTGGAACTCGGCGTTCAGCCGGGCGACCGCGTGGCCGTGCAGGTCGACAAGAGCCCCGAGACGGTGATGCTCTACCTCGCCGTACTGCGCGTCGGCGCGGTCTACCTGCCGCTCAACAGCGGCTACACCGGCGACGAGCTGCGCTACTTCCTCGACGACGCCGAGCCTTCGCTGTTCGTCTGCGCGCCGGCCTTTGAAGCCCAGGCCCGTGAACTGGCCGAAGCCAGCGGTGTGGCTCGTGTGGCGACCCTGGGCGACCAGGTCGACGGCTCGCTGATGGACGCCGTGCGTGGCAGGCCGGGGCGCTTCGTTGACGTGCCGCGCGCCTCCAGCGACCTCGCCGCGATCCTCTATACCTCCGGCACCACCGGGCGTTCCAAGGGGGCGATGATCAGCCACGGCAACCTCGTCTCCAACGCCCGCGCACTGGTGGATGCCTGGCAGATTACCGGCGAGGACTGGCTGCTCCATGCCCTGCCGATCTTCCATATCCACGGCCTCTTTGTGGCGTGCAACAGCCTGCTGATGGCGGGCGGTTCGATGCTCTTCCTCAGCAAGTTCGACGCCGCGCAGATGCTCCGCCTGCTGCCCCAGGTGAACCTGCTGATGGGGGTGCCGACTTTCTACACCCGCCTGCTCGACCAGCCCGGCCTGACCCGCGAGGCGGTGGCGCACATGCGCCTGTTCATTTCCGGCTCCGCGCCGCTCACCGCCGAGACCCACAAGGCGTTCTCCGAGCGCACCGGCATGGCGATCCTCGAGCGCTACGGCATGACCGAGACGGGCATGAACACCTCCAACCCGCTGGATGGCGAGCGCATCGCCGGCACCGTCGGCTTCCCGCTGCCGGGCGTCGAGCTGCGCATCACCGATCCTTCGCAGTCCGAGCCGACCCCGCTGCCCCAGGGTGAACCGGGGATGATCGAGGTGCGTGGGCCTAACGTGTTCCAGGGCTACTGGCGCATGCCGGCGAAGACCGCCGAGGAGCTGCGCGCAGACGGCTACTTCATGACCGGCGATATCGGTTTCATCGACGACAAGGGCTACGTGCAGATCGTCGGCCGCAACAAGGACATGATCATCAGCGGCGGCTTCAACGTTTATCCCAAGGAGCTGGAGGAAATCCTCGACACCCTGCCGGGCGTGGTCGAGTCGGCGGTGATCGGCGTGCCGCACCCGGACTTCGGCGAGGGCGTCACCGCCGTACTGGTGGCCACCCAGGGCCAGGCGCCGAGCGAGGCCCAGGTACTCGCCGCGCTGGATGGCAAGCTGGCGCGCTTCAAGCAGCCCAAGCGGGTGATGGTGGTCGATGCGCTGCCGCGCAATGTGATGGGCAAGGTGCAGAAGAACGTACTGCGCGAGCAGTTCAAGGCGCTGTATTCCTGAACCCGGAGTCTCCCTGTAGGAGCGTGCCATGCGCGCGATCGCGGGCGCAGCCCGCTCCTACAGGTTTTGCTCCGACGTGAAAAAGCCCCGCTGATGCGGGGCTTTTTCATGTCGCGGGCAGCGATCAGCGAACGGTCACCACCACCTTGCCCACGGCCTTGCGCTGGCCCAGGTGATTGATGGCATCGGCAGCCTTGTCCAGCGGGTAGGTCTGCGACACCAGCGGCTTGATCCTGCCTTCGGCGAACCAGGCGAACAGCTGCTGGAAGTTCGCCGCGTTGTCCTGCGGCTGGCGCTGGGCGAAGGAGCCCCAGAACACGCCGACCAGGGACGCGCCTTTGAGCAGGGTAAGGTTGGCCGGCAGCGACGGAATGGTGCCGCTGGCGAAGCCGACCACCAGCATGCGGCCGTTCCAGGCGATGGAGCGGAAGGCTTCCTCGAACAGGTCGCCGCCGACCGGGTCGTAGATCACGTCCACGCCCTGGCCGCCGGTGATTTCCTTGAGCTTGTCCTTCAGGCCGCCTTCGCTGTAGTTGATCAGCACGTCGGCACCGGCGGCCTTGGCCACTTCCAGCTTGGCTTCGCTGCTGGCGGCGGCGATCACCTTGGCGCCCATCGCCTTGCCGATTTCCACGGCAGCCAGGCCCACGCCACCGGAGGCGCCGAGCACCAGCAGGGTCTCGCCCGGCTGCAGGTTGGCGCGTTGCTTGAGTGCGTGCATGGAGGTGCCGTAGGTCATGCCGAAGGCAGCGGCGCTGGCGAAGTCCATGCCGTCGGGGATCGGCATCACGCTGTAGCCGGGCACCGCGACTTCCTCGGCAAAGCTGCCCCAGCCGGTCAGCGCCATCACGCGGTCGCCGGGCTTCACATGGGTGACTTTCTCGCCGACCGCGCCGACTACGCCGGCAGCCTCGCCACCCGGGGAGAACGGGAAGGGCGGTTTGAACTGGTATTTGCCCTCGATGATCAGCGTATCGGGGAAGTTAACCCCGGCGGCATGCACCTGCAGCAGGACTTCGTTCTTCTTCGGCTCGGGGCTGGCGATGTCTTCCAGCACCAGGGTTTCGGCGGGGCCGAAGGCTTTGCACAGCACGGCTTTCATTCGAAGTACTCCGTTGGCGGGTTCTTGTTTCCGAGTGGGGCAGTGTAGGAGTGCAGTGGCAGGGGGCAAATCACCATGGTCTGGGCTTATGCCCCGATATAGCTTGGGCGGCGGCGCGACTGTGGCTATCCTTTGCCCATCGAATCCGGAGACATCGCCTTGAGAGCTTTCCTCGCCCTGTTGCTGGTCCTTTCCTTCAGCCCCTTCGTCATCGCCTCCGAGTCCGAAGAGGCCAAGCCGGAAGACGCCAACAAGCCGGTCTTCGTCGACCTGACGCCGGCCCTGGTGGGTAACTACGGCAGCGGCCCGCGGCTGAAGTACTTCAAGGCCGACATCGCCCTGAAGGTCATCGGCAAGGAAGCGTCGGAGAAGGTCGAGCACCACGAGCCGCTGATCCGCAACCAACTGGTGATGCTGTTTGCCCAGCAAACGGATGAATCCCTCGGCAGCGTCGACGGCAAGGAAAAACTGCGTCAGGAAGCGTTGAAACAGGTGCAGACCGTGCTGCAGCAGGAAGAGGGCAAGCCACTGGTCGACGACCTGCTGTTCAACAATCTGATCGTCCAGCCCTGAGCGCTTCCAGGGGCGTCTGCATGAGCGCAACTCATCTGCGCACCGCAGGCGCTTCCGCTTTCCGGCTGCGGCCACTCGCCGCAATGCCGGTCTGAAAGTCCCGCCGTGCAAGGCGCATAGGAAATTTCCTCTGCGTGCCTGACCTGAATCAAACCCCATTTGCCGCCGGTCGCCGAACATCCCCTCATGATTCGCTCGAATTCGAGCGCCTGGACAAGGGGAAATCGGATGACAGGAAACGCAAAAAGCTGGCGCACCCGCGGTCTCGCGGTGCTGGTGGCGGCCGTGCTCGCCGCGCTGGCCTGGCAGACGTTCAAGCCGACCGGGCTGGGCCAAGGTTTTGCCAGCGGCAACGGGCGCATCGAGGCCACCGAGGTGGACGTCGCGACCAAGCTCGCCGGGCGGGTGGCGGAAATCCTCGTGGACGAAGGCGACTTCGTGAAGACCGGTCAGGTCGTCGCGCGCATGGATACCCAGGTGCTCAAGGCTCAGCTGGCACAAGCCGAGGCCGAGGTGCGGCGGGCGCAGAACGCCAAGCTCACCGCCGAGTCCCTGGTGGCCC
Organism: Pseudomonas nitroreducens; assembly: GCF_010994165.1. NCBI lineage: Bacteria > Pseudomonadati > Pseudomonadota > Gammaproteobacteria > Pseudomonadales > Pseudomonadaceae > Pseudomonas > Pseudomonas nitroreducens. The sequence goes on along the minus strand of NZ_WMBX01000004.1, from coordinate 291,043 downwards.
AGCGGCACAGCGAGAAGGCCACCGCCGAAGCCATGGTCGCCCAGCGCCAGGCCGAGCTCACCGCTGCGCAGAAGCGCTTCACCCGCACCGAGCAGCTGGTCAAGCGCAACGCCCTGCCGCAACAGCAACTCGACGATGACCGCGCTGCCCTGCAGAGCTCCCAGGCGGCGCTGGCCGCTTCGCGCTCCCAGGTCATCTCGGCTCAGGCCAGCATCGCTGCTGCCAGCTCCCAGGTAATCGAGGCGCAGTCGGCCATCGAGGCCGCCACTGCGAGCACCGTGCGCCTGCAGGCCGACATCGACGACAGCGACCTCAAGGCCCCGCGCAACGGCCGCGTGCAGTACCGCGTGGCGCAGCCGGGCGAGGTCCTGCCGGCCGGCGGCAAGCTGCTCAACATGGTCGACCTGGCCGATGTCTACATGACCTTCTTCCTGCCGTCCGGCCAGGCCGGCAAGGTCGAGCTGGGACAGGAAGTGCACCTGGTGATCGATGCGGTGCCGGAGTACGTGATCCCGGCCAAGGTGTCCTACGTCGCCAGCGTCGCGCAGTTCACGCCCAAGACCGTGGAGACTGCCAACGAGCGCGAGAAGCTGATGTTCCGCGTCAAGGCGCGCCTCGATCCGGGCCTGCTGGAGAAGTACATCACCTACGTGAAGACCGGCGTGCCGGGCATGGCCTATATGCGCCTCGACCCGCAGGTGGAATGGCCGGCTGACCTGCAGATCAAGGTCCCGCAATGAGCGGCGCCGGCTGCGTGGCGCATCTCACCGGCGTCTCGCTGCGCTACGGCGAGACCCGCGCGGTGGACGACGTCAGCCTGGCAATCCCGGCCAACCGCATGGTCGGCCTGATCGGCCCGGATGGCGTCGGCAAGTCCAGCCTGCTGGCGCTGCTGGCCGGCGCGCGGAAGATGCAGGACGGCGAGATCCAGGTGCTCGGCGGCGACATGCGCGATGTGCGCCATCGCCGCGCCGTGTGCCCGCGCATCGCCTACATGCCGCAAGGCCTGGGCAAGAACCTCTACCCGACGCTCTCGGTGTTCGAGAACGTCGATTTCTTCGGTCGCCTGTTCGGCCACGACAAGGCCGAGCGCGAGCGGCGCATCGCCGATCTGTTGCAGAGCACCGGGCTGGCGCCTTTCGCCGAGCGGCCGGCGGGCAAGCTGTCCGGTGGCATGAAGCAGAAGCTCGGGCTGTGCTGCGCGCTGATCCATGACCCCGACCTGCTGATCCTCGACGAACCCACCACCGGTGTCGACCCGCTGTCGCGCAACCAGTTCTGGGAATTGATCGGGCGTATCCGCGCCGGTCGCGAAGGCATGAGCGTGCTGGTGGCCACCGCCTACATGGAGGAGGCCGAGCGCTTCGACTGGCTGGTGGCGATGGACGAGGGCAAGGTGCTCGCCACCGGGACGCCCGCCGAATTGCGCGAGCAGACATCGACGCAGAACCTCGAGGAGGCGTTCATTGCGCTGCTGCCCGAGAGCAAGCGAGCCGGCCACCACAAGCTGGTGATTCCCCCGCGTCCGCAGAATGACGGTGCAGCGCAGATCGCCATCGAAGCCGAGGGGCTGACCTGTCGCTTCGGCGATTTCGTCGCGGTGGACCATGTGAGCTTCCGCATCGAGCGCGGGGAAATCTTCGGCTTCCTCGGTTCCAACGGCTGTGGCAAGTCCACCACCATGAAGATGCTTACCGGCCTGTTGCCGGCCAGCGAAGGCACCTGCGCGCTGTTCGGCCAGCCGGTCAACGCCAACGATATGGAGACTCGCCGCCGTGTGGGCTACATGTCCCAGGCGTTCTCGCTGTACGCCGAGCTGACGGTGCTGCAGAACCTCGAACTGCACGCGAAACTCTTCCACCTTCCGGCCGACGAGATCGGTCCGCGCGTCGAGGAAATGCTCCAGCGCTTCGACCTCGGCAAGGTCCGCAACGAACTGCCCGACAGCCTGCCGCTGGGCATCCGCCAGCGCCTGTCGCTGGCCGTGGCGGTGATCCACAAGCCGGAAATCCTGATCCTCGACGAGCCCACCTCGGGTGTCGACCCGGTGGCCCGCGACGGCTTCTGGGAGCTGATGGTGGAGCTGTCGCGCAACGATGGCGTGACCATCTTCATTTCCACCCACTTCATGAACGAGGCCGAGCGCTGCGACCGCATCTCGCTGATGCACGCCGGCAAGGTGCTCGACAGCGACACCCCGCAGGGATTGATCGACAAGCGCGGCCTGCCCACGTTGGAGGCTACCTTCATCGCTTATCTGGAAGAAGCCGCCGGCAGCGCGCCAGTGCCGGAAACGGCACCTGCTTCAGAGCCGACCACTGAATCCACGCGCTACAAGGGTAGCGATCGGTTCAGTTGGCTGCGCCTGTTCAGCTATGCGCGGCGCGAGGCCATGGAGCTGCGCCGTGACCCGATCCGCCTGACCCTGGCGCTGGTCGGCACGGCGCTGCTGATGTTCATCATCGGCTATGGCATCAACATGGACGTCGAGGACCTGACCTACGCCGTGCTCGACCGCGACCAGACCACCACCAGCCAGGCCTACGCGCTGAACATCGCCGGCTCGCGCTACTTCATCGAGAAGCAGGCGATCCAGGACCCGGACGACCTGGAGCGGCGCTTGCGCAGCGGCGACATCAGCCTGGCGGTGGAGATCCCGCCGAACTTCGGCCGCGACCTCAAGCGTGGCGCCGACCCGGCCATCGGCGTGTGGATCGACGGTGCCATGCCGACCCGCGCCAACACTGTGCTCGGCTACGTGCAGGGGCTGCATGCCAGTTACCTCGCCGACAGGCAAAAAGGCAACGCTGCTTCTACCGGTGCGGCGGCCAGCACCGAGGTGCGCTACCGCTACAACCCGGACGTGGAGAGCCTGAAAGCCATGGTGCCGGCGGTGATCCCGCTGCTGCTGATCATGATCCCGGCGATGCTCACCGCCCTGGGCGTGGTGCGCGAGAAGGAGCTGGGCTCGATCACCAACCTCTACGTCACGCCGGTCACGCGGCTGGAGTTCCTGCTGGGCAAGCAGCTGCCCTACATCGGCATGGGCATGATCAACTTCGTGCTGATGCTGGCGATGGCCGTGCTGCTGTTCCAGGTGCCGCTCAAGGGCAGCTTCCTCGCACTGCTGGTCGGCGCGTTCCTCTACGTGGTGACCAGCACGGGGCTGGGGCTGCTGCTTTCGACCTTCATGAAGAGTCAGATCGCCGCGGTATTCGGTACGGCCATCGCCACCATGATCCCGGCGATCCAGTTCTCCGGGCTGATCCACCCGGTGTCGTCGCTGGAAGGCGCGGCGGCCTTCGTTGGCCAGCTCTACCCGACCTCGCACTTCCTCGTCATCAGCCGGGGGGCCTTCTCCAAGGCACTGGGCTTCCCCGATCTGTGGGTCTACTACCTGCCGCTGGCAGCGATGATCGTGGTGCTGACGCTACTCAGCGTGGCCTGCCTGAAGAAGCAGGAGGACTGAGCCATGAAGAAGCTGTCGAACATCTTCAATCTCGGTATCAAGGAATTCCGCAGCCTGGGCCGCGACTACGCGATGCTGATCCTGATCGCCTGGGCCTTCACCCTGGGCGTCTACAGCTCCGCGACCGGCGTACCGGAAACCTTGCACCACGCGCCCATCGCCATCGTCGACGAGGACCAGTCGCAGCTCTCCTCGCGCATCGTCAACGCCTTCCAGCCGCCCTATTTCCGTGTCCCGCAAATGATTGGCCACGCGGAGATGGACCGGGGCATGGACGTCGGCCTGTACACCTTCACCCTGGACATCCCGCCGGACTTCCAGCGTGACGTGCTGGCCGGGCGGCAGCCGGCGATCCAGGTCAACGTCGATGCGACGCAGACCGGCCAGGCCTTCTCCGGCGCCGGCTACATCCAGAACATCGTCGGTACCGAGGTGCGCGAATTCGTCAGCCGCTACCGCGCCGAGGCGGCGATGCCGGCGGAGCTGGCGGTGCGCATGGAGTTCAACCCGAACCTGACCCAGGCCTGGTTTGGCGCGGTGATGGAGGTGATCAACCAGATCACCATGCTGTCGATCATCCTCACCGGCGCGGCATTGATCCGCGAGCGCGAGCACGGCACGGTGGAGCACCTGCTGGTCATGCCGCTGACCGCCTTCGAGATCATGATGGCCAAGGTCTGGTCCATGGGCACCGTGGTGCTGGTGGCGGCGGCGATTTCGCTGCAACTGGTGGTGCGCGGGTGGCTGGATGTGCCGATCAGCGGTTCGGTGGGGTTGTTCCTGCTGGGCGCGGCGCTGCACCTGTTCGCCACCACGTCCATGGGCATCTTCCTCGGCACCGTGGCTCGCTCGATGCCGCAGCTGGGGCTGCTGGTGATCCTCACCCTGATGCCGTTGCAGATCCTCTCCGGCGGCACCACGCCACGCGAGAGCATGCCGGAGCTGGTGCAAACCATCATGCTGGCGGCGCCGACCACGCACTTCGTCAGTCTGGCCCAGGCGATTCTTTATCGTGGGGCCGACCTGTCCATCGTCTGGCCACAGCTGCTGGCCATCGTCGGTATCGGCGCGGCGTTCTTCGCGGGCGCCTTGTGGCGCTTCCGCCGGACCATCGGGCAGATGGCCTGACGGAGTCACAGAGCCGGCTTTCTCTGTAGCGGCTGGTCTCCCTCAGGGAGAGGCAGCCGTACGCTACGGCTGATGCAAAGGGGTCATCCTGCGCCGAACGGTCCCCTCTCCCTGAGCGAGAGGGGCAGGGCGAGGGGCTCTTCCAGCGGCCAAACGCACGTCTGATTCCGCCCCTTGTGCTTGGCCGCATACAACGCCTGGTCGGCCTGCGCGATCAACTGGTCCGGCTCGGTGTCCTGCCCCGGCGTGGCGATGGCCAGGCCGATACTCATCGTCAGTCGCCCCAGCTCTGCGGCGGGGTGTGCGATGCCCATCTCGGCGACCCGCCGATGAATGCGCGCAGCGACGTGGCTGGCGCCTTCCAGGCCGGTGTCGGTAAGAATGATGACGAACTCCTCGCCGCCGTAACGGCAGGCCACGTCGCCCTCGCGCTGCAAACATTCCTGCAGGCAACTGGCGAGGCGCCGCAATGCGTCGTCGCCGGCCAGGTGGCCGAGGCAGTCGTTGAAGCGCTTGAAGTGGTCAACGTCGAGCATCAGCACCGCCAGCGGCGCATCGGCCCGGCGCAGGCGGCGCCATTCGCTCTGCAACTGACGGTCGAAGTAGCGGCGGTTGTACAACCCGGTCAGCCCGTCCTGCTGCGACAGCTTCTGCAACTGTGCCTCGAGCTGCAGGCGCTCGCTGTTATCGCGAGCCACGGCGATCAGGTAGTCGCGGTCGCCCTGGTGGATCAGCTGGGTATTGATCTCCGCCGGCTGCAGGCTGCCGTCGCGGCGCTGCATCTCGCGCTGGAAGATCATCGACAGATTCAGTCGGTGTGCCTGCTGTACCAGCTGGATCCAGGCGTCGAAACCGGGGATCAGCCGTTCGGGGTCATCGCGCAGCAGGTGGCGGAACTCATCGGCGCTGTAGCCCAGAGCATTGTAGGTAGCGCGGTTCATGTGCAGCAGCTCGCGGTGCTGCAGATCGAAGATGAATAACGCGTCGCGACTGGAGTCGGTGAGGTCCAGCGCCAGCTGCAGGCGTTCGCGGCTCTCGTGCAGGGTGGCCTCGACGGACTGGCGCTGTTCCGCCTCCTGGTTGAGCAGCTGGTTGCTGGCGCTCAGGGCGGTGGCGCGGCGGGCGTTCTCTCGTGCGAGGAACAGCGCTGCCACCAGCAGGAGGCTGATCGCGACGCCGCCGCCAAAAACCACCAGCGGCAACGGCGAGGACAGTGACCTGACCAGTTGCGCCGTCGGGCTGAGTTCCAGTTCGAAGCTGCGGTTGTTGAGCAGGCGCAGCGGTACGCGCAGGGTCTGCTCGGCATCGCTGTCGGGCTGCTCGCGCACGTAGAGCGGGCGGCCATGCTCCAGCAGACGGACGGAAAAAAGCTGGTTGTCGAGTTGTTGCAGCAGGTTGTCCATGAGGTTGCCGACGCGAAATACACCCTGCATGAACCCGTCGAATTGCAGCTCATTGTCCGCGCCACGGATGAATACCGGCGTATACAGTACGAAGCCGCGGCCGCCCTGGAGCAGCTCCACGCTGTCGCTCAGGCGCGGCTTGCCGCTGTTGCGGGCAGCGATGGCGGTGTCGTAGTTGGGGTGACGGTCGGTGAGGTGGAAGCCCAGCGCCGCCTCGTTGCCTTGCAAGGGTTCCAGCCAGCGGATGCGCAGGTCCGGCCCTGACCACTGGATCGACTGGTAGCCCGGGAAGCTGCGCACGTAGAAGCGTGCATCCAACTCCCATTCGGCACGGGGCATGCGGCCGTGGTGGGTCCACAGTTGGGCAAGCAGGTCCAGGCCTTGGACCTGCTCGTGAAGGTTGGCTTCCAGCTGGTGCGCCAGGCTGCGCCCCTGGTAGACCAGGCGCTCCTGCACGCGTTGGCGTTCGCTGCTCGCCAACTCCTTGCCCAGCCAGGCGCTGGCGAGCAGGAGCACGCAGAGCAGACCGCCAAGCCCGAGATAGGTAGCGAGAGAGGACTGAAGGCGGCGCATACGGCGAATTCCGGGGGCTTCAGTAACCTAATAGCACAATGCCTCTACTTGCGCGCCAGGCCGACGACGATCGCCCACTGTTCGGCGGTGACCGGCATCACCGACAGGCGGCTGCCCTTCTGCACCAGGGGCATTTCTTCCAGTCCCGCCTGGGCTTTCAGGGTGCCCAGTGGCAAGACCGACGCGAAGGCCTCGACAAAGCCTACGTCGCGAGCTGTCCACGGATTCTTCTGCTCGCTGGCCTTGGGGTCGTGGTAGTGGCTTTTCGGGTCCAGTGCGGTCGGGTCCGGGTAGGCCTCGCCTTGAATCTCAGCAATGCCGGCAATGCCCGGCTCCGGGCAACTGGAGTGGTAGAAGAAGAACAGATCGCCCGGCTGCATGCTGCGCATGAAGTTGCGTGCCTGGTAGTTGCGCACGCCGTCCCAGCGCGCGGACTTCAGGCGCTGGAGGTCGTGGATCGAAAGTTCGTCGGGCTCGGATTTCATCAGCCAGTAAGCGCGTGCCATCCGCGAGGGTCTCCTTGTGCGTGGCGGGTCGTGATCGCTTTTTATTAAAGATAGGTGTTTCCCTGCGACAAGCTGCCGGCTCGCCGGAAACAAAATGTAGGAAGAATATGTAGGAATATCGGCATGAACATTGCCTGAAAGTGCCGGGAGTTTCGGGGGTGGCCGATCCTCCGACGACCGGTTGGCGCCAGAATTGCGAGACGCCCTGCATTGTCGGAAAATGCCGCCGTTTTTAGCTTGGCCTGCCGGACGGACCAAAAACCACCGCCGGCTGTCATGAACAATTGCCTGGAAGGGGGAGGCAATCGATGAAGCGCAAGCCTGATCTTTTGTGGGTGTTGGTAATACTTTTCGGTCTGGGTGTCGTCACGACCGGTTACACCCAGAGCCTGTGGGAACAACGCCAGGGCAACGCCCCGGTGCAGGTCACCCAGCAGCCCTGATTCGCCGGGGCGCTATCGAGACGGCTATCGCAAGGACCGCGATGCCGTAGCGAGACGGCCATACCAGCCGCCATCCGTCACAATGCCCATCAGCGGCACATCCCAGCTCGCCAGCTCCAGCTTATCGACCTTCTGGCATTCATGCGCCAGGCCCAAAAGCGTCGGTTTCTGCCAATTTTTGCGCATTCCCAGGTAGGCCAGGGTCCGGTCGTAGAACCCCTTGCCCATGCCCAGCCGGCCGCCCTGGGGATCGAAGCCCACCAGTGGCAGCAACAGCAGGTCCAGCGCCCAGGCCGGGCGTTGGCGCCGACGGTCGGCCTGCGGTTCGGCGATGTCGAAGCGATTGCGTACCCAGCGCTCACCAATGCCGACCTGCTGGAAGGTCATGTGCGTGCGTGGCCAGTCCGAGAGCACTGGCAGGTAGGTCGCCTTGCCACGCTGCTGCGCAGCCTTCATCAGGGGACGCGGGTCGATCTCGCCGTCAGCCGGCAGATACAACGCAATGTGCTTGGCCCGGCGAAACAGCGGATGTTGCGCAAGCTGGCGGTACAGGGCCTGGGCGGCGACGCGTTGCTGGAGGGGCGTGAGTGCGCGTCTGACCTGGCGCAGCTGGCGGCGCAGGGCAGGGCGGGAAAGACCATCAGAATGGATCATGGAAGGGTAAAGCTCCCCGGACATGCCGCTGTCGGGTTAGCCCTTGAACCCGAGAGTTCAAGGTGGTGGTTGCAGTAGGCTTTAAGGCTTTCCGTCGTGCGGACATGCACACCAGCCCAACTGGCAACCCCCGTTGTTGCAATTATCGGCTCAGGGACATCACCGACTGGCCAACACACCAGGGAGCGAGACGGATTATACCCCAAGGAAATTTCCGGGGTCAGACTTCACCCTGCTCTTTATCGGTGGTAAGGGGTTCGGTCGTCAGTGCACGATCCACGCGTTCGAGCAGTTCACGCACGCGCTCGCGGGTGGAACCGCTGTCCTGCTCGACGCGCTCCTGCTTGTGCAGCAGGTCGTGGGTGATGTTCAGGGCGGCCATCACCGCGACGCGGTCGGCACCGATCACCTTGCCGCTGGAGCGGATCTCGCGCATCTTGCTGTCCAGATAGCGCGCGGCGCTTTCCAGGTTGACGCGCTCGTCCGGAGGGCAGGCGATGCAGTACTCCTTGTCGAGGATTTGGACGTTCAGGGTATTCGACTGGCTCATGAGTCCTGCTCCAGGGCTTTAAGACGCAAAATCATCGCTTCGACCTTCTGCCGAGCCAAATCGTTCTTCTCGATCAGATGGGCGCGTTCTTCCCGCCAGCTTTTCTCGTTCGCCCGCAGCAGCCGGTTCTCGGCCTTGAGCTGTTCCAGGCGCTGGAGCAGCAGGTCGAACTTGGCGATCAGCGCGTGCAGGTCGGCGTCTTCCATGGGCTCTCGCTTGGGAGTTGCTTAAGTAATCGAGAACTATATAGGACTGCCGTGGGGGTGGGTCAACGCACGGCGGCCCGACGAGTCGTCACATGGTCTTGCGGTGTGCGCCGGTGCTAGGATAACGGACCCTATTCTATGCGCGGCGCCTGATGGCGCCTAGCCGTCACCCGGGTTCGATCATGTCCACTTCCAGCTCCGCCTACACCGCTTTCGCCGCCCTGCTTGCCGAGGCTGCCCTGCCCATTTCCCCTGCCGAACTGCACGGCCACCTGCTCGGTCGCGTCTGCGCCGGCAGTGGCTTCGACCAGGCAGAATGGCTGCAGGCCGCCAGCGACCTGCTCGGCGGCGAGCCGGGCGAACGCCTGAGCGCGGCCCTCGGCGGCCTGCTGGGCATGGTCCAGCAGGACTTCAGCCAGGGCGAGATGGCCGTGGTGCTGATGCTGCCCAACGACGACGCGCCGCTGGCCGAGCGCGCCGTGGCCCTGGGCCAGTGGTGCCAGGGCTTCCTCGCCGGCTTCGGCCTGGCGCTGCGTGCCCCCAGCCTGTCGGACGAAGCCGACGAAGTGCTGCAGGACATCGCCGCCATCGCCCAGGTCGGCGGCCAGCTGGAAGAATCCGAAGATGGCGAGGCCGACTACATGGAAGTGCAGGAATACCTGCGCGTGGCCCCGCTGCTGCTGTTCTCCGAATTCGGCAAGGTGCCGGCACCGGCCGAGAAACCCTCCCTGCATTGAGGTCGCGCATGATCCGTATCGCCAAGTCGGAATACGCCCGTCGTCGCAAGGCGCTGATGGCGCAGATGGAACCCAACAGCATCGCCATTCTCCCGGCGGCGCCGATGTACATCCGCAATCGCGACGTCGAGCACGTCTACCGACAGGACAGCGACTTCCAGTACCTCACCGGCTTCCCCGAGCCGGAAGCGGTGCTGGCGCTGATTCCCGGTCGCGAGCACGGCGAGTACGTGCTGTTCTGCCGCGAGCGCGATCCGGAGCGTGAACTCTGGGATGGCCTGCGCGCCGGCCAGGACGGTGCCATCGGCACCTTCGGCGCCGACGATGCCTTCCCCATCGGCGATATCGACGACATCCTGCCGGGCCTGATCGAAGGCCGCGACCGCGTGTATTACGCGCTGGGCGCCAACCAGGAGTTCGACCGTCGTCTGATGGACTGGATCAACGTGATCCGCTCCAAGGCGCGCCAGGGTGCGCAGCCGCCGAACGAGTTCGTCGCCCTCGACCACCTGCTGCACGACCAGCGCCTGTACAAGAGCGCCGGTGAGGTGAAGGTGATGCGCTACGCCGCGGAAGTCTCCGCCGGCGCCCATATCCGCGCCATGCAGGCCTGCCGTCCGGGACTTTACGAGTACCACCTGGAAGCCGAGCTGGAATACGCCTTCCGCCTGGGCGGCGCGAAGATGCCGGCCTACGGCTCCATCGTCGCCGCCGGCCGCAACGCCTGCATCCTGCATTACCGGGAGAACGACGCACAGATCAAGGATGGCGACCTGATCCTGATCGACGCCGGGTGCGAGATCGACTGCTACGCCAGCGACATCACCCGCACCTTCCCCGCCAGCGGCGTGTTCAGTCCCGAACAGAAGGCCATCTATCAGCTGGTGCTGGACGCGAACATGGCCGCGTTCGACTACATCGCCCCCGGCCGCCACTGGAACGAAGCCCACGAGGCCACCGTGCGGGTCATCACCGCCGGACTGGTGGAACTGGGCCTGCTCAAGGGCGACGTCGACGAACTGATCGAGCGCGAAGCCTACAAGGTCTTCTACATGCACCGTGCCGGCCACTGGCTGGGCATGGACGTGCACGACGTCGGCGAATACCGCGTCGGCGGCGAATGGCGCGTGCTCGAACCGGGCATGGCGATGACCGTCGAACCGGGTATCTACATCGCCCCGGACAACACCGACGTACCGAAGAAGTGGCGCGGCATCGGCGTGCGCATCGAGGACGACGTGGTGGTGACCAAGACCGGCTGCGAAGTGCTGACCAACGGCGTGCCGAAAACCGTTGCCGAGATCGAAGCGCTGATGGCCGAAGCCAAGGCCCAGGCCGCCTGACATGCAACGTACGCAACTGGCCATCATCGGTGGCGGACTCGTCGGCGCGAGCCTCGCGCTGATTCTCCAGGCCGGCGCCCGCGCGCGCGGCTGGCAGATCGTGCTGGTCGAGCCCTTCGCCCCTGGCGACGCCTACCAGCCGAGCTATGACGCGCGCTCCTCGGCGCTGTCCTTCGGCAGCCGGCAGATCTACGAGCGCCTGGGGCTCTGGCAGCAGATCGCTCAGCGTGCCGAGCCCATCACCCAGATCCATGTGTCCGACCGCGGCCGCTTCGGCGCCGCGCGCCTGACCGCGGTGGAAGAGGGCGTTCCGGCGCTGGGCTACGTGGTCGAGAACGCCTGGCTCGGCCAATGCCTGTGGCATGCGCTGGACCCGGAAGTGGTGAGCTGGCGCTGCCCGGCCGAAGTACGCCGGATGGACGCCCTGGGCGATGGCTACCGCCTGACCCTGGACGACGACTCGCAGCTGGATTGCGACCTCGCCGTGCTGGCCGATGGCGGCCGCTCCGGCCTGCGCGAGCAACTGGGCATCAACGTGCGTTCCTCGTCCTATGGGCAGACCGCGCTGATCGCCAACGTCAGCCCGTCCGAGGCCCATCGCGGCCAAGCCTTCGAACGCTTCACCGAAAACGGCCCGCTGGCCCTGCTGCCGCTGCCGGAAAACCGCTGCGCGCTGGTCTGGACCCGCAATGGCCGTGACGCCGAGCGCCTGCGCGAGCTACCCGACGCGGCCTTTCTCGCCGAATTGCAGGACGCCTTCGGCTACCGCCTGGGCACCCTGCACCAGGTTGGCGTGCGCCATGGCTACCCGCTGAGCCTGACCGAGGCCGACGAACAGATTCGCCCGCACCTCGTGGTGCTGGGCAACGCTGCCCACAGCCTGCATCCCATTGCCGGGCAGGGTTTCAACCTGTCGCTGCGCGATGCCAAGGCACTGGGCGACCGCCTGCTGCAGGAAGACGCTGCGCCGGGCGATTTCTCCGTACTGCAGCGTTACCTGGACGGCCAGCGTCTCGACCAGCAGATGACCGTCGGCTTCTCCGACCGCGTCACCCGCCTGTTCTCCAACGACCAGCCGTTGCTGGCCACCGGCCGCAACATCGGCCTGCTCGGCCTTGACCTGCTGCCGCCGGCCAAACGCTGGTTCGCCCGCCAGGCCATGGGCCTGGGCGCCCGGCCGGTCTGATTCGATGGATTCTCGCAAAAGCGCCCGCCGCGCCCGTCTGCTGCGTTTCGGCCTGAATCTCTACCCGCCCTATCTCGGCGCTGGCGTGCGGGTGCGCCATATCAGCGCGGACTTTCGCGAGGTGCGGGTGAAGATGGGCCTGAACCTGTTCAATCGCAATTACGTTGGAACCCAGTTCGGCGGCAGCCTGTACAGCATGACTGACCCCTTCTTCATGCTGATGCTGATGGAGAACCTGGGGCGCGAGTACATCGTCTGGGACAAGGCTGCCAACATCGAATTCGTCAGCCCCGGCAAGGGGCCGGTGTACGCCGAGTTCCGCATCGACCAGAACCTGCTCGACGAAATCCGCGCGCAGACCGCTGGGGGTGAGAAGTACCTGCCGCGCCTGCATGCTGAAGTGCGTGACGGCGAAGGCACCCTGGTGGCGCGGGTGCAGAAGACCCTCTACGTCCGGCTCAAGCCGCGCGCGCGGCAGGCCGCTTGAATTTCGATGCCCGTGCCCTTGCTGCGCGGGCCGCTGAAGAAGGAACGCACATGCACGCGGATCTGGTAATCGTCGGGGCGGGAATGGTCGGCAGTGCGCTGGCCCTGGCCCTGGAAGGCAGTGGGCTGGATATCCTGCTGCTGGACGGCTCGCCGCTGAGCGTCGCGCCGTTCGACCGCGAAGCGCCCTTCGAGCCGCGCGTCAGTGCGCTGTCCGAGGCCAGCCGGCGGATTCTCCAGCGCCTGCACGCCTGGGACGGCATCGCCGCGCGCCGCGCCGAACCTTACCGCGAGATGCAGGTGTGGGACGGCTCCGGCACCGGGCAGATCCACTTCAGCGCCGCCAGCGTACATGCCGAGATGCTTGGCCATATCGTCGAGAACCGCGTGGTGCAGGACGCCCTGCTGGAGCGCCTGCACGAGTCCGCACTCGGCTTGCTGCCTAACGCGCGCCTGGAGCAATTGCGCCATTCCGGCGACGACTGGCTGCTGACCCTCGCCGATGGCCGCGAGATCCGCACGCCGCTGGTGGTCGCCGCCGACGGCGCGAATTCCGCCGTGCGCCGCCTGGCCGGCTGCGCCACCCGCGAGTGGGATTACCTGCATCACGCCATCGTTACCAGCGTACGTTGCGAGAAGCCGCACGAGGCCACCGCCTGGCAGCGCTTCACCGACGACGGCCCGCTGGCCTTCCTGCCGCTGGCGAAGGAGGGCGACGCGCACTGGTGTTCGATTGTCTGGTCGACTACCCCCGAGCAAGCCGAGAAGCTCATGGCGCTGGACGACGACGGCTTCTGCAAGGCGCTCGGGCTCGCCTTCGAGCACCGCCTGGGCGCCATCGAACACGCCGATCGCCGGCTGTGCATCCCGCTGCGCCAGCGCCACGCGAAACGCTATGTGGAGCCGGGGCTGGCGCTGATCGGCGATGCCGCGCACACCATCCACCCGCTCGCCGGGCAGGGCGTGAACCTGGGCTTCCTGGATGCCGCGGTGCTCGCCGAGGTGATCGAGCATGCCCACGCCCGTGGCGAGAACATCGCCGAGGAACGCGTGCTGAGCCGCTTCGAACGTCGTCGCATGCCGCACAACCTGGCCATGATGGCGGCGATGGAAGGCTTCCAGCGCCTGTTCCAGGCCGACCCGCTGGCGGTACGCTGGCTGCGCAACGCCGGGTTGCGGCTGGTGGACAAGCACCATGAGGCGAAAGGTGTGTTTGTGCGGCAGGCGCTGGGGCTGTCGGGGGATTTGCCGGGCTTGGCGCGGGTTTAATCACGGCGACCTGCGGTCCCCCTCTCCCGGAGGGAGAGGGGACTGATCGGCGTGCGCTGATCGTTCAGAGATCGCCGGCTGACTCCGTGATATTCAGATACGCCGAACGGCTCCCTCTCCCTTTGGGAGAGGGCTGGGGTGAGGGGCTCTTGCCTTGCGCCCCGATCGCCCCGCGACCCCAAACCACACCCTCCCGAAACACCCCGACACAAACGCGCCCCTCAGTAGCAAATGAGGTTCCTTATCATTTGCGGGATTTCTTCTCCGCAAAGGACACGCTCATGCTCGCGCGCAAAGGTCTTATCGCCACCCTCCTGCTGGCTGCCCTCGGTAGCACCGCCCAGGCCGCCGACGAAGTGGTGGTCTATTCCTCGCGCATCGACGAGCTGATCAAACCGGTGTTCGACGCCTATACCGAAAAGACCGGGGTGAAGATCAAGTTCATCACCGACAAGGAAGCGCCACTGATGGCGCGGATCAAGGCCGAAGGCGCCAACACCCCGGCCGACCTGCTGCTCACCGTGGATGCCGGCAACCTCTGGCAGGCCGAGAAGATGGGCATCCTGCAGCCCTTCGATTCGCCGACCCTGGACGCGAACATCCCGCCGCAGTACCGCTCCGGCACCGACAGCTGGACCGGCCTGTCGCTGCGCGCACGGACCATCGCCTATTCGACCCAGCGGGTGAAGCCCGAGGAACTGTCGACCTATGAGGAACTGGCTGATGCGAAATGGGAAGGCCGCCTGTGCCTGCGGACCGCGAAGAAGGTCTACAACCAGTCGCTGACCGCCACCCTGATCGAGACCCATGGCGCCGAGAAGACTGAGGAAATCCTCAAGGGCTGGGTGAACAACCTGGCTACCGATGTGTTCTCCGACGATAACGCGCTGCTGCAGGCCATCGCCGCTGGCCAGTGCGACGTCGGCATCGTCAACACCTACTACTACGGGCGCATGCACAAGGACAACCCGCAGCTGCCGGTGAAGCTGTTCTGGCCGAACCAGGGTGACCGGGGCGTGCACGTCAACCTGTCGGGCATCGGCCTGACCAAGTACGCGCCGCACCCGGAAGAAGCCAAGAAGCTGGTGGAATGGATGACCGGCGCGGAAGCCCAGTCGCTGTTCGCCGGCATCAACCAGGAGTTCCCGGCCAACCCGAAGGTCGCGCCGTCGCAGGAAGTGGCCGCCTGGGGTGAGTTCAAGGCCGACAGCATTCCGGTGGAGATCGCCGGCAAGCGCCAGGCCGAAGCGATCAAGCTGATGGACCGCGCCGGCTGGAACTGATGGAAGCGCTGGCGCCTTACTGGCTGTCGGCGTCGCCCTTGTGATCCACTGAAAGCGCCTTGCCGTTCTCCGCCAGCAGGCAGATGAACTGGCCGTCCGACTGGTCGCCGCGGCGCAGTTGGGCGGTCAGGCGCTTGCTGGCGTGCTGCCCGTCCACCTCGCCGTCGTAGGCCTCTTCGCGGATCGACGAGGGCTCCACCCAGGTCTGCTGCCAGCGCTCCTGTACTTGCGGATTCTCGGCCAGGAGCGTCATTGCCATTTGCAGGCAGGCCTCCATGGGAGTGGGCTCGTCGGCCTGAACGGCGCCGCACAGTGTCAGAAGCAGCAGTCCGCAGAGAGAGCGAGGGGAGGACATGGGCTTTTTCCTTGGCAGGTTGGAATGGCAAAGTGGCGGATTCGACCGCACTAGCTTGAGCTTTATCCCTGTCGCATGAGGATCAGGCGAATTCGATACCAATGAGGGAAGTTTCCGTCAGTTCTTCGGTGACATTTCCTGCGAACACCGGCTGATCTCCTGGAATAACGCAACGCATGCGCACCCACCGCTGGACCTCCATCACCTTTGTCGTCGCCGCCCTGGTTTTGCTGCCCATCAGCGTCCTGCTGCTGAGCTGGGCGGAAATCGACCGCGAAATCTGGTCGCACCTGTGGGAAACCCAGATGACGCGCCTGCTGGGCAATACCCTGGTGCTGGTGGCCGGTGTAGGCGTGGGCGTGACCGTGCTCGGCGTCAGCCTTGCCTGGCTCACCAGTCTCTGCGAATTCCCCGGCCGACGCTGGCTGGACTGGGCGCTGATGCTGCCCTTCGCGGTGCCGGCCTATGTGCTGGCGTTCGTCTTCGTCGGCCTGCTGGATTTCTCCGGCCCCGTGCAGACGCTGCTGCGCGAGTGGTTCGGCAGCGGCCTGCGGCTGCCGCGCGTGCGCTCCACCGGCGGCGTGATCACCGTGCTGGTGTTGGTCTTCTACCCCTACGTCTATCTGCTCGCGCGCACCGCCTTCCTCGCCCAGGGGCGCGGCCTGACGGAGGCGGCGCGGGTGCTTGGCCTGTCGCCCCTGGCCGCCTTCTGGCGCGTCGCCCTGCCCATGGCGCGGCCGGCCATCGGCGCCGGGCTGGCGCTGGCGATCATGGAAACCCTGGCGGATTTCGGTACCGTGTCGGTGTTCAACTTCGACACCTTCACCACCGCCGTCTACAAGACCTGGTACGGCTTCTACAGCCTCTCCAGCGCCACCCAGCTGGCCAGCCTGCTGTTGCTGTTCGTGATGCTGGTGCTGCTGGGCGAGCGCTACAGCCGCGGCCGCAGCGGTGTGCCCAACGAGCGCCCGCGTGGTGCGGCGCTGTATCGGCTGCGTGGCTGGAAGGCCCTCGCCGCCAGCGCCTGGTGCCTGCTGGTATTCGCCTGCGCCTTCGTCATCCCGGTGCTGCAACTGGTGGTGTGGGTCTGGCAGAAAGGGCGTTTCGACCTCGACGAGCGCTACTGGGGGTTGATCCTCCACAGCCTGTACCTGGGTGGTTTCGCTGCACTGATCACGGTGGCCGTCGCGCTGTTGCTGGCCTTCGCCCGGCGGCTGTCGCCAACGCCCGCGGTGCGCTCGGCAATCGGCATCTCCAATCTGGGCTATGCGCTGCCCGGCTCGGTGCTGGCGGTGGCGATCATGCTGGCGTTCAGCTGGCTGGATAACCATGCGGTAATTCCGCTGTCCAGCGCCCTGGGCGGCGCCGGCAAGCCCTTGCTGTTGGGCAGCCTCGGGGCGCTGCTGGTCGCCTACCTGATCCGTTTCATGGCCGTGGCCTACAGCCCGCTGGAAGGTGCGCTGGCGCGAATTCGACCGTCATTGCCGGAAGCCTCCCGCAGCCTGGGCGTCGGCGGAACGGGGTTGTTCTTCCGCGTCTATCTGCCGCTACTGGTGCCGGGAGCTTTGAGCGCCGCGCTGCTGGTGTTCGTCGACGTGCTCAAGGAAATGCCCGCGACCCTGCTGATGCGTCCGTTCGGCTGGGACACCCTGGCCGTGCGCGTCTTCGAGATGACCAGCGAAGGCGAGTGGGCGCGCGCTGCGCTGCCGGCGCTGACGCTGGTGCTGGTGGGACTGTTCCCGGTGATCGGGCTGATCCGTCGCTCGGCGCGACCGACCGGTTCTGTGCGGCCCTGAGAATCGGCCGTCGGACAAGCTGTCCAGAGTCCGGTCATGCGACTACAATGCGCGCGTTTCGTGCGGGCCGTACTCGCGCTCCGCACCCGCCTCGCCCGGAAGGAGAACACCCATGGGACAGCGCACGCCGCTCTATGATTTGCACGTCGCCCTCGGCGCCAAGATCGTCGATTTCGGCGGTTGGGACATGCCGTTGCACTACGGTTCGCAAGTCGAAGAGCACCACCAGGTACGTCGCGATTGCGGCGTGTTCGACGTTTCCCACATGACCGTGGTCGACGTCACCGGTCCGCAGGCCAAGGAATACCTGCAGCGACTCCTGGCCAACGATGTCGAACGACTGCAGGTTCCGGGCAAGGCGCTGTACAGCGGCATGCTCAACGAGCGTGGCGGCGTGGTCGACGACCTGATCGTCTACCTCGGCGTGTACGGCTACCGCGTGGTGGTCAACGCCTCGACCCGCGACAAGGACATGGCCTGGATGCAGGCGCATACCGAGGGCTTCGACGTCACCCTGACCGAACGTCCCGATCTCGCGATGCTGGCCGTCCAGGGCCCCAACGCCCGCGAGAAGACTGCCGAGCTGGTCACTCCCGCCCGCGCCGCGCTGATCCGCGAGCTCAAGCCCTTCCAGGGCAAGGCCGACGGTGACTGGTTCATCGCCCGCACCGGCTACACCGGCGAGGACGGCCTGGAAATCATGCTGCCGGCCCTTGAAGCGCCGGGCTTCCTGAATGACCTGGTCGGTGCCGGTATTTCCCCGGCGGGCCTGGGCGCGCGCGATACCCTGCGCCTGGAAGCCGGGATGAACCTCTACGGCCAGGACATGGACGAAGACGTCACCCCGCTGGCCGCCAACATGGGCTGGACCATCGCCTGGGAACCCGCTGGCCGCGACTTCATCGGCCGCAAGGCCCTGGAAGTGCAGAAAGCCGCCGGCGATGCGCCCAAGCTGGTCGGCCTGGTGCTGGAAGAGCGCGGCGTGCTGCGCGCCCACCAGGTGGTCCGCGTCGCCGGCGTCGGCGAAGGCGAGATCACCAGCGGCAGCTTCTCCCCGACGCTCGGCAAATCCATCGCCCTGGCCCGTGTGCCGGCGGCCACCGGCGATCGCGCCGAGGTGGAGATCCGTGGTAAGTGGTACCCGGTTCGCGTCGTTCAGCCGAATTTCGTGCGTCATGGCAAAGCCCTGATCTAAATTGCATAGGGCGGCATTGCCGCCCGTCGCCCAGTCCTCGAGGAACAACAAGATGAGCAATATCCCCGCCGACCTGCGTTACGCCGCCAGCCACGAGTGGGCGCGCCTGGAAGCCGACGGTACCGTCACCGTGGGCATCTCCGACCACGCCCAGGAAGCCCTGGGCGACGTGGTCTTCGTCGAACTGCCGGAAGTGGGCAAGACCCTCGCCGCCGGCCAGGAATCCGGTGTGGTCGAGTCGGTGAAGGCCGCCTCGGACATCTACGCCCCGGTAAGCGGTGAAGTCATCGCCGTCAACGACGTGCTGGCCGACACCCCCGAAGAAGTGAACAACGATCCGTACGGTTCCTGGTTCTTCAAGCTCAAGCCGAGCAACCCGGGCGAGCTGGACAAGCTGCTCGACGCCGCCGGCTACCGCGCTGCCAGCGACGCCGACGCGTAAGACACTGCTGTACACACAGGCCTCGATTCGTCGGGGCCTGTTCTTTTCAGGGAACGCCCTTTCGAGACCGTGGCCATGTCGAACACCCCTTCGCTTTCCCAGCTGCACCAGCCTGATGCCTTCCTCGCCCGCCACCTGGGCCCCGATGCCGCCGAGCAGCAAGCCATGCTCGACACCCTGGGCCTGAACAACCGCGACGACCTGATCGTGCAGACGGTCCCGCCGGCCATCCGCCTGAACCGGCCGCTGGACCTGCCGACCGCCCTCGACGAGCAGGGTGCACTGGCCAAGCTGAAGGGCTACGCGCTGAAGAACGAGCTGTGGACCAGCCTGATCGGCACCGGCTACTACGGCACCCTGACGCCGACCGTGATCCTGCGCAACGTGCTGGAGAACCCGGGCTGGTACACCGCCTACACCCCGTACCAGCCGGAGATCGCCCAGGGCCGTCTCGAATCCCTGCTGAACTTCCAGCAGATGACCATCGACCTCACCGGCCTCGATCTCGCCAGCGCCTCGCTGCTGGACGAAGCCACCGCCGCCGCCGAGGCCATGGCGCTGGCCAAGCGCGTGGCCAAGGCGAAGAGCAACCTGTTCTTCGTCGACAGCCACTGCCACCCGCAGACCATCTCCGTGGTGCAGACCCGCGCCGAAGCCTTCGGCTTCGACGTGGTGGTCGACGAGGTGGACAACCTCGGTCAGCACCCGGTGTTCGGCGCGCTGCTGCAGTACCCGGATACCCGTGGCGAGGTGCGTGACCTGCGCCCGCTGATCGACGCGCTGCACGCCCAGCAGGCGATCGCCTGCGTCGCCAGCGACCTGCTCGCGCTGCTGCTGCTCACCCCGCCGGGCGAGCTGGGTGCCGACGTGGTCCTGGGCAGCGCCCAGCGCTTCGGCGTGCCGATGGGCTACGGCGGCCCGCACGCAGCCTTCTTCGCCTGCCGCGACGAGTACAAGCGCGCCATGCCGGGCCGGATCATCGGCGTGTCCAAGGACGCCCGTGGCAACACCGCGCTGCGCATGGCGTTGCAGACCCGCGAACAGCACATCCGCCGCGAGAAGGCCAACTCCAACGTCTGCACCTCGCAGGTGCTGTTGGCCAACATCGCCAGCCTGTACGCCGTGTACCACGGCCCGCAGGGCCTCAAGCGCATCGCCCAGCGCGTGCACCGCCTGACTTCCGTGCTGGCCGCCGGCCTCGCTGCCAAGGGCCTGAAGCCGGTCAATCAGCACTTCTTCGATACCCTGACCTTCGATGTCGGCGCGCAGCAGCAGGCCATCGTCGAGCGCGCCCGCGCCGCCCGCGTGAACCTGCGGATCGTCGGCGAGGACCGCCTGGGCGTGAGCCTGGACGAAACCACCAGCGCCGAGACCCTCGCCAGCCTGTTCGATATCTTCCTGGGTGCCGGCCATGGCCTGGATGTGGCGCAGCTCGACGCCGGCCAGGTCGCTGACGGCATTCCCGCCGCGCTGCAACGCAGCAGCGACTACCTGACCCACCCCGTCTTCAACCGCCACCACAGCGAAACCGAGATGCTGCGCTACCTGCGCCAGCTCGAGGGCAAGGACCTGGCGCTGAACCAGGCGATGATCCCGCTGGGCTCCTGCACCATGAAGCTCAACGCCACCAGCGAGATGATCCCGATCACCTGGCCGGAATTCGCCACGCTGCACCCCTTCGTGCCACGCGAGCAAGCCGAGGGCTACCGCCTGATGATCGAGGAGCTGGAAAGCTGGCTCTGCGCGATCACCGGCTTCGACGCCATCTGCATGCAGCCCAACTCCGGCGCCCAGGGCGAGTACGCCGGCCTGCTGGCGATCCGCAAGTACCATGAAAGCCGTGGCGATGCGCACCGCAATATCTGCCTGATCCCGTCCTCGGCCCACGGCACCAACCCGGCCTCGGCGATCATGGCGAGCATGCGCGTGGTCATCGTCGAGTGCGACAAGGGCGGCAACGTCGACATGGAGGACCTCAAGCGCAAGGCGGCCGAAGCCGGCGAGCAGCTGTCCTGCCTGATGATCACCTACCCGTCCACCCACGGGGTGTACGAGGAAGGCATCCGCGAAATCTGCGAGGTCATCCACGGCCACGGCGGCCAGGTCTACATGGACGGCGCCAACCTCAACGCCCAGGTCGGCCTGGCGCGTCCGGCGGACATCGGTGCCGACGTGTCGCACATGAACCTGCACAAGACCTTCTGCATTCCCCACGGTGGTGGCGGCCCGGGCATGGGCCCGATCGGCGTGAAGAAGCACCTCGCGCCCTTTGTCGCCAACCACCCGGTGATCCGCATCGAAGGCCCGAACCCGCTCAACGGCGCGGTCAGCGCCGCGCCCTGGGGCAGCGCCAGCATCCTGCCGATCAGCTGGATGTACATCGCCATGATGGGCCCGCAACTGGCCGACGCCACCGAGGTGGCGATCCTCAACGCCAACTACCTGGCCCAGCAGCTCGATGGCGCCTTCCCGGTGCTCTACCGTGGCCGCAACGAGCGCGTTGCCCACGAGTGCATCCTCGACCTGCGTCCGCTCAAGGCGCAGACCGGGATCAGCGAGGAGGACGTGGCCAAGCGCCTGATGGACTACGGCTTCCACGCCCCGACCATGTCCTTCCCGGTGCCGGGCACGCTGATGATCGAGCCTACCGAGAGCGAGTCCAAGCACGAGCTGGACCGCTTCATCGAGGCAATGCTGTCGATCCGCGCGGAGATCGCCAAGGTCGAGACCGGCGAATGGCCGGCCGAAGCCAACCCGCTCAAGGGCGCGCCGCACACCCTGGCGGATGTGACCGGGCTGTGGGATCGCCCCTACCAGATCGCCGAAGCGGTGACCCCCACCGAGCACACCCGTGCCTTCAAGTACTGGCCGGCAGTGAACCGCGTGGACAACGTCTACGGCGACCGCAACCTGTTCTGCGCCTGCGTGCCGGTGGACGATTACCGCGAATGAGCGGTGCGTTGAATTGAAAAAGCCGCCTTCGGGCGGCTTTCTTGTTTTTCGTACGGGTTCGTTCCGGCGTGGGAGCGAACCGGGCCGGCAGAGGGCCTCAGGGCTTCAGCTGCAACCGGCCGATCAGGCGGATCAGCAGCGCAAACAGCACGATCATCAGCACATTGCTGAGCATGCCGATCAGGTTGTAGACGGCGGACGGCAGCAGCGAATAGATCTCCAGGCCGACCACGCTGAGCAGGCGGCTGAGCAGCCAGAAGCCTTCACTGACGATCAGCAGGATCAGGGTGATCTTCAGCGGCTGGATGGGATCGTTCATGGGACACTCCGTGTCGGAATTGGAGTGTCAGTAGAACACAGCCGCGCCCCGCCGGCTTGGCCCGCGGCGAGCGCCACGGGCCGCGCCGGTGGGTATCACTGGGCGGGTGCGTCATCTCGGCGGACGAGGATGGCGTTGGCCAGTTCCATGTCGCTGCGGTCCTGAAGCGCGGCGTCGTCGCTGCGCAGGCGGGTGAGGGCCGCCTCCAGGTACGGGCCGCGGATCGCACCATCACTGGCGACGAACGCGCTCGCATCGTCCTGGGCGGCGACGATCAGCTTGTCGTGCTTGAAGGTCAGGTAGGTCGACGCGGTTGTGGCGCCGGATGAGATGACGTCGCGCCAGAAGTCGCCGTCGGCCATGGCCGAGGCAACGGGCAGGGCGAGCAGGGCAAAGGCAGTGGCCAGTTTCGCGGTACGCATCGGTTCCACCTCCGGAAGGTCCGTGTACAGGTGAGAGGCGCAGCGGCTGGTGGGAG
This sequence comes from Pseudomonas nitroreducens, assembly GCF_010994165.1. NCBI lineage: Bacteria > Pseudomonadati > Pseudomonadota > Gammaproteobacteria > Pseudomonadales > Pseudomonadaceae > Pseudomonas > Pseudomonas nitroreducens. The sequence continues at coordinate 268,270 of NZ_WMBX01000004.1, read as the reverse complement.
TTCCAAGATTATCCGCGCGAGGTGCGCGAGCGGTTGCCCGCGCGCCTCGCGTGGGTCAGCGCTGGGCGGCCAGGATTGCCGAGGCCAGCTCCGCGTCGCTGGCTTGCGCCAGGGCCGGGTCGGCACTGCGCATCTGCTGCAGCGTGGCTTCCAGGTAGGGGCCGCGGATGGCGCCATCGGTGGCGATGAAGCTGGCGGCGTCGTCCTGGGCCGGGCCGATCAGCTTGTGATCGTCACGGCTGGTCAGGTAGCTCGAGGCGGTGGTGGCGCCGGAGGTGAGGACGCCGCGCCAGAAGCTGCGGTCCTCGGCCATGGCCGAGGCGAGGGGGAGAAGGGTAAGGGCTACGACGACAGGGGCGAAACGGCGACGCATGGTGTCTCCTTGGATGATTGCGCGCCAATCAGAGCCTTGGAAGTTTCAGCGGTTCCGGCCTGTCGTCGGAATTTTCACTCTCGTTTTAGCGCCGGATCGTCCGGATTCTGCTGCTCCAGTTCCGCGGTGAACTGCTGCACCTTCTGGAATTGCCCGGTTTCGCGCAGGTAGTCGATCAGCGCCAGGCGCGCCGTCCGGTTGGCAGGGTGGCGCTGCAGCAGTTGTTCCAGCTCGTGGCAGGCGCCGTCGCTGTCGCCGGTGTCATGCAGGGCGATGGCCAGGACGAAGCGGAACTGGTCGTCGTCCGGGCTCAGGCGCACCGCTTCGCGCAGTTCCTTGAGCGCCTGCGTACGTTGCCCCTGGCGCACCAGGCCGAGGCCATTGACGTGGTGCAGCAGGCCGGAAGCGGGGAACAGGCGCAAGCCTTCATCCAGCGCTTGCCTGGCTTCGGCTGCCCGGCCATTGCCCTCCAGCCACTGGATCAGCGTGACCCGCGCGGGCAGGAAGTCGGGGTTGCGCTGAATGGCGGCGCGCAGCGCCGGCTCCACCTGATCGCCCCGATCGGTCTGCTGGTAGAGCATGGCGAGGTTGAGATTGGCCTCGGCACGCTCGGCGAGGTCGTGCTGGACCTGTTCGTACTCTTCGAGACCCTTGCCCAGGGCCGCTCCGATGCTGGCGCGAACCGGTGGCGGGAGCTGGGCCAGTTGCCAGGCCGCGGCGATGCGTACGGCGCGGATCGGGTCATTGAGCAACGGCGCCAGCAGCATGGCCTGCTGTGGGGCGCCCGCGAGGGCCGGCAGAGCCTCGATGGCGGCGTTGCGTACCAGCGGGTAGGCGTCCTTCAGGCCCAGGGCCACCAGCTCCAGCGAACGCTGGCTGGGGTAGCTGGGCAGTTCGGCAAGCAGGGTCGCCCGGCGGATCGCCGGCAGGTCGGTCGTCGCCAGCAGCAGGTGCAGCGCGCGGGAGGCGCCGGGCTTGCCGTTGCGCGCCTTCCACAGGGTGTCGTCATAGCGCGGCGCTGGGTTGCTGGAGGCATTGGGTTTGGCCGGCAGCTCGCTGGAGAACCACTCGCGGAACTTCGCGCCGAGCTGCTTGCTGGGCATGTCGCGGTGGCAGGCCTGGCAGGCATCCGGCGCGCCGATGCGACGGGCATGGGCGGGGTCCGGCAGGGTGAAACCATGGTCGTGGCGGTAGTCATTGACCATGTAGTAACGCCCCGGCATGTGGCAGGCGGTGCATTGCGCGCCCGGTGTACCGGGTTGGTGATGTGTGTGCTCGGGCGAGTCGTAGTTCTTCGCCTGCAGGCCCTTGCCGTCGATCTGCGGACGCACCGGCTTGCCCGCCGTGTTGTGGCATTGCAGGCAGACGCCATTGCCCGGTGCCTTCAGCTCGCCGCTGTGGGGGTTGTGGCAATCGGTGCACTGGACCCCTTTGGCGAACATCTTGCTCTGGGTGAAGGAACCCCATTCGAAGACTTCGTCCTTGATCTTGCCGTCGATCTCGTACAGCTCGCGGGTCAGCGTGCTGGGCAGGTAGTCGTCCATGAAGCGATGCTTGTTCTGGAAGCCGTCGGCCAGCGGTGCGCGACGCGCGTGGCAGCGTGCGCAGGTCTCGACGATGGTCGCCTGGCTGGCGTTCTGCAGCGGCACTTCGAACCCCTTGTCCGCGCTGCGGTCGGGCTTGCGCGCCCATTCAAGGTGCCGGGATGCCGGGCCATGGCAGGCCTGGCAGCCGACGCCGAGGCTGTTCCAGTGGCTGGCGAAGCTGTCGGTGGTGGCGGTGTAATTGCGCTTGAAACCGGTGGTATGGCATTCGATGCACATGAAGTTGGCGTTCTGCGCCGGGCGGGTCCAGTGCAGCTCGTCCTTGTGGTCGATACCCTGGCCGGGCATCAGCTGGAACCACTGGTGCTTGCGGCTATCCCAGGCCACGCCGAGGGCTTGCAGGCGACCGCCCGGATACTCGAGGAGATACTGCTGCAGCGGTTCGAAGCCGAAGGTGTAGGCCACCTTGAAGTCCGCCGGCTTGCCGTCGGCGCCGGGAGTATTGACCCAGTACTCGCCTTCCCTGCGGAAAAAGCGAGTGGTCTCGGTCTCGCCCTTGAAGGTGACGTTGGCGAAGTCCCCCAGCACATTGCCCTCGGCAGCTGGCTTCATCGCCTGCTGGTGGTGGGAACCCTGCCAGCTCTTGAACTGTGCCTGGTGGCAGCCCTGGCATTGCACTTCGTCGACCATTGTCGTGGTGGGTGCCGGTGGAACTGCCAATGGCGCGGGAGTCGATGCCGGGGCTTTGGCGGGCGCACTGGCAGACACCGGCAGCGCCGGGTTGCTGTTCTGCACCCACCACCACAGACCGAGGGTGGCAACCAGCAGCAGGCCGGCACAGGCGGCCAGCAGCCATCCACGATAGGGTTTGCGCGGCGGGCTCTCCGGGCGTGGAGCAGGCTTCTTCGGCTTGGGCATTCGACTTCCATTGTTCTGCAGGACAACTCCACGAATCGGCGCAGCTTCGACGAGGGGCTGCCGGCCTGTCAACGCTAATCAGGCCGGCCCGTGATCCCTTCTGTGCAGGGCGCCAGCCCCGCTCAAGGCTGGCGGATTTCGGCGACCCGCGCGCTGTCGATCTTTACCTCCGGATTGCCGAACTGTGCCGTGAGATAGTTCACCAGCGTGGCGATCTGTTCGTCATTGAGCGTGCCGGCGAAGCCCGGCATGAACATCTCCTCGTCGCCTACCTTGCGGTGCACGCCGCCCAGTACCACCTGCACCAGGTTGTCCGGCTGCAGGGCGCCCACGGCGCTGTTCTTCAGCAGCATCGGGTAGTAGCCGTCCTTCACCCCTTCGCCGCTCCAGGAGTGGCAGCTGGCGCAATTGCCCAGGTACAGGCGCGCACCATCGTCATGCTTTTGTGCGGCGAAGTCCTGGCCGCGCAAGGTGACCACATCGTCCGCCGGCTCGCCCCAGGCAAAGCGTGCCTTGCGTTCGCCATCGCTGACCTCCGGCACGCTGCGCAGGTAGCTGGCGATGGCCAGCAGGTCGGCGTCGGTCATGTACTGGAAACTGTGCTGCACCGCCTCGGCCATGGGTCCGGCCGCCTGCGCCTTGCCCGGTACGCGGCCGGTCTTCAGGTACTGGGCGATCTCCGCGTCGCTCCAGCCGCCGATGCCGCTGTGGGTGTCGGGGGTGATGTTGAAGGCATACCAGCCACCCAGCGCGGCGCCGGAGAGGAAGCCGGTAGTGCGTTCGTCCACGGCCTTCTCCTGGAAGGCCATGCCGCGCGGCGTGTGGCAGGTGCCGCAATGCGCCAGGCCCTGGACCAGGTAGCCGCCGCGGTTCCAGGCCGGGCTCTGCTTCGGGTTGGGCTGGTAGACCGAATCCTGGTGAAACAGCAGGTTCCAGATCGCCAGCGGCCAGCGCATGTTCAGCGGCCAGGCGATATCGGAATCCTGGTTGGGCTGCGCGACGGCCTGCACGCCGCCTTCGAGGAACCAGGCGTAGAGCGCCTTCATATCCTCGTCGGTGATCTTCGCGTAGGCGGTGTAGGGCATTGCCGGGTAGAGGCGGGTGCCGCCCTTGGCCACGCCGTCGCGCAGGGCGCGGGCGAAGTCGTCGTAGCTGTAGCTGCCGATGCCGGTCTTCGGGTCGGGGGTGATATTGGTGGAATACACCGCGCCCAGCGGCGTGGCCAGTGGCAGGCCGCCGGCGAAGGGCTTGCCGCCCGGCGCGGTGTGGCAGGCTGCGCAGTCGCCGGCGCGGGCCAGGTATTCGCCGCGCTGCAGCAGCTCCTGCGGGGCGGGATCGAGGGCCTTGGCGGCGTGCGAGGCCAGGGGAGCGGCGAGCAGGGCAAGCAGGATCAGACGCTTCATGCCTTGGCCTCCCGCTTCAGCTGTTCGGCCAGGCGCAGGGCCAGGGCGGCGATGGTCAGGGTGCAGTTCACCGAGCCGACGGTGGGCATCACGCCACTGCTGGCGATGAACAGGTTGGGATGATCGTGGCAGCGGCAGTGGGCATCCACCACCGAATCCTTCGGGTCGTCACCCATCAGCACGGTGCCGGTGATGTGGTTGTTGTTGGCGAAGCTGTCGTCGAACTTCACCTCCTCGCCACCCAGCAGCTTGGCAGCGTGGGCGTAGACCTCGCGGGTGTGCACCGCGCTCTTGCGCACGTACTCGTCCATGGCATAGGTGAATTCGGGCTTGGGGATGCCGGCGGCGTCGCGCTCGGTGGCGCTGGGGACGATGCGGTTCTCCGGGTGCGGGAGGATTTCGTGGAAGCTGTCGAAGCGCACGAAGCGCGCGGCGCGGTCGCGGATCTTCGCTTCCAGGTCGTGGCCCAGCAGCAGCGGCCCGTGGCGGATCAGTTCGGCGGCCACCTGGTCGGTGCGCGAGAGGTTGGACAGGTGGATCTTCTTCGACGCGTACTCGCTGCGGAACGCGCCGTCGCGGAAGCCCACCATGGAGGTCATTTCCTGCGGCCCGCGGCCCGGCCAGAGTTTCTCATCGGCATAGAACTGCACGGCGGTGCCGGGATGGTCCATCAGGTTGCGGCCGACCATGTCGGAGCTGTTGCCGACGTCGGACATCAGCATCAGCTTGGGCGTCTCGATGCCATTGGCAGCGAGGATGAAAGTGTCGCCCTCGACGCGCACCTCGTTGCCTTGCGGGTCCCTGTACAGCGCCGCGACTATCTTGCCGCCGTCGCCCTTTTCCAGCTTGAACACCACGGCGTTCTCGATCAGCCGGGCGCCGGCGGCCTCGGCCTTCTCGACGTGGACGATGCCGTTATACATCGCGCCGATGGGGCAGATGGGCATGCAGTTGTTGTTGCCGCAGCAGGTCGGCCGGCCATCGTAGGGCCGGCTGTTGCGCGCCACCGGCTCGGTGACCACGCGGTAGCCGTTGGCGTTGAGCAGGGTCTTGATGCGCTGCTCGTTCCACGACAACGGCAACGGCGGCATCGGGTAGGGCTGGCTGCGCGGCGAATCGAGCTCTTCGTCACCCGGTCCCCAGACGCCCAGTTCCTCTTCGGCGCGCTGGTACCAGGGCTCCAGTTCGGCGTACTCGATGGGCCAGTCGCGGCCCACGCCGTAGAGGCTGAGCAGCTTGAAATCATTGGGCAGGAAGCGCCAGGCCGACGCCGCCCAGTGCCAGGTGGTCCCGCCCACGGCGCGAATGTACTGCACGTCGTAGGGGTGTTCGCCTTTCTGGATCAGGTAATGGTTGTCCGGCTTGAACTGCGGATGCGGCGCGTACGGGCTGGACGGGTAGGGCGCCTGGTTGTCGGACTTGTCCGCCTGGTTGCGGAAGCGCTCGACGATCTCCCAGCGCCCCATGCGCGGGCCGGCTTCGAGGATCAGCACATCCTTGCCGGCCAGCGCCAGCTGATGGGCGACCAGCGCGCCGGCGACGCCGGAGCCGACCACCACGAAATCGGCGCGTTGCGTAGCGGCCATGCTCAGGCCCCCCGCTCGGTCGGTTGCGCCGCCCAGAAGCCGGGCTTGTTCGGGCAATAGCTGCGGATCACCAGCACGTCGTCCACGGCGCGGAACATCAGCGCCTGTTCGTAGGTGACCACCGTGGCGCTGGTGTCATCGCCGATCTGGCCCAGGTACCAGCCGCCGAGAATCTGCCGGGCCAGCCACTGCTGGCGCTCGGTCCAGGTGGCCGGCGCGTCGCCCAGGCGATCCAGCAGTTCCGCGAGACTCTGCCGCAGCGCCGTGTCGCGCTGGGCCAGGACGCCGAACAGGCGTTCGCCGATGCGCGGGTCGAGGTTGCTGCGGCCGGTCAGGCGCTGGGACAGGGTCATGAACTCGTCCAGCTCCGTCGCTGCCTGGGGCGTCAGCGCGGCCCAGGTGCGTGCGGCCGGGCTGAGCAGTACACCGCCCAGAGCGGCACTGGCGCACGCCACTGCCAGCAGGCGACGGCGCGAAAAAGGAAAGGCGGGCAGCTGTGCCTCGGACATGTCGACCTCTCTTGCAACAGACGAACGGTTGGGGAGCGCGGTCTGGCGCCGCTTGAATCGGGTGTTGGTCGGCCAGGGTGGCGAGACCGGGCCCAGGCCCTTAGTATTGCCGCTTGTTCAGATTCTGCCGGGCGAATCGTTCTGCCGGCGGCCCACCCCGGAGCCGCGCCGCAGAGCCGCACCGACCGGCTTTTGGGTGACCTTCGCGATGAAACAGTACCTCGACCTCATGCGCCACGTGCGCGAACACGGCACCTTCAAGAGCGACCGCACCGGCACCGGCACCTACAGTGTGTTCGGCCACCAGATGCGCTTCGACCTCGCCGAAGGCTTCCCGCTGGTGACCACCAAGAAGTGCCACCTCAAATCGATCGTCCATGAACTGCTGTGGTTCCTCAAAGGTTCGACCAACATCGCCTACCTGAAGGAAAACGGCGTCTCGATCTGGGACGAATGGGCCGACGAGAACGGCGACCTCGGCCCGGTCTACGGCTACCAGTGGCGCTCCTGGCCGGCCCCGGACGGCCGCCATATCGACCAGATCGCCAACCTGATGGAGATGCTGAAGAAGAACCCGGACTCGCGCCGGCTGATCGTCTCCGCGTGGAACCCCGCGCTGATCGACGAAATGGCCCTGCCGCCGTGCCACGCGCTGTTCCAGTTCTATGTCGCCGACGGCAAGCTCAGCTGCCAGCTGTACCAGCGCTCGGCCGACATCTTCCTCGGCGTGCCCTTCAACATCGCCAGCTACGCGCTGCTGACCCTGATGGTCGCGCAGGTCGCGGGCCTGCAGCCGGGCGAGTTCATCTGGACCGGCGGCGACTGCCACCTGTACGCCAACCACCTGGAGCAGACCGACCTGCAGTTGACCCGCCAGCCGCTGCCGCTGCCCACCATGAAGATCAACCCCGAGGTGAAGGACCTGTTCGACTTCCGCTTCGAGGACTTCGAACTGGTTGGCTACCAAGCCCACCCGCACATCAAGGCGCCGGTCGCTGTCTGACCTGCCCTCGATGAAGAAGAGGCCGGCGCAATGCCGGCCTTTTTCGTTTCTGCGAGGCTGATCCCGTGGGAGCGGGCTCCGTCCGCGATGTGCTACCGGCCTGCTCGGAGCCACCGGAAATCGATCGCGGATGAATTTACTCCCATGTTCCCTGCGCGCCGTGGCTTCCCATTCATCTGGTGAATGATCGTTTCGCCTGGCGGTACAGGGTTTCAGGGTTATGTGTTGCGTTGCTATGCTCCCCGGGCTGGCCACTGAGCGGTGGCCTACGGATTTTCCGCACTACAACGACAAGACCGGGGAGCGTCATGCAGCCTTTCAGCTTCGCCACCACCGCGCAGATCCTCTGCGAGAGTGGCTCCGCCACCCGCCTGGGTGAACTCTGCCGCGAGCGCGGCGCCCAGCGCGTGCTCATCGTCACCGATCCCGGCATCACCCGCCTGAACATGCTCGACGGCGTGCTGCCCGGCTTCGCCAAGGCTGGCGTGGCGGTGGACGTCTTCGATCAGGTGGTGGCCGACCCGCCGGAAAGCGTCGTGCTGGCAGCCGCCGAGCAGGCTCGCAAGATGGCTGCGCAACTGGTGGTCGGCTATGGCGGCGGCAGCTCGATGGACGTCGCCAAGCTGGTGGCGCTGCTGGCGCATCCGTCGGCATCCCAGGGTCTGAAGGACATCTTCGGCGTTGGCAACGCTCGCGGCCCACGCCTGCCGCTGATCCAGGTGCCGACCACCGCGGGTACCGGTTCGGAAGTGACACCCATCGCCATCGTCACCACCGGCGAGACCACCAAGATGGGCGTGGTCAGCCCGCACCTGCTGCCGGACCTGGCCGTGCTCGACGCCGACCTCACCCTCGGCCTGCCGCCGGCGGTCACCGCCGCCACCGGCATCGACGCCATGGTGCACGCCATCGAGGCCTACACCAGCAAGCTGAAGAAGAACCCGCTGTCCGACCTGCTGGCGCGCGAAGCGCTGCGCCTGCTGGCGCTGAACCTCGACGAAGCCGTGCACAACGGCGGCAACCGCGAGGCGCGCCAGGCCATGCTGCTGGGCGCCTGCCTGGCCGGCCAGGCCTTCGCCAACGCCCCGGTGGCCGCCGTGCACGCGCTGGCCTATCCGCTGGGCGGGCACTTCCACATTCCCCACGGCCTGAGCAATGCGCTGGTGCTGCCCGAGGTGATCCGCTTCAATGCGCCCAATGCCGCACCGCTCTACGCCGAGCTCGCGCCCCTGCTGCTGGGCGAGCGCCTGCGCAGCGATGCCGACCGCACCGAGCAGTTCATCGCCGAGCTGGCCGACCTCAGCCCGCGCAGCGGCCTGCCGTCGCGCCTGCGCGATGCCGGCGTACCGGAGGCCAGCCTGCCGCGCCTGGCCGCCGATGCGATGTTGCAGCAGCGCCTGCTGGTGAATAATCCCCGCGAAGTCAGCGAGAGCGACGCGCTGGCCATCTACCGAGCCGCCTTCTGAGAACCCGATGAGCGAACAGCACCCCAGCCGCACCGACTACGCGCACTTCCAGCCGATCACCACCCGCTGGCACGACAACGATATCTACGGCCACGTGAACAACGTGACCTACTACGGCTTCTTCGACACAGCGGTGAACACCTACCTGATCGAGCGCGGTGGCCTGGATATCCACGGCGGCGAGGTGGTGGGCTTCGTGGTCAGCTCCAGCTGTGATTATTTCGCGCCGGTGGCCTTCCCCGAGCGCATCGAGGTCGGCCTGCGGGTCGGCAAGCTGGGCAACAGCTCGGTGCAGTACGAACTGGCGATCTTCCGCGAGGGCGAGGACCTGGCCTGCGCGGCGGGCAAGTTCGTGCATGTGTTCGTCGACCGCGCGAGCAACCGGCCGGTATCGATTCCTCCTGCGTTGCGGGAGGCGATGGAGGTGCTGGTACGCGTTTGACGGGCTCTTTGCGGGAGCGAGCCTGCTCGCGAACACGTCGCGCATCGGCGATGCCAGCAATTCCGTTCGCAAGCAAGCTCGCTCCTGCGACGATTACCTACCACCCCATCGGATAATGCTCGATCCGGCACGGCCGGCTGTTGCCGTCGCCCTTGCAGATGCCGTCCAGGTACTGGTAGCGCATCCACACCCGCTGTCCTGGCGCTGGCCAGTGCTTACGCGGGATCATGCTTTGCCAGTCGGCGCTTTCCGGCTCGAAGGCGATCAGCGCGCCCCGATTCGGGCAATCCGCGCCGGCGGCCCGTGGCTTGACCGACTCCACGCGGCCTTCCAGGCCCCGCACGGGCAGTTTGAGCGCCCCGATGATCTCCACTTCCATCTGGCAGACCTGCCAGTCCCCGGCGTACGCGGTCTGCACGGCGCCAAGCGACAGCAGCAGACCGGCAGCAGCAAGCGCTTTCACGAATGACTCCTTGTGGCCAGTGATCCCTTCCCGACAAGCCTATACGAGGCTGGCCGGATGACATGGGGCTTGTCCCGGGTGGCGCGCCCGGCCTATGCTGGCCGCCGGTCGGCAGTTCACCCAGGCGTCGCCGCCTCCGTATGGAGAGCGCTAAACCTGCCACGCGGTTCCCCGCACCTTTGACGATCCGACACACTTTCCCAGTGCCGCATCGGAAGCCGGCGACCCCCGATCACCTCCTGCACGAGGTCTTGGCACGCAACGAGGATTGCACTGTGTCCAGGCAACGCTTGCCCTACCACGCCCCCGATATGTCGGTGCTGGCGAAATTCCTGACGCGACAATTGGACGAATCGCCCGAACGTCCCGGTCATGTGGAGATGCTCAACCTGCTGGCCCGCGCGGTTGGCTTCCGCAACTACCAGGCGCTGCGCGCCAGCCACCAGGCTGAGGCGCGCTTGGCCCGCGAAATAGAGCCCGAAGCCGTGGTGGATTTTCGCCGCGTCGAGCAGTGGCGGCGCTACTTCGATGAGGCCGGCTGCCTGCAGCGCTGGCCGAAGAAACACAGCCACCGTGAGGCCTGCCTCTGGGTGCTGTGGTCGCGCTTGCCGGCGCGGCAAACGTGGAGTGAAAAGGACATCAACGGCCGCCTGCGTGCTCAGGAACGCCTGGGTGACCACCTGCTGCTTCGGCGCGCCCTGGTCGATGGCGGATGGCTGCAGCGCACCGACGATGGCGGTGAATACCGTCGCGTTGAGCGCCGACCGCCAGCTGAGCTGAGTGCGCTGTTGTCCTGCTTGCCCGCCTGCGCCTAATCGGTCGGTCATGAACAAAAAAGCCCGCCAATCGGCGGGCTTTTTCACACGGGCATCGGTCAGTCGTCGTGATGCTTGTGTTTGTGCTTGTAGTGGCCTTTGCCCTTGTGGCGGTCGCTCTTGTGACCACTGCTGTGGTGGTCATCGTTGTCGTCGGCCAGGTGGTTGCCCAGCGCGCCGCCCGCCGCGCCGCCCAGGCCCGCGCCAATGGCGCCACCGGTGGAGCCACCGACCCTGTTGCCGATGACCGAGCCGCCTGCCGCACCCAGGCCGCCGCCAATGGCTGCCTCGGTCTTGTTGCCATTCTTGGCACCCATCGCGCCGCCAGCTGCACCGCCTACGCCAGCACCGATGGCCGCGCCGGTGGAGCCACCCAGGGCGCCGCCCACCACGTTGCCCAGTGCGCCCCCGACACCGCCGCCAATGGCGGATTTGGTGTCGTCGGCGACGGCGTGGCTGGCCAGCAGGGCCAGTGCCAGAACAGAAAGAGTCTTACGCATGTTGCGAACCTGAAAGTAGAAAAGGAATGGGGAAATTGTCCCGCATAGAAAACAGCCGGGCAATGAGGCCCGGCTGTCAGTCGTCGTTTCCGTGGACTGATCGCGGTTAGCTATGCCGCGGATCAATCCCAGTCGCGATGGTGCTTGTGTTTGTGCTTGTACCAGCCGCGGTGACGACCGTTATCGTGCCAGTGGCGGTCGTAGCGACGATCGTCATAGCGCGCATGGCGGTAGCCGCGGCGACCATCGTAGTCGTCGTCATCGTCGCGGTTGCTGTCGGCGTAGTGGTTACCCAGTGCGCCACCGGCGCCACCACCCAGGGCCGCGCCGATCAGGCCGCCCGTGGTGCCGCCCATCTTGTTGCCCAGCACCTGGCCGCCCGCGGCGCCCAGGCCACCGCCGATGGCGGCTTCTGTCTTGTTGCCATGGCGTGCGCCCATGGCGCCGCCTGCTGCACCGCCAAGGCCACCACCAATGGCGGCGCCGGTGCTGCCGCCGACCGCCTGGCCGACCGCAGTGCCCAATACCCCGCCCAGGGCGCCACCGACGCCGGCACGTGTGTCGCCGTCCGCGAAGGCGGTGCCACCAACCAGCGCAAGAGACAACAGGAGCATCGAGGAGTACTTCATAGAGAGGATCTCTCTGTGGGGATGTTGGGGGTGATCCTCGGTTTGGGCGAAGGCTCTGGCAAGGGGGTTCCGACGAGTAACACGACTTTCATCAAATAATGCAAGTATTTGATTTTAGGTCAGAACTTTTTCGATTTTGGGCGGTCTGAGCGTTATTCCAGGGTTTCGCTTTTGATGTGTCTTTATCACAGAATGCCATTGAAATGATGGCTTTTCACGGAAAGCGTCCTTTTCCCTCCGAGTTTACCCTTCGGCCTTTTCCTACTTGATGCGCGTCTAGCGGATTTTTCGCAAGACGAGGCAAGGGTGCGTCCGAGAAAAGCTTCGCGAGCAAGCTCGCTCCTACTAAAGAGCAGCGGCTTTTCTGTAGGAGCTGGCTTGTTCGCGAACGGCGGTTGGATGGCGCTCCGGTGGGAGCGCCGTGAAGGGCATCACGCGATGCGCTGGCTCGGTCGCGCTTTCTCGAAGCGGATGGCGACGAACTTGGAGGTTGGCGTGTGGCTGCCGACACCGTGGCTGTCCAGCGGCACCAGCGGGTTGGTCTCCGGGTAGTACGCCGCCGCCTGGCCGGAGGGAATGTCGTAGGCCAGCAGGGTGAAGCCGCTGACGCGGCGGTCCACGCCATCGGACCAGAGTGACACCATGTCCACTTTCTCGCCCGGCTCGAAGCCCAGGCGGCGGATGTCTGCCTCGTTGGCGAACACTACCTCGCGATGGCCGCGCACGCCGCGGTAGCGGTCGTCCAGGCCATAGATGGTGGTGTTGTACTGGTCGTGGGAGCGCAGCGTCTGCAGGATCAGGTGGGGCTCCTGGCCGGTCTCGCGGATCTTCGTGTGGACCAGGTCCGCTGGCAGCGGGTGGTGGTGGAAGTTGGCCTTGCCGCTGGCGGTGTTCCAGCGCCGCGAGCCCGCCGAGTTGCCCAGGTGGAAGCCGCCGGGGTTGGCCACGCGGCGATTGAAGTCGTTGAAGCCGGGGATGGTGTCGGCGATCAGGTCGCGGATGCGGTCGTAGTTGGCGATCATCGCGTCCCAGTCCACCGGGTGGTTGCCCAGGGTGTCCTTGGCGATGCCGGCGATGATGGCCGGCTCCGAGCGCATCTCTTTTGACGACGGCTCCAGCTGCCCGAAGGATGCGTGGATCATGCTGAAGGAGTCTTCCACGGTCACTGCCTGCGGGCCTTCAGCCTGACGGTCGATGTCGGTGCGCCCCAGGCACGGCAGGATCAGCGCGTCGCCGCCCACGGTGAGGTGGCTGCGGTTGAGCTTGGTGCTGATCTGCACGGTCAGCGCGCAATTGCGCAAGGATTGATGAGTGCGCGGGCTGTCCGGGGTCGCCTGGGCGAAGTTGCCGCCCAGGCCGATGAAGACCCTGGCCCGCCCGTCGAGCATGGCGTTGATAGCCTCGACGGTGTTGTGGCCGTTCGCACGCGGCACCTTGAACTGGAAGCGCCGTTCGATGGCATCGAGCAGAGCGGCAGGCGGTCGGTCGTTGATGCCCATGGTGCGGTCGCCCTGCACATTGCTGTGGCCGCGTACCGGGCACAGGCCGGCGCCTGGGCGGCCGACATTGCCGCGCAACAGTTGCAGGCTGACCAGTTCCTGGATGGTGGGCACCGAGTGATGGTGCTGGGTGATGCCCATGGCCCAGCAGACGATCACTCGCTCGGCGCGGCGGTACATGATCGCCGCCTGCTCGATTTCATCGAGGCTCAGCCCCGACTGCTGGACGATGTGCTCCCAACTGGTGTCGTCCACCACGGCCAGGTAGGCATCGACGCCCTGGGTATGCTCGGCGATGAAGGCGTGGTCGAACACTGCCGGCTCGCCCTTGGCCTGGGCTTCGCGTTCCCATTGCAGGAGGAACTTGGCGATGCCGCGCACGGCGGCCATGTCGCCACCCAGTGCCGGGCGGAAGAAGGCCGTGTTCAGCGGCTCGGAGCCATTGGTGAGCATTTCCAGCGCGTGCTGCGGGTGCTGGAAGCGCTCCAGGCCGCGCTCCTTGAGCGGGTTGAAGGCGACCACCTGGGCGCCGCGCTTCACCGCCTCGCGCAGCGGTTCGAGCATGCGCGGGTGGTTGGTGCCGGGGTTCTGGCCGAAGACGAAGATCGCATCGGCGTGCTCGAAGTCATCGAAGGTCACGGTGCCCTTGCCGATGCCGACGCTCTGGCCCAGGGCTACGCCGCTGGCCTCGTGGCACATGTTCGAGCAGTCGGGGAAGTTGTTGGTGCCGAAGGCGCGGACGAACAGCTGGTAGAGGAAGGCCGCCTCGTTGCTGGCCCGACCGGAGGTGTAGAACTCGGCCTGGTCGGGGCTTTCCAGCGCATTCAGGTGCCGGGCGATCAGGGCGAAGGCGTCGTCCCAGGCGATTGGCTGGTAGCGGTCGGTGGTGGGGTCGTAGCGCATCGGCTCGGTCAGGCGGCCCTGGTATTCGAGCCAGTAGTCGCTCTGCTCGCGCAGCGAAGTAACGCTGTGACGGGCGAAGAAGGCTGGGTCCACGCGGCGCTTGGTGGCCTCCCAGTTCACTGCCTTGGCGCCGTTCTCGCAGAACTTCACCCGCCCGTCTTCGGGGGAGTCGCCCCAGGCGCAGCCAGGGCAGTCGAAGCCACCGTTCTGGTTGGTCTTGAGCAGGGCGCGCAGGTTCTTGAACGGCTGTTTGCTGTCCAGCCAGAAGCGCGTGACGCTGATCAGCGCGCCCCAGCCGGCGGCGGCGCCCTTGTAGGGTTGGTAGCGGGGATTTTCTTGCTGCAGGCTCATGGAATCTCTTTCGTTCAGGCGGCTGGTGGCGCCGGGCTGTAGACCCGGGGCGGGCTGCGATGGGGCAGGTGGATCAGGTTCAGGTTGTGCTCGCGGGCCCACTGCACGGTGAGCGAGGTGGGAGCGGACAGGCTGACCAGGGTGGGGAGCCCGGCGCGCACGGCCTTGTGGATAAGTTCCAGGCTGCAGCGGCTGGTCACCACGGCGAAGCCGCCGGCCAGCTCCAGGCGCTGGCGCTTGAGCGCGCCGACCAGTTTGTCGAGGGCGTTGTGGCGGCCGATATCCTCGCGGCACAGGCGAATCTCGCCGGCGGCATCGACGAACAGCGCCGCATGCAGAGCGCCGCTGCGCCTGCCGATCTCCTGCACGGCATTGACCCGCTCGCGCAGGTGGTCGAAATGGACGGCGGGTGGCAGGGGAGCGCGCGGCAATACCGGCAGGCCGGGCAGCGCCTGGTCCAGGGCCTCGACGCCGCACAGGCCGCAGCCGGTGTTGCCGGCCAGTTGCCGGCGCTGGTCCTTGAGGGCCCAGAAGGCGCGATTGCTGACCTGCACCTCGGCGGTAATGGCCTCGCCATGTGCCGTCAGGCTCACGTCATAGATGTCGTCGATGGACTCGATGAGGCCGGCACCGAGGCTGAAACCGTGGACGAAGTCTTCCAGGTCGTTCGGCGAGACCATCATCACGGCCTGGCTGAGGCCGTTGTAGGCAATGGCCAGGGCGGTTTCCCCGGCCAATGCGGCGCGGCCGCCGGCTCCTTGCGGGGTGAGTTCGACGTAGCTGTAGCCGTCGGCAGGCACGGCGGCATCCCGGACCGCGGCGCTGGCCGGGCGGGTGATCAGGCAAGGCATGGGCTGAGCCCTGTGGTTCTAGTAATGCAACCAGCCTATGCCGATGCCGGGGCAGCGTCTAATGGCTGCTGTCGATGTTGTGATAGATGCGGTTTATCGGTCGGGCGAGTCGCTGCCCAGCAGGACCGTCGCTTCGCGGAAGCAGGCTTCGGCCAGCGCGGAGCGTGGTTCGCTGCGGCGCAGGATCAGCCCGAGTGGCGACAGGGTGCGCGCGTCGTCGATCGGGGTCAGCACGAAGTGCTCACCCTGGGCGTCCAGCCCGCTGCCCAGCGGCATGATCGCGCAGCACAGCCCGCGCTCGACGGCTTGCACCAACTGATGCACGGCGTCGGTTTCCAGGCGTGCCCGAGGCGCCAGGCCGCGGCTGCGGAAGCCGTGGTCGATGGACTGGCGGAAGTGCATGCCGGACGAGAGCAGGCCCAGCGGCAGCTCCGCCAGTGCGTCCCAGCTCAGGCTCGGACCGTCGATCTGGAAGTGCCGGCGGTCGTGCAGCAGGCCCATGCGGGTAGCGGCCAGTTCGAGGCTTTCGAAATGTTCGCGGTCGAGGCGGTCGAGGTACGACAGGCCAAGGTCCAGCTGGTTGCGGCCGAGGCCTTCGAGGATGTTCTCCGAACTCAGGGCGAACAGCTGGAAGCGCAGTTCCGGGTGGCGCTGGGCGAACAGCTCGATCAGCTGCATGGGGTCGAAGCCTGCCAGCGGCACCACGCCCAGGCGCAGGGTGCCGACCAGTTGGCCGCGGCAGGCCGCCGCTTCTGCGTAGAGCCCGTCATGCGCAGCCAGCAGGCTCCGGGCCCAGGCGAGTACGCGCTCGCCGGCCTCGGTGAAACCCTCGAAGCGCTGCCCACGGCGCACCAGTTCAAGGCCCAGTTCCTCCTCCAGGCTGCGTACCCGCATCGAGAGCGTTGGCTGAGTGACGTGGCAGCGTGCCGCCGCCTGGCCGAAGTGCCGCGTCTCGTCCAGTGCGCAGAGGAATTTCAGCTGCTTGATGTCCATCGGCGGGAAGGCTCCGGGGCGTTCTGTCGGGTTAAGGCGGGATTAGGAGTATTCCGTCAGGCACTGCGGAAGTCGGCGACTAGACTCCAGGGGCGCGCGGTCTGCCCAATGCCGGCCGCCTGTCACTGTAACCGTAGGGAGGTTGGAAATGGGCATTTTTGCGTTCGTGAAGGAAGCCGGCGAAAAGCTGTGGGAAAGCATCGTGGGCCAGGAGGCGCAGGCCGCCGAATCGCTCAAGGACCACATCGCCAAGGTGGGCCTGGGCAACCCGAACATCCAGGTCAGCGTCGAGGGCGACAAGGTGATCGCCACCGGTGAAGTGGCCAGCCAGGAAGAGAAGGAGAAGATCCTGCTGGCGCTGGGCAACGTCGCGGGCGTGTCGGGTGTGGAAGACCACATCACCGTCGCTACGCCGGCTGCCGAGGCGCGTTTCGTCACCGTGAAGAAGGGCGATACGCTCAGCGCCATCGCCAAGGCGGAGTACGGCAACGCCAACCTCTACAACAAGATTTTCGAGGCGAACAAGCCGATGCTCAGTCATCCGGACAAGATCTATCCCGGCCAGGTGCTGCGGATTCCGGAGTGATGTCCCCGAGCCCGGCCCAGTGCCGGGCTCGTTGTTTCTGCGCCCCTCACAAGCCTTCGAGCAGTGCCCGGTAGTCTTCCTGGGCAGCGAATTCCTCGGTGTCCTTCGGCCCCTGGCGGCTGTCGGGCTGGCGTACTGCAAGCAGATGGCCGATGCCGAAGGTCCGCGCCGCGCGCAGGATCGGCAGGCTGTCGTCGATGAAAAGGCTGCGCGCCGGGTCGAAGTCGACGTCCGCACGCAGTGCCTGCCAGAACTGCTGGTCTTCCTTGGGGAAGCCGTAGTCATGGGAGCTGATCAACCGATCGAGCCAGGGCGCCAGCTCCACTCGTTGCATCTTCAGCGACAGCGAATCGCGGTGCGCATTGGTGATCAGCACCGCGCGCCTGCCGTGCTCGCGCAGTTGCGCAAGGAAGAAATCGGCGTCCGGACGCAGTGCGATCAGGTGGGCGACCTCGCGCTTGAGGTCCATGATCGACAGCTTGAGCTCGCGGCTCCAGAAGTCCAGGCAATACCAGTTGAGCAGCCCGGCGTTGTCACGGAACAGCGGCAGCAGTTCGGCATCGGCCTGGGCGCGGCTGATGCCGTGGTGCTCGGCGTACCGTTGCGGCAGGTGTTCGAGCCAGAAGTGGTTGTCGAAATGCAGATCGAGCAGGGTGCCGTCCATGTCGAGCAGGACGGTATCGATCCGGTTCCAGGGCAGGCGTGGCATGCTGGGCTTTCGCAAAAGGGTGTCGCAATTGCGCCGCCGATGGACGGAATCGGCGCGATATCTGACACGGAGAATCGGAAAAGGCGGGTTATCATAGCCGACCCGGCCACCCCCAGGAGTCGCCCCATGCGTCAGAAACCCACGGTCCTCGCTCGAGAGATCGTTGCCAGAAGCCGGCTTTTCGCCGTCGAGGAGCTGCAGTTGCGCTTCTCCAATGGCGTCGAACGGACCTACGAGCGCCTGGTTGGCAAGGGGCAGGGCTACGGTGCTGTGATGGTGATCGCCATGCTCGACGGCGAGCACGCCGTGCTGGTGGAGGAGTACTGCGCCGGGGTCGACGAATACCAGCTTTCGTTGCCCAAGGGCCTGGTGGAGCCGGGTGAGGACATCCTCGACGCCGCCAACCGCGAGCTGAAGGAAGAAGCCGGTTACGGCGCCCGTCAGCTGGAATACATCACCGAGCTTTCCCTGTCGCCCGGCTACATGAGTCAGCGCATCCAGGTGGTGCTCGCCCGTGACCTCTACGAAGAATCGCTGCCCGGCGACGAACCCGAGCCCATGGGCGTGGACAGGATCAGCCTGCGCGAGCTCTCCAGCCTCGCGCAGAATGCCCAGTTCAGTGAAGGGCGTGCCCTGGCCGCGCTCTACCTGGTGCGCGACCTGCTGACCCAACGAGGGGAGTTCCAGCCGTGATGAATGCCTTCCTGCCTGCCGTGATCGACCTGGTGCACAAGGCGGGCGATGTGATCCTGCCGTTCTGGCAGGGCGACCTGGATGTCCAGAGCAAGTCCGACGAATCGCCGGTGACCGCCGCCGACCTGGCCGCCCACCGCCTGCTGGCCGACGGCCTGCGCGCGCTGGCGCCGGATGTGCCGGTGTTGTCCGAGGAGGATTGCGACATTCCCCTGGAGCAACGGGCCCAGTGGAGCCGCTGGTGGCTGGTGGACCCGCTGGACGGCACCAAGGAGTTCATTTCCGGCAGTGACGAATTCACCGTCAACGTCGCGCTCATCGAGCACGGGCGCGTGATCTTCGGCGTAGTCGGTATCCCCGCCAGCGGCCGCTGCTACTACGGTGGTACCGGCCTTGGCGCCTGGCGCGAAGAGCGTGGCGGCGAGCCCGAGGCCATCGAGGTACGCAGCAGCCCGGAAGATGTCTTTACCGTGGTGGCCAGCAAGCGCCATTCCAGCCCGCAGCAGGAAAGCCTGCTGTCCGGCCTCGCGCAGCGCTTTGGCGACCTGAACCTGGCCAACATCGGCAGTTCGCTGAAGTTCTGCCTGCTCGCCGAAGGCTCGGCGGACTGCTACCCGCGCCTGGCGCCAACCAGCCAGTGGGACACGGCAGCCGCCCAGGGTGTGCTGGAAGGCGCCGGCGGCGAGGTGCTGGATACCAAGGGCGAGCCTTTTACCTACGAGGCGCGGGAAGGTTTTCTCAACGAGTCCTTCCTGGCGCTGCCCAAGGCGGCCGAATGGCGCGACGATCTGATCCAGCTGGCCCGCGCGCTGGACTGAACCTACAGAAAAGCTCCTACGCAGTAGTGATCCATGCCCGAATTACCTGAAGTCGAAACCACCCGCCGGGGCATAGCGCCCCATCTCGAAGGCCAGCGCGTCAGCCGCGTGGTCGTCCGTGAGCGTCGTTTGCGCTGGCCGATTCCCGAGGACCTCGACGTACGTCTGTCCGGGCAGCGCATCGTGCAGGTGGAGCGGCGTGCCAAGTACCTCTTGCTCAATGCCGAAGTGGGCACGCTGATCAGCCACCTGGGTATGTCCGGCAGCCTGCGCCTGGTGGAGTGCGGCACGCCGGCAGCGCGCCACGAGCATGTGGATATCGAGCTGGAATCAGGCATGGCGCTGCGCTACACCGACCCGCGCCGCTTCGGTGCGCTGCTCTGGAGTCTGACGCCGCTGGAACATGAACTGCTGCGCCACCTGGGCCCGGAGCCGCTGACCGACGCCTTCGAAGGCGAGCGACTGTTCCAGCTGTCGCGCAACCGCAGCATGGCGGTGAAGCCCTTCATCATGGACAACGCTGTGGTGGTCGGGGTGGGCAACATCTACGCCACCGAGGCGCTGTTCGCCGCCGGCATCGACCCGCGCCGCGAGGCGGGGACCATCTCGCGGGCGCGCTACGTGAAGCTTGCCCAGGAGATCAAGCGAATCCTTGCCATTGCCATCGAGCGCGGCGGTACCACGCTGCGCGATTTCGTCGGCGGCGACGGCCAGCCCGGCTACTTCCAGCAGGAACTCTTCGCCTACGGGCGCGGTGGCGAACCCTGCAAGGTCTGCGGCTCGACCCTGCGCGAAGTGCGCCTCGGCCAGCGCGCCAGCGTCTACTGTCCGCGCTGCCAACGCTGAGGCCGCGGGGCTGCCGTTAAGCTGCCGCCCCGATCTGCCACTCCACCTTCTGCCATAACAACAATGGCCCCCGACGAAGGGGCTACAGGTGATTCATGTCCGGTAACTATCTGCCCCGCAACCCATTCGCCGAGGCACTCGGCCACAGTATGCTGCGCGTGGCCGGCTGGCGTATCGAAGGCGCGTTGCCGCCACTCGACAAGTTCGTGGTGATCGGCGCGCACCACACCTCCAACTGGGATTTCGTGTTGTTTCTCGCGGTCAAGTTCGTGCTGCGGCTGAACGCCCGCTGGTTCGGTAAGCACACCCTCTTCCGCGCGCCCTTCGGCGCACTGATGCGCCGCTGGGGCGGCATCCCGATCCAGCGCCATCTCAAGCTGAACACGGTGGACCAGGCAATCCAGGCCTTCCGCGACAACCGCGAGATGATGCTGATCCTCTCCCCGGAGGGTACGCGGCGGAAGGTCGAGCGCTGGAAAATGGGCTTCTACCACATCGCTCGCGGGGCGGACGTGCCCATTGTGCTGGCGGCGCTGGACTATCCCGGACGACGCATCGTCATCGGCGAGCCGTTCTGGCCCACGGGCGACGAGTCTGTCGACTTGCGCCGGATGCTGGCGTTCTACCGGCCGTTCGTGCCGAAAAAGCCTGAATACGCATTCTTCGGTGATTGAAGGCTGTCACGCGACAAGTCATGGAGCGCTGTTATAGTTATGGCAGTCTGCCTGCCCAACTACACAAAAAAGGACTTCCCTCCATGACTCTGTTCCGCACCGCCGCCACTGCAATGGCCCTGGTCTGTGCATTTTCGGTGTTGCCGGCTGTTGCTCAGGAAGAAGTGAGCAATGTCAGCGGCGATCCGACGTACGTCGTCGATGCTCCGCCGTTCTACTCGATGATGGGTGACCTGCTGATCGCTCGTCCGCTGCTGATCGCCGCCACCGTGGTGGGCACCGCTGCTTTCGTGGTGACCCTGCCATTCAGCGCGGCCGGCGGCAATATCAAGGAAGCTGGCCAGGCGCTGGTCGTCGATCCGGGCAAGGCCGCCTTCGTGCGCTGCCTGGGCTGCACCACCAGCGGCTACAAGAAAGACTGATCCGTCGTCCCGTTCCGGGGCGGCTTGGCCGCCTCGCCGGCCCGGCTTGCCGGGTGAGTCCTGTGGGTAGACCATGAACCTGAGCGGCCTGAAGAAGCACCTGCGTCCGCTGCTTCTGCTGCTGGTCGCTATAGTCCTGGGCTACACCTTCTGGTCCAGTGCCGGCCTGCTGCAGTTGGGAGCGGGCCTGGCGCTGTTCCTGTTCGGCATGCAGTGCCTGGAAGAAGGGCTGCGCGATCTTGCCGGCAGCCAACTCGAACGCTGGCTGGAAAAGAGCACCGCGACGCGTGGCAAGAGCCTGCTGTTCGGCCTCTTCGGCACCTTCCTGCTGCAATCCTCGACGTTGGTTTCGCTGCTCACCATCGCCTTCATCAGCACCGGGCTGATCCAGCTGGCGGGGGGAATCGCGATCCTGTTCGGCGCCAACCTGGGCGCCACCAGCGGTATCTGGCTGCTGGCACTGGCCGGGCAGAATCTCAGCCTGAGTCCGCTGGCGCTGCCATTGCTGGTGTTCGGCATCCTGCTGGGTTTCAACGGCGCCAAGAGCAAGGCCGCCGGGCGCATCCTGCTGGGGATCGCCTTCATCTTCCTGGGCATCGACCAGATCAAGGAAGGCTTCCAGAGCTTCGGCGATGCCATGGACATGAGCGAGCTGCGTGCCGAAGGCATGCTCGGCGCACTGCTGTTCGTGACCTTCGGCCTGCTCATCACCGTGGTCCTGCAATCCAGCCACGCCACGCTGATGCTGACCCTGGCAGCCCTGGCCGGCGGGCAACTGGAGCTGGGCCAGAGCCTGGCCATCGCCATCGGCTCGAACGTCGGCAGCAGCGTCACCACGGCCTTCGTCGGCTCCCTGGGCGGCAATCGCAGCGGGCAGCGGCTGGCGCTGGCCCATGTACTGTTCAATGTCGTGACCGGGGTGCTGGCCTTCCTGCTGTTGTCGCCCTTGACCTGGCTGGTGCACTGGCTGGTGACGCCGCTGGGCCTGGCGGACAACCCGATGATCCAGCTGGCGCTGTTCCATACGCTGTTCAACGGCATGGGCGTGGCGTTGTTCTGGCCGTTGCAGGGCGCGTTGGCCAATGCCCTGGTGCGCTGGTTGCCGGAAGTGGAGGAGCCGGCCGTGCTGATCACCGACATGGCGCCGGCCATGCCGAGCATCGAGCGCACCCATGCGCGCTACCTCAACGAGCGCGCGCTGGATTCCGCCGATGCCGCTGCCAGCGCGGTACTCCAGGAACTCCGACATCTCGGCCGGTTGAGTATCGAGGTGATCTGCCACGCGCTCTACCTGCCGGTGGACATGCTCAGCCAGCCGCGCATCGACGAGAACGAGCTGCGCGCGGCGCCCGACCGCCATGCGCTGGGCGCGGAAGTGCTCTACCAGCGCCATATCAAGGGAGTTTATGGCGATCTGCTGAGCTTCATGGGGCGCCTCGAAGTCCCTCTGGACGAGGAACACCAGCGCTTCTGGCTGTCCTGCCAGGTGGTGGCGCTACAGCTGGTGGATGCCGTGAAGGACGCCAAGCATCTGCAGAAGAACCTGGGGCAGGCTCTGCAGGGCGAGCCTTCGGTGCTGCGCGATACCTATGTCGAGCTGCGCCGGCATCTGATCGCGATGCTGCGGGAAGTACGTGCGCTGGGTTCGCTGATTGGCGGCGATCTACCGCAAGAGGCGCTGGCGGCACGCCTGCAGCTGCTCGACGAAAGCGCCGCCGAATTCGACGGTGCCTTCCGCCAGCGTCTGTTCGCTGCGGTGCGCCGGCACGAGCTGGATGGCCTGCAGATGAGCTCGCTGATGAACGACCTGGGCTACGTCAGCCGCATCATCCAGAGCCTGCGCAATGTGCTGCAACTGGGCACCGAGCATGGCCTGTTCGAGCCGGGCGAGGACGAAGCGCCCGGCCTCATCCTGCCCTGAGGAATTCCTGGTCAGCGCAGCGGTGCCGCCAGTTCGGTGGCCAGGCCGATGCCGCGCGGATCGCTGGCGGACTGCACCTCGCCGGACTTCTTGTTCCACAGCAGGACCTGCTGGTTGCCATAGGCGCGACCCACATCCTTGAGCGTGTAGCCACGGCGCTGCAGGTCGGCCGCTTCGGCAGCGCTGAAGGCGCGTGGTTCGTGCTCGATCACGTCCGGTAGGAACTGGTGGTGGTAGCGCGGCGAAGAGACCCAGCGCGGCACCGGCTTGCCGTCCAGGTAATCGAGCATCGCCAGCAACACCATGCTGGGAATCCGGCTGCCGCCGGGCGTGCCGAAGGCGGCCAGCTCGGTGGGGCTTTCGATGAAGCTCGGGCTCATGCTCGACAGCGGGCGCTTGCCGGCGGCCACCGCGTTGGCCTGGCTGCCGGCCAGCTGGTAGGCGTTGGCGCCGCTGACGTCGGTGGCGAAGTCGTCCATCTCGTCATTGAGCAGCACGCCGGTGCCGGGCACGGTGAAGGCTGCGCCGAAGGGCAGGTTGACCGACAGCGTGGCAGCAACGGCGTTGCCGTCGGCGTCCATTACCACGAAGTGGGTGGTGTGATCGCCCTCGCGCCAGGCGGGCGCGGGTGGCAGCGAAGAGCTGGGCGTGGCGCGTTGCGGATCGATGCCGGCGGCCAGGCGCTTCAGGTAATCCGGTGCGAGCAGTTGGTTGACCGGGTTGGCGACGCGGTCCGGGTCGCCCAGCAGGCCACGGTCGCGGTAGGCGCGGCGCAGGGCTTCGACGACGTAGTGGACGCGCTGCACGGGTTCGGCCTTCTGCCAGGGCAGCTGCTGCAGCATGCCCAGGCTCTGCGCGAGGGCGACGCCACCGGCGGAGGGCGGCGGGGCGCTGATCAGTTCCTTGCCGTCGGCCAGCGGGTAGCGCAGCGCCTGGCGCTCGACGGTGCGGTAGCTGGCGAGGTCCTCCAGGCTCCACACGCCACCGGCGGCGCGCACGCCTTCCACCAGCTTCTGCGCGGTCTCGCCTTCGTAGAAGCCGATGCGACCATAGCGCGCGAGTTTCTCCAGGGTGTTGGCCAGTTGCGGCTGGCGCATCAGGCTGTATTCCTCGGGCAGGTTGCCCTGGTCGAGGAAGATGCGCGCCGTCTCACGGTCCTGGCGCATCGCGTCGAGACGCCAGGAGGCGCGGTCGATGTAGACACGGTCGATGGACACGCCATCGGTGGCCAGGCGGATCGCCGGCACCAGGTTGTTCGCCAGGGTCTTGCGGCCGTAGCGGCTGGTGATGTCCGCCAGGGCGGCGGGCAGGCCGGGGATGCCGGCGGCCAGAGGGCCGTTGAGCGACAGCTGCGGATCGACCTTGCCGTTGCGCTCGTACATCCGCGCGTGAGCGGCCAGTGGCGCGCGCTCGCGGGCGTCGATGAAATGGTAGGTCGGCGGGCTGCCGGCCTTGCGCAGCAGGAAGAAACCGCCGCCGCCCAGGCCTGAGCCGTAGGGTTCGGCCACCGCCAGCGCGGCGGCGATGGCCACGGCGGCGTCGAAGGCGTTGCCGCCGTCGGCGAGTGTTTCAAGGCCCGCGACAGTGGCGGACGGATGCGCCGTGGCGACGCTGGCCTGGGCCGGGTGTTCCGCGGCGTGCAGCGCGAAGCTGAGCAGCAGCAGGCTGCAGAAGCCGAGCAGGGAGGCGCGGGAGCGGGAGTTCAACGAGGACATGGCATCTCACGAACCGCCGGCATTGCCGGCTGGAAAACCAAATGGGGCGAAGGTGGAGGATAGACAATCCACGGCGCCGCAGGTTTGTGAGAACTCAATGAAAAAGTGTCGAATCGCGCGAAGTCAGGCCTTGCCGGTGAGCTTCTTGTACTTCTCCATCAGCTCTTCCTTGCTCTCGACATGGGTTTCGTCGAGGGGAATGCAGTCGACCGGGCAGACCTGCTGGCACTGCGGCTCGTCATAGTGGCCGACGCATTCGGTGCACAGGTTCGGGTCGATGACGTAGATCTCCTCGCCCTGGGAGATCGCGGCATTGGGGCACTCGGGTTCGCAGACGTCGCAGTTGATGCAATCGTCAGTGATTTTCAGGGACATCGATACAACTCCAACCAGGGCGGCTGCCATGGCGATCGGTAGCAACAAGGATGAAATTGTGCCGTATCGGCGCGCGCAGTGCACGCAGTCAGGGAGTCTACTGACGGAAACCGCCATCCTTGGCGGCGTGCGGATCAGCGCTTGAAGCGCTCGGCCAGGGCGCTGGCCACCGCGGGATGGACGAATTTGGTGATGTCGCCGCCCAGGGCCGCGATCTCGCGCACCAGGGTGGAGGAGATGAAGGAGTACTTCTCCGACGGCGTGAGGAACATGCTTTCCAGGTCGGGTGCGAGCTGGCGGTTCATGTTGGCCAGCTGGAACTCGTACTCGAAATCCGACACCGCGCGCAGGCCGCGCAGCAGGATGTTCGCATTCTGCTCCTTGGCGAAATGCGCGAGCAGCGTGGAGAAGCCGACGACTTCTACATTGGGCAGGTGCGAGGTGACCTGGCGGGCCAGCTCGACGCGCTGTTCCAGCGGGAACAGGGGATTCTTCTTGGGGCTGGCGGCGACGGCAATGATCACCTGGTCGAACAGTCGCGAGGCGCGTTCGACCAGATCGGCATGGCCTTTGGTGATGGGGTCGAAGGTACCCGGGTACAACACTCGATTCATCGCGGCGTCCTGGTCGGCTCTTGTTGGCAGGCGGGTGCAATAGCGGGCGGATGGTAACGCAGCATGTCCGTGGGGCCAAGCGACCTTGGTAGTGCTTCCGTGAGCGGACTACCTGAGATTGGCGGCGAGAGACCCATGAGTCACGCACAAGCCCCGTGCCAGAGCCCGTGCGCGGATTTTTGCGCGGCAAGCCAGGTAGGAGCGAGCTAGCTCGCTCCTACGAAGAGCAATTGCGCAGGGAGCGTCAACCCAGCCGCTTGGCCAGGGCGTCGGCCAGTTGCGCGGTGAGGCCGTAGACCGAGAGCTGCGGGTTGGCGCCGATGCTGGTGGGGAACAGCGAGCCATCGTGGATCGACAGGTTCTCCAGCTGGTGGTGGCGGCCGAGGCTGTCGCACACCGACTGCTTCGGGTCCTCGCCCATGGCGCAGCCGCCCATCACGTGGGCACTGCCCAGGCGGGTGCGGTACAGCTCCAGGCTCAGGCTGTCGATCAGCTCGTGTGCTTCCCTGGCAGTCTTCACGTAGCCGGCGTCGGCGTGCAGCGGCAGCACGGCCTTGGCGCCGGCGGCAAACTGGATGTCGGCCATGGTGTGGAAGGCGCGGCGGATACCGTCCCAGGTGTAATCGGTCATCTGGTAGTCGAGCACCGGGGTATCGTCACCGCGCAGGCTGACGGAGCCCACTGCGCTGTCCGGATGGAAGCCGTCGCGCATCAGCGCGAGGATCACGTTGGTGTGCGGCAACTGCTCCATGCGCAGCGCATTGTCTTCGCCGAAGCGGCCGAGCAGGGTGGCGCTGAGCGCCGGTTGCAGCGGCGGTACTTCCAGCTTGTAGGACATGCGTCCGGTGGCGCCGTCGTCCCATTGGAAGTGGTCGGAATAGATCGACTGCGGTGCGCCGTAGAACGGGTTGATCACTTCGTCGAACAGGGCGGCGCTGAAGTTCACCGTGTGCAGGAAGGTGCGCTGGCCGACGCGGCCGTTCGGGTCCGGCGCCTTGGAGCGCAGGAGGATCGCCGGGGTATTGATGCCGCCGCCGGAGAGCACGTAGTGACGCGCCTTGATGGTGATCTTGCGGCCGGTGGGGGCGACGCAGCGCTCGTCCATGGCCGAGCATTCCAGGCCGCTGACCTTGTTGCCGTCGAGCAGCAGGCGGTCGGCGCGGGCGAGGAACAGCAGTTCGCCGCCTTTCTCCAGGGTGGCCGGAATGGTGGTGACCAGCATCGATTGCTTGGCATTGGTCGGGCAGCCCATGCCGCAGTAGCCGATGTTCCAGCAGCCACGGACGTTGCGCGGGATGACCTTCCAGTGCAGGCCGAGCTTCTCGCAGCCGTTGCGGATC
Organism: Pseudomonas nitroreducens; assembly: GCF_010994165.1. Lineage (NCBI taxonomy): Bacteria > Pseudomonadati > Pseudomonadota > Gammaproteobacteria > Pseudomonadales > Pseudomonadaceae > Pseudomonas > Pseudomonas nitroreducens. The sequence continues at coordinate 241,309 of NZ_WMBX01000004.1, read as the reverse complement.
ACGTCGTTGTTGGCGTTGGGCGGCATGATCCAGGGCGCGACGCCCAGGCGCTGTTCCATCTTCTCGAACCAGGGCGCCATTTCGGCGACGCTGTGGCCCTTCACGCCGTGTTCCTTGGCCCAGTGTTCCAGGGTCGGCTCGGGGGTGCGGAAGCTGGAGGTCCAGTTGACCAGGGTGGTGCCGCCCACGGCGCGGCCCTGGAGAATGGTGATGGCGCCGTCCTTGCTCATCCGGCCGATGCCTTCCTGGTACAGGTTCGGGTAGGCGTCAGCTTCCTGCATCTTGAAGTCGCTGCTGGTCTTGAGCGGGCCTTCTTCCACCAGCAGCACCTTGTAGCCGGCGGCGCTGAGGGTTTCGGCAGTGGTGCCGCCGCCGGCGCCGGTGCCGACGATCACCACGTCGGCCTCCAGGGTCAGGTCCTTGTCCAGGCGCGAGCCGTTGTGGACTTTCCAGCCGCGGGCCAGGCCCTCGGCGAACAGATCGGGTACGGGCATCGGAAATCTCTCAGGCGAATTCTTGTTGTTCTGGCGAAATCAGATTTTCGGCGGGCCGGGATAGCCGCAGTGGCCCCAGGATTCCGGGCGGCTGTACCAGGCCATCATCACCAGTTGCAGTAGCGAGCTGTGGCCCATCTTCAGCAGGGAGATGAAGCTGTTCTGCCAGCGGTTCAGGAAGTTCTGCACATCCTGCGCGCTGGCGTTGTCCCAGCTGCCCCAGATGCCGGTGAGCGGCCCGCGGGTGATCGGCAGGGCGAGCACGTCGAACAGTTGCACGGTGAGCTTGAGCATTTCCGGGGAGAGGTGGTTCAGGCTGTTGTCCAGGCTCTGGAGGGTGCCTTTGACCGCCTCGGCCATGCGCTCGGCGGGCACGGCGCCGGCCAGCATCACCGGGATCAGCGCGCGCAGGAACGGCAGGTCGGAATCGCGCAGCACGGCAAAGCCATTGGCCGGAGTGCTGGCGGAGCAGCCGCTGAGGCTGGCGGTAACGCCCGCCGTGGCGAGGAAGGCCCCGCCCAGCAGGCCGATCTTGAGCACGCCGCGCCGGGAGAGTCCCGGCGCGCTCAGGGAGGTGTCTGTCATTCTTGTTTTTTCACCTGTGTCTTGGAGGGTGCCGGTCAGCGAATGAACAGCTTGTAGACCAGCTTCTGCAGCGATTTACCGTAGGGTGGGTAGATCACCCGCGCAGCGTTGAAGCGTGGCTTGCTGAATACGCCCTTGGCCTTGGAGAAGGTCAGGAAGCCTTCGTGGCCATGGTAGTGGCCCATGCCGGAGGGGCCGACGCCGCCGAAGGGCATGTCGTCCTGGGCGACGTGCAGCAGGGTATCGTTGAGGCACACGCCGCCGGAGTGGGTCTGCGCCAGTACGTGGTCCTGCTCGCGCTTGTCATAGCCGAAGAAATACAGGGCCAGCGGGCGATCGCGCTCGTTGACGTAGCTGAGCGCCTGGTCGAGGGTCTGGTAGGGGATCACCGGCAGCAGCGGGCCGAAGATCTCTTCCTGCATGATCTTCATCTCGTCGGTCACGTTCAGCACCAGCGCCTGCGGCAGGCGGCGGCCCTGGGCCTGCGGGAACAACGGGATGACGGTGGCGCCGCGGGCCTGGGCGTCGGCGAGGTAGCCGTTCAGGCGCGAAAGCTGGCGCTCGTTGATGATCGCGGTGTAGTCCGGGTTGTTTTCCAGTGTCGGGAAGAAGCCCTGGACCACCTGGCGGTAGCTCTCGACGAACTCGTCGATGCGGTTCTGCGGCACCAGCACGTAGTCCGGTGCCACGCAGGTCTGCCCGGCGTTGAGCGACTTGCCGAAGGCGATGCGCTCGGCGGCGTCCTTCATCGGCACGCTGGCCGAGACGATGGCCGGCGACTTGCCGCCCAGTTCCAGGGTCACCGGGGTGAGATTCTCGGCGGCGGCGCGCATCACGTGCTTGCCGACGCTGGTGGCACCGGTGAACAGCAGGTGGTCGAAAGGCAGCTTGGAGAAGGCGACGCCGACATCCACTTCGCCCTGCACCACGGCGACCAGGTCCTCGGGGAAGACCTTGGCCAGCAGATCCTTCAGCACGCGGGCGGATTCCGGGGTGGATTCGCTCATCTTGATCATCACCCGGTTGCCGGCGGCCAGCGCCCCGGTCAGCGGGCCGATGGCGAGGAACAGCGGGTAGTTCCACGGCACGATCACGCCCACTACGCCCAGCGGCTGGTAGATGACCTTGGCCGAGGCCGGCATGAACTGCATGCCCACGCTGCGGCGCGAGGGCTTCATCCACTTCCTCACGCGTTTGGTGGCGTAGTGCACGCCGTGCAGGCTGGGCAGCACTTCGGCAAGCAGGGTTTCGTCGGCGGAACGGTTGCTGAAGTCGGCGTTGATGGCGTCGATGATCGCCTTCTGCTCGGTCACCAGCAGGTTGGCGAGGCTCTTCAGCCACTGGATGCGCTGGCCGGCGTCCGGCATCGGGTTCGCGCGATAGGCCTGGCGCTGGCGTTCGAGAAGGGTTTCCAGCTGGCTGATCTGCTGCTGGGTCTGCTGCAGGTAGGCGATATCGGCAACCATGACGGGCTCCTGGGCGGAAGCGGGTGGGCAAGCTCTCCGGGGATTCACACAGGAATCTCGGATGCTTCGCGTTTTTATACTGTCGCTGGTTTTTTAGAGCAATTGCTCTAGAGTGTCAATCAGCATGCCGTTTTCGCGCCATCAGACCCAGCCAACGAAAAGTTGGGCGGGTCGCCTTGGGTGTTACGCGGTAGCAATCGGTGTACCTTTGGCGTCCACCGCACCGGGCAAAACGACCCTGCAATCCGCTTCGATGAGTTTCGCGAATGGCACCACGCATCAATACCCGTGACCGCATCGCCCAGGCCAGCCTGGAGCTGTTCAACGCCCAGGGCGAGCGCAGCGTCACCACCAACCACATCGCCGCGCACCTGGGCATCTCGCCGGGCAACCTTTACTACCACTACCGCAACAAGCAGGTGATCATCGCCCAGCTGTTCGCCGAGTACGAACGCCACGTCGACCAGTTCCTGCATCTGCCCGAGGGCCGCGCACTGACGGTGGAGGACAAGACCTTCTACCTCGAGGCGCTGCTCGCCGCGATGTGGCACTACCGCTTCCTGCACCGCGACCTGGAGCACCTGCTGGACTCCGACCCGGAACTGGCCGCCGCCTACCGCACCTTTGCCCGCCGCGCCATGGACAACGCCAAGGCGATCTACCGAGGCTTCGTCGACGCCGGCATCCTGCAGATGGACGAACCGCAGCTCGAAGCGCTGACCCTGAACGCCTGGATCATCCTCACCTCCTGGGTGCGCTACCTGTGCACCACCCGCGAGGTGGCCAGCGACCTCAGCGAAGCGCTGATGCGTCGCGGCATCTACCAGGTGCTGGCGCTGGAAAGCGGCCACATCTCGCCGGCGTTCCGCGAGGCGGTGGCGGCGGTGTTCGACCGGTTGTACGTGCCGCTGGAAGACTGAGCTTCGTTCAGGCGTCGATCTTGCGCGGCCCCGGTACCCGAGGTCGGCGCAGGGCGATGCCATGGCGCAGGAAGAACTCTTCCACACCCTCGGTGGCGTCCGTGTAGAGCGTGCGGTTCGGGTGGTCGGCGAGGAAGCGCGCCATCAGCGCCAGGCCTATCCCGCGCGACTGGAAGCCTGGCAGCACGGCGATCTCCGCCAGCCAGGTGGTCTGCGCCGTCTCGCTTTCCGCACGCAGCAGACCGAGGACCTGGTCGCCGTCCAGGGCCAGCAGGAAGTAGCTGGAGAATTCATAGAGATCGCGCAGTTCCGCGGTGCTGCCGGGGGAGCCCCAGCCCACGGCGCGGTACAGCGAGGCAATACCGGCGCACTGGGCGTCGCTCAGTGCCGGGTTGCGCAGGATCGTCAGCGGCGTGTCGTGCATGGCGGCGCTCCTTTCTGGCGTTTCCTTCCTGGTGCAATTTCAGTCTGCCTCATTCCCGTTCTGCTGGGCTGATCCAGCGCAGTCAGTCTTCGCGTCGTTCGCGCAGCCACTGCGGGATGCGGCGCTCCAGGTAATAGTCCGGGCGCGCGGGGGAGCCGCCGATGAAGCCGACGTGGCCGCCGTGGGCCAGCAGCTCCAGTTGCGTCGACGCGGAAAGCTCGTCCAGCTGCGGCACGCTGTCGGCATGGATGAACGGGTCGTCGCTGGACTGGATGACCAGCGTCGGCACCCGGATGCCGCCCAGGTAATAGCGGCTGGAGGCGCGCCGGTAGTAATCGTGTACATCGGCGAAACCGTGCAGCGGCGCGGTCACCCGGTCGTCGAAGTCCCAGAAGGTGCGCATGCCGTCCAGCGGGCCGAGGCGCTCGAGCGCAGCGAGGTTTTCCGCGTGGCCGCCGGCGGCGAAGGCCTGGCGCTTGGTCTGCACGTAGGCCACCAGTTCGCGCATGAAGTGCGCCTGGTAGACCTTGGAGAAGCCGATGCCGATTCGATCCGCACACTGGTCGAGGCGGAACGGCACCGACACTGCGACCGCGCCTTTCAGCGGGCAGCTATCCGAGGATTCGCCCAGGTACTTGAGCAGCACATTGCCGCCCAGCGAGTAACCCACCGCATAGAGCGGCGCCATCGGCCGCTTGGCACGAACATGGGCGACTACCGAGGCGAGATCCTCGCTGACGCCGGAGTGATAACCACGCGGCAACAGGTTCGATTCCCCCGAGCAGCCGCGCCAGTTCAGCGCCACGCTGGCCCAGCCCTGCGCGGCGAGTTGCTGCTGCAGGCCGAGGATGTAATGCGAGGACGACGAGCCGGTCAGCCCATGCAGCGCCAGCACCAGCGGCGCATCCGCCTCGTGCGGGCCGTGCCAGTCGAGGTCGATGAAGTCGCCGTCTTCCAGCCACAGGCGCTCGCGGGTGCGCTGGAGGCTGGGCAACTGGCGCAGGAGCGAGCCATACAGGGTCTGCAGGTGCGGGCCGGGTAGCCACCAGGCGGGTTTGAACGGGGAGAGTATGGTCATCATTGAGCAATGGGGGCGGACAAGCTGCGATAGTAACGCCAAGTCAGCCCCGCGATGGATGTCTTGCACTCCCTCGGCGCGGCGCACCCATGAAAAGGAGGGGAGGCATGTGGAAGAAAATCGCGGCGCTGAGCCTGGCGTTTTGGCTGGTGGCCTGTGGCGAGCCGGTGCCTCAGGATCACAAGTCGTACGTCGGGGATTGGCGCTCGGCCCAAATGAGCCTGCTCATCACGGCGGATGGGCGTGTTGCCTACAAGCGCCTTTCGGGTGGCGGCTCGCGCTCCATCGAGGCGCCGATCAAGAGCTATGACGCCGATGGGTTCACCGTGGGTGTCGGGTTCCTCGATACCCATTTCAAGGTGTCGAAGCCGCCTTATCGGGATGGCAGCCAGTGGAAAATGGTGGTGGATGGCGTGGAGCTGACCCGCGTCAGCTCCGTCGACATCGGCAAATCCATCTGACTGGTTCAGTCCTCCCGTTGCCACAGCGCGTAATGCACCGAGCCGGCTGTCTTTTCCCGATGCAGCCGCCAGTTGCCCGGCAGGCCGAGGCTGGAGGGCACGGCTTCGCTTTCGGTGTAGATCCACGCGTCCTTGGCCAGCCAGCCGCGCTCTTCCAGCAGGCGGCAGGTGTTCTGCAGCAGGTCCTGGTGGAAGGGCGGATCGAGGAAGACCAGGTCGAAGGCTTGCGAAGCCGGGGCGTCGAGGTAGCGCAGCGAGTCGGTCATCAACAGTTGGCCGTTGCCGCACTTGAGCGTGTCGAGCGTGCTGCGCAGCGCGGCCACGGCGTCGCCGTTGGTATCCAGCGCAAGGCCTGCGCTGGCGCCGCGCGATAGCGCTTCGAGGAACAGCGCACCGCTGCCGGCGAAGGGGTCGAGCACACGGGCGCCGGGGACATAGGCGGCGAGCCAGTTGAACAGCGTCTCGCGCACCCGGTCCGGCGTCGGGCGCAGGCCCGGGCCGTCGGGGAAGGCGAAGCGCCGGCTGCGCCATTCGCCGCCGATGATGCGCAGCTGGCCCTGGCCGCCGTGAGGCTTCTGTGCGGCGCGCGGGGCGCCGCCGGGTCGTTTGCTCATCAGTGCTCCGGTACGCCGGCAGGTTGCGCGGCGGGCTTGTCGGTGGGCGGCGGCAGCGGTTGCTGCGGCACGGTGGGGCCGGCGGTGACGATGACGAAGGCGTCCGGGTCGAGGTGACGGCGCATCGCTTCCTTCACCTGTTCCACGCTCAGGCCCTGGACCTGGCTGAGGAAGGTTTCCAGGTAATCCAGCGGCAGGTTGTAGAAGCCGATGGCGCCCAGTTGGCCGACGATGTCGGCGTTGCTCGCGGTGGACAGCGGGAAGCTGCCGGCCAGCTCGCGCTTGGCGTCGTCCAGTTCCTTCTGCGTCGGGCCCTTGTCGAGGTAGTCGCGGACGATGTCCTGCACCAGCTTGAGGGTGCCTTCGCTCATTTCGGCGCGGGTCTGCAGGCCGATGGTGAACGGCCCGCGCGACTGCATGCCGGTGAAGCCGGAGTACACGCCGTAGGTCAGGCCGCGCTTCTCGCGCACCTGGTCCATCAGTCGCGTGCCGAAGCCGCCGCCACCGAGGATCTGGTTGCCCAGGTAGAGCGCGGCGTAGTCCGGATCGTTACGGGTGATGCCCAGCTGCGCCAGCATCAGCTGGGTCTGCTTGGAGGGGAACTCGATGTGGGTGACGCCGGCCTTGGGCGTCTGCGGCTCGCCCGGCGCGGGCAGGGCGGGACCCTTGGGCAGCGACTTGGAGACGCTGCCGGCGATGGCTTCGGCCTGCTCGCGGGTCAGGTCGCCGACCAGCGCAATGACCACGTTGCCGGCGGCGTAGGCCTTCTGGTGGAAGGCGCGCAGCTGGGCGACGCTGATCTTGGGCACCGACTTTTCGTTGCCGTCGCTGGAGTGGGCGTACGGATGATCGCCATAGAGCCGCTTGAACAGTTCCAGGCCCGCCAGCTTGCCGGGGTTCTGTTTCTGGTATTCGAAGCCGGCCATGACCTGGTTCTTGATGCGCGCCAGGGCGTCTTCGGGGAAGGTCGGTTGGCCGATCACCTGGTCGAACAGTGCCAGCGCTGCGTCGCGCTTGGCCGGCTCGCTCAGGCTGCGCAGGCTGGCCACCGCCATGTCGCGGTAGGAGCCGTTGCCGAAGTTGGCGCCCAGGTCGTCGAACCCGGCGGCAATCGCGCTGGTGTCCTTGCCGGGCACGCCTTCGTTGAGCATGGCGTTGGTCAGCATGGCCAGGCCGTAGGTGCCGCCGTCCTGGCTGCTGCCGGCGGCGAAGGTCAGGCGCAGGTCGAACATCGGCAGTTCATGGGCTTCGACGAAGAGCACGCGGGCGCCTTCGGCGGTCTGCCATTGCTGGATGTTCAGCTTGCGGTGGCTGGGCGCCTTGCCGGCGGCTTCGGCCAGCGATTGCAGGCCGGTGGGCGCGGCGTTTTCGGCGGCAGCTGGTTGTGCAGGGGCGGGCGCCGGCGCGGCCGCTTCGGGCTCGGCGGCGGGACGGGAAACGAACAGCACCAGTCCGGCGATCAGCGCGATGACGATCAGCCCGACCAGGCCGTAGCGCAGGCCATTGCGTTCACTCATGGCGCGGCTCCTTGTCGGTGGCGACTTCCGGCAGGACCTGGGCGAGGGTCAGGCGGGAGCGGGTGAAGTAGGTGCGGGCGGCTTTCTGGATGTCGTCGGCGGTGACGGCCTGGATGGCTTCCAGGTCCTTGTCCGCCAGTTGCCAGCCGAGGCCGACGCTTTCCAGTTCGCCGATGGTGCTGGCCTGCCCGGCGATGGAGTCGCGCTCGTAGACCAGCCCGGCGATGACCTGGGCGCGGACGCGCTCCAGTTCTTCCTTGCTCGGCGGGTTCTGCTTGAGGTCTTCCAGCTGATTCCACAGCGCGGCTTCGACCTGGTCGAGGGTCTTGCCGGTCTGCACATTGGGCGTCGCGGAAAGGAAGAACAGACCGTCGCCGCGGGAGAAGGCGTCGTAGGAGGCCGAGGCGCCGGCGACGATTTCCTCGCCGCGCTCCAGGCGCGAAGCCAGGCGGGCGCTGTAGCCGCCGTCGAGGATCGCCGAGATCAGGCGCAGGGCGTTGATCTGCCGGGAGTCGTCACTGCTGCCCAGGGTCGGCACGTTGAAGCCCATGATCAGGCTGGGCAGCTGGGTGCGCACATGCAGCTTCAGGCGGCGCTCGCCCGGCTCGGCCAGCTCCAGCGGCTTGCGCGCGGCGGGCAGGTCGCGTTTCGGAATCTCGCCGAAGTACTTCTGCGCAAGCGCTTTGACTTCATCGCCGGTCACGTCGCCGACCACCACCAGGGTGGCGTTGTTCGGCGCGTACCAGGCCTGGTACCAGTGGCGCAGGTCGTCGATGGTCATGCGCTGCAGGTCGGCCATCCAGCCGATGGTCGGCGTGCGGTAGCCGCTGGCGGGATAGGCGGCGGCCTTGAAGCGCTCGAAGGCCAGCGCGCTGGGCTTGTCCTCGGTGCGCAGGCGGCGTTCTTCCTTGATCACCTCGATCTCGCTCTTGAACTGGTCGGCCGGCAGGGCGAGGTGCGCCATGCGGTCGGCCTCCAGTTCCAGCGCTACCGGCAGGCGGTCGCGGGCCAGCACCTGGTAATAAGCGGTGTAGTCGTCGGTGGTGAAGGCGTTCTCTTCCGCTCCGAGGTCGCGCAGCACCAGCGAGGCCTGGCCGGGGCCGAGCTTGCGGCTGCCCTTGAACATCATGTGCTCCAGGGCGTGGGAGAGGCCGGTGAGGCCGGGCGTCTCGTAGCTGGAACCGACCTTGTACCAGAGTTGGGAGACCACCACGGGCGCACGGTGGTCCTCGCGGACGACGACCTTCAGGCCGTTGTCCAGGGTGTATTCGTGGGTGGGCTGTGGTTCGGCAGCAACGGCCATCAGCGGCAGCAACAGGGAACCGAGCAGCAGGCCGGCGTGGCGGCGTGCAAGGGTTTTCATCGTGGACTGAACCTTTCGGGCTGTCCGCGGGGTCTATGCAGGCTGGCGGCCAGCCTCTTAACCCCGGCGGGCGAGGAGATGCTAGGATACCCATCCGTTTTCCGGGCGGCCACGTTCAGGGCTTCGCAAAGCTGTTTCGAGGCCTTTTGCTGCCTGTCTTTCGTGGCGTCCCCTAGAGATTCGATCCCTACATGTTTGGTTCCAACGACGACAAGAAGGCCCCGCCAGCCGGGGAGAAGAAGGGTCTGTTCGGCTGGCTGCGCAAGAAGCCGCAGGCCGCGGAGCAACCTGCCGCCGAAACCGAGCAGCCGGTAGAACAACCGGTTGTCGCCGAGCCTGCTCCTGCCGCCGAACAAGCGCCCGCCGCCCAGGCCGAGCCGCTTGCGCCGAGCGTCGAGCCGACCCCCGAGCCGGTACTCGACGTGGTGCCGGCCAGCGTTCCGGTGGAGCCACTGGTCCAGCCTGTGCCGCCAGCCGAGCCGCCGGTGATTGCCGAGGCGCCGCAGCCGGCCGTGCAGCCGGTCGAGCCAGAACCGGCTCCGCAGCTGGTCGAGCCTGCGCCCGCCGCCGCTCCCGCCGAACCGCAGCCGGTCGCCGAAGCGCCCCTCGTGGTTGCCCAGCCGGAACCCGAACCTGCCACGCAGCCCGAACCCGAGCCGCAAGCCAGGCCTGCCGCTGCCGAAACTTCCAAGCTTGGCTTCTTTGCCCGCCTCAAACAGGGCCTGTCGAAGACCAGCGCCAGCCTCGGCGAGGGCATGGCCAGCCTGTTCCTGGGCAAGAAGGCCATCGACGACGACCTGCTGGACGAAATCGAAACCCGCCTGCTGACCGCCGACGTCGGCGTCGAGGCCACCACTGCCATCGTGCAGAACCTGACCAAGCGCGTCGCGCGCAAGGAACTGGCCGACAGCGAGGCGCTGTACAAGGCCCTGCAGGAAGAGCTGGCCACCCTGCTGCGCCCGGTCGAGCAGCCGCTGACCATCAAGGCGGACAAGCAGCCCTACGTGATCCTGGTCGTAGGCGTCAATGGCGTGGGCAAGACCACCACCATCGGCAAGCTGGCCAAGAAGCTGCAACTGGATGGCAAGAAAGTCATGCTCGCCGCCGGCGACACCTTCCGCGCCGCCGCCGTCGAGCAGCTGCAGGTCTGGGGCGAACGCAACAACATCGCGGTGATCGCCCAGCACACCGGCGCGGACTCCGCCTCGGTAATCTTCGATGCCGTGCAGGCCGCCAAGGCCCGTGGCGTGGACGTGCTGATCGCCGACACCGCCGGCCGCCTGCACACCAAGGACAACCTGATGGAAGAGCTGAAGAAGGTGCGCCGCGTGATCGGCAAGCTGGACCAGACGGCTCCCCACGAAGTCCTGCTGGTGCTGGATGCCGGCACCGGGCAGAACGCCATCAACCAGGCCAAGCAGTTCAACAACGCCGTTGAGCTGACCGGCCTGGCCCTGACCAAACTGGACGGCACCGCCAAGGGCGGGGTGATCTTCGCCCTGGCCAAGCAGTTCGAGCTGCCGATCCGCTACATCGGTGTCGGCGAAGGGATCGACGATCTTCGAACCTTCGAAGCCGATGCTTTCGTCCGTGCACTCTTCGAGACCCGGGAAATCGCATGATCCGTTTCGAGCAGGTTGGCAAGCGCTACCCCAACGGCCATGTCGGCCTGCACGAGATTTCGTTCCGCGTGCCGCGCGGCGAGATCATGTTCGTCACCGGCCACTCCGGCGCCGGCAAGAGCACCCTGCTGCGCCTGATCCTGGCGATGGAACGGCCCACCTCGGGCAAGCTGCTGCTCGGCGGGCAGGACGTCTCGCGCATCTCCACCGCGCAGATTCCCTTCCTGCGCCGGCAGATCGGCGTGGTGTTCCAGAACCATCAGTTGCTGGACGACCGCAGCGTGTTCGAGAACGTCGCCCTGCCGATGCAGATCCTTGGCCTGCCCAAGGCGGAGATCGCCTACCGCGTCGAAGCGGCGCTGGACCGGGTGAATCTGAAGGAGAAGGCCGAGGACCGTCCGTCCGACCTCTCCACCGGCCAACAGCAGCGCGTCGGCATCGCCCGCGCCGTGGTGCACCGCCCGGCGCTGCTGCTCGCGGATGAGCCGACCGGTAACCTCGACCCGCGCCTGGCCTCGGAAATCATGTCCGTGTTCGAAGATATCAACCGCCTGGGCACCACCGTGCTGATCGCCAGCCACGACCTGGCGCTGATCGCGCGCATGCGCCACCGGATGATCACCCTGCAGCGCGGCCGCATCATCGCCGACCGTGAGGAGAACGCCTGATGAGCGCCAATGACCTGCCCCGCGGCGACGAAGAAGGCACCCCGACGCGCAACACGCGCGAGCGCCCGGACGACAACGAGCACCAGGACCACAGCGCCTCCCTCTCGGCCTACGCGGAAAACCACCGCGCCAGCCTGATGGACAGCTTGCACCGCCTGGTCAGCCACCCCTTCGGCAGCTTCTTCACCTGCCTGGTGATGGGCATTACCCTGAGCCTGCCCATGGGCCTGTCGCTGCTGCTCAACAACGTCGAGCGCCTCGGCGGCTCCTGGCAGCGCGCCGCACAGATATCCCTGTTCCTCGACCTGAAGGCCAGCGAGGCCCAGGGTCAGGACCTACGCGAGCAGATCGAGAAGATGCCCGATGTGATCGAGGCACAGCTGATCAGCCGTGACGATGCGCTGAAAGAGCTGCAGGAGCAGTCCGGGCTTGGCGAGGCGCTCAAGGAGCTGCCGGACAACCCGCTGCCGGCGGTCATCTCGGTGACGCCCAAGCAGATCGACAAGGCCCAGCTGGATGCCTTGCGTCAACGGTTGTCGGAGTTGCCCGGTGTACAACAGGCGCAGTTGGACCTGGTCTGGGTCGAGCGGCTGTCGGCGATCCTCAAGCTGGGTGATCGCTTCGTCTTCGGCCTGACCATCCTGCTGGTGCTGACGCTGTTGCTGGTGATCGGCAACACCATCCGCCTGCACATCGAAAATCGCCGTAACGAAATCGAAGTCATCAAGCTGGTCGGCGGGACGGACGGCTATGTGCGCCGCCCCTTCCTTTATATGGGCGCGCTGTATGGCCTGGGCGCGGGCATCCTGTCCTGGGCCCTGCTGGCCTTCGGGCTGGACTGGCTGAACAGCTCGGTGGTCAACCTGGCCGGGCTGTACGGCAGCGATTTCGGCCTGGCCGGCGTTCCGGTCGACGATGGCCTGTCGCTGACCGTGGGCGCGGTGCTGCTGGGCTGGATCGGCGCCTGGCTGGCCGTGGCGCGCCACCTGCGCGAACTGGCGCCGCGCTGAAACCCCTGATTTTGCTGGGGTAAAGCGGGTGTAAAGGAACTTTTACACCCGCTTGCAGTCAGATTTCGCAGTGCTACACTGCGCGAGTTTCGTGAATCGGAGGATTCGCATGACCACTTCTCTGCAACCTGTCTATGCCCTGGCTCCCGGTGCGAACCTGGAAGCCTACGTGCACTCGGTGAACAGCATTCCGCTGCTGACGCCGGAGCAGGAGCGCGAACTGGCCGAACGCCTCTTCTACCAGCAAGATCTGGAAGCGGCACGGCAAATGGTTCTGGCGCACCTGCGCTTTGTTGTGCACATCGCCCGGAGTTATTCCGGGTACGGCCTGGCCCAGGCCGATCTGATCCAGGAAGGCAACGTCGGCCTGATGAAGGCCGTGAAGCGCTTCAACCCGGAAATGGGTGTGCGCCTGGTGTCGTTCGCCGTGCACTGGATCAAGGCGGAAATCCACGAGTTCATCCTGCGCAACTGGCGGATCGTGAAAGTCGCGACCACCAAGGCGCAGCGCAAGCTGTTCTTCAACCTGCGCAGCCAGAAGAAGAAACTGGCCTGGCTGAGCAATGACGAAGTGCACCGCGTCGCGGAAACCCTCGGTGTCGAGGCCCGCGAAGTCCGCGAGATGGAAAGCCGTCTCACCGGGCAGGACATGGCCTTCGACCCGGCGGCGGACGCCGACGACGAGAGTGCCTACCAGTCCCCGGCGCATTATCTGGAAGACCATCGCTACGATCCGGCACGCCAGCTGGAAGAAGCGGACTGGAGCGACAGCTCCACCGCCAGCCTGCACGAGGCGCTGGAAGGCCTGGACGAGCGCAGCCGCGACATTCTCTACCAGCGCTGGCTGGCCGAGGAGAAGGCGACGCTGCACGACCTGGCGGCCAAGTACAACGTGTCCGCCGAGCGGATTCGTCAGTTGGAAAAAAACGCGATGAACAAACTCAAGGGCCGCATCGAAGCCTGACCGGCTTCGATGCGCTCCCGTTGAGACCGAGAACCGCACCCTGGTGCGGTTTTTTTCTGTCCGGTCATTCTCTGTCCAGAGTCTGGAGAGTCCCATGCCGCGCCTGCGTCCCGTCCACGGGATGTTTTTCCTGGTCATCGCCCTGCTGGCTTTCGGCCTGGGCACCTGGGCCGCCCGCACGTCGGCACCGCCCAAGCCGCCGCAGTGGTTCAATGACTGGAAGGAAAAAGTCTTCGAGCCGCTGGCTGAAGACCACCTGAGCCTGAGTGATCTGCAGGGCCTGCAGCCCGGCGAGCTGTGGCTGACTGCCAGCCAGGACGGCCCGCAACTGCATTACCGTGGCCGCCTGGTGACGGACGAAGGGCCCTGGCATGTCGAGGCGGAGCTGGCGTTGAGCGAGGCCGAGCATGCCAGCCTGGCCAAGGCCACCGGCATGCAGCCGACCAGCAAGGATCAGCCGCTGAGCGCCGAGCTGATGAGTCAGCTGGGCAACAAGCCGGTCTCCGAACTGGCGCTGGCGCCCCAGGAAGACCTGGCAGTCGGGCGCCTGGCGGTGAGCCTGGGCGACCCGCGCCTGCGCCTGCAGGTGGAGGGTGGCGAGGCCTGGGTCTATCCGGAGAAGGGCATGACGCTGCTGCATCGCGATGGCACGCTGCAATGGATCCGCGTGGTCCCGCGCAACACCCTCAAGGTGTCGGATACGGCGCCTTAAAGGCGCCCGAGATACTCGCTACCGCCCAACTGCCACATCTGCTGGCGAATCCACGAGGCGCGCTGGCGCACGTAGGGGCCGGGCTTGCCGGCGCTCCACTTGCGCGGGTTGGGCAGCACGGCAGCCAGCAGGCTGGCCTGCTGTTGCGACAGGCGCTTGGCCTCCACGCCGAAGTGGTGCTGGGCGGCGGCCTGGGCGCCGAACACGCCGGCATCCCATTCCACGCTGTTGAGGTAGACCTCGAGAATCCGCTGCTTGGACCAGAAGGTCTCGATCAGCAGGGTGAACCAGGCCTCGAAGCCCTTGCGCACCCAGCTGCGGCCGGTCCAGAGGAAGACGTTCTTCGCCACCTGCTGGCTGATGGTGCTGCCGCCGCGGACCTTGCCGCCCTGCTCGTTGTGCGCCAGCGCCTTCTGGATCGCCGGCAGGTCGAAGCCGTGGTGCTCGGCGAACTTCTGGTCCTCGCCGGCGATCACCGCGAGCTTGAGGCTGTCGGGCAGTTCGTCCCAGGAGCGCCAGCTGCGTTGCAGGTCGATGGGCTTGCCGTTGAACCAGGACTCGACCTTGCGCTCGACCATCACCATGGTCCCCGGCGGCGGCACCCAGCGCAGGACGATGACCAGCGCCACGCTGATGGCGACGAACCAGAGCGCGATCTTTGACAGGCGGCGGAGGGCGTTGCGCATGCGGAGGCTTTGCCTGGGCGGATGAGCGGGCCATTATAGCGATACTCACCTGTCTGGAGCTGTCCCATGCTGCGTACTTTCCTGATGCTCGCCGCGTTCTTCGGTTTCACCGGGGTCGCCCTTGGCGCCTTCGCCGCCCACGGCCTGAAGAACAAGCTTACGCCCGAGTACCTGGCGGTGTTCCAGACCGGCGTGCACTACCAGATGCTGCACGCCCTGGCGCTGTTCGGCGTGGCGCTGCTCACCGCGCACATCGGCGGCACCCTCATCAGCCTTGCCGGCTGGGCATTCACCGTCGGCATCCTGCTGTTCTCCGGGAGCCTCTACCTGTTGACCCTGGCGGGCCTGAGCGTGGGCATCATTACGCCGATCGGCGGACTGTTCTTCCTCATCGGCTGGGCGCTGCTGCTGGTGGCGGCCTTCCAGCTGGGTTGACCCGGATGTCAGAAAAGCCCGAGTGCGACGCCCGGATACCTTGGTCATCCGCCGCGATCGGGCTAGAATGCGACCCCCTCCAGCAACGACCGTCCCGCCCATGCGTATTCAGTTGAATGGCGAACCCTTCGAGCTGCCCGCCGGCCAGACCGTCGCCAACCTGCTCGAGCGTCTCGACCTCACCGGCAAGCGTGTCGCGGTCGAGCTCAACCAGGACATCGTGCCGCGCAGCCAGCACGCCGCCACCGCCCTGAGCGAAGGCGACCAGGTGGAAGTGGTGCATGCCATCGGCGGCGGCTAGAGCCCGTCGCTACATCTTTCAGGCCCCGCAAAGCTTTCACATTTCCTGAGGAGTGATCCGATGAGCCAAGCTTCCTCCAACCTGCCGGTCGACAAGCCCTTCACCCTGGCTGGCCGTACCTACCATTCGCGCCTGCTGGTCGGCACCGGCAAGTACAAGGACCTCGAAGAGACCCGCGTGGCCATCGAGGCCTCGGGCGCCGAGATCGTCACCGTAGCGGTGCGCCGTACCAATATCGGCCAGAACCCGGGCGAGCCCAACCTGCTGGACGTGATCCCGCCGGATCGCTACACCATCCTGCCGAACACCGCCGGCTGCTACGACGCCGTCGAGGCCGTGCGCACCTGCCGCCTGGCCCGTGAGCTGCTGGATGGCCACAGCCTGGTCAAGCTGGAAGTCCTGGCCGACCAGAAGACCCTCTTCCCCAACGTCGTCGAAACCCTCAAGGCCGCCGAGGTGCTGGTCAAGGACGGCTTCGACGTCATGGTGTACACCAGCGACGACCCGATCATCGCCCGCCAGCTGGCCGAGATCGGCTGCATCGCGGTGATGCCGCTGGCCGGCCTGATCGGCTCGGGCCTGGGCATCTGCAACCCGTACAACCTGCGCATCATCCTCGAAGAAGCCACCGTTCCGGTGCTGGTGGATGCCGGCGTGGGCACTGCGTCGGATGCCACCATCGCCATGGAGCTGGGCTGCGAGGCCGTGCTGATGAACACCGCCATCGCCCACGCGCAGAACCCGGTAATGATGGCCGAGGCCATGAAGCACGCCATCGTCGCCGGCCGCCTGGCCTACCTGGCCGGCCGCATGCCGCGCAAGCTGTATGCGAGCGCGTCGTCGCCGATGACGGGCCTGATCAACTAACGATCTGCTGCGCGTCGGCGGAACGTCGTTGAAAAGTGGTTCGGGATGCTCATTTACTGCGTGTAAACTCCGCTCCCGCCCCACTTTTCGCCTAGTTCCGCTCTAGCTCGCGAGATCGTTGGCAGGCATTTAATAGACACCGACGCGCGGGCCGGTTTGCCAGAAGCAACCGGCCCGCGTGTGCATTTACCCGCAAGGTCCGAGTCATGAGTGACATTCCCGAAAATCAGCCCGAGAACCAGCCCGACGTCGACAACCGTCCGATGCGCGCCATCAAGAGCTTCGTGATGCGTGCCGGTCGCATGACCGAGGGCCAGCAGCGTGGCCTCGACCAGGGCTGGCCGAAGTTCGGCCTGGAGCTGGCCGACGGTGCGCGGGACTTCGATGAAGTGTTCGGGCGCCAGGCGCCGCGCACCTTCGAGATCGGCTTCGGCATGGGCCACGCTACCCTGGAGATGGCCGCTGCCGCGCCGGAGCAGGATTTCATCGGCGTGGAAGTGCACCGGCCGGGCGTTGGTGCGCTGCTCAACGGCATGCTGACCCAGGACCTGACCAATATCCGCGTCTACAGCTGCGACGCCATCGAGGTGCTGCGCGACTGCGTTGCCGATGCCAGCCTCGATCGCCTGCTGCTGTTCTTCCCGGACCCGTGGCACAAGTCGCGCCACCACAAGCGTCGCATCGTGCAGCCGGCCTGGGCTGAGCTGGTGCGGCAGAAGCTGAAGGTCGGCGGCGTGCTGCACATGGCCACCGACTGGGAACAATACGCCGAGCACATGCTGGAAGTGATGAATGCCGCACCCGGCTACCGCAACCTTTCGGCCGATAATACCTACGTGCCGCGCCCGGAAGAGCGCCCGGTCACCAAGTTCGAACGTCGCGGGGAGCGACTCGGCCATGGCGTCTGGGACCTGAAGTTCGAGCGCGTCGACTGATCCGCCCGAAAAGGCCTGCCCAGCAGGCCTTTTTCACGCGAAAAGCACCTTCGAGACCGGGACCACCCGGCAGGCCGAAAAAGGCCATCCTCACCTCCTGAATAAAAAGCGGCATCCGCCGCGGACGAAAATAAGAGTGACGGACAGGAGTCCGTCGCAAAGGAGTCTGCTGTGTTGAAGAAACTTGCTGTACTGCTGATGGCAGGGGCGTGGGCCCTGCCGGCGCAGGCGAAAGTCGATGCCACCGAGGCCGCTCGACTGGGCCGCGACCTGACGCCGATGGGCGCGGAAATGGCCGGCAACGCCAGTGGCACCATCCCCGCCTGGACCGGCGGCATCACCACCGCGCCGGCGGGATACCAGCCCGGCGGCCATCACCTCGATCCGTACGCTGGCGACGCCGTGCAGTACAAGATCGACAGCAAGAACCTGGCGCAGTACCAGGCGCTGCTCACGCCCGGCACCCAGGCGCTGCTGCAGGAGAACCCGGACTACTATCTGCGGGTCTTCCCCAGCCGCCGCAGCGCATCCTTGCCCCAGCGCATCTATGACGCCACCTGCTTCAACGCCGAGAACGCCGAGCTGATCGCCGACGGCAACGGTGTGCAGGGCGCCGCCGCCGGTGTGCCATTCCCGATGCCGAAGACCGGCCTGGAAGCGATCTGGAACCACATCATGCGCTACCGCGGCGAGCAGATTCACATGGTGACCAATCAGGCCGCCGTGCTCGCCAGCGGCAGCTACAACCTGCTCAAGCTCGACCGCTACGTGTACTTCAACTACGGCCGCGAGGGCATGACCCCGCAGGACCTGAACAACACGCTGTTCTACTACAAGTACAACATCGTCGCCCCGGCCAAGCTGGCGGGTTCCGCGCTGGTGGTTCAGGAGACCATCGACCAGGTGCTGTCGATCCGCAAGGCCTGGCGCTTCAACAGCGGCGAGCGCCGCGTGCGCCGCCTGCCGAGCCTGGCCTACGACACCCTGCAGCCGGACACCAACGGCCTGGCTACAGCCGACACCGTGGACGTCTACAACGGCGCGCCTGACCACTACGAGTGGCAACTGCTGGGCAAGCGCGAGATGCTGGTGCCATACAACAGCTATGCCGTGCACCAGAAGGGCATTCCCTACGCCGACATCCTCAAGACCAAGACCCTCAACCCCGAGCTGCTGCGCTACGAGCCGCACCGCGTCTGGGTGGTCGAGGCGACCCTGCGCAAGGGTATGGGCCATCCGTTCGCCAAGCGCCGCTTCTACCTGGATGAGGACAGCTGGCAGATCCTCGCCTCGGACATCTACAACGCCGACGGCAAGCTGATCCGCGCCCAGGAAGTGCACCCGATCAACTACTACGACGTGCCCATGGTGCTCAGCACCCTGGAGGCGCTGTACGACTTCGAAGGCAAGCGCTATTTCGTCGACGGCCTGGACAACAACGAGCCGATGTACGACTTCAAGGTCCCGCTCGGGCCGCGCGACTTCACCCCGCAGGCGTTGCGCCGCGAGGGTAACTGAGTCCAGCAGAGGCCGTCGCGAGGCGGCCTTTGTCTATCCAGGCAAACGGATCTGCAGGAGCGAGCTTGCTCGCGAGCCGCCACGGCGCCGGTGCGCCAGGACAGAGCGTTCGCGAGCAAGGGCTAGGCGCCCACCTCGGTTCTGCAAAAGCCTCCACCGACACCGGGGTGTGCGTTACTCGATCAGCTCGGCACCCAGCACCGTGGTCTCCGGCATGCGCATGGGCGCCGGGCTGATCTGCAGGTACTTGATGCTGGTGCGCGGGATGATCAGCAGGTCGCCGTCCACCTCGATGCTGATGACCGGCGACTCCATCTGCTTGCGGATGCCGCGCGCCACTTCGGCGGGGTCGTCACTCTGTTGCGGGAAGCGCAGCGCCAGACGCTGGCCATCGGAGAAGTGCAGGTAGAGATGCTTGATCGGCTTCATGTGTCCTCCGGCAGTGGTGGCCAACCGCCGGAGGCCCGCAGGTCAACTGCGGTCGGCGATCATGCCAATCACGAAGAACACTAGCAGCAGCACGGGCGCCAGGGTGTAGTTGTTGAAATAACCCAGACCCTTGGCCAGCCAC
Organism: Pseudomonas nitroreducens; assembly: GCF_010994165.1. Taxonomy (NCBI): domain Bacteria; kingdom Pseudomonadati; phylum Pseudomonadota; class Gammaproteobacteria; order Pseudomonadales; family Pseudomonadaceae; genus Pseudomonas; species Pseudomonas nitroreducens. Next base: position 222,098 of record NZ_WMBX01000004.1, on the reverse strand, counting down.
GGGGTGACGAAGACCATCGCCAGGCCGTAGCCCACGGCGCAGATCAGCACGAACAGCAGGGTGCGGAAGACGAAGTTCAGGCTGCCGATGCGCTGCTGTACCCAGGCGTTGATCGCCGGGCCGAACAGCACCAGCACGGTGGCCATGATCGCCAGGGCGATGTCGGACAGGTGGCCGCGGCACCAGCGGGAGACGTTGGCAATCAGGTCGAGCGCGAAGTCCATTGGGGCTCCTTGGGATTCAGAGTCGCCGGGGAGTGTACACGCCGGGCGACGATGAAGTCGCCCGGCGCTGCTCGCGCCAGAGGCTCAGGGCAGGAAGCGCTGCAGCAGGTCGTTGAGGAACAGCTGGCCACGTTCGGTGGGGGCCAGCCGGTTCGGATCGTCCAGCAATAGGCCGTCCTTGCGCGCCTGCCGGCAGGCTTCCTCGATGGCGGCCAGCGGCAGGCCAGTGCGCTCGGCGAAGGTTGCCGCCGGTACACCTTCGGTCAGGCGCAGGGCGTTCATCATGAACTCGAAGGGCAGGTCATCCGCTTCCAGGTCGCGTTCGCCGGCCTGGAAGGGCTTCTCCGGATTCAGGTAGTCCTTCGGCAGGCGGGTCTTCCAGGTGCGCAGGATGCGCCCTGCCGGGGTGCTCAGCTTGGCGTGGGCGCCGGCGCCGATGCCGAGGAAATCGCCGAAGGTCCAGTAGTTCAGGTTGTGCCGCGCGCGCTTGCCGTCACGGGCATAGGCGGAGGTTTCGTACTGCAGGTAGCCCGCCTGGGCGAGCAGCGCCTGGCCGGCCTCCTGGATTTCCCACAGCTGGTCGTCCTCGGGCAGCTCCGGCGGCTGGCTCCAGAACACCGTGTTCGGCTCCATGGTCAGCTGGTACCAGGACAGGTGCGTCGGCGCGAGGGCAATGGCCTGCTGCAGGTCGCTCAGCGCGTCGGCGACGCTCTGCTCCGGCAGGCCGTGCATCAGGTCCAGATTGAAGTTGTCGAAGCCGGCGCGGCGGGCCATCTCGGCCGCGCGCACGGCTTCGTCGCCGTCATGGATGCGACCCAGCGCCTTGAGCTTTTCGGCCTGGAAGCTCTGGATGCCGATGGACAGCCGATTGATCCCCAGCTGGCGGTAGTCGGCGAACTTGGCCTGCTCGAAGGTGCCCGGGTTGGCTTCCAGGGTGATCTCGATATCGCTTTCGAAACCGACCTGCCTTTCCAGCCCTTCGAGGATGCGGCCCAGCGCCTTGGCGGAAAACAGGCTGGGCGTGCCGCCGCCGAAGAAGATCGAGGTCAACTTGCGGCCGTGGACGTATCCGCGGTCGGCGACCAGGTCAGCCAGCAGCGCCTCGACGTAGGCGTCTTCCGGTAGCTCCGGCCCGGCGGCATGGGAGTTGAAGTCGCAATAGGGGCATTTGCGCACGCACCAGGGGATGTGGACGTACGCGGACAGCACGGGAAGTTGAAAGACTGAATCGTTGGGCACGGTGAATGGCTTGAATCTTTGGGGGAGACTATCGTGGCATGACTTCGCCAAAGTACCAGCGCTGGCAGATGAAGCGTCCATCGGGCTGGTCGGGATCTGCGTAGTCAATGTAAACGCCGAGTTCGGAACTTCCTGATACCAACTGGAGCTTCCACTCTTCGGCGAGGCTGGAGGTCAAGTGGCGGCATGTGCTATCTGGACCGTCGCTTTCTCGCGTATGGCTGAGGAAATAACCTTCCTCCTTGTAGATGCAAACTTCGCTGGTGAAAAAGTCCGGAATGCAAATGACGGCAGTGACTCGCCAATCCTTTGCGAGCTCGGGCTTGCTGTGTATCAGATGTTGGCAGGCGTCGATCAGGGCTTGCGCACACTGAGCCTGAATTTCCGGCGTTGTATAGCGACCCTGCACAAGGCTGCATGCAACTGGAATCTTCCAGTTCCAATAACGCTCGGAGGGCGGTATGTCTGCCGGGAAATGGCCTTGGAAGCTATCGGACCACTTTTTAAGGGCGCGCAAGCGGCGCGTCACTCCGCGAAGTTTTTTCTCGCTGAAGATTAGGCGCCTCCCCAACTAGAGTCCCAGCCGTTGCTTCAGCAAGGCCATGGCGCGGGCGCGGTGGCTGAGCTGGTTCTTCTGCTCGGGCGGCAGTTCGGCGCTGGAGCAGTTGGCTTCCGGCACCCAGAACAGCGGGTCGTAGCCGAAGCCGTGCTCGCCGCGGGCTTCGCGCAGGATGCTGCCGTGCCAGAGGCCCTCGCAGAGGATCGGCAGCGGGTCGTCAGCGTGGCGGACCAGGGCCAGCACGCTGACGAACTGGGCGCCACGCGCCTCGTCCGGCACGTCCTTCATGGCATCGAGCAGCTTGGCGTTGTTCGCCGCGTCACCCTTGCCGTCGGCGTAGCGCGCGGAATAGATGCCCGGCGCGCCGCCGAGGAAGTCCACCGCCAGGCCGGAGTCGTCGGCCAGCGCCGGCAGGCCGGAGATGCGCGCGGCATTGCGGGCCTTGAGGATGGCGTTCTCGACGAAGGACAGGCCGGTCTCTTCCGGCTCCACGTCGCTGAACTCGCCGATGGAACGCACCTTCACGTGGGCTCCGAGCATGGCCTGGAGTTCCTTGAGCTTGCCGGCGTTGTGACTGGCCAGCACCAGTTGTTCGAGCTTGATCATTCGTCGGGGAAGATTTCCTGCATGAAGTCGAAGCTTTGCGGCGCTTCGCTTCCGGACTGGACCTGGATGGAGAAGGTCAGGGTCTCGCGGCCCTCGATGGGGAACTGTGCCAGGTTGTACACGGCGCCTTCCTCGACCACGCGCTTGAAGGTCAGGGGAATGGTCTGGCCCATCAGGTTCTTGGCGGAGCCGGCGACGGTGGCGTTGGCCGCTTTGCCGCTGGCGTCCAGCGGCACGATGTTGATCACGCCCTGGGCCTTGCTGCGCACCACGCCCACGGCTTGCGCGACGTTGGGCTGGAGGAAGCTGGAGTTGAACACGCTGTAGTGCACCTGCAGGTCACCCAGGCGCTTCATCTGTTCGGCGAAGGCGGGGACGGCGAGGACCAGGCAGGCGAGGAAGGTAAGCAGGCGGCGCATGATGTTTCTCCCGGGCTCTATCAGATAGCCGCGATCAGACGGCGATGCGGTGATCTTGCACGCCAGCGCCGCTGATCCGGTAGATGCCGATCTCACCCAACAGATTAGGCCAGATTCGCGAGGCCCAGCCATGCTGGTGCTCGTGGTCCACCGCCAGACGGTCCAGCACCCTTGCGTGTTGCTCGTGGCAGAGCGCCTCGAAATCGCGGAAGGTGCAGAAGTGGATGTTCGGCGTGTTGTACCAAGTGTACGGAAGGAAGTCCGACACCGGCATGCGGCCATTGCGCGCGAGGTACCAGCGGCAGCGCCAGTGGCCGAAGTTGGGGAAGGTGATGATGCAGGTTCTGCCCACGCGCAGCATCTCCGCCAGCACCTTGTCCGGGTAGCGCAGGGCCTGCAGCGACTGGGTCATCACGACCACGTCGAAACTGTTGCTGGCAAAGTTGCCCAGGCCCTTGTCGAGGTCCTGTTCGATGACGTTGACGCCGCGTTCGATGCATTTGGCGATCTTGTCGGGGTCGATCTCCAGGCCGTAGCCGCCCACCTGCTTGTGGTCGCGCAGCCAGGCGAGCAGCTCGCCGTCGCCGCAGCCCAGGTCGAGCACGCGGCTGCCGGCGGGGATCCAGTCTTGGATGATTTCCAGGTCGGCGCGCATGGGTGTCCTTTTATACGCTGATGCGGTGCATGTAACCGCTGAAAGCTTGCAGGTAGCGCGGAATCGGCATCAGGAAGGCGTCATGGCCTTGCGGGGCGTCGATTTCCAGGTAGCTGACGTTCTTCTTCGCCGCCAGCAGGGCGTCGACGATCTCCCGCGAACGCGCCGGGGAGAAGCGCCAGTCGGTGGTGAAGGACATCAGGCAGAAGTCCGCTTTCACCCCGGCGAGGGTACGCGCCAGGTCGTCGCCGTAGGCGGCGGCCGGGTCGAAGTAGTCCAGCGCCTTGGTCATCAGCAGGTAGGTATTGGCGTCGAAGCGGGTGGAGAACTCCTCGCCCTGGTAGCGCAGGTAGCTTTCCACCTGGAACTCGACGCTGTGCAGGTCGTAGTTGAGCTTCTCCGACTTCATGTCGCGGCCGAACTTGGCGCCCATGGCGTCATCGGAGAGGTAGGTGATGTGGCCGACCATCCGCGCCAGGCGCAGGCCGCGCTTGGGTATCACGTCGTGTTCCTGGAAGTGGCCGCCGAAGAACTCCGGGTCCGAGAGGATCGCCTGGCGCGCCACTTCGTTGAAGGCGATGTTCTGCGCCGACAGCTTCGGCGCACTGGCGATGCACAGGCAATGGCGCACGCGCTCGGGATAGCTGATGGTCCACTGCAGCGCCTGCATGCCGCCCAGGCTTCCGCCGACGATGGCGGCCCAGCTCTGGATGCCGAGGCGATCGGCCAGTCGGGCCTGGCTGTGCACCCAGTCTTCCACGGTGACGACCGGGAAGTCCGCGCCGTAGGTCCTGCCGGTGGCGGGGTTGAGGCTGGTTGGCCCGGTGGAGCCGTTGCAGCCGCCCAGATTGTTCAGCGCGACGACGAAGAACTTGCGGGTGTCGATGGGCTTGCCCGGGCCGATGCAGCTGTCCCACCAGCCTGGCTTGCGCTCGTCCTCGCTGTGGTAGCCGGCGGCGTGGTGATGGCCGGAGAGCGCGTGGCAGATCAGCACGGCGTTGCTCGCCGTGGCGTTCAGCTCGCCGTAGGTCTCGATCACCAGTTGGTATTCGGGCAGCGTCTTGCCGCAGGCCAGGGGCAGCGGTTCATTGAACTGCAGTGTCTGGGGGGTGACCAGACCGACGGAATCTTCGGGGAAGACTGTTGGCATCGACCCAGCTCATGCATAAAAAGGACGGCCAGTCTAAAGAGCACCGCACCCTGCGGCAAGCGCCGGGAGCGGGCATCGCGCGGGTGTGGCGCGGGTTTCAGGCGCGCTGGGAGGTGGGCAGGGTGACGACCTTGGCCTGGCGCTGCAGCGGAGCCGGGCGGCGCAGCTGGCGAAGAATGTCGGTGGCCTCGACCAGTTGCTGCTCCAACTCCTCGGTATAGCGCCCCAGCAGCAGCGAGCGCTGACGCGCCTGCTGGGTTTCCTGGGCCAGGGCCTTGAGGCGCAGCATGTGGGTTTCCAGCATCTGCTTGTGTTCCAGGCTGTACTGCATCAGCGGCATCAGGGCGTCGGCGGCCCATTGCTCGGCCTCTTCGCGCAGGCGCTGGTGCAGGCCGATGACTTCCTGGGCGACGGTGGCGAAGAAGCGGCGGGTCAGCAGGCGCTGCTCGGTGAGCAGGGTCTTGAGGTGCAGGCGGAAGCGGTCGGCTTTCTCCTGCAGCTTGGCGAGATCGCGCAGGTAGCGCTGGACGCGGAGTTGCGGGGCATCCAGGGCGTTGAGCGGGTTTTCCTGGTTATGCCGCTGGTAGATGGCCGCGACCATGCGGTTGGCCGTCTCCGCCTCGTGCATCAGGCCGACCAGGTCGGTCTCCACGGTGCGGAAGAACTGCAGGATGGCCTGGTGGATGCCGACCGTGGTCCAGCTGCCGCGCAGCTTCTCGTGGACCTTCTTCAGATGCTGCTCGAGCCTTTCCGGACGCACCGCGTCGCGCAGCTGTTCGCCCTGGTGGCGCAGCAGCCGCTGGTTGGTCTTCAGGCTGAGCAGGCGCTTGTGGTGCAGGTTGTGGTCGTCCTTGGTCCGCGCAGTCAGCTCGAACAGCAGCTGGCCGCTGTCCTGTTGCTGGTCGTTGAGCAGCGCCTGCTGCTCCTTCACCTTGTCCAGGCGCACGCGCAGGCTGTGCTGGCTGTTGTTGACCAGCGCCAGCACCTGGCCGACCACGGCGTCCTCCAGCAGGCGCTCCTTCTGCGCGACGATGCGCTCGCAGAGCAGCTCCTCCAGGGATTCCATCTGGCTGCGCACGAGCAAGTCGCGGTCGCCGCGCACCTTGGCCAGCAGCGCCTGCTTGGCCGATAGCGGCAGCACGTCTTCGCGGGCGATGCCCAGCTGTCGCGCGGTGGTGTCCTGGATATGGTGGATGGCGTTCTGCACGAAGACTTCGCCGGCCAGGTCGTCCCAGAGCACGTCGATCTTGTTCAGCACCGCGTAGAGGCTGGTGTGGCCGTCCTCGCCGAGCTGGCGCACGTGGTCCCGCCAGATGGCCATGTCGGAGGCGGTCACGCCGGTATCGGCCGCCAGCAGGAAGAGGATCGATTGCGCGCTGGGCAGCATCGACAGGGTCAGTTCCGGCTCGCTGCCCAGGGCGTTCAGGCCGGGCGTGTCGAGAATGCGCAGGCCCTGGCGCAGCAGCGGGTGGTCGAAGTTGACCAGCGCATGGCGCCACGCCGGCACCAGGACGATGCCGGGTTTGTCCGTGGCTTCGAGCATGTCCGGGTGGAAGCCCAGCTGGATCGCCTGCTCCACCGGCAGCGGCTTGGTCTTGGCGACCTGGGCGAAGGCCTCGGCCATGTTCGCCGGGTCCGAGGTATCCAGCGGGATGTTCACCCAGTGCCGCGGGATACGCTTGAACTGCGCGACGCTGGCATCGGCGACGCGGGTCTCGATGGGCAGCAGGCGGATGTAGGGGCGCTCCGAGCGCGGGTCGAAGAACAGCTCGGTCGGGCACATGGTGGTGCGGCCGGCCTGGGATGGCAGCATGCGGCGGCCGAATCCGGCGAAGAACAGGCTGTTGATCAGCTCGGTCTTGCCGCGCGAGTACTCGCCGACGAAGGCCAGGGTGATGTGGTCGACGCGCAGCAGGCGCAGGGTGCGTTCGAGGCGGTTCTCGATTTCCGGGGTATTCAGCCGGGCGCGCTCCAGCCAGCTGCGATAGCGGGTGATCTCACGGACCAGCTCGCGCTTCCAGGTGACATAGGCATCGATCTGCTGACTGAGACGTTCCATGCTCATCCGGGCGTTCCTTGGGCTGGCGCGTCCTGCGCGGGGAATGGATGGCGTGGATTATGCGACGGAGTGTAGGAATAGCAATTGGCCTACAGCACATTCCTACACGTAAGGTCGGCCAAGGTTACCGAGCGGCTATCCCGAGTTCTGCCGGAAATTTCGTCGGGCGGGGAATACGCACGCGCTTCTGGCGATTCAGTTCGCCGCTTTCCAGCTTCACCGCGCTTTTCGGCACGCCGAAGGCCTTGCCGAGGAATGCCAGCAGATGGGCATTGGCCTTGCCTTCCACCGGCGGCGCGGTCAGGCGGATCTTCAGGCGTTCGCCGTGCAGCCCGGCGAACTCGTCGCGGCTCGCCTTGGGTTGCAGGTGGCAGTCGAGGATCAGGTCCTCGCCGTCCCAGAGATAGAAGCTCATTCGTCTTGCGGACTGTCGGAGCTCGCCGCGCGGGCGAGCTCCCTGGTCAGTTACATGAAGGGGCTGAGGATCTGCGGCATCCCGGTCATCGCGGCCAGGTTGCCGATCACCAGCATGTCGATCAGCTTCAGCGCGATGAAGGCGAAGATCGGCGAGATATCCAGGCCGCCGAGGTTCGGCAGGAGCTTGCGGAAGGGCGCCAGGAACGGTTCGCAGATCTGGTTCACCAGCTGGGCGCCGGGGTTGTAGCTGCCCGGGGCGACCCAGGAGAGAATCACGCTGATGATCAGGGCAAAGAAGAAGATCTTCAGGAACAGCGAGGTCACCGCGATGATCGACCACACCAGCAGCTGCAGGATGTAGCCGCCGACGCCATAGCCCATCAGGGTCAGGGTGATGACCATCAGCAGCAGCTGGACCAGGATGGCCAGTACCAGCGAGGCGAAGTCGATACCGCCGAAGCCGGGGATGACGCGGCGCAGCGGGTTCAGCAGCGGCTTGGTGGCGCGCACGATGAACTGGCTGAGCGGGTTGTAGAAGTCGGCGCGGACCAGTTGCAGGATGAAGCGCAGCAGGACGATCAGCAGGTACAGGCTGCCCAGCGTCTGGATGACGTAAATGGCAGCGGTGGAAATTCCGGTCATTGAGGGCTCCTCGTCATTGACCCAGTTGTTCGGCCAGCTCGGCGGAACGGTGGTCGGCAGCGCCTACCGCCTTCTCCACCAGCGCCTCGAAACCGTTGGCCTGGAAAGTGGTGATGGCCGCTTCGGTGGTGCCCTTGGGCGAGGTCACGCGGCGGCGCAGTTCGGCGGGATCGACATCGCTGGTGGTGGCCATCTGCGCGGCGCCCAGGGCGGTCTGGCGGGCCAGCTGGCCGGCGACTTCGCGGGACAGGCCGAGCTTCTCGCCGGCGGCGGTCATGGCTTCCATCAGCAGGAAGAAGTAGGCCGGGCCGCTGCCGGAGACGGCGGTGACCGCGTCGATCTGCCGCTCCTCGTCCAGCCACAGGGCGATGCCCACGGCGCTCAGCAGTTGCTGCGCCTGCTCGCGCTGGGTGGCACTGACGCTCGAATTGGGGTACAGGCCGCTGGCGCCCAGGCCGACCAGGGCCGGGGTGTTGGGCATGCAGCGGACGATGGCGCGCGGCTGGTCGCTCACGGCGCCCAGCCAGCGTTCGAGGCTGGCGCAGGGGATGCCGGCGGCGATGGAGACGATCAGTGCGCTATCGGACAGGGACGGCGCCAGCGCCAGGCAGACGTCCTTCATGACCTGCGGCTTGACCGCCAGGACCACCACGTCGGCGCCAGCCACGGCGCTGGCGTTGTCGCCGACCACGTCGATGCCGTGCTCGGCAGCGATCTTCGCGCGCTGCTCGGCACCCGGGTCGCTGGCGCGGATGCGGCTGGCTTCGACGCCCTTGGCGCGCAGGCCGCCGATGAGACTGGCGGCCATGTTGCCGGCGCCGATGAAGGCAATGCGGGTGCTCATTACGTCTCTTCCTTTATTCAGTGCGAGGCGCCGTAGTCGCGGGCGCCGAACAGGGCGGTACCGATCCGTACCCAGGTGGCGCCTTCGCCGATGGCGGCTTCGAGGTCGTGGCTCATGCCCATGGACAGGGTGTCCAGGCCGAGGTTCAGGGCGTGCATCAGCTCGCGCAGGCGGGCAAATGCAGCGTGCTGCGCGGCAACGTCTTCGGTTGGCTCAGGTATGGCCATCAGACCGCGCAGTTTCAAGTGGGGCAGTTGCGAAATTGCCTGGGCAAGGGCAGGCAGTTCTTCGGGGGAACAGCCGGATTTGCTGTCTTCGCCGCTGACATTCACCTGCAGCAGCACGTTCAGCGGCGGCAGGTTCGTCGGGCGCTGTTCGGAAAGGCGCTGGGCGATCTTCAGGCGGTCCACCGAATGCACCCAGTGGAAGTGCTCGGCGATGGGCCGGGTCTTGTTCGACTGGATAGGGCCGATGAAGTGCCAGGTCAGCGGCAGGTCGGCCAGCTCGGCCTGCTTGAGCAGTGCTTCCTGCAGGTAGTTTTCGCCGAAATCGGCCAGGCCTTCGGCATACGCTTCGCGGATGGCGGCGGCGGGTTTGGTCTTGCTCACGGCGAGCAACTGCACCGAGCCAGGCGTGCGATTTTTCGCTTGTTCCGCCTCACGGATTCGTACGCGAACCTTTGCAATATTCTCTGCTATCGTGGACATTACCGTCGCTTTTCCGCCCGGCTGCTGCGAGTTCTGCGGCATTCTACCTGCTTGCTCTTGATTGGGGAGTCCCATGGATATTACCGAGCTGCTCGCCTTCAGCGCCAAGCAGGGCGCTTCGGACCTGCACCTCTCGGCCGGCCTGCCGCCGATGATCCGCGTCGACGGCGATGTGCGCCGCATCAACCTGCCGCCGCTCGAGCACAAGCAGGTTCACGCGCTGATCTACGACATCATGAACGACAAGCAGCGTAAGGATTACGAAGAGTTCCTGGAAACCGACTTTTCCTTCGAAGTGCCGGGCGTGGCCCGCTTCCGGGTCAACGCCTTCAACCAGAACCGCGGCGCCGGCGCCGTGTTCCGGACCATTCCCTCCAAGGTACTCACGATGGAGGACCTGGGAATGGGAGAAGTGTTCAAACGTGTTTCAGACGTGCCGCGCGGCCTGGTGCTGGTCACCGGGCCGACCGGTTCGGGCAAGTCCACCTCGCTGGCGGCGATGCTCGACTACCTGAACAACACCAAGTACAGCCACATTCTCACTGTCGAAGACCCGATCGAATTCGTCCACGAGTCGAAGAAGTGCCTGGTCAACCAGCGTGAGGTGCACCGCGACACCCTGGGCTTCAACGAGGCACTGCGCTCGGCCCTGCGTGAGGACCCGGACATCATCCTGGTCGGCGAGATGCGTGACCTGGAGACCATCCGCCTGGCGCTGACCGCGGCGGAAACCGGCCACCTGGTCTTCGGCACCCTGCACACCACCTCCGCGGCCAAGACCATCGACCGTATCGTCGACGTGTTCCCCGCCGAGGAGAAGTCCATGGTCCGCTCCATGCTCTCCGAGTCCCTGCAGGCGGTGATCTCCCAGACCCTGCTGAAGAAGATCGGTGGCGGCCGTGTCGCGGCCCACGAGATCATGATCGGCACCCCGGCGATCCGTAACCTGATCCGTGAGGACAAGGTCGCGCAGATGTACTCCGCCATCCAGACCGGCGGCGCGCTCGGCATGCAGACCCTGGACATGTGCCTGAAAGGCCTGGTCGCCAAGGGCCTGGTCACCCGCGATTCGGCGAAAGAAAAAGCCAAGATCCCGGAAAACTTCTAATCCCACCGGGCCGTTCCCGGCCCGGCGCACGGAGCGCGCCACACGCACCCGCTTCGTGATCCGACAGCCCCGTCGTAGTCAGCGTGAACCTGGCGAGAAAGATCATGGAATTCGAGAAGCTGTTGCGCCTGATGGTGGAAAAGGGGGCCTCCGACCTGTTCATCACAGCGGGCGTACCACCGTCGATGAAGGTCAACGGCAAGGTGTTGCCGGTGACCAAGACCGCGCTGTCGCCGGAGCAGACCCGCGAAACCGTGCTGTCGGTGATGAACGAGCAGCAGCGTCGCGACTTCGCCGAGAACCACGAGTGCAACTTCGCCATCAGCGCCCGCGGCGTCGGCCGTTTCCGCGTCAGCGCCTTCTACCAGCGCAACCTGGTGGGCATGGTGCTGCGTCGCATCGAGACCAACATCCCGACCATCGATGACCTGAAACTGCCGGAAATCCTCAAGAAGCTGGCGATGACCAAGCGCGGCCTGGTGATCTTCGTCGGCGCCACCGGTACCGGCAAGTCGACCTCGCTGGCGGCCATGATCGGCTACCGCAACAAGAACTCCACCGGCCACATCATCTCCATCGAAGATCCCATCGAGTACATCCACCAGCACCAGGGCTGCATCGTCACCCAGCGCGAAGTGGGCCTGGATACCGATACCTTCGAAGTCGCCCTGAAGAACACCCTGCGCCAGGCGCCGGACGTGATCATGATCGGCGAGGTGCGCTCGCGCGAGACCATGGACCACGCCGTGGCCTTCGCCGAAACCGGCCACCTGTGCCTGGCGACCCTGCACGCCAACAACGCCAACCAGGCGCTGGAGCGGATCATCCATTTCTTCCCCGCAGACCGTCACGGCCAGGTGTGGATGGACCTGTCGCTCAACCTCAAGGCCATCGTCGCCCAGCAGCTGGTACCGACCCCGGACGGCAAGGGCCGCCGCGCGGTGATCGAGGTGCTGCTGAACACCCCGCTGGCCGCCGACCTGATCCGCAAGGGCGAAGTCCACGAGCTCAAGCCGCTGATGAAGCGCTCCACCGAGCAGGGCATGCAGACCTTCGATCAGGCGCTGTACCAGCTCTACATCCAGGGCGAGATCACCTACGAAGATGCGCTGGCCTATGCCGACTCGGCGAACGACCTGCGCCTGATGATCAAGCTGGGTTCGGAAACCGACGCCGACCACTTGACCACCATGACCCAGGGCCTGACCCTGGAGATGAGCGACGACGATCCCAATCGCCGCTTCCGCTGACCTGAAGAGCCCGCCTAGTGCGGGCTTTTCGTTTATTCTGGCTGTCACGCAACGCAACGCAACGGGAGAAAGGCATGTCCGCCAACCCTGATACTCACAGCAAGGTCATCGGCTACCTGCTGTGGATTTTCGGCTTCACCGGCTCGCACCGCTTCTACTATGGCCGGCCGATTACCGGCACCATCTGGTTCTTCACCCTCGGCCTGTTCTTCATCGGCTGGATCATCGACCTGTTCCTCATCCCCTCCATGGATGATGCGGCGGACCAGCGCTACCGCGCTGGCGGCATCGACTACAACGTCGCCTGGATCCTGCTGACCTTCCTCGGCGTGTTCGGCGTGCACCGCATGTACATGGGCAAGTGGATCACCGGGATCATCTACCTGTTCACCGGTGGCCTGTTCCTGGTCGGCGTGCTGTACGACTTCTGGACGCTGAACAGCCAGATTTCCGAGCGCAACGGGCCGCAGCGCATCTGATCCTTCTTTTATGTAGGAGCGAGCTTGCCCGCGAACCGCCCCAGCCTCGGCGCTCGGGATGTTCGCGAGCAAGGACTGGGCGTTCCCCCCCGCTCCTACGAAAAGCCAATGCCGCTCTCTTTCGTCGCGCCGCCTGGCGCGAGCTTTGCCATCCGCCTAAGGTCAGGAGGACAGTAGCAGGCGCTGCCGGGCGATCCCCGTGGCGCCCAGAAGGAGTGGCTGCCATGAGCAACGAATCCCGCCCCGCCGTACTCGATCTGATCGGCAATACCCCCATGGTCCGCGTCACGCGCTTCGATACCGGACCCTGCACCCTGTTCCTCAAGCTCGAATCGCAGAATCCCGGCGGCTCCATCAAGGACCGCATCGGCGTCGCCATGATCGAGGCCGCCGAACGCGATGGCCGGCTCAAGCCCGGTGGCGTGATAGTCGAAGCCACCGCCGGCAACACCGGTCTGGGCCTGGCACTGGTGGGCCGCGCCAAGGGCTACCGGGTAGTGCTGGTGGTGCCGGACAAGATGTCCACCGAGAAGGTCCTGCACCTGCGCGCCATGGGCGCCGAGGTGCACATCACTCGCTCCGACGTCGGCAAGGGCCACCCCGAGTACTACCAGGACGTTGCCGCGCGCCTGGCGAAAGACCTGCCGAACGCCTTCTTCGCCGACCAGTTCAACAACCCCGCCAACCCGCTGGCCCACGAGACCGGCACCGGCCCTGAAATATGGGCACAGACCGGCCATGACCTCGACGCTGTGGTGGTCGGCGTCGGCTCCGCCGGCACCCTGACCGGCCTCACGCGCTTCTTCCAGAAGGTCCAGCCGGAACTGGAAATGGTCCTGGCCGACCCGGTGGGCTCGATCATGGCCGAGTACTCGCGCTCCGGGGCCATCGGCACGCCCGGTTCCTGGGCGGTGGAAGGCATAGGCGAAGACTTCGTGCCCTCGATCGCCGACCTCTCCAGCGTGCGCCACGCCTACTCCATCAGCGACGAGGAAAGCTTCAGCACCGCCCGCGAGCTGCTGCGCAATGAGGGTATTGCCGCCGGTTCGTCCACCGGCACCCTGCTGGCCGCCGCGCTGCGCTTCTGCCGCGAGCAGAAGGAATCCAAGCGCGTGGTCAGCCTGGTCTGCGACACCGGCACGCGTTACCTGTCGAAGGTCTACAACGACCAGTGGATGACCGACCAGGGCCTGTTGCAGCGCAAGCGCTACGGCGACCTGCGCGACATCGTCGCGCGGCGCTTCGAGGAGGGCAGGGTGGTCGCCGTCGGCCCGGGCGACACCCTGCTTACCGCCTTCCAGCGCATGCGCTTGGCGGATATCTCACAGCTCCCCGTGCTCGACGGCCAGCGGCTGGTCGGTGTCATCGACGAGTCCGACATCCTGCTGGGTGTGCATGACGACCCGGCGCATTTCCGCAGCGATGTCGCCAGCGCCATGAGCACCGCCCCGGAAACCCTCGCGCCCGGCGCCAGCCTCAAGGAACTCGAAGCCGTGCTGGCACGCGGGCTGGTGGCGATCATCGCCGACGCCTCGGGTTTCCACGGCCTGATCACCCGATTCGACCTGCTCAACCATCTACGGAGGACCCTCGCATGAGCCAGCACGACGACCGCCTCGGTTTCGCCACCCGCGTGATCCACGCCGGGCAGGAGCCGGACCCTTCCACCGGGGCGATCATGCCGCCGATCTACGCCAACTCCACCTACCGCCAGGACAGCCCCGGCGTGCACAAGGGCCTGGACTACGGCCGCTCGCACAACCCCACGCGCTGGGCGCTGGAGCGCTGCGTGGCGGACCTGGAAGGGGGCAGCAAGGCGTTCGCCTTCGCCTCGGGTCTGGCGGCCATCTCGGCGGTGCTGGAGTTGCTCGACGCCGGCTCGCACATCGTCTCCGGCAACGACCTCTACGGCGGCACCTTCCGCCTGTTCGAGCGGGTACGGCGGCGCAGCGCCGGGCACGATTTCCACTTCGCCGACCTGTCCCAGCCCGGCGCGCTGGAAGCGGCGCTGACGGACAAGACGCGCATGGTCTGGGTGGAAACCCCGAGCAACCCGCTGCTGCGCCTGACCGACCTGGCCGCCATCGCCCGCACCTGCCGCGAGCGCGGCATCCTCTGCGTGGCCGACAACACCTTTGCCAGCCCGTGGATCCAGCGGCCGCTGGAGCTGGGCTTTGACATCGTGGTGCACTCCACCACCAAGTACCTCAATGGCCATTCGGACGTCATCGGCGGCATCGCCATCGTCGGCGACAACCCCGACCTAGCCGAGCGGGTGGGCTTTTTGCAGAACTCGGTGGGCGCCATCGCCGGGCCGTTCGACGCCTTCCTCACCCTGCGCGGGGTGAAGACCCTGGCCCTGCGCATGGAGCGGCACTGCGCCAATGCACTCGACCTGGCGAGGTGGCTGGAACAGCAGCCCCAGGTGAAGCGCGTCTACTACCCCGGCCTGCCGTCGCATCCGCAGCACGAGCTGGCGCGCACGCAGATGAAGGGCTTTGGCGGGATGATCTCGCTGGACCTGGACACCGACCTGGCCGGTTCACGGCGCTTCCTGGAGAACGTCCAGCTGTTCGCCCTGGCAGAAAGCCTGGGCGGCGTGGAAAGCCTGATCGAGCACCCGGCGATCATGACCCACGCCAGCATCCCGGCGGAGAACCGTGCGGCGCTGGGGATCGGGGACTCGCTGATCCGGCTATCGGTGGGTGTGGAAGACGTGGAAGACCTGCGTACTGACCTCGCCAAGGCGCTGGCAATGATCTAATCCTTTCTGAGATATCCGGCTGCCTGTGAATCCCTATCCGCGCCGAACTGTCCCCTCTCCCTTCAGGGGGAGGGCTAGGGAGGGGGCCCAGGTCAGCGATTGGGCTGTATGGCAGTTCTACCCTTTCCCCAACCCTCTCCCTGAAGGGAGAGGGAGCTGCTTCTCTGCTCATGGCGGACTGTTGCATCATGAAAAAGCCCGCCAATCGGCGGGCTTTTTCATGATGCGGTGAGGCGTCAGACCGCGTGGACGATATGCCCGTCCACTAGGGTGCAGCGCACCACGCCCGGCAGGCAGTGGCCGAGGAACGGGCAGTTCTGGCCACGGGAGTGCCAGGTCTCGCCCGCCAGGGTCTGGCCGTCGGCTTCGAACAGCACCACGTCGGCGGCCGCGCCGATCGCCAGCTTGCCGGCCGGCAGGCGCAGGGCGGCAGCCGGGCCGGACGACAGACGTGCGAGCAGGGTCGGCAGGTCGAGCAGGCCGTCCTGCACCAGGGTCATCGCCAGCGGCAGTAGCAGTTCGACGCTGCTGATGCCCGGATCGGTGGCGGCGAACGGGGCGTTCTTCGCGTCTGCCTCGTGGGGCTGGTGGTGGCTGGCGATGGCCTGGATCACGCCGCTCTTCACCGCTTCGCGCAGGGCTTCGCGGTCCTTCTGCGAGCGCAGCGGCGGCTGCACGTGGTAGAGGCTGGAGAAGTCCGCCAGTGCTTCGTCGGTCAGGATCAACTGGTACAGCGCTACGTCGGCGGTCACCGGCAGGCCGCGGGCCTGGGCCTGGGCGATCAGCTCGACGCCGCGGGCGCTGGTCAGCTGGCTGAAGTGCGCACGCACGCCGGACTGTTCGACCAGCAGCAGGTTGCGCGCCAGGGCCACGGTCTCGGCGGTTTCCGGGATGCCGGCCAGGCCGCGGAAGCTGGCGGTCGGGCCTTCGTGGGCGAGGCCGCCTTCGGCCAGGTCGTGGTCCTGGGAGGTGAAGATCACGGTGAGGTCGAAGGTCGCCGCGTACTCCAGCGAGCGCAGCAGTACGCGGTTGCTCGCCATCGGCGCCAGGCCGTTGGTGAAGGCCACGCAGCCGGCATCGCGCAGCGCGACCAGTTCGGACAACTGCTCGCCGGCGAGGCCTTTAGTCAGTGCGCCGATGGGGAAGACCTTGGCGTTGCCGGCTTCGCGGGCGCGGTCGAGGATCAGCTCGGCGACGGCGGAAGTGTCCAGCACCGGCTTGGTCTGCGGCGGGAAGCACAGGCTGGTGACGCCCCCGGCGGCGGCGGCGCGGGTTTCGCTTTCGATGCTGCCCTTGCGGCTGTAGCCCGGCTCGCGCAGGGCGACGCTCAGGTCTACCAGGCCGGGCGCGGCGATCAGGCCGGCGGCGTCGATTTCCTGGGCGGCGTGGAAGCCTTCGGGGGCGTCGCCGATGGCGATGATGCGGCCGGCCTCGATGTGCAGGTCGCAGACCTTGTCCAGGCCGCTGGCCGGGTCGATCAGGTGGGCGCCACGAATACTGACGGTCATTGCGCGTCCTCCTGTTCCAGCTGGCGTTGGGCGTTCTGGCCGCTCATGGCCATGGACAGCACGGCCATGCGGATGGCGATGCCGTAGGTGACCTGGTTGAGGATCACCGACTGTTCACCGTCGGCCACGGCGGAGTCGATCTCCACGCCGCGGTTGATCGGGCCGGGGTGCATGACGATGGCATCGGGCTTGGCCAGCTTCAGGCGCTTCTGGGTCAGGCCGTAGAGTTTGAAGAACTCGCCTTCGCTGGGCAGCAGGCCGCCGGCCATGCGCTCGCGCTGCAGGCGCAGCATGATCACCACGTCGACGTCCTTCAGGCCTTCGTCGGCGTTGGTGAAGACCTTCACCCCGTACTGCTCTTCCAGGCCCACCGGCAGCAGGGTGCGCGGGGCGATCACACGGATGTCCGGGCAGCCGAGGGTCTTCAGCGCCAGCATGTCGGAGCGCGCCACCCGCGAGTGCAGGATGTCACCGACGATGGCCACCGAGAGGTTCTCGAAGTCTCCCTTGTGGCGGCGGATGGTGAGCATGTCGAGCATGCCCTGGGTCGGGTGGCCGTGGCGGCCGTCGCCACCGTTGATCACGGCGACGTTGGGGCTGACGTGCTCGGCGATGAAATGCGCGGCGCCCGAGTCGCTGTGGCGCACGACGAACATGTCGGCGGCCATGGCCTCGAGGTTGCGCAGGGTGTCGGTGAGCGTCTCGCCCTTGCTGGTCGATGAGGTCGACACGTTCAGCGAGATGACGTCGGCGGACAGGCGCTGGGCGGCCAGTTCGAAGGTGGTGCGGGTGCGCGTGGAATTCTCGAAGAACACGTTGCACACGGTCTTGCCGCGCAGCAGCGGGACCTTCTTCACTGCACGGGCGCCGACTTCGAGGAAGGAGTCGGCGGTATCGAGGATTTCAGTCAGCAGTTCGCGGGACAACCCGTCGAGCGAGAGGAAGTGGCGCAGCTGGCCCAGGTCGTTGAGCTGCAGCGGGCGCTTGGCGTCGGTCGGCATGTGGCAGGCCCTGAAAGTTGGGGGTGGAGGTCCGGGCGCGCGGGGTTACAGCGCGGGGCTGAGAAGCGTGCGCTCGAGGACGAGTGGTGCGGGACCGCGCAATTTTACCCGCTCGTTGGGTGCCAATGACAGGGTTTCGCCGACGACATCCGGGCGAATCGGCAGTTCGCGCTTGTTCAGGTCCACCAGGCTGACCAGGGTCACGCTGGCCGGGCGGCCATAGTCGAACAGCTCGTTCAGCGCGGCACGGATGGTCCGGCCGCTCATCAGCACGTCGTCCACCAGGATCAGGTGCTGGCCGTCGATCTCGAAGGGCAGTTCCGACGGACGGACCTGCGGGTGCAGGCCGCTGCGGGTGAAGTCGTCGCGGTAGAAGGAGACGTCGAGGATGCCGAGGATCTCGTCGCTGCCCAGTGCCTTGAGCAGTTCCTGGGCGACCCAGATGCCGCCGGTGTGGATGCCGACGAAGCGTGGCGAGTCGATGCCGCGCTGCGCGAGGTAGTTGCGCAGGTCGGTGGCCATGCGGGGGATGAGTTCGGCGGGGCTTGGCAGGGTCATGACGTCTCCGGTTCGGTTGGCGAGGCCACCCGGCACGGGCGGCCATCGGGGCGGACCGTTCCGGGAAGGAGTGGTCCGGCAAGCTTAGCGGCTTTGGCCCAAGGGGCTCTGCCGCAGGTCAAGCAGGGGTGTTCTCCGCCAGCCAGCCCTCCAGCAGCAGGGCGGCGGCCAGGGCGTCCACCGGGCGCTCGCGGTAGCCGCCCGTCTGGCCCTGGGCCAGGCGTTCGCCCTTGGCGGCGTAAGTGGTCAGGCGTTCGTCATGGGTGTGCACCGGCAGGTTGTAGCGGCCGTTCAGGCGGCGGGCGAACTTTTCGGCGCGTTCGCTCATCTCGCTGGGGGTGCCATCCATGTTCAGCGGCAGGCCGACGACGATGGCGTCGGGTTGCCATTCCTTGATCAGGGCTTCCACGCGGTTCCAGTCCGGCACGCCGTTCTGTGCCTTGAGCACGCAGAGCTCGCGGGCCTGGCCGGTGATGGCCTGGCCGACGGCGACGCCGATCTGCTTGGTGCCGTAGTCGAAGCCCAGGAGCAGGCGCAGGGGTTTGCTGCTCATCAGGCGTGCCCGGCCTGGGCGGTGAGCAGGCTGAGGTTGATCCCCAGGCGCTCGGCGGCCGCCGACAGGCGCTGTTCGGCCGGCACCTCGAAGAGCACCGCAGGGTCGGCCGGGCAGGTCAGCCAGGCGTTGTCGGCCAGTTCGGCTTCCAGCTGGCCGGCTTCCCAGCCCGCGTAACCAAGGGTGATCAGGTGCTGGGCCGGGCCGCTGCCGTCGGCGATGGCGAACAGTACGTCCTGGGAAGTGGACAGCGACAGCTCGCCCAGTTCCAGGGTGGCCTGGTAGCTGCGTCCGGCGGGGTGCAGGACGAAGCCGCGGTCGGTCTGCACCGGCCCGCCGCTGTAGATGGTCATGCCTTGGCAGCGTACCGGCGGCAATTCGTCCGGGCGCAGCTGTTCGAGCACATCGGCGAGGTTCAGGCCGCTGGGGCGATTGATGACCAGGCCCATGGCGCCCTGCTCGTTGTGTTCCACGAGGTAGGTGACCGTCTGGGCGAAGTTGGAGTCCGCCATGTGCGGCATGGCGATGAGGAAATGGTGCTTGAGGTAGCTGGCGGCTGTGCTTTTCATGCCGGCTAGTTTCAGGCCTGGGGGCCAAAGGGACAAGACTTGAAAGCGCCGGCAGAGGTCGGCGGGGGCGTCGGATCAGTTGCTGGACAGGCGATCGCCGCGCTCGAAGCGCCAGGTACGGATGATTTCCAGGCGGTCGATGTCGTTCAGGTCGCCGGAGAAGGGCGCGAAGGGGGCGGCCAGGCGCACGATGCGCTGGGCGGCCTGGTCCAGGGTGGGCTGGCCGGAGGACTCGAGCACCTGGACTTCATACAGGGAGCCGTCGCGGTTGATCGACACCAGCAGGCGCAGGCTGCCGTAGATGCGCTGGCGGCGGGCTTCGTCCGGGTAGTTGAGGTTGCCGATGCGCTCGATCTTCTTGCGCCATTCCTCTTTATACCAGGCGCCCTTGTCGCGCATGGTCGAGGCGGCGCTCAGGCGGTGGATGCGCGGGCGCTTGGCGTAGGCCTGCTGCTCGCGGGCAAGGTCGGCTTCGAGGCTGGAGATTTCCGCCGAGAGCTGGCTGGAGTCGAACTGCGGCGCCGGCTTGGCGACGGTCTCGGCCTTGGGCGTCTGCTGTTTGGTCTGCACCTTGTCCGGGCGCGGGGTGCGGGTGGCGACGGCGGCCTTGGGCGCTTCCGGGCTTTTGGCCTGGCGCGGAGTGGCCGGCGGGGCGACCTTCTTGACTTCGGTGTCCTGGAACGGCGCCTGCTCGGTGGTCTTGGGGACCGCCTTGTGTTCCAGGGTACCGCTGCCCTGCTGGTTCATCTGGGCAAGGTAGTCGGCTTTCTCCGGCGCCTTGTCGCTCTTGAAGCTGGCCAGGGTGATTTCCAGCGTCTTGCTCAGCTGGCTGGGCATGGGCATGGTGAAGCCCACGCCCAGCAGCACGGCCACGTGCAGGATGGCCGCAACGAACAGGGTGAAACCCAGCCGGTCCGCCGGACGGACGCCGGAGGACACGGGGAAGTCTTGGTGGGTTGCAGCGTTCATTGCGGGTCGCGTAGGCCAGGGTGGGGCGGAAGTCTGCCGACGAGGCTTATAAAAGTCTATGACGCACTGCGCGCCTTGAGCTTTTCGTCGATGACTGCCATCAGTCTCTCACCGATGCGCGTGTCGTAGGCCGCATCGATCTCGCGGATGCAGGTCGGGCTGGTGACGTTGATCTCGGTGAGGTTCTCGCCGATGACGTCCAAGCCGACGAACAGCAGGCCGCGTTTGCGCAGCTCCGGGCCGACCTGGGCGGCGATCCAGCGGTCGCGCTCGGTCAGCGGCTGGGCCACGCCACGGCCACCGGCGGCGAGGTTGCCGCGGGTCTCGCCCTGCGCCGGGATGCGCGCCAGGCAGTACTCCACCGGCTCGCCGTCGATCATCAGGATGCGCTTGTCGCCATCCTTGATGGCCGGCAAATAGCGTTGCGCCATGACCTGCTCCTGGCCGTGACGAGTCAGGGTCTCGAGGATCACCGAGAGGTTCGGGTCGCCTTCGCGGTGGCGGAAGATCATCGATCCACCCATGCCATCCAGGGGTTTGAGAATGATGTCACGATGCTCCGCCGCGAACTCGCGCAGAATATCGGACCGGCGGCTCACCACTGTTGGTGGCGCGCACTGCGGGAAGAGCGTGGCAAAGTACTTCTCGTTGCAATCACGCAGGCTCTGCGGCTTGTTGACGATGAGCGTGCCGGCGGCTTCGGCCTGTTCCAGCAGGTAGGTGGAGTAGACGAACTCGTTGTCGAAGGGCGGGTCCTTGCGCATCAGGGTCACGTCCAGTTCCGACAGCGGCTGGTCGACTTCCTCTTCCAGTTCGAACCAGTGGGCCGGATCGTAGAACACCTTGAGCGGGCGCATGCGACCGCGGGCGACGTTCTCTTTCTGGTAAAGATCCTGCTGTTCCATATAGAACAGTTGCCAACCACGGGCCTGGGCTGCCAGCAGCATGGCCAGCGAGCTGTCCTTCTTGAAACTGATCTGCGCGATGGGGTCCATCACGATCCCGAGGCGTACGCTCATGGGATGTCCTCCTGGGGGAGTCTGTTGGGCTTGGGGCTGCGACGCAGAGCCGCGCCGAAAAGGCTGAAAATGGACGCTCAGGGTGGCGCTGGATGTGCGCTCGGTCAAGGAAAAAGCCTGCGTGTTCCGGGTCTTATGGCCTGAATTTGCTGGGCGTGGTAAAGATTCTGACGATTGTGGTAAAAGGTTCCCACGATTGGGTCGCAGCCCGACGGTGGCAGGGCGCTTGCGCACTGAAATAAAAAGCGGAAAAACGACTCACCGAAGATGGTAAGGGCGAACATGGAACAGCATTCCGACGGTTTGAAAGTAATGGTGATCGACGATTCCAAGACGATTCGTCGCACGGCTGAAACCCTGCTGAAGAAGGTTGGCTGCGATGTCATTACAGCCATCGACGGCTTCGACGCGCTGGCCAAGATCGCCGATACCCATCCCAGCATCATCTTCGTCGACATCATGATGCCGCGCCTGGATGGCTATCAGACCTGCGCCCTGATCAAGAACAATAGTGCCTTCAAATCCACGCCGGTGATCATGCTGTCCTCCAAGGACGGCCTGTTCGACAAGGCCAAGGGTCGCATCGTCGGTTCCGATCAGTACCTCACCAAGCCCTTCAGCAAGGAAGAACTGCTCGGCGCGATCAAGACCCATGTGCCCGACTTCACCCCGGTGGAGCACGCTTCCTGAAGTCCGGCGCGAGCGCCGGTGACGCCTATTCCGTATGGGGACCACAATGGCTCGAATTCTGATTGTTGATGACTCGCCGACCGAGATGTACAAGCTGACCGCGATGCTGGAAAAGCACTCGCACCAGGTACTCAAGGCCGAAAACGGCGCCGACGGCGTGGCCCTGGCTCGCCAGGAAAAGCCGGACGTCGTCCTGATGGACATCGTCATGCCCGGCCTGAACGGCTTCCAGGCGACCCGTCAGCTGTCCAAGGACCCGGAAACCAGCGCCATTCCGGTGATCATCGTCACCACCAAGGACCAGGAAACCGACAAGGTCTGGGGCAAGCGCCAGGGCGCTCGCGACTACCTGACCAAGCCGGTGGACGAAGAAACACTGCTCAAGACCATCAATTCGGTGCTGGCCGGCTGATACAGCCGTACCTGCACGTACCGAACATAATTATTAGAGAAGGCCAGGGCCGGCATGGCGGAAGTCCAGAGTCCTTTCGAGGTTCTCGTCCAGATCGATCAGCGCTGTCGGCAGCTGGCTGCGGGCCTGCCCGCCCAGCGCGAGGTGGTGCAGAGCTGGAACGGCATCGGCTTTCGCATGGCTGGGCGCCTGTTCGTAGCGCCCATGGGGGAGGTCGGCGAGGTTCTTCACGAGCCGCGCTACACACTGCTGCCCGGTGTCCGTGACTGGGTGAAGGGGGTCGCCAACGTGCGCGGCCGCCTGCTGCCGATCATGGACCTGTGCGGCTTCCTCGGCGCGGAGCTGTCGCCTCTGCGCAAGCAGCGGCGCGTGCTCGTCGTGGAACACCAGGAAGTCTTCGCCGGCCTCATCGTCGATGAGGTGTTCGGCATGCAGCACTTCCCGGTGGATACCTTCTCCGAGCAGTTGCCGCCCCTCGAAGCGGTCCTGCAGCCCTTTATCCATGGCGTCTTCCATCGGGAGCAACCCTGGCTCGTGTTCAGCCCGCATGCGCTGGCTCAGCACCCGGGGTTCCTGGATGTCGCCAGCTAGAGTTTGACCGGTTGGGCCGGCATTGCCGGCCCTTGTTGTGACATGGAAACCGTAATCGTGGTGGGTCCAGGCGGGGGCCGAATATGAAAAATATAAAGGCAGGCAGTCTTTTCTCGGGGGCACGTAGCAGCTCGCTGATCCTCGGACTCTTCGTGGTCCTGATCGTGGCGATCGTCTTGCTGTTCGCCAACTTCGCTTACCTGAACAAGCAGGCGGACCACGACAAGCAGTACATCGGTCATGCCGGCGAACTGCGCGTGCTGTCCCAGCGTATCGCCAAGAACGCCACGGAAGCCGCGGCGGGCAAGGGCGAGGCGTTCAAGCTGCTCAAGGAAGCGCGCAACGACTTCGAGAAGCGCTGGAACATCCTTTCCAAGGGTGACGAAAGCACCGGCCTGCCGCCGAGCCCGGATTCGGTACAACCGCAGATGGCGGATGTGCAGAAGGACTGGGACACCCTGCGCAAGAACACCGACTCCATCCTCGCCAGCGAACAGACCGTACTGTCCCTGCACCAGGTGGCCGCGACCCTCGCCGAAACCATCCCGCAGCTGCAGGTGGAGTACGAAGAGGTCGTCGACATCCTGCTGGAGAACGGCGCCCCGGCCGACCAGGTCGCGGTAGCCCAGCGCCAGTCGCTGCTGGCCGAACGTATCCTCGGCTCGGTGAACAAGGTGCTCGCCGGTGACGAGAACTCCGTGCAGGCCGCCGACAGCTTCGGCCGTGACGCCAGCCTCTTCGGTCGCGTACTCAAGGGCATGAAGGAAGGCAACGCGGCGATGAGCATCTCCAAGGTGACCAACGCCGAGGCCGTTGACCGCCTCAACGAGATTGCCGAGCTGTTCGAATTCGTTTCCGGCTCGGTGGACGAGATCCTCGAGACCTCCCCGGAACTGTTCCAGGTCCGTGAGGCCGCCAACACCATCTTCGGCGGGTCGCAGACCCTGCTCGACAAGGCCTCCAACCTCGCCAACGGCTTCGAGAACCTGGCCGAAGGCCGTGTGTTCAACCAGGTCGCCAGCGTGGCGCTGGGCATCCTCGCCCTCGGCGCGATCATCCTCATCGGCCTGGTGATGGTGCGTGAAACCAACCGCCGACTGGCCGAGACCGCCGAGAAGAACGAACGTAACCAGGCGGCGATTCTGCGACTGCTCGACGAAATCGCCGACCTCGCCGACGGTGACCTGACGGTGGCGGCGACCGTGACCGAGGACTTCACCGGTGCGATCGCGGACTCCATCAACTACTCCATCGACCAGCTCCGCGAGCTGGTGGAAACCATCAACCTGACAGCCGTGCAGGTGGCCGCCGCCGCCCAGGAAACCCAGGCCACCGCCATGCACCTGGCCGAGGCTTCCGAGCACCAGGCCCAGGAAATCGCCGGCGCCTCCGCCGCGATCAACGAAATGGCCGTGTCCATTGACCAGGTATCGGCGAACGCCTCCGAGTCCTCGGCGGTAGCGGAACGTTCCGTAGCCATCGCCAACAAGGGCAACGAAGTGGTGCACAACACCATCACCGGCATGGACAACATCCGTGAGCAGATCCAGGACACCTCGAAGCGGATCAAGCGCCTGGGTGAATCGTCCCAGGAGATCGGTGACATCGTAAGCCTGATCAACGACATTGCCGACCAGACCAACATCCTCGCACTGAACGCCGCGATCCAGGCGTCCATGGCGGGCGACGCGGGCCGCGGCTTCGCCGTGGTAGCGGACGAAGTACAGCGACTGGCGGAACGTTCCTCCGCGGCGACCAAGCAGATCGAAGCGCTGGTGAAGACCATTCAGACCGACACCAACGAAGCGGTGATCTCGATGGAACAGACCACCTCCGAGGTGGTACGCGGTGCCCGCCTGGCGCAGGACGCGGGTGTGTCGCTGGAAGAGATCGAGAAGGTATCCAAGACCCTGGCAGCGTTGATCCAGAACATTTCCAACGCCGCCCGCCAGCAGGCCTCCTCCGCCGGCCACATTTCCAACACCATGAACGTGATCCAGGAGATCACCTCGCAGACCTCCGCCGGTACCACCGCCACCGCGCGCAGCATTGGCAACCTGGCCAAGATGGCCGGCGAGATGCGTCACTCCGTATCCGGCTTCAAACTGCCGGACATCGCCGAACAGGCCTGAGCAGAGGAGGTGCGCTGCTCTTCACCGGGTAGCGCATGACAGTCTTGAGCGAGGGGCGCGACATGCAGGCAAGTGGCGTCTGGTCGTTGCAGCCGTTGGCCGACATGTCGGCCGCGGACTTCCGCGATTGGCAGGCACTGTTGGAAGACCGGACCGGTGTCGTCGTCAACGAACAACGCCGCGCCTTCCTGCAGACCAGCCTGGGCGCGCGGATGCGCGAACTGGGCATCGCCGACTACGGCACCTACTACCGACAGGTCACCGATGGCCCGCGCGGCGCCGTCGAGTGGTCGAACCTGCTGGACCGCCTCACCGTTCAGGAAACCCGTTTCTTTCGTCACAAGGCTTCATTCGAAGTGCTGGAAGGCTTCCTCCGTCAGCGCCTCGAACAGGTCGGCCCGAACCGGCCGCTGGCCTTGTGGAGCGTCGGCTGTTCCAGCGGCGAGGAGCCGTATTCCCTCGCCATGGTGGCCGCCAAGGTACTCGAAGATGCAGGTCTGGCGCCGCTGTTCGGCGTGACCGGCACCGACATCAGCCTCAATGCCCTGACCCGGGCGCGCGAGGCGCGCTACGCGGCACGCAAGCTGGAGGACATCGACCCGGAACTGGCCACGCGCTACTTCAGCGCGCAGGATGACGGTCGATACGCAGTGATACCCGATCTCGCCGAGCGCGTCTGTTGCGCCCGGCTGAATGTGCTGGAACTGGCCAAGGCGCCAATGTCCGGCATGGACGTGATTTTTTGCCAGAACCTGCTGATCTATTTCCGCCGCTGGCGGCGGCGGGACATCCTCAATCGCCTGGCCGAGCGGCTGGCGCCTGGGGGACTGCTGGTGATCGGAGTGGGTGAGGTGGCCGATTGGCACCACCCGCTGCTCGAACCGGTCGCCGATGAGCGCGTTCTGGCCTTTACCCGGAAGGGATGACACAGACACATGAGTGGAGTGGCTATGGGTGATCGGCACGATTATGTCGCCCTGGAATGGGTAAAAGGCGAGATTGCCGAAACGCTCAAGCAGGCGCGGCAAGCCCTCGAATCCTACGTCGAGAACCCCCAGGACCCGACGCGGATGGGCTTTTGCCTGGCCTACATCCACCAGGTGCGTGGCACCCTGCAGATGGTGGAGTTCTACGGCGCGGCCCTGCTCGCCGAGGAAATGGAGTACCTGACCCAGGCGCTGATCGACGGCAAGGTCTCCAGCCAGAGCGAAGCGCTGGAAGTGCTGATGCAGGCCATCCTGCAGCTGCCGGCGTACCTGGAGCGCATCCAGAGCGCCCGCCGCGACCTGCCGCTGGTCGTGCTGCCGTTGCTCAACGACCTGCGCACCGCTCGCGGCGAAAAGCTGCTGTCGGAAACCAGCCTGTTCTCCCCCGACCTTTCCCAGTCCTCGCCGGTGCTGCCGGTGGACGCCCTGGCGCGCCTGCGCACCGCCGAACTGCCGGCGCTGCTGCGCAAGCTGCGGCAGATGCTGCAGGTCGCCCTGGTCGGCGTCATCCGCAACCAGGACCTGCCGACCAACCTGGGCTACCTGGCGCGCGTGTTCGCCCGCCTGGAATCGCTGTGCAAGGACGCCCCGCTGGGCCGCCTGTGGGTGATCGCCTCGGCGATGATCGAAGGCCTGGCCAACGGCAGCATCGCCAACGGCACCTCGGTACGTAACCTGCTGCGCCAGGTCGACCGCGAATTCAAGCGCCTGGTCGACCAGGGCGCCGACGCCATGAACCAGGCGGCGCCGGAAGAACTGATCAAGAACCTGCTGTTCTACGTCGCCAAGGCCTCCGACCAGTCGCCGCGCGTGCGTGCGGTGAAGGACGAGTACCGCCTCGACGACGCCCTGCCGGGTGCCGCCCTGGTGGACGAGGAGCGTGCCCGTCTCGCCGGCCCTGACCGCGACGCCATGCGCTCGGTGGTTGGCGCTCTGTGCGAGGAGCTGGTGCGGGTCAAGGACAGCCTCGACCTCTTCGTGCGCAGCGACCGCAGCGGCGTGAACGAACTGGGTAGCCTGCTGGCGCCACTCAAGCAGATCGCCGACACCCTCGCCGTGCTGGGCTTCGGCCAGCCGCGCAAGGTCATCCTCGACCAGATCGAGGTGGTCAGCGCGCTCGCCCACGGCCAGCGCCAGCCCAACGACGCCACCCTGATGGATGTCGCCGGTGCGCTGCTGTATGTCGAAGCGACCCTGGCCGGCATGGTCGGCCCGAGCGAAGAGCCGGGCAGCGAAGAAAACGTCCTGCCGACCACCGATGTCGAGCAGATCCACCAGGTGGTGATCAAGGAAGCGCGCAATGGCCTGGAGCTGGCCAAGGACGCGATCATCGAGTTCATCGCCTCGCAATGGAACCACGAGCACCTGGCCCGCGTGCCGGAGCTGCTGACCCAGGTTCGCGGCGGACTGGCGATGATCTCCCAGGAACGCGCGGCGAAACTGCTGGAAAACTGCAATCGCTACATCCAGGAACAACTGCTGGTGCGCCAGGCCGTGCCGGACTGGCACAGCCTCGACACCCTGGCCGACGCCATCACCAGCGTCGAGTACTACTTAGAGCGCCTGTCGGAAGACCACAACACCCAGGGCGACATGATCCTCGACGTCGCCGAGGAGAGCCTGGACAGCCTGGGCTACTCGCTCAAGCCGCGCCCGTCTATCCTCGATGTCGAGCCGAGCGCCCACGTTCCTGCGCCCCTGGACAACCCGCTCGACGAGATCGACGTACTGGCCGCACAGCCGCTGGCCGAGCCGAGCGAAGCGGTCCCGGTGGAAGACGTCCCCGAGTTGGCCGCGCCGGTGGAAATCGCCGACAGCTTCGAGCCCGCGAGCCTCGATATCACCCCGACCGAAGAGCTGGCGTTCGAACAGCCTGCCGAGCTTGCCCCGACAGAAGAGCTGGCTCCGGTGGACGAACCGGTCCTGGACCTTGCCGACCTCGATACGCCCCAACCTGTTGCGGACAGTGAAGAGAGCTTCACCTTCGAATCGCTGGAGCCCGTTGTCGAGCCTGTCGCCGGGGAGCAACCCGCACTGCCGGCCGACTTCGACCTCCCGACCGAACTCGACGCCCAGCCTGCTGGCGAAGCCGAAGCGAGCTTCACCTTCGAACCCCTGGAGCTGGACTCCGGCCTGCCCGCTGCCGAGCCCAGCGCCGAACCGGGCGCCTGGACTCTCGACGAGGCCACGCCGCTGGCTGCCTCGGCTGAACTGCCCGGTGCGACCCTGGAGCCGGAAAGCCTCAGCTGGGATATCGAACTGGAGCCGGCCGCACCGATCACCGACACCACCCTGGCCGATGAAGGCTGGTCGCTGGACGACAGCCACAGGGCCGACAGCATCGAGTTCACTCTCGAAACGCTGGAAGAGGCGCCCGCGCAACCGCTGGCCGATGAGCTGAGCTGGAGCCTGGACGATGCCCTCCCGCTGGCCGAGACGCCGCGATTCGACGAGCCCGCGCAGGCGGAGCCGGCAACGACCGAACAATCCTGGGAATCGCCGGACCTGTCCGGCACCCCAAGCGAAGCCCCGGCCACTCCGGAACTGCTCGACGACTTCGCCAGCCTGCCGACGCTGGAGGCCACTCCGGCCCCGGTGGAGGAGCTGACCTGGGACATGCAGTCGCTGACCCCGGCCGGCGACAAGCCCGCCGAGGAAGACTGGTTCAGCATCGACCTGAGCCAGCCGACTGCCGAGTCGCCCGCACCGTCGCTGGAGCTGGACGAAAGCTTCGCCAGCCTGGAAACGGTCGAACCCGCACCGCTGGCAGCCCTGGACGACCTGAGCTTCGCCGCCCAGCCTGCCAGCGATGAACCGTCCAGCGCCGAAACCTCGCTGGTCAGCGATGACAACTGGACCCTGGGTGAGCTGAGCGAACCGACCGCGCTGGACGCTGGCGTCGACTTCAGCGTCGACGCGCCACTTGAGCTGGAAGCGCTGGAACCGCTGGTCGAGCCCCAGGCGCCCGCCGTCCAGGCCGAAGCCTGGAGCGACGAGAACATCGCCGAGCTGGACCTGCCGGAAGTCGAGCTGCCCAGCCCGCCGGCCGAGCCCGAAGTCGTCGCCGAGGCACCGGCCAAGCCGCTGTCCCTGGCCGAAGTCATGGCCGCCCCGGTATCGGCGATCAACCCGCCGGCCCAGGACGTACCGCCCAGCCTGCTGCCGCCTCCCGCCGATGAAGAACCCATCGACGAAGAGCTGCGCGAAGTCTTCATCGAAGAAGCCGGCGAAGTACTGGAAACCATCGGCGAGCACCTGCCGACCTGGCTGGCCAACACCGACGACCGCGACTCGCTGACCGAGATTCGCCGTGCCTTCCATACCCTCAAGGGCAGTGGCCGAATGGTCCGCGCGCTGGTGATCGGCGAGCTGGCCTGGTCCATAGAGAACCTGCTCAACCGCGTGCTCGACCGCAGCATTGCCGCCTCGCCTGCCGTGCTGCAGGTGGTCCAGGATGTGGTCGCGCTGATGCCTGAACTGGTCGAGGAGTACGCTGCCAGCGCCCAGCGCCAGCGCGACGACGTCGACCGCCTGGCCGCTACCGCCCATGCCCTGGCCAAGGGGCAGCCGGTGCCGCCGCCCGGTGGCGGGCTGCCGGAGTCGGCGCCGCAGGTCGAGGACATCACCCCCGAGCTGGCAGAGGTCGAGGAGATCGCTGCCCAGGCTGCCAACGAAGGGCTCGACGAGAGCCTCGATCCGCAGTTGCTGGAGATCTTCCGCAACGAAGCCGAAGCCCACCTGGAAACCCTGGTCGGCTTCCTCGCCGATTGCGCGCAGCAGCTGCCGCAACCGGTGACCGACGACCTGCAACGCGCCCTGCACACCCTCAAGGGCAGCGCGCACATGGCCGGCATCCTGCCGATCGCCGAAATCGCCACGCCGCTGGAGCGGCTGGTGAAGGAATTCAAGACCAACCTGCTGCAGGTCGATCTGCGCGAGGCGGAACTGCTGCACGCCGCCGAAGGTCTGTTCCGCGTCGGCCTCGACCAGCTCGTCGAAGGTCGCCCGCTGGCGCCCATCGAAGGCAGCCCGGAACTCCTGGCGCGCATCGCGCAGGTTCACCAGGAGCGCCTGGAGGCTGCCGAGGCCAAGCGCCGCGGTGAAAGCGGCGAGGGCAGCGGCAACGATCCGCAGTTGATCGGCATGTTCCTCGCCGAGGGCATGGACATCCTGCTCGACGCCGAGGATCTGCTGCGCCGCTGGCGCGAGCACCCGCAGGAGCGCCACGAACTGGGCGCCCTCTACGACGAGCTGGAAACCCTCAGCCGTGGTGCGCAGATGGCCGAGCTGCCGCAGATGGCGGAACTCGCCGATGCGCTGCTGGCAGTCTATGGCGCCGTGCGCCAGGGTCGCCTGGAAACCGGCGACGCCTTCTTCTCCGCCGCCGAAACCGCCCACGAGGCGCTGATCGGCATGATGGACCAGGTGGCGGCAGCGCTGCAGGTCAGTGCCCGCCCGGAACAGGTCGAAGCGCTGCACCGCCTGCTGGATGCACCGGTGCCCGCCGTCCAGGACGAGCCATCGGAAGAGGCCCCGGATGTCGAGTTCGTCGACCTGGAAAGCCTGACCGCCGATGACTTCCCCGCCGAAGACGAGGAATTCCTCCTCGACAGCCGCCCGGTGGACGACGACAACCTGCCCGACGGCCTGAGCTGGTCGCCGCGCAGCGATAACGACGGTGCCCCGCGTGGTGCCGCCGACGACGATGACGATGACGTCATCACCGCCGAAACCCCGCACGCCCAGCCCGCCCCGCAGCAACCGCCGCGTGCGCTGGACGAGGAAATGGTGGCGATCTTCCTCGAAGAGGCGGTCGACATCCTCGACAACGCCGGCCAGGCGCTGGACCAATGGCTGGCTTCGCCCGAGGGCCTCGCTGCGCTTTCGACCCTGCAACGCGACCTGCACACCCTCAAGGGCGGTGCGCGCATGGCGGAAATCCGCGAGATAGGCGATCTGTCCCACGAACTCGAATCACTCTACGAAGGCCTGCTGGACCACCGCTTCCAGCACAGCCAGCCGTTGGGCGACCTGCTGCGCACCTGCCACGACCGCCTGGCGACCCAGCTCGATCAGCTGCAGGCCGGCCAGGCGCTGACCGATCCGGCCGACCTGGTGCAGACCATCCGCACCTTCCGCCAGAATCCGGCCGCCGGGCTGGACGCACCGCAGGCGCTGGCTGCGCAGCCGCAGCTGGACGCTGCGGCGAATGAGAGCGAGGCCGAGGAGCTACTGGAAACTACTGCCCCGAACGATGCCGATATCGAGCTGGAACTGCCCGCCGAGGCCGAGCCGTTGGCCGCTAGCGCCGAGGAGCTCCAAGGGACCGATCTCGAAAGCACCGAACTTGAGAGCATCGATCTCGAAGGCACCGGGCTGCAATCCGAAGCCGAGCCGGAATCGGCCGCTGCGCCCGAAGAGATCGACCTGCAGAGCTTCCTCGAAGAGGCCGAAGCCGAGCCCGCCGAGGAGCCGGCTGCCATCGAGCCTGTCACCGCCGCCGCGGCGCCTGCCCCCGAGGCGACAGGCGTGCAGGACAGCGAGTACGAGCTTGACCCGGACCGCGACCAGGAACTGGTGGAAATCTTCCTCGAGGAAGGCTTCGACATCCTCGAAAGCTCCTCCGGCGCACTGACGCGCTGGATGGCCAACCCCGACAACAGCGTCGAGCTGGAAGCGCTGCAACGCGACCTGCACACCCTCAAGGGCGGCGCGCGGATGGCCGAGATTCGCCCCATCGGCGACCTCGCCCACGAACTGGAATTCCTCTACGAGGGCCTCTGCGGCGGGCGCCTGCGCGCCAGCCCGACGCTCTTCGAATTGCTGCAGCGTTGCCACGACCGTCTCTCCGAAATGCTCGAGGCCGTCCAACAGCACCGCCGGGTGCCGGGAGGTGAATCGCTGATTGACGCGATCCACCGATTTCGTGCCAACCCCGAAGAGCAGCTGAGCATCCCCAGCAGCGTCAGCCTGCACGCGATCAGCTCCCAGCCCGCCGCGCCCGAAGGCCCGGAAGCCGACATCCTGGATATCTTCCTGGAAGAGGCCGACGACCTGCTCGAAGGCATGGAGCAGGCACTGGGGCGCTGGGACGCCGAGCGCGAGAACGGCGCGCTGGATGAGCTGCTGCGCATTCTGCATACCCTCAAGGGTGGTGCGCGCCTGGCCGGCCAGACCAGCCTCGGCGACCTGGCCCACGACCTCGAACAGCACCTGGGCGAAGCCCAGCAGCAGGGCGCGCCCTGGCCGGAAAGCCTGTTGCTGGACGTGCAGTCCGGCTTCGAAGGCCTGCAGGCCGAGGTCGACCAGTTGCGCCTGCACCTGGGTGAAGTCTCGAGCGCCGAAAGCCAGTTCGAGGAAGCCATCGATGAAGAACCGGTCGCCGAACAGCCGGCTCCGGTGAATCTGCCGGTGCTGCCGGAAGCCATCATGGCCGCTGCCGTACCGCAGCGCCTCGATGCGCCGGTGGTGCTGCCCTTCGTTCGCCGTGCCCAGGAAGCCGCCCAGGAAGCCGCTGCGCGCCGTGCGCCGCAGGAACTGGTGAAGGTACCCGCGCAACTGCTCGAAGGGCTGGTCAACCTCGCCGGTGAGACCTCCATCTTCCGCGGCCGCGTCGAGCAGCAGGTGAGCGACGTCGGTTCGACCCTGGGCGAGATGGACGCGACCATCGAGCGGGTCCGCGACCAGTTGCGGCGTCTGGATACCGAAACCCAGGCGCAGATCCTCTCGCGCCACCAGGCCGACGCCGAGCGCGCCGGCTACGAAGATTTCGACCCGCTGGAAATGGACCGCTACTCGCAGCTGCAGCAGCTCTCCCGCGCGTTGTTCGAGTCCGCTTCCGACCTGTTCGACCTCAAGGAAACCCTGGCCGCGAAGAACCGCGACGCCGAGACCCTGCTGCTGCAACAGGCGCGGGTCAACACGGAGTTGCAGGAAGGCCTGATGCGCACCCGCATGGTGCCGTTCGACCGCCTGGTGCCGCGCCTGCGGCGGATCGTCCGCCAGGTGGCGAGCGAGCTGGGCAAGCAGGTCGAGTTCGTGGTCAGCAACGCCGAAGGCGAGATGGACCGCAGCGTGCTCGAACGCATCGTCGCACCGCTGGAGCACATGCTGCGCAACGCGGTCGACCACGGCATCGAGTCCGGCGAGGCGCGCCGCATCGCCGGCAAGCCGGAGCAGGGCACCATCCGCCTGACCCTGGGCCGCGAGGGTGGCGACATCCTCCTGACCCTCGCCGACGATGGCGCCGGCATCCGCCTGGAAGCGGTGCGCCGCAAGGCCATCGAGCGCGGCCTGATGACCGATGACAGCGAGCTGAACGACCACGAGGTGCTGCAGTTCATCCTCGAGGCCGGCTTCAGCACCGCCGAGAAGGTCACGCAGATTTCCGGCCGCGGCGTGGGCATGGACGTGGTGAACTCCGAGGTGAAGCAACTCGGCGGCTCCATGAGCATCCAGTCCAGCGTTGGCGAGGGGACGAAGTTCGACATCCGCCTGCCGTTCACCGTGTCGGTGAACCGCGCGCTGATGGTGCTTTCCGGCGAGGACCTCTACGCCCTGCCGCTGAACACCATCGAAGGCATCGTGCGGGTCTCCCCGTACGAGCTGGAGGCACTCTACGAACAGGCCGCCGCCGACGAGTCCGGCGCCGCGCCGAGCTTCGAATACGCCGGCCAGAGCTATGAACTGAAATACCTCGGCGACCTGCTCAACAACGGCCAGCATCCCAAGCTGGTCGGTCAGTCGCTGCCGCTGCCGGTGATCCTGGTGCGCTCGGCGGACCACGCCGTGGCAGTGCAGGTGGACGCCCTGGCCGGCTCGCGCGAGATCGTGGTGAAGAGCCTCGGTGCGCAGTTCGCCGGCGTCAGCGGCATCTCCGGTGCGACCATCCTCGGTGACGGTCGCGTGGTGGTGATTCTCGACCTGCTGGCGACCATCCGCGTGCTCCACGCCCAGCTCATCCAGCACGCGCCGCGCCGCCAGCTGGCAGGCCCGAGCGTGGCGGAAATCGAGCACCAGCGCCCGACCCTGGTCATGGTGGTGGACGACTCGGTCACCGTGCGCAAGGTCACCAGCCGCCTGCTGGAACGCAATGGCATGAACGTGCTCACCGCCAAGGACGGGGTGGACGCCATCGCCCAGCTGCAGGACCACAAGCCCGACATCATGCTGCTGGACATCGAGATGCCGCGCATGGACGGCTTCGAGGTGGCCACCCTGGTGCGCCACGATGAACAGCTGAAGGACTTGCCGATCATCATGATTACCTCCCGTACCGGCGAGAAGCACCGCGACCGTGCCCTGGCCATCGGCGTCAACCAGTACCTGGGCAAGCCGTACCAGGAGTCCGAGCTGCTGGAGAATATCCACAAGCTGGTGAAGGCCCATGTCTGAGCAGAGCACGCCGCGCATTGCGGTGATCGCCGATACCTCCCTGCAGCGCCACGTGCTGGCACAGGCGTTGGCCGGCCACGGTTACCAGGTGGTGCTCAACGCCGATCCGGCGCGCCTTGAGAGCGACCAGCTGGACGCCTGCGAGACCGACCTGTGGCTGGTGGACCTGGCGCAGCAGGAAGACTCGCCGCTGGTGGACAACCTGCTGGAGCAGTCGCGCGTACCCGTGCTGTTCGGCGAAGGCCACGCGCCGGAGCGGCATTCCGAACATTACCCGCGCTGGGAACGCCGGCTGGTGTCCAAGTTGCGCAAGCTGGTGGGTGACCCCAGCGCCGGCGTGGGCCGCAGCCTCGCGGCGCTGCTCGACGAAGCGCAGCGGCCCACCCGCGTGACGCTGCCCGATGACCTCGCCGCCTCACCGCTCAAGGCCGGTGAACCCGCCGCGCAGGTCTGGCTGCTCGCCGCCTCGCTGGGCGGCCCGGCGGCGGTGAAGACCTTCCTCGACGCGCTGCCCGGCGGCCTGCCGGTGGGCTTCCTGTATGCCCAGCACATCGATGCCTCGTTCGAGGCGAACCTGCCCCAAGCCGTCGGTCGCCACAGTCAGTGGCACGTCAACAGCGTGCGCGACGGCGATCCGGTGCGCTGCGGCGAAGTGGTGGTGGTGCCGATTTCCCGCGAGCTGGGCTTCGACGATTCGGCGCGCATGCACGTGCAGGACCGCAGCTGGCCGGAACCCTACAGCCCGTCCATCGACCAGATGATGCTCAATCTCGCGCAGCAATACGGTGAGCGCTGCGGCGTGATCGTGTTCAGCGGCATGTGCAGCGACGGCAGCGCCGCCGCGGCCTACGTGCGCCGCCAGGGCGCGCCGATCTGGACCCAGCGCGCCGACAGCTGCGCCTGCTCCAGCATGCCCGACAGCCTGCGCGAAGGCGGCTACAGCACCCTCTCCGGCGACCCGCGCGAACTCGCGGCGGCGCTGGTCAATCACCTCGCCGAGCAATGCGTCGGCGCAGTCACGCAGTGAGATAAGGCCCGATGAGTGATCTCCCCGTCGCCAATGCCGGCGTTGCCAATGCCGCCCCCAGCAGCCTGACCGGCCTGCTGGTGCCGCTGGCCGACCGCAACCTGCTGCTGCCCAACGTGGCCGTGGCCGAGCTGATCACCTACCGCGCCCCGCACCCGGTGGACGGCCTGCCGTCCTGGTACCTGGGCCAGGTGGCCTGGCGCGACCTGCGTCTGCCGCTGCTGTCCTTCGAGGCGGCCTCCGACGGTCAGGCCGAAGTCGGTTCCGGCGCGCGGGTGATCGTGGTCAACGCCCTGGGCGGCCGAGCCAATGTGAAGTTCTTCGCGCTGCTGGTGCAGGGCATCCCGCGTTCGCTGAAGGTCGGCAGCGACCTCAAGCGTCTCGACGTGCCGCTGGCTCCGCTGGAGCTGGACGCCGTAGACCTGGGCGATGCCCAGGCGCGCATCCCCGACCTGGTCGCGCTGGAGCAGAAGCTGGCCGACTCCGGCCTGATCTGAGCCGGCCATGAGCGGTGGCCTGCGCCTTGCCCAGCTGGGGGATCAACCCGGCTTCGAGGTCGCCGGCGCCACCCTTGGCGGTCACCGTTTCGAGCGCCACAGCCACGACGAATTCGTCATCAGCGCCAACCTGCGCGGCGAGGAAAGCGTCTGGCTGGATGGCCGAACCTTCGACGCCGGCCCCGGTTGCGTGACCTGCTACAACCCCGGACAGATCCAGGGCGGCGGCGTTGCCGAAGACCAGCCCTGGCAATTCGTCAGCCTCTATGTGGCCCCCGACCAGCTGGCGGCGATGCTCGGCCTGCAGCGCCTGGAGTTCGAACGCCCCACCGGGCGCCTGCCGGCCCTTGCCGGCGCCATGGCCGATGCGGTGGCGCGTGCGCTGGGCGACGACACCTTCGTTCGCCAGCGCGGCGAGGAACGCCTGACGCTGCTGCTCGCCGAGATCGCCCGTGCCATGGGCGTGCGCCTGCCGCAGCCTGCTGTCGAGAGCGGTGGGCGGATCGCGGACCTGCAGGGCTGGCTGGCGGCCGACCTGGCGCGGCAACCCAGCCTCGACGAGATGGCGACCTACCTCGGCCTGTCGCGTTTCCACCTGCTGCGCAGCTTCCAGAAGCAGGTGGGCCTGAGCCCCCGGCAGTGGGCAATGCAACTGCGCACTCGCCGGGCCCAGGCATTGTTGCGTGCTGGCCTGCCGGCCACCGAAGTGGCCCACGAGCTGGGCTTTGCCGACCAGAGCCACCTGAACCGGCATTTTCGCGCGGCCTACGGTGTGTCGCCGGGCAGCTTCCAGCGCGCCCTGCGCTGAGCAATCCGGTTCAAGTGCGAGGGCCGGTGCCCAGGCAAACTTGCCTCAACGTCACCCTGTTCGAGAGCTGATCCATGACCCTGTTCTTCGCCGCGTTGCTGTTCGGCATCGTCTTCTGCCTGTCTCCCGGCGCCGTGCTCGCCGAAACCCTGCGCCGTGGCCTGAAGGGCGGCTTTCGGCCTGCACTGCTGGTGCAGTTCGGCTCGCTGATCGGTGATGCGGTGTGGGCGCTGATCGGCCTGACCGGGCTGGCGCTGTTGTTCGGCCATGAAACCTTGCGCCTGCCGCTGACCCTGGCCAGCGCCGCGTACCTGGCCTGGCTGGGTGTGCAGAGCCTGCGCGATGCACGCGAGGTCGGCGTGGTGGAAGAGGGCGATACCGGCGAGCACAACGCCGGGGCTTTCGCGTCCGGGGCCATGCTGTCGCTGTCCAACCCGAAGAACATCGTCTACTGGGGCGCCCTCGGCGGCGCCATGGCCGGATTGGTCGATGGCGTGCCGTCTCTGGCGGATTCGCTGGTGTTCTTCGCCGGCTTCATGACTGCCTCGGTGCTCTGCTGCTTCCTCTGCGCCGGCCTGGTCGACTGGTTGCGGCGCAACGCCTCGCCGCGCTGGCACCGGGTGAGCCATGCGCTTTGTGGTGTGGTGTTGCTGGTGCTGGCGGGATTGGCGTTGCGGGGAATCTGAGTCGCCGGGCGCCCCGGGGCTCTTCGCGAGCAAGCTCGCTCCTGCGAAGAGCACACCCTGCTTACCGGCACCTGTAGCAGCGAGCTTGCTCGCGAACCCGCATGGCATCGGAGTTGCCGGCTTACCCTCTCTCTTCGAGAGCGGGCCGGCGCGAAGCCTCGACCTAGAAGTCGCCCCACAGCTGCTGCGCCACGCTCAGCGCCACCACGGGCGCCGTCTCGGTCCGCAGCACGCGCGGCCCCAGTCGCGCGGCATGGAATCCAGCTGATTTCGCCTGTTCCACCTCCGCATCGCTCAACCCACCTTCTGGGCCGATCAGGAAGGCCAGGCTCGACGGCCGGTCATGGCTGGTCAGCGGTTCGGCCACCGGGTGCAGCACCAGCTTGAGCTGCGCTTCGCAGCTCTCCAGCCATTCGGCGAGGGTGACCGGTGCATTGAGCACCGGCAGCACCGAGCGGCCGCACTGCTCGCTGGCGCTGATCGCCACCTGGCGCCAGTGGGCCATGCGCTTGTCAGCGCGTTCGTCCTTCAGGCGCACTTCGCAGCGCTCGCTGACGATCGGGGTGATCTCACTGGCGCCCAGTTCGGTGGCCTTCTGGATCGCCCAGTCCATGCGCTCGCCACGGGACAGGCCCTGGCCGAGGTGCACACGTAGCGGCGACTCGGCCTGGCCGGCGAAGGCTTCGCGCAGCTCCACGCGGACGTTCTTCTTGCCCACTTCGATCAACTCGCCCAGGTATTCCTGGCCGGAGCCGTCGAACAGCTGCACGGCATCGCCGACACTGTGGCGCAGCACGCGACCGATGTAATGGGCCTGGGCTTCGGGCAGCTCGTGCTGGCCGAGGGAGAGTGGGGCGTCGATGAAGAAGCGGGAGAGGCGCATTTTTCAGGGCTACAGGCGGCAGGCTAAAGGCGGACTAGTGTATCGCCTGCAGTCTGTCGCCTGAAGTCTGCCGCCGCTTTCAGCCCGGATCGCGATGCTCGGGGAATCGTTCGCTGACCGCCACGCTGACGCTGTCGCGGGTGGCGATGTCGATGCCTTCGCTGGCGACCTCGGCGAGGAAGTCGATCTGCTCGGGGGTGATGATGTACGGCGGCAGGAAGTACACCACGCTGCCCAGCGGGCGCAGCAGCGCGCCGCGTTCCAGGCCGTGCTGGAAGACTTTCAAGCCGCGCCGCTCCTGCCAGGGGTAGGCGGTTTTCGTCGCCTTGTCCTGAACCATCTCGATGGCGAGGATCATGCCGGTCTGGCGGATTTCCGCGACGTGCGGGTGGTCGGCCAGGTGCGCGGTGGCGCTGACCATCTTCGCCGCCAGGGCCTTGTTGGCTTCGATGACGTTGTCCTGCTCGAAGATGTCCAGGGTCGCCAGGGCGGCGGCGCAGGCCAGCGGGTTGCCGGTGTAGGTATGCGAATGGAGGAAGGCGCGCAGGGTGGTGTAGTCGTCGTAGAACGCCTGATAGACCTTGTCGGTGGTCAGCACCGCGCTCATTGCCAGATAACCGCCGGTCAGCGCCTTGGAGAGGACGAGGAAGTCCGGGGTGATACCAGCCTGTTCGCAGGCGAACATGGTGCCGGTGCGGCCGAAGCCGACGGCGATTTCATCGTGGATCAGGTGCACGCCGTAGCGGTCGCAGGCCTCGCGCAGCAGCTTGAGGTAGACCGGATGGTACATGCGCATGCCGCCGGCGCCCTGCACCAGCGGCTCGACGATCACCGCCGCGACTTCCTTGTGGTGTTGCTCCAGCGCCTGCTCCATCGCGGCAAACATCGTCCGCGAGTGCTCTTCCCAGCTCACGCCCTCGGGGCGCAGGTAGCAGTCGGGAGTCGGCACCTTGATGGTGTCCATCAGCAGCGACTTGTAGGTCTCGGTGAACAGCGCCACGTCGCCTACCGACATCGCCGCCACCGTTTCGCCGTGGTAGCTGTTGGTCAGGGTGATGAAGCGCTTTTTCTCCGGCTGGCCGAGGTTCTGCCAGTAGTGGTAGCTCATTTTCAGCGCCACTTCGATGCCGGCCGAGCCGCTGTCGGCGTAGAACACGCGGGAAAGTCCGGATGGCGCCAGGCGCAGCAGGCGCTCGGACAGCTCGATCACCGGTTGGTGGCTGAAACCGGCGAGAATCACGTGTTCCAGTTGGTCGACCTGGTCCTTGATGCGCTGGTTGATGCGCGGGTTGGCGTGGCCGAAGACGTTGACCCACCAGGAGCTGACGGCGTCGAGGTAGCGCTTGCCTTCGAAGTCCTCCAGCCAGATGCCTTCGCCGCGGCGGATCGGGATGACCGGCAGGCGCTCGTGGTCTTTCATCTGGGTGCAGGGGTGCCACAGCACCTCGAGATCGCGCTGCATCCACTCGGCATTCAGGCCCATGGCCGGCTCCTTAAATTGATGGCTCTTCTGACGGTCGGCTCGCTCTGGTCGGCAAGCCTATTCAATGCTCCTGAGATGAACAAGGACACGTCCTACGACACATGTTGTAGGCAGCCGACCAAGACAGCTATTCGGCTTTCGGGCGCTGACGTATGCTTCGCGCCTTTGCACCAATTCGGGGAAGTCTGGCGATGAAAATGGGATGGCTGCGCGCTGCCGCGCTGCTCGCTCTGGGCGTGTTCAGCGTAGTGGCGCTGGGCAAGGACAAACAACCGACCGCCATCGTGGTCGGCGGCGGACTCGCCGGCCTCTCCGCGGCCTACGAGCTGCAGCAGGCGGGCTGGCAGGTGACCCTGCTGGAAGCCAAGCCGCAGGTGGGTGGCCGCTCGGGCCTGGCCACCAGCGAGTGGATCGGCAACAAGAAGGCCCAGCCGACCCTCAACGGCTACCTGGACACCCTGAAAGTGAACTCGGTGCCGGCGCCGGAATTCGTCCGTACCCCGAGCTACCTGATCGACGGCCTCTACTACAGCAGCGCCGACCTGAAGACCAAGATGCCGGCCGTCGCCGCGGACCTCGAGCGCTTCGAGAAGTCGCTGAACGATCTGTCCGCCTCGATCGACGACCCGCTCAACCCGCTGGCGAACAAGACCCTGTTCGCCCTCGACCAGCTCACCGCCGCACGCTGGCTGGACAAGCTGAACCTGTCGCCGACCGCGCGCCTGCTGGTCAACCAGCGCATCCGTTCGCATTACGACGAACCGTCGCGCCTGTCGCTGCTCTACCTCGCCCAGCAGGGCCGTGTGTACCGCGGCGTCGACGACCGTGATCTGCGCGCGGCACGCCTGCCCGGCGGCAGCCAGGTGCTGGCCCAGGCCTTCGTCAAGCAGATCAAGACCATCAAGACCAACGCCAAGGTCACCGCGATCAGCCAGGACAAGGACGGCGTGACCGTCAAGGTCGGCCCCACCGGCTACAGCGCCGACTACCTGGTACTGGCCGTACCGCTGCGCGCCCTGGGCAATATCACCCTGACCCCGGGCCTGAACGAGAAGCAGCTGGCGGCGCTCAAGGGCACCAACTACGGCTGGCGCGACCAGATCCTGATGAAGTTCAAGCGCCCGGTGTGGGACGACAAGTCGCGCCTGTCCGGCGAGATCTACAGCGACCAGGGCCTGGGCATGATCTGGGTCGAGCCCGCGACCAAGGGCGGCGCCAACGTGCTGATCAACCTGTCCGGCGACAATGCCCGCGTGATGCAGGCCTTCGGTGACCGCCAGCTGTCGGAGCAGGTGCTGATCCGCATGAACAAGTACTACCCGAAGATGCGCGGCGCGTACGACGGCTATGAAATGCGCCGCTACAGCACCGACGTCGGAACCGGCG
Organism: Pseudomonas nitroreducens; assembly: GCF_010994165.1. Taxonomy (NCBI): domain Bacteria; kingdom Pseudomonadati; phylum Pseudomonadota; class Gammaproteobacteria; order Pseudomonadales; family Pseudomonadaceae; genus Pseudomonas; species Pseudomonas nitroreducens. The sequence goes on along the minus strand of NZ_WMBX01000004.1, from coordinate 180,824 downwards.
GCTCCTACCTGGCCTATGGTCCGGGCCAGATCAGCCGCTTCTGGCGCGTCTGGGAAACCCCGGTTTCCCGCGTCGCCTTCGCCGGCGAGCACACCGACGCGCTCTATCCGGGCACCATCGAAGGCGCCCTGCGCAGCGGCAAGCGCGCCGCCAGCCAGGTCCGCGACCTGTACGCCGGCAAGACTCCGGTGCTCGAAGGTGCGGCGCTGGTTGCCGACAACAAGCCGGCGGCCAGCGACAAACCGGCCGAGAAGGGCGAGAAGAAGGGCATCATGTCCTGGCTGCCGTTCTGATCCAGCGCGCTCCATCCACAATGCCGGCGAAAGCCGGCATTGTCGTTTCTGGCTCTGGCACGGCCGTTTCAGGAGATGACCTATCTTGTCAGTCGATGTTTCAAAGCAGATTTTTCTGCTTTTCTTCGATGGATTAGCCGCTAGTCTTGAATTCCCGTTTTCAAGGATGTGTATCGATGCAATGGCGTAATTCCCCCGCACGCTACGGACTGGTCAGCCTGTTCCTGCACTGGGGCAGCGCGCTGGTGGTCTTCGGCCTGTTCGGCCTGGGCCTGTGGATGCGTGAGCTGGACTACTACGACACCTGGTACCACCGCGCCCCGGAAATCCACAAAAGCATCGGCATCCTGCTGGCCATCGCACTGATCGTGCGCGTGCTCTGGCGCTTCATCAGCCCGTCGCCGCCGACCCCGGCCAACCACGGCAATCTCACCCGCCTGGCCACCAAGCTCGGCCACCTGGCGCTCTACGCGCTGCTGTTCGCCGTGATCATCGCCGGCTACCTGATCTCCACCGCCGAAGGCAAACCCATCAGCGTGTTCGGCTGGTTCGACGTGCCCGCCACCCTGAGCGGCATCACCGACCAGGCCGACATCGCCGGTGCGATCCACCTGTACCTGGCCTGGGCCCTGGTCGTCCTGGCCGTGCTGCACGCCCTGGCGGCGTTCAAACACCATTTCCTCGACCGCGATGCCACGCTGGTGCGCATGCTCGGTCGTGCCGCGAAATAACACCTCACCTCAAAGGGAGATTGCTTCAATGCTGAAGAAGACGTTCGCCGCGCTGGCGCTGGGTACCGCACTGTTCTCCGCTGGCCAGGCCATGGCCGCGGACTACAAGATCGACAAGGAAGGCCAGCATGCCTTCATCGAATTCCGCATCAAGCACCTGGGTTACAGCTGGCTGTACGGCCGCTTCGACGATTTCGACGGTGCCTTCACCTTCGACGAGAAGAACCCGTCCGCCGACAAGGTCAAGGTGACCATCAACACCAACAGCGTGAACTCCAACCACGCCGAGCGTGACAAGCACCTGCGCAGCCCGGACTTCCTCAACGTCTCGAAGAACCCGACTGCAACCTTCGAATCCACCGCCGTGAAGGCTGATGGCAAGAATGCCGAGATCACCGGCAACTTGACCCTCAATGGCGTGACCAAGCCGGTCACCATCAAGGCTGAACTGATCGGCCAGGGCGATGATCCGTGGGGCGGCTACCGCGCCGGCTTCCTCGGCACCACCACCCTCAAGCTGAAGGACTTCAATATCCAGCGCGACCTCGGCCCGGCTTCCCAGGAAGTCGAGCTGACCCTGTCGGTCGAAGGGGTGCGTCAGTAAGACGCAGGACTGCGAAAACGCCGGCGAATGCCGGCGTTTTCGTTTGTGGCCCTAGTCTCCCCGGCCTTGCAGGCATTGCCGCAGCAGCTGGGTGAGGGTGCGCTGTTCTTCGTCGTCCAGCGGCGCGAACAGACTGTCATGGGTTCGTGCGAGGATGGCCTGGGTGCGCTCGTCGATGCGGCTCCCGGCCTCGGTGAGGAACAGCTGGAAGCTGCGCTGATCGTCCGGGTTGCGCTCGCGGCGAACCAGGCCGAGCGTCTCCATTTCACGGATCTTGCGGGTCACCAGCGCCTTGTCGCGGCACATCTTGCGCCCCAGGCTCTGCAGGCTCTGGCCCGCATCGGCGCCGATCAGCTCGAGCAGGCGGATGTCCGGCGGGGTGAGGTCGATGCCCTCGGCGCACAGTTCGTCCTGGAGGCTCTCACGCAAATGATCGAGCACCTTCATCAGGGTCTGTGGCAGGTCGGGATTCAGGGTATGGGTCATCGGCTCGGTCACGGTAAACCTTGTGTAAATCAGGTTGATCAGCTCAACCATTTTTTCGTATTTTAGTTGATGTTATCAACTTTGTTCGTCGCCGCGACTGCCTTGCGGGAAACCTACTGCGATATCGGCCTTTGGCTAAAACGTTTCAGTAGTTTTCCCTCAGGGCTTTCGGACGTTTACAAACACAGCTGAATGTAAGTATTTTTGCCAGCTTTTCCGGACCGGCAAGCCCACAGCCAAACCGGATGCTTTGCTCACGAGGACAACGATATGCAACGAAAGCCAGCCATGCGCGCCCTGGTCCCGGCCCTGCTCGTCGCCATGGCCACTCTTGCCGGCTGCGACAAAGCCCAGGCCCCGCAGGAGAAGCAGATCCCCGAAGTCGGTGTGGTAACCCTGCAGCCGCAGGAAGTGACCCTGAGCACCGAACTGCCGGGTCGCACCACTGCGTATCGCATCGCCGAAGTTCGCCCGCAGGTGAACGGCATCATCCTCAAGCGCCTGTTCAAGGAAGGCAGCGACGTCAAGGAGGGCCAGCAGCTGTACCAGATCGACCCGGCCACCTATGACGCGACCCTGCAGAGCGCCCAGGCCAACCTGGTGTCCACCCAGCAGCAGGCCGAGCGCTACAAGGAACTGGTGAAAGACGAGGCGGTGAGCAAGCAGCAATACGCCGACGCCCAGGCCGCCTATCTGCAGGCCAAGGCCGCCGTCGACACCGCCAAGATCAACGTGCGCTACACCAAGGTGTATTCGCCGATTTCCGGCCGCATCGGCCGCTCCAGCGTGACCGAGGGCGCCCTGGTGCAGAACGGTCAGGCCACCGCGCTGGCTACCGTGCAGCAACTGGACCCGATCTACGTCGACGTCACGCAGTCTTCCACCGCGCTGATCCGCCTGCGCCGCGAGATGGCCGCCGGGCAACTGGAGAAGGCCGGCGACAATGCCGCCAAGGTCAAGCTGTACCTGGAAGACGGCTCCGAATACCCCATCGAGGGCAAGCTGGAGTTCTCCGAGGTTTCGGTCGACCAGGGCACCGGCTCGGTGACCGTGCGCGCCATCTTCCCCAACCCGAAGAAGGAACTGCTGCCGGGCATGTTCGTCCATGCGCAGCTGGAGGAGGGCATCAAGAAGCAGGCCATCCTCGCGCCGCAGCAGGGCGTCACCCGTGACTTCCGTGGCATGGCGACTGCCCTGGTGCTCAATGGCGAAGACAAGGTCGAGCTGCGCACCATCAAGGCCGAGCGCACCGTTGGCGCCTACTGGCTGGTCAGCGATGGCCTCAAGCCCGGCGACCGCCTGATCACCGAAGGCCTGCAGTACGTCCAGCCGGGCGCCCAGGCCAAGGCCGTACCCGCGAAGAACGTGGCGCCCACCGCTGGTGCCGCCGACAAGCCCGCCGCCGCTGAACCGGCCAAGCAGGGTTAATCAAGGGGATTCGTCATGTCGAAGTTTTTCATTGACCGGCCCATTTTCGCCTGGGTAATCGCCCTGGTGATCATGCTGGCGGGCGGTCTGTCGATCCTCAAGTTGCCGGTGAACCAGTACCCGGCTATCGCGCCGCCGGCCATCGCCATCCAGGTGAGCTACCCGGGCGCTTCCGCCGAGACGGTGCAGGACACCGTGGTGCAGGTGATCGAGCAGCAGATGAACGGTCTCGACCATCTGCGCTACATCTCCTCGGAGTCCAACTCCGACGGCAGCATGACCATCACCGTGACCTTCGACCAGGGCACCAGCCCTGACATCGCCCAGGTCCAGGTGCAGAACAAGTTGCAGCTGGCCACCCCGCTCCTGCCGCAGGAAGTACAGCAGCAGGGCATCCGCGTGACCAAGGCGGTGAAGAACTTCCTGATGGTGGTCGGCGTCGTCTCCGAAGACGGCAGCATGACCAAGGAAGACCTGTCGAACTACATCGTCTCCAACATCCAGGACCCGCTGTCGCGGACTGCCGGTGTGGGCGACTTCCAGGTGTTCGGTTCGCAGTACGCCATGCGTATCTGGCTGGACCCGGCGAAGCTCAACAGCTTCCAGATGACTCCGGGCGACGTGAAGACGGCGATCCAGGCGCAGAACGTGCAGATTTCCTCCGGCCAGCTGGGCGGCCTGCCTGCGGTCAAGGGCCAGCAGCTCAACGCCACGATCATCGGCAAGACCCGCCTGCAGAGCGCCGAGCAGTTCAAGGAAATCCTCCTCAAGGTCAACGCCGACGGTTCCCAGGTTCGCCTGAAGGACGTTGCCGACGTGGCCCTGGGCGGCCAGGACTACAGCATCAACGCCCAGTTCAACGGCAAGCCGGCCTCCGGTATCGCGATCAAGCTGGCCACCGGCGCCAACGCGCTGGACACCGCCAAGTCGATCCGCGCCACCCTGGCCACGCTGGAGCCGTTCTTCCCGCAGGGCATGAAGATCGTCTACCCCTACGACACCACCCCGGTGGTCTCCGCCTCCATCCATGAGGTGGTGAAGACCCTGGGCGAAGCGATCCTGCTGGTGTTCCTGGTGATGTACCTGTTCCTGCAGAACTTCCGCGCCACGCTGATCCCGACGATCGCCGTGCCGGTGGTCCTGCTGGGCACCTTCGGCGTACTTGCCGCCTTCGGCTTCTCGATCAACACCCTGACCATGTTCGGCATGGTGCTGGCGATCGGCCTGTTGGTGGACGACGCCATCGTGGTGGTGGAAAACGTCGAGCGGGTGATGGCCGAGGAAGGTCTGTCGCCCCGCGAGGCGGCGCGCAAGTCCATGGGCCAGATCCAGGGCGCGCTGGTCGGTATCGCCATGGTGCTGTCGGCGGTATTCCTGCCGATGGCCTTCTTCGGCGGCTCCACCGGGGTGATCTACCGGCAGTTCTCCATCACCATCGTCTCGGCCATGGCCCTGTCGGTGATCGTGGCGCTGATCCTCACCCCGGCGCTCTGCGCCACCATGCTCAAGCCCATCGAGAAGGGCGACCATGGCGAGCACAAGCGCGGCTTCTTCGGCTGGTTCAACCGCAAGTTCCTCGCCACCACCCATGGCTACGAGCGCGGCGTCACCTCGATCCTCAATCACCGCATGCCGTACCTGCTGATGTACGTGCTGATCCTCGGCGGCATGGTCTACCTGTTCACCCGCATTCCCACGGCGTTCCTCCCCGACGAGGACCAGGGCGTGCTGTTCGCCCAGGTGCAGACCCCGGCCGGTTCGTCCGCCGAGCGCACCCAGGTGGTGGTGGACTCGATGCGCGAGTACCTGCTGGAGAAGGAAAGCAGCTCGGTGGCCTCGGTGTTCACCGTGACCGGCTTCAACTTCGCCGGCCGTGGCCAGAGCTCGGGCATGGCGTTCATCATGCTCAAGCCCTGGGAAGAGCGTCCGGGCGCGGAGAACAGCGTGTTCGCGCTGGCCCAGCGTGCGCAGATGCACTTCTTCAGCTTCAAGGATGCGATGGTGTTCGCCTTCGCCCCGCCGGCGGTACTCGAACTGGGTAACGCCGTGGGCTTCGACATCTTCCTCCAGGACCAGGCTGGCGTCGGCCATGAAGTGCTGATGCAGGCGCGCAACCAGTTCCTCGGCATGGCCTCGCAGAACCCTGCTCTGCAGCGCGTGCGCCCCAACGGCCTGAACGACGAGCCGCAGTACAAGCTGCTGATCGACGACGAGAAGGCCAGTGCGCTGGGCGTCTCGTTGGCGGACATCAACACCACCGTGTCGATTGCCTGGGGCTCGAACTACGTCAACGACTTCATCGACCGCGGTCGGGTGAAGAAGGTCTACCTGCAAGGCCGCCCGAATTCGCGGATGAGCCCGGAAGACCTGGACAAGTGGTACGTGCGCAACAGCTCCGGGGAGATGGTGCCGTTCAGCGCCTTCGCCACCGGCGAATGGAGCTATGGCTCGCCGAAACTGGCGCGCTACAACGGCGTCCCGGCCATGGAAGTCCTCGGTGAGCCGGCCCCGGGCCGCTCCACTGGTGAGGCGATGGCCGCGGTCGAGGAGATGGTCAAGCAGTTGCCCAAGGGCGTCGGCTACTCCTGGACCGGTCTGTCCTACGAGGAACGCCTGTCCGGCTCGCAGGCTCCGGCGCTCTATGCCCTGTCGCTGATCGTGGTGTTCCTCTGCCTGGCGGCACTGTATGAAAGCTGGTCGATCCCGTTCTCGGTGATGCTGGTGGTGCCGCTGGGCGTCATCGGTGCGCTGCTGGCGACGTCCATGCGCGGCCTGTCCAACGACGTGTTCTTCCAGGTGGGCCTGTTGACGACCATCGGCCTGTCGGCAAAGAACGCGATCCTCATCGTGGAATTCGCCAAGGAGCTGCACGAGCGCGAGGGCAAGCCCATTGTCGCGGCTGCCATCGAGGCGTGCCGGATGCGTCTGCGCCCGATCGTCATGACCTCCCTGGCGTTCGTCCTCGGCGTGTTGCCGCTGGCGATTTCCACCGGTGCAGGCTCCGGCAGCCAGCACGCGATCGGTACCGGCGTGATCGGCGGCATGATCACCGCGACCATCCTCGCGATCTTCTGGGTACCGCTGTTCTATGTGGTGGTCAGTACCCTGTTCAAGGACAAGCTGTCCAAGGAACAGGAAGCCATTGAGAAGGGGCATTGATATGAGAAAGTCCTTACTGTTGCCCTCTTTGCATTTGGCGATAGCGGCCGGTGTGTTGTCCGGCTGCTCGCTGATCCCCGATTACGAGCGCCCCGAGGCGCCCGTGGCCGCGGCTTACCCGCAGGGCGATGCCTACGATGCGGCGCAACCGGCCAACGCCGGCGCCGACATCGGCTGGCGCGAGTTCTTCAAGGACCCGCAACTGCAGCGACTGGTCGAAGTGTCGCTGGAAAACAACCGCGACCTGCGCGTTGCCGCGCTGAACATCGAAGCTTACCGGGCGCAGTACCGCATCCAGCGGGCCGACCTGTTCCCGGCGGTGGATGCCAGCTTCGACGGCTCGCGCCAGCGCCTGCCGGCGGACCTGTCGCAGACCGGCAGTTCGATGATCAGCAGCCAGTACGGTGCGACCCTGGGCATCACGTCGTGGGAAATCGACCTGTTCGGCCGCCTGCGCGCCCTGCGTGATCAGGCGCTGGAGCAGTACTTCGCCACCGAAGAGGCGCGTCGCAGCACCCAGACCAGCCTGGTGGCCAACGTCGCCAACGCCTACCTGACGCTGCGCGCCGACCAGGCCCAGTTGCAGCTGACCCGCGACACCCTCGGCACTTACCAGAAGAGCTACGACCTGACCAAGCGCAGCTACGACGTCGGTGTCGCCTCGGCGCTGGACCTGCGCCAGGCGCAGACCTCGGTGGAAAGCGCACGGGCGACTCTGGCGCAATACACCCGCCTGGTGGCGCAGGACCAGAATGCCCTGGTGCTGCTGCTCGGTTCCGGCCTGCCGGCGGACCTGCCGCAAGGCCGTGGCCTGGGTGACGAACTGCTGGCCACCGTGCCGGCGGGCCTGCCCTCCGACCTGCTGCAGCGCCGCCCGGACATCCTCCAGGCGGAGCACCAGCTCAAGGCGGCCAACGCCAACATCGGCGCGGCGCGCGCGGCGTTCTTCCCGAACGTCAGCCTGACCGCCAACGCCGGCACCATCAGCCCGGACCTCGGTGGCCTTTTCGACGGCGGTTCCGGCACCTGGCTGTTCAAGCCGTCGATCAGCCTGCCGATCTTCAACGCCGGCAGCCTGCGCGCGAGCCTGGACCTGGCCAAGGTGCAGAAGGACATCAACGTCGCGCAGTACGAGAAAGCCATTCAGACTGCGTTCTCCGAGGTGGCGGATGGTCTTGCCGCCCGTGGCACCTTCAACGAGCAACTGCAGGCGCAGCGCGCGCTGGTGGACGCCAGCAGCGAGTACTACCGCCTGGCCGACAAGCGCTACCGCACCGGTGTGGACAACTACCTCACCCTGCTCGATGCGCAACGCTCGCTGTTCAGTGCCCAGCAACAGCTGATCTCCGACCGCCTCAACCAGCTGACCAGCGAGGTCAACCTGTACAAGGCCCTCGGCGGCGGCTGGCAGGCCACGGCAGCTCAGGCCAAGCCGATCTCCAGCGAGGCCCCCGAAGGCCGGTTGTTCTGATCGAGAACAGAAACGCCGCCCCTTGGGGCGGCGTTTCTGTTTGGGCGGCGGGGCATGGTCCGCTGCGTGGGTGTGGCCGATCACGGACGAAGCCCGCTCCTAGTCAACCGGCCAAAGGTTGCTTGCCATGGGAGCGAGCTTGCTCGCGAACCCGCGGGCTACAGCATCGCGCCTTGAGCGGCCGGCTGGATCTGGTTGTCTGCCAGCCAATCCAGCGCGCACTCGCGCAGTCGCTCACCCTGGTAGACATACCAGGCCTGCAGCAGCTCGGGATAACCCATCAGCACATGGCGGAAAGCCTTGAACGGCTTGCGCCCCTCGATGGCGTTGGCCAGGGCGGAATAGGCGTGCGGCTGTGGCACTTCGCGGAGGAACTCGCGCATCAGCTCCAGCGACTGGCCGCTGCTCAGCGGTTCGATGGGCAGCAGGCGTTCCGGCTCGCGGTGCAGCAATTCGGCCAGTTCGGGATCGGGGTCTTCTTCGGGAATCAGCAGCACCTGGCCGCTGAACAGATCGAGGTAGTGATCGATACCCTGGGTGTCGAGCGCGAAGGCGAGTTCGTCGAGGTCGATGGTCAGCGGGCGCATGGTCACTCTCCCTATATGGCGAGTGACCGATCCTACGCCATGCGCATGACAATTGTCCCGCTGGCCGGTGCGGACGCACCGGCCAGTCGAGGCCTCACAGGCGGAAGCGCCCTACCTGCAGCTGCAGCTCGTTGCCCAGGCGCGCCAATTCGGTGCTGGAACTGGCAGTCTGTTCGCTGGCGGCAGCCGACTGGTCGGCGATCTCGCGCACCTGCACCACGCTGCGGTTGATCTCCTCGGCGACGCTGCTCTGCTCCTCGGCGGCGGAGGCGATCTGCAGGTTCATGCCCTGGATGTCGGCCACGGTGCGGGCGATCACCCCCAACGCCTCGCCGGCGCGGCGGGTCAGCTCCACCGAACTGCCGGTCAGGCGGCGGCTGTCGTCCATGCGCGTCACCGCTTCCTGGGCGCCGCGTTGCAGGCCGGCGATCAGGCCCTCGATCTCGGCGGTGGAGGACTGGGTACGCTGGGCCAGGCCGCGTACCTCGTCGGCGACCACGGCAAACCCGCGCCCGGCCTCGCCGGCACGGGCGGCCTCGATGGCGGCGTTGAGCGCCAGCAGGTTGGTCTGCTCGGCGACCGACTTGATCACATCCAGCACGCTGCCGATCTTTTCACTTTCCTTGCGCAGCAGCTCCATGGCCTCGGCGGAGCGATCCACTTCGATGGCCAGGCGGTCGATCTGGTTCACCGCATCCCGTACCACCTGGTCGCCCTGGCGCGCCTGCTGGTCGGCCTGTTGTGCGGCGGCGGAGGCCTGCTCGGCGTTGCGCGCGACTTCCTGCACGGTAGCGGCCATTTCATGGATGGCGCTGGCGACCTGCTCGGTTTCCACGCGCTGGCTGTTCACCCCGGCGCGGGTCTGCTCGGTGACGGCGGAGAGTTCGTCAGCGGCGGTGGCCAGTTGGCTGACGCTGCCGCCGATGTGGCCGAGCAGCTGCGACAGGCTTTCGCGCATGCGCATCATCACGCGCTGCAATTGGCCCAGCTCGTCGCTGCGCTGCAGGTTGAGGTCACGGGAAAGGCCCTGGGACAGGTCGCCCTGGGCAATGCGCCCGGCCAGCTCCAGCGCCTCATGCAGCGGGCGGACGATCTGGCGGTTGATGGCCCAGCCCGACAGCATGCCGAAGGCGAGCGCCAGGAGGGCGATGAGAATCTGCCGGGTCCTGGCGGCGGCGGTCTCGGCGTCGTTGCGCGCGAGGGTGTCGTCGTAAAGGTGGGTGGCGGCTGCAAGCAGCGCTTCGCTGGCGCCGTTCAGGCCCTTGCGTGCCTGCAGCGTGGCGTTGACGCCGTCGCGGAACTGTTCGATGCCGCTGCGGTAGTTCTGCAGGTCTTTCAGGGCCGTACTCAGACCTTCGGCGGCGATGGCTGGTAACTGGTTCTGCAGCGCGGAGCCGCTGTCGCGCAGCTTGTCGAAGGCGGCGAAGGCGGCGAAGGCGGCCTGTTCGGCATTGGCAGACTGCTCGAAGACGTAGCCGCGCACCTGGTAGCGCACCACCAGCAGTTGCTGGTGCAGTTGGCCGACGGCCTGGGCGCTGTGCAGCAACTGGCTATCGCCGGGTTGCTCGGCGAGCAGGTCGAAGAGCTGCTTGTCCAGTGCCTCGAAGGCCTGCAGGGCCCCCTGCGCGCTGCCCACCAGGGTGCTGCGGGCCTGGGTGCGCTGGTCCACGGCGCGGGACAGGGCGCTGAAAGCCTCGCGGTATTCGCTCACCGCCTGGCGTGCGGCGCTCAATTGTCTGGCATCGATATCGCTGCCTTTCAGGCGCCGCTCGATCAGCTCCAGCATCTTCGTGCTGTGCTGCTCGACGCGCTCGGCCTGGCTGCGATCGCCGCCCAGTTCGAACTGCAGGCGGGCGAGGTTGGCCTGCTGGCTGAGGTCGTTGAGTTCGGTAATGGTCGCCATCTGCTCGCCGCGCCCGGCCTGGTTGTCCAGGCTGTGCAGGCCGCTGAGCAGCACCAGCAGGGTGAGGAAGAGGAGAATGCCGAAGCCCACCACCAGCTTCAGGCTGACGTTCAGGCGTCCCAGCTGTACCACTAGCCAATCGTACATGTCGAACACTCCAGGCAGGCGTCGCCACGGGATCGACGGCCCGTGGCAGGCAACAACAAAAGATCGGAGGCGAGGTGGAATTGTCGGGACGCATCTTCGTGCGTCAGAGGCTATCGGCGGGAGCTGCAGAAACTGAAGGCGCGAATTCGCCGCGGGGTTTCTCGCGTGGCGCGAGAGCTCTTGTAGGGGCGAGCTTGCTCGCGAACTGATCCCGCAGCGGGGTTTATTCGCGAGCAAGCTCGCTCCTATAGTTGGAATCCGTGCATGGGAATGCCCTCACCCTAACCCTCTCCCAAAGGGAGAGGGGACCGTACGGTGAAGGGTGAAACCGTTGCATCAGCCGGCACGGATGGCTCCCTCTCCCTCTGGGAGAGGGCTGGGGTGAGGGGGAAGTACCAGTGCCGATGTCCGGTCTGGAGAAACAAAAAGGCCCGCATTGCGCGGGCCTTTTCATCACGGAAGGATCAGACGCGGAAGCGGCTGACCAGCACTTGCAGCTCGTTGCCCAGCCGCGCCAGCTCGACGCTGGAGGCGGCGGTTTCCTCGCTGGCGGCGGCGGTCTGCTCGGAGATGTCGCGCACGTTCATCACGCTGCGGTTGATCTCCTCGGCCACCGCACTCTGTTGCTCGGAAGCGGCGGCGATCTGCTGGTTCATCGACTGGATGGTCGACACGGTGCGGGTGATGGCGCCCAGGCGCTCGCCGGCGCGGCGGGTCAGGTCGACGGTGCTGACGGTCAGGTCGCGGCTGGTCTCCATCATCTGCACGGCCTGTTGGGTGCCGCTCTGCAGGCCGGCGATCAACTCTTCGATCTCCTCGGTGGAGGATTGGGTACGCTGCGCCAGGCCGCGCACCTCGTCGGCCACCACGGCGAAACCACGCCCGGCGTCGCCAGCACGGGCGGCTTCGATGGCGGCGTTGAGCGCCAGCAGGTTGGTCTGCTCGGCCACGGCCTTGATCACATCCAGCACGCTGCCGATCTTCTCGCTTTCGCGCTTGACCTTGAGTACCGAATCGTTGGTGCGGTCGACTTCGCTGGCCAGGCGGTCCATCTGGCCCACCGCTTCCTTGACAGCGCCTTCGCCTTCGCGGGCTTCACGGTCGGCGGTGGCGGCCGCTTCGGAAGCCTCCTCGGCGTTGCGCGCGACCTCCTGCACGGTGGCGGCCATTTCGTTCATGGCGGTGGCGACCTGGTCGGTCTCGGTCTTCTGGTTGTTCACCCCGGCGCTGGTCTGCTCGGTCACCGCGGACAGCTCCTCGGCGGCGCTGGCGATCTGCGTCACGCCATCGTGGATGCGGCCGATCAGCTCGCGCAGGGACAGGTTCATGCGCTGCATGCTCTTCTGCAACTGCCCCAGCTCGTCGTGGCGGTTGGTGGGGATATCGCGGGAGAGGTCGCCGTCGGCGATGCGCTCGGCGTGGCCCAGCACGTCGCGCAGCGGATTGACGATCTGCCCGGTGATGATCCAGGCGGCGATGCTGCCCAGCACCAGGGCGACCAGCGTGGCCAGACCCAGCAGAGTCTTGGCAGTGGCAACGCCAGCGTCGCGTTTGGCGGTCTGGGTGGTGGTCAGCTCGTTGCTCAGCTTCTCGATCTGCTGGCCACTGTCGCGCATGCGGTCACGGGCAGCCTGGCTGTCGTTGACTTCGTTGCGGTAGTTGGTCAGCGCGTTGCGGTAAGTCTCCAGCGCATCGAGGGTGGCGCGGAACTCGTCGTTCAGCTCGGCCGGCGAAGTGCTCATGTCGCTCTTCACGCCGTCGATCAGCTTCTGCAGCCCGGAGAAGGCGGGCTGCTCCAGGTTCTGCGCGTCGGTACTGGTGTAGGCCATGACCTGCAGGCGCGCCTGCATGACGGCGCGGCCAATGCCGGCGAGGTCTTGCAGGTGCTGCAGGCTCTCGGCGCTGCCGCCAGTGACCAGCTTCTGCTCGGCCTTCTGCAGGCCTTCGCTGACGGCACCAGCGGATCTGACCAGCACCTGCTTGGCGGCGTCGCGCTCCTCGAAGGACTTCAGCAGCTGGGCGTAGAGCTTGCGGTACTCCATGCTCAGTTCATGCTGCTGGTCGATGACGCGACGGTCCTCGGCCTCGGTGAACTTATCGCTCAGCGAACGATGGCGCTGGTCCAGCTTGTCCAGCGTATCGAGCACCGCCTTGGCGTCTTCCGGGGCACGAGTGGACTGGAATTTCAGACGGGCGATGCGCAGGTCCTTGGCGATGGCCACCAGCTCGGAAATCTCGCCGAGTTTGTCGCCGCGGTTGATCACATTGCTCAAGTTGATCCAGCCAGTGAGGGCGATCAGCAGGGTGAGCAGCAGCACCAGGCCGAAGCCCGATGCCAGTTTGAGTTTGACACTGAGGTTGTTGAACCAGCGAAACATGAAGGCGGCGCTCCAGGGGTTGTACGAGGCCGGTACGCATGGCTGAGCGGGAAATGCGCAGAGTGGGGGACGACCGGTAGCCCAGATATCGGCTCGATTGCCTGGAACTGAAGTGTTTCGAGTTACTTTTCTGACTGGTGGTTCACGCTGGAGGCCGCGTGGTTACTGGCCTGTAGCCATTTCAAGTTAGAACAGGCGTGCCAGAAGTGCGGTCACGGCAGTCTCGACGCGCAGGATGCGCTCGCCCAGTTGCACGGGGTTCAGACCGGCCTCGCGCAGCTTCTCCACCTCATAGGGAATCCAGCCGCCTTCCGGGCCGATGGCCAGGGTCACCGGTTCGCTCAGCGCCCGCGGGCATTCCGGCCACGGGCCCGGGTGGCCGATCAGGCCGAGGCTGCCGGCAGCGAGGGCGGGCAGGCGATCCTCGACGAAGGGCTTGAAGCGCTTCTCGATGATCACTTCGGGCAGCACGGTGTCGCGTGCCTGTTCGAGGCCGAGGATCAGTTGCTCCCGCACTGCTGCGGGTTCGAGGAAGGGCGTCTGCCAGAAGCTCTTTTCCACCCGGTAGCTGTTGAGCAGCACCAGGCGCGGCACGCCCATGGCGGCGACGGTCTGCAGCACACGGCGGAGCATCTTCGGGCGGGGCAGAGCGAGCAGCAGGGTGAGCGGCAGTTTGGACGGCGGAGCCTGATCGAAGCTGACCTGCAACTCCGCTTCGTTGGCTTCCAGGCGCAGCAGGCGACCTTCGCCCATCAGGCCACCGAGGCGGCCGACGCGCAGGCGGTCGCCGCTTTCGGCGCGGTGGACTTCCTGCAGGTGGGTCAGGCGGCGGTCGCGCAGGATCACGCGATCCGCCGCGACGAAGTCGGCATCGTCGAGCAGCAGCAGATTCACTGGCGGGTGGCCGGCGGCTGGTCGCCCTTGGATTCGTCTTCCTCGGTTTCCGGTCCGCGCTTGCGGATCAGGTGGCTGAACAGCACGCCGGCCTCGAACAGCATCCACATCGGCACCGCCAGCAGGGTTTGCGATAGCGGGTCCGGCGGAGTGAGGATCATGCCGACGACGAAACAGCCGATGATCACGTAGGGGCGGATCTTCTTCAGGTAGGCCACGTCGACTACGCCGATCCACACCAGCAGCACGGTGGCGACAGGAATCTCGAAGGCCACGCCGAAGGCGAAGAGCAGGGTGAGGAAATCCAGGTAGCTGTTGATGTCGGTCATCGGCGTCACGCCTTCCGGGGCCTGGCCGAGGAAGAAGTGGAACATCAACGGGAACACCAGGAAGTAGGCGAAGGCCATGCCGGCGTAGAACAGCACGATGCTGGAGGCCAGCAGCGGCAAGGCGACGCGCTTCTCGTGCTTGTACAGGCCGGGCGCGATGAAGCCCCAGACCTGGCCTAGGATCACCGGCATGGCGATCAGTACGGCGACGATCATGGTCAGCTTCAGCGGTGCGAGGAAGGCCGACGCCGGGTCGATGGCGATCATGGTCGCGCCTTCGGGCAGGAAGCGCCGCAGCGGCTCGGAGGCCAGCGCATAGATCTTCTGCGAGAAGTACAGCAGGCCGATGAAGATCACGAAGATCGCCACCACGCAGCGCAACAGGCGCGTACGCAGTTCGGTCAGGTGCGAGACCAGGGGCATTTCCTGGTCTTGTTCGGGCTGGTCGGGTTTTTCGGCGCTCATGGGGTACGCGGCGTCTCGGAAGAAGCGGGCGGCTGGCTTGCGGCAGTCGGTTGGCTCGGCTGGTCGGCTTGCGTTGCCTGCGGCGCAGCAGGCGCCGGCTGCGTAGCGGCAGGCGGGGCAATACCCGCGCCCGGCAGGCTGTTCAGCCGGCTATTGGGCGCGATGGTCGGCGCCGCGGGCGGTTCAGCGGGCGCGTCCTGGCCTTCGGGCTGGGCCGGCTGCTGCGGATTGAAGGCTTCCCGGGCCTGGTCTTGCAGGTCGGTCAGCGGCGCCATCAGCTTCTTGGCTTCCTGTTCCATCTGCAGGATGTGCTCGTTGTGCAGCTGGCGACGGATTTCATCCGCGCCCAGCTCGCGCTCCACTTCCGTCTTGATGGCGTTGAAGCTGCGCTTGAGCCGGCCGATCCACAGGCCGGCCGTGCGCGCGGCGCCCGGCAGGCGGTCGGGGCCGAGCACCAGCAGGGCGACGAGCCCTACCAGCAGCAGTTCGCTGAAGCTGATACCGAACATGAATCAGTCCTTGCGCGCCGGCTCTTCGACCTTGTGCGCCTGGGCGTCGATGGTGTGCGGCTGGTTCAGCGGCGGAGTGCCGGCAGCGGCGTTCGGGTCCTTCTTCTCGTCTTCCTCGGTGTTCATCGCCTTCTTGAAGCCCTTGATGGCTTCGCCGACGTCCGAGCCGAGGTTCTTCAGGCGCTTGGTGCCGAAGACCAGGACCACGACGATCAGGATGACGACCCAGTGTTTCCAGTCAAAGATGCCCATCTTGTTCTCCTCGAGTTGTTCGTATCAGGCCGACGGTTGGCGCGCGGCTTTTTCGTCATGCCCGGAAAGACCGAAGCGGCGGTCCAGCTCGTCCAGTACTGCCTGCGGGTGCTGGCCAAGGGCGGCGAGCATCACCAGGGAGTGGAACCAGAGGTCGGCCGTTTCGTAGATCAGGTCCGTGCAGTCACCGCTGGTGGCGGCGTCCTTGGCGGCGAGAATGGTTTCCACCGACTCTTCGCCCACCTTCTCCAGGATCTTGTTCAGGCCCTTGTGATACAGGCTGGCCACGTAGGAGCTGTCCGGTGCGGCATTCTTGCGCGCTTCGAGGACTTCCGCCAGACGGGCGAGGGTATCAGTGCTCATGGGGTTTTCCTGTACCTACGTGGGAGTAGATGGCATCCGGGTCCTTGAGGACCGGGTCGACGGTCTGCCAGGCGCCGTTCTCGAACACCCGGTAGAAGCAGCTCTCGCGGCCGGTGTGGCAGGCGATGCCGCCCAGTTGCTCGACCATCAGGATCACCACATCGGCGTCGCAGTCCAGGCGCAGCTCGTGCAGTTTCTGCACGTGCCCGGAGTCCTCGCCCTTGCGCCAGAGCTTGCCGCGCGAGCGCGACCAGTAGATGGCGCGGTTCTCGGCGGCGGTGAGGGCCAGGGCCTCACGATTCATCCAGGCCATCATCAGCACGCGGCCGGTGCGATGGTCCTGGGCGATCGCCGGCACCAGTCCATCGGCATTCCACTTGATTTCGTCCAGCCAGTCTTTCATCTCGGGTTCCGTACAGCGGGCACGCTCTGTGCCCGGAGCCACTGTATACAACGCTTAAGTGTGCCAGTCAGTGGGGCGACTGGCTATCGGCGCAGAATCAGATACAGACCGCCGGCCAGCATCGCCCAGGCTGGCCAGGCGGCGAGGCTGTGGGTGGCGAGGCCGGTTTCGGCGGCGCCGGCGACCAGCACCGCGCCGATCAGCCGCGCCGGCCAGGCGGCCGCGCCGGGGCCGCGGGTTTCGACGACCAGGCGCTTGTCCGGGGCGGGATCGTGGGACAGCCGCTCCAGCGTCTCGCGGGTCATCTGCGCCAGGTGCGGCAACTGCTCGATATGTTGCTGGGCGTTGCGCAGCAGGGTGCCGGGGCTCATGCGCTCGCGCATCCAGCGTTCCAGGTAGGGCTGCGCGGTGGTCCACAGGTCCAGCTCCGGGTAGAGCTGGCGGCCCAGGCCTTCGATGTTCAGCAGGGTCTTCTGCAGCAGTACCAGCTGCGGCTGCACTTCCATGTTGAAGCGCCGCGCGGTCTGGAACAGGCGCAGCAGCACCTGGCCGAAGGAGATGTCCTTGAGCGGCTTCTCGAAGATCGGCTCGCACACGGTGCGGATCGCCGCCTCGAAATCGTTGACTTTGGTTTCCGCCGGCACCCAGCCCGAGTCGATGTGCAACTGGGCGACCTTGCGGTAGTCGCGCTTGAAGAAGGCGATCAGGTTGCGCGCCAGGTAGTCCTGATCCTCGTCGGTGAGGCTGCCGACGATACCGCAGTCCACCGCAATGTACTGCGGGCTCCAGGGCGTGCGGGTGCTGACGAAGATGTTGCCGGGGTGCATGTCGGCGTGGAAGAAGCTGTCGCGGAACACCTGGGTGAAGAAGATCTCCACACCGCGCTCTGCCAGCGCCTTGAAGTCGGTGCGCTGGTCGCGCAGGGTTTCCAGGTCGGTCACCGGAATGCCGTAGATGCGCTCCATCACCAGCACCTTGGGGCGGCACCAGTCCCAGTAGACCTGGGGCACGTAGAGCAGCGGCGAACCTTCGAAGTTGCGCCGCAGCTGCGAGGAGTTGGCCGCTTCACGCAGCAGGTCCAACTCGTCGTAGATGGTCTTCTCGTAGTCGCTGACCACTTCGGCCGGGTGCAGGCGGCGGGCGTCGGCGGAGATGCGCTCGGCGGTGCGGGCGAGGATGTGCAGCCAGGCGATGTCGGAGCGAATTACCGGCTCGAGGTTCGGGCGGATGACCTTCACCACCACGTCCTCGCCGCTCTTCAGCTGCGCGGTGTGCACCTGCGCCACCGAGGCGGAGGCCAGCGGTTCGCGCTCGAAGCGGGAGAACACCTGCTCGATCTTCGCGCCGAGCTGCTGTTCGATGAGTGCCACTGCCTGTTCCGGCGGGAAGGGCGGCACCTTGTCCTGCAGGAAGGCCAGCTCCAGGGCGATGTCGTCGGGCAACAGGTCGCGGCGGGTAGAGAGTATCTGGCCGAACTTGATGAAGATCGGCCCGAGGTCTTCCAGCGCCAGCCGGATGCGTGCGCCACGGCTGAGCTCCAGCGGTTTGCGCGGCAGCCAGCGCCAGGGCAGCAAACCGCCCAGCAGGCGCAGCCACCACGGCAGGAAGGGCAGTTCGAGGACCATGTCGTCCAGGCGGTAGCGGATGGCTACGCGCTGGATGCGCAGCAGGCGGCGGAAGGCGAGCAGCTTCATGCGTCGGGTTTGATCTTCTGGGTCAGGCGGGTGATCCGCGCGTCGAGGCGGTCGAGGGACATCTTCAACTGGTCCAGCTCGGCGAAGCGTGCTTCGGCTTCGTGCTGGCCGACCAGGCTGCGGCTCTCCTCGGCGAGGTAGTCGGCGAGGCTCAGGCGCAGGCTTTCCAGGCTGTCGCCGGCCCAGGCCATGCCGCCGCGCAGGCGCGCGCCGAGCAGGTGCGCGGGCACCGGGCCGAGCCAGCGGGAGACTTCATACTCACAGTCCAGCTCCAGGCTCTGGAGGATATCGGCCAGCTCCAGCAGCATCGCGCTGTCGCCGCCCATGGCCACTTCTGGGCTGTGCAGGACACGGGTCTTGTCCTTGGCCAGCGCCAGTTGCAGCAGGCTGCCGGCCGGCGCGACGAGGGTGCAGTCGGCCTGCGCCTCGTGGTGCGCGGCGAGGTGCAGGCCGTCGGCGTCGGGCAGGATGAACAGCCTGAGCGCGGGCGCCTGGCAGTCCACTTCCAGCACCTTGCCGGCGAGCCGGCCAAGGCGCTTCAGCGCCACGCCATCGAGCCGCAGCACGCGGTTGACGGTGGCTTCGGCGCTGGCCAGGGCGGCCTGCAGGAGCAGGGTCATCAGGGCTTGATGCCGCGGTGCAGGGCGACCACGCCGCCGGTCATGTTGTGGTAGGTGACGCGGTCGAAACCGGCCTCCACCATCATCGACTTCAGCGTTTCCTGGTCGGGGTGCATGCGGATCGATTCGGCCAGGTAGCGATAGCTCTCTGAGTCGTTGGTCACCAGCTTGCCCATCAGCGGCAGCAGGGTGAAGGAGTAGGCGTCGTAGGCCTTGGACAGCAGGCTGCTGGTGGGCTTGGAGAACTCCAGCACGAGCAGGCGGCCGCCGGGCTTGAGCACCCGCAGCATGGAACGGATGGCTTCGTCCTTGTGGGTGACGTTGCGCAGACCGAAAGCGATGGTCACCGCGTCGAAGTAGTTGTCGGGGAACGGCAGCTTCTCGGCGTCGGCCTGGACGAAGTTGACGTTGCCGGCGACACCGCTGTCGAGCAGCTTGTCGCGGCCGACCTTGAGCATCGAGGCGTTGATGTCGGCCAGCACCACTTCGCCGGTCGGGCCGACCAGGCGGGAGAACTGGCGGGTCAGGTCGCCGGTGCCGCCGGCGATGTCCAGCACCCGGTTGCCGGCGCGCACGCCGGACAGCTCGATGGTGAAGCGCTTCCACAGACGGTGGATGCCGCCGGACATCAGGTCGTTCATCAGGTCGTACTTGGCGGCGACCGAGTGGAATACCTCGGCGACCTTCTCGGCCTTCTCGCTCTCGCGCACGGTCTTGTAGCCGAAGTGCGTGGTGGGATCGGCGCTGTCCTGGCCGGCTTGGGGCTTGCGCGGTTCGCTCATGGCATTTCTACCCTGGAAGTCAGTGGCGGGCATTCTAACAGGATGCGGAGAAAACGCCGCCCCGCTCGCCGCCGCAAGAGGGGTGCCGGGGTGCGGCGATACGGCGCGGCGCGTATCATCTGGAAAGTCAGTCACTCGCGGAGTTCCAGCATGTCCCGTATCCACGTCGAACGTTCCCACTCCCTCGGCCTCGAAACCGCCCGCGCCAAGGCGGAGAAGCTCGCCGACAAGCTCGGCCGCGAGCACGGCGTGAGCAGCGAGTGGCAGGGCGACACCCTGCTGTTCAAGCGCAGTGGCGTGGACGGGCGCATCGAAGTGGGCGCGGACAAGGTCGCGGTCGACGTGAAGCTGGGCCTGATGCTCTCGGCCATGGGCGGCCTGCTCAAGGGCGAGATCGAGCGCGCGCTGGACAAGGCGCTGGCCTGATACCTTGCGGCCCCGCTCCCTGCGGGGCCAGGCCGCTTTCGGGCGGTGCCGGCTTTCCTACAAAGCCTGGTATGTGTTTTCTAATTTTCCCCGATACCTTGGCCCACAGTCCCGCCTTTCGCGGGCAACTGTTCGACATCATCGAATCAGAACCCTGTGAGGTGCCACCATGGCCAAGGCTGTCAGCAAGAAGAAAGTCGTAGAACTCGAATCCTCCCTCTACTCCGATGCCAAGCACTACGCGCGGCAGATCTGGCTCGCGGGCCTGGGCACCTACGCCAAGGTGGGCCAGGAAGGCAGCGAGTACTTCAAGGAACTGGTCAAGTCGGGCGAGTCCGTGGAGAAGAAAGGCCGTGACCTGGTGAACACCCAGATCGACGCCGCCAACGACAGCGTCAAGGGTCGCCTGCACAGCGTCAAAGCCAAGCTCAACTTCGACAGGATCGAGGAAGCGTTCGATGCGCGTGTCGCCTCCGCCCTCAATCGAATCGGAATTCCCTCCAGGCGTGATGTGGAGGCGCTCTCTGCTAAGCTGGATGAGCTGAGCGCAGTGCTCGAGCGTGTCGCGAGAACCCAATAAGGAGAGCAGGATGGCTGGCAAAAAAACTACCGATAAAAAAGAGTCCAGTTGGATCGGCGAGATCGAGAAATACTCGCGGCAGATCTGGCTGGCTGGCTTGGGGGCCTACTCGAAGGTCAGCAAGGACGGCAGCAAGGTGTTCGAGACCCTGGTCAAGGACGGCGAGAAGGCTGAGAAACTGGCCAAGACCGAAGTCGAGGGTGCGGTGAAGACTTCCACCCGTTCCGCGAAGGCGCGCGTCGATGCCGTCAAGGGCGCCGCGATCGGCAAGTGGGGCGAGCTGGAAGAGGCCTTCGACAAGCGCCTGAACAGCGCGATTTCGCGCCTGGGCGTACCGAGCAGCCGTGAAGTGAAGGACCTGCACAGCAAGGTCGACAGCCTCACCAAGCAGATCGAGAAACTCACCGGCGTCAGCGTCAAGACCGCCAAACCGGCCGCCAAGGCCGCCGCCAAACCCGCAGCGAAAGCAGCCGCGAAACCCGCTGTGAAGACCGCAGCGTCCAAGCCGGCGGCCAAGACCGCTGCGAAGCCTGCTGCCAAACCGGCTGCCAAGCCCGCCGCGAAAACCGCTGCGAAGCCGGCTGCCAAGGCTGCTGCGAAACCGGCTGCCAAGGCCGCGGCCAAGCCTGCTGCCAAACCGGCCGCCAAGCCCGCTGCTGCGAAAGCCGCTGCGAAGCCGGCAGCCAAGCCTGCGGCGAAACCGGCTGCTGCCGCCAAGCCTGCCGCTGCGAAACCTGCAGCCAAGCCGGCCGCGGCGAAGAAGCCCGCCGTGAAGAAACCCGCTGCACCCAAGGCCGCCGCCAAGCCGGCTGCTCCGAAGCCGGCAACCGCTCCGGCCGCCACCCCGGCACCGTCGGCCCCTGCCGCCGCGCCGGCCGTGACGCCGTCCGCTGCCGCTCCGGCAACGCCGTCGTCCCAGGCCTGACCGGTCTGCTGCAACACCCACGCCCGGCCTCGTGCCGGGCGTTTTCATTCTCCCAAGGGAAAAGCTTGCGGGGAAAAGTCAGGGGGCGAGGTAGCGCTTGGCGAGGCGCTCGGCGATCAGCTGCGAGTCGGGGCGCAGGTGCGGCGCCACCAGCATCATCACCTGGAACACCACGTGGCGGACATCGCCCTCGTGGCCGAGGATGCGCTGGTAATCCAGCGAGAACAGCAGGGTCAGGGTGATCTGCTCGACCAGTTGGCCGAGGGCCTCTGTATCGCTGAGCAGTTCGTCCTGCGCCTTGAGTTGCGCCAGCAGGGTGGCCAGCGTGCGCTTGAGCTGGTTGAGCCAAGCGCGCATGCCGCGGGCCAGTTTGGGCAGCTTTCCGGAGAGGTTGGAGAGGTCCTGGAAGAGGAAGCGGTAGTGCGCCAGGCGCTCGACGATCAGGTGCAGGAACAGCCAGTAGTCTTCGGCGCCCAACCGCACGTCCTCGGGCGGGTCGAGCAGTGGCGCGAGTTCGTCCTGGAAGCGCTCGAACAACGCCAGCACCAGCGGCTCCTTGCCGTGGAAGTGGTAATAGAGATTGCCCGGGCTGATGCCCAGTTCGGTGGCGATCTCCAGGGTTGAAACGTTGGGCTCGCCCTGCTCGTTGAACAGCTGCAGGGCGCATTCGAGAATCCGGTCGCGCGTTTTCATCCGTGTTCTTGTTCCAGCCGCGGTGGAGCCGACGATAGCCGTGGGGAGGGTGGCTGCCAATGGCTGCGCGGCAAACTTCTGCACGGAGTGTTCTTTGCGCTGCGTCCCCCCATCCTGCAAGAGCCTTTACGGTGCCAGCTGTGGAGGTGGGGCGGGCAACCCGTATCGGGTTGCCGCGCTCAGCGTACGTGCACGTACGTTCCCGGCGCGGCCTCTTTCGGTGGATGCTCGGCGTTGCCCAGCTCGAAGCTCACCGGGCGTCGCTCGCCCGAGCGCTGCTGGATCCACTCCAGCCACAGCGGCCACCAGCTGCCTTCCTGGCGCTTGGTGTCGTAGTACCAGGCGCGCGGGTCGGAGCTGATCTTGCCGTTCTCGAAATAGCAGGCCTTGGGGTTGCCCGGCGGGTTGAGGATGCTCTGGATGTGCCCGCTGTTGGACAGCACGAAACGGCTGTCGCCGCCCAGCAGTTGAGCCGAGCGATACACCGCGTCCCACGGGGTGATGTGGTCGGTGATGCCGGCGACGTGGAAGTTGTCCACGGCCACCTTCTTCAGGTCGATGGCGCTGCCGTTGACCTCCATGGCGCCGGGGCGGGCCAGCGGGTTGTGCTTGAAGAAGTCGAGGAAGTCGCCGTGCAGCGCGGCGGGCAGGCGGGTGTTGTCGTTGTTCCAGTAGAGGATGTCGAAGGCAGGCGGCTGCTTGCCCAGCAGGTAGTTGTTGACCCAGTAGTTCCAGATCAGGTCGTTGGGGCGCATCCAGGCGAACACCTTGGCCATGTCACGGCCGTCGAGAACGCCGTGCTGGTAGGAACGGCGCTTGCTGCTCTCCAGGGTCTGCTCGTCGGCGAACAGCGCGGCGGGAGTTTCCACCTGGCTGTCCAGCAGGCTGACCAGGTAGGTCGCGCTGGCGATCTTGCGCAGTTGCCGGCGCGCCTGCAGGTGGCCCTGCAGGGCTGCGATGGTCAGGCCGCCGGAGCAGGCGCCCATCAGGTTGACGCTGCGGCTGCCGCTGATGGAGCGGCACGCCTCGATGGCTTCATCCAGCGCCGTGACGTAGGTCGACAGCCCCCATTCGCGATGACGCGCGTCGGGGTTGCGCCAGCTGACCATGAATACCTGCAGGTTATTCTTCAGGGCGTACTGGACGAAGCTCTTCTCCGGCGACAGGTCGAAGATGTAGAACTTGTTGATCTGCGGCGGCACGATCAGCAGCGGCTTGGCATGCAGGTGTTCGCCCATCGGCTTGTACTGGATCAGCTCCAGTACCTCATTGCGGAACACCACGGCACCGTGCGTGGTGGCCAGGTTCTGGCCGATCTCGAAGGCGCTGCGGTTGACCTGGCTGGGCATGCCGCCGTTGTGCATCAGGTCGTCGAGCAGATGCTGCACGCCCTTGAGGACGCTCTGTCCGCCGGTATTGAACAGCTCTTTCACCGCCAGGGGGTTGAGCAGCGTGTTGGACGGCGAGGCGGCGTCGGAGAGGATCGACAGCAGGAACCGCGCGCGGGCGCGGTCGTCGGGCTTCAGATCGCTCTCGTCGACCCACGCCAGCAGCTGCTTCTGCCAGGCCAGGTAGGCCTGCACGGTACGCCGGTACAGCGGGTTCAGCCGCCAGGACGGGTCCTGGAAGCGCGCGTCCTGCGGGTTGGGTTGCAGCGGCGAGTCGCCGATCAGCACCTTGCCCACCTGCTTGCCGAACGCCGCCAGGTGCTTCGCCGAATGCATCGGCTGGCGCACGCCCTGCAGCGCCAGCATGCGCAGGGTGGACAGCATGTCCTTGCCGCGCAGGCCGACTATCGCACTCTGCGCATTCATGTATTGGGTGGGAACGGGGACGCTACCAGGCTCAGCTTTCTCTCGCATGAACAGCACTCCGTAAAGGGTCCGACCTGCCAAAGGCGAAGCAAGGGCTGTACCGGACTCGCGAGGAGCCCGTTCCAGACGCTTGTCGCCGGTTCGAGGGATGTGCACGGGTATCGACGCGAGAGGAAACTGCCCGAAAACAGGGCAGCGGATCAGCAGCCGGGTTGCCCTGCGGACACCGGTGAGGGTGGCCGCAGCGCTGTCCCGATTCAGGCGCTACGTGTCGATACCCGTGAACACGCCTGTTTGTTGTTCGGCTCTTTAAAAAAAGTGCCTGCGCAGCGATCGGTCAAGGCAGGATGACCTCGAACTGTGACGAAGCCGTGATCCGTCAGCTGGCCTTGGGAGTGAATGGCCGGGGGTGGATGACAGCGCGCTGCCGTTCCTCCTGGAGGAACTTCATGATGATCGGCGCCACGGTTTCGGCACGGGTCACCAGGAACAGGTGGCCGTCGTCGATCACGTGGAGCTCGGCGTTGGGGATGCGCCAGGCCAGCATGCGCATGTTGATCAGCGGGATGATCGGGTCGTCGTCGCCGGCGAGGATCAGCGTCGGCTGACGGATCTTGTGCAGCCAGTGGATGCTGGTCCAGCCGAGGCCGGCGAACAGCTGCCAGTAGTAGCCCATCTTGCCGGACGAGCGGACCTTGCTGGCGAAGGCCATGGCCAGCTTGGGATCGCGGCGGAAGGCGCCGCCGTAGATGTCCGGCGCGATGTGCACACCGTAGGACGGCTGGATGTAGCGCCGCGGGCTGGCCATGCGCCAGAGCACCTTGGGCTTGCCCGGCACCATCACCGCGCCAGCGGCAGTGGCGGCGAGGATCAGCTTCTTGCAGCGCTCGGGATAGTCATGGGCGAACTGCTGCGCCAGGGCGCCGCCCCAGGACACGCCGATGGCGGTCACCTGGCCGTAGTCCAGGTAATCGAGCATCCGCGCGGCCAGCTTGGCCAGGCCGGGGAAGCGGTACGGCGTGCTGGGTGTGGACGAGCCGCCGACGCCGGGAACGTCGAAGGCGATCACCTCCAGGTCCGGGTCGAGCGCGGCGACGAAGGGGAACACCAGTTCGAGGTTGGCGCCGATGCCGTTGAAGATCAGCAGCGGCGTCATGTGCTTCTTGCCCGGGCGCACGGCGGTGCGGATGGTCTGCCCGTCGAGTTCGATGGTGCGGAACTCGAAGGGCTGCGCCGCCGGCGCCTTGCTCGGCAGGATCTCCTCGCCGCTGCGTTTGCTGCGTGCGCGCCGGCTCGTCGGCGCGGCCACTTCCACGGCCGTCGACGATTCTGGGGAGTTGGCGTCGTCCACGGCGCCGGCTTGCGGGAGGAGTTCTGTTTTCATCGTTCGTGTACGTAGGTTCCGGGGGAGGCTTCGCCAGCCGGGTGGGCCTTGTTGCCCAGGACGGTCGGTGCCTTTTTCAGCTTGCCTGCGCGCTCGGCCAGCCATTGTTGCCAGTGCAGCCACCAGGAGTCGGCGTGCTTGCTGGAGTTTTCCTGCCAGGTCTTGGAGTCGACGGAGAGGTCGGGGCCGGTCATGAAGCGTGCCTTGGGGTTGCCCGGCGGGTTGAGGATGCTCTGGATGTGCCCGCTGTTGGACAGGATGAACTCGCACTTGCCGCCCAGCAGGCGGGCGGAGCGGTAGCAGGCTTCCCACGGCGTGATGTGGTCGGACAGGCCGGCCACGCAGTAGAAATCGCAGGTGACCTGCTTGAGGTCGATCGGCGTGCCGGAGACTTCCAGCGCGCCGGGGCGGGTCAGCGGGTTGGTCTTGAACATCTCCACCAGCTCGCCGTGCAGCGCGGCCGGCAGGCGCGTGGTGTCGTTGTTCCAGAACAGGATGTCGAAGGCCGGCGGCTCGTTGCCCAGCAGGTAGTTGTTGACCCAGTAGTTCCAGATCAGGTCGTTGGGACGCATCCAGGCGAACACCTTGGCCATGTCCTTGCCTTCCAGCACGCCGGACTGGTACGAGCGGCGCTTGGCGGCTTCCAGGGTCTTCTCGTCGGCGAACAGGGCGACTTGGGTGTCCAGTTCGAAGTCGAGCACGCTGACCATCTGGGTAAAGGCGTGCACCTTGTTCTCGCCCAGCGCCGCGTAGTGGCCCAGCAGGGTGACGGTGGTGATGCCGCCGGAGCAGGCCCCGAGCATGTTCAGGTCCTTGCTGCCGGTGATCTTCAGGACCACGTCGATGGCTTCCTTGAGCGCCTCGATGTAGGTGGTCAGGCCCCACTCGCGCTGCGCCTTGGTCGGGTTGCGCCAGCTGACGATGAAGGTCTGGATCTGGTTGCGCAGGCTGAAGCGCGCCAGGCTCTTCTCCGGCGACAGGTCGAAGACGTAGAACTTGTTGATCTGCGGCGGCACTACCAGCAGGGGGCGCTCGTGCACGCTCTCGGTGATCGGCTTGTACTGGATCAGCTCCAGCACGTCGTTGCGGAACACCACGGCGCCTTCGGTCACGGCCAGGTTCTTGCCGACCTCGAAGGCGTCCATGTTCACCTGGCTGGGCATGCCGCCATTGTTCACCAGGTCCTTGGCCAGGTGGGTGAGACCGTCGAGCAGGCTCTTGCCGCCGGTCTCGAAGAAGCGTTTGACCGCTGCCGGGTTGGACAGCGTGTTGGTCGGTGCCATGGCCTCGGTCATCAGGTTGATGACGAACTGGCCGCGGCTGATGTCCTGGGGCGACAGGTCGCTCTCGCCCATCCAGGTATGCAGCTCCTTGCGCCAGGCCAGGTAGGTCTGCAGGTAGCGGCGGTAGAGCGGGTTCTGGCTCCAGGCCGGGTCGTTGAAACGGCGGTCGTCGTCCGACGGCTTCAGTTCGGATTTGCCGAGCAGCACGTTCTTCAGTTCGAGACCGAAGTGGGTCACGTGCTTGGCGCTGTGGAAGGGCTGCTTGATCGCTTGCAGCAGCACCATGCGGGCAGAGGTGAGCAGATCCTTGCCGCGAATCCCGATCACCGGGTTCAGGGCAAGTGTGTTTTCCGCGGCTTGCTGGGGTAGATCGCTGTTGTTCTTCTGGGTCATCGGCGACGCTCCATTGTCCTGAGACGCATACTGGCGGGGCTCACCTTCGTGACATGAGGCCAGGTACTGCTCGGGGTTGCGGAACGTGGAGACAGCTCCACGCGATTCATCTACTTGGCGGCATCACTGGAACTTCAGGTGACCACGCTCTGTGCACTGTAACTCCGTACATTGCACTGCCTTGGTTACCCGAGTTTCCTTCGCCGCGCAAGCTGGTGCAGCGTGGGCCTTCTCTTGGAAGTATGTCGGGAAAAGTTAGAAAACGCGCCCTAGAGCGGGGGATCTCGCCAACTCCCTGACAGCGGCCACGCGAACAGCAGTCTGCCGGAGGAATGTTGCAAATGGCGTGCCCTGGGCGATTGCCCGACGAAGGTTGGTGCCAAGGGTGGAGCGGGAACGGGGCGAACGACCTGTAGGAGCGAGCTTGCTAGCGAACCGATTCCGCAGCGGGGCTATTCGCGAACGAGGACTGGGCGTTCCCCTTCCTGCAGAAAAGCAGTGGCGCGGGGAGGCTCAGAGCATCAGCTTGACCACGGACTCCGACGGGTCTCGCGACTTGCCGGCTTTCTCCAGCTGCGCCAGGTAGTCGGCCCACATCTCGTCGTGGCGCACGCACAGCTCATAGAGGTAGTCCCAGGTGAACAGTCCGCTGTCGTGGCCGTCGTCGAAAGTCAGCTTGAGCGCGTACTGACCGGCCGGCTCCAGGTTGCTCAGGCCGACATTCAGCTTGCCCACCTGCAGCACCGGGTTGCCGTGGCCCTGGACTTCCGCCGATGGCGAATGCACGCGCAGGAACTCGGCGGGCAGATCGTAGGACTGGTCGCCATAGGTCAGCGAAAGCTTCTTCGAGGCCTTGTGCAGCTTGATGGCGGAAGGAATGCGCATGGACGGCTCCTGAACGGCGATCCCGGCATTGTAGCGCCGGCTGAAAATAAACGGGGCGCCCTGAGGCGCCCCGTTGCTGTGGCATCGATCCGCTTACAGGATGTAGCGCGACAGGTCCTCGTCCTGGGCCAGTTCACCCAGGTGGCCGTTGACGTAGGCCGCGTCGATCACGATGGCCTTGTCGCTGTGTTCGCTGGCGAGGTCGGCGGCGTCGAAGGACACCTCTTCGAGCAGGCGCTCGAGCAGGGTGTGCAGGCGCCGGGCACCGATATTCTCGGTCTTCTCGTTGACCTGGAAGGCGATCTCCGCGAGGCGTTTGATGCCGTCGGCGGCGAACTCGATGTCCAGCCCTTCGGTCTTCAGCAGCGCGGTGTACTGCTCGGTCAGCGACGCATGCGGCTCGCTGAGGATACGCTCGAAGTCGCTCGGGCTCAGGGCTTTGAGCTCGACGCGGATCGGCAGGCGGCCCTGCAGTTCCGGCACCAGGTCGCTAGGCTTGGACAGGTGGAAGGCGCCCGAGGCGATGAACAGGATGTGGTCGGTCTTCACCATGCCCAGCTTGGTGTTCACGGTGCAACCCTCGATCAGCGGCAGCAGGTCACGCTGCACGCCCTCGCGGGAGACGTCGGCGCCGCCGACATTGCCGCGCTTGGCGATCTTGTCGATCTCGTCGATGAAGACGATGCCGTTCTGCTCCACCGCTTCCAGGGCGCGGGCCTTGAGGTCTTCTTCATTGACCAGGCGCTGCGCTTCCTCGTCGCGGATCAGCTTCATGGCCTCGGCGACCTTCAGCTTGCGGCTCTTGCGCTTGCCCTTGCCCATGTTGGAGAACAGGCTCTGCAGCTGGTTGGTCATCTCCTCCATGCCGGGCGGGGCCATGATTTCCACGCCCGAAGGAATGTCGGCGACCTCGATGTCGATTTCCTTGTCGTCCAGCTGGCCTTCGCGCAGGCGCTTGCGGAACAGCTGGCGGGTGTTGGAGTCCTCGCGGGCCGGCTCGTCACCGAAACCGGCGGTACGCGCCGGCGGCAGCAGGGCGTCGAGGATGCGCTCTTCGGCGGCGTCTTCGGCGCGGTACTTGACCTTCTGCACTTCCTGCTCGCGGAGCATCTTGATCGCGGCATCGGCGAGGTCGCGGATGATCGACTCGACGTCACGGCCGACGTAGCCGACCTCGGTGAACTTGGTCGCTTCCACCTTGATGAACGGCGCGTTGGCCAGCTTGGCCAGGCGACGGGCGATCTCGGTCTTGCCGACGCCGGTCGGGCCGATCATCAGGATGTTCTTCGGCGTCACCTCGGCGCGCAGTTCGGTCGGCAGCTGCATGCGCCGCCAGCGGTTGCGCAGGGCGATGGCGACGGCGCGCTTGGCGTCGTCCTGGCCGATGATGTGGCGGTTGAGTTCGTGGACGATCTCGCGGGGAGTCATGGACATTTGACGGGTTACTCCGGAGCGACAACGCCTCAGAGGGCGCTGTCGAGCTCCTCGATGGTCAGGTTCTGGTTGGTGAACACGCAGATCGAGCCGGCGATGTTCAGCGCGGTCTCGGCGATTTCGCGGGCGCTCATCTCGTCGTTGGCTTTCTGCAGCAGCGCCATGGCGGCCGCCTGGGCGAAGCCACCGCCCGAACCCATGGCGATCAGGCCGTGCTCGGGTTCGACCACGTCGCCGTTGCCGGTGATGATCAGCGAGGCATCCTTGTTGGCCACCGCCAGCATGGCCTCCAGGCGGCTCAGGGAACGGTCGGTACGCCAGTCCTTGGCCAGCTCGACGGCAGCGCGCACCAGGTGGCCCTGGTGTTTTTCCAGCTGTTGCTCGAAGCGTTCGAAGAGGGTGAAGGCATCGGCGGTGGCGCCGGCGAAGCCGGCCAGTACTTCACCGTGGTACAGGCGGCGGACTTTCTTCGCGTTGCCTTTCATCACGGTGTTGCCCAGGGAAACCTGGCCGTCGCCGCCCATGACGACTTTGCCATTGCGGCGGACAGATACGATGGTGGTCAAGGGTCTTACTCCACACTAGCGGGGCGATGTGCCCGAATGCAGAGTCAGATGGGGACTCGGTCGGCGGGGTTCAAGTCCTGCACCGGACGAGCAGTGCGCATTTCACGCGCCACTCGTCGGTGCGGGCCTTGGAATCAGCGGGTCTGGCGCTGCTGTAACAGCAGGTTGCTGAAGCCGTTGCCGGCCAGTTGCTTCTGCGCGGCGGAGGCCTTGGCGCGGTCGCCGTAGGGGCCGACCATGACGCGGTACCAGGTTTCGTCGCGCACCGTGCCGGACTCCACGCGGGCGTTCTGGCCCATCATGATGATCTGCGCGCGCAGGTGGTCGGCGTCGGTCTGCTTACGGAACGAGCCGGCCTGCAGGTAGTACTGCGTGGCCGCTACGGCCGGCGGCGGTGTCGGCTTGGCTGGCGTGGTATCGCTGGCCGGAGCCTGCGGCAGCGCCTGCTTCTGCGCCGTCGCGACCTGGGTTGCTGGCGGCGTGGCGGGCGTTGCCGGCTTGACCACTGCGGGCGGTGGCGGAGTCTGGCCGCTCAGGGCGGTCAGGGCGCGCTGGGTGTCGATCTTCTCGGCTTCTTCCTTGGTGGCGACCACGGTCGGCGGCGTCTGCGGTTTTGCAGGCTGGGTGGGCGGCGGCACGGCCTCCGGCGGCACGGCGACTTCCGAGCCCGGCAGCAGGGTGTAGAAGTCGTACTTGGGCCTCACCCCGGTGGGCGCGGCCGGCTGTTGCGGCTGCACGGTGCCGGAGGGCTTGTTGGAACCGACCACGGACTTGGGCGCCTCCGCCTTCTCGCGTTTGACGTCGTTGCGACCCGGCTCCAGCTTCATCAGGAACATGATGAAGCCGCCGATGGCCAGGCCGGCGACCAGCCAGACCCAGCCGGGGACCGAAGTCTTCTTGGCCGGGGCCTGGTAGCGGCTGGCGCCGCGCTTGGGAGCGGGTTTCTTCTTCGCCATGGGTGCTTACATGCGCTCCAGGGTTTCCAGGCCCAGCAGTTCCAGGCCCTGCTTGAGGGTACGGCCGGTCAGCGCGGCGAGGCGCAGGCGGCTTTCCTGTTGCGCCGGGTCTTCGGCAGTGAGGATCGGGCAGTGCTCGTAGAAGCTGGAGAACAGGCCGGCCAGCTCGTACAGGTAGGCGCAGAGGATGTGCGGGACACCCTTGATCGCCACGTTGTTGAGCAGGTCGGTGAATTGCGCCAGCTGAGCGGCCAGGGCGATTTCCTGCGGTTGCTGCAGGACGATCTTGCCGCCGACTTCGTCATAACCCTTGCCCAGCTTGCGGAAGATGCTCGCCACGCGGGTGTACGCATACAGCAGGTACGGCGCGGTGTTGCCTTCGAAGCTCAGCATCAGGTCGAAGTTGAAGCTGTAGTCGCTGGTGCGGTGCTTGGACAGGTCGGCGTATTTCACCGCGCCGATGCCAACGGCGTGGGCGATCTGGCGCAGGTCCTGCTCGCTGAAGTCGGGGTTCTTGGCCTTCACCAGGGTGTAGGCGCGCTCCTCGGCTTCGATCAGCAGGTCGATCAGCTTCACGGTGCCGCCGTCGCGGGTCTTGAACGGCTTGCCGTCGGCGCCGTTCATGGTGCCGAAACCCATGTGCTCCAGGTCCATGCTGGCCGGGACGAAGCCGGCGCGGCGGGCGACTTCGAACACCTGCTGGAAGTGCAGGGCCTGGCGCTGGTCGACGAAGTACAGCACGCGGTCGGCGTGCAGCACCTTGTGGCGGTAGCGCATGGCGGCGAGGTCGGTGGTGGCATAGAGGTAGCCGCCGCCGGCCTTCTGCACGATCACCGGCAGCGGCTCGCCTTCGGCGTTCTTGAACTCGTCGAGGAACACGCACAGGGCGCCGTCGCTCTCGACCAGCAGGCCCTTGGCGGTCAGGTCGGCGACCACTTGCGCGAGGTCGTCGTTGTAGGCGCTCTCGCCCTTCACGTCGGCCATGGTCAGCTTCACGCCCAGCAGGTCGTAGACCTTCTGGCAGTGCGACAGGGAAATGTCGTTGAAGCGGGTCCACAGGGCCATGCACTTGGGATCGTTGGCCTGCAGTTTCACCACCAGCTCGCGGGCGCGGTTGGCGAACTCGGGGGACTCGTCGAAGCGTTGCTTGGCCGCGCGGTAGAAGACCTCCAGGTCGTGCAGTTCGGCCTGGGCGTCCACCGGTTGTTCTTCCAGGTAGGCCAGCAGCATGCCGAACTGGGTGCCCCAGTCGCCCACGTGGTTCTGGCGGATCACGGTGTCGCCGAGGAACTCCAGCACGCGGCTGACGCCGTCGCCGATGATGGTCGAGCGCAGGTGGCCGACGTGCATTTCCTTCGCCAGGTTCGGCGAGGACAGGTCCACCACCACGCGCTGCGCGGGGCCGGCCTTGCGCACACCGATGCGTTCGTCGGCCAGGGCCTTGTCGAGGCTGGCGGCGAGCCAGGCCTGGTCCTGGAAGAAGTTCAGGAAGCCGGGGCCGGCGATCTCGACCTTGGCCACTTCCGGGCTCTGCGGCAGCGCCTCGACCAGCTTGGTGGCCAGGTCGCGCGGCTTCATGCCGGCGGGCTTGGCCAGCATCATGGCGATGTTGCTGGCGAAGTCACCGTGGGTTCGGTCCTTGGTGTTCTCCACCTGGATGTCGGGCGTCAGGCCGGCCGGCAGGGTGCCGTCTTCGGTGAGGCTGACAAGGGCTTGCTGGATCAGGTGGCGAATCGTGTCTTTCATGGTTTTCTCCGTGCTCGCGTGCATCCGGCGCGCGCGACCGGTTATCGGGCTCAGAACCGCGCATTATCCGTGGCTGGGCATGGCTTGCCAACCGCGGAGCGCTCCGAGTTCAGTCTCGCCGCTGTGCCATCCGTCGCGGCTGATGGAAGTCAATGTAGGACGGTTCCGGCACGGCGGACGGGTTCTTGGGAATAAAAGAGGGCCGTCAGAACAGATCGATCGGGTCGACATCCAGCGACCAGCGTACCTGGCGCCCGCTGGGCATGCCCTCTAGCGTCTGCAGCCAGGGGGTGAGAAGACGGTGCAGCGGTGCGCGGGCCGTGCTCATCAGCAGCAACTGCGCGCGATAGCGACCGGCGCGACGCTCCATGGGCGCCGGCACCGGGCCGAGGAGTTCCACGTCGTGGCCCAGGGTGGCCTGCAGACGCTCGGCCTCGGCGCAGGCCTCGTCGAGGAAACCTTCGGCCTGCCCTGGCTTGTGCGCCTCGGCGCGTAGCAGCGCCAGGTGCGAGAAGGGCGGCAGGCCGGCGGAGCGGCGCTCGGTGAGGGCCTGCTCGGCGAAGGCGAAGTAACCCTGCTCGGTGAGTTGTACCAGCAGCGGGTGGTCGGCCAGATGGGTCTGGATCAGCACGCGGCCCGGCTCCTCGGCGCGCCCGGCGCGGCCGGCGACCTGGACGATCTGCTGGGCCATGCGCTCGCTGGCGCGGAAGTCGGCGGAGAACAGCCCGCCATCGGCATCGAGGATCGCCACCAGGGTGACCCGCGGGAAGTGGTGCCCCTTGGCGAGCATCTGCGTGCCGACCAGGATGCACGGCTCGCCCTTGTTGATGGTGGCGAACAGGTCGCGCATGGCGTGCTTGCGCGAGGTGCTGTCGCGGTCGATGCGCAGCACCGGGTAGTCCGGGAATAGAATGCGCAGGCGCTCTTCGGCGCGCTCGGTGCCGGCGCCGACCGGGCGCAGGTCCACGGTGCCGCATTTCGGGCAGTTGCGCGGCGGTCGCTCGCGGTGGTCGCAGTGGTGGCAGCGCAGTTCGCCACTGCCCTGGTGCACGGTCATCCGCGCATCGCAGCGCGGGCACTGGCTGATCCAGCCGCAGTCGTGGCACAGCAGGGTTGGGGCGAAGCCGCGGCGGTTCAAGTAGACCAGCACCTGCTGGCCGGCCGCCAGGGTTTCCTTGATCGAGCGCTGCAACGGCATGGAGATGCCGGAATCCAGCGGCAGGCTCTTCACGTCCAGGCGGTGGAACTTCGGCTGGTGCGCGCCGCCGGCCCGCTGGGTCAGGCGTAGCAGGCCGTAGCGGCCGCTCTGGGCGTTGTGCAGGCTTTCCAGCGCCGGCGTGGCGGAGCCCAGCAGGATCGGCACGTTCTCCAGTCGCGCGCGCACCATGGCGAGGTCGCGGGCGTGGTAGCGCAGGCCTTCCTGCTGTTTATAGGAAGCGTCGTGTTCCTCGTCGATGATGATCAGCCCCGGATTCTTCAGCGGGGTGAACAGTGCCGAGCGGGTGCCGATGATGATGTCCGCCTCGCCGTCGCGAGCCGCCAGCCAGGCGTCCAGCCGCTCCCGGTCGGTCAGCGCCGAATGCAGCAGGGCGATTCGCGCGTTGAAGCGGCGCTCGAAGCGGCTCAGGGTCTGCGGGCCGAGGTTGATCTCGGGGATCAGCACCAGTGCCTGTTTGCCGGCCTCCAGGGTTTCGCGGATCAGTTGCAGGTAGACCTCGGTCTTGCCGCTGCCGGTGACGCCTGCCAGGAGGAAGCTGTGGAAGCTGCCGAAGCCGGCGCGCACGGCTTCGAAGGCGGCACGTTGCTCGGCGTTGAGCGGCAGTTCCGCCTGCGCCAGCCACGGGCCATGGTGCGGTGGCACGCTGTGCTCGCGCACTTCCAGGGTGACCAGACCTTTTTCCTGCAGCAGGTCGAGGCTGTCCTTGTTGATCTGCAACTGGCTGAGCAGGTCGTGGGCGACACCATGGGGGTGCTGCTTGAGGATCTTCAGCGTCTCGCGCTGGCGCGGCGCGCGGGCCAGGCGCGGGTCTTCCTCGCGGGCACCGGGTTCGGCGTGCCAGAAGCGCTGCTGGCGCGCCTCGGCCGGGTCGCCCTGGCGCAGCAGGTTGGGCAGTGCCCAGGAGAAGGTGTCGCCCAGGCTGTGCTGGTAGTACTGCGCCGTCCAGCGGCACAACTCCAGCAGGTGCGCCGGCATCGGCGGCTCGCGGTCGAGCACCGCCAGGGCCGGGCGCAGCTTGTCCGCCGGCACGTCGGAGGTTTCCACCTGCTCCACCAGCACACCGACCATCTCCCGCCGGCCGAACGGCACGCGCAGGCGCACGCCCGGCTGCAGGCGCGTCACGTCGACCCCGCGCGGAGGCAGGTAGTCGAACAGGCGGCGCAGCGGCGAGGGCAGGGCGAGACGCAGGATGGCGGGTGTGGGCACGCGACGGATTCCGGGGCGGCTGGGAGCGCTGGATGGTAGCATGGGCAATGCGACGGTCGGTCATGCCTGATCTTGCGTTGAAAGCGTTCTCTGGTATGATCCACGCCCTTAATTTCCGTGCGGTGCCCGGTAAAAGATCCCGCCTGCGGTCCTTGATGACCGTGGCTCGGCTTCTGCCAGAGACTGGGTGGCGGCACACCACTGAGAGGAAGAGACCATGAAACCGGAAATCCATCCCGCGTACGAAGACATCGAAGCCACCTGCAGCTGCGGCAACGTGATCAAAACTCGTTCGACCCTGTGCAAAGGCATCCACCTGGACGTCTGCTCCGAATGCCACCCGTTCTACACTGGCAAGCAGAAAGTCCTGGACACCGGCGGCCGTATCGATCGCTTCAACCAGCGCTTCGCCATGTTCGGCGGCAAGAAGTAAGATCGATTTCCGGAAAGAACCTTCATGGTTTTTTACGGCATCTCGAAAAAGGCGTCCCTCGTGGGCGCCTTTTTTATGGCTGTCCTTTTTTCCCTGGACGCCAGCGCCGTCGCCTGCCCGAAGCCTTCGTCAGCGGAAACGGTACGCGTGGCACGGGTGGTGGACGGTGACACGCTGAAGCTGGCCGACGGCCGCAGCGTCCGCCTGATCGGCGTGAACGCCCCGGAACTGGCCCACCACGGCCGCTCCGAAGAACCCTTTGCCGTTGCCGCCCAGCGTCGCCTGCAGGAGCTGGTGGCGGCCAATGACGGCGAGGTCGGCCTGGTTCCCGGCCAGCAGGGCAAGGACAAGTACGGCCGCACGCTGGCCCACGCCTATGACGCCCGCGGCAACAACCTCGAATCCCGCCTGCTCGCCGAAGGCCTGGGCTACCTTGTAGCTATCGCCCCCAATACGGATCTCACCGCCTGCCAGCGCGCCGCCGAGCGCGAGGCGCGCAGCGCCCAGCGGGGGTTGTGGAGAAAATCTCCGGTGCAGGTGGCGGAACAGCTTCACGAAAGCGGCTTTGCGGTGGTGCGTGGACGGGTGGAACAGGTACAACGCAATCGCGGTGGTCTGTGGATCGATCTCGACGGCCCGTTGGTGCTACGCATTGAGCCCCGACTCCTGAGCCAGTTCGACGATGCAACCCTGCGTGAGCTGAAGGGTCGACAAATAGAAGCGCGCGGCTGGGTCATCGACCGTGCCGAGCGCGGTGGAGTAAAAACCGGACAGGCGCGCTGGATGCTGCCTGTAACCGACCCGGCGATGATGGAGGTATTGCCATGAGCGTGCGCTCGTTCGGAATCCTGGTGTTGCTGGCGCTGCTGAGCGTCCTCGGCGGTTGCGCCACCAACCCGGCCACCGGCAAGTCTGACTTCGTGATGATGAGCGAGCAGAGCGAGCTGGAGATGGGCCAGAAGTACAGCCAGGAAATCGCCAAGCAGTACCCGCGCTATGAGGATGCCAAGCTGCAGGCCTACGTCCAGCAGGTTGGCGAGCGGGTCGCCCGCGCCGGCGACCGGCCGCAGCTGCAGTATCACTTCACGGTCATCGACACCCCCGACATCAACGCCTTCGCCCTGCCCGGCGGCTACATCTATATCCACCGCGGGCTGATGGCATATCTGGGCTCGGAGGCGGAGCTGGCCGCCGTGCTCGGCCACGAGGTCGGCCACGTGACTGCGCGGCATAGCGTCAAGCAGCAGAGCCAGTCGAGCGCCTGGAGCATCCTCGGCCAGGCCGTGGCCCTTGGCACCGGTGTCGGCGCTGCCGCCGACCTCACCAACGTGCTCGGCACCGCCTTCGTGCGCGGCTATGGCCGCGACATGGAGCTGGAGGCCGACGGCCTGGGCGCCAAGTACCTGGCCCGCGCCGGCTACGACCCGACCGCCATGATCCAGGTGGTGCGGGTGCTGAAGAACCAGGAAGACTTCGCCCGCGATGAGGCGGCGCGCAAGGGCCAGGCGGCCCAGCCGGTCGGCTACCACGGGCTGTTCGACACCCACCCGGACAACGATGAGCGCCTCAAGCAGGTCCTCGGCCCGGCCCAGGCCCTGGCCGGCAGTGGCCAGCGCGAAGTCGCTGCCGAGCGCTACCTGAAAGCCATCGACGGCATGCCCTTCGGCGATTCCGCCGCCAGCGGCGTGCGCCGCGGGCAGAGCTTCTACCACTCGGAACTGGACTTCACCCTGACCTACCCGGCCGGCTGGGGCATCCTCAACCAGCCGACCGCGCTGGTGGGCTACACCGCCGACCAGCAGGCCTACATCGGCATGAAGCTGGTACCGCGCGATGGCCAGCTGACTCCGGCGGAATACCTGCGCAAGGGGGCTGGCGGGCGGTTATCGAACGAAGAAAGCTTCCAGCAGAACGGCCTCGACGTTGCCACTGGCGTGGTTCCCGGCAATCCGGCCCGTCGCGCGGCCGTGGTCTACCAGAAGGACCACGCCTACCTGTTCATCGGTGTGGTCAAAGGTCGCGCCTCGCTGGAGAGCGAGGACGACCACTTCATGCAGGTCATCCGCAGCTTCCGACCCATGCGTGCCGACGAGCAGAAACTCGCGCAACCGCGCCGGATCGCCGTCGTTCAGGTCAAATCCGGGCAGACTGTCGAGCAGTTCGCGAAGGCAGAAACCGGTCCGGAATCTGACTCGATAAATAGTATACGTTTATTGAATGACTTGTATCCAACTGGTCAGCCAAAACCGGGCGACTGGCTGAAAGTCGTACGCTAGAGGTCTTGACAGCTGGGGCCTGGGCTACCTTGGCAGGTGCGGCCTTTCTGCGTATGCTCGGTCCCCCGTCTGTCCAACAAGCAACAAAAGCGGAAGTGCCCAAATGTCTGATCTCAAGACCGCTGCCCTCGAATATCACGCCCAACCCCGCCCCGGAAAACTGAGCGTCGAGCTGACCAAGCCGACCGTGACCGCCCGCGACCTGTCGCTGGCGTACAGCCCGGGTGTCGCCGAGCCGGTCCGCGAAATCGCGCGTGACCCCGAGCTTGCCTTCAAGTACACCGGCAAGGGCAACCTGGTCGCGGTCATTTCCGACGGCACCGCCATCCTCGGCCTGGGCAACCTCGGCCCGCTGGCCTCCAAGCCGGTCATGGAAGGCAAGGGCGTCCTGTTCAAGCGCTTCGCCGGTGTCGACGTATTCGACATCGAAGTCGACGCCGAGAGCCCGCAGGCCTTCATCGATACCGTCAAGCGCATCTCCATCACCTTCGGCGGCATCAACCTGGAAGACATCAAGGCACCCGAGTGCTTCGAGATCGAGCGCGCCCTGATCGAACAGTGCGACATCCCGGTGTTCCACGATGACCAGCACGGTACCGCCATCGTGACCGCCGCCGGCATGCTCAACGCCCTGGAAATCGCCGGCAAGAAGCTGGAAACCGCGAAGATCGTCTGCCTCGGCGCCGGCGCTGCCGCCATCTCCTGCATGAAGCTGCTGGTGAGCATGGGCGCCAAGGTCGAGAACATCTACATGATCGACCGCCAGGGCGTGATCCACGCCGGCCGTAACGACCTGAACCAGTACAAGGCGGTGTTCGCCACCGAGACCGACAAACGCACCCTGTCCGACGCCCTGGAAGGCGCCGACGTGTTCGTTGGCCTGTCCGGCGCCAACCTGCTCAGCGCCGAAGACCTCCAGCGCATGGCGCCGAACCCGATCGTCTTCGCCTGCTCGAACCCGGACCCGGAGATCAAACCGGAACTGGCCCACGCCACCCGCAACGACGTGATCATGGCCACCGGCCGTTCGGACTATCCGAACCAGGTCAACAACGTGCTCGGCTTCCCCTTCATCTTCCGCGGTGCCCTGGACGTGCGCGCCACTCGCATCAACGAAGAAATGAAGATCGCTGCTGCCCTGGCCCTGCGTGACCTGGCCAAGCTGCCGGTACCCAAGGACGTGTGCGACGCCTACGGCGTGACCGCCCTGGAATTCGGCCGCGAGTACATCATTCCGAAGCCGATGGACAAGCGCCTGATCACCATCGTTTCCGATGCCGTGGCCAAGGCCGCCATCGAGACCGGCGTGGCGACCCTGCCGTATCCGAAGCACTACCCGCTGCAGTCGGTGGAAGACGTCTTCAAAGGCTGATTCCGTCTGACCTGGAGAACCCCGCCTCGGCGGGGTTTTTCTTTTTCCGATGAGTGAAACGAAGAGTTACCCATTAATGACTGAAGGCAGGGGCCTTCAGGATCATCCCGACTATCCTTCCCTGCTCATGCATTGACGCGTCCGCTGCCCTGGAGCGGGCCGGGCGCATGGGGGAACATCATGAATCGGACTTTGCTGGCAGTCGCCACCCTGGCGGCCAGCGCCGCGCTCATCGGTTGCGCAGGGGCACCGCAGATGAGCTGGGACCGGGTGGGGGATTCGGCGCAGCGTGCAGTCACCAGCGCCGACGTCTGGGCGCCGGTGGCTGGCGCGGCGGTGATCGCCGCAGGCAATTGGGACCACAAGTGGCAGAAATCGGCGAGCAACCACGACTGGTTCTTCGGCGGCGACGCCAACCAGGCCGCCGACCGCATGCTCAACCTCGCCACCGGCCTGAGCGTCGTCACTGCTTTGGTGGCGTCGCCCAAGGACGTGAGCACCGAGGAGAAATGGAGCTGGCGCGGGCGCAACCTGACCTTGCTGGCGGCGGACCGCTATGCGGTGACCGGTTTCGTCGAGGAGGCCAAGGAATGGTCCGGGCGCGAGCGGCCGGACGGAATCCCCGACGACTCCTTCCCGTCCAAGCACACCGCCGTGA
The DNA here is from genome assembly GCF_010994165.1 of Pseudomonas nitroreducens. Classification (NCBI taxonomy): domain Bacteria; kingdom Pseudomonadati; phylum Pseudomonadota; class Gammaproteobacteria; order Pseudomonadales; family Pseudomonadaceae; genus Pseudomonas; species Pseudomonas nitroreducens. The sequence goes on along the minus strand of NZ_WMBX01000004.1, from coordinate 141,077 downwards.
CGGCCGTGCACAACAGCTTCACCCGCCGCAACCTGGACTACATCGACATGAATCCGACCTGGCGCTACACCGCCAAGGCCGGGCTCTACACCCTCGACGGGCTGACCGCGCTGTCGCGTGTGGAGGGAGACAAGCATTACCCCACCGACGTTCTGGTCGGGATGGCGGTGGGCAACTTCTTCGCCAACTTCACCTACAACCTGTTCCTCGAAGGGCCGGAAAGTCAGCGCTACAACGTGGCGGTGGTGCCGGAAACCGGCGGTGGCATGAGCCTGCGCGCGGCGATGCTGTTCTGAAGTTGGCGCGCCGCGCTGGGCAGCGTCTAGTCTTGCCAGGGCTTCTCCCTGGACGACGTCCCCGATGCCGCTGCGCCTGTTGCTGACCCTGCTGTTCCTGTGCGTTTCCTGCGCGGCGCAAGCCGGCGAAGTGCTGCGCATCGCAGCGGATCGCTGGCCGCCCTATGCGGACCGCCAGTTGCCCGGCAATGGCGTGGCGGTGCATCTGGTACAGGCGGCGCTCAAGCGCGCCGGCTATGCCAGCGAATACATCGAGGTGCCCTGGCCGCGCGTGTTGCACGGTGTGGCGAACGGCGAGTACGACCTGGTGGCGGACGCCTGGTATACGCCGGAGCGGGAGTCCTTCGGCGTGTATTCCGAGCCCTACCTGGTCAACCGCGTGCGCCTGATCAAGCGCCAGGGTTCGCCGATTGCCTATGGCAAGCTGGCCGATCTGTATCCGTACCGCATCGCCATGGTGCGTGGCTACGCGTACTCCGAGGCCTTCGACAACGACCCGAAACTGCAGCGGGTGCCGGTGTTCAGCTTCGTCAACGCGGCGCTGATGCTGCAGGCCGGGCGGGTGGACCTGACGCTGGAAGACGAGATCACCGCGCGCGTGCATTTCAACGGCGACCTCGCCGAACTCAAGGGGCAGCTGGAGTTCCTCCCGGTGCCACTGGCCGAGAACGGCCTGCACATTCTTGTCGGCCGGCATAACCCGCACCATGCCGAGATAATCGCGGCCTTCAACAAGGCGATCCTCGAGATGCGTGCGGATGGCAGCTACGACCAACTGATGCGCGAGTACGGTCTCTGACAGGGCTTGGGGCTCTCTATAGGAGCGAGCTTGCTCACGAGCCCCGTTTCACGCCTGACCATCCGGTGCAATGCGTTCGCGAGCAAGAACTGGGCCTCCCCCTCGCTCCTACAAAAGCGTCAGGCGGCTTCGGTCTGCTCCGCGCCGATGTCTTTCTTCAGCAGGTGCGCCGCCAGAGTGCGCAATGGCGTGAGCTGTCGGCAGATGAGCGCCAGCTGGGTCTGCACCAGGCGGTGGGCGTCATCCTGTTCATCGGGCAGCTCTTCCAGGCGCTTGGCCAGCGTGTCTTCCTCGTCGCTGTAGATGGCCACCGGGCGCCGCTCGTTGAGGCGCGCGGCGATGTCGTCGAGGCTGGCGGTGAGGCGCTCGGCGGCCTCGGCGATGAGGTCGTCGTTGACGTCCGGCGGCAGCTGGTTGCGGTGCGCGCCGAGGGCGGAAAGGTAGCTGAGCAGGGTGTGGGACAGCACCAGGAAGCGGAAGCCGATCTCCGCGTCCTTCCGGAAGTGGCCGGGCTCGAGCAGCATGTTCGACAGTGTGGTGGAGAGCGTCGCGTCGGCGTTGTGCGCGTTGCGCCGGGCAGTACGGTAGGCGAGGTCGTCGCGCTTGCCGTTGGCGTACTGCTGCATGATTTCCCGCAGGTAGCGGCTGTTGCACGCCAGGGTGCCGCCGACCAGCCGGTGCAGGCTGCGCCCGTGCCAGTCGGGCAGCACCAGGAACACCGCGATGCCGGCGATCAGCGCGCCGAGCAGGGTATCGAACAGGCGCGGCAGGATCAGCCCGTAGCCGTCGCCCACCTGGTTGAAGCAGAACAGCACCAGCAGGGTGATCGCCGCCGTCGCCAGGGTGTAGCGGGTACTTCGCGTGGCGAAGAAGGCGACCCCGGCCACTACCGCCAGCAGCGACTGGATCAGTGGGTTGGGGAACAGGTCGATCAGCGCCCAGCCGGCGACCAGGCCGACCAGCGTGCCGAGTATCCGCTGCACCAGGCGGATGCGCGTGGCGCCGTAGTTCGGCTGGCAGACGAACACCGTGGTGAGCATGATCCAGTAACCCTGGGTCGGGTGGATCAGGTGCAGCACGCCGTAGCCGGCAGCCAGCGCCAGTGACAGGCGCAGGGCGTGGCGGAACAGCAGCGAGGTCGGCGAAATCTGCAGGCGGATGCGCTCCAGGGCATCCTTGAACGAGCGCGGCGAGCGGTCCAGCAGGGTGCTGTCCTGTTCGTCGTCCAGCGCATCGGGATTGCTCGCGCCGCTGAGCTTGCGGTCCAGCGTGGTGAGGTTGGCCGCCAGGGCGCCGAGGGAGCGCAGCAGGCCGCGCCAGGCCGGGTTACCCTGCTGGCGCAGGTGTTCCAGCGAGGCGTTGAGGTCGGCCAGGGCCAGTTCGCTGTCGTTGTAGTCGAACGGCTGGCGCAGCTGGATCGCCTTCGCCAGTGCCTTGCACGCCTTGCCCTGCTGGTTGAGCAGACGCTGGCAGCGGAACAGCACATCGCTATGGAAGAACGCCTCGGCCAACTGGTTGTACGGATAGTGCGAGGAACTGGCGCGCTCGTGGACGTCCTGTGCGATGAAATAGAGTTTCAGGTAGCGGCTGATCTTCGGGCTCGGCCTGCCGTGGGAGAGGCGTGCCAGGATGGTTTCCTTGGCCTGGTTCAGCGCCACCACCACGCGGCCGTTCTGCCGCGCCAGGGCCAGGCGCTGGGCCTCGACATCCAGGTGGCGCAGCGGCTCCAGCAGGGTCGACTTGATCTTCAGGTACTCGCCCAGTTCGAGGAACAGCTTCGCCAGGCTCTGTTGCACCGGCTGATTGGCGAACAGTGCGTTCCACAGTACCGAGAGCAGCCCGTACCAGCCGGCGCCGGCCACCAGCAGCAGGGGCTCGCGCCAGAAGTCGGCGGGCGTGCCGCCGCGCTGGTCGACGCCGATCATGGTGTAGATCGACAGGATCAGGGTCGCCAAGGCGATGGCCGCGTAGCGCTCGCCCAGGGCTCCGAGCAGCGTCATCGCGAAGGTCGAGAGCGCCAGCCCGGCGACAAAAAGGGGCGGGTAGGGGAACAGCAGTTCCACCGCCAGCGAGGCGATGCTGAAACAGGCCAGCGTCACCAGCAGCGCCTGCAGGCGGCCGAGCCAGTGATCGTCGGTTTCCGCCAGGGCGCTGGCGATGACCCCGAGGAACAGCGGGATCACCAGCTCCGGTCGGCCCTGCAGCCAGCACGTGAGCATGACTCCGCTGAGGGCAACGAATACCCGCAGGCTGTAGGCGAACTTGTCCAGCGCCCAGAGGCGCTGCAGAGACTGGAGCAGTGGAGAGGAGAACATGCGCGTGCGGACTTCCGAATGTCTGCTGCTCAGACTAGCGGAACGTCTGCCGCGCTGCTATCGCGAGCGCGACACGCTGCTGCGCCTGCTTACCAACCGTGGCGCGATGCTCTTTGCAGGAGCGAGCTTGCTCGCGAACAATGGTTTGCCGGCGATACCGTACGGTTCGCGAGCAAGCTCGCTCCTACAGAAAGCAGGCAGAGCTAGAGAATCCGCGCCTTGAACGAACGGCCCTTGATCTTGCCTTCGTTGAAGTGCTTCAGCGCCTGCCTGGCGACGTCACGTTCCACGGCGACGAACGCCTGGAAGTCGAAGATGGCGATCTTGCCGACCTGCGTGCCCTTGAGTCCCGCGTCGCCGGTCAGCCCGCCGAGGATATCGCCGGGGCGCAGCTTGTCCTTGCGCCCGCCGGCGATGCCCAGGGTGGTCATAGGCGGCAGCAGCGGGGCGTCGTTGGCCTTGAGGAAGTCGATGCGCTCCCAGTTCAGCGGCGCACCCTGCAGGTCTTCGATGGCCTGGGCGCGGCTGGCTTCGGCCGGCGTCACCAGCGACAGCGCCAGGCCCTTCTCGCCGGCGCGGCCGCTGCGCCCGATGCGGTGCACATGGACCTGCGCATCGCGCGACAGCTCGACGTTGATCACCGCTTCCAGCGCGGCGATGTCCAGCCCGCGGGCGGCCACGTCGGTGGCCACCAGCACGCTGCAGCTGCGGTTGGCGAACATGGTCAGCACCTGGTCGCGCTCGCGCTGCTCGAGGTCACCGTGCAGGGCCAGGGCGGAGATCTTGCGGGCGTTGAGCTGCTCCACCACTTCCATGCACTGCTGGCGGGTATGGCAGAAGGCGACGCAGGATTGCGGGCGGAAATGCTGGAGCAGGCGCACGACGGCATCGAGGCGCTGCTTGGGATCGATCTCGTAGAAGTGCTGTTCGATCTGGCTGTCGTCGTGCAGTGCTTCCACTTCCACGCGCTCGGGGTTCTTCAGGAACTTCGCCGCCAGTTGGCCGATGCCGTCGGGGTAGGTAGCGGAGAACAGCAGGGTCTGCCGGCGCGCCGGAGCCTGGCCGATGATGTCGGCGATGCTGTCGTAGAAGCCCATGTCGAGCATGCGGTCAGCTTCGTCCAGTACCAGGGTGTTCAGGCCGTCGAGCTTGAGGGTGCCGCGGCGCAGGTGTTCCTGAATGCGCCCCGGCGTACCGACCACCACGTGGGCGCCGTGCTCCAGCGAACCGATCTGCGGGCCGAAGGGCGTACCGCCGCAGAGGGTCAGCACCTTGATGTTGTCGGCGGCGCGGGCGAGGCGGCGGATCTCCTTGGCGACCTGGTCGGCCAGCTCGCGAGTCGGGCACAGCACCAGTGCCTGGCAGCCGAAATAACGCGGATTCAGCGGGCTGAGCAGACCGATGCCGAAGGCGGCGGTCTTGCCGCTACCGGTCTTGGCCTGGGCGATCAGATCGCGGCCCTTGAGGATCGCCGGCAGGGCGGCGGCCTGGATCGGCGTCATCTCGCGGTAACCGAGAGAATCGAGGTTGGCCAGCAGGTCGGCCGACAGCGCGAGGGTGGAAAATGCAGAGGTGGTCACGAAGGGAGCCCGGGTGAATCCATATGGCCGCGCAGTGTAGCAGGAGAGCCCCTCAAAAGGGCTGAGAAGCCTGTATGGCAAGGGTTTGAGGCCACTCGTCAGAATTTCTCCAAGTAGCGATGAACGGTTTTTTCAAGAGATTCGCTTTCCGCAGATTTTTATCGTAGAGTTTCCGGACTGTGTTTGCATGGGTCGCCGTCGATCGTGACCTGATGCGGTCGGTTATTCCACCCCGTCCTGCTCGACTCCTTGTAACTCCTTGCAACTCAGTTCCTGGCCATTCGTGGCTAATTTCAAAAATACGTTCCAAGGAGAACACCATGTCGAATCGTCAGAACGGCACCGTCAAGTGGTTCAACGAGACCAAAGGCTACGGCTTCATTACCCCGGAAAGCGGCCCGGACGTGTTCGTACACTTCCGCGCTATCGAAGGTAACGGCTTCAAGACTCTGGCCGAAGGCCAGAAGGTCAGCTTCGAAGTCGTGCAGGGCCAGAAAGGCATGCAGGCCGAGCGCGTGCAGGTGATCTAAGATCCCCTGGCGTCAGCCGAAAAAGAACCCCGGGTGGAAACATCCGGGGTTTTTTATTGCCTATGTCCTTGTCGCCTATAGTGCTGCCATCGATTTTCCGGAGCTGCCATCCATGCCATCGCCCGCCTTCCGCCTGCTGCTCGCCGGCCTGCTCGTTTCGGGCGGCGCCCTTGCCGCCGACGCGCCCGCCCAGCCCACCTGGGGGTGGGTGGAGACGCTCATGCTGATGCCCGAACAGGCCCCCCTCAAGGCGAAGCTGGATACCGGCGCGCAGACCTCGGTGATGGACGCGCGCAACATCACGCGCATCAAGAAGAACGACGAGCGCTGGGTACAGTACGACGTGATGCTGACTGACCCGGCGACCGGCAAGGAAGAGCGCCTGCCTTTCGAGCGGCGTGTCGAGCGCGTGCTCAAGTTCAAGACCGCCAGCGGCGTCGAGCGCGCTCCGGTGGTGCTGATGGACGTTTGCCTGGGCGGCAAGGTCTACCGTGAGCAGTTCACCCTGCGCGACCGCCAGACCCTGGATTACCCGGTGCTGCTGGGGCGTCGCACCCTGGAACACCTGGGGCCGGTGGACGTCTCGAAGACGCAAACCGCCGCGCCGACCTGCAAGCCCTGATCAATGCTCGTCGACACCATGCTCGGGTTCGACCCGGCGTGGTGTGGTGCGGCCGTCTTCGGCGTTGAGCTGGAAGAAGATTGCGGCCGCCAGCATCGAGAGGATGCCAACGCTGAAGTAGGTCGCGTGGAAGGCCGACAGCACATCGCCCTGCACGCTTTCCTGATCGCCCGTGAACCCGCCCAGCAGCGCTGCCGCACAGGCGATGCCCATGCCGATGGATAGCTGCATGACCACCGAGAGCAGGCTGTTGCCGGCGCTGGCGTTGTCGTCGCGCAGATCGATCAGGGTCAGGGTGTTCATCGCAGTGAACTGCAGCGAGTTGATCCCGCCCAGCACTGCCAACTGCACCAGCAGCAGGGCGTAAGGGGTGTCCTGGTCGACCAGGCCGAGGCTGGCGATCATCGCGCCCAGCAGCAACGTGTTGCTGACCAGCAATTTGCGATAGCCGAACAGGTCCAGCAGCGGTCGCGCCAGCGACTTGATGACCATGGCCGCCAGGGCCATCGGGATCATGGTCATGCCCGCGCGCGATGGCGAGAAGCCCAGGCCGATCTGCAGCAGCAGCGGGGTGAGGAAGGGCAGGGAGCCGCTGCCCAGGCGCGCGAACAGGTTGCCCAGTACGCCCACGGCGAAGGTGCGTGTGGCGAACAGCGACGGTGGGAACAGCGGTGCTTCGATGCGCAGCGCACGCAGCCAGTAAGCCGCCAGCAGTACCAGCCCGCCCACCAGCAACAGGACCACGCGCACGTGGGGCATGTGCAGTTCGCCCAGGCCTTCGAGAGCGATGGTGATCAGCACCATGGCGCCACCGAACAGCAGGAAACCGATCGAGTCGAAACGCGTCGCACGAACACCGTGCAGGTCGGGCATCAGGCGCAGGGCGACGATGAAGCCCACCAGCCCGACCGGCAGGTTGATCAGGAAGATCCAGTGCCAGCTGGCGTACTCCACCAGCCAGCCACCCAGCGTGGGGCCGGCCAGCGGCCCGAGCAGGCCGGGAATGGTGACGAAGCTGAGGATGCGCACCAGCTCCGTGCGCGGGTACACGCGCAGGATCACCAGGCGCCCTACCGGCATCATCAGCGCGCCGCCGATACCCTGCACCACGCGGGCGCCGACCAGGGTGCCGAGGCTGGGCGAGAGCGCGCAGAGCAGCGAGCCGAAGCTGAACAGGAAGATCGCGAAGAGGAACACCCGACGGGTGCCGAAACGGTCGGAGATCCAGCCGGAAGAGGGGATCAGCAGCGCCACGGTGAGCAGGTAGGCGATCACCACGCCCTGCATGCGCAGCGGGTCCTCGTCCAGCGAGCGGGCCATGCTCGGCAGCGCGGTGTTGAGGATGGTGCCGTCCAGGGCCTGCATGAAGAAGGCGATGGCCACCAGCCAGGGCAGCAGGCGAGCCACGCGGGGCGTGAGAATGAAGGGGTCGCTCATGGTCGGTCCGTCAGGCGGGAATGGCTCTAGCTTAGGGAATCTTTGGCGGTCGCGGGGGAAATTGCCGCGAGCTGGGTACAACCATGTTCGCGCGGATCGCTCCGCAGTGATTGTACGAATGGCCGCCCGTGGACATCGGTGAACAGCGAAAAAGTTCCCGGCCACAGCTCTGCAATCGCAGCGGTCGGCGAAGTTGTGAGCGAGCCGTGCCATTGCCCGATCGCGCTGGCCGGGGTGGAACAACGGCCGCGGCGCCCGGTCGATATGGCGTCCGGTATTCCCTTGGAGTCAGCAATGTCCGTCAAACCCCGCGTTACCCTCGCACTGGCCGCCCTGCTGGCGGCTTCCTCGGCATTTGCCTTCAACCTGGGCGATGCCGCCAAGGCGGTATCCGGCGCGACCGGCGCCGATACCTCGCGAGTCGCCTCCACCCCGCAGACCAGCGGCCTGCTCAACGCCCTGACCGGCCAGCTCGGCGTCAGCGACGAACAGGCCCTCGGCGGTACCGGCGCCCTGCTGGGCCTGGCGAAGAACAAGCTCAGCACCGCCGACTATTCGCAGCTGGCGAAGACCGTCCCCGGCCTCGACAAACTCACCGGCAGCAACGCCCTGGGTGGCCTGGGCGGGCAGCTCGGCAATCTTGGCGGCGGCGCTTCCAGCGGCCTGCTGGGCAACGTCAGCAGCATGGGCGACGTGAGCAAGGCCTTCGGTGCGCTGGGCATGGACCAGGACATGACTGGCAAATTCTCCAGCGTGCTGCTGGATTACCTCGGCAAGCAGGGCGCCAACAGCAACCTGCTCGGCACCCTGGGCAGTCTCTGGGGCACCGGCGCCTGATATCCGCCGGCCGGCGCGGAACCGCCGCGCCGGGCACCGGTCCTATCGACGATCCGGCCCCGATCTGGGGTCGGACAGTCGTTCTCCGGAGCCGTCGATGCCCACCCGTTCCGCCGTCTTCCTGGCCGCCGCCTGGCTGGTCGCGTCCCCTGTGTTCGCCGCTACCTTCACCGACACCAGCGAGCCCGCCGCTGAAACCCAGGGCGTGCCGCCGGCCGCCAATGCACTGCTGGGCAACCTCACCCGGCAACTGGGCGTCAGCGAGCAGCAGGCCATTGGTGGCACGGGTGCCCTGCTGGGGCTGGCGATGAACAGCCTGAAGGAAACCGACACGGCGCAATTGCAGAAATCCCTGCCGAATCTCGACCAGCTCGCCGGCAACAGTTCGCTGGGCGACCTGGGTGGGGCGCTGGGTGGTTTCGGCGGGTTGGGCAACGCCGCGGCGCTGCTGGGTGGAATCAACAACCTGCAGGACGTCGACCAGATATTCGGCGTGCTGGGCATGGACCAGTCGATGATCGGCCGCTTTGCCGGGGTGATCCTCGACTACTTCACCGAACAGGGCCTCAGCAGCCAACTGCTCGGTACACTCGGCGGACTCTGGGGCACCCCGCTGACGCCGGCGGCGCCGGTCGCCGGGCGGGGTGCGTAGGGAGCCTCAGAACTCCTGGCGCAACTGCTCGATGCGCTGGTCCTTCTGTTCCCACAACTGCGACACCCAGTTCTGCACGTACTGGCGGAATTGCGCATCGTTCTCGTAATCGCCCTGCCATAGCGCGGGGTCGATCTCGCGTGCCTGGATGTCGACGATGACACGCGGCACGCGGCCGCATAGCAGATCCCAGAAGCCCGGTCGCGGGCCCTTCGGGTAGACCAGGGTGACGTCCAGCAGGGTATCGAGCTGCTCGCCCAGGGCCGCCAGCACGAAGGCCACGCCGCCGGCTTTGGGCTTCAGCAGGTTCTGGTAGGGCGATTGTTGCTGGGCCTGCTTGGCCGGGGTGAAGCGCGTGCCTTCGAGGTAGTTCACCACGGTCACCGGCATGCGCTTGAACTTCTCGCAGGCGGCCTTGGTGATCTCGAGGTCCTTGCCCTTGAGCTCCGGGTGCTTTTCCAGGAAGGCCTTGCTGTAGCGCTTCATGAAGGGATAGTCGAGCGCCCAGAAGGCCAGGCCGAGGAAGGGCACCCAGATCAGCTCCTTCTTGAGGAAGAACTTGAAGTAGGGCGTCTTGCGGTTGAAGGCCTGCACCAGCGCCGGGATGTCGACCCAGGACTGGTGGTTGCTGATCACCAGGTAGGACGTGTCGCCGCGCAACTGGGCGGAGCCACGGATGTCCCACACGGTCGGGGTCAGCAGGGCGAAGATGGCCTTGTCGATCTCCGCCCAGGTCTCGGCGATCCACATCACCCCGCGCGAGCAGGCATCCTTCGCTGCTTGTCCGGGAACGATGAGCTTGAGCAGGGCGATCAGCAGCATCGGGCCGATCAGGATCAGGGTGTTGAGCAGCAACAGGAGGCTGGCGAAGACGCCGGTCAGTGCCTGCATGGGGTCCTTTCCTTTTGCGACGGTGGCTGGAGCATGATACGCAGCCGACGTAGGGTTCCCAAGCGCCCCTCCCGCTGCAGTGGCCGGAAGACTATGCTCTGGGGGTCATACTCCGAGGCCTGCCATGTCCGACTCGCCGTACCTGCGCATTCCCGTCGAAGCCGTCACTTTAGGGATGTATGTGCACGAGCTGTGCGGATCGTGGGTGAACCATCCGTTCTGGCGCGCGCGCTTCCTGCTGGAAGATCCCGAAGATTTGCGACGCCTGAAGCACAGTGCGGTGCGCGAGGTGCTGATCGACCCCCGCCGCGGTTGTCTGCCGGTGTCACCGACATCTGCGCAGACTGGCGCGGCAGCCGCCGAGCAGACGCGGGAAGCGGCCGCGCCCCTCGCCCCGCCGATTGCCCGGCGCAGCCTGGAGGACGAGCTGCAAGTCGCCCGCCAACTGTGCATCCGCTCCAAGGAAATGGTCCTGGCCATGTTCCAGGATGCCCGCATGGGGCGCGTGGTCGATGCCGAGGGCGCGCACCAGTTGGTGGGTGACATCGCCGCTTCCATGCAACGACATCCCGACGCAGTCATCAGCCTTGCACGGCTGAAGACCGCCGACGAGTACACCTACCTGCATTCGGTCGCCGTTTGTGCCTTGATGATCGCCCTGGCGCGGGAGCTCGGCCTGGATGAAAACCTGGTGCGTGAAGCCGGCCTTGCCGGGCTGCTCCACGACATCGGCAAGATGACGGTGCCGATGGCGGTGCTGAACAAGCCGGGTCGCCTCGACGAGAGCGAGTTCGCCAGTGTGCGCGAGCACCCCTGGCGCGGTGGCGAGATTCTCCGCGAGGGCCGCCATGTCAGCGCGCTGGTGCTGGATGTGTGCCTGCACCACCACGAGAAACTCGACGGCACCGGCTACCCGCACCGCCTCGCCGGCGAGCAGGTCAGCCTGTTCGCGCGCATGGGCGCGGTCTGCGACATTTACGATGCGATCACCTCCGACCGCCCCTACAAGGCCGGCTGGGACCCGGCCGAATCACTGCAACGCATGTCGCAATGGTGCGGTGGGCACCTCGACCAGCAGGTATTCCGCGCCTTCGTCCGGTGCCTGGGCATCTACCCCATCGGCGCGCTGGTGCGCCTGGAAAGCGAGCGCCTGGCAGTGGTGGTGGAACAGGGCGCGGAACTGCTGCTGCCGGTGGTCAAGGTCTTCTATTCGACGCGCACCCGTGCGGCGATTCCCTTCGAGGTGCTCGACCTGTCGCGGTGCAAGGGCCGCGAGCGCATTGTCAGCCGCGAGTCGCCGGACAAATGGGGCTTCCGCAACCTGGAGGCGCTGTGGAGTGGGCTGGACCGCCGGCGCGGCTCGTTGTTCGACGCGTGAAGCGGGTGTGCTGGCGAACCTATGGCGGGCGTGATAGTCCTATGCGCTACACCCGCCCAACCCGGAGTTCCCGCGTGAAACGCGCCCTCGCCCTGCTATCCCTTTTTGCCTTGCCCGGCCTCGCCCTGGCCGCCGAGACCAAACTCTACGGCCGCTACGAGTGGGTCAGCCTGCCTGAGCTCGATCAGACCCTGCAGGCCAAGATGGACACCGGCGCCTACACCTCCTCGCTGTCGGCCAAGGATATCCAGATCTTCCAGCGCGACGGCGAGGACTGGGTGCGCTTCAAACTGGCCACCAAGGATGGCGGCGACTCGGTGTACGAACACAAGCTGGCGCGCATCTCCAAGATCAAGAACCGCTCGGACGGCGCCGGCGAGGATGAAGAGGAAGAGTCCGGCCCCGGCCTCAGCCAGCGCCCGGTGATCGAACTGCCGGTGTGCCTGGGCGGCGACCAGCGCACCATCGAGGTCAACCTCACCGACCGCAGCCACTTCAACTACCCCTTCCTGATGGGCGCCAAGGGCCTGCGCAAGTTCCACGTCGCGGTGGACGCGGGCGAGCGCTTCGTCGCCGGCAAGCCGGACTGCTCCTGATCCTCGATTGACGCGGCGCGGGGCTTGGTGGACCCTTCCGGGACCTTCCCGGGAATCGGAATCCCATGCCCCACATCCTCATCGTCGAAGATGAAGCCGCCATCGCCGACACGCTGCTCTATGCCCTGCAGGCCGAAGGTTTCGAAACGACCTGGCTGAACCTCGCCGGCCCCGCCCTCGAGCGCCTGCAGCGCGAGGGCTTCGACCTGGTCATCCTCGACGTCGGGCTGCCGGATATCAGCGGCTTCGAAGCCTGCAAGCAACTGCGTCGCTTCTCCGAGGTGCCGGTGATCTTCCTCACCGCGCGCAACGCCGAGATCGACCGTGTGGTCGGCCTGGAAATCGGTGCCGACGACTACGTCGTCAAACCCTTCAGCCCGCGCGAAGTCGCCGCGCGGGTGAAGGCCATCCTCAAGCGCACCGCACCGCGTGAAGCGCCTGCCCCCGCGGTGATCGGCAACGGCCCGTTCGAGGTGGACGAGGAGCGTTTCCAGATCCGCTACCGCGGCCAGCCGCTGAGCCTGACCCGCCACGAATTCCGCCTGCTGCAGACGCTGCTGGCGCGCCCCGAGCGGGTGTTCAGCCGCGAGCAGTTGCTCGATGCCCTGGGCGTCGCTGCCGACGCCGGCTACGAGCGCAATGTGGACAGCCACATCAAGAGCCTGCGCGCCAAGCTGCGCCAGGTCGCCCCCGCCGCCGAACCGATCCAGACCCACCGCGGCCTGGGCTACAGCTACGCGCCGGACAAGAGCTGATGCGCCTGTCGCTGCGGATCTTCCTGGTCTACTTCTTCTTCGTCGGGCTGACCGGCTGGTTCGTATTGCGCACGGTGATGGACGAGATCCGCCCCGGCGTGCGCCAGTCCAGCGAAGAGACCCTGGTGGATACCGCCAACCTGCTGGCCGAGATTCTGCAGGCCGACGTGAAGCGCGGCACCCTCGACCAGAGCCGCCTGCCCGAGATGCTTCGCGCCTATGGCGCGCGCAGCCCGCAGGCGGACATCTGGGGCGTGAACAAGACCGCGGTGAACCACCGCATCTACGTGACCGACGCGCGCGGCATCGTCCTGCTGGATTCCCTCGGCCAGGCCGTGGGCCAGGACTACTCGCGCTGGAACGACGTCTACCTGACCCTGCGCGGCCAGTACGGCGCGCGTTCCAGCCGCGAGTCGGCGGACGACCCGGAATCCTCGGTGATGTATGTCGCCGCGCCGATCCGCGATGGCGAGAAGATCATCGGCGTGGTTTCGGTCTCCAAACCCAACCGCACGTTGCAGCCCTATATCGACCGTTCGCAACGGCGCCTCGCGTGGCTCGGTGCGGGGCTGATCGTGCTCGGCCTGCTGGTCGGCGCGGGGCTGTCCTGGTGGCTGAGCCGCTCGCTGGATCGCCTGACCCGCTACGCCCAGGCGGTCAGCGAAGGGCGCCGCGCGGAACTGCCGCGCTATCGCGGGGGCGAGATGGCGCAGCTGGCCGGCGCCGTGGAGCGCATGCGTGTGCAACTGGAGGGCAAGGATTACGTCGAGCGCTACGTGCACACCCTGACCCACGAACTGAAGAGCCCGCTGGCGGCGATCCGTGGCGCCGCAGAGTTGCTCGAAGGCGAGATGCCCGCCGAGCAGCGTGCGCGCTTCGTCGGCAACATCGCGGGAGAAAGCGAGCGCCTGCAGCAGCTGATCGAACGCTTGCTGAATCTGGCCCAGGTGGAGCAGCGCCAGGGACTGGAGGAGCGCGTGCCGGTGGCCTTGCATGAACTGGCCAGCGAGCTGGTCGATGAGCGCATGGCGCGGGTGCAGGGCGTGCAGCTGGAGAACGCCATCGCGCCGCAGGCGACGGTACACGGCGAGCGCTTCCTGCTGCGCCAGGCGCTGGGCAACCTGCTGGACAACGCACTGGATTTCACACCGCCGGGTGGTGTCATTCGTTTCGATGCGCAGCCCGATGGCGAGGGCTGGCGCGTCGAACTGTTCAACCAGGGCGAAGCCATTCCGGAGTTCGCCCTGCCGCGCCTGACCGAGCGTTTCTACTCCCTGCCGCGCCCGGCGAGTGGCCGCAAGAGCACCGGGCTGGGGCTCAACTTCGTCGCGGAAGTGGCGACCTTGCATGGCGGTGAGTTGAGCGTGGAGAACGTCGACGGCGGCGTCCGCGCGACTCTGTTCCTGCCCTTGTAGGACTGAGGGGGACGCCCAGTCCTGGCTCGCGAACATGCTCCGCTGTGGGGGGCAGGTTCGCGAGCAAGCTCGCTCCTACGAAAAGCCATAGCCACACAATCCCCACAGACTCTCCACATTCCGCCCCGAGCGCCACCACGCGCGAACCCCACGCTCACTCCGTCGTCCACTCACGGAGAAAGTCTTCGATGAACCGCCAACTCGGCATCAAGCTCGGCGCCATCGCGCTGTTGATCGTCCTCCTGCTGATACCCCTGCTGATGATCGACGGTCTGGTCGACGAGCGTCAGAACTACCGCGACGAGGTCCTGCAGGACATCGCCCGCAGCGCCAGCTACAGCCAGCAGCTCACCGGCCCGCTGGTGGTCGTGCCCTACACCCGCACCATTCGCGCCTGGCGCCTGGACAAGGCCAGCCAGCAGCGCGTATTGCAGGAGCGCGAGGTGCGCGGGCGGCTGTACTTCCTGCCGGAAGTCTTCAGTCTCGATGGGCAGATGCGCACCGAACTGCGCCATCGCGGCATCTACGAGGCGCGCCTGTTCCATGCCGACAGCCAGGTCAGCGGCAGCTTCGTCCTGCCGGCCAACTACGGCATCAGCAGCGACCTGGGCAGTTACCGTTTCGACGACCCGTTGCTGGCGGTGGGCATCAGCGATGTGCGCGGCATCGAGAACGCGCCGAAGCTGAAGGTCGGCGACGAGCTGCGCGACTTCCAGCCCGGCACCCAGAGCCAGTTCCTCGGCAACGGCGTGCATGCCGTGCTGCCGTTCAAGGCCAGCGACCGCGAGCAGCGCTTCGACTATTCCTTCGAGCTGTCGCTGCTGGGCAGCAGCCGCCTGGACATCACCCCGGTGGGCCGCGACAGCCAGGTCAAGCTGGTCTCGGACTGGCCGCATCCCAGCTTCGGCGGTGAGTTCCTGCCCACCGAGCGCAGCGTCAGCAACCAGGGTTTCAGCGCACGCTGGCGCACCAGTTTCTTCGCCACCAACCTGGAGGATCAACTGCGTGCATGCACCGCGCCGGCCCAGGTCGACGTGGCTCGGGCGGTCGGTGCGGACGATCCGGATATCTCCCGCGCCAGCACCGCCGAGTGCAGCCAGTTCGGTGAGCATCGCTTCGGCGTGGCGCTGGTGGACCCGGTGGACCAGTACCTGAAGACCGACCGCGCGGTGAAGTACGCGCTGCTGTTCATCGTCCTCACCTTCGCCGGCTTCTTCCTCTTCGAAGTACTCAAGCGCCTGTCGGTGCACCCGATCCAGTACGCGCTGGTGGGCATGGCGCTGGCGCTGTTCTACCTGCTCCTGCTGTCGCTCTCCGAGCATCTCGGCTTCGAGCTGGCCTACCTGTTGTCCGCTGGCGCCTGTGTCGGGCTGATCGGTTTCTACCTCTGCCACGTGTTGCACAGCCTGTGGCGCGGCGCCGGTTTCAGCCTGGGGCTCGCCGGGCTCTACGGGATGCTCTACGCGCTGCTCAGCGCCGAAGACTACGCCTTGCTGATGGGCTCGCTGCTGCTGTTCGGTGTGCTCGGTGGCGTGATGGTGCTGACTCGCCGGCTGGACTGGTATGGCATCGGCAAGCCCCGTGGCGATGACCTGGAATTTTCCCTGGACGATGTGCGCGTACAGCGCTGAGGAGAGTCGTGATGACCAACGTGATGCGCTTTTCCCTGTGCCTGTTCGCCGGCCTGCTGATCAGTGGTCTGTGCCTGCCAGTGCTGATGCTCATCGGCCGCTTCGACTGGATCGCCCTGCTGGTGGCCAGCGGCAAACCGCTGGCCCACATCGCCCTGCTGCTGCCGGGCGATTGGTGGGAGTTGCTCACCGGCGTCGAGGATGCGGCGAACAATCCCCATGTGCGCTCCTTCCTGGAGATGTGTGTGGGAGTCGCCCAGCTCGGCCTGCTGCTGGCGCTGCCGATCTATCGCTTCGGCCGCCAGGAGCAGCCGTCATGAGTGCGTGGACCGGGCTGCGCGAGGAGCACGAGGTGGGGCGACGGCTGGCGCGGCGTATCGCCGGGTTGTTCGAGCAGGGGATGGGGCGGAGGGCGATGCGTGATGAGCGTTTTCAGCGGCGGGTGGTGCGGCACAGCCAGCCGATGATGAAGGCCTGGCGCAGCCGGCTTCCCCTCACCCCAACCCTCTCCCGAGGGGAGAGGGGGCTGGGCGGTGCGGGCTGGCAGGTCTGGAGCATGCCGGCCCGCTCTCTGAGCTGCGTACCCTAGGATGGGTGGCGTGCAGCGATACTCATCGTCAGTCAGGCTGGCACGGTCGCCTGCATCGACGGCCGCTGGCTGACCTCGGCGAACCACTTCGCCAATTGCGGATAGTCCGCGCGCCAGTCCCAGTGCGGCTGGCGGAAGTCCAGGTAGCCCAGCGCGCAGGCGACGCCGATCGCGGCAATGTCGAAGCGCTCGGCCAGCTCGGGGTGGGCCGGGCCGTCGAAATAGGCGAGGGTGCGGACGATCTTCAGCTGTTGGTTGTCGAGCCATTTGTCCCAGTGTTTCTCCTGGGGGCGCATGGCGGTTTCGTAGCGAATCAGCACGGCGGCATCCAGTACCGCGTCGGCCAATGAGGCGAGGGTCAGGCGGCGCCAGCGTGCCGCGCCGTCGCGGGGAATCAGCGGCTCGCCGGCGTGTTGCTGGTCGAGGTATTCGAGGATCACCCGGCTGTCATGCAGGGTCTGGCCGTCGGCCAGGCGCAGGGCGGGAATCTTCCCGGCGGGATTGTCCTGCAGCACGCCGGCGTCCGGCGCGATGGGTGTGTGGACGGCGGCGTACAGCTCCACGGAGTCGGCCTGGCCGGTCTCGTGCAGCAGGACCATGACCTTGCGCACGAAGGGCGAAGCGGCGGCGTGGAACAGGACGGGACGGGTACTCATCAACGACTCCTCGGTGGGTTCAATCTTGCAGGACGACCAGGCGATCGGTGCCGGATTCGGCGCCCCACACCTCGCCGGGCCGGCCGAGCAGCTGGCGCACGTTGGCGTGTTCGTGGTCGCTCGGGTAGGCCGTGAATTTCTCGCTCTGCGGATCGAAGCGCAGCAGGGCATTGGCGGCGAAATCGCTCAGCCAGACCTGGTCCATGGCATCGACGTAGACCGCATAGGGCTGCGGATGATCGCCCGGCAGCTTCCAGGTTTTCCACTGGTTGTCGCTGGGGTCGAAGCGCGCCAGGCTTCCGGCGCTCCACTGGCTGATCCACAGCCGCCCCACGGAGTCGGCCCACAGGCGACGCGGGCCGCTGTCGTTGCCGGGGGCGTCGAAGGTGGTGGCGTTATCGGCGATATCGTCGACCTGGCCGATGTAGTTGCCCGCGAGGGACGCGTACCAGACGCCTCCATCCGGAGTCACGGCGATGCCGTAGGGGCCCTTGCCGCGCGGCGCCGGCCAGACCTTCAGGTCGCGGCTGTCCGGGTCGAGCCGACCATAGAAGCCATTCTGCCCGGTGAACCACAGCACGCCGTCGTCATCGAATACCGCAGTGTTGAGATTGGCGTTGGCCGCTTCCCTGGGCAACGGGATGACTTCCACGCCCAGACGCTGCGCGTCCACGTGGACGATGGCGTTGAGGCCACTGTCGGTGATCCAGGCGTCGCCGTTGGCGTCGGCGATCACGCCGTGGGGGCTGGAGCCCTTGCCGAGGCTGATCTGCTCGCTCTGCCCGGTCTGCGGATCGAGCCGGCCGAGCACGCCGAGCTTCTGCGCGGTGTACCAGACCTTGCCGTCCTCGGTGGGCGCCACGTCGTGCGGGCCGGAACCCTTGGGCAGGTCGAAGTACTTCACTTGCGTGGCGTGGGCGCCGTTGGCCAGCAACAGGCCGGCGAGAATCAGCGGCAGAACGCGAAGCATGGGGCTCTCCTTGGCAGAGTCCGGATGGTGATGAGACTGTACGCCGGTCAGTGTGGCCGACGAAACGAAGGAGAGCGGTTGTGACGACGATTTCCGTATTGGGGGCGGCGTGCCGCCAGGGCTCGCCGGTGAACGACGATGCCATCGGCTACACCGCGCAGGCGGCCTGGGTGCTGGATGGCGCGACCAGCCTCGGGCAGGGGCTGGTCGGCGGCGAGAGCGACGCGCGCTGGCTGGCGCAGAGCGCCAATGCTCATCTTCAGCGCCTGCTGGAGGAGCAGCCGTACAGGCCGACTCAAGACCTGCTGGCACAATTGCAGGCGGGCATCGCTGCGGATTTCCAGCGCGATTCCGGCGTGGCCGTGAGCCTTGATCTGAACCTGCCCACCGCTTGCCTGAGCCTGCTGCGGGTGCTGGGCGATGGCTCGCTGGAGCTGCTCAACCTCTGCGACACCTGCATTCACCTGGCCTGGGATGATGGCCACGTCGAGAGTTTCGGCGACACGCCGCTGGAAGAGATCGACCGCCAGTCGGTGCAGCGCCTGCTGGCGCTGCGCGAGGCAAATCCGGATTGGTCCCACGCACAGTTGTGGCAGGCCAGCCGCGAGTGGGTGCGGCGCAACCGGGCGCTGGCGAACACTCCGCAGGGGTATTGGTGCCTCGATCCGAGCGAGCGCTGGATTGCGCATGTGCAGCGCCGGGTGCTCGATCCTTCAGGATTGAAGGCGTTCATGCTGGTGACCGATGGATTCGACCGGTTGCTGGATTTCCGTCGCTACGACCTGGATTCGCTGTTCGCGGCGCTGCCTGAACGAGGCGTCGAAGCGCTGATCGACGAATTGCGCGCGCTGGAAAGCGCCGATGGCCAGGCGTTGGACTATCCACGCCTGAAGATCCACGACGATGCGAGTGTGGTGTGGGGAGTTGTGCGCGGCTGAGGCCCCGACAATTCCGAGGATGGCATTGCGGAGAAAGCAAAAAGCCCCGCTCTTTCGGAGCGGGGCTTTCAGTGCGCAGGATCCTACGGCGAGTAACCTGGAACAGGTTATCCGCCGGCTTTTGCCCGGCGCATAACGCTTGCGCGTTATGCGCCCTACGAGTGCCCGCGGCTTCGTGGAGGCGTCAGAACTTGTAGTTGACGCTGGCCACCACGTTGCGACGGTCGCCGTAGTAGCAGTAGAAGCCGTCGCAGGTGGAGATGTATTCCTTGTCGAATACGTTGTTGGCATTCAGCGCGACGTTCAGGCCGTTGAGGCTGTTGTCCAGGCGGCCGAGGTCGTAGTGCACCGCGGCGTCGTAGACGGTGTAGGAGCCGGTGTCGCCGTCCGACTTGTCGCGCACGTAGCCCATGCTGCCGATGGCGATGTTGTGGGTCTCGCCGACGTAGCGGGTGCCGAAGCCCAGGCCGAAGCCGTCGAGCAGGCCGTCATGCCAGGTGTAGTCGGCCCACAGCGAGGCCTGGTTTTCCGGGGTGAGCGGCAGCGGGCGGTTCTTGTCCAGCGGGTTGGCGACCTTGGTCATCTTGCTGTTGGCGTAGGTGTAGGCGGCGGTCACCTTGAGGTTCTCGGTGACGTTGCCTACGGCCTCCAGCTCGAAGCCACGCACCTGCGCCTCGCCCACCGGGCGGCTGATGAAGTCGCTGCCGGTGAGGACGATGTTCTTGCGGGTCAGGTCGTAGACGGCCGCGCTGAGCATCAGGTCGGTGCCCACCGGCTGGTACTTCACGCCCAGCTCGTACTGCTTGCCGGTGCTCGGCTCGAAGGCCGCGCCAGCGGCGCCGCCCGCTTCGGTCTGGAACGACTCGGCATAGGACACGTAGGGCGCCACGCCATTCTCGAACAGGTAGCTGAGCGCCGCGTTGCCGCTGAACTGGCTGTCGCGACGGGTATCGGTGGCGCCGCCGGCGTTGTAGAACTTCGAGCCGGTGTGGGCCCAGTCCTGACGACCACCGAGGGTCAGGCGCCAGTTGTCGAGGGCGATCTGGTCCTGCGCGTAGAGGCCGGTGTCGCGCATCTTCTGGTTGTAATCGTTGTACGCGGTGAAGGCGACGTTGCTGAAGTCCTGGCCATAGATCGGCTTGCTGATGTTGCTGGTCGGCGCCGCGCCATACAGCCATTTGTAGTTGGTGTTGGCACGCTGGTGATCCAGGCCCAGCAGCAGGGTGTGCGTGAGCGGGCCGGTGGAGAAGTCCGCCTGCAGGTTGTTGTCGATGGCGAACTGGCTGATGTCTTCATCCACCACGTTGGCGCCACGGGCCAGGGTGCCGTCGTCGCTGACCGAGGTTGCGCTGCCGCCAGCGGTGATGCCCTGGAACGACAGGTCGCTCTTGGTGTAGCGCAGGTTCTGGCGGAACTGCCAGACGTCGTTGATGCGGTGCTCGAAGGCGTAACCCAAGGCGTAATAGGTCTTGTCGTAGAACTCCCAGTCCGGATCGCCGAGGTTCTCGTGGTACTTCACCTCGCCCGCCGGGGTGGACAGCTTGGTGCCCTGCAGCGGCAGGAACTGGCTGGTGATGCCGGTATCGTCGCGGTTGAACTGCGAGAGGAAGGTCAGCTTGGTGTCTTCGTCGAAGTTCCAGGTCAGGCTCGGCGCGATGTTGTAGCGCTTGTTGTCGACGTGGTCGACCTGGGTGTTGCTGTCGCGCACGACACCGCTGACGCGGTACAGCAGGTTGCCGGCGTCGTCGACCTTGCCGGTGCTGTCGAAGGAAATCTGCTTGTGCTCGTAGCTGCCGACCTGCAGCTGCACTTCATGGCTGCTTTCAGCTTCCGGACGGCGGCTGGTCATGTCCAGCAGGCCGCCGGGCGGGGTCTGGCCGTACAGCGAGGAGGCCGGGCCGCGCAGCAGGGCGACACGTTCCAGGTCCCAGGTTTCCAGCTTGGGCATCACGTAGGAGCCCTTGGGCAGCGGCAGGCCGTCGAGGAACTGGGTCGGCTCGAAGCCGCGTACCTTCAGCCATTCGGCGCGGGTGTCGTTGCCGTAGCTGCTGGCGATCACGCCGGGCATGTAGCGCACCGCGTCATCCAGGCTCTGCACGTTGCGGTCCTGCATCTGCTCGCGGGTGGCGACGGAGATGGAGCGCGGGGCTTCCAGCAGCGGGGTGTCGGTCTTGGTGCCGGCGCGGGTGCGGGTGGCCAGGTAGCCCACGGCCGGGCCGTCCGGGTCTTCCTGGGTGCCGCTGACGGTGGTGGCGGACATCGACAGGGTGTCGCTCGGCGCCGGGCGCAGGCTGTAGCTGCCCGATTCGCTTTCCACCAGCTCCAGGCCGGTGCCCTGCAGCGCCTGGCGCAGTGCGCTGGCGGCATCGAAGCGGCCCTGCACGGCATGCGCGCTGCGGCCCTGGGCCAGCGCCGGGTCGAGGCTCAGGCTCAGGCCGCCTTCTGCGGCGATGCGGTTGAGGGTGCTGGCCAGCGGGCCGGCGGGCAGTTGGTAATCACGCACGGCGTCGGCAGCGAGGGCCGAGGAGGTAGCCAGCAGAATGGCGGTGGCCAGCAGGCAGGGGCGAAGCGAAAGCTCGAACGGGCGGCGCATTGAAAACGACTCCTGAATGAAAACGTTTCTCGATGCCTCCTTGCCGGACGAGAATCAAAAAGTGATAGGGCTGGGTGAAAATATTTTTCCGGATGGCTTTTCGCAGGAGCGAGCTTGCTCGCGAACCCCTTGATGCCGTGGTAACCGGGGGGAATCCGTTCGCGAGCAAACCCGCTCCTGCACAAGAACCTTCAGCCGCGCGGTACCACGCGCGACCACCAGGGGCCGTGCTTCTCGATACGCACCGGCAGCGTCGGCTCCAGCGAGCCGAGCGCCAGGTCGATGTTCTTCAGCGGGAAGCTGCCGGTGATGCGCAGGTCCGCCAGCGCCGGGTCCACCGCCAGGTAGCCGGGGCTGTAGCGAGCCAGTTGGTCGATCAGCTCGCCCAGGCGCACGTTGTCCACCACCAGCATGCCGTGGGTCCAGGCATCGGCGGTGGCGCTGTTGGCCTCCACGCTGCCGAAGCCATCGGCGCGCAAGCGCACCTGCTGGCCCTGGTTGATCACGCGCTCGTCCGGCAGTTGTTCGGGGCGCGCGGCCACGGCGGATTGCAGGACGCTGAGCAAGGTGCTGTCGCCTTCGTCGCGCTCCACCAGGAAGCGCGTGCCGAGGGCACGCAGGCGGCCCTCGTCGGTTTCGACGATGAAGGGGCGGCTGTCGCCGTGGGCGGTCTCTACCAGGATCTCGCCGCTGAGCAGCACGATGCGGCGCTGCTGGGCGTCGAAGCGCACGTCGACGGCGGTGCGGCTGTTGAGCTTGAGCAGGGTGTTGTCTGGCAGGCGCAGTTCGCGCTGCTCGCCGGTGGCGGTTACCAGGTCGGAGAAGACGTAGCGTACCGGCGTATAGCGATTGCCGACGCCCAGCGCGAGCGCGCCGACCAGCAGCAGCGACAGCCCGGTGCCGGCCAGCCGGCGGGCCTTGCGCCGCGACTCGCCGGGCGAGCGCAGCAAGGCATTGCGTGCGGCCTTGGGGGCGGCGCCGGCAAGGCTGCGGTCGAGCATGCCCAACTGGCTCCAGGCGCGGGCATGTTCGCTGTGGGCGGAGTGCCAGCGAGCGAAGGCGGCCTCATCGTCCGGGCGCGATTCACCGGAGCCCAGGCGCAGCTGCCAGCTGATCGCCTCGTCCAGCACCTGCAGGGAAACCGGTCCCTTCACGTCGGCTCGCCGTACAGGGCGATGTAGCACTGGCGCAGGCCCTGGGCGATGTACTGGCGTACCCGCGGCACGGAAACGCCCAACTGCTCGGCGATCTCGGCGTGGCCCAGGCCATCCAGGCGGTTGAGCAGGAAGGCGCTGCGCGCGCGGGTGGACAGCTTGCCCAGCAGACGGTCGATCTCGCGCAGGTCGGCGAGGATCAGGCAGTGTTCCTCGGCCGAGGGCTGCACGGCTTCTGGCAGGAACTTCAGCTCTTCGAGGTAGGCCTGTTCCAGCGCCACGCGGCGCCAGTGATCCACCAGCAGGCCCTTGGCGACGGTGACCAGGAAGGCGCGCGGTTCGCGCAGGGAAGGCAGCTCGCGACGGCCGAGCACGCGGACGAAGGTGTCCTGGCTCAGGTCTTCGGCGCGCTGCGGACAGCCCAGGCTGCGGTTCAGCCAGGCAGTCAGCCAGTCGCGGTGAGCGCGATACAAGGCGCCAACGAGTTCGCCGCTACCCATCTGGATGGCCGACAAGCTACTCCCCCAATGATCCCGAATGGGATCAAGTTCAAAAACGATAACTATTCGCAAATGATCGCAAAGTGCAGTCACGCGCGCAATTGGCGCCCGTCGGCTTTTGTCTGCCGTTCGCGGCACCATCTACAATCGGGCGCCCATTCCTATAAGAAAAACAGCCATGTCCGACCCCGTACTCATCATCGGCTCCTACCTGTCCCCCTATGTGCGCAAAGCGCTGGTCCTGCTGGAGATGAAGGGCGTGGACTACCGCATCGATTCCGTCGTGCCCTTTTACGGCAACGCCGAGTTCGAGCGCCTCAGCCCGCTGCGCCAGGTGCCGGTGCTGGTGGATGGCGAGCTGGTGCTCAACGACTCCTCGGTGATCTGCCAGTACCTCGAAGAACGTTATCCACAGCCCGCGCTGTACCCGGCGGATATCGCCGATCGCGCCCGCGCGCGCTGGATCGAGGAGTTCGCCGACAGCCGAATGGGCCAGGTGGTGATCTGGCAGCTGTTCGACCAACTGGTGATCGGCCGTGGCGTCTGGGGCCGCGAACCGGACGCGGCGGTGCTGGAAAAGACCTATCAGCAGGATCTGCCGTCGATCTTCGACTACCTGGAAGCACAGTTGCCGGCGACCGGCTGGCTGTTCGGCGAGCTGTCCATCGCTGACATCAGCGTTGCCTGCTTCATGCGCAACGCGCAGTTCGCTCGCTATCAGCTCGACGCCCAGTGCTGGCCCAAACTGGCGGCCATGCTGGAAGCGGCTTTCGCCCTGCCGGTATTCGAAAAGCTCCATCCGTTCGAGCGCGCCATCGCCCGCACGCCGATCCTGCAACAGCGCGAGGCACTGATCGCAGCGGGCGCGCCGATCAGCGAGGTCAGCCACCTGCGCGAGCAGCCAGTGCGCGGGCCGATGAGTCGTAGCTGATCAGCTCGCCTGCAGGAAGCTCCAGAGCCGTTGCGCGACCGGGCCGTGGGCACGGTCGCGGCGGCGCGCGGCGACCAGTTCCTCGCGGCGGCCGGGCAACTGTGCTCCGCTGAGATCGCACAGGCGACCGTCGGCGAGCTCCTCTTCTATCAGGTGACGCGGCAGGTGCCCCCAGGCCAGGCCGTAAAGCACCAGCTCTTTCTTCATCGCCTGGTCCGGCACGCTGCATTGCGGCGCGCCATCCAGTGTAAAGAACTCCACTGGTGGCGAGTGCCGGGCGCTGTCGCGCATGACGCACTGGGTGAGCGGGCGCAGGTGTTCCGGGCCGGGGCTGGCCATTTCCGGCAGGAGCGCCGGGGCGATGACCGGAATGAAATCCACGGCGCCCAGGTCCAGCCATTCCAGGCGCGGATCGGCCTTGTCGACGCGGTGCAGGATCAGGTCCGCCTCATCATCCAGTAGCCGCTCCAGCGGGCCGCTGACGCTTTCGAAGTACAGCTGCAGGCGCGTCTGCGGTTCACCGGCGAAGAAACGCGCCAATCGCTCCAGCAGGGCAGGGCGCGGGCAGAAGTCGCCGAGCACCACGCGCAGTTCGCTTTCCTCTCCGGCGGCCAGGTGCGTGGCGTGGTCGCGCAGGCTGCCCAGCTCGCGCAGCAAGCCTTGGGCGCGGCGATGGAAGGATTGGCCGGAGACGGTCAGGGTGACGCGGTAGCCGCTGCGATCCAGCAGCACTAGACCGAGCTGCCGCTCCAGCCGGGCGACGGCGGCGAACACCGCCGGGTGCGAGCGGTGCAGGTGCTGTGCCGCCGCCTGGAAGCCGCCCGCCGTGGCTACGGCATCGAAGCATTGCAGGTCGTGCAGGGTGAAATCGTGCATGTCAGCTTTCCTGACAGTCTTGGTCAGCTCTTTGTAATTTCTTCGGAATGCCGCGGCAACTACCTTCGTCTGCACTTTTACCGACGGAGACGCTCCCATGAGTCCGCTGCATTACCTGACGACCCGCGACAACGCGCGTATCGCCTACCGCCTGGATGGCGCCGACGGCCTGCCGCTGCTGGTTCTGTCCAACTCCATCGGCACCGACCTGCACATGTGGGACGGCCAGATTGCCGCGCTGAGCGAGCACTTCCGCGTGCTGCGTTACGACGCTCGCGGCCATGGCGCTTCCAGCGTGCCGCCGGGGCCGTACTCGCTGGCGCGGCTGGGCGAAGACGTCATCGAATTGCTGGATGCACTGGGCGTGCAACGTGCGCATTTTCTCGGCTTGTCGCTCGGTGGCTTCGTCGGGCAATGGCTGGCGCTGAATGCGCCGCAGCGTATCGAGCGACTGCTGCTGGCGAATACCTCTGCCTGGCTGGGACCGCGGGACCAGTGGGATGCGCGCATTGCCGAAGTGTTGGAGGCGAACGATATGCGGGGCACCGCCGCGACCTTCCTCGGCAACTGGTTCCCGGCGACCTGGCTGGCGCAAGAGCGCCCGGAGGTGGAACCGTTCCGCGCGACGCTGCTGGCGACCAACCGACACGGGCTGGCCGGTTCCTTCGCCGCCGTGCAGGAAACCGATCTGCGCACCGCCTTGCGGGACGTCCGCCTGCCCACACTGGTGATCGCTGGCCAGTTCGACACCGTCACCGCCGCCAGCCACAGCGAGCTGATCGCCGAAGCGATCCCCGGCGCTCGTCTGCTCAGGCTGCCGGCCGTGCATTTGTCGAACGTCGAGTTTCCCCGCGAGTTCGAAGGCGCGGTGTTGGACTTCCTGCAGGCTCGCTGAATGAACAAGGCCGCCCGGAGGCGGCCTTGTCGTTTATCCACAACCTCAATGATGGGCAGCGTCCACTGCGATGGATTCGCCGCAGACGTCCACATGGCTGCGCTTGCGATCGGCGAGGGCGAAGTGGATCAGCGCGCCGAGCCCGGCGCCGAAGAACCAGGAGAAATGCGACAGCGTTTCGAACGCCGGCACCAGCGCGAGGACGATGGCGATCAGCGCGGCGGGGACGAAGGCCGCCACTGCGCGCAGGTTGACCCCGCCGCTGAAGTGATAGGCCGCCTCGCGGCTTTCGCTGTAGAGCTCCGGCAGGTTGACCCGGCCACGGCGCACCAGGTAGTAGTCGGTGACCATGATCCCGTACAGCGGGCCGAGCAAAGCGCCCAGGCCGCCGAGGAAATACACGATCACTGCCGGGCTGTTGTACAGGTGCCACGGCAGGATCAGTACGGCGATGGTGGCGCTGAGCAGGCCGGCGCGGCGGAAGTTCAGCAGGTTCGGCGCGAGATTGGTCAGCACGTACGCGGGGGCGACGAAGTTGGCCATGATGTTCACCGCCACGGTGACGATCAGGAAGGCCAGGCAGGCCAGCACGAGGCCGAAGGTGTTGGGGATGGCGGCGACGATCTCGGTGGGGTTCTGCACCAGCTTGCCGTCGATGCTGAACTGCGCGCCGGCCAGCACCACGGCGATCAGCGCGAAGCCCAGCATGTTCACCGGCAGGCCCCAGAAGTTGCCGACGCTGATGGTGCGGCGGTCCGGGCAATTGCGGGTGAAGTCGCAGAAGTTGAGGATCATGGTGCCGTACAGCGAGACCCACAGTGCGGCGGCGCCCAACACCTTCAGCCACATGGTCGAGCCGGTCGGCGGATTGCCGCTGGACCAGGCAATCGATAGCCCGGCGCGCCAGTACATCCAGCCGGCGAGGCTGGCGAAGGCGACGAGGATGATCGGGCCGGCGAAGGATTCGTAGCGGCGCACCATCTCCATGCCGTAGGCGAAGATCACCAGTTGCACGCACCAGATGCCGAGGAAGGTGATCCAGCCGAGGCTCGACAGGCCGAGGATCGAGTCCTGGTCGTAGGCCGCAAGACTCGGTGCAATGGCGGTGAGCAGCACCCGTAGCACGACCGAGGCGAGGTAGGTCTGGATGCCGAACCAGGCGATGGCAATCACTGCGCGGATCAGTGCCGGCACCTGGGCGCCGTGGATGCCGAAACTGATGCGGCACATCACCGGGTAGGGCAGGCCAGTCTTCTGGCCCATGTAGCCGGAGAGGTTCATCAGCCCGTAGATCACCAGCGCGCCGAGGGCGAAGGCAGCGAGGATCTGCGCGCCGCTCATGCCCAGCGCGAACAGGCCGATGGCGAACGAGTAGTTGGCGATGTTGTGCACATCGTTGGTCCACAGCGCGAACAGGCTGTAGCGCCCCCAGCTGCGGCCGGTGGTCTTGGTCGGTGCCAGGTCGGCGCTGTACAGGCGCGGGCTCAGGGTTGGCGCGGCCGGCCGGGCGGCGGCCGCGCTATCGACAGATTGGAGGGGGGTAACGCCGGACAGGTGGGTAGGACTGCGGGTCATGGGCTACTCGGCTTTGTATGCACGGCTTTTTATGGTTTGTGTGCAAAAGCCAATTCCGTGCCAGCCCCGTCCTCCCTGCCATTCCGGTGGGTTTTCCACTTCCTTTCGAAGCGAGCAGAGCCCCCGTTTGGTGCGGCTTTGCCAGGTATCCAGGGGGAAGGAAATAATTTTTCCATAGCAATCATTGACTTGAGAGTCAGCTCTTGCCTGTGTGGAAAACAAGTGGTTTGTGGCTTTTGTACACAATAATTGTGCACAGACGTTACTTATGGGCTCCAAAGTGGCCCTGGGACAGTCGCGGACAGAGTCCGCTCCTGCACGGAAGCTATCCGTGTGCGTAGGAGCGGGTGCTGTCTGCGATCGGGTAGGAGCGGCGCCAATCCCAACCGATAGCCATAAAAAAACCGCCCCGGAGGGCGGTTCTTTCAACGCTAGGCGAAGCGCTTACAGACCGTTCTTCGCTTTGAATTCACGACGACGGCGATGCAGGACCGGCTCGGTGTAGCCGTTGGGCTGCTGGGTGCCTTCGATGACCAGTTCCAGTGCGGCCTGGAAGGCCACGTTGTCGTCGAAGTTCGGCGCCATCGGGCGGTACTGGGCGTCACCGGCGTTCTGGCGATCCACTACCGAGGCCATGCGCTTGAGGCTTTCCAGCACCTGCTCTTCGGTCACTACGCCGTGGCGCAGCCAGTTGGCCAGCAACTGGCTGGAGATGCGCAGGGTGGCGCGATCTTCCATCAGGCCGACGTCATTGATGTCCGGCACTTTGGAGCAGCCAACGCCCTGGTCGATCCAGCGCACTACATAGCCGAGGATGCCCTGGGAGTTGTTGTCCAGCTCGTTCTTGATCTCTTCCGCGCTCCAGTTGGTGTTCGGGGCGAGCGGAATGGTCAGGATGTCGTCCACCGAAGCCGGTGCGCGCTTGGCCAGCTCGGCCTGACGGGCGAACACGTCGACCTTGTGGTAGTGCAGCGCGTGCAGGGTGGCGGCGGTCGGCGACGGAACCCAGGCGGTGTTGGCGCCAGCCAGCGGGTGAGCGATCTTCTGCTCGAGCATGGCGGCCATCAGGTCGGGCATGGCCCACATGCCCTTGCCGATCTGGGCCTTGCCCTGCAGGCCGGTAGCCAGGCCGACGTCGACGTTGTTGTTCTCGTAGGAGCCGATCCACTTTTCGGTCTTCATGGCGCCCTTGCGCACCATGGCGCCGGCTTCCATGGAGGTGTGGATCTCGTCACCGGTGCGGTCGAGGAAGCCGGTGTTGATGAACACCACGCGCTCGGCGGCGGCCTTGATGCAGGCCTTGAGGTTGACGGTGGTGCGGCGCTCTTCGTCCATGATGCCGACTTTCAGCGTGTTGCGCGGCAGGCCCAGCAGGTCCTCGACGCGGCTGAAGATCTCGGCGGCGAAGGCGACTTCTTCCGGGCCATGCATCTTCGGCTTGACGATGTAGACGCTGCCGGTGCGGCTGTTCTTGCGGGTGGCGCTGCCGTTCAGGTTGTGAATGGCGATCAGGCTGGTGAACAGGCCGTCCTGGATGCCTTCGGGCACTTCGTTGCCCTGGGCGTCGAGGATCGCCGGGTTGGTCATCAGGTGGCCAACGTTACGCACGAACAGCAGGGAGCGGCCATGCAGGCTCAGCTCGGAACCATCGGCCTTGGTGTAGACGCGGTCCGGGTTCATGGTGCGGGTGAAGGTGCTGCCGCCCTTGGAGACCTGCTCGGCGAGGTCGCCTTTCATCAGGCCCAGCCAGTTGCGGTAGACCACGACCTTGTCGTCGGCATCGACGGCGGCCACGGAGTCTTCGCAGTCCATGATGGTGGTCAGCGCGGACTCCATCAGGACGTCCTTCACGCCAGCGGCATCGGTCTGGCCGATCGGGCTGGTCGGGTCGATCTGGATTTCGAAGTGCAGGCCGTTGTGCTTGAGCAGCACGGCTTTCGGCTTGGCGGCTTCGCCCTGGAAGGCGAGGAACTGAGCGGCGTTCTTCAGGCCGGTCTCGCTGCCATTCTTCAGGGTCACGGCCAGTGCGCCGTTCTTCACGACATAGGCGGTGGCGTCGACGTGGGAGCCGGATTCCAGCGCGGCGGCTTCGTCGAGGAAGGCGCGGGCGAAGGCGATGACCTTGTCACCACGGACCTTGTTGTAGCCCTTGCCCTTCTCGGCGCCGTTCTCTTCGCTGATTGCGTCGGTGCCGTAGAGTGCATCGTACAGCGAGCCCCAGCGAGCGTTCGCGGCGTTTAGGGCGAAGCGCGCGTTCATCACCGGCACGACCAGCTGCGGGCCGGCCATGCGGGCGATTTCTTCGTCGACGTTCTGGGTGCTGGCCTGGAAGTCGGCCGGCTCGGGCAGCAGGTAACCGATTTCCTGCAGGAAGGCCTTGTAGGCGGCCGCGTCATGCGGCTGGCCGGCGCGGGCCTGGTGCCAGCCATCGACCTTCGCCTGGATCTCGTCGCGCTTGGCGAGCAGAGCCTTGTTCTTGGGGGCCAGGTCGTTGATTACGGTTTCGACACCTGCCCAGAACTTGCCGGCGTCGATGCCGGTGCCGGGAATGGCTTCGTTGTTTACGAAGTCGAACAGGACTTTGGCGACCTGCAGGCCACCGACTTGAACGCGTTCAGTCATTGCTTGCCTCACTCTGCTCAGGACCAGCTCTGGACACAGGCAAAACGCCTTGTAGTCCGAGCCGCGGAATACTACATGATGCCGTGGGAAAAATCAGTGGGCTAGCGTCGCGGTTAGACCAAAGTACGCATATCAGTCACGTAGCAGGTCATATGTTCGCAAAAATCTTCTGGATTGTTCCAGATAAATCTTAAAACTGTACACGCATAACATCTTCGGGTACCTGTGGCAGCCCGTCGCAGCCGGCTAACCTCGCCGAGCCTATACTGCTTTTTCCCTTCTGGAGAATCCCGCATGTCCGTGACGCTTGCCACCCCCTCCGATCTGGATGACCTGGTTCTGCTGTTTTCCGGCTACCTCGATTTCTACGAGGTGCCTGCGCCCCACGCAAAGATTCGCGAGTTTCTCGAGGCGCGCATCGGCAGCGGGCAGTCCACGGTCTTCATCGCGCGCAGCATCGATGGGCTGGCGGTCGGCTTCGTGCAGCTGTACCCCTTCTTCGCTTCCCTGGCGTTGCACGCATCCTGGCTGGTCAGCGACCTCTACGTGCTGCCTGCCGCGCGTCGCGACGGTTATGGCGAAGCGCTGATGAACGCCGCCCGTGCCCACGGCGAGAGCACCGGTGCCTGCGGCCTGATGTTGGAGACGGCGAAGACCAACCACGCGGGCCAGTCGTTGTATGAGCGCCTGGGCTACAAGCGGGACGACAAGTTCTACACCTATTGGCTGGACCTCACGGCCTAGCCCTTCGCGGAGACTGCTCATGGACCACCTCGTATTGACCGTCATCGCCCAGGACCAGCCCGGCCTGGTGGAGCGCGTGGCCAAATGCATCGCTGCCCACGGCGGCAACTGGCTGGAAAGCCGCATGTCGCGCATGGCTGGGCAGTTCGCCGGAATCCTTCGCGTGGCGGTGCCCGCCGAGGGTTATGACGAGCTGGTCGAAGGCCTGCAGGAGCTCAGCGAGCACGGTATCCGCGTGCTGCTGGCGGAGAGCGGTATCGAGCCAGCCTGCAACTGGAAACCGATCCACCTCGACCTGGTGGGCAATGACCGCCCCGGCATCGTCCGCGACATCACCCAGTTGCTGGCCGAACACGGCGTGAACCTGGAGAGCCTGACCACGCAGGTGCTACCGGCGCCCATGAGCAGCGAACCGCTGTTTCACGCCGAGGCCTTGCTGGCCGTGCCGCTGACCTTGCCGCTGGAAACCCTGCAAGGAAAGCTGGAAGAACTGGCGGACGACCTGATGGTGGAGCTGAATTTCCACAGCGGGGAGTAACAGCTCTGCTCCGATCCTCCGTCTTGTGGAAAAACCTGTGGGCTCTCTGTTGATGAATTGACAGAAGGCCCATTTTATCTGGGCCTGGCGCCAATCTGTTTATCCACTTCCTGCCTTGAAGCTGTGCACAGATCGCGGGGATTGCGCCGTGGGCATTCTGTTGATAACTGTCTGCGGTGCACTGTTTTCGGGGGGGTGATGGTGCTGCCTGCTTCTTGTACAGCAGCGTCTCAGGGAAAGCAGCGCTTCGAACCTTCCAGACACTGTGCACAAATCCACTGGAAGAGTCTGTGGAGAAGCCGTTCATGGAACGCTGCAGATAGCGCCGCTTCTGACGTCCAGAGAGTTGTCCACTTTCTGATCGGGCGGCGTTCGCTCATCCACACGAAGCGGGGATCAGCCTGTGGAAAAGCCGCTGGAATGTTCTTGCAGGCCAGACGACGCGGGGATTCTAGGGGTTTGATCAGATATTGATCGGTCGGCATTCTGCTGCCGCGGAAATAGGCAGTGAGAGGAGCGGGCCGGGGAAGGTTGTGGAAGAAACGAGCGTTATCCCCGCAATCGCGGGATAGAGCTGTGGACAATCTGCGGGTGACTTCCTGCAAGCCACAGCTGGTGTGGCTTGCAGGCGGTGGATCAATTAATGATCAGTCACCGCGGGAGAGGCGATACCAGATGTCCACGCTGTACACGACCAGCCCCGCCCAGATGCAGCACAAGGAAATCAGGCGCGTCGTGTCCAGGTGCTCGCCGAACAGCAGGATCGCCTGCAGCAGCACCAGGGTCGGCGCCAGGTACTGCAGGAAGCCAAGGGTGGCGTAGGGCAGGTGGCGTGCGGCGGCGTTGAAGCACACCAGCGGCACCAGGGTGATCGGGCCGGCGGCGGCGAGCCAGAAGGCGTCCTTGGTGGTCCAGAAATCGAGATGCGCGCTGGGGCCATCGGCGAACAGCACGAGGT
This sequence comes from Pseudomonas nitroreducens, assembly GCF_010994165.1. Taxonomy (NCBI): domain Bacteria; kingdom Pseudomonadati; phylum Pseudomonadota; class Gammaproteobacteria; order Pseudomonadales; family Pseudomonadaceae; genus Pseudomonas; species Pseudomonas nitroreducens. The sequence goes on along the minus strand of NZ_WMBX01000004.1, from coordinate 108,804 downwards.
AGCCGATCGCCAGCGGCAGCAGGATCCAGGTCTCCACCACCAGCCCCGGCAGCGCGGCCACCGGCGCCTGCTTGCGGATCAGCCCGTAGAAGCCGAAGGTCAGCGCCAGCGCGAGTGATACCCAGGGCAGGCTGCCCAGCTGCCACAGCTGTTGGGCCACACCCAGCGCGGCGAGGCCGACCGCGACCCACTGCAGCGGGCGCAGGCGTTCGCGCAGGATAACCAGGCCCAGCAGTACGTTGATCAGCGGGTTGATGTAGTAACCCAGGCTGGCCTCGATCATGTGGCCGTTGTTCACCGCCCAGACGTAGACCAGCCAGTTGCTGGCGATGAGCAGCCCGCTGGCGGTGAGCACGGCGATGCGCTTGGGATTCTCGCGCAGTTCGCGCCACCAGCCGGGATGCTTCCACACCAGCAGGAGTAGCGCGCCGAACACCGCCGACCAGATGGCGCGATGGGTAATGATCTCCAGGGCGGGAATGCGTTCGAGCAGCTTGAAGTAGATCGGGAAGAGCCCCCAGATGACATAGGCAGTCAAGCCCAGGGCGTAGCCCCGGCGGGGATTGGCGGTGGCCATGGAACATCCTTGGTTAGGCAGCTAATGAGTGGCTGCACAATTCTAGGGCGTGCCACGGGGCTTGTCTGTGCCGCTGTGGTGGAAGTGGCGAGGGCGCCGATGATTGTGCGTAACGTTGGTTTTACGGGGAGGATGTGTGAAGGGAAGCCATCGCGGACGGAGTCCGCTCATACGAAGCCTGACGCCGCGTAGCAGGGGACTCTGTGCGCGATCCGGCCGCCGGGCCGGTAAGAGTCAGAACAACCGCAACGGTTCCTCATCCAGCGCCGCCAATTGCTCGCGCAGCACCAGTACCTGCTCGCCCCAGTAACGCTCGCTGCCGAACCAGGGGAAGCTCGGCGGGAACGCCGGGTCGTCCCAGCGGCGCGCCAGCCACGCGCTGTAGTGCATCAGGCGCAGGGAGCGCAGGCCTTCGATCAGCGGCAGTTCGCGCGGGTCGAAATCGTGGAATTCCTGGTAGCCGTCGACCAGTTCGGAAAGTTGCCCCAGGCGCTCGTGGCGCTCGCCGGCGAGCATCATCCACAGGTCCTGCACGGCCGGGCCCATGCGGCAGTCGTCGAGGTCGACGACGTGGAAGGTGTCGTCGCGGCACAGCAGGTTGCCGGGGTGGCAATCCCCATGCATGCGGATGGGGGTGTATTTCACGCGGGCGTACAGGTCATCGACTTTTTTCAGCAGGTCGCGGGCCACGGATTCATAGGCCGGCAGCAGGCTTTTCGGGATGAAGTTGCCGTCCAGCAGGGTGGCCAGGGACTCGTGCCCGAAGTTCCGCGGCGTCAGTGCCTCGCGGTGCTCGAAGGGGCGATTGGCACCTACGGCGTGCAGGCGACCGAGCAGTTGGCCGAGGCGATAGAGCTGATCGAGGTTGCCCGGCTCCGGCGCGCGGCCGCCACGGCGGGGGAAAAGGGTGAAGCGGAAGCCGGCGTGCTCGAAAAGGGTCTGCCCTTCATGCACCAGCGGCGCCACTACCGGGACTTCGCACTCGGCCAGTTCGGCGGAGAAGGTGTGCTCCTCGAGGATCGCTTCGCTGGTCCAGCGCCCGGGGCGGTAGAACTTGGCGATCAGCGGCTCGCTGTCCTCGATGCCCACCTGGTAGACGCGGTTCTCGTAGCTGTTGAGCGCAAGAACACGGGCATCGCTGAGAAAACCGATGCTTTCCACTGCATCCAGTACCAGATCGGGCGTGAGGTCGGAAAAAGGATGAGACATGGCGACGATCCGGCAGTGGTAAAGCTGCCTAGTGTACCCAGTCCACCGTCAATGGGTGGGAAGTCGCCTCAGTGGTCGGCGCAGTGCTTGCTCAGGTAGTCGACGAAGTCCGTAGCCAGTGCACGGCGCTCGCCTTTCACCAGGGTGAGTTTCTGCATCGAACGGGCTTTGCACGTGACTGCTTGGGACTGCTTGGCCGTGTTGTGCAGCGGCGTCAGCAGCAGGTCGTAGGGCGTGCCCTGGCGGGCCTGTTCGGCGAGTTCATCCTCGTTGCCGCCGATCAGCAGGACCTTGTTGCGGGTTTGGATCTGGTACTGGTCCACCAGCGGCTCCAGTATCGGCATCAGCTCGGTACTGGCGCCAACACGCAGCACGTCGGGGCCGGCGTGGCTGGCAAAGGGCAGGAACAGGAGGGCGAGAAGCAGTAACGGGCGGCGCATGGTGGGAGCTCCGGGTGGCCGGGGTCCCGCCCGGCATGAGCGGGACTCTGGCTGCTATTGGAGCGCGGCGCGTCGTCGCGGGGGTTGATATGAGGCAGGGAATCTCATGTGCCTGGGAGGCTACAGCGGTGTGCCGAGGATCACCTGGGCCGGGGAGAACTGTGCGCGCACCGGCGAGCCAACTTTCAGGCCGAGGATCTCGATGCGCTCCGGGTCGGTCAGGGCGCAGAGCATCTGCCCGCTGGGCAACTGGATGCGCACTTCGCTGGGCCCGTCGTCGGCTTCGCGGATGTCGTCGATGTGCCCTGCCAGGGCGTTCAGCCCTTCCGGGCAAGGGATGTGCGGGAGGTCGACATAGAGCCAGCCGGCCTTCATCAGGGCGACCACCGGAATGCCGTCGGCCAGTTCCAGCTTCTCGGTGCTTTCGCGGGTGACCCGCGCCTGAATGCGCGAGCCGCCGGGCAGCTCGATGCTGATCAGGTCATTCAGCCCGGACGCCTCCACCGCGCAAACGTGCCCGTGCAACTGGTTGCGCGCGCTGGTGCGCATCATCAGGCGGCCGATCAGTTCCAGGTCGGCCTGGTGTTCGACGTGCTCGACGATGTGTTCGCGCAGCGCTTCCAGGCGCTGGTAGAGCGCCAGCAGGCGCTCGCCTTCGACCGTCAGGCGTGCACCGCCGCCGCCCTTGCCGCCGACGCTGCGTTCCACCAGCGGGCGGTCGGAGAGGTTGTTCAGTTCGTCGATGGCGTCCCAGGCGGTCTTGTAGCTCATCCCGGCGGCCTTGGCGGCGTGGGTGATCGAACCGAGCTGGGCGATCTGCGCCAGCAGGGCGATGCGCTGCGGGCGACGGGTAACGTGTTGGGTCAACAGGCTGAGGGTGGTCATGGTTCCGCGGGTACTTATTGGTATGCAGGGAGGCTCCGTTGCTGGCGGGCAAAACGCAAGGGGCAGCTGCCAGGAATGTGGCTGAACGGTCGTCTATTCAGGGGCCGGCGTGCGCGCCAGGCAGTAGACATCCACCCGCCTGGCTCCCGCGCGACGCAGCAGGTGGGCGATGCGTTCGGCGGTGGCGCCGGTGGTCAGCACGTCATCCACCAGCGCCAGGTGCAGGCCATCGACCATGGCTCCGTCGGCCAGGACGAAGGCATTGCGCAGGTTGCGCTTGCGGGTGGCGGCATCGAGGCCTTGCTGTGCCGGGGTGTCCTGCGCGCGCAGCACCAGGCGGTTATCCACCGGCACGCCGAGCGGCCCGGCGATCCAGTCGGCCAGCAGGGCGGCCTGGTTGAAGCCGCGCTGGCGCTCACGCCGACGGGAGAGGGGAACGGGGATCAGCCGCTCCGGTCGCGCCAGCCCCTCGTCGAAGACGTGCAGCAGATGGCGCGCCAGTAGCTGGCCGAGCAGTCGACCCAGCGGGGCGTTGGCCTGGTGCTTGAAGCGGGTAATCAGCGCATCGACGGGGAAGCCGTAGCGCAACGGCGTTTCCACTTTCTGGAAAGCGGGTGCTCGACGCAGGCATTGGCCGCAGGCGAGATCGAGGGTCGGCAGGGGCAGCGCGCAGATCACGCAGTGGCCGGCGAGCCAGGGCAGGTCGTCGTCACAACCGGCGCACAGCGGCAGCACCGCCTGTTCCGCCGTTCCAGCGCAAAGCAGGCATTGCACGCGTGGGCGCCACCAGACGGGGCGCCAGTGAAACAATCGCATTCCGCCCTCCGCAGGGCGGCGCCGTCAGTGGATCAGCCAGCTCAGGACCACCAGGCCCAGCACCGTCCAGATCAGCCCGCCGAAGATCGAGCGCCGCAGGAAGGCGCGGATGCCACTGTAGAGCAGCAGCAGGCCGATAAAGAGCAGGACGAAGCTGAAGATCGAGACGTCGATTCCCACAGCGCGTGCCAGGCCGTGGAAGAAGTCGTCCATGGCGCGCCAGAGGCCGCCGAGTACGCCCGACAGCAGATCGACGATGAAGCGGATGGCCTTGCCGGCCATCTGGCCAAGGCCGTCGAAGAATCCTTCTGTTCCCATCTGGGTAATGACTCCTGAGTGTGCTGTCTGGTTGGAGCGGCAAATGGCCGGATCGGTTCAGAAGCAGCAGCCACCGGCTGATTGCTTATGATCAATAAGTGATCACTTGTCGACCTGTGTCGTGAGAGTGGTTGACAGCGTCACAGCTCCACATATGATGCCTTGAGCCTGATTTCCCCGGTGGTGCGCCGCCGGGGCACCTTAGACAAGAGGCGCGCCCCCCAAGCGTCGAAGGACTTTGCCGATGAGTGCCACCGCAGCCCAAGTAACCCGCCACGACTGGACCCTTGCCGAAGTCCGCGCCCTGTTCGAACAGCCGTTCAACGACCTGCTGTTCCAGGCACAGACCATGCACCGCGCGCATTTCGATCCGAATCGCGTGCAAGTTTCCACGCTGCTGTCGATCAAGACCGGTGCCTGCCCGGAGGACTGCAAGTATTGCCCGCAGTCCGGCCACTACAACACCGGCCTGGACAAGGAAAAGCTGATGGAAGTGCAGAAGGTGCTGCAGGCCGCTGCCGAGGCCAAGGCCATCGGCTCGACCCGCTTCTGCATGGGCGCCGCCTGGAAGCACCCGTCCGCCAAGGACATGCCCTACGTGCTGGAAATGGTGAAGGGCGTGAAAAAGCTCGGCCTGGAAACCTGCATGACCCTGGGCAAGCTGACCCAGGAACAGACCCAGTCCCTGGCCGAAGCGGGCCTGGACTACTACAACCACAACCTCGATACCTCGCCGGAGTTCTACGGCAACATCATCACTACCCGCACCTACAGCGAGCGCCTGCAAACCCTGGCGTACGTACGTGAGGCGGGGATGAAGATCTGCTCCGGCGGCATCCTCGGCATGGGCGAGTCGGTGGACGACCGCGCCGGCCTGCTGATCCAGCTGGCCAACCTGCCCGAGCACCCGGAATCGGTGCCGATCAACATGCTGGTGAAGGTCAAGGGCACCCCGCTGGCCGAGGAGAAGGACGTCGATCCGTTCGACTTCATCCGCACCCTGGCAGTCGCCCGGATCATGATGCCGAAATCCCACGTGCGCCTGTCCGCCGGCCGCGAGCAGATGAACGAGCAGATGCAGGCCCTGGCGTTCATGGCCGGCGCCAACTCGATCTTCTACGGCGAGAAGTTGCTGACCACCACCAACCCGCAGGCCGAGAAGGACATGCAGCTGTTCGCGCGACTGGGCATCAAGCCCGAGGAGCGCGAGGAGCACGCCGACGAGGTGCACCAGGCTGCCATCGAGCAGGCGCTGGTGGAACAACGCGACTCCCAGCTGTTCTATAACGCGGCTTCGGCCTGACCTGCTTTTCGTAGGAGCGAGCAAGCTCGCTCCTACGGGCTCGGCCTTCAGCCGGAAGCCTGAATTGCAGCTAAGGGGTTGCGTATGCCTTTCGATCTCGCCGCCCGCCTGGCCCAGCGCCATGCGGAGGACCTCTACCGCCGCCGCCCGCTGCTGGAATCGCCGCAGGGCCCGGAGGTGGTCATTGACGGTCAGCCGATGCTGGCCTTCTGTTCCAACGATTACCTGGGGCTGGCCAATCACCCCGAGGTGATTGCCGCGCTGCGCGCCGGCGCCGAACGCTGGGGCGTTGGTGGTGGCGCCTCGCACCTGGTCAACGGTCACTGCGGCCCGCACCACGAACTGGAGCTGGCACTCGCCGAGTTCACCGGTCGCCCGCGCGCGCTGCTGTTTTCTACCGGCTACATGGCCAACCTGGGCACCGTCACCGCGCTCGTCGGCAAGGGCGACAGCGTGCTGGAGGACCGCCTCAACCACGCCTCGCTGCTGGATGCCGGATTGCTTTCCGGTGCGCGCTTTTCGCGCTATCTGCACAACGATGCCGCCAGCTTCGCCTCGCGCCTGGAGAAGGCCGAAGGCAACACGCTGGTCGTTACCGACGGCGTGTTCAGCATGGACGGCGACCTGGCCGACCTGCCCAGCCTTTGCGCGACGGCTCGCCAGCAGAATGCCTGGGTGATGGTCGACGACGCCCACGGCTTCGGCCCGCTGGGCGCGACGGGCGGCGGTATCGTCGAACACTTCGGCTTGAGCATGGAGGACGTGCCTGTACTGGTCGGCACCCTCGGCAAGGCCTTCGGCACCGCCGGCGCCTTCGTCGCCGGTAGCGAGGAACTGATCGAGACGCTGATCCAGTTCGCCCGCCCCTACATCTACACCACCAGCCAGCCGCCCGCCGTGGCCTGCGCCACGCTGAAAAGCCTGGAACTGCTGCGCGCCGAGAGCTGGCGCCGTGATCACCTGAATGCGCTGATCGCGCGTTTCCGCACTGGCGCCACGGCCATCGGCCTGCGCCTGATGGACAGCCCGACGCCGATCCAGCCGATTCTCATCGGCGGCAGCGCCCAGGCCATGGCGTTGTCCGCGGAGTTGCGCCAGCGCGGCATTCTGGTCGGGGCGATCCGCCCGCCTACCGTACCCGCCGGCACCGCGCGCCTGCGCGTGACCCTGTCCGCCTCGCACACCGAGGCACAGGTCGACCGCCTGCTGGTGGCGCTGGCCGAAAGCTGGCAGCGCGTGTCGTCTAGCCTTCTGGCAGAGATCGATGCCGAGGAGGGCGATGATGCGTGACCAACTGATCCTGCTGCCGGGCTGGGGCCTGGGCGGCGCGCCGCTGGAACCGTTGCGCGATGCGCTGCGGGAGCAGGCGCCACATTTGAACGTACAGATCGAGCCGCTGCCCGACGACGCCGACCCGAACGTGTGGCTCGACGAGCTGGACGATAACGTCGCCCACGACGCCTGGATCGCCGGCTGGTCGCTGGGCGGCATGCTCGGCGCCGAACTGGCTGCGCGCCGGGGCGAGTCCTGCCGCGGCCTGATCACGCTGGCCAGCAACCTCTGCTTCCGCCGCCGCGAGGACTGGCCGGAGGCGATGGCCAATGAGGTGTTCGAGGACTTCTTCGAAGCCTTCCTGCTGGAGCCGCACCTGGTGCGCAAGCGCTTCACGATGCTGGTCAGCCAGGGAGCCCGCGACGCTCGCACCCTCGCTCGCCAGCTGCAGGTGGCGCTGCCGCAGATGAATGTCGAAGGGCTCACCGCCGGCCTGCAACTGCTGGGGCAACTGGATACCCGCGCCGCATTGGGCCGCTATCCCGGACCGCAGTTGCACCTGTTCGCTGCCAACGATGCGCTGGTCCCGGCGAGCGCCGCGGATGCCTTGCTGGAATGGCTGCCGGATGTCGAGGTCAACCTGCTGCCCGGAACCAGCCACGGGCTGCCACTGGAGCAGCCGGACGAAGTGGCCGGCGCCATCCTGCGTTTCATCCACGAGGGCGACGATGCCTGATTGCAGTAGTACCGGCTTGCCCGACAAACGCCAGGTGGCCGCTTCCTTCTCCCGCGCCGCATCGACCTACGACGCGGTAGCCGAACTGCAGCGTGCCGTCGGCAACCGTCTGCTGGAGTCTTTGCCAGCCGAGGGCGTGCCGCAGCGCTGGATCGACCTGGGGAGCGGTACCGGTTATTTCACCCGCGCCCTGGCGGCGCGTTATCCACAGGCGCAGGGGCTGTCCGTCGACATCGCCGAGGGCATGCTGCGCCACGCCCGCGAGCAGGGCGGCGCGCACCACTTTGTCGGCGGAGACGCCGAGTGCCTGCCGCTGCGCGACGGCGCGGCTGATCTGCTGTTCTCCAGCCTGGCCCTGCAGTGGTGCGCCGATCTTCCGGCGGTGCTCGCAGAAGCGCGCCGAGTGCTGCGCCCCGGTGGCGTGCTGGCCTTCAGCAGCCTGTGCATCGGCACCCTGGGCGAGTTGCGGCAGAGCTGGGAGGCGGTGGACGGTTTCGTCCACGTGAACCGCTTCCGCGCCTTCGAGCAGTATCAACGGCTTTGCGCCGATAGCGGCCTGGATCTGCTGGAGCTGCGTACCGAGGATCGCGTCCTGCATTTCCCCGACCTGCGCAGCCTGACCCATGAGCTCAAGGCACTCGGCGCGCACAACCTCAATCCCGGCCGGCCCGACGGCCTCACCGGGCGCGAGCGGGTGCGCGCGCTGATCGCCGCCTACGAGCGCTTCCGCCAGACCGAGGGGCTGCCGGCGACCTATCGGGTGGTCTACGCCGTCCTGCGCAAACCTTCTTCCCTGTAGGAGCGAGGGGGACGCCAACGTTATTGCTCGCGAACCCGCCCAGCTCGAGTGCTGCCGGTGAATCCCGTTCGCGAGCACGTTCGCTCCTACATCAAAGAGCCAAGAGGAACCCATGTCCCACGCCTACTTCGTCACCGGCACCGACACCGAGATCGGCAAGACCACCATCGCTGCCGGCCTGCTCCATGCGGCGCGGCAGGCGGGCTTGTCCACCGCGGCTGCCAAGCCCGTGGCCTCCGGCTGCGAGCGCAGCCCCGAGGGCCTGCGCAACTCCGACGCGCTGGCGCTGCTGGGCGAGTGCAGCGTGCCGCTGGCCTACGAGCAGGTGAACCCCTTCGCCTTCGAGCCGGCCATTGCGCCGCACCTTGCCGCCCGCGAGCAGGGCGTGAAGCTGACGGTCGAAGCGCTCAAGGGCCCGGTGCGTTCGGTGCTGGAAATGGGCGCCGACTTCACCCTGGTGGAAGGCGCCGGTGGCTGGCGCGTGCCGTTGGCGGGGGAAGAGAGCCTGTCGGACCTCGCCGTCGCCCTCGGGCTGCCGGTAATCCTGGTGGTCGGGGTGCGCCTGGGCTGCATCAACCACGCCGTGCTCAGCGCCGAGGCCATCCAGCGCGATGGCCTGTTGCTGGCCGGCTGGGTGGCGAACATCGTCGACGCGCAGACCTCCCGTCTGGAAGAGAACCTCGCGACCCTCGCCGAGCGACTGCCCGCACCCTGCCTCGGGCGCGTGCCGCGCCTGGCCTCGGCGACTCCGGCGGCGGTGTCTGCGCATCTGGACCTGGGCATCCTGGATTTGTAACCGAGCCTTGGCCTGAGCCGGCGTGTCTGCTTGAATGGTGGCCACTTGCTGCTTTTGTTGTGGAGGCGTGACGATGGAAATTTCCGGTAATGCTTTCTCTGCGGGCCTGTATGGCGTGCAGAACGGCCAGCGCCGCGTCGACCGCGCCAGTACCGACATCGCCACTGCCGGCACCGCGCCCAGCGAAGTGCTCAACGACCGCCTGGTGGACCTGCGCCGCGGCGAGCACGAAGTGAAGGCCAACGCCAAGGTCATTCAGGCAGCCGACGAAACGCTCGGCACCTTGATCGATATCCGCGTCTGATCGCGCCTCTTCCCACTCCCTGATTTCACTGTAGCGGCCGGCTGTCCTCGAGACACGCCGGCCGCTCTGCCATGGGCTTTAATTATCCGCAGGACGTCGCTGCGAATGCGTCGCTCGGACAGCGCCGCAGGCGTGACCGGATGGTCGGTTTGCATGCTTGACAAGGGTATGGCGTAAACGTATGTTTCAAACGCCTGTTTGACTGTCCGGATGCGTGCGCGCACCGACTGGGCGGCCGGGAATGCTCCCGCACTGCGACCGCAGCAACCGGTCGCCCATTAACCAGAACCCTTCGTAGAGGTTTACCGCTATGCCTGATTACAAGGCCCCCTTGCGTGATATCCGTTTCGTTCGCGACGAGCTGCTGGGCTACGAAGCGCACTACCAGAACCTGCCGGGCGCCGAAGACGCCACCCCGGACATGGTGAATGCCATCCTCGAAGAGGGTGCGAAGTTCTGCGAACAGGTAATCGCTCCGCTGAACCGCACTGGCGACCTGGAAGGCTGCAAATGGAGCCCGGAAGGCGTCAAGACCCCGACCGGTTTCAAAGAGGCCTACCAGCAGTTCGTCGAAGGCGGCTGGCCGAGCCTGGCCCATGACGTCGAGCACGGCGGTCAGGGCCTGCCCGAATCCCTTGGCCTTGCGATCAGCGAAATGGTCGGCCAGGCCAACTGGTCCTGGGGCATGTACCCGGGCCTGTCCCACGGCGCCATGAACACCCTGCACGCCCACGGTACCTCCGAGCAGCAGCAAACCTACCTGACCAAGCTGGTGTCCGGCGAGTGGACCGGCACCATGTGCCTGACCGAGCCGCATTGCGGCACCGACCTGGGCATGCTGCGCACCAAGGCCGAGCCGCAGGCTGATGGCACCTATAAGATCACCGGCACCAAGATCTTCATCTCCGCCGGCGAACACGACATGGCCGATAACATCGTCCACATCGTACTGGCCCGCCTGCCCGACGCCCCGCAGGGCACCAAGGGCATCTCGCTGTTCATCGTGCCGAAGTTCCTGCCCAACGCCGAAGGTAACGTGGGCGAGCGCAACGCCGTTTCCTGTGGCTCGATCGAACACAAGATGGGGATCCACGGCAACGCCACCTGCGTGATGAACTTCGACGCCGCCACCGGCTTCCTGATCGGCCCGCCGAACAAGGGCCTGAACTGCATGTTCACCTTCATGAATACCGCTCGCCTGGGCACCGCGCTGCAAGGCCTGGCCCACGCCGAAATCGGTTTCCAGGGCGGCATCGCTTACGCTCGCGAACGTCTGCAGATGCGTTCGCTGACTGGCCCGAAAGCCCCGGAGAAGCCCGCTGACCCGATCATCGTGCACCCGGACGTACGTCGCATGCTGCTGACCGCCAAGGCATTCGCCGAAGGCAACCGCGCCATGCTGTACTTCGCCGCCAAGCAGGTCGACATCGTCCAGCGCAGCCAGGACGAAGAAGAGAAGAAAGCCGCTGATTCGATGCTGGCCTTCCTCACCCCGATCGCCAAGGCGTTCATGACCGAAGTGGGCTTCGAAGCCGCCAACCACGGCGTGCAGATCTATGGCGGCCACGGCTTCATCGCCGAGCACGGCATGGAACAGAACGTCCGCGACAGCCGCATCTCCATGCTGTACGAAGGCACTACCGGCGTTCAGGCGCTGGACCTGCTGGGCCGCAAGATCCTCATGACCCAGGGCGAAGCGCTCAAGGGCTTCACCAAGATCGTGCACAAGTTCTGCCAGGCCAACGAAGCCAACGAAGCGGTCAAAGAGTTCGTTGCACCGCTGGCGGCGCTGAACAAGGAGTGGGGCGACCTGACCATGAAGGTCGGCATGGCCGCCATGAAGGACCGCGAGGAAGTCGGCGCCGCATCGGTCGACTACCTGATGTTCTCCGGCTACGCGTGCCTGGCCTACTTCTGGGCCGACATGGCTCGCCTGGCGGCCGAGAAGCTGGCTGCCGGTACCAGCGAAGAGGCCTTCTACCAGGCCAAGCTGAAGACCGCGCGCTTCTACTTCCAGCGCATCCTGCCGCGCACCCGCGCGCACGTCGGCGCCATGCTGTCGGGTGCCAACAACCTGATGGACCTGGCCGAGGAAGATTTCGCCCTCGGTTACTGATCAGGGGAGGGTGGCCCGCCGCCCGTCTGCTGAACAGGAAGGAGCCCGCCGCAAGGCGGGCTTTTTCGTATCCGATGCCACACAAATGTCCGCAGAAAATGCCATCATTACGCCACTTGCCGATCGACTGACGGCGAGCCCGGCACCCACCTTGCGGAACCCCTTGTGCGACCCACGGCCCCCTACCGGCTCAGCCACTTCCTCACGCCTTTGCTGCTGATCCCGGCCGGCATCGCCGCCGGCTCCTTGGCCGAACTGTCCGATTTCTTCACCTCACTGTTCAACGTCCTGCCGACCCTGCTGCTGTTGCTCGGTGGCGCGCTATGCCTGGTCTACAACCGCCAGCGCCAACTGTTCATGCTGTCCTGCGTTTACATCGCCTACTTCCTGCTCGATACCCAGGTCGATTACTTCCAGGCCCACCGCGTGGTGATGCCGGAGGCGGCATTGGTCTTCCACCTGTGCTGCGTGCTGTTGCCGCTGCTGTTTGGAATGTATGGCATCTGGCAGGAGCGTATGCACCTGCTGCAGGACCTTCTGGCCCGCAGCGCCGCGCTGATTGCCGTAGCCGGAGTCGCGACGGCCCTGGCCAGGCGTTTCCCGCAGGGCCTGGCGGAACTGCTCAGCACCACCTACTGGCCGGCCTTGCACGGCCAATGGATGAACCTGGCGCAGTTGTCCTACTTCGGCTTCCTCATGGCTTTCGTCGCCCTGGTCGCCGCCTACGTGCGCCAGCCGCGGCCGCTGCACGCGGCGCAACTGGTTGGCTTGCTTGGCCTGTTATGGATGCTGCCCAAGGTATTCATCCTGCCCCATGCGCTCACCGTGATGACCAGCCTGGTCATGCTCACCCTCGCTGGCGCGGTGGCGCACGAGGCTTACCAGATGGCCTTCCGCGACGAGCTCACCGGCCTGCCTGGCCGTCGCGCGCTGAACGAGCGCTTCCAGCGCCTGGGCCAGCAGTACGTGCTGGCGATGATCGACGTCGACCACTTCAAGAAATTCAACGACAGCCACGGCCACGACGTCGGCGACCAGGTGCTGCGCATGGTTGCCAGCCAGCTGCGTCGCACGGGCGGCGGCGGCAAGGCGTATCGTTATGGCGGCGAGGAATTCACGCTGGTGTTCGCCGGCAAGACGGTGGAACAGTGCCTGCCGTACCTCGACGGCGTTCGCCAGGCCATCGAGAGCTACGCGATGCACCTGCGCGACCGCGGCAACCGTCCCAAGGACGATCGACAGGGCCGCAACAGACGTGCGGGCAAGGAAGCGCAAAGCGTCTCGGTGACCATCAGCGTCGGCGTCGCCGAGCGCGATGGCGAGCGGCGCAGCCCGGAAGAGGTCATCAAGGGTGCCGACGAGGCGTTGTATGCGGCCAAGAGCGGTGGGCGCAATCGCGTGGCTGTGCACGGGCAATCCCGTCGTGGCGCGGTGCGCACCGGTTGACCCGGCCGGGTTATGACTGCGCATTCAGCGCGTGCAGCGTGATTGTCCGGGCGGTCACGGGCCGTTAGGTTCGAGGTTTCCGCGCCGCTTCGGCGCACGAACCGAACGGAGATTCGCGATGCCCGAGTACAAGGCCCCCCTGCGCGACGTGCGCTTCCTCACCGACGAAGTCTTCGACTTCACCGGCCGCTACGAAGCCCTCGGCGCCACCGACGCCACCCCGGACATGTTCGCCGCCATCCTCGAGGAAGGCGCGAAGTTCTGCGAACAGGTCATCGCCCCGCTGAACCGCTCCGGCGACGAGGAAGGCTGCCATTTCGACAACGGCGTGGTGACCACGCCCAAGGGCTTCAAGGAAGCCTTCGCGCAGTACGTCGAGGCTGGCTGGAACGGCGTTTCCAGCGACCCCGAATACGGTGGCCAGGGCCTGCCGCCGTCGCTTGGCCTGCTGGTCAGCGAGATGATCGGCGCCTCCAACTGCTCCTGGGGCATGTACCCCGGCCTGACCAAGGGCGCCATGGCCGCCATCCACGCCCACGGCAGCGAGGAGCAGAAGAACACCTACCTGCCGCGCATGACCAGCGCGGTGTGGACCGGCACCATGTGCCTGACCGAACCGCATTGCGGCACCGACCTGGGCATCATCAAGACACGCGCCGTGCCGAATGCCGACGGCAGCTACGCGATCACCGGCACCAAGATCTTCATCTCCGCCGGCGAGCACGATCTCTCCGAGAACATCATCCACTTGGTGCTGGCCAAGCTTCCGGATGCGCCGGCCGGTACCAAGGGCATCTCGCTGTTCATCGTGCCCAAGTTCAACCTGGACGCGAATGGTGACGCCGGCGAGCGCAACGCCGTGGCCTGCGGCTCCATCGAGCACAAGATGGGCATCAAGGCTTCCGCCACCTGCGTGATGAACTTCGACGGCGCCAAGGGCTTCCTGATCGGCGAGGCCAACAAGGGCCTGGCCTGCATGTTCACCATGATGAACCACGCACGCCTGGGCACCGGCATGCAGGGCCTCTGCCTCGGCGAAACCAGCTACCAGGGCGCCGTGCGCTACGCCCAGGACCGCCTGCAGATGCGTTCGCTGACCGGCCCGAAGGCGCCGGAGAAGCCCGCCGACCCGATCATCGTCCACCCGGACGTACGCCGCATGCTGCTGACCATGAAGGCGTTCAACGAGGGCAACCGCGCTCTGGCCTACTTCACCGCGCAACTGCTGGACATCGAGCACCTGTCCCAGGACGCTGAGGAGCGCGAGCGCGCCGGCAACCTGCTGGCCTTCCTTACCCCGATCTGCAAGGCCTTCATGACCGAGACCGGCCTGGAAGTCACCAACCATGGCATGCAGGTGTTCGGCGGTCACGGCTTCATCCGCGAATGGGGCATGGAGCAGTTGGTGCGCGACTGCCGCATCGCGCCGATCTATGAGGGCACCAACGGCATCCAGGCGCTGGACCTGCTGGGCCGCAAGGTCCTCGGTAGCCAGGGCAAGCTGCTGATGGGCTTCACCAAGCTGGTGCACCAGCTCTGCCAGCAGCACGCCGAGCACCCGCAGCTCAAGGCCCAGGTCGCCCAGTTGGCGGCGCTGAACAAGCAGTGGGGCGAACTGACCCAGAAACTCGGCCTGGCCGCCATGAGGAACCCGGACGAAGTCGGTGCCGCCTCGGTGGATTACCTGATGTACTCCGGCTACATCACCCTCGGCTACTTCTGGCTGCGCATGGCGCTGGTCGCCCAGCAGAAGCTGGAAGAGGGCGCCGGCGAGAAGGCCTTCTACGAAACCAAGCTGGCTACCGCCGAGTTCTACTTCAGCCGTCTGCTGCCCCGCGCGCTGTCCCACGTGGCGGCGGCGGAGGCTGGCTCCGAGGTACTGATGCGCCTGTCGGCCGAGCAGTTCGCGCTGTAAACCCGGCTGGCCGCATAGGGCGCATAAAACGGAACGCTTTATCCGCCGACCCAAGCGGCGGATAACATGCGCCCTGTAGGCTGGAAGTCTTATGCCAGACAAGAAGGCCCGCCCTGCGCGGGCCTTCCGCCTATCGCTACAAAATATGACCAAACTATTGTTGTGCGGTCATATCATGACGCTTAATCTCTGAAAAGTTGTTGGAGTAAACTCCGGCGGCGTACCTTCGTGTACCTCCTATTCTGATACCGCTGGCTGCCTGATCAGCCGTCGTTTTCGTTCGAGGATCCATCATGGCTGACTACAAAGCTCCCCTGCGCGACATGCAATTCGTCCTCAATGAAGTCTTCGAGGTTGCCAAGCTCTGGGGCGAACTGCCCGTCCTGGCCGAGACCGTCGATGCCGAGACCGCCTCGGCGATCCTCGAAGAGGCCGGTAAAGTCACCGGCGGCGTGATCGCCCCGCTGAACCGCAGCGGCGACGAAGAAGGCTGCAGCTGGAGCGCCGAGGGTGTGAAGACCCCGGCCGGCTTCCCCGAGGCCTACCGCACCTATGCCGAAGGCGGCTGGGTGGGCGTGGGCGGCGCGCCGGAATTCGGCGGCATGGGCATGCCCAAGGTGATCGGCGCCCAGGTCGAGGAAATGGTCAACTCGGCCAACCTGTCCTTCGGCCTGTACCCGATGCTGACCGCCGGCGCCTGCCTGTCGCTGCTCAACCACGCCAGCGAAGAACTCAAGGCCAAGTACCTGCCGAACATGTACGCCGGCACCTGGGCCGGCTCCATGTGCCTGACCGAGCCGCACGCCGGCACCGACCTGGGCATGATCCGTACCAAGGCCGAACCGCAGGCCGACGGCAGCTTCAAGATTTCCGGCACCAAGATCTTCATCACCGGCGGCGAGCATGACCTGACCGAGAACATCATCCACCTGGTGCTGGCCAAGCTTCCCGATGCACCGGCCGGTTCCAAGGGCATCTCGCTGTTCCTGGTGCCGAAGGTGATGGTCAACGCAGACGGCTCCCTGGCCGAGCGCAATGCGGTGTCCTGTGGCTCCATCGAACACAAGATGGGCATCAAGGGCTCCGCCACCTGCGTGATGAACTTCGACGGCGCCACCGGCTGGATCGTCGATGCCCCGAACAAGGGCCTGGCCGCCATGTTCACCATGATGAACTACGAGCGCCTGGGCGTTGGCATCCAGGGCCTGGCCACTGGCGAGCGCTCCTACCAGAGCGCCGTGGAATACGCCCGCGAGCGTATCCAGAGCCGCGCGCCGACCGGCCCCGTGGCCAAGGACAAGGCCGCCGACCCGATCATCGTCCACCCGGACGTGCGTCGCATGCTGCTGACCATGAAAGCGCTGAACGAGGGCGGCCGTGCCTTCTCCAGCTACGTTGCCATGCAGCTGGATACCGCCAAGTACAGCGAAGAGCCGACCACCCGCAAGCGCGCCGAGGAACTGGTCGCACTGCTGACTCCGGTGGCCAAGGCCTTCCTCACCGACATGGGTCTGGAAACCACCATCCATGGCCAGCAGATCTTCGGCGGCCACGGCTTCATCCGTGAGTGGGGCCAGGAACAGTTGGTGCGCGATTGCCGCATCACCCAGATCTACGAAGGCACCAACGGCATCCAGGCGCTGGACCTGATGGGCCGCAAGATCGTCGGCAGCGGCGGCGCCTACGCCAAGCTGTTCACCGACGAGATTCGTGCCTTCACCGCCTCGGCTTCCGCTGAGCTGGCTGAGTTCACCGGTCCGCTGAACGCTGCCGTGCAGAACCTCGACGAGCTGACCGCCTGGGTCCTGGACCGTGCCAAGGGCAATCCGAACGAGATCGGCGCCGCCTCGGTCGAGTACCTGCACGCCTTCGGCTACACCGCCTACGCCTATATGTGGGCGCTGATGGCGCGCGCTGCGCTGGGCAAGGAAGGCCAGGACGAGTTCTATGCCAGCAAGCTCGGCACAGCGCGCTTCTACTTCGCCCGCCTGCTGCCGCGCATCCACTCCCTGAGCGCCTCGGTGAAGGCTGGCAGCGAGTCGCTGTACCTGCTGGACGCCGCGCAGTTCTAAGCGATCGCGTGTGAAAAAGCCCCGCCTCGGCGGGGCTTTTTCATTGTGATATTTCTTTTGAGAAGAAGGGTATTTCGAATCTTTGTAAGCCATGGCTTACAAACAGCGGTGGTGATCGGCGTCTTTCTGACAACGGCCTACAGCGGTAACCTTTCTCTCAGTCAGGACATTGCGCAGGAAGCGCCAACGACAATACGGAAACAAGGGAATCCACCAAGGACGGTGGCTAGCACGGACGTCAGGATATCGGTCTGCAAAACCCCGCCTCGAAAGAGGCGGGGTTTTTTCTTGCTCGCGATTTCGCGAGTGCGTCGCTCCGCGATGGGGTTACTTGTGGGAGCGAGCTTGCCCGCGAACAAATCCCCTAGCGGGGCCGGGTTCGCGAGCAAGAACCAGGTGTCCCCTCGACCCTGCGAAAAGCGGTTGTCATCAGACCGCGCCGTCGAGCAACGAGCGCAACAGCTCCACCGTTGGCTGCTGCCGCTGGGCATCGCGATAGACCAGCCCCACGCTCAGCGGAATGCGCGGTTCGCTCAGGGGTTTCCAGAGCAAGTCCTTGTGCGCATGCATCTGCCGCGCGCGGCCCGGCAGCACAGTGGCGAAGCGGCTCTGCGGCAGGCTGTCGAGGATGCCGCCCATATGATTGAGCTCCGCCTGCACCCGCGGCCGCCGGCCAATGGCCGCCAGTTGCTCCTGCCAGATCTGCCGGGCGCGGAATTCTTCGCCGAGCAGCAGCATCGGCAATTCAGCGGCCTGAGCCAGCGACACCTTCTTGAAGTCCTTCAGCGGGTGGTCCGCCGGAATCACCAGCTGCAATTCGTCCGGGTACAGTTCCACGCCGTGCAGCGCCGGTTGGCGCGGCGGCAGGAAGCCGATGCCGATATCCAGCTGACCGATCAACAGTCGACGCTCGATCTCCACGCCGGAGAGCTCGTAGATACGCACCTGCACGTGAGGCTGCGCCGCATGCAGGCGTTCCACCAGATGCGGAACCAGGCTCGCGTTGACCGTCTGCAGCACACCAATGGCCAAACTGCGTGCGCTCTGCCCGCGGAAGCCGCGCAGCGCCTCGCGGGCCCGCTCCAGGCCTTCGAGCAGCGGCACAGCGTGGTTGTACAGCGTGTGCGCGGCGGCGGTCGGCAGCAGGCGCTTGCCGCTGCGCTGGAACAGCGCCACGTCGAGGTTCTGCTCCAGCTGGCGAATCTGTTGCGACAGCGCCGGCTGGGAAATCGCCAGGCGTTCGGCGGCGCGCCCGACATGGCCTTCCTCGTAAAGCGCGACGAAATAGCGGAGCTGGCGGAAATCCATAAGGTCTTCTTATCAACGAAACTGGAAAATCGAAATGGAGTGTCACCCATCCAGGCCACTACTCTAGCGCTTGTCCGCTGTCTCAGATGGGTAGACAAAGGTGGAAAACATCGTCATCCAGGGCGTTTTCATAGGCAAAGTCGAAGAAAGCTGGGGAGGTCTACTCAGCGATATCGACAAGCTGGAAACGCATCAGGAAGTCTGGCTCGGCGCCGAAGGGCTGCCGGGCGACGCACGGGCCGACCTGCGCCGCGACGGTGGCCTGGACCGCGCCCTGCACCACTACCCGGCCGAGCACTACCGCCACTGGCGCAAGCAGCACCCGCAGACGCGCTGGCGACAGCCGGCTTTCGGCGAGAACCTGTCGACCTTCGGGCTCAATGAACAGGAGGTCTGCATTGGCGACCTGTTTCGCTGGGGCGAGGCGCTGATCGAAGTGAGCCAGCCGCGCTCGCCCAGCTACCGTCTTGCGCGGCGTTGGAATCTCCCTGGTCTGCCGCTGGAAGTGCAGGAGCAGGGGCGTTGCGGCTGGTTCTACCGGGTGCGCCGTTCCGGCATGGTCGCACCCGACGCACCGCTGGAACTGGTGCAGCGACACTACCCGCAGCTCAGCGTAGCGAGCCTGCTGGATTGGTACTTCGGCCACCCGCTGGACCGTACCGGCCTGCGCCTGATGATGGCCTGCGATGCTTTATCCCTGCGCTGGCGCAAGACCGCCGCGCAACGCCTCACCAGTGGCGTGCTGGAAGACTGGACGGCCCGCCTGGCGGGCCCCGAATGTTCGGAGCAGGGCGGCCTGCAAGCCTGAGCCGCGCTGTTTCGCAAATGCCCTCGCGCCCGCCCCCGGACGTCGTCTTGGTCCTGCGGGGCGGCTTTTATTCCCGCCGCCGAGCCTGTCACAGGGCTCGGCGGCGTTGTCATGTCGTCGTAACACCGCATTCCTAACCTTCCGCCGATAGCTTCTACTGACAACCCGAGCCGTCAGAAAGACGGCCGCGCGGAAGGAACCTCTGATGAGCGAGCATTTCCAGGATTTCCACGACCGGCTGGCCGCCTTCGACGACCAGGCGATCAACCCTTCCGGCAACGTGCCGATGAGCGAGCTCATCGACGCCTCGCGCCGCCGCCTGCTGAAGAACAGCCTGGTGCTGGGCGCCGTCGGTTTCCTCGGCGGCGGCCTGTTCCCCGGCCGTTCACTATTCGCCGCCGATGCGCCGGTACCGACCACGCTGCTGGGCTTCAGGGGTGTGGCGGTGCAGCAGGACTCGAAGTTCGATCGCGTGATAGTCGCCGAGGGCTACAGCGCGCGGCCGTTCTTCTCCTGGGGCGACGCCGTGGTGAGCGGCTCGCCGGTCTGGAAAGGCGACGCCAGCGAGGATTGGAAGGCCCAGGAACTGCAGGCCGGCGACAACCATGACGGCATGCACTACTTCCCCTTCCCGGATGCGCCGGACAGCCGCGGCCTGCTGGTGGTCAACCACGAGTACATCAACCCGACGCTGCACCCCAAGGGCCAGACTTTCGAGGACCGCCCCGATGGCACCCGTGGCCGTCCGGAAGGCGAGGTGCGCAAGGAAATCGCCGCCCACGGCCTGAGCGTGATCGAAGTGAAGAAGGACGCCAGCGGCCAGTGGCAGCGCGTCGAAGGCTCCAGCTACAACCGCCGCATCACTGGCAGCTCGCCGCTGGACCTGTCCGGCCCGCTGGCCGGCCACGACCTGCTGCGCACCGCCAGCGATCCGGAGGCGAAACAGGTACTCGGCACCCTGAACAACTGCTCCATGGGCGTCACGCCGTGGGGCACCTACCTGGCGTGCGAGGAAAACTGGCACCAGTATTTCGTCAACCGCGACAAGGCCGACTATGCCAATCGCGTCTCGCACAAGCGCTATGGGCTGTCCAACGGCCAGTTCAGCAACTACTACGCCTGGGAGGCGGTTGATCAGCGCTTCGACGCCACGCCCAAAGCCGACCAGCCCTACGGCGGCCATGTCAACGAACCGAACCGCTTCGGCTGGGTAGTGGAGATCGATCCGTTCGACCCGACCTCGACGCCGAAGAAGCGCACCGCCGTGGGCCGCTTCTGCCGCGAGTGCTCGACCCTTTCGCTGGGTGCCGACAACCGCATGGCCTTCTACTACGGCGACGACACCAAGGGCGAGTACATCTACAAGTTCGTCCCGGCGGGCCAGTATGAGCCGAACAACCGTGCGGCAAACGTCGACCTGCTGGACGAAGGCACCCTCTACGTCGCGCGCTTCAACGCCGATGGCAGCGGCCAGTGGCTGCCGCTGGTGCATGGGCAGAATGGCCTCACCGCCGAGAACGGTTTCGCCAGCCAGGCCCAGGTACTGGTCAATGCCCGTGCCGCCGCCGACCTGCTGGGCGCCACGCCGATGGATCGTCCCGAGTGGGTCGCGGTGCAGCAGACCACCCGTGAGGTCTACGTCAGCCTCACCAACAACGATGCGCGCGGCAAGAAGCAGGCGGTGGACGCCGCCAACCCGCGCAAGGACAACCTGCACGGGCAGATCCTGCGCTGGAACGAAGCCGGCGGTGACCCAACCGCCAGTACCTTCGAGTGGGAAATCTTCCTGCTGGCTGGCGAGCACAAGGGCTCCACTGCGCCGGAGAACCTGATCGGCACCATCAACGGCGATATTTTTTCCTCGCCGGATGGACTGTATTTCGACACCACCGGCCGCCTGTGGATCGAGACCGACTACGACGATGCCGAGGCGCCGATGCAGGCGATGGGTTGCAACCAGCTGCTCTGCGCCGACCCACACAGCCGCGAGGTGCGCCGCTTCCTGGTCGGCCCGCGTGGCTGCGAGCTGACGGGGATTACCCAGAGCCCTGATGGCAGGACGATGTGGGTGAACATTCAGCACCCGTCCCTCAGCTTCCCGGCCAGCGACGGCCAGAGCATTCCGCGTTCGACGACGATGGTGATCACCAAGGACGATGGGGGTGTGATCGGGACTTGATGGGCAGAGTGGCGAGGGGGAGGGGCTTTAGGGAAACTTGCCGCTCGGGCGGTCCGCTGGAACCTTAAAGCTCGACCTCCCCCCCGGCCAATGCGCACAACTCGGTGAAATCGACGATCTCCGTCTCCCGCCCGTCCACCCGTACCAGCCCGTGCTTCTGCAGGCGGGTAAAGCTGCGCGACACCGTTTCCACCGCCAGCCCCAGGTAGTCACCGATCTCGTTGCGCGACATGCTCAGGCGGAAGCGCGTGGCAGAGAAACCACGCTCGCGGAAATGCGCGGAGATGTTCAGCAGGAAAGCAGCGATGCGCGAGTCCGAGTTCAGCCGCGAGAGCAGCAGCTTCATCTGCTGATCCTCACGGATCTTGCGGCTCATCATCAGCATGATCTGGTGCGACAGGCCGGGAATCTGCAGCGACAGCTCCTCCAGCTGGTTGAATGGAATCTCGCTGCACAGCGTGCTTTCCAGTGCCTGCGCCGACACCGGATAGCTGCCTTCGCCCATGCCGGAGAAACCGAAGATCTCGGTGGCGAAATAGAACCCGGTGATCTTCTCCAGCCCCTGCTCGTTGGTGGTGAAGGTCTTGATCGAACCGGAACGCACCAGGAACACGCTGTGGAAGGGATCGCCCTGGCGGAACACGAAGTCGCCCTTATGCAGCAGGTGCCCCGGCTTGATGATCGCCTCCAGCTCCTCGACCTTCTCGTCGCTAAGAGTGGGCGGCGCCAGCCGGCAGTTCTTGCAGTACGGTTGCGGTTTGATCATCTGATTCATCCATATCCCCATGCGCCGGCCAATCGCGCGCAATTCAGCGTTCCTCGGGCGTATCGCCCCCTCATGGAACCATAGCAACTGACAGCCATCTGTCATCCGTCGGATCACTAGTCGGGAAGCAGGCCAATGGATTTTTCATACCCGCTTGACCCTTTCTTCACTGCGCCGACTTCAGTCTCCACGCCCATGCACCGGGGTCATTGGGGGAGACCACAGGAACTCCGGGGTGCCGTGACGCGACCCGCGCGTCGATCCCGCTCATTTTCCGGAGATATGTCGTGAATAAACTGCCACAGATCACCCTGGCCTTCTGGGTGATGAAAATCTGCGCCACCACCCTGGGGGAAACCGCCGGCGACCTGTTGTCGATGACCCTGAACGTCGGCTATGCGATCAGCTCGCTGATCCTCATCAGCGTCTTCCTCGTCACCCTGGTCGGCCAGCTCGCCAGCAAGCGCTACGTGCCCTGGCTGTACTGGCTGGTGATCCTCTCCACCAGCACCGCCGGCACCACCATGTCCGACTTCATGGACCGCACCCTGGGCCTGGGCTACGCCAGCGGCTCGGCGATCCTGGTCAGCATCCTGGTGGCGATCTTCGCGGCCTGGCGCTTCAGCGGTACCTCGCTGTCGGTGGACAACATCCGCAGCTTCAAGGGCGAGATGTTCTACTGGGTTGCCATCCTCTTCTCCAACACCCTGGGCACCGCGCTGGGCGACTTCCTCGCCGACGACTCCGGCCTGGGCTTCGCCGGCGGCGCGCTGCTGATCGGCAGCCTGATCGCCGTGGTCGTGCTGCTGCATTACTTCACCAAGCTTTCCTCGGTGCTGCTGTTCTGGGTGGCCTTCGTGCTGACCCGGCCGTTCGGCGCGACCCTGGGCGACGTGCTGACCAAGTCCCACGAGAAGGGTGGGCTGGACTTCGGCACCATCGGCTCCTCGGCCATCCTCGCCGGTATCCTGGTGGCGCTGGTGGTCATGGTCTGCATGCGGCAGAAGCGCGAAGGGCAGGACAGCGCAGCAGTGCTGTCTTCCTGACGAGTTGAAGCGGAGTCCGCCGGACGAAAAGACCGGCGGACTAGCCTTGTGAAATTTGTTCTGTTATTTTTCATGAAAAATAAACAGAACAATTTCACGAGGTCGCGATGTTCCTGCGCTCCGCCGAGCCGGTCGGCACCTACTACGCCGGTACCAACCCCGAGCTGATCCAGCCGCGCGATGTGCTGCGCGAGCCGCTGGAATGCGAAGTCCTGGTGATCGGTGCCGGGTTCAGTGGCCTGCACACGGCGCTGCAACTGGTGGAAGGCGGCCGTCAGGTCTGCATGATCGAAGCCAGCCGCATTGCCTGGGCTGCCTCCGGACGCAACGGCGGGCAAGCATTGCCGGGCTGGTCCAGCGACCTCGGTCCCATCGAGGACGACCTCGGCCATGAAGGCGCGCTGCGCCTGTGGCAGGGCATGTTGTGGGCCGCCCACGAACTGCGCGACCTGCCGCAACGCCACGGCTTCGACTGCGATTACCGCATCGGCCACCTGTGGACCGCCGTGCTGCAACGCCGCGTTGGCTCGCTCTACGACTGGCAGGCCGAAGCCAATCGTCGCTGGGGCTACGAAGGCCTGCAATTCATCCCCCGTGAAGACCTGCCGCAGTGGATCGCCAGCGACCGCTACCAGGCCGGCCTGTACGATCCCAACTCTGCGCACCTGAATCCGCTCAAGCTGGCCTACGGCCTTGCCGGGGCCATCGAGCGTGCTGGCGGCCGCATCTTCGAGCAGACCCGCGCGCTGAGCTTCCGCGAGAGCGGCAACGGCTACGAGGTGACAACCGAGCATGGCAGCGTGCGCTGCGCCTCCCTGGTGCTGGCCTGCAACGCCTATATCGACGGGCTGGACCGCGACGTCTCCGAGCGCATCCTGCCGGTGGGCACCTACCAGGTCGCCACCGCGCCGCTGGGCGAGGAGCTGGCTCGTTCACTGCTGCCGAAGAACTGCTGCGTCACCGACAACCAGTTCGTCCTCGACTACTTCCGCCTGACCCCCGATCATCGCCTGCTGTTCGGCGGCGGCTGCACCTACCTGGGCGGCATGCCTTCGGACATCCGCGCCGCTACGCGCCCCTATGTCGAGCGGGTATTCCCGCAGCTCAAGGGCGTGGAACTGGAGTACGCCTGGGGCGGGCACATCGACTGCAGCATGCGGCGCACCCCGGACATCGGCCGGTGTGGCGATCTCTACTGGCTGCAGGGCTATTCCGGCCACGGCGTACTGCCCAGCCTGGCCGCTGCCCATGCAGTGAGCGAGGCGATGCAGGGGCGCAGTGACGAGCTTGACCTCTATCAACGCATCCGCAATCCCGGGTTCCCCGGCGGCCAGCGCTTCGCCGCGCCACTGGAAGCCGTCGGCAAGGCCTGGTATCGATTGCGGGACTTTGTCTAATTCGGAACCTGCCATGACCCAGACGGCCACCAACGAACACCTTGCCACGCTGATCCGCGACCTGCGCAAGCACAAGAACCTCACCCTGGGTGAGCTGGCCGAACAGATCGGCCGCTCGGTGGGTTTCCTGTCCCAGGTCGAGCGCGGCCTGTCGCAACCCACCGTGGCCGACCTCACCGCCATCAGCGAAGCCCTGGGCGTACCGACTACCTACTTCTACGCCGGCGACACCCGCCGCGAGCGCGACTGGGTCACCCGGCCGAACGATCGCCGCACCCTGTACTACGCCGGCGGCGTCACCGACATCCTCGCCTCGCCGAACATGTCCGGCGGCTTCTCCATGCTCGACAGCATCCTCGCCCCCGGCGCCACCAGCGGCGAAGGCCACCTGGACGACAGCTCGGAGCAGGGCGGCTTCGTCCTCGAAGGCGAGCTGACCATCTGGTACGAGGACGACACCGTCACCCTCTATCCCAACGACAGTTTCCAGCTGCCGCCGCACAGCCAGTTCCGCTATGGCAACCTCACCGATAAACCTACAAGGGTGCTGTGGATCTTCACGTGAATTTCGACCGGTACCTGCTGCGCTCGCCCAGGCGGCGTTGGAAGTCGGCTCGGATTGCTCATTTAGCGGCCTAAACTCCGCATCCGAGCCGACTTCCGCCTTGCCTGGCCTTCGCTCGCGACGGTCCCACCTCGAAATTGATCTTGGCACCCGAGAACAAAAAGGCCCTGAGAAAAATGAACCGCCCGATGCATCCCGACCTGCTCAGCGAAGTCCGCGCCTTCCGCCAGCAATACCCGGACATCCGCTACGTCGACCTGATCTGCCTGGACATTCCCGGCCACTTCTACGGCAAGCGCTACCCAGTGGACATGCTCGAGAAAGTCGCCGCCGGCAGCCCGCTGAAACTGCCGCAGAACTGCGTGCTGCTCGGCGTACAGGGCGGCCTGCACCCCATCGGCGACTACTGCTTCAACGACGGCGACCCGGACGCGCCGCGCCGCCTGATCCCCGGTTCGCTCAAGCCGGTGCGCTGGGAGAACCAGCCGCTGGGGCAGATGCTGATCAGTTCCGACGGCACCGAGGCGCCCATCGAATTCGAACCGCGCGAAGTGCTCGCCCGCGTCATGCAGCGCCTGGAGTCCAAGGGCATCCGCCCGGTGGTGGCCTTCGAGCTGGAGTTCTACCTGTTCGACAAGAAGCTCGACAACGGCCTGCCGCAATACCCACGCGACCCGCTGTGCGACGACGAGGACGACCAGCCGAACATGCACATCGAACGCCTGTCGCGCTTCTCCGATGTGCTCCACGAGATCGTCGAAGCCTCCCGCGAGCAGGGCGTGGACGCCAACGTGATCACCGCCGAGATCGGCCCCGGCCAGTTCGAGATCAACTTCGCCCACTGCGACGACGGCCTGCACGCCGCCGACCAGGCCGCGCTGTTCACCCGCGCCACCCGAGGCGTGGCGCTCAAGCACGGCTACCGCGCCAGCTTCATGAGCAAGCCCTACCTGCACGCGCCGGGCAGCGGCATGCACGTGCACGTCAGCCTGTACGACCGCGACGGCAACAACCTGCTCGACCGCGACAACCAGCAGGCCCTGCGCCACGCCGTGGCCGGCTGCCTGGAGTTGCTGCCGCACTGCATGCCGATCTTCGCCGCCAACCACAACGCCTACCGCCGCTATGGCTCCCGCGTGAACGCCGCGAGCAAGGCCAGCTGGGGCTTCGAGGATCGCGATGCGTGCATCCGTATCCCCGAATCCGATGGCAGGAACCTGCGCATCGAACACCGTCTGGCCGGCGCCGACGCCAACCCTTACCTGGTGCTCGCGGCGATCCTCACCGGCATGGAGCACGGCCTGGAAGCCCGCCAGGAACCTATCCCGCCGCTCAACGAAGACCGCTCCAGCGGCATCGACTTCCCCCGCGACATGCTCGGCGCCGTCGCCGAGATGGAAGACCATCCGGTGGTGAAGGATGGCCTGGGCAGCGAGTTCGTCTTCGTCTACTGCGAGAACAAGCGCCACGACCACCTGGACTTCATGAACGAAGTCAGCGCGCGGGAGTACCGCTGGTTCCTGTAACCCCGGATGAACCCTGTAGGAGCGCCCCATGGACGCGATCGCGGGCATGGCCCGCTCCTACGCGAAAGTTCTGCGCTCGGGTCGGCCCTCACCCTAACCCTCTCCCAGGGGGAGAGGGGACAGTTCGGTGCAGGATGAAGCCATGGTGTCAGCCGGCACAATCTGCTCCCTCTCCCTCTGGGAGAGGGCAGGGGTGAGGGGAATTCCGTGGCACAGAGTGACCGATGAAGACAGTTGCTCCTACAGGTCAGCATCATAGCCAGCAAGATTCTCTGAACCCGCTTCGCTTTCCTGCGGTCAGTTCCATGCACAAGGCAATCTCACAAGGAGCCATCGCATGGACCTCATCCGCATTCTGATCGCCATCCTTCTGCCGCCGCTGGGCGTGTTCCTCCAGGTCGGTTTCGGCGGCGCGTTCTGGCTCAATATCCTGCTGACGCTGCTCGGCTACATCCCCGGTATCGTCCACGCCGTGTACATCATCGCCAAGCGCTAACCCGCCCGGCTGCCCTCCCAGAAATGCTCCGCCAGTATCCGCAACTCCGCCGACAGTTCCGCCATGCGCGCGGCGCTGCGCTGGCAGGTGCCGACCTTTTGCGCATTGCTGTCGGCTGAGCTGCGAATGGCGTGCAGGCTGCGCTGCACGTCTTCGCTGGCGACGCCCTGTTCCTCGATGGCCTCGGCGATTTCCAGGCTCATGCGCTGGATCGCCGAGACCTGCTCGCTGATCTGTTCCAGCGTGCCCGCCGCATGCCCGGCCTGCTCCAGGCTGGCGACCGCCCGCTCGCAGCAATGCCATAGCGCGCGCACCGAATCCTCGGCGCCCTGCTGGAGATTACCGACCAGCGACTGGATGTCCCGCGCGGAATTCTCCGTGCGCGAAGCCAGCGCCCGCACCTCATCGGCGACCACCGCGAAACCACGCCCGCTTTCCCCGGCGCGTGCCGCTTCGATGGCGGCGTTCAACGCCAGCAGGTTGGTCTGCCCGGCGACATCGCGGATTACTTCGAGCATCCGCGAGATAGCCTCGCTGTGCTCCTTCTGCTGTTCGACCGCGACGCTCGCGGCGCGCACGCCGGCTTCCAGCGCGGCGAGTTGCCCGCGCGTGCCGTGCACATCCTGATGCCCGGACTGGGTGATGCGCTCGCTGCACTGCGCCGCCACCGCGCTGTGCTGCGCGTGGCGGGCGACTTCCTGGACGCTCTGCGCGAGCTGCTGCATGGCGCTGGCCACCTGTTCGGTCTCGCGCTGCTGCAGCTGCGAAGCGGCGCTGCCGCCGGCCATGGCGTCGGCCAGTGCCGCGGAATGCTCGGCCAACTGATGCGAGGCGTCCGCCATGCGCCCGACCACCGCGGCGGTTTCCGCCTCCAGCATGCGGAAGGCGAACTCCAGCTCGCCGAATTCGTCGTTCCGGCCCGTATACAGCTGCTGGCTGAGCGGGTTGTCAGCGATCTTCCGCGCTCGCCCGAGCAGCGCACCCAGCGGTTGCAGGCGTAGCACCAGCCAGGCGCCCGAGGCGCCCAGCGCCAGCAGGAATGCCAGCACCGTCAGCTTGGGCAGCAGCAGCGCCAGCAGGGCACCGCCGGCCTGCGCCAGCACCAGTCCGATCAGCAGTTGCAACGGCAGTGGCAGGCGCGGGCGGGCCAACTTCGCTCCCCCGCGCATCCGCGCGTAAAGGCGCTCCGCCGCATCGACCTGCTCGGCGCCGGGACGGGTGCGCACCGACTGGTACTCCACGACTTTTCCGCCATGGCGAATCGGTGTGACGAAGGCGCTGACCCAGTAGTGGTCGCCGTTCTTGCAGCGGTTCTTCACCAGGCCCATCCAGCTGCGCCCGGCCTGCAGCGTCTGCCAGAGGTGGGCGAAGGCGGCGGGCGGCATGTCCGGGTGACGCACGCGGTTGTGGTTGAAACCCACCAGCTCCTCGGCCTGGAAACCGCTGACCTGGATGAAGTCCGGGTTCACATGGGTGACCGCGCCCTTGAGGTCGGTGGTGGAGAGAATGTTGGCGTTGACCGGCACATCCACCCGGCGCCCGGTGATCGGCAGGTTCTGCTTCATCGCTGGTGCTCCACGCGGGTCTGGAAGAGTTGTTCCGGCGCCAGCGGCTTGCTGAACAGGAAGCCCTGGGCGTGGCGGCAGCCTTCGGCGCGCAGGAAGTCGAGGTGTTCCTGGCGTTCGACGCCCTCGGCCACCACTTCCAGGCCCAGGCTGTGGCCCAGGCCGATGATGGCGCGGCAGATGGCGCTGAGTTCCGGGTCGTCCGGCACGCGGGTGATGAAGCTGCGGTCGACCTTGAGGATGTGCAGCGGGTAGCGCTTGAGATACCCCAGCGAGGAGTAGCCGGTGCCGAAGTCGTCCAGCGCCAGGCGCACACCCTCGGCGGCCAGTTCGCGGAGGCAGGCGAGGGTTTCCGCGCCGTCCTGCATCAGCAGGCTTTCAGTGATCTCCAGTACCAGGCTGCGCGGCGACAGGCCGCTCTCCGCCAGAATCTGCTGTACCCGCGCGGCGAAGCCCGGTTGCTGCAGCTGCCGGCTCGACAGGTTGACCGAACAGTAGAGGTCGCGGTACCCCTGGCTCTGCCAGAGCGCCGTCTGCCGGCAGGCCTGGCGCAGTACCCAGTCGCCGACCGGGACGATCTCGCCGGATTCCTCCAGCGCCGGGATGAAGTCCAGCGGCGAGACGGATTGGCCGTCGTGCCTCCAGCGCAGCAGCACCTCCACCGCCTCCCAGTGTGGCGAATCGCTGTCCAGGCGGACGATGGGCTGGTAGTGCAGGCTGAACTCCTCGCGCCGCAGCGCCTGCGCCAGCGCGCTTTCCAGATCGAGCCGGCGCTGCGCCTCGGCTTGCAGCTCGAGGCTGAAGCGCGCGTACTGCGCCTTGCCGGCTTCCTTGGCGCGATACAGGGCCAGGTCGGCGGCCTGCAGGGTGTCGATGGCCTGGCCGTCGGTCATCAAGCCGGTGATGCCGATGCTGGCGCTGACCACCAGCGTGCGGCCGTCCACGTGCAGCGGCTGGCGCAGGCAATCGAGCATGCGCTGTGCGACCTGCTCGGCATCGCAGAGGCTGGCGAGGTCATCCAGCAATACGACGAACTCGTCGCCGCCGAAGCGCGCCAGGTGATCGCCCGGTCGCAGGCAGCGCAGCAGTCGCTGCGAGACTTCCACCAGCACACGGTCGCCAACGGCGTGGCCGAGGCTGTCGTTGATCAGCTTGAAGCGGTCCAGGTCGATGAACAGCAGGCCGGACTCGCGCGCGCCGGGGCGGCGCTGGCGCATCAGGGCCTGCTGCAGCAGCTCGTCCAGGCGCAGGCGATTGCCCAGGCCGGTGAGCGGGTCGTGCCGCGCCGCGTGGCTGAGCTGGTGTTCGCTGGCCTTGTGTTGGCTGATGTCGGTTTGCGAGCCGGCCATGCGCCCATCGGTGACCACACCACGCGCCAGCACCCAGAGGTAATTGCCGTCACGTTGGCGGATACGGTACTCGTGGCTGAGCAGCGCGCTGCTGCCGCGCAGGTGCGCATCGATGGCCTTGCGCAGACCGGGCAGGTCGTCCGGATGCACGCGGGCGAACCAGCTGGTGCTGCCTTCGCCGAGGTTATCGCGGGTCAGGCCGAGCATGCGCGCCCAGCGCTCGGAGACGTAGAGGCGGTCGTTGCCCAGGTCCCAGTCCCAGATGCCGTCGTTGGCACCGCGCAGGGCGCGGGCGAAGCGCGCCTCGCTGTCCTCCAGCGCCTGGCGCTGGGCGGCGCCGTAGGTGTCGATAGCCAGCGACATGTCGAAGAACACCCGCTTGAGCAGGCTGGCGTAGGTCTTGGCTTCCGGGGCGTCGCCCATAAGGTCGGCGAGCATCTGGTCCAGGTACAGGCGATAGGCGCCCAGATACCACTTCAGCTCGACGCCGACCTGCTGGTGCACCAGCCCGATGCGCAGGCGGTCACGCACGTAGTCGGCGTCCTGCGGGGCGTCCCACAGCTGGCGGTAGTATTCGAACTGGCTGCATTTCAGCCGCGCCAGTGTCGCGGGTTCCGAGAGGATCGCCCCCAGCGGCGGATAATGGCGCAGGTGATCGTAGAGCTGCTCGATGAAGCGCTGGTGGCAGCCCTCCAGTTCGGCGGCGCGGCCATGCAGATGGCGCCCATCCTCCTCTTGCCACTCCAGGTAACTCAGGCGCTGATCGACTTCCATCGTCGACAGGCCGATGCGCTCGAGCACGCTATCGAGCTTCGGTCCCAGGCCCATGTTCGGCTCCTTGCGGGTCTGCTGTTTTTGTCGGGCATGAAAAAAGCGCCGGCTCGTCGTCTCGTCGAAATCGACGGCGACCAACTCGGCGCTTTGTCTTGCAGGCCCACAAGTCCTGCCCGGCAAAGCCAGCTTCCGCAACGGCGGAACGCGGGTGGGAGTCTTTTACACCAGCGGGCGCGGCCCCGACAACTCCTGCAGTGCGCCGCTCAGGCGCTGGCGCAGTTCGCCCAGTTCGCGGGAGCGGAAGGCATGGCGGGTTCGCTCCAGCACACCGATGGCGTCGGCCAGCAGCGCGAGCATCCGCGCCGAATCGCTCAAGGGCGCGTCCTTGAACCATCGGCACAGCGGCGCCTGCTCGCAATTGCGTGGTCCTTCCATCACCGCGCAGGGCAGCTCGTAGGCCGCCAGCAGCGCACGAACCTGGCGCGCCAACGCCGGATCCTGGGAAGTGACCAGCAACTGGACCGGATACCGGTGGAGAGTCATGACGGATTCGCTCATATCAGGGAGATGCCAATTTAATGGCTAATGGCTATCTGATATTGACGCCTGTCATGTTGGCGGAGCGCCTGCGTCAGATGGTCGACGGCAGGTGTGAAGTGGCTCTCGGTCGGCTGTTGGAAAATTGACTGGTAGAAATGCAAAAGCCGCGCATTCGCGCGGCTTTTGCTGAAAAGGTGGTGGGCCCACACGGACTTGAACCGTGGACCAAAGGATTATGAGTCCTCTGCTCTAACCAACTGAGCTATAGGCCCCCAGAAGGCGGGCGGATTATACCGGCGCGTTATGCGTCGCGCCAATCGGATGCAGCGGAACCAGGAAGCGGTTGGCAAAGGCGTCGGCCGGCAACGGGGCGCTCAGGGCGTAGCCCTGGATCTGGTCGCAACCTTCGGCTTCGAGGAAGCGTTCCTGGGCTTCGTGTTCCACGCCTTCGGCGATCACGGTGAGGTTCATGCTGCGGCCCAGGGCGATGATGGCACGGGCAATGGCGGCGTCGTGGGGGTCGTCCGGCAGGCCGTGGACGAAGGACTGGTCGATCTTCAGCGTATCCAGCGGCAGTTGCTTCAGGTAGCTGAGGGAGGAGTAGCCGGTACCGAAGTCGTCGATGGCCAGTTGTACGCCCAGGTGCTTGAGGCTGTGCAGGATCGACAGAGCTTCCTCGGTCTGGTGCATCAGGAAGCTTTCGGTGATCTCCAGCTGCAGGCGCGAGGGCTGCAGGTTGTAGTGCGCCAGTAGTTCACGGATGCGTTCGACCAGGTTGGTCTGGCGCAGCTGGGCGCCAGCGAGGTTGACCGAGAGCGGGCCGAACGCGGCATGGCTGTCCTGCCAGCGGCTCATCTGCCGACAGGCTTGGCGCAGGACCCAGTCACCCAATGGCAGGATCAGGCCATTTTCCTCAGCCAGGGGGATGAAGCGATCGGGCGAAATGGTGCCGAATTGAGGATGCTTCCAGCGGATCAGGGCTTCGGCACCGACCAACTGGCCGGTGCTGAGGGAGAGCTTGGGCTGGTAGTAAAGCTGCAGCTGGTCGCTTTCCAGCGCGCGGCGCAATTCATGTTCCAAGGCCATGCGCTCGGTGGCCTGGAAGGTCAGTTCGCGGGTGTAGAACTCTACGCGGTTGCGGCCCTGGGCCTTGGCCCGGTACATGGCGGCGTCGGCATTCTTCACCAGGGTGGCGACATCCGAGCCATCGCTGGGGTAGAGGCAGATGCCGATGCTGGCGCTGACGAAGAACTCCTGTTCGCCGGCGATGAACGGCATTTCGAAGCAGAGCAGCAGCTTGTTGGCGACGTGTTCGGCGTCCAGTGCGTGGTGCAGGCCGGGCAGCAGGATGATGAATTCATCGCCGCCCTGGCGCGCCACCGTGTCGACGTCGCGCAGCTGCTCGCGCAGGCGGGTGGCAATGGACTTGAGCAGCAGGTCGCCGACCGGGTGGCCGAGGCTGTCGTTGATGTGCTTGAAACGGTCGAGGTCGAGAAACAGCACGGCGCCCTGATGATCGTCTTCCTGGGCTTCCTTGAGAGAGGCGTTCAGGCGGCTTTCGAACAGCAGGCGGTTGGGCAGGCCGGTGAGCGGATCGTGGTGGGCCTGGTAGTCCAGCCGTGCCTGGGCGTACTTGAGGGTGGAGATGTCGGCGAACACGCCGACATAGTGCGACAACTCGCCGTCGGCATTGCGCACGGCGCTGACCGTAAGCCACTCCGGGTAGAGCTCCTGGTTCTTCCGGCGGTTCCAGATTTCGCCCTGCCAGTGGCCCTCGGCGTTGAGCTGGTGCCAGAGGGCGACGTAGAAGCTGCTGTCGTGCTGGCCGGAAGCGAGCAGGCGCGGTGAGTTGCCGAGGGCTTCCTGTTCGCTGTAGCCGGTGATCTCGGTGAAGGCGCGGTTGACGGCGACTATCTGCTGGCGCGCGTCGGTGATCATCACGCCTTCGGCGGTGCTTTCGAACACCGTGGCGGCCAGCTGCAGCTTTTCCTGCATCTGCTGGCGCTCGGTGATGTCGCGCGCGATGGTCAGCATGCAGTCGTCGCTGCCGATGGTGATGCGGTGGGCGGACAGTTCGCACAGGCGCAGGCTGCCGTCGCGAGTGCGAATTTGCGCGGTGAAGTCCGGGGCGCTGGCGGCGCTGTCGAGGATGCCCAGCAGTTTGCTGCGGTCGGCCGGGTTGGCCCACAGGCGCAGGTCGAGGGTGGAGCGCTCGGCGGCTTCCTCGCGGCTGTAGCCGGTGATGCGGGTAAAGCCCTGGTTCACTTCCACCAGCCGGCCGTCGCTGATACGCGAGATGAGCATGCCGTCGGGCGAGGCGTGGAAGGCTTTGGCGAATTTCTCCTCGGAGACGCGCAGTTGCTCCTGGGTTTCCTTGACCTGGGAGATGTTGCGCACCACGACGACCAGCGCCGGCGTGTCGTCGAGGATGATGTGCTGCGCTGACAGCAGGGCGGTGAAGTGGCTGCCGTCGCGGCGATTGAGCGGGATCTCGACGTTGTTCAGCGGTTCGCCCTGCAGGCGCTGCAGCATGGCCGGGCCCATGCCGGGCGCGCCCCAGATTCCCAGGTCGGTCGAGGTCTTGCCCAGGGCTTCGCTGGCGGGGATGCCGATCTGTTGTTCGAAGGTGCTGTTCACCGCCAGCAATACGCCGTCTATTCGGCGGGCGAGGACGATGATGTCGGGGCAGTGATGGAAGACCGAGGCGAACTTCTGCTCGGACAGACGCAGGGCCTGTTCGGTGTGCTTGGCTTCGGTGATGTCGATCATCAGCCCGCGCAGGATCAGGTCGTCGCCATGCTGGATCAGCGTGACGATGTCGCGGATCCAGACGATTCGCCCATCGGCGGCGAGCATGCGGTAATCGAAGCTGTGATTGCGCCCGGCATGGCTCTCGCTCATGCAGAAGTGGATCGCGTGCTCGGCGTCTTCCGGATGCAGGGTGCGCTGCCAGAAGCCGGGTTCCAGCCAGTCGCTCAGCGGGTAACCGAGCAGCCGCTGGGCGTGGGGCGAGACGTAGGTGAAGCGGTTCTCCGCCAGGCGCATTTCCCAGGCGATGGCGGTGAGGCTTTCCACCAGGCCGCGGTAGTGCTGTTCGCTGTCGCGCAGGGCCTGCTCGAGTTTCTCCCGGCGCTGCATCTCGCCGCGCAGGCGCCGGTTCATGGTGAACAGGACCAGCAGGGTGAGGGTGGTCAGGAACGCGATGGGCACGACCACGCGGAATACATCGGGCCACACGCTGCGGTGGTCCACCAGGCCGCCGACCCAGGGGGCCTGCAGTGCGTCGATCTGCTCCACGGTCAGGTCCGCCAGCACCTTGTCGAGAATGCCGGCGAAAATCGCCTGGTCCTTCGGCACGCCCATGGCCAGTTGGTAACGGTAGGGAGTCTCGCCGCTGATCTGCAGGCCCTCGAGCTTGAGCTGGCGAAGGTTCCAGACACTGGAGGCGAGGTCGCCGACGAACGCGTCCACCTGGCCGACCGCCAGCGCCTGCAGTCCGGCCGCGACACTGGGCAGCGGTTGCAGGTTGAGGTCGGGGTGCCTGGCGACCAGCAGTTCATGCGGAGCGTAGTGGGCGACCACGCCGACCTTGAGGCCGTAGAGCTCCTTAACGCTGGCTGGCGCGGGGCCGTTCTTGCGGGCCAGGATGATGATCGGGAAGTCGAGGTAGGGGCGGGTGAAGGTCAGGTACTCGAGGCGTTCCGGCGTGGCCATGATGCCGGGGAGCAGGTCGAGATGGCTGTCCCGCGCCTGTTGCAGGACTTCGCTCCAGCTTGCCGGTTCGACCGGTTGTAGCTCGACCTTGAGCTTGTCGCTGATGACTTTGACGTAGCTGGCAGCCAGGCCCTGGTAGACGCCGTCGCTGTCACGGAACTCGAAGGGGGGCCAGGAGGCGTCCACACCCAGGCGTAGGGTGGGGTGTGCCTGCAGCCATTGCTGTTCGTCGGGCGTGAGGCTCAGGGCGAATGCCTGTCCCGCCCAGAATGCGAGGCACCACAGTAGAACTGCCTGCAGACGCGGCATGAAGGGCCTCATTCCAGGGGGGACTACGCCGAAGTGTAGACGTGGCACTTTGCCCAGTGGAAGACCCAAAGAAAAACCCCCGGTTTTCGGCCGGGGGTTTGTTCATCACTCGTCGAGGAAAGAGCGCAGATGCTCGCTTCGCGACGGGTGGCGCAGCTTGCGCAACGCCTTGGCTTCGATCTGGCGGATACGCTCACGGGTCACATCGAACTGCTTGCCGACTTCCTCGAGGGTGTGGTCGGTATTCATGTCGATGCCGAAGCGCATGCGCAGGACCTTGGCTTCGCGAGCGGTGAGGC
Source organism: Pseudomonas nitroreducens (assembly GCF_010994165.1). Taxonomy (NCBI): domain Bacteria; kingdom Pseudomonadati; phylum Pseudomonadota; class Gammaproteobacteria; order Pseudomonadales; family Pseudomonadaceae; genus Pseudomonas; species Pseudomonas nitroreducens. The sequence goes on along the minus strand of NZ_WMBX01000004.1, from coordinate 73,159 downwards.
CGGCGAGGACTTCGCGGGTGGCTTCCTTGAGGCTCTCGCTGGTCGCCACTTCGATCGGCGACTGCATGGTGGAGTCCTCGATGAAGTCGCCCAGGTGCGAATCTTCGTCGTCACCGATCGGCGTTTCCATGGAGATCGGTTCCTTGGCGATCTTCAGGACCTTGCGGATCTTGTCTTCCGGCATGTCCATGCGTTCGCCCAGCTCTTCCGGGGTCGGTTCGCGACCCATCTCCTGCAGCATCTGGCGGGAAATACGGTTGAGCTTGTTGATCGTCTCGATCATGTGCACCGGAATACGGATGGTGCGGGCCTGGTCGGCGATCGAGCGGGTGATCGCCTGGCGGATCCACCAGGTGGCATAGGTCGAGAACTTGTAGCCGCGACGGTATTCGAACTTGTCCACCGCCTTCATCAGGCCGATGTTGCCTTCCTGGATCAGGTCGAGGAACTGCAGGCCGCGGTTGGTGTACTTCTTGGCGATGGAGATCACCAGACGCAGGTTCGCCTCGACCATCTCCTTCTTCGCACGACGGGCTTTCGCCTCGCCGATGGACATGGAGCGGTTGACGTCCTTGATCTCGGCAACGGTCAGCTGCGAGCTGGTTTCCAGGTCGACCAGCTTCTGCTGGTTGCGCAGGATGTCGTCACGCAGACGCTCGATGGCCTCGGCGTACTTGGGCTTGCCCTTGAGTATGGAGTCGACCCAGGCGGTGTCGGTTTCGTGGCCGGGGAACTGGCGCAGGAAGTCGGCACGCGGCATACGGGCATCACGCACGCACAGCTGCATGATGGCGCGTTCCTGGCGGCGCACGCTGTCCAGCGCATCGCGGACCTTGGCGACCAGCACGTCGAACTGCTTGGGCACCAGCTTGATCGGCATGAACAGCTCGGCCAGGGCGACCAGTTCTTCGGTGGCCTGCTTGCTGCCACGACCGTGCTTCTTCAGGGCCTTCTTGGCCTTTTCCAGTTGCTCGGAAACGGCGCCGAAACGACGAGCGGCTTCTTCCGGATCCGGACCGCCATCGCCTTCTTCTTCCTCGCTGTCGCCGTCGGACTCTTCGTCCTCTTCGTCCTTGTCCTTATCCTTGGCTTCGGCGTCGTCCTTCAGGCCGACCGGCTCGACTTCCTCGGCCGGCAGGGTGCCGTCATCCGGGTCGATGTAGCCGCTGAGAACGTCCGACAGGCGGCCGCCTTCGGCAACGATGCGGTTGTACTCTTCGAGAATGCCGTCCACCGCGCCCGGGAACTGGGCGATGGCGCTCATGACCTCGCGGATGCCTTCCTCGATGCGTTTGGCGATTTCGATCTCGCCTTCGCGGGTCAGCAGTTCCACGGTACCCATTTCACGCATGTACATGCGCACCGGGTCGGTCGTGCGGCCAACGTCGCTCTCTACCGCGGCAAGGGCGGCAGCAGCTTCTTCGGCGGCAGCTTCATCGGTATCGGTTTCCGCCAGCAACAGGGCATCCGCATCCGGGGCTGTCTCGAATACGTTGATCCCCATGTCGTTGATCATGCGGATGATGTCTTCTACCTGTTCCGGATCAGAGATATCCTCCGGCAGGTGGTCGTTGACCTCCGCGTAAGTCAGGTAACCCTGCTCACGACCACGGGTGATCAACTCTTTGAGACGAGATTGCTGTTGCGCTTTTCCGGACATAACACCCTATCCACTGAAGGTCTTGGCGGGCTGAAATAAGCCGAGGATTATACCAGATTCGAGGCTTCAGGCGCCAGTTCAGCTCTGGCTGCCTGTTGAAGAGGGGGTGCTGTAGTGCTCCCGCAGTAACGCTTTCTCTTCGTCGGTCAGTTCACTGGGGTTCTTTCGCAGCACGCTGTGCAAGCGGGCTTCACGGCTGCTGAGCAGCTGGTTGTGTGCAAGTGTAGTAATGGTGTCGACGAACTGCTTTTCAAGATTGCCGTCGTCGATCAGCCATTCTTTCCCCGCCAGCACCTGTAGCAGGCGCCCTTGGGGCGTTCCGTGCCAGCGCGCGATGAGGTGCATCGAGCTCTGTTTCGGATTCTTCTGCAACGCTTCGACCAGTGCGGCGAGCAGTTGCGAATAGGTCTGTCCCTCGTTGGAGAAGTGGCTCGCATCCTCGACGCTCTGCGCCAGTTGGGGATGGTGCAGCAGGGTGCGCAGCGCGGTCAGGGTCGGCGATTCGACGCTGATCTCGGTGCGCGGCTGGCGTGGCGTGAAGTCGCCTTTCCGGCCTTTGCCATCCCATTTGCGATCGCCCTTCCAGGGCTTCTTGGCCTTGGCTCCGCCGTTGCCGGGGGAAAATTCCATCGGCGCTTCGAAGTAACTCGAAGCGTCCTGGTAATGACCGTCGCCGTGGCCGGCGAACTGGCCCATGTCGTAGTCGGCGTACTCGTGGGCGTGTTGCTCCGAGCCAGGTGCCTGCGCTGTTGCAGGGGGGGGATTCGGTTTTGCCTGGCCGGTGAGGCCCGGGCGCGGCGCGCTGATCTGGCTGAGCGCTTCGGCGGACAGGCCGGTGATCTCGCCCAGGCGCTGGCGCATCAGCAAGCGCAGCGTGTTGCCGGGGATCTTCTCCAACAGCGGTCCGGCCAGGGTCGCCAGGTGCGCCTTGCCTTCCAGCGTGCTGGGGTCGGCTTCCTCGGTCAGTTGCTGGAAGAAGTAGTCCGCCAGCGGCTGGGCCTGGTGGGCGAGGCGGGCGCGGAAGGCATCCGGGCCTTCGGCGCGCACCAGGCTGTCCGGGTCTTCACCTTCGGGCAGGAACAGAAAGCGCACCTTGCGCCCATCCTGCAGGTTGCTCAGCGCCGACTCCAGTGCGCGCCAGGCGGCATTACGGCCGGCCTGGTCGCCGTCGAAGCAGAAGAGGATGTTCGGCACGATGCGGAACAGCCGCTTGATGTGTTCTTCGCTGGTGGCCGTGCCCAGGGTGGCGACCGCGTTGCGGATGCCCTGCTGCGCCAGTGCGATGACGTCCATGTAGCCTTCGACCACCATGATCTCGTCGAGATCCCGGTTGTTCTTCCGCGCCTCGAACAGGCCGTAGAGCTCCTGTCCTTTATGGAAGACCGGGGTTTCCGGCGAGTTCAGGTATTTCGGCTTGTCGTCGCCCAATACGCGGCCGCCGAAGGCGATCACCCGGCCGCGGCTGTCGCGGATGGGGAAGATCACCCGGTCGCGGAAGCGGTCGTAGCGCTTGCCGCTGTCGGGGTTTTCCACCAGCAGGCCGGCGTCGAGCATGGCCTTGAGCTGCAGGTTGTCGCCGCCCAGGTTCTTCAGCAGGTTGTCCCAGCCCGGCGGGGCGAAGCCCAGGCCGAAGTCGCGGGCGATTTCGCCGGTCAGGCCGCGGCCCTTGAGGTATTCCACGGCGGCCTTGCGGGCCGGGTGGCTCTTGAGTGCCTGGCGGTAGAACTCGGCGGCGCCGGCCAGCAGCGGGTACAGCGGCGAGTCGACCGGTTGGCGGGGCTTGTTGCCGCGCCGACCTTCCTCGCGGGGGATGTCCATCCCGGCGCGCTTGGCCAGGTCCTCGACCGCCTGGACGAAGTCCAGCTGGTCGTGGTCCATGATGAAGCCGAGCGCGTTGCCGCCGGCGCCGCAGCCGAAGCAGTAGTAGAACTGCTTGTCCGGGCTGACGGTGAAGGAGGGTGTCTTCTCCTTGTGGAACGGGCAGCAGGCGCTGTAGTTCTTGCCGGTCTTCTTCAGCTGGATGCGCGAACTCACCACATCGAGAATATCGGTGCGGTTGAGCAGGTCATCGATGAAGGATTGTGGAATCAGGCCGGCCATAGACTCATCGGGACGCAGGGTGGACCCAAGCATAGCGCGGGGCGATGACGCCGCGAGCGGGGCTTGAGACTAAGCATGGGGCTTGAAAAGCAAAAACTCCGAAGTCCGCGAATGCGAATCGGAGTCGGGTGCCTTGTTTCAGGCACTCGCCCGGCGAGTGGGCCGGGCGATGCGGAAAGCGTGCGACGAAGCGCTGTAACTCAGTACAGGCGCTCGCGGCGGCGCTGTTCGCGCTGCACTTTCTTGGCGTGACGCTTAACAGCGGCAGCGGCCTTGCGCTTACGCTCGGCGGTCGGCTTTTCGTAGAACTCGCGGCTACGGACTTCAGCCAGTACGCCTGCTTTTTCGCAGGAGCGCTTGAAACGACGCAGAGCTACGTCGAAGGGTTCGTTCTCTTTAACTTTGACGGCGGGCATCCAGGTCGTACCTTCAATGATTACCGGAGGATTTATCGCGCTCCTGACGGTTGTTCGGAGTCGGCGGTTTTCAAGGGTTGCGGATATTAAACGTTCGGAAGGAGGAATGCAAAGCCTCCGATCGAAAAGCACTGGTCCGAAGCCCAGCCGGCGATTATGATGCGCGGCTTCAATTTTGCCCAGAGTAAAGGCTCAAGCCCATGCTAGTGCTGGGGTTGGAAACCTCCTGCGACGAGACCGGCGTCGCCCTGTACGACAGTGAAAAAGGCCTGCTGGCCGACGCGCTGTTCAGCCAGATCGATCTGCACCGCGTATACGGCGGCGTGGTTCCCGAGCTGGCCTCCCGTGATCACGTCAAGCGCATGCTGCCGCTGATTCGCCAGGTGCTGGACGAGTCCGGCCGCACCGCCGAAGACATCGACGCCATCGCCTACACCGCCGGCCCCGGCCTGGTGGGCGCGCTGCTGGTCGGCGCATCCTGCGCCCAGGCCATGGCGTTCGCCTGGGGCATACCGGCCGTCGGCGTGCACCATATGGAGGGCCATCTGCTGGCTCCCATGCTGGAAGAGCAGCCGCCGAAGTTTCCGTTCGTCGCCTTGCTGGTGTCCGGCGGCCATACGCAACTGGTTCGAGTGGATGGCATTGGTCGTTACCAGGTACTGGGCGAGTCGGTGGACGACGCTGCCGGCGAGGCTTTCGACAAGACCGCCAAGCTGCTCGGTCTGGCCTATCCCGGTGGCCCGGAGATCGCTCGCCTGGCTGAGCGCGGCACCGCGGGTCGCTTCGTCTTTCCGCGGCCGATGACCGATCGTCCGGGGCTGGATTTCAGCTTCAGCGGCCTCAAGACTTTCGCGCTGAACACCTGGCAGCGCTGCGTGGCCGAGGGTGACGACAGCGAGCAGACCCGCAGCGATATCGCCCTGGCGTTCCAGACTGCCGTGGTCGAGACCCTGACCATCAAGTGCAAGCGCGCGCTCAAGCAGACTCACCTCAAGAGCCTGGTGATCGCCGGTGGCGTCAGTGCCAACCAGGCCTTGCGTCAGCATCTGGAAAAGATGCTCGGCGAAATGAAGGGCCAGGTGTTCTACGCCCGCCCGCGCTTCTGCACCGATAACGGCGCGATGATCGCCTATGCTGGCTGCCAGCGTTTGGTGGCGGGGCAGCAGGACGGCCCGTCGATCGGCGTCCATGCGCGTTGGCCAATGGAGTCGCTGCCAGCGATCTGAATAATGAAGCTGCAAACGACGCGGCGCATGCTCTGAGCGGCATGGGCCGTTTTTTCGCTTGCAGCGTGGTACGCGGGTCGGGAAGCTCGCGGCTCTAGAAGTGACGCTCGCGTCCGGCGATGAGATCGCGCAGATTGCTGCGGTGACGCCAGACGATCAGACCGGTGAGCACGGTCATCGGCAGCAGCGCCGACGGCTCCTGCCAGGCCAGCAGCGGCAGGGTCAGCGGCGTGGCGACCAGGGATGCGAGCGAGCTGGTGCGCGACAGTTTGAAAGTCACCAGCCAGGCGACTGCCGCGAGCAGCGCGGCTGGAGGGTAAAGCGCCAGCAGCATGCCGGCGGCGGTGGCAACGCCCTTGCCGCCACGGAAGTTGAAGTACAGCGGGTAGAGGTGGCCGATTACCGCTGCCAGCCCGACCCAGGCCTGCTGCATGTCGGACAGGCCGAGCAGGCGGGCGATGAGTACGGGCAGCAGCCCCTTGGCGAGATCGCCGAGCAGGGTGAGGATGGCGATCTTCTTGCCGGCCAGGCGCAGCATGTTGGTGGCGCCGGGATTGCCCGAGCCGCTGGCGCGCGGGTCGGCAGTGCCGAACAGGCGACTGAGGAGTACCGCGAAGGACAGTGATCCGAGCAGGTAGGCGAGGATCGCCAAGAACCAGAACATGGTTTCCACCGGAGACGAGGTCGTTTCCGATTCTAACGGGGCGTCGGCCGCTTGTCGTGTCGCCTTGGAGCATGCAGTCAGTGGACAGAGTTTTCATCGAGGGGCTGGAAGTGGACACCGTGATCGGCGTCTACGACTGGGAACGGGGTATCCGGCAGTGCCTGCGCCTGGACCTGACGCTGGGCTGGGACAACCGCCCGGCGGCGGCCGACGACGATATCGCCAAGGCCCTGGACTACGCCGTGCTCTCCGAGCGGGTCATGGCCTTCGCCCGTGACGCGCATTTTCAACTGGTGGAGACCTTCGCCGAACGCCTCGCCGAGTTGCTGATGGCCGAGTTCGGTATCCAGTGGCTGCGCCTGAAGGTCACCAAGCCCGGTGCCGTTGCGGCCGCCATCGGCGTAGGTGTGGAGATCGAACGCGGATGCCGCTGACGACGGTGTACCTCGGGCTGGGCAGCAACTTCGACCGGGAGCAACACCTGCTCGCGGGGCTGGAGGCGTTGGACGAGTTCCTCGAGGATATCCGCTGTTCGCCGGTGTTCGAGAGCGAGCCGGTGGGTATTCGCAGCGGCCCCTTCTACAACTTCGTGATCGTGGCGCGCACCGACCTGCCGCTGGCGGAGTTGAGCCTGCGGCTCAAGCACATCGAGGCGGACAACGGCCGCTATGCGCCGGAGCGCAAGGGCCTGCCGCTGGATATCGACGTGTTGCTGTACGGCGACCTGCATGGCGAGTTCGATGGCCTGACGCTGCCGCGCGCAGAAGTGCTGAAGAACGCCTTCGTGCTCTGGCCGCTGGCGTTGCTGGCTCCCGAGGTGAAGCATCCGGGGGCTCAACGTTCGTTCGCCGAGCTCTGGTCGGACGCGCAGATCGCCCAAAAGCTCTGGCCGGTGCCCTTCCAGTGGCGGGGCGCTGAGCTGACGCCGGCGGCGCTGATCGGGGCGCACTCGGCGCCCTGATGGCTTTTCTGTAGGAACGCGTTTGCTCGCGAGCGATGTATCCGGCGGCACCAGCGCTGGGGGGCGCGAGCAAGAACTAGCCGTCCCACTCGTTCCTACAAGGCACCCCCCTGGTATCACTCGGTGTAACTTTCCTTGTAGGCCTTCAGGGCATTCAGACGCTCACGCTTGAGCGCTTCGCCCAGCTCCGCCCCCTTGTATCCCTTCTCCAGCAGCGGCTGCACAGCGACCGCGCGTGCGGCTTGCGCTGCGCCGCGCAAGTATTCCGCCTGCGGGTAGTCGCGATCTTCCAGCCCATGGCGACCGCGGGCGTCCATCTCGCTGGCGGCGAGAAACTCCTCGAAGCGTTGCGGGCGGCGATACACATCGAAGGACTGCAGCAATTCCAGAACGGTGGTCGGCCGCAGCTCCAGCGCACGGTGGCAGTGGGTGTGGTACTCGCCGACCAGTCGCGCCAGCTCCTGACAATCCCGGGGCACCTTGAAGCGCGCATTGAGCGCGTCGATCAACGGCAGGCCCAGGTGTTCGTGGGCGTGGTGTTTGGGCCAGTCTTCCTTGCGGGTTTCGCCCTTGCCGACGTCGTGGACCAGGCAGGCCCAGCGCACACTCAGCGGCTGGTCGTATTGGGCGCACTCGCGCAATACGGCCAGCACGTGTTCGCCGGTATCCACTTCCGGGTGGTGCTGCGGCGGTTGCGGCACGCCGAACAGGGCGTCCACTTCCGGCATCAGCACGGCGAGGGCGCCGCAGTCGCGCAGGACCTGGATGAACACGTCCGGGCGCGATTCCATCAGGGCACGGGAGATTTCCTTCCAGCTGCGTTCTGCAGTCAGTGCTTCCAGTTCGCCGGATTCCGACAGTTCACGCATCAGTGCCAGGGTTTCCGGCGCCACGCTGAAACCCAGGGGGGCGTAGCGCGCGGCAAAGCGGGCGACGCGCAGCACGCGCAGCGGGTCTTCGGCGAAGGCCGGGGAAACGTGGCGAAGCAGGCGGGCTTCGAGGTCCTCCTGGCCGTGGTACGGGTCGATGACCTTGCCGTCATTGTCCTCGGCCATAGCGTTGATGGTCAGGTCGCGGCGGATCAGGTCGTCTTCGAGGGTGACGTCGGGGCTGGCGTAGAAGGTGAAGCCACCGTAGCCGCGCCCGCTTTTGCGTTCGGTGCGGGCGAGGGCATATTCCTCGCCGGTTTTCGGGTGGAGGAACACCGGGAAGTCGGCGCCCACCGGCCGATAGCCCTGGGCGAGCATCTCGTCGGCGCTGGCGCCGACCACTACCCAGTCGGTGTCGCTGAAGGGGATGCCGAGCAGGCGATCGCGCACGGCGCCGCCCACCTTGTAGATCTGCATGAAGCTGTCTCCTGTTCTGGGGGATAGCTTCGGGGTTTGCGGCGGGTGGGGCAAGCTCGGTGGCTTCTGGGGATTGAGGCGGTTCGCCAGCAAGCTCGCTCCGACAGGTTGCGCACGCCCCGGCTCTTGTAGGAGCGAGCTTGCTCGCGAAAGGGGGCGACGCGCACCTAGGGCGTGGCGGCGGGAATCTGTTGAACGAGGGCGCCGATGGCGTCCTGCAGGAGTGTTGCGCTGGCGTGGGCGGGACTGAGGCCGGTTCTGACGGTGCCTTCCCACAGGGTCTGCTCCTGCGCATCGGTCAGACGCAGGCGCAGGGTACCGGTCTCGTCGCGCAGGCGATGGATGGCGAGATAGGGGCCCAACGGATTGGGCGGCGGGGTATCGACCTTGAATTCCAGCGGCGCATCCTGCAGCGCCAGCCAGTAGTAGACGCGGATCTGCGGGCCCGCGCTCTCGCGGTAGCCGCGCTCGATCAGGCCCTGGCGCACTTGCGCATTGATCAGGGGGTAGCGACTGCGGTAGGGCAGGGCGTCGACGGCGTTTTCCGGTGGCATCAGCTGGAAGTCGCGCAGCCCGGCCAGGCGCGCATCGGCGGGATGCGCGACCTGGGCGTGGGGGACGGGGTTGCTGCAGGTCGCGACAGCGAGGCAGAGCAGGAGAATGGCGAACAGGCGCATGGCGGTCTCCAGCGGGGTTGCCGCCATGCTTGTCACGCCTGCTGCTCCGGTCAACCGATCAAATGGGTGGGATGATCAGGTCGAGCCGGGGGTAACCCTCCTCGCTGTCGCGTTCACCCTTTGGGGGCATGTGGAAGGTGTTGACGATGTTCTCGCCCTGCAGGGTTTCCAGATGGATATCGAAGCCCCAAAGGCGGTGCAGGTGCTTGAGCACGTCGTCGGTGGATTCGCCCAGCGGTTTGCGGTCGTGCTGCTGGTGGCGCAGGGTCAGCGAGCGGTCACCGCGGCGGTCGACATCCCAGATCTGGATGTTCGGTTCACGATTGCCGAGGTTGTACTGCGCAGCCAGGGTTTCGCGGATCTTGCGATAGCCGTCGTCGTCGTGGATGGCGTCGACCAGCATGTCGTCCTTCTGGTCGTCGTCGAGGATGCTGAACAGCTTGAACTCGCGAATGACCTTGGGCGAGAGGAACTGCAGGACGAAGCTCTCGTCCTTGAAGCTCTTCATGGCGAACTTGATGGTGGCCAGCCAGTCGCTGCCGGCGATGTCCGGGAACCAGCGCTTGTCTTCCTCGGTGGGGTGTTCGCAGATGCGACGGATGTCGCGGTACATGGCGAAGCCCAGCGCGTAGGGGTTGATGCCGCTGTAGTAGGGGCTGTCGAAGCCCGGCTGGTAGACCACGCTGGTGTGGTACTGGAGGAACTCCATCATGAAGCCGTCGCTGACCAGGCCTTCATCGTAGAGGTCGTTGATCAGGGTGTAGTGCCAGAAGGTCGCCCAGCCTTCGTTCATCACCTGGGTCTGGCGCTGCGGGTAGAAGTACTGCGCCACCTTGCGCACGATGCGAACGATTTCGCGCTGCCAGGGCTCCAGCAGCGGGGCGTTCTTCTCGATGAAGTAGAGGATGTTTTCCTGCGGCTCGCTGGGGTAGCGGGCCAGCCCCTGTTCCTTGTCCTTGCCGGTGGCCTTGGGGATGGTCCGCCAGAGGTCGTTGACCTGGCGCTGGATCTGCTCCTCGCGCTCCTTCTGGCGCTGCTTCTCTTCCTCGGCGGAGATCGGGTAGGGCCGCTTGTAGCGGTCTACGCCGTAGTTCATCAGGGCGTGGCAGGAGTCCAGCAGGTCTTCCACGGCGTCGATGCCGTAACGCTCCTCGCACTTGTTGATGTAGGACTTGGCGAACACCAGGTAGTCGATGATCGAGGTGGCGTCGGTCCAGGTGCGGAACAGGTAGTTGCCCTTGAAGAAGCTGTTGTGCCCGTAGCAGGCGTGGGCGATCACCAGCGCCTGCATGCACTGGGTATTTTCCTCCATCAGGTAGGCGATGCACGGGTCGGAGTTGATCACGATCTCGTAGGCCAGGCCCATCTGACCGCGCTTGTAGTTCTTTTCCGTGCTGAGGAAGTGCTTGCCGTAGGACCAATGGTTGTAACCGATGGGCATGCCGACGGAGGCGTAGGCATCCATCATCTGCTCGGCGGTGATGACCTCGATCTGGTTGGGGTAGGTGTCCAGCGCATAACGCTCGGCGAGACGACTGATCTCGCGGTCGTACTGCTGGATCAGCTCGAAGGTCCACTCCGAGCCGGTGGCGATCGGCTGGCGCTTGCTCATGCGACGAGCCTCCTCTGGAACAACTCGCGGAACACCGGGTAGATGTCCGAGGCGGAGACGATCTGCTGCTGGGCGAAGCTGTCTTCGAAGGTGTCGCGGATCTTCTCGTACTCGAACCACAGCGCCTGGTGCTCGCGCGGGGTGATCTCGACGTAGGTGTAGTACTGGACGAACGGCATGATCTGCTTCATCAGAATGTCGCGGCAGACCGGCGAGTCGTCGTTCCAGTTATCGCCGTCCGAGGCCTGGGCGGCGTAGATGTTCCATTCGTTGGTGGGATAGCGCTCGGCCATCACTTCCTGCATCAGCTTGAGCGCGCTGGAAACGATGGTGCCGCCAGTCTCGCGGGAATAGAAGAACTCTTCCTCGTCCACCTCGCGGGCGCTGGTGTGGTGGCGGATGAACACCACTTCGATCTTCTCGTAGTTCCGCTTGAGGAACAGGTAGAGAAGGATAAAGAAACGCTTGGCAATGTCCTTGGTGGCCTGGGTCATGGAGCCCGAGACGTCCATCAGACAGAACATCACGGCCTTGGAGGTCGGGTTGGGCTGCTTCACCAGCAGGTTGTACTTGAGGTCGAAGGTATCCAGGAACGGCACCTTGTCGATGCGTGCGCGCATACCGGCGATCTTCTGCTCCAGTTCCTGGATGTCGCCAAGATTGTCCGGTTCCTCGCGCTTGAGCCGGTCCAGTTCGGCCAGCGCCGCGCGGAGCTTGCCGCGGGTGGAGCCGGAGAGGGCGATACGCCGGGCGTGCGCCGAGCGCAGGGTGCGCACGATGTTGATCCGCGAGGGATTGCCCTCATTGCTGATGCCGGCGCGCACGGTCTTGAAGGTGTCGCTGCCAGTGAGGTGGCGCTTGACCAGATTGGGCAGCTCCAGGTCCTCGAACATGAAGTCGAGAAATTCCTCCTGGGTGATCTGGAAGACGAAGTCGTCCATCCCATCGCCCTGGTTGCTCGCCTTGCCGGCACCACGGCCACCGCCGCCCCCCTGGGGACGCGGGATGTGCTCACCGGTGGTGAATTCCTTGTTGCCGGGATGGACGACGGTCTGTTTGCCGCCGCGCCCGTGGTGCAGGACAGGTTCGTCGATATCGCGGCCGGGAATACTGATCTGCTCGCCATGTTCCATATCGGTGATGGAGCGGCGGCTGACGGCTTCTTCTACCGCCTTCTTGATGTGCTCACGGTAACGCCGCAAAAAGCGCTGGCGGTTCACCGTGCTCTTGTTCTTGCCGTTCAGACGCCGGTCGATGACGTAGCTCATGAATGCTCCTCAGGGCCTGCTGCGAGGCGGCGTGGAGCCGCTCCGGACAGGTCCGAATGCGACGGCGACCGGCGCGGCGGAAACCGCCGCGCCGATGGCAGACTACTGCGACTTGCGAACCCGCAGATACCATTCCGACAGCAGGCGCACCTGCTTCTCGGTGTAGCCGCGCTCGACCATGCGTTTGACGAAGTCGTTGTGCTTCTGCTGATCCTCCTTGCTCGCCTTGGCGTTGAAGCTGATGACCGGCAGCAGGTCCTCGGTGTTGGAGAACATTTTCTTCTCGATCACCACGCGCAGCTTCTCGTACGACAGCCAGCTGGGGTTCTTGCCGTTGTTGCCGGCGCGGGCGCGCAGGACGAAGTTGACGATCTCGTTGCGGAAGTCCTTCGGATTGCTGATGCCGGCCGGCTTCTCGATCTTCTCCAGTTCCTCGTTGAGGGCGGCGCGGTTGAGGATCTCGCCGGTTTCCGGGTCGCGGTATTCCTGGTCTTGGATCCAGAAGTCGGCGTACAGCACGTAGCGGTCGAAGATGTTCTGACCGTACTCGCTGTAGGACTCCAGGTACGCGGTCTGGATTTCCTTGCCGATGAACTCGACGTAGCGCGGCGCCAGGTATTCCTTGAGGAAGCGCAGGTAGCGTTCGCGGGTTTCCGGCGGGAACTGCTCCTGCTCGATCTGCTGTTCCAGCACGTAGAGCAGGTGCACCGGGTTGGCGGCCACTTCATGCGGGTCGAAGTTGAACACCTTGGACAGGATCTTGAAGGCGAAACGGGTGGAAAGCCCGGCCATGCCTTCGTCGACGCCCGCCGTGTCGCGGTATTCCTGGATGGACTTGGCCTTGGGGTCGGTGTCCTTGAGGTTCTCGCCGTCGTAGACGCGCATCTTCGAGTAGATGTTGGAGTTTTCCGGCTCTTTCAGGCGCGACAGCACGGAGAACTGCGAAAGCATCTTCAGGGTGTCCGGCGCGCAGTGGGCGTGCGCCAGGGAGCTGTTGATCAGCAGCTTGTCGTAGATCTTGATCTCGTCGGAGACGCGCAGGCAGTACGGCACCTTGACGATGTAGATGCGGTCGATGAAGGCTTCGTTGTTCTTGTTGTTGCGGAAGCTGTGCCACTCCGATTCGTTGGAGTGGGCGAGGATGATGCCGCTGTAGGGCAGGGAACCGAGGCCTTCGGTGCTGTTGTAGTTGCCTTCCTGGGTCGCAGTGAGCAAGGGGTGCAGGACCTTGATCGGCGCCTTGAACATCTCGACGAATTCCATCAGGCCCTGGTTGGCCCGGCACAGCGCGCCCGAGTAGCTGTAGGCGTCGGCGTCGTTCTGCGGGAATTCTTCCAGCTTGCGGATATCCACCTTGCCGACCAGCGCGGAGATGTCCTGGTTGTTCTCATCCCCAGGTTCGGTCTTGGCGATGGCGATCTGGTTGAGGATCGAAGGGTGCAGCTTGACCACGCGGAACTGGCTGATGTCGCCGCCGAATTCGTTGAGGCGCTTGGTCGCCCACGGCGACATCACCGAGCGCAGGTAGCGACGCGGGATGCCGTAGTCTTCCTCGAGGATGGCGCCATCTTCGTCGGGATTGAACAGCCCCAGGGGCGACTCGAACACCGGCGAGCCCTTGATCGCATAGAAGGGCACGTGCTCCATCAGTTGCTTGAGCTTTTCGGCGAGGGAGGATTTACCGCCGCCGACTGGGCCCAGGAGATAGAGGATCTGTTTCTTCTCTTCCAGGCCTTGGGCGGCGTGGCGGAAGAAGGAGACGATCTGGTCGATGCACTCTTCCATGCCATGGAAGTCGGCAAAGGCCGGATAACGGCGGATCACCTTGTTGGAGAAGATTCGCGACAGGCGGGAATCGACGGATGTGTCGAGTAGTTCAGGCTCGCCGATGGCCATCAGCATCCGCTCGGCGGCGGTGGCATAGGCGATCTTGTCCTGCTTGCAGATGTCCAGGTACTCCTGGAGGGAGTACTCCTCTTGACGGGTCGCTTCGAAGCGTTCCTGGAAGTGACTGAAAATGCTCATGACGTCTCCTCGCTCGATGCATGGAGCCGGCGCCGGATCGGTCTGTGCGGGTGCGGTCGGGCTGCCAGTGGTACCGGCGAGAATCCCCCAGAACTCCAACGGAACCTGGCGACTGCCCTGATCCGCCCCAATGGTCACTGCCGATTAACCGGAAGCCGGTGTGCCGGCTCTCCCTTTTTTGGATGGCCTGAGGGAAAGGATAGTTCGTTCTTAGATGTGTAAAGGACGAAAGCGCGAGAAGTTACAGATTTTTTGAAGGGGCTAATCCGCCTCTTTCGTAGGGGCTTTCAGTCGGAGCCGCCTGCGCTGGTATCCGCGGGATAGACGCTGCGCCACAGCTCGAAGCCACCGTCGAGGCTGTAGACCTCGGAGAAGCCCTGCTGGACGAAATAGGCCGCCGCGCTCTGGCTGGAATTGCCGTGATAGCAGACCACGACCAGCGGTGCGTCCATGTCGGCCTCGCGGATGAAGTCGGCTACCGAGTAGTTGTCGATGTGCCGCGAACCGCTGATATGGCCCATCGCATAGCTCTGCGGGTCGCGAATGTCGACGACCTGGGCGCCGTTTTCGCGCAGCTGCTGGGCCAGGTCGGGGGCGATGCGCTTGAAGTCGCTCATGGGTAGTACCTCGCAAGGCGCGGAGCCTGTGGCCCCGCTGCAATCATTCTGGTTTATCGGCGCAACTGCACTGGATGCGCTCGAAGGTATCGACGTTCATCAGCGTCATGCTGCCGCCCCACACACAGCCGGTGTCCAGGGCAAACAGGCCGGGGACGTCGCACTGGCCTTCCAGCGCGGCCCAGTGGCCGAAGATGATCCTGCGCCCGGCGGCCTTGCGCTCGGCATAGCTGAACCAGGGCGCGTAGCCGGGCGGCGCGGTGTCCAGGCCTTCCTTGGACTTCAGGTCGAGCTTGCCGTCCGGGGTGCAGAAGCGCATGCGCGTGAAATAGTTGGTGATCACCCGCAGTCGCGCTATGCCGTTGAGCTTCTTGTCCCACTTGGCCGGCTCGTTGCCGTACATGCCATCGAGGAACATCGGCAGCTGAGTGTCGTCGCGCAGCGCGCCTTCGACTTCGGCGGCGCGCTGCAGGGCCTTGTCGATGTCCCACTGCGGCGGGATGCCGGCGTGTACGAGGGTGATGTCGCGAACGGCGTCGTGATGGACCAACGGCATCTGCCGCAGCCATTCGATCAGTTGTGCGCAATCCGGCGCCTCGACGATCTCGCGCAGGGTGTCGTTCTTCTTCAGGCGCTCGGCGTTGTAGGCCACGGCGATCAGGTGCAGGTCATGGTTGCCCAGCACGCAGACCAGCGATTCGCGCATGCCATGGAGGAAGCGCAGGGTTTCCAGCGACGCCGGACCGCGGTTGACCAGATCGCCCACCAGCCAGAGCTTGTCCTGGGCCGGGTCGAACTTCACCTGCTCCAGCAGGCACTTGAGCGGCTCCAGGCAGCCTTGCAGGTCGCCTACGGCGTAGGTGGCCATCAGTGCAGCGCCCCAGGGACGGCGAGGCGGAACGCCGGGATCTCGGCATCGAAGTGGTGGCCGTCGGTGGCGACCATCTGGTAGCTGCCGTGCATGCTGCCGACCTTGGTCGCCATCACGGTGCCGCTGGTGTAGGTGTGGCTGGCCCCCGGCTCGATCAGCGGCTTTTCGCCAACGACGCCGGCGCCGCGGACTTCCTGCACGTGGCCATCGCCGTCCGTGATGACCCAGTGGCGGGTCAGCAGCTTGGCGGCCAGCTCGCCGTGGTTGTGGATGGTCACGGTATAGGCGAACACGTAGCGCTGCTGCTCCGGCTGCGATTGCTCGGGCAGGTGGCGGGTGGTGACGCTGACGCTGACCTGGTAGCGGGGATCGCTCATGCGCTCGGTCCTTGCTCGGCTTCCGGGTTGGTTTCGCTGTAACGGTTAGCCAGGCTGAC
The DNA here is from genome assembly GCF_010994165.1 of Pseudomonas nitroreducens. NCBI lineage: Bacteria > Pseudomonadati > Pseudomonadota > Gammaproteobacteria > Pseudomonadales > Pseudomonadaceae > Pseudomonas > Pseudomonas nitroreducens. Next base: position 57,280 of record NZ_WMBX01000004.1, on the reverse strand, counting down.
GAAGTCGGCGACGCTCAGTTGCTCCGGACGCAGGGTCGGGTCGACGCCGGCGGCTTCGATGTCCTCGACGCTCATCAGCGTACGCAGGGTGTTGCGCAGGGTCTTGCGGCGCTGGTTGAAGGCTTCGCGGACGATGCGTTCCAGCACGCGGTGATCCTTGGCCGGATGGGGCGGTTCAGCGTAGGGCACCAGCCGGACGATGGCCGACTCGACCTTGGGCGGCGGGTTGAACGCGCCGGGGCCGACGGTGAACAGGTAATCCACCCGGCAGAAGTACTGCACCATGATCGACAGGCGGCCCCAGTCGCCGTTGCCCGGCTCGGCGGCCAGGCGCTCCACCACTTCCTTCTGCAGCATGAAGTGCATGTCCTGGATCAGCGAGGCATGGTCCAGGAGATGGAAGATCAATGGGGTGGAGATGTTGTAGGGCAGGTTGCCGACCACGCGCAACTTGTCCTCGGGGGAGGCGATCAGGCTGGCGAAGTCGAACTTCATCGCATCGCCCTGGTGCAGGCTGAAGTTGGGCTTCAGACCGAAGCGCCATTTCAGGTGCGGGATCAGGTCCAGGTCCAGCTCGATCACGTCGAGCTTCGCGCCGCTGTCCACCAGGCCTTCGGTCAGGGCGCCCTGGCCTGGGCCGATTTCCAGCAGGTGCTGGCCTTCCTTGGCGGCGATGGCGCGGAGGATCTTGTGGATCACCCCGGCGTCGTGCAGGAAGTTCTGCCCAAAGCGTTTACGGGCGCGGTGCTGGAAGAGTTCGGACATCGAAGGCTCCGGAGAGCAGCCGGACGCCTGAGGCGGCCAGCTGGAGGCGGAAAAACCATCAGTTTACCAGTCCGCGACGGCCAGCACGAAACGCTGGCCGAACGGAATGCTGGTGATCAGCCTTTCGCGGCGCCGGCTTCGGCCATCTGGTAGGCGGTTTCCAGGGCAACCTGCAGGCTGCCGCTGTCGATCCGACCGGTGCCGGCAAGGTCCAGTGCGGTGCCGTGGTCCACTGAGGTGCGGATGATGGGCAGGCCCAGCGTGACGTTCACTGCCGCGCCGAACCCCTTGTACTTGAGCACCGGCAGGCCCTGGTCGTGGTACATCGCCAGCACGGCGTCGCAGTGTTCCAGGTGCTTGGGGGTGAACAGGGTGTCGGCCGGCAGCGGGCCGATCAGCTGCATGCCCTCGGTGCGCAGGCGCTCCAGCGTTGGCTCGATCACGTCGATTTCCTCATGGCCGAGGTGGCCGCCTTCGCCTGCGTGGGGGTTCAGGCCGCAGACCAGGATGCGCGGGTTGGCCAGACCGAACTTGTCGCGCAGGTCGGCATGCAGGATGCGGGTGACGCGCTCCAGGCGATCCGGGGTGATGGCATCGGCGATCTGTCGCAGCGGCAGGTGGGTGGTCACCAGGGCAACGCGCAGGCCGCGGGTGGCGAGCATCATCACTACCTGGGCGGTGTGGGTGAGATCGGCGAGGAACTCGGTATGGCCGGAGAAGGCGATGCCGGCTTCGTTGATGACGCCCTTGTGCACGGGGGCGGTGATCATCCCGGCGAAATGCCCGTCCAGGCAGCCCTGGCCGGCGCGGGTGAGGGTTTCCAGCACATAGGCGGCGTTGGCCTGGTTCAGCTTGCCCGGTTCGACCGGCGCTGCCAGCGGGGTGTCCCAGACATAAAGGCTGCCGGCCGGAGCAGCGACATCGGGCCAGTGGTCGGGGCCGACTTCCTGCAGGTCGATGTTCAGCCCCAGCAGCGCGGCACGCTCTGCCAGCAGTTCACGGCTGGCGACGGCAACCAGCGGATGCGGTTGAGTTTCGCGGGCCAGCAGCAGGCAGAGGTCGGGACCGATGCCGGCGGGCTCGCCGGGAGTGAGGGCGAAAAGGTGGGAAGTGCTCATGGATGACTCTCGAATCAGGATTTACCGCGGATGTTCCTACTCTACGACGAAGCTTCCTGCAGGCAAAAAGAAACCCGGCCATGGCCGGGTTTCTTCGTAGCGACGCGCTGCTTACTGCTTGATCTCGACGTAGGCTTCGTCGCGGATCTGGCGCAGCCAGGCCTGCAGTTCCTCGTCGTACTTGCGTGCGCGCAGGGTCTGGGCGGCTTGTTGCTCGCGGAACTTGTCGCTGCTGTCGGTAGCGCGGCGGCCGAGGACTTCCAGCACGTGCCAGCCGAACGGCGAGCGGAACGGCTTGGTGACCTGGCCTTGCGGCGCATTGTTCATCACGTCGCGGAATTCCGGTACCAGGGATTCCGGGTCGACCCAGTTGAGGTCGCCGCCGTTGAGCTTGGAGCCCGGGTCCTCGGAGAATTTCTTCGCCAGGTCGCTGAAGCTCTCGCCGGCCTGGATGCGCTCGTAGAGCTTCTCGGCCAGACGCTGGGTTTCTTCTTCGCTGCGAATCTCGCTGGGCTTGAGCAGGATATGGCGGACGTGGACTTCGTCACGCAGCATCTTGCTGCCACCGCGCTTCTCTTCCAGCTTGATGATGATGAAACCGCCCGGGGTGCGGACCGGCTCGGTCACGTCGCCCACGGCCAAGGTGCCAACCATGCTGTCGAACGGCGAGGGCAGCTGGGCGGCCTTGCGCCAACCGATCTCGCCGCCTTCCAGGGCGTTGTCGCCGGCCGAGCGGGAGACCGCCAGTTGGCCGAAGTCCGCGCCCTGCTTGAGCTGCTGGTACATCTCCTGGGCCTGGCGAGCTGCAGCCTGCACGGTTTCCGGCGAAGCGCTGTCGGGTACCGGGATCAGGATATTGGCCAGGCGGTATTCTTCCGAGAGCTGGATCTTGCCCAGGTCGGAGGCCAGGAAGTTCTGAACTTCCTGCTCGCTGACCTGGATGCGCTCGGCCACACGGCGCTGGCGCACACGGCTGATGATCATCTCGCGACGCACCTGCTCGCGGGCCTCGTCGTAGGACAGGCCGTCGTGGGCGAGGGCGGCACGGAACTGGTCCAGGCTCATGTTGTTGCGCTGGGCAATGGTGCCCATGGCCTGGTTCAGCTCTTCATCGGTAATGCGCACGCCGGAGCGGTCACCGATCTGCAGCTGGATGTTCTCGATGATCAGACGCTCGAGCACCTGCTGGGTCAGCACGTGCTCGGGCGGCAGCGGCGCGCCGCGTTTCTGGATGGTTGCACGGACTTCGCGCAGGCGCTGGTCCAGCTGGCTCTGCATCACCACGTCGTTGTCGACGATGGCGACCACACGGTCCAGCGGAACCACTTCGGCATGCACGACGGAACTTGCCAACAGCGCGCCCAGCATCAGCGGGCGCAGGGCCTTACATAGCATTGTCTTCACGTTGACGATAACCCTGGATACCTTGGTCGAGGAAGCCTTCCACCTGGTTGCCAACCACGCCGCCAAGGCCTTTCAAGATGATTTGAAGGAATACGCCGTGGTCGGCTTTGGACGTCGAGGTGATGTACTCGTCGTCGTCGTAGTCGACCCAGTAGCGGTTGATCAGGCGCAGTTTCCAGCAGCAGCTGTCGTACTCGAAGCCACCGAAGGCTTCCAGCGTGCGGCTCTTGTTGTAGTCGAACTGCCAGCGGCCGATGGCGGCCCATTGTGGCAGTACCGGCCAGATGAACGAGAAATCGTGTTGTTCGATCTTGTACTCGTCACTGCCGTATTCGAACTGGCCGGTGTTCGGGTTGAAGCGCTTGCTGTCGGCGCGATAACGGTAGCCGGCGTTCAGCACCTTGCGAGGATCGGCTTCAGGCTGATAGTGGAACATCAGGTTGCCGTTGTCGGTGTGGTGCGTATTCGGGTTCCAGTTGAAGTCCGAGCTGGCGAACCAGTCATGGTTGAAGCGATAGATGCCGGTGAGTGCGTAGGGCGAGCGCCAGGTATCGGCGTCCGGGTTCTTCGCACCGCTGGCGCGCAGATCGTCTTCAGTCAGGCCGGGTAACTGAACACGGCGATCGCTGAAGTAGTAGATCTGGCCGGCAGCGACATAGGCGCGCTCGAAGCCATCGTCCTCGATGAAGCGCGAGCCCAGGCCGAGGGAGAGCTGGTTGGCATCGCCAATGCGGTCGCGGCCGGTGAAGCGATTTTCACGCCACAGCGAGTCGTAGCTGAAGGTGAACTCGCCGGTGTCGAAGGTCGGCAGGTTGTCCTGGTCCTTGTACGGCACGTACAGGTACATTGCGCGCGGTTCCAGGGTCTGGCGGAACTTGGTGCCGCCAAAGGTGGTGTCGCGATCGAAGTAAAGGCCGCTGTCGAGCTTGGCCAGGCCGAGGGAGCGGTCCGGGCTGCTGTCGTAGTCGAGGTAGGACGGCAGGGTAGCCTTGCCTTTGCTGTCCAGGTCCAGGTCGTACTTGGTGTACATGGCCTTGACCGTCGGAGTCAGGAAGCCCCAGCTGCGGTTCATCGGCAGGCTGATGCCCGGCTCGGCATGGAAGCGGTCACCGGTGGCTCGAGCCAGGCCCTGGATATTGGTATCAGGGCGGGCGTAGAGATTCGGGTCGTCTTCGTTCCGGCGGTAGAAGCCTTCATCCAGGTCGCGATCGAAGCGCACGGCCTCGGTGCTGTAGGTGAAGTTCAGACCACCCGGATTGAACGGCAGCTTGCCGTCCAGGGTGAGTTGCGGCAGGCGATCGTACGGGGTGACGTCGGTCACGGTCGCCAACTGGTAGGACTGCGCGTTCAGTTTGGCGGTGTAGCTGTCGCCGCGGTAGGTCAGGATGCCCTGCTGGTTGACGTAGGTCGGCGAACCGATACCCAGCGAGGTATCCAGATCCTGGAAGTAGTAGGGGTCGCTGATGCGGGTGTAGTCGACCTGCGCCATCAGACGCGAATCCAGGCCGCTGACGTTCTTCCAGCCGTACAGCCAACGGGTGTCGGTATACTGCGGGAAGTCCTTGCGGTCGTCGTTCTTATCGTTCAGATAAGCGGCGTTGACCTGGCCTTCGCTGCTGTGGGTCAGGTAGCGGAACTCGCCTTCCATCAGCAGGCCGCGCTTGACCATGTAGTGCGGGTACAACGTGGCGTCGTAGTTGGGCGCCAGGTTGAAGTAGTACGGCGTGGTCAGGGTGAAACCGGTGTCGGTCGAGCTGGCGAAGGAAGGCGCCAGGAAGCCGGACTGACGACGGTTGTCGATCGGGAAATAGATGTACGGGGTGTAGAAGACCGGAATGTCCTTCACCCGCAGGGTCGCGTTGGTCGCGGTGCCGAAACCGGTGGCCGGGTTCAGCTTGATGTTGTTGCCCTTCATGACCCAGGCGTTGCTGCCCGGCTCGCAACGGGTGTAGGTGCCGTCCTTGAGCTGGATGATCGCGTCTTCCTGGCGCTTGGCGTACAGCGCGCTGCCGCGGATCTGCGCCTGGTGCATGACGTATTCGGCGTTGTCGATCTTCGCCGCGCCGTTGTCCAGTTGCAGCTCGGCGTGGTCGCCGACGATCAGCGCACCGTTGTCGCGCAGCTTGACGTTGCCGACCAGCTCGCCGCGGTTCTCGGCCTGGTGCAGGTTGGCCTCGTCAGCCTCGACCTGCATGCTGCCCTGGCGCAGGACCACGTTACCCGCGAGGGTGGCGATCTGCTTTTCCTGCTCGTAGCGGGAAACCTTTGCCGAAACGTAGGTCGGGGCCTCGTCGTTCGGCGTCTTGTCGTTCATGCCTGGACGTACCGGCTCGACGTAGGCGCCGCTGCAGTACGGGCCCATTTCGGCCTGTTGGGCAGCGGTGAGCTTGTCGCGGGGGATCCAGTCGAGGTGGCTGTAGTCGCTGCTGCGCGACTTCAGGCCGCGGCCGCCGGACTCGGTGACCAGTTGTTTCGGCTCTTCGCCAGCGGCGCTGCTCGGGCTGCCCGAGGACTTCGAGCTGCTCGCGGCCGTGCCGCCAGCGCTGACGGAGGTGGCCCCATGCTGTGGGCGCGGTACTGTGCTGGCGCTGTTCTGCGAGGAGCAGTCCCAGGCGCCGGATGCGGAGGGCTGGCAGGCGAACTGCTCGCCGGGCGCCGCGGTCACAGTGGCGAGCGGTTGGATAGCCAGCAGGCCACCGGTCACCAGTAAGGGGAATTTTCTACGGAACACGGGGAAATTCACTGCCATCTTGTTAATCCGGGCTTCCTGCGAGCCTTCAGCCCAAAACGGGCCGCACGCCTATCGATGGGCTCAAAAAGATGCTGGATAATAAAGCATGACCCGCGCAACGGCTAGCGCCGTGGAGAACCCCGAAAAATGACCGAGGATGCTCGTTACCAGCAGATGATCCGCTGGTTGGACTTGAGTTTGCCCGCAGTGTTCAACGTACAAGGCTGGGGACAGGTGCCCGAGGCCAGCCTCACTGCGGCCAGCAGCGACGCCAGTTTCCGCCGTTATTTCCGCTGGCAGGGCGCCGGCCGCAGCCTGATCGTGATGGACGCGCCACCGCCCCAGGAAGACTGCCGGCCCTTCATCAAGGTCGCCGGCCTGCTGGCCGAGGCCGGCGTGCACGTTCCGAAGATTCTGGCCGAGGATGTCGAGCAGGGATTCCTGCTGCTCAATGATCTCGGGCGTCAGACTTACCTGGATGTGCTCACTGCGCAGAATGCCGAGGAACTGTTCGAGAACGCCCTGGATGCCCTGGTGGCCTTCCAGCAGGTCGATGTCGCCCAGCGCCTGTCGGCCTACGACGAAGCCCTGTTGCGCCGCGAGCTGCAGTTGTTCCCCGACTGGTACCTGCAGCGCCATCTGGGCGTGACCCTGGAGGGCGAGCAACTCGCTCGCTGGGAGCGCACCTGCGACCTGCTGGTCCGCAGCGCCCTGGCGCAGCCGCACGTGCTGGTGCACCGCGACTACATGCCGCGCAACCTGATGCTCAGCGAGCCGAACCCCGGCATCCTCGATTTCCAGGATGCGGTCTACGGTCCGGTGACCTACGACGTGACCTGCCTTTATAAGGACGCCTTCCTCAGTTGGCCGGAACCGCGCGTCCACGACGGCCTCTCGCGCTACTGGCGCAAGGCCCAGGCAGCCGGTATTCCGCTGCCGGAGAACTTCGAGACCTTCTTCCGCGCCAGCGACCTGATGGGTGCCCAGCGTCATCTGAAGGTGATCGGCATTTTCGCGCGTATCTGCCATCGCGATGGCAAGCCTCGCTACCTGGGCGATGTGCCACGCTTCTTCCGCTACCTGGAAAGCGTCATCGCGCGCCGGCCGGAGTTGGGCGACCTCGCCGCGCTGCTGGCCAGCCTGCCCGAAGACGAGACCCACCCCGCATGAAGGCCATGATCCTCGCCGCGGGCAAGGGCGAGCGCCTGCGCCCGCTGACACTGCACACGCCCAAGCCGCTGGTGCGCGCTGGCAGCGTGCCGCTGATCGAGTACCAGTTGCGGGCGTTGCGCCAGGCCGGCTTCGATCAGCTGGTGATCAACCACGCCTGGCTCGGCCAGCAGATCGAAGACCACCTGGGTGATGGCGCGCCCTTTGGCCTGAGCATCCGCTACTCGTCCGAAGGCGAGCCGCTGGAAACTGGCGGCGGCATCTTCAAGGCGCTGCCGCTGCTGGGCGACGACGCCTTCGTCATCGCCAACGGTGACATCTGGACCGACTTCGATTACGCAAGCCTGCACGGTGCGCTGGCCGAGGGCGACCTGGCGCACCTGGTGCTGGTGGACAATCCCGGCCACCACGCTCGGGGTGATTTCTGCCTGCGTGACGGTCGCGTCAGTGACTACCGCGAAGGCCAGCCGAGCCTGACCTACAGCGGCATCGCCATTCTACGTCCGCAGCTGTTCGACGGCTGCCAGCCCGGCGCGTTCAAGCTGGCGCCGCTGCTGCGCCAGGCGATGGAAGCAGGGCGCGTGAGCGGCGTGCACCATCGTGGCCGCTGGATCGATGTCGGCACCCACGAGCGCCTGGCAGAAGTCGAACGCCAGTTGGCGGAGCGCTGAGGTGTTCTGGCCGGGGACCCTGGTGGGCGTCATCGCCGGATGGGCATTGGCGAGCATTCCGGGCGCCATGCTCGGTGCGTTGCTGGGCCAGGTGCTCGACCGGCGCCTGAAGCAGCGCACCTGGCGGGGGCTGCTGGAGCAGTTGCGCGGTGGTCCTCGGGTCGGTGACCAGGAGTTGCTCTTCCTGCTGCTCGGCCGTCTGGCCAAGAGCCGCGGTCGCGTGGTCGATGCGCACATCCAGCAGGCGCGTTCTGAAATGCAGCGTCTGCAACTGGATGACAAGGCCCGTCGCCAGGCCATCGATGCCTTCGGTCGCGGCAAGCTGGGGGGTGACTTGCTCGACGTCGGCTTGCGCCAGCGGCAGGGTCAGGAGGCCACTGCCGAAGGGCTGATACAGGCGTGTTGGCGCATGGTCTGGGCGGGCGGCGCGCCGAACGCTGCGCAGAAGAACCTGCTGCTGCAGTGGGGCGATTCACTGGGGCTTTCTCGCTCCAGGGTATTGGCGATGTCGTCCGGTGCCGAGCCGCCCAAGCCGCCGGCTACTCCGCGCGAATCCTATACCGGAGCGCTGCGACTGCTGGGCGTGACGGCAGAGAGCGAGCCGGAGGAGATCAAGCGCGCCTACCGCAAGCTGATCAGCCAGAACCACCCGGACAAGCTCGAAGGCATGGGTGCCAGCCCCGAGCGGATTGCTGCGGCGACCAACAGGACCCGCGAGATCCAGGCGGCCTACCTGCTGGTGCGCCAGCGTCGCGGCTTCCGCTGACTCAGGGCTGCTCGATGGGCTCCAGGTGCATCGACAGCCAGCCGCGGATGCGCCGGTAAAGTTGCTCCTGCTCGGTGCCCAGGTCGGCTGGCAGGGCGTTCATGCCGATCTGCACATAGTTGGGGGCTTTCTGCCGCTTGCTCGCTTGCAGGCGCAGCTTGGCTGCCGCTACATCGGTTGCCTTGTCCTTGTAGTAGAAATCGCCGGTGGCGAGGTTCAGCAAGGGGACGGTCTCGTCCAGCGAAGGTTTGAAGTCGCGCGGCATCTCCGGCGCCACCAGCAGCAGGTTCTTGATGTCCGCCGGTGCGCGCTCGCCCAGGTAGCGAGTGGCCCAATAGGCGCCCGTACCGTGACCAAGCAGGACGATGGTCCTGGGTTTGTGCTGCTGCGCCAGCTCGACCGCTGCCTGGACGCGGGACAGCACCCGTTCGGCGTGGGCCTTGCGCAGTTCCACCGGGTCGGTGGGCGGTGGCGGGGCTTCCGGGCTGGCCTGGGCGGGTTCTGCACTGCCGGTCTCGGCGGTGCTTTCCGGAGTAGGCGTCGCGCTGCCTTGGCTACCTTTCACTTCCGGCTTGCTGGCGCTGTCGGCGGCGGAGGCGTCGGTATCGGCGCTGGCCTTGTCGGGCGATTCCTTCGGGCGTGGAATTGGCGCGGTGCTCTGCGGGTCGGGCAGCGTGATGGCCAGAGTCTGCCAGCCGGCATCGGGCAGCTTGCGCCGTAACGGACTGATCGCTACCGGCCAGTCGGCACTTTCGCCATCGCCGGGGATGAGGATCACAGCGCCTTGCGCGTCGGCGGTATTGGCGGGAAGCCAGAGGGCAAGGAAGGTTTCGTCACCGGCCTTGAGTTCCTGCCGCTCACTTTCTGGGAGTTGGCGCACCAGACCGTTGGCTTCATCCTGGCTGCGCTCGTTCACTGCCTGGCGCACCACCGGTGCCGTGGCCGGTTTTTCGTCGGTGGCTTGCTTGGCATCTTCGGCCCGACTGATGCCCAGCGGCGACAGGCCGAGGGTCAGGCAAAGGGCGAGAAGCGTCGGTCGAGACAAATGCGGCATCGGTGATATCCCTGTCTGGCGGGCAGCACGCGGCGGGGCGCGAGTGCGGCCAGCCTAGCGGCTTGTATTAGCTTTGTCAGGCGCAGGCGTGCCGGGTTCAACCGGGGTTGCGGTAAGGTATGCCGGCCCTTTGCTTTGACCCGAGTGAAATCCATGGTGTTGTCGGCATGAGTCGTGTGTTCTGGAAAGCCTGCCTGGCGTGGTTCCTGTGCCTACCGCTGCTGGCCATGGCGGAAACCGCCGTGCCGCCACTGGCGCTGGACGAAGCGCAGCGCGCCTGGCTTGCCGAGCATCCGCAACTGCGCGTGGGCGCCGTACTGGAGGCGCCCTATGTGCAACAGGATCGCCGGCTGCAGCAGCTCTCCGGGGCCAACGTGGAATTGCTGGAATGGCTGGCCAAGGCCATGGGGGTCAGCCTCGAGTGGCACACCTACCCGGACCAGGCCGCGTTGGAGCGAGCCGTGCACAGCGGCGAAATCGACCTGGCGCCCGGCGTCAGCCAGACGCCCTCGACCCTTCGCGACTGGCTGTTCTCCGATCCCTATCTGCGCGTACCGCGGCTGGTGGTGGGCGACCGCCGCAGCGGTACGTCCGTGGAGCTGGACAACCTGCGCGAGGGCGAATCGGTCTCTGTGCGGGGGCCCGGCCCGGTGGTGGATTACCTGCGCAGTACCTATTCGGGCTTGACCCTGCAGATCGTCGACAGCGACCGCGAAGTGCTGCGCAAGGTGCTGGGCCGCGAGGCCAATTACGCGGTGATCGATGAGGCGCAGCTGGCGCGGCTGACCCGCGAAACCGAATTCACCGGCCTCTGGGTGGTGGCCGACATCGGCTATCCGCAATTGCTGCGCGTGGCGACGCGGCGCGGCTTGCCGGAATTGGCCGGGATCATCGACGCGGCCCTGCGCGCGGTGCCGGCCAAGGACCTCGACCAGCTCCACGAACGCTGGCTGCAACCGACCTACCCGCGTCTGGGCTCCTCGCCCGGCTTCTGGCAGAACCTCTGCATCCTGCTCGGCCTGCTGCTTTTGTTCGCCGTTGCTGCGCTGCTCTGGCTGCGTCGGCAGCACCGTGCATTGGAGTCGCGCCTGCTGGCGGCACGCCGCGACATCGAACTGCGCCAGGCCGCCGAGCAGGCATTGCGCCTGACCCAGTTCGCCATCGACAGCAGCACCGTCGGCATCCTCTGGGTCAACTGGGACAGCCATGTGCGCTACGCCAACCGCGCCGCCGAGGAGCTGCTCGGTTATGCCGCGGGCGCCGTGGTGGATCGGCCGCTGGCAGACTTCGAGCCGACGCTGAACATGGACCGCTGGCTCAACCTCTGGCGCCGTGCGCGCAACGCCGACGAAGCTCCGCTGAGCTTCGAAACCCGCTGCCTGCGCGCCGACGGCCAATGGCTGCCGGCCGACGTCTCGCTGAGCTTCCTGCGCTTCGGTGATTCGGAGTACCTGCTGGTCTTCCTCAGCGACGTCACCGAACGCCGCCGCGCCCGCGCCGCGCTGGAAGAGAGCGAGGCCCGCCTGCAGGGCATCGCCGCCAACGTGCCGGGGCTGGTGTTCCGCCTGGAGCCCAATGCGCCGGACGATGACTCCGATTTCGCCTACATCAGCTTCATCACTGGCGGCAGCGAAACCTCGCTGGGTTACTCGCCCGGTTACCTGCGCGAAAGCGGCCTGGGCATCATGGGCCTGGTGCACCCGTCCGAGCGCGAGGGCTATCTCGCCAGCCAGCTCGAGGCAGTAGAGGGCCGGCGCAACTGGCTGTGGCAGGGCCGCATCCTCACCCGCAGCAACGAGCCACGTTGGGTCGACATCAAGGCGACGGTGCGGACCCTGGACGACGGTCGTTCGGCCTGGGACGGCGTGGTCTGGGACATCACCGAGCATAAGCAGATCGAACTCGAACTGCAGGATTCCCGCGCGCAACTGCGCGAGCTCTCGGCGCATCTGGAGAGCGTGCGGGAGGAGGAGAAAGCACGCATCGCCCGCGAGGTGCACGATGAACTGGGCCAGGTGCTTACCGTGCTGAAGCTGGAAACCTCGATGTGCGAACTGGCCTATGGCGAACTGGACGCGGGCCTGCGCGAGCGCCTGGATAACATGAAGCGTCTTATCGCCCAGTTGTTCCAGCTGGTGCGCGATGTGGCCACTGCGCTGCGCCCGCCGATCCTCGATGCCGGCATCGGTTCGGCGGTGGAGTGGCAGGCGCGCCGCTTCGAATCGCGCACGCAGATTCCCTGCCTGGTGGAGGTGCCGGAGAACCCGCCGGAGCTGTCGGACGCCAAGGCCATCGGACTGTTCCGCATCCTCCAGGAGGCGCTGACCAATGTGATGCGCCATGCTCAGGCGCATACTGTGGAACTGCAGCTGAGCGTCGAGGGCAGCGAGCTGTGCCTGCGTATCGCCGATGACGGCGTGGGCTTCGATCCGCAGGCCACGCGCCAGGGTGTTTCCTTCGGCTTGGTGGGTATGCGCGAGCGGGTGCTGATGTTCGGCGGCACCCTGCAGATCGACAGCCAGCCTGGGGAGGGCACCACGCTGTGGATCCGGGTGCCGCTGCGCTCCCGAAGCGCCTAACCGGGCGACAACGGCATCGGCATCGATAACGACAATGACAATGACAAGTGCGAAGCGGGAGGAAGGGCAGTGATTCGAGTGCTGGTGGCGGAAGACCATACGATCGTGCGCGAGGGCATCAAGCAACTGATCGGCATGGCCAAGGACCTGCAGGTGGTCGGCGAGGCCACCAATGGCGAGCAACTGCTCGAGAACCTGCGCCAGACCCCCTGCGAAGTGGTCCTGCTGGATATCTCGATGCCCGGCGTCAACGGCCTTGAGGCCATCCCGCGTATCCGCGCGCTGAACAATCCGCCGGCGATCCTGATGTTGTCGATGCACGACGAGGTGCAGATGGTCGCCCGCGCGCTGAAGGTCGGCGCCGCTGGCTACGCCACCAAGGACAGCGACCCGGCGCTGCTGCTCACGGCGATCCGCAAGGTCGCCAGCGGTGGCCGCTACATCGACCCGGACCTCGCCGACCGCATGGTCTTCGAAGTCGGCCTCACCGATTCGCGGCCACCCCATGCGCTGCTTTCCGAGCGCGAGTTCTCGGTGTTCGAGCGCCTGGTGCACGGCGAGGGCGTCAACGAGATCGCCCAGCAACTGGCGGTCAGCAGCAAGACCATCAGTACCCACAAGGCGCGGCTGATGCAGAAACTCAATGCCAACTCGGTGGCCGATCTGGTGCGCTACGCCATGGAGCACAAGCTCGTCTGACCGACCCGTGCCGCCGGTTTGATCTGCGGCAGATGGCTCGCTGAATTTTCCCTTCACTCTGTGCGACGTGTCCGATTTCTGTAACAAACCGTCTATCTAGCGGGCGTGAGGCAGGGAATGATTGCCCGCTTCATGCGGTACGTCGTGATAACAAGGAGAAGAAGATGTTGCGAGCGGTAAGGGGAGGGCTGCTGTTCGGCCTGCTGGGGAGCGCTGCGATGCCGGCGCTGGCGGACTACGTTACGGTGATTTCCTTCGGTGGCGCGAACAAGGAAGCCCAGGAGGCGGCCTTCTACAAACCGTTCAAGGAAGTGACCGGCAACGCCGTCGTCCACGGCTCCTACAACGGCGACCTGGCCAAGCTCAAGCGCATGGTGGAAATCAGCCACGTGTCCTGGGACGTGGTGGAAGTCGAGGCCCCCGAACTCGCGCGCGGCTGCGAGGAAGGGCTGTTCATGAAGCTTGACCCCAAGACCCTGGGCAACACCGCCGATTTCGTTCCCGGCGCAGTGCAGCCGTGCGGCGTCGGCATCTTCGTCTGGACCACGCTGCTGGCCTACAACCAGAACAAGCTGCAGGGCACGCCCAGCAGTTGGGCGGATTTCTGGGACACGAAGAAATTCCCCGGCAAGCGCGGCCTGCGCTGGGGCGCGAAGTACAGCCTGGAATTCGCCCTGATGGCCGATGGTGTCGCGCCCAGGGACGTCTACAAGGTGCTCGCCAACAATGACGGCGTCGACCGCGCCTTCCGCAAGCTCGACGAACTGAAGCCGAACATCAACTGGTGGAAATCCGGGCAGGACCCGGTCCGTGATCTCGCCGACGGCACCGTGGTGATGAGCTCCGCCTACAACGGCCGGATCGCCGCCGCGCAGGGCGAGCAGAAGGGCTTCCGCATGGTCTGGGCCGGCGGTATCTACGACTTCGATTTCTGGGCGCTGCCCTCGGGTGTGTTCAAGAAGGAACTGGCCGAGCAATTCGTCAACTTCGCCGGCCAGCCGCAACAGCAGAAGGCCTTCGCCGAAAACATTTCCTACGGCCCGACCAACCGCAAGGCGGTGGAGCTGCTGGCGCCGGACGTGGCTGCCAACCTGCCGACCGCGCCGCAGAACATCGCCAATGCCGTCGGCATGGACGTGGCGTTCTGGGCCGAGCACGGCGATGCGCTGGAGAAGCGCTTTCAGGCCTGGGCCAAGCGCTGAGCCGCGGACTGCCGACCAATAGCTGGTCGGCAGTCGGTTTCCCTGATTTTTGTAGGGCGATCCCTACAAAGCATCCTCTCTAAGCCTTATAGCAATCTCTCATACCGCCCGATTTGCGCGCGGGTCCAGCTTCTCTAGGCTTGAGATCAACGGCATTTACAAAAAAACAAAGGTGCGGTGATGGCCGAGAATCAGGCAAACGATGTGCTGGTGAGTTTCCGTGGCGTGCAGAAGAGCTACGACGGCGAATCCCTCATCGTGAAGGACCTCAATCTGGACATTCGCAAAGGCGAATTCCTGACACTGCTGGGGCCGTCCGGTTCCGGCAAGACCACCAGCCTGATGATGCTGGCCGGTTTCGAAACTCCTACCGCCGGTGAAATCCAGCTCGCCGGCCGCGCCATCAACAACGTCCCCCCGCACAAGCGCGACATCGGCATGGTGTTCCAGAACTATGCGCTGTTCCCGCACATGACGGTGGCCGAGAACCTGGCCTTCCCGCTCTCCGTGCGCGGCATGAGCAAGACCGATGTCAGCGAGCGCGTGAAGCGTGCGCTGTCGATGGTCCAGCTCGACACCTTCGCCGGCCGTTATCCCGCCCAGCTTTCCGGTGGCCAGCAGCAACGTGTGGCCCTGGCCCGCGCGCTGGTCTTCGAGCCGCAACTGGTGCTGATGGACGAACCCCTGGGTGCGCTGGATAAACAGCTGCGTGAACACATGCAGATGGAGATCAAGCACATCCACCAGCGCCTGGGCGTGACCGTGGTCTACGTGACCCACGACCAGGGCGAAGCCCTGACCATGTCCGACCGCGTGGCCGTGTTCCACCAGGGCGAGATCCAGCAGATCGCCCCGCCGGCTGAGCTCTACGAGCACCCGCGCAACTCCTTCGTCGCCAACTTCATTGGCGAGAACAACCGCATAGCCGGCCAGCTCCAGGCCCGCGATGGCGACCGCTGCACCGTTGGCCTGGCCCGTGGCGAGAAGGTCGAGGCGCTGGCCGTCAACGTCGGCAATGTCGGCGACACCGTCAGCCTGTCGATCCGCCCAGAGCGCGTGCGCCTCAACGGCCACAGTGAAAACTGCGTGAACCGCTTCTCCGGCCGTGTCGCCGAATTCATCTACCTGGGCGACCACGTGCGCATTCGCCTGGAGGTCTGCGGCCGTACCGATTTCTTCGTCAAACAGCCGATCGCCGAGCTCGATCCCGCGCTCAGTGTTGGCGACGTGGTTCCGCTGGGCTGGGAAGTCGAGCACGTCCGCGCGCTCGACCCTCTGTCCGCGGCGTAACGAAAGCGGACCGGCCACTCCCGGACGCATCCAAGAAAAACAAACTGCACACTGTGGAGACAACAATAATGTCGAAGTCCTTGAAAGCATCGGGGCTCAAACTCGCAGCGCTGACTCTGGGCGTGGCCTTTGCGGCCCAGTCCATGGCCGCCACCGACCTGACCGTGGTGTCCTTCGGCGGTGCCAACAAGAACGCCCAGGTGAAGGCGTTCTACGAGCCCTACGAAAAATCCACCGGCAACAAGATCGTCGCCGGCGAATACAACGGCGAGATGGCCAAGGTGAAGGCCATGGTCGACACCAACAGCGTCTCCTGGGACCTGGTGGAAGTCGAATCGCCGGAACTGGCCCGCGGCTGTGACGAAGGCCTGTTCGAAGAAATCGACCCGGCCATCCTCGGCAAGGCCGAAGACTATGTGCCGGGCGCCGTCAGCAACTGCGGCGTCGGCTTCTTCGTGTGGTCTACCGTACTGGCCTACAACGCCGACAAACTGAAGAGCGCGCCGACCAGTTGGGCCGATTTCTGGGACACCCAGAAATTCCCGGGCAAGCGCGGCCTGCGCAAGGGCGCCAAGTACACCCTGGAATTCGCCCTGATGGCCGACGGTGTCGCGCCCAAGGACGTCTACAAGGTGCTGGCCACCAAAGAAGGCCAGGACCGCGCCTTCAAGAAACTCGACCAGATCAAGCCGAACATCCAGTGGTGGGAAGCCGGCGCCCAGCCGCCGCAGTACCTCGCCTCCGGTGACGTGGTCATGAGCTCTGCCTACAACGGCCGCATCGCCGCCGTGCAGAAAGAGAGCAACCTGAAGATCGTCTGGAACGGCGGCATCTACGACTTCGACGCCTGGGCCATCCCCAAAGGCGCCAAGAATAAGGACGAGAGCCTGAAGTTCATCGCCTTCTCGGTCCAGCCCGAGCAGCAGAAGACCTACTCCGAGAACATCGCCTACGGCCCGGTCAACAAGAACGCCGTACCGCTGCTGAGTAAGGACCTGCTGAAAGACATGCCGACCACCCCGGAAAACATGCAGGGCCAGGTGGGCATGGACGTGACCTTCTGGGCTGACTACGGCGAGCAGCTGGAGCAGCGCTTCAACGCCTGGGCTGCCAAGTAAGAGTCGCCGGCAAAACTGTTCTGGCGTTGTTGCCTGGCCGGGTACTGTCTGCAGCCAGGCGCCTAGCCAGAACCGCTTCGCTCAGTTTTGTCGACGACTCGCGTAACGTCCTAACCGTCGCGGCTGCCCGAGCCGCGACGGACCGGAGCCGCCGTTCCCCCTCGCGGCGGCTCCTCCTGACACCACACCTTGGCCGCTCCTAAGGCGGCCTGTTTTACCGGAGTTCGCTATGGCCACCGCTGTGTCTCTGAACGAGGTCGCCGGCCCCACCCTCAAGCAGCGCCTGGCGCGCGCGGAGCGGATGAACCGTCTGAAGTCCCAGGCGCTGGTGCTGCCCCTGCTGGTCTTCCTGCTGCTGACCTTCCTGGTGCCCATTGCGGCGCTGCTCTACAAGAGCGTGAACAACCCCGAGGTCGTCGGCGCGATGCCGCTGACGGTCAATGCCATCGCTGAATGGGACGGCAAATCGCTGCCCTCGGACGCGGTGTACAAGGCGCTGAGCGAAGACCTGGTCGCTGCGCGCAAGAACCAGACCATCGGTGACCTGTCCAAGCGCCTGAACATGGAGCTGGCCGGTTACCGCAGCCTGCTGTCCAAGACTGCCCGCGCGCTGCCGTTCAAGGAGCAGCCGGCGTCGTACAAGGACGCCATGGAAGCCCTCGACGAGCGCTGGGGCGACCCGGCCTACTGGCAGGCGATCCGCCGCAACGCCAGCTCCGTCACGCCCTATTACCTGCTGGCGGCGCTCGATCACCGCATCGACGACCTGGGCGAGATCGCCCGCGCCACGCCTGACCAGTCGATCTACCTGGACATCTTCGCCCGCACCTTCTGGATGGGCGCGGTGATCACCCTGATCTGCCTGGCGCTGGCCTACCCGTTGGCCTACCTGCTGGCGATCCTGCCGACGCGCAAGTCCAACCTGCTGATGATCATGGTGCTGCTGCCGTTCTGGACCTCGATCCTGGTGCGCGTCGCTGCGTGGATCGTGCTGCTGCAGTCGGGCGGCCTGATCAACGGCGCGCTGCTGAAGATGGGCCTGATTGACCAGCCGCTGCAGCTGGTGTTCAACCGCACCGGCGTGTACATCTCCATGGTGCACATCATGCTGCCGTTCATGATCCTGCCGATCTACAGCGTGATGAAGGGCATTTCCCCCAGCTACATGCGCGCCGCGATTTCCCTGGGCTGCCACCCGTTCGCCAGCTTCTGGAAGGTCTACTTCCCGCAGACCGTGGCCGGTGTCGGCGCCGGTTGCCTGCTGGTGTTCATCCTGTCGATCGGCTACTACATCACCCCGGCGCTGCTGGGCAGCCCGAACGACCAGATGGTCAGCTACTTCGTCGCCTTCTACACCAACACCACCATCAACTGGGGCATGGCCACGGCCCTGGGCGGCCTGCTGCTGTTCGCCACCCTGGTGCTCTATGTGATCTATGGCTGGCTGGTGGGCGCGAGCCGCCTGCGCCTGGGCTGATGAGGAGAAGAAGATGCTGAGCCCCTACATGTCCCCGATCGAGCGCGTGTGGTTCTACACCCTGCGCATCCTCTGCGGCCTGATCCTGCTGTTCCTGGTGCTGCCGGTACTGGTCATCGTGCCGCTGTCGTTCAACTCCGGCACCTTCCTGGTCTACCCGCTGCAGGGCTTCTCCCTGCGCTGGTACGCCGACTTCTTCAACTCTGCCGAGTGGATGCGCGCGCTGACCAACAGCATCATCGTCGCTCCGGCGGCCACCGTGCTGGCGATGGTCTTCGGCACCCTGGCGTCGATTGGCCTGACCCGCGGCGACTTCCGCGGCAAGGCGCTGATCATGAGCCTGGTGATCTCGCCGATGGTCGTGCCGGTGGTGATCATCGGCGTGGCCAGCTACCTGTTCTTCGCGCCGCTGGGCCTGGGCAACAGCTATATCTCGCTGATCATCGTCCACGCGGTGCTCGGTGTGCCCTTCGTCATCATCACCGTGTCGGCGACCCTGCAGGGCTTCAACTACAACCTGGTGCGCGCCGCCGCCAGCCTGGGCGCGCCGCCGGTGCTGACCTTCTTCAAGGTCACCCTGCCGCTGATCGCTCCCGGCGTGATTTCCGGTGCGCTGTTCGCCTTCGCCACGTCCTTCGATGAAGTCGTGGTGACCCTGTTCCTTGCCGGCCCCGAGCAGGCCACCCTGCCGCGTCAGATGTTCAGCGGCATCCGCGAGAACCTCAGCCCGACCATCGCCGCCGCGGCGACCCTGCTGATCGGTTTCTCCGTCCTGCTCCTGCTGACCCTCGAGTGGCTGCGCGGCCGCAGCGAGAAACTGCGAACCGCCCCGACTTCCTGAGTTCACAGTGTTTCGCGGACGTTCCCGTCGCCGTGCTCACCCGCGGCGGCGGGACCGGTCCGCGATTTTTTTTGCCTGAATTTCCGCCTGGGCTTGCCCCGCTCGGCATCGACTATCGGCCCAGTCCCCTTCCAGCCGTCCGAGCGGCTACAATGCGCGCCATCCGTGATTTCCGCCCACAGAGGTGCGCCATGCAACCCTACGCCATCGCTCCGTCGATCCTGTCCGCCGATTTCGCCCGTCTGGGCGAGGACGTCGACAAGGTGCTCGCCGCCGGCGCCGACATCGTCCACTTCGATGTGATGGACAACCACTACGTGCCGAACCTGACCATCGGCCCGATGGTCTGTACGGCCCTGCGCAAGTACGGCGTCACCGCGCCCATCGACGTGCACCTGATGGTTTCCCCGGTGGATCGCATCATCGGCGACTTCATCGAAGCCGGCGCCACCTACATCACCTTCCACCCCGAAGCCACCCAGCACATCGACCGCTCCCTGCAACTGATCAAGGACGGCGGCTGCAAGGCCGGGCTGGTATTCAACCCGGCCACCCCGCTGGACGCGCTGAAGTACGTGATGGACAAGATCGACATGGTCCTGCTGATGAGCGTGAACCCCGGCTTCGGCGGGCAGAAGTTCATCCCCGGCACCCTCGACAAGCTGCGTGAAGCCCGCGCGCTGATCGACGCTTCCGGACGCGATATCCGCCTGGAAATCGACGGCGGGGTGAACGTGAAGAACATCCGCGAGATCGCCGCTGCTGGCGCCGACACCTTCGTCGCCGGTTCCGCCATCTTCAACGCACCGGACTACGCCGAGGTCATTCGCGCCATGCATGCCGAGCTGGCGCAGGCGCGCCAGTGATGAGCGCTGCACAACTGCCGTTCGCCGGGCTGCCGCGTCTGGTGATGTTCGACCTGGACGGCACCCTGGTGGACTCGGTCCCCGACCTCGCCGCGGCGGTGGACAAGATGCTGCTGGCGCTCGGGCGCCAGCCGGCCGGCCTGGACGCCGTGCGTCACTGGGTCGGCAACGGCGCGCGCGTACTGGTGCGCCGCGCCCTGGCGGGCGACATCGAACATGAAAGTGTCAGCGAGGAAGACACCGAGCGCGCGCTGGAACTCTTCATGGATGCCTACGCCGACAGCCACGCGTTGACCGTGGTCTACCCCGGCGTCATCGAGACGCTGAAGTGGCTGAAGAAGCGCGGCGTCGAGCTGGCGCTGATCACCAACAAGCCCGAGCGCTTCGTCGGCCCACTGCTGGACGAGATGAAGCTGGGCAAGTTCTTCCGCTGGATCATCGGCGGCGACACCCTGCCGCAGCAGAAGCCCGACCCGGCCGCGCTGCTGTTCGTAATGAAGATGGCCGGTGTATCGGCAGAGCAGGCGCTGTTCGTCGGCGACTCGCGCAACGACATCCTTGCGGCCAAGGCCGCCGGCGTGCGCAGCGTTGGCCTGAGCTACGGCTACAACCACGGCCGCCCCATTGCCGAAGAAACCCCGACGCTGGTGCTCGACGACCTGCGCCATCTGCTGCCTTGCTTCGACTCGGGCAAAGCGATAGTGTTGCCCGACTCCGCTTCAAAACCCGCTCAGCGAGACAGCACCGTGGAAACGGCTCCCCACACACTCTGGATGAAAGTCATCAAGGCCCTGGCCCGCTGGCGCTGGCGCGCCTGACATCCTTTGGCCGGTACGACCGGCGTGTGTGCACCCAAGTCCGTTTCCCCCTCAGAGCCCGTTTACTATCTGCTGCGCGTCGGCGGCACTGCGTTGAAATCGCTTTCGAGATGCTCATTTACTGCGTGTAAACTCCGCTCTCTCAAGCGATTTCGCCTTGTTCCGCTCCAGCTCGCGAGATCCTAAACAGGCTCTTATTCCACGAGGCTGATCATGACCCGCGAAGAATTCCAGCGCCTGGCCGCCGAAGGCTACAACCGCATTCCTCTGACCTGCGAAACCCTTGCCGACTTCGACACACCGCTGTCGATCTACCTCAAGCTCGCCGACGGTCCGAACACCTACCTGCTCGAATCCGTGCAGGGCGGCGAGAAGTGGGGTCGCTACTCGATCATCGGCCTGCCCAGCCGCACCGTGCTGCGCGTCTACGGCCACCAGGCGAGCATCAAGGTCGACGGCGTCGAGACCGAGAGCTTCGAATGTGCCGACCCGCTGGCCTTCGTCGAAGCGTTCAAGGATCGCTACCGCGTGCCGACCATCGCCGGCCTGCCGCGCTTCAACGGCGGCCTGGTGGGTTACTTCGGCTATGACTGCGTGCGCTATGTCGAGCAGCGCCTGGCGCAGTGCCCGAACCCCGATCCGCTGAACAACCCCGACATCCTGCTGATGGTTTCTGATGCCGTGGTGGTGTTCGACAACCTCGCCGGCAAGATGCACGCGATCGTCCTTGCCGATCCGGCCCAGGCCGATGCCTACGACAAGGGCCTGGCGCAACTGGACGAGCTGCTGGAGCGCCTGCGCCAGCCGATCACTCCGCGCCGCGGCCTGGACTTCAGCGCGGTCAACGCGCCGGAGCCGCAGTTCCGCGCCAGCTTCACCCGCGAGGATTACGAGCGGGCGGTGGATACCGTGAAGGAATACATCCTCGCCGGTGACTGCATGCAGGTCGTACCGTCGCAGCGCATGTCCATCGACTTCAGCGCTGCGCCCATCGACCTGTACCGCGCGCTGCGCTGCTTCAACCCGACGCCGTACATGTACTTCTTCAACTTCGGCGACTTCCATGTCGTCGGCAGCTCGCCGGAAGTCTTGGTGCGCGTCGAAGATGGCGAAGTCACCGTGCGCCCGATCGCCGGCACCCGCCCGCGTGGCGCGACCGAAGAGGCCGACCGCGCGCTGGAAGAAGACCTGCTGTCCGACGCCAAGGAAATCGCCGAGCACCTGATGCTCATCGACCTGGGCCGCAACGACGTCGGTCGCGTGTCGCAGACCGGCAGCGTGAAGGTCACCGAGCAGATGGTGATCGAGCGCTACTCCAACGTCATGCACATCGTGTCCAACGTCAACGGCCAGCTCAAGCCGGAGCTCTCGGCAATGGACGCCCTGCGCGCCATCCTGCCGGCCGGCACCCTGTCCGGCGCACCGAAGATCCGCGCGATGGAAATCATCGATGAGCTGGAACCGGTCAAGCGTGGTGTCTACGGTGGTGCCGTGGGCTATCTCGCATGGAACGGCAACATGGATACCGCCATCGCCATTCGCACCGCGGTGATCAAGAACGGCGAACTCCACGTGCAGGCCGGCGGCGGTATCGTCGCCGACTCGGTGCCGGCGGCAGAGTGGGAAGAAACCATCAACAAGCGCCGCGCCATGTTCCGCGCCGTCGCGCTGGCCGAGCACACTGCCAAGGCGCATGGTCGCGATTGAGTTGCTGATTGACTGAAAAAGCCCCGCTTCGGCGGGGCTTTTACTTTTGTAATCGCCGCTTGCCTAAGTGACTTACTGTCGACTCCAGACTGCCACTCTCCCTTGAGGAGAGGGCTGATCCCCGCGCCGAAGCGCCCTAATGGCACAGCACATGATGTATCGCACGCTGGGACTTAACCTGCCTGCCGCGCCTCCACCACCTGCAAGCCCGCCTTGCGCTGGGCCAACGCGGCATCGGCCTTCTGCGAGCGCTCTTCCACATAAGCCGCCAGATGATCCACCGCGACGTACTGCATCGCCTTGTGGCTGTCATCCAGCGTGGTCACCGGCAGGGCGATGCGCCCGCAGGACAGTGCCTTGCTGAAATTCTCCCGGTTCAGGTTGCGGAACCAGCGCTCGCGCACCTGCTCCAGCGGCACCAGGACGTCCCCGAAGATCTGATAGACCAGGCTCACCGTCTCCGGGCGCGGGGCGGGGCGAATATCGGCGGTCGACTGCATGGGACTCTCCTGTTCCGATGGTGGTGGCGACAGGAGAAAATATAGCAAAGGTTGTATTTCTTTTCAATCGCCGTGCAGAGGAAACCCCGCCGAAGCGGGGTCTTCCTCATGTGAAACCGGCTCAGCGAACCAGGGTCGGTGCGCGGCGATGGCGCACCGTGGACCACCAGAAGACCCAGCCGATCATGCGGATCTGCCCGCTGTCGAACTGCTCCGCCGGGTACTCCTCGTCAGGGTATTCATCGCGGTTGAAGCTGCGCAGGCGGATGCCGCCGCCAGGCAGGCGATAGACGAACTTCACCCGCAGCATACCCTCGTGTTCCAGGGCGTAGATCTCACCGTCGGTGATATGCGTGGTGGCCGTGTCGATGCCGATGGTGGAGCCATCCATGATCAGCGGCTCCATGCTGTTGCCGGTGAGCTGGGCGCAGATCGCCGCCGCCGGGTCGACCCCCGCAGCGCGCAAGGTGGCGTACGAGAAACGCAGCTTGCGCCCCTCTATCTCGCGCACCGCGGTGCGGCCGGCGCCAGCCGCCAGTTCCACTTCCTTGTACAGGCGTAGTTCCACTTCGTCCTCGTCCAGCGGTGTGTCGCTATCCCATGGGTGCAGCGGTTCCAGCCGCAGCGGGCTGCCATCGGCCGGACGCACTACCGGCGCGCTGGTGGTGGCCGCCGGCGAGCCTTCTCCGGTCGCCAGCCAGGTCGGCGAGACGCCCAGGGCGCTGGCGATCTCGATCAGCTTGCGCGTGCTCTGCGCCTTGCCCGAGGTCAGCTTGTGGATGGTGTTCTGCGAAACCCCGGCGGCTTCGGCCAGGGTTTCCTGTTTCAGGTTACGCGAGGCCATCGCCTGTTTGAGGCGGTCTGCCAGCGTCGATGAGGGTGAGTTTTCCATGGGGGCACTCTACCTCCTGGGTTGTAGGCTGTAAATAGCTTTGGTGTTGACTAAATATAGCTATAGTTGTAATCATAAAGCCAGCAGCCGACCGAAGCGATGAATACCGGTTCGGCTGAAGGGAGGCGAACGGCTTCCCCTCTCCGCGGCAAGGACGCCGCGGGTTGCCTGCGAAGCGCGATGCGCCGGGCAGGCTGGAGGGCTCGGGCAGGCCAGGGAGGTGCTGCCCGCGCACCGGCAAGGGACGCCGCCACCATGGTCAGGCGTCCGCGACGAACAGATCGCGACTGACCACCACAGGCCGACCGAAGGCTCGGCGACCACGGAGGGCAGGTCGCCAGGAGGACCTTCATGAATCAACACCTGCAACACGCCAGGCATTGCGTACCCGCCGTCGATACGGAGGTGCGTCGTGGCTGATATCGCTGACTACGCCAACGATCTGGTGCTCGACCGGATCGAAGACCTGCTGCACAGCCGCCGTTCCCGCCTGGCGGTCAGCTCCGCCGAGTATTGCGAAGACTGCGGCGACGATATTCCCCCCGCACGTCGACTGGCCGCGCCGGGCTGTACGCGCTGCATCGACTGCCAGGCAATGGACGAACTGGAGCGGCGGCACTGAGCCGCCAGGGAGCAATGCCGTGATCAAGCCAATCGATGAAATGCTCAAGCTCTGGGCCGAGGAAATGCACAATCCGGGTAGCGCCGGCGGTGGTTACGCGGGGGGCAACCTGCTGGCGATGATGATTGCCAACAGGGGCGAAATGATCCGCGGTACCCGGGGCAGCAAGGTGATCCTCGATCGCGTCGCCGAACTGGACCTGATCATCAACCAGTTGCCGGACGAGCAGAAGGACGTCGTCACCGAGCACTACCTCAACCGCGACAGCGAAGCCGCACAGAAGTACCGGCACTGCCGCTGCAGCCGCAACACCTTCTACCTGCGCCTGCATGTGGCGCACCAGAGCATCCAGTCGCGGCTGATGCGCCGCGCTGCCTGAATCCTTCCTGCCCTTCCGAAGCCCGGCCCTGCGCCGGGCTTCGTGCTTTTCCTGGGGTGCCTTGAGCTATGCTCGCGCCCCATGAAAACGCCTATTCTTCTCCGCCGCGCTGAACCGTCCGACACCGATGCCATCCTGCGCATCCTCGGCGAAACCTATGAAGCCACCTGGAAGCCCGCGCTCAGTGCCCAAGCCATCGCGCGCTTCGAGTCTTCCGCACATACCGTCGCCTATGTGCGCGAGCGCCTGCCGCATTTCCAGGTCGCCTGCATCGATGGCGAGATCGTCGGCCTGCTCGATTGGCGCGACGACTTCATCGATGCCCTGCACGTCTCACCCGGCCAGCAGCGCCGCGGCATTGGTGCTGTGTTGCTGGATCACGCGGAGCGGAATATCCGCGCAGCAGGTTTCGCCCGGGCCCGGCTGGAGACCGACACCTTCAACCAGCAGGCGCGCGCTTTCTATGGCAAGCAGGGCTATGCGGAGGTCGATTTCTACCCGGATGAGGAGTGGCACAGCGGCTTTACCACCGTGCTGATGAGCAAGGTGCTCTGAAATTTCAGACGCTGGATTTCGGCGTTTCGGCAGCACATTACGGTGTGTCATCTGCGTATTGCAGCGCATTCCCTAAGAAGCCTTGTTCCGGCGGGAATCGGGGGGTAAAAAGTAGTCATTCTTGTAAAGGTGCGTCCCCAGGGAGCACAACGCGAAACCCCGAAAAGCCCGGTCTCAGCGCCGGGCTTTTTCATGCCCGCGTTTTTTGAACCGCCGATTCGGCGGGCGGCCGGCGAGCTTGCCGGCAGTGATCCCCGGCCGGCTGATAGCCGCCGGTTTCGCCCGTTCGCGGGCGTCTTTATCCAAGGTGAGCCAATGGGCAACGAACCTCAGACCCTGGCCGACGTGCCTTTGTGGGGGCTGATCCTGCTTGCGGTTGCGGGCGGCATCAGCGGTGAAATGTGGCGCGCCGACAAGGCGGGCCTGGGCGGCTGGCGATTGCTGCGACGCCTGGCGCTGCGTTCCGGCGCTTCCATCGTCTGCGGCATGGCGGTGATGTTCCTGGCCATGGCCTGCGGCGCCTCGCTGACCCTCGCTGCGGCCATCGGCAGCCTGACCGCGGCGGCCGGTGCGGAGATCGCCGTCGGCCTTTATGAACGCTGGGCGGCGAAGCGCCTGGGCGTCTGCGAACTGCCGCCGAGCGAACGCGGACAAGAGTGATGCTTCAAGGAGACGACATGTCCGAACAACCTTTGACCCTCGCCCTGCTGCTCGACACGGTGGAGCAGGCGCTATCCACGCGATTGACCGAGATCGGCGCCTTTCTGCGTGGCCCACTCAAGCAAGCGCCGGCGACACTTCCTGCGCTGGCGCTGGAGTACGCCGGCCTGCTGCCCGGCCGTGATCCCGGCAATGGGCAGACCGCACTGGTCTGCCGACTCCAGGCGCGCATTCTGGTAGCAAGGGATGACGCGCAAGCCGAGGCCTTTGCACTGCGCAACGTCGCCGCGCTGGCCATGCTATTGCGCGCCCAGAACTGGGGGCTGGAACTGGAGCCGGTCAGCTTCATCCAGGCCCAGCCGGACAGCGAAAGTCCTGCGCTGGCGACGTGCCGGGCGTGGCTGGTCGAGTGGCAGCAACCGGTATTGCTCGGTGAAACGGAATGGCCGTGGGAAGACCAGCCGCCGGGCAGCCTGGTGCTGGGGTTCGATCCCGAGACCGGTCCCGGACATGAGGACGACTACTTCGATCCTGGAGCGCTGCAATGAACCAGGACTACGTGAGCGCCGAGCACGACCGCATGCTGGCTGCGCTGGTCATGCCATGCGAGGTGGTAGCGGTGGACCTGGCGGCGGCGCGGGTACGCGTTCGGTCCGGCGAGTGGACCAGCGCCTGGGTGCGCTGGCACGCACAGGCCGCTGGTGCCGCTCGGCACTGGCGCGCACCGAGCCTGGGCGAGCAGGGCGTATTGCTGAGCCCGTCAGGCATGGCCGCGATGGGCACCTTCGTGCCCGGCTTGTTCGGGGCGGCAGCGGCTGCACCGAACAATCGCGGCGAGGTGGAGAGCTGGCATTTCCCCGATGGCGCGGTGCTGAGCTACGACTGGCAGGCGCATCGCTACGACCTGCAACTGCCTGCCGGCAGTGCAACGGTGAAGGTCGGTGGCACCCAGGTGGTGATCGATCCGGGTGCGGTGACCGTCTCTGCCGCGAGCATCCAGCTGACCGGGCCGGTGAACATCAAGGGCGCGCTGACGGTGAACGGCAATATCAGCAGCACCGGCTCGATCATGGACACCGCCGGCAACAGCAATCACCACACCCACTGACGACAGTCGATTATCAACCCAGGCCCGCCACGTGCGGGCCTTTGCATTTCTGGAGACCTGCCATGGGCAAAGATTCCTGTGCGCACCCTGAGTGGCGGAGGGCGCGGCCATGATCGGCATGGATCGGCGCAACGGTCAGCCGCTCAGTGGGCTGGCACACCTGAAACAATCCATCGAGGACATCCTCGGTACGCCGCTGGGCAGTCGACGCATGCGCCCCGAGTACGGCAGTCGCCTGCGGCGCATGGTCGACCTGCCGGTGACCGAGGGCTGGAAGGGCGCGGTGCAGGCGGAAGTGGCCCGCGCCATCGGCCGCTGGGAGCCGCGCCTGCGCCTGAGTTCCGTGCAGGTGACGGCGGTGATGGGCGGACGCGTTTCGCTGCGCTTGCGCGGCATCTATCTGGGTGACGAAGTCGGTCTGGAGGTGGCGGCATGAGCCTCATCGACCTGTCCCAGTTGCCCGCCCCGGAAGTGGTGGAAAACCTCGACTACGAGAGCCTCTACGACGAGCTGCTGGCGGATTTCCGCGGTGCCATGGGTGAGGCCTGGAGCGCCGCGCTGGAGTCCGATCCGGTGGTCAAGCTGCTGGAGTTGGCGGCCTACCGGGAGCTGCTGCTGCGCGCCCGGATCAACGACGCCGCCCGTGCCGTGATGCTCGGCTACGCGACCCAGGGCGACCTCGATCAACTGGCCGCCGGTTACAACGTCAAGCGCCTGGTGATCCAGCAGGCGGACGCCACCACCTCGCCGCCGACGCCGGCCGTGCTGGAGGGCGACGACTCGCTGCGCAATCGCACCCAGTTGGCCTTCGATCAGCTTTCGGTGGCCGGCCCGCGCAACGCCTATGTGGCCTTCGCGCTCGGCGCCGACGGG
Source organism: Pseudomonas nitroreducens (assembly GCF_010994165.1). Lineage (NCBI taxonomy): Bacteria > Pseudomonadati > Pseudomonadota > Gammaproteobacteria > Pseudomonadales > Pseudomonadaceae > Pseudomonas > Pseudomonas nitroreducens. Next base: position 29,415 of record NZ_WMBX01000004.1, on the reverse strand, counting down.
CGCATCGCCGACGTCTCGGCGGTCAGCCCGCAGCCGTGCGAAGCACTGGTCAGCGTGCTGTCCTCCGAGGGCAACGGCGCTGCCTCGGAAGAGCTGCTCCAGGCGGTGCGCACGGCTCTGAACGATGAGGATGTGCGCCCGGTAGGCGACCGCCTCACGGTGCAGTCCGCCGCCATCGTGCCTTACCAGGTCGATGCCGTGCTCTACATCTACCCGGGGCCGGAGGCCGAGTTGATCCAGCAGGCTGCCGAGGCTTCGTTGCAGAGCTACATCGCTACCCAGCGCCGCATCGGCCGGGATATCCGTCGTAGCGCGCTGTTTGCCGCCCTGCATGTGGAAGGCGTGCAGCGTGTCGAGCTGGCGAAGCCGGTAGCCGACGTGGTGCTCGACTCCACCCAGGCGGCCTATTGCAGCGGCTACCAGATCCGCGTCGGTGGCTCCGATGAGTAGCCGCCTGCTGCCGATCAACTCGACGCCGCTGGAGCGTGCGCTGGCCGATGTGCAGGTCGGTGACCTGCCGGTGCCCCTGCGCGAGCTGATGGACCCGCAACGCTGCCCGGTCGCGCTGCTGCCGTATCTCGCCTGGGCCTGGTCGGTAGACCGCTGGGACCCGACCTGGAACGAGGCAGTAAAGCGCAAGGCGGTGGCCGCTGCGTACCGCATCCATCAGCACAAGGGAACCATCGCCGCGCTCCGGCGGGTGATCGAGCCGCTGGGTTACCTGATCGAGATCATCGAGTGGTGGCAGGGCTCGCCCATGGGCGAGCCGGGCACCTTCCGCCTGCGCATCGGCGTACTCGACAGCGGTATCAGCGAAGAGATGTACCAGGAGGTGGAGCGTCTGATCGAGGACGCCAAGCCGCTCACGCGGCACCTCATCGGGCTGGATATCAGCCTGGAATCCCAGGGGCGGATCACCGTCGGCTCCGGGCAATACGACGGTGACATCGTCACCGTCTACCCCTACCTCCCGGATGTGATCGAAGCGATCGGCAGCCACGGCTTGCCGGGCCGGGAGCACACCATCGATAGCTTGAGTGTCTACCCATGGCAGTAACCTACTACGCACTACTCACCACGATCGGTGCCGGCAAGCTGGCGAATGCCACTGCGCTGGGCACCTCCCTGAAAATCACCCAGCTCGCCGTCGGCGACGGCGGCGGCAACGTACCGACGCCCGATGCCAGCCGCATGAATCTGGTCAACGAAGTCCGTCGTGCGCCGCTGAACCGGCTGAGTGTCGACCCGGCGAACAGCTCGCAGATCATCGCCGAACAGGTCATCCCCGAGGACGTGGGTGGCTGGTGGATCCGCGAGATGGGCCTGTACGACGAAGTCGGCGCGCTGATCGCCTACGCCAACTGCGCGCCCTCCTATAAACCGCAACTGGCCGAAGGCAGCGGCCGCACCCAGACCGTGCGCATCGTACTGATCGTCAGCAACGCCGCGTCGGTGGAGTTGAAGATCGATCCGAGTGTGGTGTTGGCAACTCGAGAGTACGTCGATAGCGCCATCGTCAGCGCGATGAATCGTCAGGACATCAAAAAATCGGTTCGGGTGGCCACCACTGCCAGCATCACGCTCAGCAACACCCAGACCGTTGACGGGGTGGCCCTGGCCATCGGTGACCGAGTCCTGGTGAAGAACCAGACCAACGGCAGCCAGAACGGTATTTACACCGTCGCCACTGGCGCCTGGATTCGAGCCGACGATGCCGACGAAAGCGCCGAAGTCACACCTGGGCTCACTGTGCCTGTAGAGAGTGGCACGCAGAACGCGGACACCATCTGGCTGCTGATCACCGACGCTCCTATTGTTCTTGGCACTACGGCGCTGACCTTCCAGAACATCACCAACGGCCTCGCTCGCCTGCAGTCGCCAGCCTTTACCGGCTCGCCCACTGCGCCCACGCCCGCCGCTGCGTCGAGCGACGCGAGCATTGCAACCACGGCATTTGTTCGTACCGCTATGGCTTTGTTCGGCATCGGCAATACTTCGGTTGCGCCGTCTCTCGCCGACTTCAACGACGAAAGCCAGGGAGCGGGTTTTTACTACACCGGCTCTGCAACGCTGAACCCGCCACCGGGTACTTCGGGACAAGGCTTCGTTCTGTACAAGGTCTATGGCACTGGTGCGTTCCAGCTATTCAGCCAGTATGGTCACGCCAACCTCATGTACCGCAGCAAATCCGGCACTGCATGGACCAACTGGCGTCAAGTGGGACGAGAGGCTCTTCGGCTTGTTGGTTTGGGTGATGTTGACGTCAATGTCATTAATGACATCGATGATGCCACTGTGGGTAGTGGCATGTACTACACCAGTTCGACAGACCCTAACCGCCCGCTGGGCACCAACGGAATAGTTCTGCACAAGATCACTGGCAGCGCGGGCTTCCAACTGTTCCAGCCAGGTGGCCTTGACCGCCTGGTGTACCGCCGACGTGCTGGTGGTGTTTGGCAGGGCTGGCGTGACATTGACTCCAATGTCTTTGGCATCGGCAGCACGACGTTCCAGCCCCATTGGCCTAATGCCAGCCTTGATGACTGTACGGGCGTGCTGACCGGTATTTACCGCACCATTTCCACTACGACGGCCGGGTTGCCCGCAGGCGTAAACACGGCGTCCGTCGTGAAGTTCTGGATCCGCGACGCTCTGTCTGCTGGCGTCTATCAGGTTGTGCAAGAACTGATCAACACCACCACTGGAAAGCGATTTACCCGCGTTGCTCCCAGTAATGGCACTGCAGTTGCCCCCAATTGGAGTGCGTGGCGGGAAGAGGCGTACACCGACAGCCCGGCATTCACCGGGGTGCCAACTGCGCCGACGGCAGCAGCAGGTGCGGATTCCACGCAATTGGCTACGACTGCATTTGTCCAGTCTGCAGTCTCCGCGGTAACGGGGGCTGCACCCGCGACACTGAATACCCTGGCCAAGCTTGCAACGGCTCTGAACAACGACCCGGCGCTAGCCGCGACAATCAACAGTGCGTTGGCACTCAAGGCGCCCCTGGCAAGCCCGGCGTTGACTGGGGCCCCTACGGTACCGACTGCGGCTGCCGGCGCAAACTCGGCGCAGATTGCCAACACTGCGTTTGTCCAGAATGCCCTGGCGTTTGCTTCGGGCAAGAGCGTCTATGGCGGTTACCAAGCGCTTCCTGGAGGGACGATGCTCCAGTACGGTGCGTTTCTGATCTCGGAGAATGGGAAGTTCACCGGCAGTTTCCCGATTGCGTTCCCGACGGCCTGCGTTGCCTTGGTGGTTTCGAGCCCCGGCTACAACTACATCCTCAATGGTGAGGGGATCAGCAGGACGCAATACACCATCGAGGGCTACACGTTGGCGGGAGCCATCGCTAACGTTGGCTTCCGTTGGATTGCCATTGGCTATTGAGGTGATTCATGACGATCTTTTACTCGCCCCAAACGCGGGGCTTTTATGTTGATAGCGTCCACGGCGAGTCGATTCCGGATGACCGGATCGAAGTATCCGAAGACAAGCACTGGGAATTGTTGGCCGGCCAGCAGGAAGGCAACTCCATCGTCGTTGTCGATGGCACACCTGTTCTGCAAAAACTGGACGTTGAGAGAACAACCGAGGAGTGGGAGCGGAGCATTGCTCATCGACGCTATTCCGAGGAAATTTCTGGCATCGAGGTTGCGGGTGCGCGATTCGAAACTACCCGAGACAGCCAAAGCCTCATCGGCAGCGCAGTAGTACATGCGATGGATAATCCCAATTACACCTGTCTTTGGAAAACGGACGATGGATTCAAGGAGATGAGCGGTGCTGAATTGCGTTCGGTACTGAGCGAGGTCCGAGCCCACGTTCAGGCGTGCTTCGATCGCGAAGCCGTTCTACTCGATCACCTGAAGGCTGGCACCTTGACTGTGTCCATGCTCGATGAGGGCTGGCCTGCCTGACTCGACCACTGTAACTCCGCCCGCCACACGCTGTGGCCTGGGCAAACCACCCAACCGCCTCCCGGCGGTTTTTTTATGTCTGGAGAAAACCCTATGAGCTTCTTTCACGGCGTCACCGTGACCAATGTCGACGTCGGTGCGCGCACCATTGCGCTGCCGTCGTCCTCGATCATCGGCCTGGTGGATACCTTCACCCCCGATAGCAAGCTGACTGCCCAGGCGGACATGCCCGTGCTGCTCACCAACCTGCGTGAAGCGGCCGCCGCGTTCGGCACCGCGTCGGCGATCTACAAGTCCTGCACCGCCATCTTCACCCAGTCCGCCGCGGTGGTCGTGGCGGTGGGCGTGGCGAAAGTCGAGGATGCCGCGCAGCTGACTTCCGCGATCATCGGCAGCGTCACCGAAGCCGGCCAGCGTACCGGCCTGCAGGCGCTGCTCGATGGCAAGTCGCGCTTCAACGCCCAGCCGCGCCTGCTGATCGCGCCAAAACATTCCGCCACCCAGGCGGTCGGCACCGCCATGGGCGCGCTGGCCGAGAAGCTGCGCGCCATCGCCATCGTCGACGGCCCCAACACCACCGACGAGGCGGCGATCGCCTACGCCGGCGAGTTCGGCAGCAAGCGCATCTACCTGGTCGATCCGGGCGTGCAGTACTGGGACACCGCCAGCAGCGCCACCGTTGACGCACCGGCATCCGCCAACGCCGCCGCGCTGTTCGCCTGGACCGACAGCCAGTACGGCTTCTGGTCCTCGCCGTCGAACAAGGAACTGCTCGGCATCACCGGCACCGGCCGCCCCATCGAGTTCCTCGACGGCGACGAGACCTGCCGCGCCAACCTGCTCAACAACGCCAACATCACCACCATCATCCGCGACGACGGCTACCGCCTGTGGGGCAACCGCACCCTCTCCAGCGACGCCAAGTGGGCCTTCGTGACCCGCGTGCGGACCATGGACATGGTGATGGACGCGATCCTCGCCGGGCACAAGTGGGCGGTCGACCGCGGCATCACCAAGACCTACGTGAAGGACGTCACCGAGGGCCTGCAGGCCTTCATGCGCGACCTGAAGAACCAGGGCGCGGTGATCGACTTCGAGGTCTATGCCGACCCGGAACTCAACACCGCCAGCCAACTGGCCCAGGGCAAGGTGTACTGGAACATCCGCTTCACCGATGTACCGCCTGCCGAGAACCCCAACTTCCGCGTCGAAGTGACCGATCAGTGGCTCACCGAAGTCCTGGACGCGGCTTAAGGAGAACCCCAGATGATTCCGCAGATCCTGACCAATACCAACCTCTTCGTCGACGGCGTCAGCTTTGCCGGTGACGTGCCCTCCCTGACCCTGCCGACCCTCAAGGTGAAGACCCAGGAGTACCGTGCCGGTGGCATGGACGCTCCGGTCCTGCTCGACGTCGGCCTGGAGGCCATGGAGGCGAAGTTCACCACCAACGGCGCGCGCCGCGAGGCCATGAAGTTTTTCGGCCTGAGCGACCAGGGAGCATTCAACGGCACCTTCCGCGGCTCCTTCAAGACCCAGAAGGGCGGCAACGTTCCAGTGGTCGCCACCGTCCGTGGCCTGCTCAAGGAGATCAACCCGGGCGACTGGAAAGCCGGCGACCTGGCCGCCTGTACCTACAGCGTGGCGGTCACCTACTACAAGCTGGAAGTCGAGGGTCGCGAGATGTTCGAGATCGACCCGGCCAACTCGGTGCGCAAGATCGACGGCGTCGACCAGCTCGCCGCCATGCGTAACGACCTGGGCGTCTGAGGAGAGCCGTGATGCAAGACTCTGTCAAACAGCCCGCGTGGCTGAGCCTTTCCGAGGACGCGGCGGTGGTGAAGCTGTCCCGTCCGACCTCCTGCAACGGCGTCGATGTGGACGTCCTCACCCTGCGTGCGCCGACCGTGCGTGACATCCGCCTGGCCAGCAAGGTGGCCAGTGATGACGAGGAGCGCGAGCTGCAACTGTTCGCCTCGCTGGTGCAGGTCAGCCGTCAGGACCTGGAGGGGCTCAAGCTCAGCGATTACCAGCGCCTGCAACACGCCTACTTTCGCCTGGTGCGAGAGGACGACGATGAGCTTCGCGCTGATGCGCCAGCTGGCGCGGCGACTGGCGACTGAGTCGGGCTTCACGGCCGGCGAACTGGAGTGCATGACCCTCAGCGACCTGCGTTGGTGGCTGGGGGACGAGGCGGGCTAGTTCGCCCTCGCGGAGCGTCGGGTGACCGGCGCTCCCTTGTCGTTGAAGTGGCGAATGTCGTCAGAGGGCGAGTGAAATGGAAATGAGTGAAAAGCCGGACGTGCTGGTGGCGGCTGTCGTCGGTCTGGGCAGCACGCTCGGCCGGGTGATAACGGACTCCGCCGTGCGCCTGGGAACCCTCGTTGGAAAACTGGATGCAAGTCTGCCCATGCGCACGCTGGTGGATGGCATCGATGCCGTTCTGGACAATCAGGATATCCGCCATCGCGCCAGTGAGCGCAACGCGGGGGAAACCAGGCTGGCGCTGCGACGGATCATCGATCTGCTGGGGCTGCGGCCGGCAGAGGTTCGCTTGCCGAAAATCACCGTCGGTGTAGCGCCAGCGGCGAGCGCACCGGCGAACGATTGGCAGCGAATGGAAACGGCGACAAAGTCGTTGTCCGAGCTGAACTCTGTCGGTGATGTCGCGCGATCTTCCCTGAGCGCGAGCCTCGCGTTTCGTGGGCGTCTGATGCAGGTTCGCGAAGCGGCAGGGCAACCCTACGACCCGGTCGCCGAGGCGGCATTGGGCAAGCGCGTTGTGATGGCGGCGGATGCTGCTGCGATGCCCCGCGAAAAGGTGCTGGACCTGGCGCAGGCGATGGCCGAGAGCGAGGTGCCGCTCCGCGATATGGACACGATGTTGCCGGTGGCGGCCAGGTTCGCCCAGGGGCAGGGCGTGTCGATGCAAACGACGGCACAGCTGATCAGCGCCCTGCAGCAGAAGGGGGGCATCAACAATGCCGCCGATCTGGAGCGTGCGTTGAGTGCAGTGGCGTGGCGTGGTCAGAAGGAAGCGCCGTCGGTCGAGCTGTTCAGCCGCGATCTGCTTGGCAGACTGGCCTCGTTGCGGCCAGGAGACTCGCAGAAGACTGAGGCCTTGTTGCAGACCAGGCAGTCCCTGGCTGCTGCCCCGGCCGACCTGTTGCAGCAGGGCGTCAAGCAACATCAGGAATCTCCGCTGGGGCAGTTGGAGGCCAGCGAGCAGAAGATTTCCGGCGCCATGCTGGGAATGGGTGATGCCATGCTCAGCCATCAGGGCGCCCTGGAGTTTGTCGGCGGTGGTCTGCTGGCGCTGAAGTCCCTGATCGATGCAAAGAAATTCGTCGAGGACGCCAATGATGCAATGCCCTGGAACTGGGGCAAGCGCGAGGTCCAGGATGTCTTCGTCACCAACTGGCCGGCCTGCGTGTGCGACGGTCTCCTCGAGGGCAGGCCGAAAGGCAAGGGCAAAGGCAAGGGCGGCGGAAAATCGAAAACCGGCGGCTCGGGCAGGGCGGCGCGTGGCGGTATCTTCCAGCGCGCACGGTCCACCCTGGGACGCGCCGCGGGAGCCGCCTCCGGATGGCTCGGCCGGGCGGCACAAACCGTGCGCTCTTCGCGTGTCGGCCGCGCCGCTGGTGGCATCCTGCGTCGTGGCGCAGGCCTGGCACGCCGCGTGGGTGCTTCCGGCATCGGAAGGGCGGCGGGCGGATTGGTACGGAAAGCTGGAGCGGGCTTGCGACGTTTCGGGCCGGTCAATGCCGCGTTGGCGATCGCCGATGTTGCCTCGGTCTATGCCAGTGACCAGTCGCCTGCGCAGAAGGCCGTCGGCTACGGCAAGGCCGGAGGCTCGGCCATTGGTGCGGCAGCAGGTGCTGCGCTAGGCACGCTGATTCCGATTCCCGTCGTGGGGACGCTGGTGGGCGGCGCCATCGGCGCGACCGTCGGCGAATGGATAGGTGGCAGGGTCGGCGCGCTGTTCGGTCCGTCGGACGAAGCAGCGAAATCGCAGTCTGCCGCGCCGGCCCCGGCAGCTCCGGTCGCCGCAGCTATGGCCGCCAACGCTCCAGCCAGCTGGACCTTTTCGCCGCAGGTGAGCATCAACGTGGCGGGCAACATCGTCAATCCGCAGCAACTGCTGGATGAGCTGGTCCCGGCAATGCGCCGGCTGATCGCCGAGGCTCAGCAGGAAAGGCAGCGCAACGCGCTGTTCGACACCGTCGTCATGTAGGGAGGCCCCATGACCTATCTGGAACAGTTCAATACCGGCCTCGGGATGATTGCGGGCGCTGCCACGGCCGCCCGGCGCGACCTGGAGCAGGTCGCCGCACCGGTGGACAAGGCAATGCTGCACATTCGCAGCGGCGTCGCAGCGCTCGAAGGCCTGCCCGGCGTCACGCCCGAGGCGGCCGCCAAGCTCAAGCGCGTCACCGATGGCATCGTTCGTGCCCAGGGCAAGTTGCAGGACGGGGTGAAGAAAGCCCAGGCCGAGCAGGAAAAGCTGCAGAAGAACCTCGACAAGGCCAGGCAAGTGGCGGCCGAGGTCAACGAGCACGTGGAGAAGCTGGGAGAAGAGATCAGCAATGCCGGCCAGGCGGTGAACAAGGTGCTGGGCAAGATCGATCCGCGCCTGAAGGACATCCTGCCAAGCTCGGTGCTGGCACCCAGGCTCGACCCTTCCGCGCAGATGTGCAAGGTGCCGCAGCACCTGTTGATCATGACCCCGTTGAAGTCGACCGAGCAGACTTACTACTTCAACGTCGACACCACCGGCTTCCAGCGGCTGACCCGCACCAGCAGCTATGCCTGGAAGGACCAGGCACGGCTTGGCCGGCGCAGCGCGCAGCAGAGCGTCGGCCTGGGCCCGGAAACGCTCACGCTCAATGGCGTGGTCATGCCGCTGTTCATCCGTGCCGGCGACACCTCGCAGCGCGTCGGCTGGAACCAGCCGCGGATGCTGCGCGACATCGCCGCGCTGAGCGAGCCGGTCCATCTCGGTACCGGCCGCGGCGATGACCTGGGCAACTGGTGCCTGACCAAGATCACCGAGACGCAGGAGGCCTTGTTCGCCAATGGCGTGCCGCGTCAGCAAACCCTCGACCTGGAGTTCACCCGCTATGGCGACGACGATAGTCAGAAGCGTTGACGGCGACCTGCTGGACCACCTTTGCTACCAGCGCTACGGGCATCTCAATGGCTGCGTGGAAGCCGTGCTGGATGCCAATCCCGGACTGGCCGACGAAGCTCAACCGTTACGGGGCGGCGTGATCATCCGCCTGCCGGAACTGCTCGTGCCGGCAGACCAGAGCGTGCGCTTGTGGGAGTGACCACCGGCATTCGCTTCAGTAACCAGGCCCCGCTCAGGCGGGGCCATTTCATTCAGGGTGGCTTATGAAACCTGCCTTCCGCATCAGCGCCGACGGCGCGGACATTACTGCGCTGATCAGCGACCGGTTGATCGAGCTGCAACTGACCGACAAGCCTGGCCTGGAGTCCGACACCTTCCAGATCACCATCGATGACCGCGATGGCGCCGTCACGCTGCCCCGGCGCGGCGCGGCGCTGGAGGTCTTCCTCGGCTACGACGGCGCGCCGCTTACGCGCATGGGCCGCTATGTGGTGGATACGCTGACCTACAGCGGCATGCCGGACAACCTGGTGATCAAGGGCAAGAGCGGGGATATGCGCGGCCAGGGCAAGGCCGCTCGCAGCGGCAGTTGGGAAGGTATGAGCCTGGCGAACGTGGTGGCGGATATCGCGGCGCGCAATGGCTGGCGCGCGGCGTGCAATGTCGAGACAGTGATCGCGCGCATCGACCAGATTCGAGAGTCGGACTTCAACTTCATCACCCGGCTGGCCCGGCAGTACGACTGCACCGCTAAGCTGGCCAACAACTGCCTGCTGGTGCAGCCGCGCCAGTCTGGCCGCAGCGCCAGTGGGCAGGCGCTGGAGATACCGGTGCTGGGACGCGGGGACGTGGGTTCGTTCCGCTTTACCCTGGATGACCGCAAGGTCGTGGCAGCGGTGAAGGTGCCCTATCGCGGCGCCGACGGCGTGCAGAAGCAGGTTCGTGTGACCAACCCGGACGCACCCTCACAAATCGCCGCGGAGCATTGCGACCGCCACCCGCAGCCGGACGAGGCAGCGGCCCGGCGCGTCGCTGCGGCACGGTTGGCCGAGTTCAATCGCAACAGCGCTGAAGTGCAGCTGGACTTGCCCGGCCGCGCCGATCTGTTCGCCGAACTGACCATTGTTCTGCAGGGCTTCAAGGCTGGGCTCGACGGCCGCTACCTGATCGACTCGGTCACCCAGCATTATTCCACGGGTGGCTGGACCACCACGGTGCAGTGCAACGGCGGGGCGCAGGGGAAGGGCAAGGCTGGGGAGGGCGGCTGAAATGCAAATCGACGAACGCCAGCTGCTGCTGATTCTGCCCAACGCCCGCCCTGTCGCGGGCGTTTTTCTTCCGGCACTCGACGCCGCCATGGGGGATTTCGGAATCGACACGCCGCCGCGTGTTGCTGCCTTCATCGCCCAGGTCGGCCATGAAAGTGCCCATCTGACCCGCTGCGTGGAAAGCCTGACTTACAGCGCCCAGCGTCTGGCCGCCGTCTGGCCCCGGCGCTTCCGCAGCGCCGAGGGCTCGCCCACGGCGCTGGCGCGAGAGGTGGCGTACCAGCCGGAGCGCATTGCCAACCTCGTCTACGCCGGGCGCAACGGAAACGGTGACGAAGCCTCTGGCGACGGCTGGCGTTTTCGTGGACGCGGCCTGCTGCAGGTGACGGGACGGAGCAACTACCGCTCGGTTGGCGAAGGGCTCGCACAGCCCTTTGTCGCCCGCCCGCAACTGCTGGCGGAGCCACGCTGGGCGTGTCGATCCGCCGCCTGGTGGTGGCAGCGCAACGGACTTGGCGAGCTGGCGGACGCCGGGCGCTTCGAGGACATTACCCGGCGCATCAATGGCGGGCTCAATGGCCTGGAGGAGCGCTTGCTGCTCTGGCGGCGTGCGCAGGAGGTGCTGGGATGAGCCGTTTCTGGCTGGCGCTGGGGATGGCCGGCTTCCTGCTGGGTGGCCTGTTCGGCGGTTGGCTGGCGTCGCGCTTCTATGGCGGGCAGTTGCAGGGCCTGCAGCTCGAGCAGGCGCGCTGCAGCGAAGCCGGCAAGGCGCTGGAATCCCGGCTGGTGCTGCAGAACGAGCAGCTCGACGTGTTGGCTGAAAGCTCCCGCCAGCGTGCGGAGGCCGCCGAGCGAGCCCTGGCCCAGGCCCGTGACCTGGCGCAAAGCCATGAAGATGCCGCAAACCGACTGTTGCTGGAGCGCAGCGAGGGCGAAGAGTGCGCGGTGGTTCGTCAACTGATCGACCGGGAACTGCTGCCATGAAAGTGCTCATGCTGATCTTCCCGCTGTTGATCGCCGGTTGCGCCGCGACTTCACCCAAGCCCGTGGAAATCCGTATTCCCATCCCGGTGCCGTGCCAGACACCGGCCATCGAAGCTCCCCAATTCGCCACCACCGCCCTGCGCCCGGCGGACGACCTGCAAACCAAGGTTCGTGCGCTGCTGGCCGAACGTCAGCAACACCTGGCCTACGAAACCCGCCTGCGTGCTGCCCTCCAGGCGTGCCAGTGAAACGTCCTACCTTCGTCGGCAGGGGCGCCGCGCGTATTGCGCTGGCGCCCGGCCTTGGGCTACTGTTCGGCCATCGCTAGGCGAGACCGCAACCGTGATCCACCGCACCCGCATCATCACCTCCCTCCTCAAGGCATTCGCCCGTTGGCGCTGGCGCGCCTGATTCCTTCTTTCCCGGCATAGCGCCGGTCTCTTCTTACGCGTCCATTTCTCCCATCCGCTGGCATAATTGCCAGATTCGCGCAGCCTACGAGGCCGCAACGGGTGTCGACGATGGCGCGATCCGAAAGCAGTGCAATCATGAGGTTCGAGCAGACATGCTGCTGATGATCGATAACTACGATTCCTTCACCTACAACCTGGTGCAGTACTTCGCCGAGTTGAAGGCCGACATCCACGTCATTCGCAACGATGAGTTGAGCGTCGACCAGATCGCCGCGCTCAATCCCGAGCGCATCGTCCTGTCCCCCGGTCCGTGCACCCCGAACGAAGCGGGTGTTTCCCTGGAAGTGATCGAACGCTTCGCCGGCAAGCTGCCACTGCTGGGCGTGTGCCTGGGCCACCAGTCCATCGGCCAGGCCTTCGGTGGTGACGTGGTGCGGGCGCGCCAGGTCATGCACGGCAAGGTCAGTCCTGTGTTCCACAAGGACCAGGGTGTATTCGCCGGCCTGAACAATCCGCTGACCCAGACCCGCTATCACTCCCTGGTGGTCAAGCGCGAGACGCTGCCCGACTGCCTGGAGATCACCGCCTGGACGGCGCTGGATGACGGCTCGGTCGACGAGATCATGGGCCTGCGCCACAAGACGCTGAACGTCGAGGGCGTGCAGTTCCACCCCGAGTCGATCCTCTCCGAACAGGGCCACGAGATGCTGGCCAACTTCCTCAAGCAGACCGGCGGGGTGCGCGCATGAATATCAAGGAAGCCCTCAACCGCGTGGTCAACCAGCTGGACCTGTCCACCGAGGAAATGCAGGACGTCATGCGCGAGATCATGACCGGGCAGTGCACCGACGCGCAGATCGGCGCGTTCCTCATGGGCATGCGCATGAAGAGCGAGACCATCGACGAGATCGTCGGTGCCGTCGCGGTGATGCGCGAGCTGGCCGACCAGGTCGAACTGGACAGCCTCAAGCACGTGGTGGATGTGGTCGGCACCGGCGGTGACGGCGCGAACATCTTCAACGTGTCCTCGGCGGCGGCCTTCGTCGTCGCCGCGGCGGGCGGCAAAGTCGCCAAGCACGGCAACCGTGCGGTCTCCGGCAAGAGCGGCAGCGCCGACCTGCTGGAAGCGGCCGGCATCTACCTGGACCTCAAGCCCGTCCAGGTGAAGCGCTGCATCGAGACCGTCGGCGTTGGCTTCATGTTCGCCCAGGTCCACCACAAGGCCATGAAGCATGCTGCTGGCCCGCGCCGCGAGCTGGGCCTGCGTACCCTGTTCAACATGCTCGGCCCGCTGACCAACCCGGCCGGTGTGAAACACCAGGTGGTCGGCGTGTTCAGCCAGGCGCTGTGCCGTCCGTTGGCCGAGGTGCTCAAGCGCCTGGGCAGCGAGCACATCCTGGTGGTGCATTCGCGCGATGGCCTGGACGAGTTCAGCCTCGCCGCACCGACCCATGTGGCCGAACTGAAGGACGGCGTGGTCACCGAGTACGAAGTGCAGCCGGAAGACTTCGGCATCAAGAGCCAGAGCCTGATCGGCCTGACCGTGGACAGCCCGCAGCAGTCGCTGGAGCTGATCCGTGATGCCCTTGGCCGGCGCAAGACCGAGGCCGGGCAGAAGGCCGCCGAGCTGATCGTGCTCAACGCCGGCGCCGCGCTCTATGCGGCGGACCTGGCCACCAGCCTGCACGAAGGCATGCAATTGGCCCACGACGCCCTGCACACGGGGCTGGCGCGGGAGAAGATGGAAGAGCTGGCGGCCTTCACCGCCGTTTACCGAGAGGAGAACGCACAGTGAGTGTGCCGACGGTTCTGCAGAAGATCCTGGCCCGCAAGGCCGAAGAAGTCGCCGACCGCCGCAGTCGTGTGAGCATCGCCGAGCTGGAGCAACTGGCGCGTGCCGCGGATGCCCCGCGTGGTTTCGCCAATGCCCTGCTGGAGCGTGCCAAGCGCCGTGAGCCGGCGGTGATCGCCGAGGTGAAGAAGGCTTCCCCGAGCAAGGGTATCCTGCGCGAGAACTTCGACCCCGCCGACATTGCCCGCAGTTACGAGGAGGGCGGCGCCGCCTGCCTCTCCGTGCTGACCGACATCGATTTCTTCCTCGGCAGCGACGCCTACCTCAAGGAAGCCCGCGCGGCCTGCACGCTGCCGGTGATCCGCAAGGACTTCCTGATCGACCCGTATCAGGTGGTGGAAGCCCGCGCCATCGGCGCCGACTGCATCCTGCTGATCGTCTCGGCGCTGGATGACGTGCGCATGGCCGAGCTGGCTTCGGTGGCCAAGGACGTCGGCCTCGACGTGCTGGTGGAAGTGCACGACGCCCCGGAACTGGAGCGCGCGCTGAAGACCCTGGACACTCCGTTGGTCGGCATCAACAACCGCAACCTGCACACATTCGAAGTCAGCCTGGAGACCACTCTGGACCTGCTGCCGGAAATCCCGCGCGAGCGCATGGTGATCACCGAAAGCGGCATCCTCAACCGCGCCGATGTGGAGCTGATGGAAGTCAGCGACGTGTTCGGCTTCCTGGTCGGCGAAGCCTTCATGCGTGCCGACGAGCCGGGCACCGAGCTCAAGCGCCTGTTCTTCCCCGAGCGCAGCAAGGTCAAGCTGGGCGCCGATCCGGACTGACAGCTCCTATAGAGTCAGGACAACAAAAAAGCCGGCGATTGCCGGCTTTTTTGCGTTCTGGGGATGCTTCAGCGGGTGCCGAAGACCACCATGGTCTTGCCTTTCACATGCACCAGGCCCTGTTCCTCCAGGCTCTTGAGCACGCGGCCGACCATCTCGCGGGAGCAGCCGACGATGCGGCCGATCTCCTGGCGGGTGATCTTGATCTGCATGCCGTCCGGGTGGGTCATGGCGTCGGGCTGCTGGCACAGGTCCAGCAGGGTGCGGGCGACGCGGCCGGTGACATCGAGGAAGGCCAGGTCGCCGACCTTGCGCGTGGTCTTGCGCAGGCGATCGGCCATCTGGCTGCCCAGGGTGAAGAGAATCTCCGGATCCTGCTGGCTCAGTTCGCGGAATTTCGCGTAGCTGATCTCGGCGACTTCGCATTCGGTCTTGGCGCGGATCCAGGCGCTACGCTCCTGGCCGGTGCTGCCTTCCTTCTCGAAGAGCCCCATCTCCCCGAAGAAATCGCCGGTGTTGAGGTACCCGATGATCATCTCGCGGCCATCGTCGTCCTCGATCAGGACAGTGACCGACCCTTTGATGATGAAGAACAGGCTCTCGCAGCGGTCCCCGGCGTAGATGATGGTGCTCTTGGCGGTGAAGCGGCGGCGATGACAATGCGCGAGCAACTTGTCGAGGTTCTTGATTTTGGGTGTGAGGGTAATAGCTACCATGCCCGAGTCCCGGAAAGAATAAAGAGTGGCCTTTGCACAACAGGCGCTAATGATTTTTTATGACCAGCTGTAGTGCCGTGCGTCCCTGGCTCGATCCCCCTCGATCCGCAGGGCGGCAGATTGCCTTGCTGAGCATTCTTGCGCGTACGTAAATCCGCAAGAGCTTAACAGACGACGTGTTACCAACAATCGGAAAGCTGGAACATTCGTGCGGGCAATTTCCTAGAGTGTGCCAGTAAACCGGCGCCAGCTTAAGTGATAAATGCATACTCGCCGTGTGGAAATGAGACCTGGGTAACAGCCGCAGGCCCCGGTGGGCGTGCTAGAGGGCTGTGTTAAGCTAACGCCCCTTTTTTCCGGCGGAGTTCTTTGCAATGAAAGCGCGAATCCAGTGGGCGGGCGAGGCCATGTTCCTCGGTGAATCCGGCAGCGGCCACGTGGTGGTAATGGACGGCCCGCCGGACGCCGGCGGCCGCAACCTGGGTGTGCGTCCGATGGAAATGCTGCTGCTCGGCCTCGGTGGCTGCACCAACTTCGATGTGGTCAGCATCCTGAAGAAAGGCCGTCAGCCGGTGGAGAGCTGTGAGGCCTTCCTCGAAGCCGAGCGCGCCGACGAAGACCCGAAGGTGTTCACCAAGATCCACGTGCATTTCGTGGTCAAGGGCCGTGGTC
The DNA here is from genome assembly GCF_010994165.1 of Pseudomonas nitroreducens. Lineage (NCBI taxonomy): Bacteria > Pseudomonadati > Pseudomonadota > Gammaproteobacteria > Pseudomonadales > Pseudomonadaceae > Pseudomonas > Pseudomonas nitroreducens. The sequence goes on along the minus strand of NZ_WMBX01000004.1, from coordinate 13,683 downwards.
TGAAGGAAGCGCAGGTCAAGCGTGCGGTCGAACTGTCGGCCGAGAAATACTGCTCCGCCTCGATCATGCTCGGCCGCGCCGGCGTGGAGATCACCCACGATTACGAGATCGTGGAACTGGGCTGACAGCTTCCTTCATCCTTTCATCATCAAGGGTGCGCAAAATCTGGCAGAGGTCGCCTGACCTCTGCATAATGCGCCACCTTTTTTCAGGGCCTTCCGCCCGAAACCAGAAACCACAATCGCCATCGCGAAGAGGTGTAAACCGTCCTACGCAGGTGCGCCGTACGCATCTGACGGGCATGCTCAACCACGCGGCAGAGCCGCATTTGATGAGAGTTCTCCCACGGTGAAAAGCAAACTCAAGCTCCACGGGTTCAACAACCTGACGAAGACCTTGAGCTTCAACATCTATGACATCTGCTACGCCGAGACGCCTGAAGACCAGCAGGCCTACGTGCAGTACATCGACGAAGAGTACGATGCCGAGCGTCTCACGCAGATCCTCACCGATGTTGTCGACATCATTGGCGCAAACATCCTGAACATCGCCCGTCAGGATTACGATCCGCAAGGCGCCAGCGTAACCATCCTGATCTCCGAGCAGCCGGTCACCCCGACCGACAGCCAGATCGAGGAATCCCCGGGGCCGCTACCGGAAACCATCCTGGCGCACCTCGACAAGAGCCATATCACCGTGCACACCTATCCGGAGATTCATCCGGTGGAAGGCATCGCGACCTTCCGTGTGGATATCGATGTGTCGACCTGCGGCGTCATCTCGCCGCTCAAGGCGCTCAACTACCTCATCCACCAGTTCGACTCGGACATCGTCACCGTGGATTACCGCGTGCGCGGTTTCACCCGTGACGTGGAAGGCCGGAAGCACTTCATCGACCACGAGATCAACTCGATCCAGAACTACCTCTCCGACGACACGTACGAGGCCTATCAGATGACCGACGTGAACGTGTACCAGGAGAACCTGTTCCACACCAAGATGCTGCTCAAGGAGTTCGACCTGGACAACTACCTGTTCGGTGATGCCACGAGCAATCTCTCGCCCGAGCAGCGCAAGCAGGTGGAAGAGCGTGTCCGGCACGAGATGCTGGAGATCTTCTACGCGCGCAACATGCCGCGCTGACCGAGCTACTGCGCTGGGAGATACGGCATCGAAAGGCCGGGCTGAAATGCTCATTTGCTCAAGCAGACTCCGCTTTCATCCCGATTTTCCGCCTTGTCTCCCCTGCGCTCGTAACGCTCGATAGTAGAAACGAAAAAGGGGCGCCCACTGGGCGCCCCTTTTTTCGTTGCCGGCCGGATCAGATCCGGTAGGTGGACTTGGTCATCACCTTGGACAACAGCGTCATGCCGAACTTCACCGGCGCCGGGAAGCGCAGGCCGCCAGCCTCGATGGCGCTGGTGGCGTGGTGCTCCTCGTCCTCGCGCATCTGCTCGAGGATGGCGCGGGACTTCTGGTCCTCGGCGGGGATTTCCGCCAGGTGTTCGTCCAGATGCTTGCACACCTGGTCTTCGGTGGCGGCGACGAAGCCCAGGCTGACGCGGTCGCTGATCAGCCCGGCGGCGGCGCCGACGCCGAAGGACAGCCCGTAGAAGAGCGGGTTGAGCACACTCGGACGACTGCCCAGTTCACGGATGCGCTGCTCACACCAGGCAAGATGGTCGACCTCTTCGTCGGCCGCTTCCTCCATGGCCTTGCGTACCTTCGGCAGCTTGGCGGTCAGCGCCTGGCCCTGGTACAGCGCCTGGGCGCAGACTTCGCCGGTGTGGTTGATGCGCATCAGACCGGCCACGTGGCGGGCATCAGTCTCGCTGAGCTCGGCGTCGGGCTGGACGATGGCAGGGGACGGGCGCCCCGGATGACCGCTGAACGGCAGCAGGGTGCGCAGTGCAGCATCGGCCTGCAGCAGGAAGCGGTCGGCGGGAGAGTAGTGACGGTCGGCGGACATGGCGCACCTCCGAGTAGGAACATTCGCCCGGCAGTTTACCGGATGGCGGATGACAGGTCTTGCCGAGGTGCGCGCAGCTTCCTTTTATCGACGGGGCGCCGATCAACCCGGCGGCCAGTGCATCTGGCGCTGACCCAGCACATGCATGTGGATGTGGTGCACGGTCTGGCCGCCCAGGTCGTTGCAGTTCATCACCACGCGGAAGCCCTCGTCGCAACCCTGCTCCTTTGCCAGCCGCTGGGCGGTGAAAAGGATGTGCCCGGCCAACGGCTTGTCTGCCTCGGTCAGGTCATTGAGGGTGGAGACGTGCTTTTTCGGGATCACCAGGAAATGCACGGGCGCCTGCGGGCCGATGTCGTGGAAGGCGATGACCTGGTCATCCTCATAGAGCTTGCGCGCGGGAATTTCCCCGGCGACGATCTTGCAGAACAGACAGTCCACGAAATGCACCTCCAGTCATATGGGCAGGAGCAGCAGTTTAGCGGCCGTCGACCGCCGCGCCCAGTTCCGGGCCGGCCAGCGCAAGGAGCGAGCGTGCAGAACGATATCCATGACCTGGGCCTGGTGCTCGACTCCAGGGTCAAACTGATCGTGATCGAATCCTGGGACGAGCCCAGGGTCCTGGAAACCCTGACCGGCCTGGCGGTACGGCGCGGGCTCAACTTGCAATTCTGGTCGGCGACCGAAGGCTTGCAGCGCCTGGGGTTCGGCGGCGAGCCCTTGGGCGAGGACGACAGCCGTGAGGCGGAGAATGCCCTGCGGCTGATCAAGGCCGATCCGCAGCCGAACCTCTATGTGCTCTGCGATCTGCATCCCTATCTGGCGGACAACCCGCGTGCCGTGCGCCTGCTCAAGGAGATCGCCATGGCCGAGGGGAATTTCCGCCCCACGGTGGTGCTGGTTTCCCATGCACTGAAGCTGCCCGCCGAGGTTCAGCGCTTCGCGGCGCGCTTTGCCCTATCGTTGCCGTCCGAGGATGAACTGGTGGGGCTGGTCCGCGAGGAAGCGACCCGCTGGAGCGAGCGTAACCGGGGCGCGCGCGTACGTACGGACAACCGCACGCTGCGCCAGGTGGTGAAGAACCTTCGCGGACTCACTCACGGTGAGGCGCGGCTGCTGGCGCGCAGCGTGATCTGCAATGACGGGGCGATCACCCAGGAAGACCTGCCGGAGCTCAACCGCACCAAGTTCGAGCTGCTCAACCTCGATGGCGTGCTCAGCTTCGAGCACGATACTGCGCGTTTCGCTGAAGTGGGCGGGCTGGCCAGCCTCAAGCGCTGGCTGGGCGAGCGGCAGAGCGCGTTCACCGAGGCCAAGGACAAGGACCTGCCCAAGGGCGTGCTGCTGGTGGGGGTGCAGGGTGGCGGCAAGAGCCTGGCGGCCAAGGCAATCGCCGGCCTTTGGGGCCTGCCACTGCTGCGCCTGGACTTCGGCAGCCTCTACAACAAGTACTTCGGTGAGACCGAGCGTAACCTGCGCGAGGCGTTGCGCCTCGCGGACAGCATGGCGCCCTGCGTGCTCTGGGCGGACGAAATCGAAAAAGGCGTGGCTACCGGAGATCAGGATAATGGCGTCAGCCAGCGCGTTCTGGCCACGCTGTTGACCTGGATGGCCGAGCGCAAGGCGCCGGTATTCATGGTCGCCACCGCCAACGCCATCGAGCGCCTGCCGCCGGAACTGGTGCGCAAGGGGCGCTTCGACGAGCTGTTCTTCGTCGACCTGCCGGACGACGAGGTACGCCAGGATATCTTCCGCATCCATCTGCAGCGTCGTGAATTGGACGCCGCCCAGTTCGAACTGGGCGAGCTGGCCGCTGCCACCGAGGGATTCTCCGGTGCGGAGATCGAGCAGGCAGTCGTCGGCGCGTTCTATGCCGCGCAGGCTCGGCAGAAGTCCGTGGACCAGGCGTTGCTGCTGGAGGAAATCCGCCGCACAGCGCCGCTGTCGGTGGTGATGGCCGAGGAGTTGGCAGCCCTGCGCGCGTGGGCCGATGGCCGCACGGTGCGCGCGGACTGAACCTGGCTAGCCGGCCAGGGCCAGGCGATTGACTCGGCCGGCCAGCTTGCGCAGGGCCCAGCGCGGTAGCAGGCGCACCGCGCAGGCGAAGAGTCGGTTGCGCCAGCCGGGGATGATGATCGCCGGTGCGCGGCGCAGTGCCTTCACCGCGAGGAAGGCGACTTCCTCGGGCGACATGATCCGCTTGCCATTGTCGAGCTTGCCCAGGCGCATGTCGGCGTTGCGGTAGAACGCCGTGCGGGTTGGGCCTGGGCAGAGCACGGAAACCTTGATGCCACGGCTTTTGAGCTCCTCGCGCAATCCCTCGGAGAAGTGCAGCACGAACGCCTTGCTGGCGTAGTAGCTGCTCATCCAGGGGCCGGGCAGGAGGCTCGCCATGGAGGCGACGTTGAGAATCCGCCCGCCGCCGCTGCGCTCCATCATCGCTCCGATGCCGTGGCACAGGCGCGCCAGAGCCAGCACATTGAGCTCCAGCAGTTCCTGCTCGCGGGACCAGTCCTGGTCGATGAAGGTGCCGGAGGTGCCGACACCGGCGTTGTTCACCAGCAGTTCGATCTGCCGCCCGCTCTGTTCCAACTCGTGGAGCAGTCCGGATATCTGCAGCGGTTCGGAGAGGTCGCAGACGCGGAATAGCACCTCCACCCCGAAACGCTGGGACAGTTCGCAGGCGATGCTGTCCAGCGCGTCGCGCTTGCGCGCCACCAGGATCAGCGCCTGGCCGCGACGTGCGAGGGCTTCGGCCAGGGCCAGGCCGATACCGCTGGAGGCGCCGGTGATGAGGGCAAAACGAGGCATTCAGGAGTCTCTGTGGCGGGGTGGCGTTCGACCACGCCCGCCACGGGTTGTTGCATTACTGATCCGAGTCGCCGCCTTCGGTGTCGCCACTGCTGAAGTCGCCGTCGGAGGGCTCCGCGGTGGCTGCCGGGTCGGCAGCTGCGTCGCCCTGCTGGGACTGCGCCTGCGCAGCCTGGGCGCGCTCGATGTAGCTTTGGTAGGCCGGGATCGCGATGGCGGCGAGGATACCGCCAAACACCGGGAACAGCAGCCAGGAGAAGGCCAGGACCTTGACGCCGGTGCTGTTGGGCGGCGGCGGCGGACCGAAGCGGTTGGCGGACTGCTCGCCGGGCATGAACAGCAGCAGCAGGCTGAGGACCACGTTGACGAAAGGCACCAGCAGCGCGAGCCAGAGCCAGCCGGACCAGCCCAAGTCATGCAGGCGCTGCACGCCGATCGGCACGCTGAAGACCATGGCGGCAATGACCACCGCGGCAATGGCGGCTACGCCCAGGGGCAGCGAAACGGCCATCAGCAGGCTGGCGACCAGGTAGGCGCCGAAAACGATGAAGGACAGTGCCGCTGACCAGCCAAGGTAGCGCACGCGGCCGATTCGGCCGGACAGGCTACGGACTTTCAGCTCGCCGAATTCTGGCAGGTCGTCGCCAACCTGTGCCTGGGGCGGCGCATAGGGCGATGTTGCGGTGTTCGGAGTGGGGGGCGCCGCGGTGGGGGCCGGGTTGGCTGCGAGCTCAGCCTGGCGCGCCAGGTATTTCTCGATGACGATGCCGCAGGCACTGCACTCGATGGCGCTGGCTTGCTCATGCCCGCACTTGGGGCAGGTCATCCGCTCGTTGCTGGCCGCTTCACCGGCCGCGCGGGCGGCCAGGGTCGCTTCGCTGGGGTGGTCATCGGTTTCCACCAGGCTGAGGCCCGCGACGCCTTCGGCTTCCTTGCGGGCGTTGGCACCAGCGCCATGGAGCGCGCGCAAGTACTTGTCGGCCTCGTCGCCGGACAGGTCGCGCTTGAGCACGACCGGCTGGCCGCTGAACAGCGCTTCGATCTTCGCGGCATCGCTCTTGAACAGGCGGGCGAGGTTTTCCTTGGCGGTCTCCAGTGGCGTCTGGGGCATCAGCGCGCCGTCGAACACGATCTTGAAGCGGGATTGGTCCATAGGGGCATCCTTGTCTTCTGGCTATGTTGGAATCGCTACAGCGTAATCGGGCCGCCGAAGGCCAACAAGCGGCCTCGGCGGATATCTCGTGAGCGGTGCCGCAGCTCAGACCAGCAGTTGGTTGGACAGGCCGGCGCTGCGGGTCAGGGCCTGGCGGTATTCATGGTCCAGGCGCGCGATCAGCTCGCCCACGGCCGGCAGGTCGCGGATATCGCCGACGCCCTGGCCGGCGGACCACACGGTCTTCCAGGCCTTGGCCTCGTCGCTCACCGGCTTGAGTTTCTCGCCGTAGTTGAGCGCGCCCTTGTCATTCAACCGCTGCATGTCGAAGCCGGCAGCCTCCAGACTCTGGCGCATGAAGCTGGCCGGTACGCCGGAAACGGCAGGGGTGTGGATGATATCGGCGGCGCGGGCGTCGAGCAGCATGTGCTTGTAGGCCTCCGAGGCCGCGCTTTCGCGGGTGGCGATGAAGCGGGTGCCGAGGTAGGCGAGGTCGGCGCCCAGCACCTGGGCGGCAAGGATCTCGTGGCCATGGTTGATGCAGCCGGCCAGCAGCAGGGTCTTGTCGAAGAATTGGCGGATCTCCGCGACCAGCGCGAAGGGGCTCCAGGTACCGGCATGGCCGCCGGCACCGGCGGCCACCGCGATCAAGCCGTCGACCCCAGCTTCCGCCGCCTTCTCGGCGTGGCGACGGGTGGTGACGTCATGGAACACCAGGCCGCCATAGCTGTGCACGGCGTCGACCACCTCGCGCACCGCGCCCAGGCTGGTGATCACGATGGGCACCTTGTGCTCGACGCACAGTTTCAGGTCGGCCTGCAGCCGCGGATTGGTGTTGTGGACGATCAGGTTGACCGCATAGGGCGCTGCCTGCGGGTCGGCTGCCAGCCCGGCTTCGATCTCTTCCAGCCAGGCCTTGAAACCGCTGCTCTCGCGCTGGTTCAGTGCGGGGAAACTGCCGACGATGCCGCTCTTGCAGCACGCCAGCACCAGTTGCGGGGTGGAGACCAGGAACATCGGTGCCGCCACCAGGGGAATGCGCAGGCGGCGGTCGAGCAGGGCGGGCAGGGACATGACAGTCTCCTTGTCGGGGTCAGAAGGGTTTGACGACCACCAGGATCACGATGGCGATCAGGAACAGTACCGGCACTTCGTTGAACCAGCGGTAGAACACATGGCTGCGCCCGTTCTCGCCGCGCGCGAAGCGCTTGAGCATGGCGCCGCAGGCGTGGTGGTAGCCGATCAGCAGTACCACCAGCGTGAGCTTGGCGTGCATCCAGCCCTGGGTCAGCCAGGCGGGGTTGAGATAGAGCATCCAGGCACCGAGGACGATGGTGAGGATCATCGACGGGCCCATGATGCCGCGGTACAGCTTGCGCTCCATGACGCAGAAGCGTTCGCGGCTGGCGGCGTCCTCGCTCATGGCGTGGTAGACGAACAGGCGCGGGAGATAGAAGAGGCCGGCGAACCAGCAGACTACGGCAATGATGTGAAAGGCTTTCAACCACAGGTAAAGCATCGGGACGTCCTCGGATCACGGTTGAGCCGATAGTAGTGGCGCCGTGCAATGCCGTCATCCCTGTGGCGCCTGCAGTGTGGGAAAGTTCGTTCGACTGCGGTAATCGGTATCGCCAGGCGCCGATCAGGCCCCTGATCGGAAAGCGGAAACTCTTGCGCCGCGTACCCTCAATTCAGGCGGATTCGCTCTGTTCAGCGGGGGCGGTGGCTCATATCATGACTGCCCCTGAATTTGGCCCCATAGGTGGAGTGACAGGCAGATGATCAAGGTCGGTATCGTAGGCGGTACGGGTTATACGGGCGTGGAACTGCTGCGCCTGCTGGCACAGCATCCCCAGGCGCGCGTCGAGGTGATCACCTCGCGCTCCGAGGAGGGCGTGAAAGTCGCCGACATGTACCCGAACCTGCGAGGCCACTACGACGGCCTGGCCTTCAGCGTGCCGGACGTGAAACGTCTGGGCGAGTGCGACGTGGTGTTCTTCGCTACTCCCCATGGCGTGGCCCACGCGCTGGCCGGCGAACTGCTGGCCACCGGTACCCGGGTGATCGACCTGTCCGCGGACTTCCGCCTGCAGGACGCCGAGGAGTGGGCCAAGTGGTACGGCCAGCCGCACGGCGCGCCGGAGCTGCTGCCCGAGGCCGTCTACGGCTTGCCGGAAGTGAATCGTGAGGCCATCAAGTCCGCACGCCTGATCGCCGTTCCCGGCTGCTACCCGACTGCCACTCAACTCGGCTTCATTCCGCTGCTGGAGAACGGCCTGGCCGACGCCAGCCAGCTGATCGCCGACTGCAAGTCCGGTGTCAGCGGCGCCGGTCGTGGCGCCAAGGTCGGCTCGCTGTTCTGCGAGGCCGGCGAAAGCATGATGGCGTACTCGGTGAAAGGTCACCGGCACTTGCCGGAAATCAGCCAGGGCCTGCGTCGCGCGGCCAAGGGCGATGTCGGCCTGACCTTCGTGCCGCACCTGACCCCGATGATCCGCGGCATCCATGCGACGCTTTACGCACGCGTCGCTGACCGTGGTGTCGATCTGCAGAAGCTCTATGAAGAGCGTTACGCCAATGAGCCGTTCGTCGACGTGATGCCCGCCGGCAGCCATCCGGAAACCCGCAGCGTGCGTGGCGCCAACGTCTGCCGCATCGCGGTGCACCGTCCCCAGGGCGGCGACCTGGTGGTGATCCTGTCGGTCATCGACAACCTGGTGAAGGGCGCGTCCGGCCAGGCGATCCAGAACATGAACATCCTCTTCGGTCTGGACGAGCACCTGGGCCTGTCCAACGTCGCGCTGCTGCCGTAAGGAAAGATTGCCCTGGAAGGCGGTCGATTGATCTGGACCAATGGATGAGTCGGATTAGTTGACCGTTTTTCTGGGGTAAGCGGATAATAGTCCGCAATGTTGTAACGTACGGCTTCGGCCGGGAGAGTTGTCACCATGACCATCGAAACCTTCACCCCCACTCCGCTGATGTTCTCGCAAGGCGCTGCGAACAAGGTGAAGAACCTGATCGACGAAGAAGGCAATCCGCGCCTCAAGCTGCGGGTTTTCGTCACGGGCGGTGGCTGTTCGGGCTTCCAGTACGGGTTCACCTTCGATGAAGACACCGCGGAGGACGACACCATCGTCGAGCGCGACGGCGTCAACCTCGTGGTCGATCCGATGAGCTTCCAGTATCTCGCCGGTGCGGAAGTGGACTACCAGGAAGGTCTCGAAGGTTCGCGGTTCGTCATCAAGAACCCGAACGCAGCGACCACCTGCGGCTGCGGTCAGTCCTTCTCGATCTGATGCCGTAAAAGCGAAAACGCCGCGCCGATGCGCGGCGTTTTTGTTTGTGGATGGGTTCAGGCGGGGTAGAGCGCGCCGAGGATTCGAGGACCTTGTGCGGCCGTGACTTCCGGGCAGTTGCCAGGCTCACGCTCCAGGAAGCGGTGGGCCAGCCAGGCGAACGCCATGGCCTCCATCCACTCTGGCGGCACGCCGCGGTCGATGCTGCTGATCACGCTGGCGCCGGGCATATGGGCGGCCAGACGCTGCATCAACGTGACGTTGAAGGCGCCCCCGCCGCAAACCACTACTTCCTCGCAGCCGGGCTGCGCTTCCAGCAGCGCTGCGGCGATGCTTTGCGCGGTCAGCTCCAGCAGGGTCGCCTGTACATCTTCGTCCTTGACCGGGTCGTGCTTGGCCAGGACCGCGTTCAGCCAATTCAGGTTGAAGCGTTCGCGTCCGGTGCTCTTCGGGCCTTTCGCGGCAAAGAACTCATCGGACAGCATCTTCTGCAGTAGCGCCTGATCGATGCTGCCGCTGGCAGCCCAGGCGCCGTCACGGTCATAGGCTTCGCCGCGCTGCTCCTGAATCCAGGCATCCAGCAGCACGTTGCCGGGGCCGCAGTCGAATCCGCGAACCGGTTCGCCGGGGCTCAGCAGCGAAACGTTGCTGAAGCCGCCCACGTTGAGGATGGCGCACTCGCGGCCATCGCTGCCGAACAGCGCGCGGTGGAAAGCGGGCACCAGCGGTGCGCCCTGGCCGCCGGCGGCGACGTCACGACGACGGAAGTCGGCCACCACATCGATGCCGCTCAGCTCGGCGAGCAGCGCCGGGTTGCCGATCTGCACGGTGAAGCCCTGGTGCGGTTCATGGCGAATGGTCTGGCCGTGGCTGCCAATCGCGCGAACGGCGCTTGCGGCCAGATTCTCGCGAGCCAAGAGGTCGTTGATGCCTTGTGCGGCGAGACGCACCCAGCGGTTTTCCGCGAGAGCGCTGCGGGCGATTTCGTCAGGGCCGGGAGAGCAGAGTGCCAGGAGATCGGCACGCAGCGCCGCAGGCATGGGAAGGTAGTGGGAGGCGAGCAGAGTGGTCTGCTCGCCTTGCTCGATCAGGGCGATGTCCAGTCCATCGAGACTGGTCCCGGACATTACCCCCAGATAGAGCGGCATCGATCAGCGCTTGTTCAGGGCCAGGAAGGTTGCCTTCTCCTGGTCCATGCGCGCGATCAGCGGTTGCGCCTGAGCCATGAAGCGCTTGCGCTCCGGACCGGTCAGTGGGTCGGCGGTCGGCAGCTTGGCACTCAGCGGATCGACGTGCTGGCCGTTGACCTGGAACTCGTAATGCAGGTGCGGGCCGGTGGCCAGCCCGGTCATGCCGACGTAACCGATAATCTGGCCCTGCTTCACTGCCACGCCGGAGCGGATGCCCTTGGCGAAGCGGCTCATGTGGCCGTAAACGGTGCGATAGCGCTGGCCGTGCTGGATCACCACGGCGTTGCCGTAGCCACCCTTGCGGCCGGCTTCGAGGATCTTGCCGTCGCCGGTCGCCTTGATCGGGGTGCCGATCGGCGCTGCGTAGTCCACGCCCTTGTGTGCTCGAATCTTGTTCAGGATGGGATGGAAGCGCCCAATAGAGAAGCGCGAACTGATACGGGCGAAGTCCACCGGGGTGCGGATGAACGCCTTGCGCATGCTGCTGCCATCCGCGCGCAGGTAGCTGGTGTTGCCCTGCTTGTTGGTGTAGCGCACCGCGGTGTATTCCTTGCCGCGGTTGACGAAGCGCACCGCGAGGATACTGCCGGTGCCGACCTGCTTGCCCTTCACCTGCTGGGATTCGTAGATCACGTCGAACTCGTCACCCTGGCGAATATCCTGGGCGAAGTCGATGTCGTAGCCCAGGACGTTGGCCATCGACATGATCAGGTCGTGAGACAGCCCGGCGTTGCGGCCTGCGACGAACAGCGAGCTGTCGATGCGGCCGTGGGCATAGTTGGCGTGGACTGAAGGTTTGACCAGGTCGCGCTTGAAGTCATAGCCCTTGGCAGATTTCGCCAGGCTGATGGTCTCCAGATCGCTGCGCTTGACCTTGAGGCCCTGCAACTCGCCCTTGGAATCGATAAGGAAGTCCACGTCCTGGCCGACATCAAGACGGGTGAACTGCTTGGCGTCCTTGTTGGCGGCAAGCATGTCGTGCACGGCGTTCGCCGGCAGGCCGGCCTTCGCGAACACGTTGGAAAGAGTGTCGCCCTTGCCCACGGTCACGCTTTTCCACGCAGGTTCTGCGGAAGCGGAGGGGGAGGGTTGCTGGTTCGAATCGGCGAGATCGTTCTTCTTTTCTGCGTCTTTTCCGGCGCTGTTCTGGTTGTCGGGCTGCCCTTCTATCTGCGCGAAAGGGGAGGAGCTGCCGTCTTCCGTGACCGGAGCGGGTCGAAGGTCGTCTTTTTCCTGGAGAATCTGCTCGGTGCCGTTTTCCAGCTCGAGATTGAGCGTGGTCTTCTTCGCCTCGACCTCGGCCGAGGGGAACACCAGCAGAGCCAGGCTGAGGAGCGCTGCTACACCGCTTGCGGCCAGCAGATGGCTCTTCGGGTAGTACGGCGCTTTCTGATCGGATTGCGTCATGGCGTGAGTGGTGTTTTTGGAATGTGAAATAACTGCCTAAAATATAACCAAATTCCCTCTGAAGCAACCCTGATGTCGGGCTTCTGACGTCCTGTCCTCTGGCGCTGGGCAAAACTTGTTTTTAGTGCCTGTTCTTGTATCGTTGGTTCCCTTTCGCAATTCGCAACGTACAGGAAACTGCAATGAAGTCGGTCGAAGAGCAGCTGGCGCTGATCAAGCGCGGAGCAGACGAAATTCTCGTGGAGGCCGAGCTGATCGAAAAGCTCAAGCGCGGCCAGCCCCTGCGTATCAAGGCCGGCTTCGACCCGACCGCTCCTGACCTGCACCTGGGGCATACCGTCCTTATTAATAAGCTGCGCCAATTCCAGGAGCTGGGCCATCAGGTGATCTTCCTGATCGGCGACTTCACTGGGATGATCGGTGACCCGAGCGGTAAGAGTGTTACCCGTCCACCCCTCACTCGCGAGCAGGTTCTCGACAACGCCGAGACGTACAAAGCCCAGGTCTTCAAGATTCTCGACCCCGCGAAGACCGAGGTGGCGTTCAATTCCACCTGGATGGACCAGCTTTCCCCCGCTGATTTCATTCGTCTGGCTTCCCAGTACACCGTTGCTCGTATGCTGGAACGCGATGATTTTAGCAAACGCTATGCCAGCAACCAGTCCATCGCCATTCACGAGTTCCTTTACCCGCTGGTTCAGGGCTATGACTCGGTAGCGCTGCGGGCGGACGTCGAGCTCGGCGGCACCGATCAGAAATTCAACCTGCTGATGGGGCGCGAGCTCCAGCGTGCCTATGAGCAGGAGCCGCAGTGCATCCTGACCATGCCGCTGCTTGAAGGTCTGGATGGCGTGAAGAAGATGTCCAAGTCCCTGGGCAACTACATCGGTATCCAGGAAGCGCCGGGCGTCATGTACAGCAAGCTGGTCTCCATTCCCGACACCTTGATGTGGCGTTACTTCGAGCTGCTCAGCTTCCGCTCCATGGAGGAGATCGATGGTTTCCGCAAGGATGTAGAGGCTGGCGCCAACCCGCGTGACATCAAGATCAAGCTGGCCGAAGAGATCGTCGCTCGCTTCCATGGCGAAGAAGCTGCTGCTTCGGCGCACAAGTCCGCTGGTAACCGTCTTAAGGAAGGCGAGCTGCCGGAAGATCTGCCGGAAGTGGAAGTGGCGGCGGCAGAGGACCTGCCCATCGGTGCCGTCCTTAATAAGGCAGGGCTGGTGAAGAACTCTGCCGTCGCTCGCGACCTGCTGTCTTCTGGTGGCGTGCGTGTGGATGGCGACGTGGTGGATCGCAGCTTTGTCTTCAAGGTCGGCGCTACTCACGTGCTGCAGGCCGGCAAGAAGGCCTTCGCTCGTGTTTCCCTGGTCGCTGAGTGAAGAAAGTTTAAATTAGTCGTTGACGGCCAATTTAAACTCCCTATAATGCGCACCACTCCCAGCGACGAAGCGCTGAAAGAACTTGAAAATCAAGTACTTACAGAGATTAGAGGTTGGGAGTGGTGATCAGGTAGGTGATTCACTTGCCGCTCTTCATTAGCTGCTCCGGCAGCGAGCTGAAAAGAAGGTCGCCGAGGTGCTTGACAGTGAGTTTGATCGCTGTAGAATGCGCCTCCCGCTGATGAGAGGTTTGACTTCTCGGAAGCCCAAGCGATTGAGTAGAAAAGAAATTTTCGAAAAATAAAGCTTGACGAAAGATGAGGTTAGCGTAGAATGCGCGCCTCGGTTGAGACGAAAGCCTTAACCAACTGCTCTTTAACAAGTTGAATCAGGCAATTCGTGTGGGTGCTTGTGATGTAAGACTGATGATCGACTGATTATCAGCAACGCAAGTAACACTCGTGAATTCGAG